>NZ_PDNV01000006.1 GCF_002849615.1 Pollutimonas nitritireducens
CGATGACTAGATCTCTGATTCCTAAGATAGAATTTACTGGGGACATCGGCATTGCTTCCATTAAACGTGTTTCTTCGCAAAAACAAGTCTAATGAATGTCGGCGTCCCCCGTTAATGATGAAGAGCCCACAAATATCGATGCGCCAATGGAAACGTGCCATGGAACAATGGTTTGTCCAACCCAATGTTCGCCGTCCTTGATCCGATCCCCGAGCTTCAGGAACTGAAGCACTACCAGAAGTCCCATAAACCAATGCAAAAAACGCGTTATTCCGCCGTAATGGCTCGGTGAGTCGCCACGCATGATTTGCTCCCTTTGACGCTTTGCGTTGAAGTGATCCGGTAAAGACAGAAACACGAAGTCCGAATTCAGCTTAACACAGGATAATGCAGGGTAAACGACGGTATGTCGTCCTTTGCGCCATGGTCAAGTCCTGGACAATCTATGCAATACTTGCACTTCGAACTCAGTAAATATATTAAACAGACGCTGGTTGAACAAGGATGACGTCACATGGACTACCTCATACAGCTTGCTGTCAATCCGACCGCATGGGTCGCATTGGCGACCCTTATCGCCATGGAGGTCGTTCTGGGTATCGACAACCTCGTTTTCATATCGATTCTTACCAATAAACTGCCCGATCAGCAACGAACGAAAGCCCGGCGCATAGGCATCGCTCTCGCGCTGATTTTACGTCTGGCCCTCCTGGGCACCATTGCCTGGATCGTACAGCTTACTGAACCGGTTATCAGTCTGGTTGGCCAGGACTTTTCGTGGAAGGATATGATCCTGATCGCCGGAGGGCTATTCTTGCTGTGGAAGGCGACCAAAGAAATCCATCATAATGTCGACCCGTCGCCAGAAGGCGACATGTTTGAAGGAAAGACCACCGGCAAAGCCGTATCGATGTCCTTCACGGCCGCCATCGTACAGATACTTTTGCTCGATTTGGTATTTTCCGTCGACAGCATCATTACCGCGGTGGGTATGACCGAACACCTCCCGATCATGATCATTGCCGTCGTGGTGGCGGTAGTGGTCATGCTGATCGCCGCTGACCCCCTGGCCGAATTCATCAGTCATAATCCAACTGTCGTCATGCTGGCGCTGGGCTTTCTTATCATGATAGGCATGACCTTGATCGCAGAGGGCTTCGGCGCGCATGTACCAAAAGGATATGTCTACGCCGCCATGGCGTTCTCGGCCGCCGTTGAAGGCCTGAATATGATGGCGCGAAGGAAGCGGAAACTTCAACGACCACACTAGCCCGCAAATGAGACGTTACTCATACAACGTGGTCGACATTCCCAACAGGCCACCTATCTCTTTGCATGACGTTAGCGTCTGACCGTGGATTCCGGCGCGTCGGCAACACAGAATTTATTGCGTCCGGAATGTTTGGCCTGATACAAAGCGCTATCGGCCATATCCATAAGATCGTCCAGGTCCAAACCGCTTTGCCACGCGGCCACCCCGATCGACGCCGTTACGCGCAGGGCGGTTGCGTTTTCGATGCAGAGCGTGTTTTCCGCGATAGCGTTGTTCAAACGCGACGCCGTCTCTATTGCCATCTCAAGCGTGGTGTCAGGCATCAGAGCGGCAAATTCCTCCCCACCCACCCTGGCGATGATATCCGTAGACCGTAGCGTCTCGAGCAGGACCTTGCTGAAGCTCTGCAGCATCAGGTCGCCCGCTCTATGCCCATAAACATCGTTGATATGCTTGAAATGATCTACATCGATCATAAGCAGGCAGGCGGATTGCGAATAAGTCGAAGCATGCGTCAATTCTTCCCTGGCCAAGTTCATGAAATGGCGACGGTTGGCCACCCCGGTAAGGTAATCTTGATAGGCCTGATGTTCCAAGACCCCCACCCTTCGCATATGCTCGGTCATGTCCCGGCCGATAGCGATAATCTCCATCGTTTTTCCATGCGGATCGAGCAGTGCCCTCGCCGTCCATTGGAAATGTCGAATGCCGTCCATCGTCAATTTACGTAGCGTAAAACTGAGTACGTAAGGCGGTTCGTTCAGCTTGCCAAACGACATTTCGGCAAGCGCCCGGTCGGCTTCCACCACTCTTGCTGCAAAATGTTCGCCGAGGCATTCCTTGACCGGTTCCCCGTAGATACTCGAAAACGCCTGATTCAAATAAATATAGTAACCGCGGGGGTCCAGCCTTGCTACCAGATCGGTCGTATTTTCAACGATGAGCTGATAGTTGTCCCAGGTCGTCTGCAGGATCGCCTCAGCGCTTGCTTTCTGATGTTCCGCCCTGCGTTGGGCAAACTGAAATGCCCGCACGGCCAGAAAGCTGACAAGGCAGATCAAGGTGAATACCGAGGCGCGAAAGATAAGATCCTGGTGCCATTGCAAAAATACTTGGGACCGAATTCTGCCGAACTCAATGAGCAGTGGCTTTTCAAGCTTCGGCGTAGCCGGATCGAACGCAATCTGCGCAATTAAGTGTCCGTCTTGGCTCAGGGGCCCGTAGCCCGACCTCGTTGGCGCAATTGTGAGTGCTGGACCGTCAGAATGATAGATCGCACCCCACATGCCTGGGGAATACAGTAACGACGGCAACAACGTGCTCAAATAAGACGGTTCGAGCATAACGGAAACCATTCCGGCGAAGTTCCCTTCGCTATCAGGAATCATGCGACTGATGTGGATCGCATCGGGATGAAGCGGGCTTTTGCTCGGCGAAGAAAGGTACAAGGCGGTTGCGTCGGGATGCGCTTTGACCTCCATGAAGGGCGATTCGCTTCGCATGTTTTGGCGAGCCGCATGCCCACGATCCGAAGCAATCGTAGTGCCGTGCGCATCAACAATGAAAATGGATCGTGCCCCTGGCACGGGCGTCGTCAATGCGAGAAAATAATCCTTCACCGACTCGTGCGACCGCAAGACCTCACTATTCTCGCGAATATCCATCAGGACGCGATCAAGGACCAAATTGATCGTCGACAACCGGTCTTCGAGATTGGCTGCGATTACCGCGGCCTGAACAGCCAGGCGTTCGTTTTCGGCTTGGGCGATTCGGCCATGGGTTCTGTAAAGATTGACCGTAATTATCGCCAGCAGGATCGTCAATGCGCATCCCAACCAAAGCCACTGCGCCAGGAAAGGCCTTGCTGGGAACTTTTGGGCTGTGACCATTGTTTCGTGTAGTAAGACAATGTTTCATACTACAACGATTGTGGTCGAGTCCGCCATGGGTGGGCGAACTCAGGGATGGAATTCAGTCTTCGTCCACACCGCCATTCCGCACAGGATCGGGCGGTGTACGCGCCAGGCCTGCGTCATCCTCCTGAACTATCCGGTCCGGTTCGATATCGTCGTCCAACGGCTCTTCGCCCGTGTTTTCGGCTTGCGGCCGCTCACCCGTGTTTTCGCGGTCACTGTCCGTGTCGGGCATGTTCGGCGCAATGTCGCTGCCCGAGTCTGACGAGTCGCTGGGCCCAAAGGCGGGCTCGCTACGGCCTGTTTCTGTCAAACTGGCCTCTTCGGAAAAATCACGATCTTGCAGTGCCCGTTCCAGGTCTCTATCGGTAACCATAGTCATTCTCCAGTAATTGCCGGGATACGTACAGCAAGCCGTGGACCCGAAGTACTCATCGAAGAAAGGGCGGTAACGATGGACCAGTCAGGCAAAAAGCAGATCTTGCTCTGACCGGGCTTTTTCTTAGTTGCTACGATGCAATCGGGTCATCATTGCCCACGTCAGCTTCCTCGTCCTCCGCTACGCGGGAATTTTCCTGCACGGTGTCAACCTCGTCAGGAGCAGCTTCCCCGTCGCCAGGACTGCCTGCTTCATCCAGGGCCGTGTCGGACTCTTGAACGACGTCTGCACTTTCCTGGGTTGGGGTTACATCGGCAACGATGTCATCTTCGGGAAGAGCTACCTGATCGATATTCTCTGACATATCATCTCCTTGTGGGGTCGTTTACTCGGGATTTTGGATCGCTGCAATACCTCTGAACAGTATTCAAACTTGGACTGTGCTGTCCCTGTTTAAAACTGCTCACAGATAGTCGCCTTTCCGCCATCGCTCACCAATACGCCAGATGACAGGGGCACGGGATCGAAATGGCCGTGGACGCATGGCATATCCGATCCGACCGAGATGGCCTATCGTCTGTTCTGGCCGGGTTGACGGAGTGTGGGACGGCGGGCGCGATGCCCGAGCCGTCAAGGAGTTATCAAACGTCGGCGCCGAGTATGCCGCTTGAAATAACGTCCTGGAATAGACCCGTGTAAGTGCGGTCCAGTCGAACGATGTATTCCTTGTCGGTTTCGTCGAATTGGCGCTCAGGTGCGCTTACACCCATTCTGCTCAGGCGCAGCAACACGGTGTTGTAAGGATGGGCGACAGGCCGGCCCTGGAAGGGCCCGGCTTGATAAACCCCGTTTTGAGGATAAAGTCCGGCTTCTCCCGGGAATGGAAAGGAGCCCGATGTTTTGCTGGTTTCCATACTTGTTTCTCGTATCTGAATGTATCGCCCGATAGTATATACAGAGTTTGAAGATTTCGCTGGCACGCCGGAAACTATTGTTCGCTTCCTGCGATCAGTTCACCGCGATTATCTCTACAATATGCGACGAATCCATGAACGAGGAAGCGACATGAAGGCAGATTTCTGGCTGGAACGATGGCGCGACGGCCAAACGAATTTCCACTTGAGCAAGGTCACGCCCTTGTTGCAAAAATACTGGCCCGCCCTCGGGCTGGAAACCGGGTCGCGCGTCCTGGTTCCGCTTTGTGGCAAGTCGCTCGACATGCTCTGGCTGGCGCACCAGGGTTATAAGATCCTGGGCGTGGAACTCTCGCCGTTGGCCATAGACCAGTTCTTTTCCGAGAACGACCTGCAACCCAGCAGCCACGTGTCGGCGATAGGCCAGCATTTTATCGCGGGCAATATCGAGATAATTTGTGGCGATATCTTTGCGCTGGACGCCGCGACACTATCCAGTTGTTCGGGCGCTTATGACCGCGCGGCGCTCATCGCGCTCCCCGCCGACATGCGCCAGCGCTACGTCAATCACGTTTATGCGCAGCTGCCGAAGCACTACCAGGGCATTCTGATAACGCTGGATTATCCGCAGCATCAAATGGCCGGGCCGCCGTTTTCGGTGAACGAAGCCGAGGTTAGGCAATTGTTCAGCACGCATTCGAAGATCTCTGTACTGGACCGCCGCTCTATTCTGGACAAGGAACCGAAGTTTGTCGAACGGGGCCTGACTGAATTGGACACCGTGGTATTCCGGCTGAGCGGGCCTGCCGCGGGGAGTCAGGCGCCAATCTAAAAGCGCTCGTAGCCCATCAGGTAGCGCCACTGGCCTGCAACCAGGCCCGACAGGGACACCCGCCCTATACGCAGGCGCTTCAAGCTTATTATCTTCAGGCCGACCTGATGGCACATGTCCAGAATGAGTCCGGCCGGTGGATTTTTCAACGCGAAGCGCAGGTGTGTTTCGTTCTGCCAACTGACCTTGACTGGCGGCAGGCGCGTGCCTCGCCACGACGGACCATGATTCAGGCGCTTCAAACCATCGACTGCAATCTCCCCGGCGACTTCCGCCACATACTCATGTTCAATGGTAGCCGCATCGGCATTCAATTTTCGGGCTACTGCATATTCCTGAGTGAAGACCACCAGCCCCGCCGCATCGGCTTCTAGTGGTGTCATCAATTCGAGTCCGTTCAGATCCCGCTTGACGAAGGTCCGATCGTTGCGATCGTCGGACGCGCGATTGGCAGATGCAATGAGATCGAAAATGGAGCGTTCACCGGCTTTACTGCCATAACCCACGGGTTTGTGCAGCAGGATTGTGGCAGGCTTATGATCCTGGGCACTCGCACCTTCGGCAAGCTCCACGCAGTGTTGCGGTTGGAGCCGGAACCCGGGCTCCTCTATTAGCTGTCCGTCCACGCGCACCCACCCCCCCTGGACATAGTTTTCGGCTTCGCGACGAGAACAGGAAAGATGATCAGCAAGATACTTGCTCAAGCGTATGGTTTCGATCATGGCAAGCCATTGAGAGTTGCGCTGCGGCACGCGGAAAAAGGCTGGAAGCCCGGCAAAACATTGTAGACGACCCGCCGAAAGACGGTAGCGGCTACGGTCGATTGGACCCCGCCCCTTCGGGCCATTGGCCAATGGGCATCTCCACACCCAGCATCTACGATGGCATTCAGAGTGGGACTCAACAGCCAATAGAGGGAAAGCCGACATGCCATATTTCACCCAATTGGGCGCAGGAACCGACCCGGAGGACGAGGTACTTCACAACTTCATGGACGGAGCAAGACGATTTCTGCATGATCTGCTGACTCAGCGATTACAACTTGTGCACCCACAGCCCGAAGTCGCTCCGTTGTTGTACAAGGAACTGCGGCAGGAAGCCCTGGCCGTATTTCTTGACTATGTCTACGATCACTTCGAGCAACTGCAGCACGAAATTCGAATGCTCGACGAAGACAGATTGGCTGAATTCGGCTTGTCCGGCGAATCCCTGCACCAACAGCTGCGCAAGCTGGCGGAGCTTGAAACATCGCCTGGTGATGAATCGGCCTACTGGCCGCGCGTGGGCAAAATGCTACAGGAGCTGGACACCACGCTGGATACCATCCTCGATCCCTTGAAGAGCTCCGCACCCCGTATCGGTGAGTTCATTGGTCTGTTCAAGGATTTTCGCGCGCCGGTACTGGATCTCGTCAACGGATAAAGAAAAGAAGAAGCCCGCTCAGGGCAAGCAACTGGAATCGGTTTAACGGTTCACCCCAGCATTTGCGATTCCCGGCAGAAATGTCCGGAATCGCTTTTTTTGCGTCGAAACCGTGGGTATTCACTGAGTGGCGGCGGCACGTTATTTCTCTAAGCTTGAGGCTTCGCGCAATACGATGCCCCACCCACGGTCGCAAAGGATCAACGATGTCCACCTCCACAGCCACCCCTTATCGACATCCCAATCCGAAAGAGGCATTGCCTGAAATCGTTGTGCCCCACGCCGTCCCACTGGATGAGCGGGTCTGGGTTCCGCAAGCGGATAATGTATGGTTCCGTCCCCTTTGCCTGAATGTCTCGCAGGGTTATTGGACTAATTTGCTCCGGGTACGAAAATCAGGCGTGCTCAGTTGTCACCGGCATCCGCAAGCCGTTCATGGCTATGTCATCAAGGGCTCGTGGCACTATCTGGAACACGACTGGATTGCAACGCAAGGCAGCTATGTATTCGAACCGCCCGGCGAGACACACACGCTGTATGTTCCCGATGATGTGGAGGAGATGATCACTATGTTCCACGTCAACGGGGTGATGTACTACGTCGATAGCGAAGGCAATCACACCGGGTTTGAAGACGTATTCATCAAACTCGACATGTGCCGCAAGCATTATGAAAGGGTCGGCCTTGGCGCCGACTATGTCGATCAATTCATACGTTGAAACCATGAGCTTCAAACCTGACCTCCTGGCCGGTAAAACGGCAATCGTCACTGGCGGCACCCAGGGCATAGGCCGCGGTATTGCCGAGGCTCTTGCCGGCCTGGGTGCAAAGGTCTATGCCACCGGACTCCCATCGAATGATGCCAGCCCATATCGGTCAAACAGCATCACAGAAGTCATTCTTGACGTCACGCAAGAGGACGATATCAGCGCGTTCGCGCAGACCATCGGTAGCGCCGACATTCTGATCAATTGCGCCGGAATCATCTGTCGCGGCGAAGAATTCAAGCTATCCGTTTTCGAGCGGGTCCTGAACATCAATCTCACTGGAACGATGCGGCTCTGTGAAGAATTCCGACCTTTGCTGGCCAAGTCCGCGGGATGCATCGTTAACACGGCATCCATGCTCAGCTTTTTTGGTGGCGGACTGGTTCCGGCCTACAGCGCCAGCAAAGGCGGCATTGCGCAACTGACCAAATCGCTGGCCATTGCCTACGCGGTTGATGGTATCCGTGTGAATGCCATTGCGCCCGGGTGGATCGCCACTCCCCTGACCGAGGCACTTCAAAATGACGAGTTGCGGGCCAGGCCCATTCTCGAACGGACACCGTTAAAGCGTTGGGGCACGCCCGACGACGTCGCCCAGGCGGCGATATTTCTTTGCTCCAGTGCGTCGGCGTTCATGACCGGCGTCATCATGCCAGTCGATGGTGGCTATATGGTCACTTGATTGCGTCTGACTAACCTACAGGACGGCCAGCATGCCACCGTCCACGTAGATAATCTGGCCATTCACATAGTCGGATGCTTTGGAAGACCCCTTGCCCAAGGCCGTGCGACCGCTTAAATCAAATAACGCCGACATGTTGGTGCCATTCCTCTATTCGAAGCGGTGCGCTCTGGCACTGCAAGAAGCGTCGTGGCATCCGCAGTGATTTCGAAACTCGGTTTAAACTCTTGTCGTTCGACATTCCGTTTTTCGTTTTTAGCGGCCAACCGGCACATCGTCCGCCCGTCCGAAGGAAATCCTTGTTCACCCTCGAACCCGCCGACATCAAGACCAACGTCTTGAGCGGCATTACTGTTTCGCTCGCACTGGTGCCAGAGGCTATCGCCTTTGCCCTGGTCGCCCAAGTCAGCCCGCTGACCGGTCTTTATGCCGCCTTTATCGTCTGCCTGATCACATCGGTATTCGGCGGCAGGCCTGGCATGATATCCGGTGCCACCGGGGCTCTTGCCGTTGTGATGGTGAGCCTGGTGGTGAGCCACGGCCCGGAATACCTGTTCGCCACAGTCGTTCTGATGGGCATGCTGCAAATAATGTTCGCCGCATGCAGGCTCGGCAAGTTCATACGCATGGTTCCACATTCGGTCATGCTGGGTTTCGTCAATGGCTTGGCTATCGTCATCTTCCTGGCACAGTTTAGCCATTTCACAACCATCGGTGCGGACGGCATCGCTGCCTGGATGAGCGGCGCACAGCTGTGGATGATGCTGGTACTGATCGTATCGACAATGGCGATCATCTACATACTGCCCCGATTTACGACGATGATTCCATCGTCGCTGGCCGCTATCCTGATCATTTCAGGCCTGGTGGCTGGCTTGGGTATCGATACCAAGACCGTCTCCGATATGGGATCGATCGCCGGTGGCTTGCCCAGGTTCCATGTTCCGCAGGTGCCGATGGATCTGGAAACGCTGTACATCATCTTCCCGTATGCGCTCATACTGGCTGCCATAGGCTTGATCGAAACATTGCTGACGCTGAACCTCATCGACACCATCACCGACACCCGCGGCAAGCCGAATCGCGAATGCCTGGCGCAGGGGATGGCCAACCTCGCGGGCGGCCTGTTCGCCACCATGGGTGGCTGCGCGATGATAGGCCAGAGCATGATCAATATCGGAAACGGGGCGCGCCACCGTTTGTCGGGCATTGTCGCAGCCCTGTTCCTCCTGGGTTTCATCCTGTTCCTGTCGCGGTGGATAGAAATGATCCCGCTGGCGGCGCTGGTTGGACTAATGTTCGTCGTATCGCAAAAGACCTTCGCCTGGGGCAGTCTGCAGGCGCTGCACAAGATTCCGCGTCAGGATGCCATTATCGTCATTGGTGTAACGGTCATTACTGTATTGACCGACCTGGCAATTGCTGTATTGGCGGGCGTCATATTCGCCGCGCTAGTCTTCGCCTGGCAACATGCCAAGGAAATTCGCGCCACGATAGGCGAGGACGAGATCGGGCGAAAAATCTACGCGATCAACGGCACCCTGTTTTTCGCCTCCACCGCCAACTTCGCTGCCCTGTTTTCCCCGCGCGATGATCCGTCAGTGGTAATTATTGATTTTATGGACGCACGCCTGGTTGATCATTCCGCCATCGAGGCGGTCGACAATCTCGCAAGCCGCTACCAGCAACTGGGCAAACGACTGCATCTGCGCCATCTCAGCCCCGACTGTCTTGAGTTGCTGGATCGTGCCAAATCAAGGGTGGAAATCAACAAACATGAAGATCCCGATTACCATGTCGCAGACGACAAACTAGGCTAAAGGGTTTAATATGGCGGCGAATTGGCCGTAGCTCCCGCGATATACGTCGAACCAACTATTTAAAATATCACGTATATCAAGTCAGTCTTGACGATGTATAACTATTGCACTGCAATGGTCTCCACCGCCGAGTAATAAACAATAACAAGCAGGCGGCGCGCACGCCCCTGCCACAGCATTCAGAGAAAACCGTGGAGAAAGAATTACAGGCTCAGCGCACCATCTGGACCATCCTGCCAAATGGAAATGTGCTTCACAGATCAGGACTTGAACTGGAAAACACCGGCGACTGCTGGCAAATGACGCAGTCATCCGGCGTGGATTTTGCGGTCTTTACCATGATGGAGCATGGGCTTAGCGCCGACGAAGCGCAAGGGCTGGCCGACCTTCTCATTCAGCAAGGCGCCAGTTGGGCGACCGGCGGCGGCCTGCACTGACACCACAGCTCGTTATGCAGCCTGCGCCGATAACTCCTCGCATATGAACGCCAGCGCCGTGGTTTCCGGCTGGCTCAACAACTGTGCACCAATGCGGCTGGCCCAATAGCTTTCTGCGCCCGCACACAGTCGCCACTCACGCAAGCGACGGGTATACAGATGCAAGCCGTATTCGTCGGTCACGCCTATGGCCCCGTGCACGGCATGTGCCATGTCGGCAATAAGGCCCGCCGCTTCACTGCAACGGGCTTTTCCAAGCGCTGCCATCAAGAATCGCGGTGACCAGTCTGCGCTCCGGCATGCCAGCTCTGCGGCCATACGCGATGCCCATGTGCGCTCGGCCATGACACTGATCTGATTCTGAATGGCCTGGAACTTGCCTATGGGTTTGCCGAACTGCTTGCGTTGGTTCGCATAGTCCAGCGTCATTGCCAGAACGCGCTCGGCAGCACCGGCAATCAAGGCGGCATAGCTTGCGGCGGCCAACTGGTCCAATCCCACCCTGGCTGATTTCGAGGCTGCTATCGCTATCCCGGCGCCCGGCCTCGTAATCCACTGCAAGGACGCTGACAGGCTGCCAGGGCCGCCTGAAAATAGGCTGCTGGCCTCTGCTGTCGGCAACAAGGCTATGTCGCCGCCCATGTCAGCCAATACCCACGCGGACACGCGTCCGAACGGGAGCGCGTCAGCGTCGACGGTGCCTTTGTCCGCCCGAACCCCCAGCCCAGCAATACTGATCGGGCCTTTGGGAGGGGTAACGCCGGCAGCGAACAGCCAGGCGCGCGCCAGCATGGTTTGGGCAAATGGCACTGGCACAGCATATCGGCCAGCTGACAGGAACATGGGAAAAACCTGTGCAAGGTTCAGGCCGGCACCCTCCAGAGACTCGGGAAGCAACGCATCGAGAAATCCGGACTGCTCGATTTCCTTCCACATTGCGTCCGTACTCTGGCCGCTCTCGATTGCGCGGATCGACGCCGGAGTGGAAATTTGCGAAAACAAGCGCTCAACAGAATCGGCATACAGCGTATCCATCATTGTCCTTATCGAAGCCCGAGGCCGCGTGCGATGATGCCCCTGAGAATTTCACGTGTTCCACCGCGCAGTGAGAACGACGGCGCCATTTGTTCCAGATAGACGAGTGTCCGGCGCAGATGGGCCGGGACAGGGGTTCGCGGACATGAACCGAGCATCTCGCCGATAATCTGCGGAATGGCTTGTTCGATTTCTGTGCCCAGGTCTTTGACCAGACTGGCTTCGATCGCAGGACTTTCGCCGCGCGCCAGCTTGCCCGCCAACGAAATCGACATGGCCCTGAGCACTGCCAGCCACGAGACGACTTTCCCTACTGTTTCTATCGTCCGCGCATCGTTGGTGCCGGTCAGCCGGCAATGTTGCAGCCAACTTTCCAGCAACACCATGCTCGAATACAAACGCTCAGGTCCGCTACGTTCGAAGGCGAGTTCGGCATTGACCTGCGGCCAGCCGTTGCCTTCCTTACCGATCAGCGCATCATCCGTGCATAACACATTATCGAAGAACACCTCGCAAAAATGCTCGTCGCCGGCCATATCCATGATGGGTCGTATCGTCACCCCCGGCAGGCTCAGGTCGACAATGATTTGCGACAAGCCTTTGTACCGATCGGCGGCCTCTCCCGAAGTACGCATCAATGCGATCATGTAGTGCGAATGCTGGGCGTTCGTCGTCCATATCTTGCTGCCGTTCAATAGCCAACCGCCTGGAACCGCCGTAGCGCGGCACCTGATGCTGGCCAGGTCGGAGCCAGAATTCGGTTCGCTCATGCCGATGCAGAAAAAAGCCTCGGCTTTGCAGATGCGAGGCAGATAGTATTGCTTCTGCGCTTCGGTGCCGTATTTAAGAATCAGCGGCCCGCTTTGCCTGTCAGCAATCCAGTGGGCTGAAACAGGCGCTCCGGCGCATAAGAGCTCTTCCGACATCACAAAGCGGGAAAACGGCCCCCTGCCCGCCCCGCCATACTCGACGGGCAAGGTCAGGCCAAGCCAGCCGCGAGCGGCAAGTTGCCGGCTGAAGCCGGGATCGAATCCCATCCAGGAACGAGCACGGACATCAGGCGCCATATTCCCCGTCGCCAAACTCAGAAATGCCCGTATTTCTGAACGAAGCGCTTCGTCTGCCGCCGGAATTTCAGTAAGCGCTAAGGTATCAATCATGATCTGGTGCAAGGTTGCTATCGGCTCTCTTATCGATGCATGGATACTAGCCATGATGCCCTATACATGTCTAATACTATTTTCGGCCGTGGCAATAACTCTTTCTTATCGCTGCGGTCATCGTCAGTGATCCCGCGCGCCCTTACTATTATTCGTTAACAAAATAGTATTGGATTCAATCGGGTTTCACCCCTAAGCTGCTCTACTTGGCGTCAAACCGATAAAGTCCGCTTTCACCCACCTAAGAGGCACGAATGGATCGAATACTGCATTTTGAACAGGATGAACACGGGGTTGTGATCCTGACCATGAACCACGGAGACACTCGCAATGCCCTTACCGGCAACAGGCTCGTGGATGCTTTTCTGGCCGCCTTCCAGCGTATTGAAGCCGACCCCTCCGTGCGAGTGGCCATCATCACCGGTGCCGGCAAAGTGTTTTCGTCGGGTGGAAGTATTCATGAAATGGAGCGACAGCTCGGGCCGGACTACGACAGCGCCGCTTTGCGTCACGAATACAAGCATGGCATTCAACGCCTGCCCCTGGCCATGCACAAACTCGAAGTTCCCACGATCGCGGCCATAAACGGCCCGGCAATCGGCGCGGGTTTCGATCTGGCGTGCATGTGCGACATCCGGATCGCGTCCGAGCGTGCAATTTTCGCAGAGAGTTTCGTCAAGCTGGGCATTATTCCGGGCGACGGCGGTGCCTGGTTTCTTCCCCGGCTTATCGGTATGTCGCGCGCGGCCGAGATGACGTTTACCGGCGATGCCATCGATACACAGCAGGCTCTGGAATGGGGCCTGCTTTCCAAAGTCGTCGCCCCGGAACAATTGATCGAAGAGTCCTGCAAGATGGCCAGAAGAATCGCGGCGAATCCGCCTGAAGCCGTCCGAATGAGTAAGCGCCTCCTGCGCGAGGGTCAACACAGTCGGCTGGATACGCTGCTAGAAATGTCGGCGGCCTTCCAGGCCATTGCCCACAAGACGGCGGATCACGAACAGGCAGTAGATGCTTTCATTCAGCAGCGTGCCATAAAGAAGACCACGCACTGACGTCGAATAAGCCCGTCACGACGTGAACAGCCCGAGCATTTTGTCGCGGAGCCGATCCACCAGCAGGGAACGTGTGTCGCGATGAGCGACCAACGACAGGGACAGGCACCGGCGTGCGCCTTCATCGATTAGATCGATAAAGCGAACATGTTGAGGCGAATAGGACCTTGTCACGGCAGGCACAAGGGCGATGCCCATTCCGCTGGCCACCAAGCTGAGCTGAGTCTGCACTTGGATCGCTTCCTGGCTGACGCACGGCGTAAAGCCCGCCTTGCGACAAAGCGACACAGCCTCGCCGTGCAGGCCCGGCACCAATGTTGAGGCGTACAGCACAAACCCCTCGTGTCGGCATTCTTCCAGTGCCACCTTCTTGCGCGCCGCCAAAGGATGATCGACAGG
This sequence comes from Pollutimonas nitritireducens, assembly GCF_002849615.1. Classification (GTDB taxonomy): domain Bacteria; phylum Pseudomonadota; class Gammaproteobacteria; order Burkholderiales; family Burkholderiaceae_B; genus Pollutimonas; species Pollutimonas nitritireducens. Next base: position 14,089 of record NZ_PDNV01000006.1, read on the forward strand.
CACGGCGAGAATCAAATCATCGAGCTGGATCACCCACGCCTCGATCATGTCTTCTTGGGCGATAGGACCACGAACGACTGCCGCGTCAATCTCGTGGTTACGCACCAGGTTTATCAGTCCGATGGAGCTGTCCTCGCGCAATTCCACTTTCACGTTGGGATGGTCAGCCCGAAACGCCGGCACGCATAAGGGAAGTAAGGTGTAGGTTGCCGATCCGACAAAACCCAATCGCAACGTGCCCCATTCGCCCAACGCGACCAAACGCGCCGATCGGCAGGCCTGTTCGCTGTAGAACAAGGCGGCTCTTGCGTCTTTGATTAGGGCGTGGCCTGCCGGCGTCAGGGTGACGCCTTTGGATCCTCGCTCGAGCAACTGCGCTCCGACCTCGGCCTCCAGTTTCTGAATCGATACCGACAACGCTGGCTGCGCAACAAAGAGCTTTTCGGCCGCCAAGCGGTAGTTGCCGTGTTCGGCCACGGCGATGAAATGCTGGAATTGACGGAGAGTAATGCCCATGCGCTCGCGTTATCACTCGATAGATAAACAATATTAGACCGTTATCGGAGCATCAGAATAGACTCATCGAGCCATGAATACAAATACCATTTCTACCGCTGCGCTGGGCAGCATACGCATCATCGACCTCACCTCGGTGGTTTTTGGCCCCTATGCCTCGCAGATACTTGCCGACTACGGCGCCGATGTAATCAAAGTCGAAGCGCCCGGGGGGGATTCCACACGCAATACCGGACCGGCGTTCGAGGCGGGGCTTTCGGCGATATTCCTCGGGATCAACCGGAACAAGCGCAGCGTTGTCCTGGACCTCAAGCAAGCCACAGCGCGCGAAGCGCTGCTTGCGCTCGTCGACAAGGCAGATGTTTTCATGCATAGCATCCGTCCGCAGAAAATGGCGCTGTTGGGCCTTGATACCGATGCCCTGCGCGCACGCAACCCGCGACTGATTTACGCCGGCTTGCATGGCTTTGGAAGCGGCGGCGCTTACGATGGCCAGCCCGCCTACGACGATACGATTCAGGGCCTGAGCGGCGTTGCAGACAGCGTTGAACGCCAGACCGGCACACCCCGCTATCTACCGACAATTGCCGCCGATAAGACATGCGGCCTGATTGCCGCTCATGCCATTCTCGCCGCGCTATTCCAGCGGGAGCGCACCGGCCGGGGCCAGTTCGTTGAAGTACCCATGTTCGAAGCCATGACGTCGTATATGCTGGTCGAACATTTTTATGGCCGCCATCTGGTCGGCGCCAATCAACCCGCAGGCTATCCGCGCACGTTGACGCCCTGGCGCAAACCCTACCAGACAGCCGACGGCTATATCTGCATAATGCCCTATACCGATGGCCACTGGAAACGTTTTTTCATGGGCACCGGCAACGAATCCATGGCCCAGGATCCCCGCTTCCGGGGCATCGCGGGGCGCACCAGTCATATCGACCAGTTGTATGAGCTGTTGAGCGACATCATGCGCCAACGCTCCACCGATGAGTGGCTCGCGTTCTGCCAACACGTGGAAATACCCGCGACACGCATCAATTCGCTGGACGAGCTGGAGAACGATCCGCATTTGAGAAGCGTGGACTTCTTCATCGATCTCCGCGACGAGATGCAGAACACCTACCGTTATATCCGCAGCCCCGTGCGCATGGAGAACAGCTACATTGCACCAGCCATGCCACCCCGTCTGGGCCAACATACCTGCGAGATTCTGCTGGAAGCCGGATTGTCGGATCTGCAAATTAACGCCATGTTGGCGAGCAAGGCCGCGATGAAGCAACCACCGACCAGTTGAACCACACCAACTTTTGCAGCACCACCACTTTGCGATACATCATGAACAAAGGGAGACATACAAATGAAATTACGATCTTTGGCACTGGCGCTGAGCTGCGCGCTATTATCCGGCCATGTGGCAGCACAGAATACCGATATCGTGCGTATTGGCGTATCGAATGACCGCTCCGGCATCTACTCCGATCTGGGCGGCTTGGGTTCCGAGATATCAGCCCGCATGGCCGTCGAAGACTTTGGCGGATCAGTCCTGGGGAAGAAAATAGAAGTCATAGGCGGTGACAGCCAGAACAAGGTCGACGTCGCCTCCACCATGGTGCGCAACTGGTTCGACATCCAGAACCTGGTCGCCGTTGTGGACGGTGGCGCAAGTTCAACTGGGCTGGCCGCCATGCATGTGGCCGCCGAGAAAAAGGGTGTGGCGTTGATCAGTGGTGGTTTCGCTGGCGACTTCAGCGGCAAGCAGTGCTCACCGATAAGTACGCAATGGGCGCCCGATACCTATGCCCTGGCCAATGCAGTCGTGGGCAACACAGTCAAGAGTGGTGGGAAAAGCTGGTTCTTCATTACCACCGATTATGTCTTTGGCAAGACGATGGAGGAAACAGCAAGCAATTTCGTCACTGCAGCCGGGGGCAAAGTGGTGGGCAGTACCAAACACCCTCTCGGCTCGTCCGATTTTGCCTCGTATCTGTTGCAAGCCCAATCATCGAAGGCTGACGTTATCGGCCTTGCCAGCGCAGGCGGCGACCTGATCAACCTTATCAAGCAGGCCCAGGATTTCGGCCTGGCGGGCGGGGACCAAAAGCTGCTTACCTTTCTCGTGTTCATCAACGACGTATTCGGCATGGGGCTGGACTATGCCCAGGGGCTCAGTTTCCCGACACCGTTCTATTGGGACGCGAATGACGACACACGGGCGTGGACAAAACGCTGGCAAGATAAAACCGGATTCAAGCGCGCTCCGTCCATGGTCCAGGCACTCTCGTATGTGTCAACCATGCATTATCTGGAAGCCGTCAAAGCGGCCGGTACATTCGATAGCTTGAAAGTCAACGCAAAAATTCGCGAGCTCCCGGTACAGACCAAATTGATCAGCAATGCGCGGGTCCGCCCCGAGGATGGACGCGTCATCATGGACATGTATCAGGTCGAGGTGAAAAAACCTTCCGAATCCAAGTCCGCAAACGACGTTTACACGATCCTGGCGACCATTCCTGGTGATAAGCTATTCGTCCCGCTGGCAGACAGCCAATGTCCGTTGGTCAAAAAATGACAAGAGGAGATTCTCCATGAAGTGTTATTGCGTAATTAATTTTCGCGAACCACTAGTGCAGCAGGAAGTCGACACACCCGTACCCTCAGGTAAAGAGGTGCTTCTGCAGGTGCGCGCGGCGGGCGTATGCCATAGCGACATTCACCTTTGGGAGGGTGGCTACGATCTTGGCAATGGCCGCACCCTTGCATTGAAAGACCGAGGCGTGTCGCTGCCTTTGATCATGGGCCACGAAACCGTCGGTACACTGTCGGCCATGGGCCCTGATGCAAGCGGCGTGGAACTGAGCCGAAATTATCTGGTATACCCATGGATAGGCTGCGGGCAATGCCCCGCTTGCCTGGACGGCATGGAAAACCACTGCTCGGCACCCCGGTGCCTGGGCATTCATCGGGGTGGTGGCTACGCCGATCATATCCTGGTACCCGATGCCAAGTACCTGATTGATATCGGCGACCTTGATGCCGCACAGATTGCACCATACGCCTGTTCAGGCCTGACTACCTATTCCGCATTGAAGAAGATCGGCGCGCCCATTTTCCAGAATCATCCCATCGTGATCGTCGGCGCCGGGGGCCTGGGCTTGATGTGCCTGAGCCTGCTTTCGGCGCTCGGTGGCGTGGGTGCCATCGTCGTGGACATCGATCCCGCAAAACGCCAGGCTGCACTGGACGCAGGTGCGCTGGCGGCAGTCGATGGTGCTGCTCCCGACGCGGCACAACAGATTCTGAAAGCCCTGGACGGCAAGCCCGCACAAGCGTTCATCGATCTCGTGGGCGCACCATCCACCACGGGGATCGCCTTCGACTGCCTGACCAAAGGCGGCAAGTTGATCATCATAGGCCTGTTCGGCGGCGCATCGTCCTGGCCCATCGCGCTGATTCCGATGAAAGCCATGAACATCGTCGGCAGCTACGTGGGCAATCTGTCGGAACTCCGCGAGCTTATCGACCTCGTGAGGACAGGGCGAATATCACCTATCCCGATACAGCGCTTTGCACTGGACGAGGCCGACGCCACCCTGACTGCCTTGCGCAGCGGCAAGATAACCGGGCGTGCCGTACTAACTAACTGACCGGATCCGGACCTCAAACCTCCAGCAATATTTCGCTCATACGTTCCGGGTGAGTAATATGCGCCTCGTGCGGGGCCGGAACGTCGATCCAGTTCCAGCCCTGCAGCGATTTCACCAGTCGCCGCGACTCTTCCAGAAGAGGATGCGAGGGCTTGTTGCAATGCAAATAAGTACACGGCAGGCCATTGCCGATGGGCCTGTCGAGGACAAGCGGCGTGGTATAGCTGGCCAGGGGATGGGGTGTCATCCTGCGCATGACCCAGTCATACGCTTCTGTACCGGGTTCCAATCCCCATACCGGGGGAAGTCGCTCTGGCACCGGCACCGCCAATCCAGACGTGGCCTTGGCGGCCGAAGCGATACGGGCATCGGCATCGGCCTTGGGATAATTCGAAAACGCGTTCTTGCCGCTTTCCAGCACAACAGCATCAAAATACACCAGGCGGGCGATAGCCTCAGGGATGCGATCTGCGACGCCCGTAATGGGCACGCCGGCAAAGCTATGGCCCACCAGAATGACATCGTCCAGTTCCTCTGCCAGAATCACCTGCACCAAGTCGTCGATGAACACGTCAATCGTGATATCGTTGCGCAGCAAATGGGCGCGGTCACCCATGCCGGTAAAGCTGGGCGTGAAGACTTGATGGCCGGCGTTGCGCAGCCGCTCAGCGACAGCACGCCAGCACCATCCGCCATGCCACGATCCGTGAGCCAGAACATAGTTCATCGTGTATCCTTTTTTGTGCAACAGGTAGGAGCCGAAACCATGAGCGTACCAGCACGCGCATCGCTTTATTTTATTTTGTCCTGTCTGGTGGCGGTGGTGGCCGGGTGCACGACCCTTCCTTCACTGGAAAACCGGACATACACGACGGCGCTGCCACTCGAGGAAGCCAATCGCACCACTCTGGGTAAGGGAATCTCCCATATGGCAAGCCAGCACCCTGGCAAGTCAGGCATTCATATGCTCTCCGACCCCAGGGCTGCCTTCGCCGTGCGCGCACTTCTGGCGAAAGCAGCCGAACGTACCCTCGATGTTCAATACTATATCTGGCACAAAGACCTGACCGGCACGCTGATGTTCGAAGCCTTGAGAGCCGCCGCCGAGCGTGGCGTGCGAGTGCGTCTACTGCTGGATGATAACAACCCCTCCGACCTCGATCCCACACTTTCCGCGCTGGATTCGCACCCGAATATCGAAGTGCGTTTGTTCAATCCTTTCGTCGTCCGCTCGCCGAAATGGCTGGGCTATATCACGGATTTTTCACGCGCCAATCGTCGCATGCACAATAAGTCCTACACCGCCGACAATCAGATCACCATCGTGGGCGGTCGCAATATGGGCGACGAATACTTCGGTGCTACCGACGGCGTTTTGTTCGCCGATCTGGATGTGGCGGCAATCGGCCCCATCGTCAAGGACGTCTCCGACGATTTCGATCGTTACTGGAATAGCCAGTCTTCCTACCCCGTAGCACTGATATTGCCGAAGGTCGGGCCAGAACGCCTGAAGGAACTGACATCCGAAGCTTCCATCCTGGAACGCGACCCACGAGCCGAGACCTATATCAAAGCGTTGCGCGATTCCGGTCTGATTCGCCAGCTGGCCGACGAAACCATCGCCATGGATTGGGCTCACACCCGGATGGTAAGCGACGATCCGCGCAAAGGACTGGGACAAGTGCCCAAAGAAAAACTGCTGACACATGAGTTGGGCCAGATTATTGGTGAACCGCAATCGGACGTCAAACTGATTTCCCCCTACTTCGTCCCGGCTGAAGCAGGTGTGCTTAGTTTCACGGCACTTGCAAAACGCGGCGTCAAGCTGCAGGTCCTGACCAACTCGCTGGACGCAACCGATGTCGCCGCTGTTCATGCCGGCTACGCCAAACGACGCGAGCCGCTATTGAAGGCCGGCGTTGAGCTCTATGAAATGAAGCGGATGTCTGACGGACCGAGGGAAAAAGGCACCGGTCGTTTTGGCAGCTCGGGATCCAGTCTCCATGCCAAGACATTCACGGTCGACAGCGAACGGGTTTTCGTCGGCTCGTTCAACTTCGACCCACGGTCGGCCAAACTGAACACCGAACTGGGATTCGTTATAGAAAGCCCCGAGATGGCCATGCAAATCAATACCTCGTTCAATGACAGAATTTCCATCATCGCCTACGAAGTCAAGCTCACCGACGACGGCGACATGTATTGGATAGAACGCAAGGATGGCGAAAAAACGCGCTACGACACCGAGCCGCATGCCAGCCTGTGGCGACGGATCTGCGTCAAGGTATTTTCCATGCTTCCCATCGACTGGCTGCTCTAGATCGACACTGTCAAGCTATGCTTTCCCTCGGACAGCAGCACCCGTACACCGCCCCGGATGCAGTCCACAGGTACATCGTCAAGCAGTGCTGATGCGGTGTCGTTCTTGCTGCCAGAGACTTTATCGACGCGGATATCGTACTCAGACGAACCCATCTTCACCGTGGCGTCGAATCCGGGCCATGAATCCGGAATACACGGTTCAACCACAAGAAAGCTGCCCTCGCGCCGAATGCCCAGTATGCCTTCAATGCCGGCGCGATACATCCAGGCTGCCGAACCGGTATACCATGTCCAACCGCCGCGCCCAACGTGGGGCGCGACCGAATAGACATCGGCGGCCACGACATAGGGCTCCACCTTGTAGCGTTCAGTTTCTTCACGCGTACGCGCATGATTGATCGGATTAATCAGTCCGAATAATTCAGCGGCTTTCCCACCTTCACCAAGCTTTGCAAATGCGAGGATCGCCCACATTGCCGCGTGGCTGTACTGCCCGCCGTTTTCCCGCAAGCCGGGCGGGTAGCCCTTGATATATCCCGGGTCGCGGACCGTGGTATCGAATGGCGGGGTGAACAAGAGCGCAATTCCATCGTCATGCCGGACAAGGTATTGCTCAAGTGAGGCCATCGCCATGGCCGCGCGCGCCGGTTCCGCGGCGCCCGACAATACTGCCCATGACTGCGCAATCGAATCGATCCGGCATTCCTGGCTGTCTTTCGATCCCAGCCAGCTCCCATCGTCGAAAGTCGCGCGGCGGTACCACTGTCCGTCCCAGGCCTCCCGCTCCAGGGCGCCCTTCAACGAGGCAGCGTGCGTGCACCAGCGCTCGGCGCGTTCAGTGTCCCGCTCCTGAGCGTAGGGTATAAAAAGTTCTATCGTTCGCAGCAGCAGCCACCCCAGCCACACACTTTCGCCTTTTCCGCCCTCGCCCACCCGGTTCATGCCGTCGTTCCAGTCCCCTGTGCCCATCAGCGGCAGGCCCAATGGTCCCGTCAGCTTGATGCACTGGTCCAGTCCGCGCGCGCAGTGCTCATACAGCGAGGCCGACTCATCGGCAGCCATAGGCTGAAAGAACACGTCGTGCTCTTCAGGCAGCAACGGCGGTCCCTCGAGAAAAGCCACCACTTCTTCCAGAATCGCGGCATCGCCAGTGCTGGCGACATAGGTGGCAGCGGCAAAGGCCAGCCACACACGATCGTCCGAGATATGGGTGCGCACCCCCTGTCCCGAATGCGGCAGCCACCAGTGCTGAACATCGCCCTCCACGAACTGACGGCCGGCGGCGCGCAAAATATGCTCGCGTGTCGCATCGGGCCGGGCAAACGTAAGCGCCATGCCGTCCTGGAGCTGATCTCGAAAGCCGTAAGCTCCGCTGGCCTGGTAAAACGCGGAACGCGCCCAGATGCGGCACGCAAGCGTCTGATACAGCAGCCATCCATTGAGCATGATGTCCATAGCCCGGTCGGGCGTTCTGACCTGGATCGTGCCAAGCAGTGAGTCCCAGTGATCGGTCACTTCCCGCAGAACCTCGTCGAGATTGGTGCTGCGGTAACGAGCCACCAGTGCAGCGGCCTCGTCTGCCGACCCGCATTGTCCGAGAAACCAGACAATTTCCGTTGACTGTCCGGGCGCCAGTTCGACTATGGTCTGCAGGCTTGAGCACGGATCCAGTCCGGCACCTGTTTTTCCCGATAGCGGATTGCGGCCCATCAGTGCCGCAGGTGCCGCCATGGACCCATTGCGGCCAAGAAATTCGGTGCGATCGGCCGTCCAGGCGGATTGGGATCCGCCGAGATCGGCGAAAGCCGTTCGGCCCGGGAATGCAATACTCCATGGATTATGTGCCAGCATGGCGCCGGTTTCCTTGTCCATCATTGTCACGACAAAGGGGCCGGAAGTGCCACGGGATGTTCCCAGCACCCATTCCGCGTATGCCGTCACCGAAAGACGGCGCGGCGCATCGGACAGATTGCGCAAGGTCAGTCGGGAAATCTTGAGGGGATCTGAAAGCGGCACATATTGCAACAACTCAAGCCCGATATCATTATCCACATGTTCATAACGACTATAACCTTGCCCATGCCTGGCGATGTATGTTCCATTGTCGCGCATAGGTTGCGCCGTCGGCGTCCACAGTGCACCCGTGACTTCATCGCGTATATAGATCGCTTCACCGGAGGGATCTCCTACCGGGTCGTTCGACCACGGCGTAAGCTGGTTTTCACGGCTGTTTTGCGCCCAGGTATAGCCGCTGCCGTCGGCTGAGACCTGGAACCCGAACCGGGAATTGGCTATCACGTTGAGCCAGGGCGCAGGCGTGGACTGCCCGTCATTCAAAATGGTCACATACTCACGCCCCTGTTTATCAAACCCTCCGAAGCCGTTGAAAAACTCAAGTCCTTCAGGCATAGGCGATGGCGTCCCGGGTAATATAGGTACAGGGCGGCGCGGCGCCTGCTTCGGCATGGTGGGTTGCGGCATTCGCGCCAGCTGTTCGGAGATAGTGCCATAGCGTGCAATCAGTGCGATCCGTGCCGCCGATTGGAGCAATCCCCTGGCGTCCACGCTCATCAGGTCCGCGCGCAACGCGTAGATCGAACCCTGCGTGTGCTCGCCGCCAAAGCGTGGCCGCGACTGACTACTGCGCACTGCGGTTTCAATCGCAATCTGAAGGTCCTGGATATAAGAGGAGGCACGCTCATTGATGATGACCAGGTCGACCGCAAGGCGCTTCATGCGCCAATACTCATGCGCCCGCAACAATTGACGGAGTTGGCCGATGTCTTCAATGTCGTCTATACGAAGCAGCACGATAGGCAAATCGCCGGAAATCGATAGTGACCAAAGGTTCGATTGGGATGCAGCCCCACGCATGATCGTATTGGAAGGCGCACGAAAGGCGGGATCCGCGTAGAGGACTGGCGCCGCGAGGCGCTGGAAATCCGCGGCCTCTTCCGACCTGATATCCAGATGTCGAAGTTGAACCTGTGCTTGTGTCCATGCCAGTGTCTTGGCCCGCTCGAACGCACTGCGATCGTGGTGTTTGTCTATAAGATTTATCAGTTCTGCCTGTGATGACGCGACAATCGTCCAGAAAGCGATCCGGGCAACCTTTCCCGGCGGAATAAGCACGCGGTATCTCAGCGCGAAGACAGGGTCCAGCACCGTTCCGACCGTATTCGAAAGAGGCTCATCGCCCAACATGGCGCTGGCGTTCCCTGTCTCATGCCCGCGTCCCACAAATTGCGCACGGTCGGACTCGTATTGCGGCTCCGCCACGACCTGGCCCTCGACCACCGCGAAATGTGCCGCCCACACTTCAGGTTCCTGAGCTGAACGTTTACGCCTGGTGGCAACGAGCGCATCAAATTCGGGGAGTCGGCTGGTGACCACAAACATCTTCGCGAAAGCAGGATGCGCTTTGTCAGCGGCAGGCAGCGTCAGGACAAGCTCCGAGTAAGAGGTCACTTCAATCTCGCGCGCACGGCGACCGCTATTGGCCAGCGAAACGCGGCGCACTTCGCCGTCGTCCTCACCCGAGACGAGAATCTCGGTCGTGGCCGTCAACGCCCCCTCGCGGCAAATGAACTCGGCGTAGTCTTCCGCAAATATCACGTCCGCCTGTTCGGCGATGCTGCCAACCGGTTGCATGCCTGTAGACCAAACCTTGCCGTTCTGCGTATCCCGCATGAAAATGAAGGATCCGTAATCGTCCCGCGTGGAATCCTCGTGCCACCGGGTCACGGCAATATCCCTCCAGCGGCTGTATCCCGCACCCGAATCCGTCAGCATGACGGTGTAGCGGCCGTTCGATAGCAAGTGGGTGATTGGCGCCCCGAGAGCTGCCCCGGCAACACGACGCACCGCCCCGCTGTCGCCGGTGCTCATGGCGGCCACACTCACCTCTTCAGCGCGCGGATGCGCGATGGCGACGTCTCGTGGCATACGTTCCTGAAGCAAGAGCTCGCTGGCCTGGATCATGGGTTCGCGATGAAACCGCACGCGCATTGGCGCGTTCAACAATGCATTGGCGATGGCGACAATTGTCATGCCCTGATGGTGTGCCATGAAATTGCGCACAATGGCCACGTGCTTGTCTTCTGGAAGGCGAGATGTGGTGAAATCCAGCGCTTCATAAAACCCGTAGCGTCCAAGCGCCCCCATGCTGGTAAGCCGAATATAGTTTTTACAGGCGCCTGCGGGGTCGACCATGGCGGCAAGACCCGTTGCATAGGGAGCGACAACCTTGTTTTCAGAGAGGCCACGCTTGAGGCCGAGCCCGGGTACGCCGAAGTTGGAATACTGATAGGTGAATTCGATATCGCGGGCGTTATAGGCAGACTCAGAGATGCCCCAGGGAATACTCAAGGAATTGGCATAGTCTTGCTGGCGCGCCACGACGAGCCGATTGGTCTGCTCCAGAAGGCTCCCATAAGGAGCCCTCATCACCAAAGAAGGCATAAGGTATTCGAACATGGAGCCGGACCACGAGATAAGTGCGGATCCCTTGCCTAGCGGCGTAGCCGTTCGGCCCAGACGCAGCCAATGACGGGTTGCGGCGTCCCCCTTTGCTATCGCAAAGAGGCTCGCAAGCCGGGCCTCGGATGCAAGCAGATCGTAGCAGCTGGGGTCCAGGCTATTGTCGGCATGCGAATAGCCGATGGACAACAGATTCCTGTCGGAATCCATAAGAAATGCAAAATCCATGGCGAGGGCCATTTCTCGAGCTTCGTCGGCCAGCGCCCGGATTCGTTCTTCCAGCGACCGCTTCTCGATGTCGCTGGCTGATTCATCACGGCTGTGCTCGGCCATCGAGTCGGCGAGGGCCTGTATCCAGAACAGTGCATCATTGGAATCCTCATCGACCTCGGCAGGCACAAGACCGCGCAGCATCCTGGCTGCGTTCTCGACGTGCCGGCTCAGCCGCGGGAGCGACGCCTGAACCGCTTGCTGAGTAGCCCCAAGCTTTACCGCAAGATCATCGAGAAGCAGGATGAGTTGCGCACCTCGTTCGCCGCTGGCGACCGGCATGGCGACGATTACCTGGCGGGCCAGGTCCAGGTTATCGAGCATGCCCAGCCTGGATTCCACAAGGAAGTGGCCGTCCAACCACTCTTCGCATGTGTTGGCAACAACGATAAGGTGGCCGGCAAGGTTGCCGCTATCAACGGACGACACATAGGCCGGCTCGAGCGCGCGCAGATCCTGAGTATCGTACCAGTTGAAAAAATGCCCATTGAAACGCGCAAGCTTGCGCATGGTCGCCATGGTCGTTTCGAGCCGCTCCACGGTCTGGACCGTACCGGCCCAGCCAAAATCACGAGCGGCAATGGCCGATAGCAGGTACAGCCCGATATTGGTCGGCGACGTACGATGCGCGAGTATGGGCTTGGGGTCTTCCTGGAAATTATCCGGCGGCAGCATGTTGTCTGCCGGGGTGACGAAGGTTTCAAAGAAACGCCACGTGCGGCGTGCCGTCAGGCGCAGCACGCGAGCGTCGGATTCGGCAACTTTACTGCGTGGCAACACGGTTTGCGGCCGGCTGGCCCACAAAGCAAGCGCGGGCGCTGCAAGCCACAATAGGGTAAACGGCATGACCAGTGGCCAGGAGGTCGGCGCAAAAATGAGTACACCCACGGCTATTGCCACCGCCAGCAAGGTACCCCCACCCATTTGCTGATAAAAACCACGAAGATCAAGGCGCGGACGCTGGGCGGTTTGAGCGGCCGTGGTCCATTCGAGAAGATGACGACGGGTGCCGAATAGACGAAACAGGGTGATTGAAATGGCGTCGCCCATGCGCCACGCCCGATCGGGAATAAAAGCCACAGATAGCAGGACCTGCAAAGCTGCTAGCCGCAGCTCACTGACAACTGCAGCAATATGACTTGCGAACCGAACACTGCTACGCCGCGCGAATAAGGAAAAAGCCGAAGGTAAACACGGTGGAATCGCGACGCAGGCAAGGACGAGCAACGTAGCCAGTACACTGGCTGGCATGGGCAATAACCAGGAGCAGACGAATGCGACTAGGGTCGCCGGCGCCAGCACGGAGCGGCGCAGGTTGTCCAGCATTTTTCCGCGTCCCATGGACGGCAACTTCTCATGGCCCGCCGCACGCCGGAATATCCAGGGAATCAGTTGCCAGTCACCACGGACCCATCGGTGCTGACGCCATGCATCGACATCGTAGCGGGAAGGAAATTCTTCCACTACCTCGACATCCGAGGCGAGCCCGGCACGTGCAAAGACCCCTTCGAACAGATCATGGCTGAGCAATGTGTTCGGTGGTATACGGCCTGACAAAGCAGCCTCGAACGCGTCCACCTCGTATATGCCTTTGCCCGTATAAGAACCCTCTCCGAAGAGATCCTGATACACGTCGGAAATAGCGGCGGCATACGGGTCCATGCCTCCCGGACTCGAGAAGACCCGTTGATAGATCGATCCTTCGCTTCCAACAGGCAGGGACGGTGTGACGCGCGGCTGAAGAATCGCGTAGCCCTTGATGACACGCTGCTGCGCGTCATCGAAATGCGGCCGATTCAAAGGATGCGCCATCTTGCCTACCAGGCGCAATGCGGCGTCCCGGGGCAACCTCGTGTCTGCATCGAGCGTAATCACATATCGCACGTCTGCCGGCACCGCCACAGGCGCACCCCCGACCGGAATGTAGGTGGTATCGGTCGCACCGCGCAAAAGCCGGTTCAGCTCGTGCAGCTTGCCTCGTTTGCGTTCCCATCCCATCCACTTGCTTTCCCCCTGATTGAAAACACGCCGACGATGCAGCACCAGGAAACGCGTGCCGGCGGGACCGGGGCCGTGACGGCGATTCAGCTCGGCAATCGCTTCGGCGGCCTGGAGAAGCAGAGGCTCGTCGCCTGGCATCACTTCCTGGTCTGCATCCAGACCATCAAACAGCACGGCAAAAACCAGGTCGCCGGTTGCACCGCCCAGATAATGCACTTCGAGCCGCTCAATTTGTTCTCGAATATCTGCCTCACTCGTCAGCAATGTCGGTATGGCGACCAATGTCCTTAGTGAGGTCGGTACCCCGGTCTTGAGCTCGAGACCGGGCAGGGGCGCCGCAACGAACGTCGACGAAACCGCACGATTGACGAGCGATGTCGCCAGCTCGGTCGCTGGAATGAATGCAGCGATCGCGAACACGGCAAGCCAGGCGGCAGCCATTTCCGGGACCCAAATCGCCCACAAAGCGAGGATGACAAGGACGATGGTAAGAGCCACGATCGTCCCCATATAACCTCGCATGCCAAGGCGCACGTTCATCCGGCTCAGGCGCAGCCGCAACGGCGCCCGAAATCCTATGGCCTGCTCTAGTGCAGGGCGACCCTCGGCGATCAGGTGATACCCAGGATCGCCCACGCGCTTTGATGACCGGGTATGGCCGGCCCCGGCCCGCGCGATGGACACGGCATCCAGCGTACGGGTTGTGACCTCTAGCTCAGACAACGATGAGCCGCGCGCCAACTGTTCGATGGCGTTGCGATACAGGTTCCGGGTTGGAAAATCCATTTCACCGAAAGCGCTTGCTTCGCGCAGACGTTCATCGACCAGGCTTACCTTCTCGAACAGCTCTGCCCAATCAATATCGGAAATCAGCCGCATGCTCGTAATGATATTGCGCACCGTGACATTGGATGCACCCTGCCGTTGCTGGGCATGAAGGACGACTTCCTCGATAGACGTGCCTTGACGTCCAAGCCGTTCTTCCAACCATCCGAGCGCCGGCGTAGTCTGAGGGTCCTGGTCTCTTAGCCGTTTTGCCAGGTGTGCCGCGAACACTTCGGACAAGGGTTCTGATGCGCGTGAGAAAACATCGGTATCAAGCGCAAGCCGATGAGCCTGGGACCCCACCAGCTGGCTGGCCAGGGCTTCGGCGGCGGCCCTGGCTCTTTGTCCTGATGTGATTTGATCGGCCAGGCGGCGCAGGTTCTCGATCAGCACAATCCGCAGCGTGATTGCAACCGCCCATAGCTCACCGATCGCCAAAGGCTGGACGCGTTGGTACGCAGAAATGAAGCGCCTCAATATATCGGGGTCGAAATTGCTGTCGGTATGGGCGACAAAAGCCCAGGCTATACCGAACACCCTCGGATAGCCCGCAAATGGTCCTTCGGCCAATTTAGGCAACTGCCGATAGAAGCCTGGCGGCAAATCGTCCCTGATTTCGCGGATCTGCTCTTCGACCAGGTGATAGTTGTCGAGCAGCCATTCGGCGGCGGGCACCACGCTATGGCCACTTTCGAGCTCCGCGGCGCTGGCGCGATAGGCGGCGAGCAACACCCGCGCATTATCGTCAAGCCGCTTTTGCAAGGAATGAACTCGCGGCGGCTTTTGAGTGATGGGTTGAGTCTCAGCCAGACTGAGGGCATGGTGCTCAAGGCGTTCAACGCCGAACAGCTCTTCCCGGACTGGGGCGCGGTCGCTCCAAGGGGAGCCTATCGAGCGGTTCCGGAAAAGAAAATGAAATACGGTGTTATCAGACAAGGGCCGAATCCTTGAGACGGCGTGAAGCACCTACGACGCGTTCAATCCAGTTGCCAGAGCGTGGCTGCTTTTTAGTCATGAATAACCCCTTAAACGACTGCTCGGTTCGCCAAAAGGCATCTTCCAGCATACGCCCAATTTCGTGAATGCGGCATCCCGCGCTGTGCGGATACGGTATCCCGCCCTGTTTTAGTGCATAGAACTCGCCCGCGCCGTGCCATCCATGCACCATGCCGCTGCGTGCCTCCCCAAAACCGGGAACGATTCCATGATCAGAATGGGCCATCAGCCTGTTCAGTGCTTGCTGAAACCTGGCATGACTATTGCGTATCGAAGGAGGAGCTGTCCATTCGGGTCGCGCCGTTCCACGCGATCTGTACCTTTCCTTCTGGAGTCATCATGAAACGTAGACTGGTTCTCAAACAATTGACCGCCCTGAGCTTTCTGGCGCTATCAGGCTGGATGCCCCAGGCCCTGGCGACCGACACGATCAAGGTCGGTATCCTGCACTCTCTGTCCGGAACGATGGCAATCTCCGAAACGTCACTCAAGGATGTGGCCTTGATGACCATCGAGGAAATTAATGCCGACGGGGGCGTACTGGGAAAGAAACTGGAACCAGTGGTTGTCGATCCCGCCTCGAACTGGCCTTTGTTTGCGGAAAAAGCCCGCCAATTGTTGGCACAGGACAAGGTATCGGTCGTGTTCGGTGCCTGGACGTCGGTCTCGCGAAAATCGGCCTTGCCCGTGTTCAAGGAACTGAATGGCCTGCTGTTCTATCCCGTCCAATATGAAGGGGAAGAACTCGAGAAAAATGTTTTCTATACCGGCGCGGCGCCCAACCAGCAGGCCATACCGGCCGTCGAGTATCTGATGAGCGAAGATGGCGGAGGCGCCAAGCGCTTTGTATTGCTGGGCACTGATTATGTTTACCCCCGCACGACCAATAAGATCCTGCGCGCCTTCCTGCATTCCAAAGGCGTCAAGGATAGCGACATCGAAGAGATCTACACGCCCTTCGGTCATTCTGACTATCAAACCATCGTCGCCAACATCAAGAAGTTTTCCACGGGCGGCAGAACAGCGGTGATCTCGACCATCAACGGTGACTCGAACGTGCCCTTTTACAAGGAATTGGGCAATGCGGGCTTGAAGGCAACAGACGTCCCTGTCGTGGCCTTTTCGGTCGGCGAAGAGGAGTTGCGTGGTGTCGACGCCAAACCACTCGTCGGCCACCTGGCCGCATGGAACTATTTCCAGTCCATCAAGAATCCCGTCAACACAGCCTTCATCGACAAATGGAAGGCCTATGCCAAGGCCAAGAACCTGCCCAACGCTTCAACCGTCGTGACCAACGATCCCATGGAAGCCACCTACATTGGCATCCATATGTGGAAGCAAGCCGTCGAACAGGCCAAGACAACAGACGTTGACAAGGTGATCGAAGCAATGGGCGGCCAGACCTTCACCGCGCCGGATGGGTTCACCATCCAGATGGACGCGACCAACCATCATTTGCACAAGCCCGTCTACATCGGCGAGATCAATGCCGATGGCCAGTTCGATGTGGTGTGGAAAACCAAAGGCCCCATCCGCGCGCAGCCCTGGAGCCCGTACATCGCGGGTAATGAAAACAAGCAAGGTCTTTAATTGGACAAATTCGCCATGGGCTATGCCGCACTCCTGAAATCCTGGCGCCGGATTGTTCTGGCGATATTGCTGGCGACACTCGCCCCGATCGCGCTGGCGGCGGAGCCGGCAAGTATCGATGCGGTGCTCCTTGCTCCATTGGCGGACGACGACACCGATGCCAAGCTGCGCGTCATCTCGCAGCTTGGCCGGCTGGCCAATCCCCGGGCAGCACAAGTGCTCGAGGCCCTGTCCAACGCAAGGCTGTATGCCACCCCGGAAGGCCGAATCCTGATCGCTCATGACGGCAAGCCCGCTATCGACCCGGCCACAGGAGAACAACTCGATGTACCGGCCGACGCCGGCAACATCATGATCAACAACCGGCTACGGCGCGCCATTGCCGGCGCGCTAGCCATATCGCAACTTTTCTCTGACGATGCGCAAGTGCGCCTGTCTGCTGCAAAGCGCATGCAGCAAAGCACGGATACCTCGTCCATCGGCTTGATCGCACAAGCACGATCCCGCGAAACCAATGCAGAGGTGCAAAGCGCACTGGACGTCGCACAGGCCAGCCTGGAGTTGAAAAGCCCCGACCCCGCCACGCGCTTGCGCGCTGTCGAGAGGCTGGGCCATACTCAGCGAGGCGAGTTCCGGCCCACTCTGGCCAGCCTGCTTGCCCAGAACAACGAAGGTATTTACGCCGAACCCGACGAAGAAGTACGTACCGCCGCGGTGGCTGCCCTTCGGAGCATTGACCGGCATCTCAGCAAGATCGAATGGGCGGGCAATCTGTTTTACGGCATTAGCCTGGGCAGCGTCCTGCTGCTGGCGGCACTCGGACTGGCCATCACGTTTGGCCTGATGGGCGTCATCAACATGGCGCATGGCGAGCTGCTGATGATAGGCGCCTACGTCACCTTTCTGATGCAATTGTTCTTTCGGCAGTTCGCGCCGGCCTGGGTAGACTGGTATGTGATCGCAGCCCTGCCCATGGCTTTCCTGGTGACAGCCGGTGTCGGCATGGCACTGGAGCGCACTGTTATTCGATGGCTGTATGGCCGGCCCCTGGAAACCCTGCTGGCGACCTGGGGAATCAGCCTGATACTCATGCAAGGCGTGCGGTCCACCTTTGGTGCCCAGAATGTGGAGGTCAGTAATCCGTCCTGGATGTCCGGCGGTGTCACGCTGCTTGATGGTTTGGTGCTCAGCTATAACCGCCTTGCGATCATTGTATTCGCGCTGCTGGTGGTCTTCTTCATCTGGTTGCTGCTCAACCACACGCGTCTGGGCCTGTTCGTTCGCGCCATCACCCAAAATCGCCGCATGGCCGATTGCGTGGGCGTGCCGACCGGCCGTATCGATATGCTGGCTTTCGGCCTGGGTTCCGGCATTGCGGGGCTGGGCGGTGTCGCCCTGTCCCAATTGGGAAATGTGGGCCCGGATCTGGGACGCGCTTACATCGTCGATTCATTCATGGTGGTCGTCCTCGGTGGCGTGGGCCAGTTGGCCGGAACCGTCATTGCGGCGATGGGCCTGGGCAGCCTCAACAAAATTCTTGAACCCTGGGCTGGCGCTGTTCTGGCCAAAATCACAATACTGGTGCTCATCGTGCTCTTTGTCCAGAAACGTCCGCAAGGCCTCTTCGCCCCGCGCGGGAGGAGTGTCGAATGACTTCGTCCACTCTGGTCACTACGCGAGACCATCTGTTTCGCCGGCAACACCTGTTCTCACCCAGGGCTTGGACCGGCCTGCTGATAGCCATCGTTTTGCTTGCCTTGTTGCCGCTGCTCAATCTGGTGCTGCCTGTCGACCACCCCCTGCACATATCGTCCTACGCAATCGCCTTGTTGGGCAAATTCATGTGCTATGCCATGGCCGCCCTGGCACTGGACCTGGTGTGGGGCTATGCCGGCATCCTGTCGCTGGGCCATGGAATATTCTTTGCACTGGGCGGCTACGCACACGGCATGTATCTCATGCGCTCCATCGGCCGAGATGGCGTCTACCAGAGTCACCTGCCGGACTTCATGGTCTTTCTGGACTGGAGGGAATATCCCTGGTACTGGACGTTCACCGACCACTTCGCCTATGCCATGCTGCTTGTCGTCCTCGTACCTGGTGTCCTGGCATTCATCTTCGGCTATTTTGCATTCCGCTCGCGCATCAAAGGCGTGTATTTCTCGATCATCACGCAGGCCATGACTTTCGCTGCCATGCTGCTCTTCTTCCGCAACGACACAGGCTTTGGCGGAAATAATGGCTTCACCGATTTCAAGCGTATCCTCGGCTTTGACATTACCGCCCCCGACACGCGCGCCGTGCTCTATTGGACAACTCTGATTTTTTTGGGGCTGGCACTCGTTTTCGCACGCGCCATTACGCAGTCCAAGCTTGGACGTGTACTAACCGCCCTGCGTGATTCCGAAAGCCGCCTGCGTTTCATCGGCTATGACCCCCTGGGCTTCAAACTGTTTGTCTGGACCGTCTCGGCGATCATGTGCGGTATTGCTGGTGCACTGTACGTGCCGCAGGTAGGCATCATCAATCCCAGCGAAATGTCTACGGAAACGTCGATAGAAATGGTGATCTGGGTGGCGACCGGCGGACGCGGCACACTGATTGGTCCCGTTCTCGGTGCAGGCGTCGTCAATGGACTCAAGACCTGGTTCACCAGCGCCCTGCCGGAATTCTGGCTGTATGCGCTCGGTCTCATCTTCGTGCTCACCACCCTATTCCTGCCTCACGGCATCGTGGGGCTGCTGCGACGATTTACTGCCCGCAACGCAAGGAGAACATTTTGAAACCTGAACGCGCACGACAGCTGCAACAACTCCAGGCGGCGGTGTTGCTCACAGATTCGGGAAGTGACGCATCGTACGGCCATGTCACCACTCGCGATGTCGACACCCGCCACGGCGTGATTCTTTACCTGGAAGATATCACTGTCAGCTTCGATGGCTTCAAGGCACTGAACAAGCTGAGCCTGGACATCGGCGTCGGTGAATTGCGCTGCATCATTGGTCCCAATGGTGCCGGCAAGACCACCATGATGGACGTCATCACTGGAAAAACTGCGCCGACATCCGGCACCGCATTCTTCGGCCAGAACGTAGACCTGACCAAGCTCAGCGAGACCGAGATTGCGCATGCCGGGATAGGACGCAAATTCCAGCGGCCCACTGTCTTCGAGAACCACAGCGTTTTCGAGAACCTGGAACTTGCCATGAAGACCGACAAGCGCGTGAAGCCTACCCTATTTGCAAAACTGACAGGTGAACAGGCCGATGCAATCAGCGCCACCCTGGAATTGATACGGCTCACGCATGAAGCATGGGGTCCCGCTGGCTTGCTATCCCACGGGCAGAAGCAGTGGCTGGAAATCGGCATGCTGCTCATGCAGGAACCCAAGCTATTATTGCTGGACGAGCCGGTGGCCGGCATGACCGACGCCGAGACCGAACGCACCGGCGAGCTGCTCAATGAATTGAAAGGCCGCCACTCGTTGATGGTCGTTGAACACGACATGGACTTCGTGGCCAGCATCGCCGGGAGCGGCAAGGTCACGGTATTGCACGAAGGTTCGGTACTTGCCGAAGGCTCCATGGCGCAGGTCCAGGCGGATCAGCGCGTAATCGAAGTATATCTGGGACGCTGACATGCTCGACGTGCAGGCCATCAACCAATATTACGGCGGCAGCCATACACTGCGGGGCGTTTCCTTGTCCCTGCAAAAAGGCGACTGTCTTGCCTTGCTGGGCCGAAACGGTGTGGGAAAGACCACCTTGCTTAAATGTCTGATGGGCGTGCTGCCGGTCTCGTCCGGCAGCGTTGTCTTCAACGGCGAAGACATCAGCCGCCTGGCACCACATCAGCGTGCGGCGCGGGGCATTGCCTATGTACCGCAAGGACGCGATATTTTCTCGCGACTCACCGTGGAAGAGAACATTCTCATGGGCATGGCCACCAAGCCGGCAGCCGCGGCGCGGCGAATCAAGGGTGAGATCTTCGAGCTTTTCCCCGTGCTGAAATCCATGCTGGCGCGTCGCGGTGGCGACCTTTCCGGGGGACAGCAACAACAGCTGGCCATTGCGCGAGCCCTGGTCGCCGAGCCGAAACTGGTCATACTGGACGAACCCACCGAAGGCATCCAGCCATCCATCATCAAGGATATTGCCAACGTGATAAAGCTGCTTAGGGAACGCGGCGACATCGGCATCTTGCTTTGCGAACAGTACTTTGATTTTGCTCGCCAGCTGGCCGACCAGTTCGTGGTGTTGTCACGTGGCGAGGTAGTGGCAGCCGGCGATAAAACGGAGATCGATGGTGACGACGTGCGTAGCCATCTGTCGGTATGACGCGCATGCTGACCCTTGCCCATCCCCCCACTCTCGACCAATGGCACGCGAAACTCGTCTTGACGTTCGCGCGGCAAGGGCCGGAAAAAACCGTACTCGCTCGGCGCATGCACGAAGGGCCGTTACTGGTCCAGAAGACCCTATATCCCGAAGGGCCGGGCATCTGCCACGCCACCATTCTTCACCCCCCTTCCGGCATCGCCGGCGGCGACATCCTGAAGATCGATATTGCTGTCCAGGACGGCGCCCATGCCGTATTGGGCACACCCGGCGCTACGCGCTGGTATAAAGCCAACGGCAGGCATGCCGCTCAGCATGTACGGATGCGGCTCGCGGCCGGTGCATGCCTGGACTGGCTTCCCCAGGAAAACATCTTCTTCGAGCAGGTGCAGGCGTCCATGAGCACCTGCCTGCACTTGCAAACCGGCGCGCGCGCCATCGGATGGGAGATCAACCAATTGGGCAGCATCGGTAAAGCGACGCATTGGGACGAAGGATGTGTGAGCATGGACACAGAACTGACGCTGGATGGCGAAACCATATGGCGGGAGGCCGGCGAGCTCTGTGCTGCCGGTCCCCTGCGTCATAGCGGCAATGGCCTGGCAGGCTTTCCCGTGCTGGCGACTGTCTGGGCATTCGGCCCCGCACTGAACACCGAGCAGGTCGACGACCTGGCTGCAGACCTGCCCTGGGGTCCTAGCCTGCGCGCCGGCCTGACCCACATACCCCAAGCGAGCGAACAAGGCCTCAGCCTGGTTCGTGTGCTGGGCATACATGCACAGGATGTAAAGCGTCTGCTGATCGCGCTCTGGATGCGCATGCGCCCACTGGTGCTGAACACGCAAGGCGCTTACCTGCGCTTGTGGAACACCTGAAGCCGACAAGGAATCAAATAATGGATCTTACCCCCCGTGAAAGAGACAAGCTGTTTATCTTTACCGCCGCCCTGCTCGCAGAGCGGCGCAAGGCGCGCGGCGTCAAGCTGAACTACCCAGAATCGATCGCCTTTATCACGGCCGCATTGATGGAAGGGGCGCGCGATGGCCGCAGCGTCGCCGATCTCATGCAATTTGGCACCACCATACTAAGCCGGCAAGACGTCATGGAGGGCATACCCGAAATGATCGCCGACATACAAGTGGAAGCCACCTTCCCGGATGGCACCAAGCTGATCACTGTCCATCAGCCCATTATCTGATGCGGCGCCCGCAACACCGACGAACTTCTTCCCATTCAGGATTTTTCTTATGCGCACACGTCCACTTTCACGTCGCCGGTACCCCGTCGCCGCCGGCGCTATGGCCTTTGCCTTTATTTCTGGCGCCGCCATGGCGCACCCTGGACATGAACAGGCCATGTCCAACTCCATGTTTCAAGCGGGACTGTCTCATCCGCTGACCGGCCTGGACCACCTGCTTGCCATGGTGGCGGTAGGAGTATGGGCGGCGTTAAGCTACCAAACTATCCGACAGGCCATCTGGACGCCAGTCGTATTCTTGTGTCTGTTACTGGCGGGCGCGTTGGCAGGCATCGCGGGTCTGCCCCTTCCAGGCGTAGAGCCAGTCATCGCGGCGTCCCTGCTGGTGCTCGGACTATTGCTGGCGAGCCGCACAACATTGACCGGCCCGGCGAGCGCACTGCTGGTGGGGTTCTTTGCCTTGTTCCATGGCATGGCGCATGGTTCCGAACTGCCCGCCGGCGCGGGCGCCTCGGCGTTTATCGCCGCCTTCATGCTAAGCACCCTGTTCTTGCATGGACTGGGTCTGATGGGTGGCTTTGCACTTAAACGACACGCCGCGTGGCTGGCACGCGTTGCAGGTGCCGGCATTGCCGCTTACGGTGTGTCCCTGCTCGCAGCGACCACATGATACGGAAGGAAACTCCGCTTATTCCATTTTCAGGAAGCTAAAAATGATACCTGGTGAAATCATTGCCGAGCCCGGCAGTATTGAACTGAACACCGGCCGCGTCACGTGTGTGGTCGACGTCATCAATGTCGGCGATCGCCCCGTGCAGATTGGGTCTCACTTTCATTTTGCCGAAGTCAATGCCAGCCTGCAATTCGATCGAGCGCTGGCGCGTGGACACCGGCTGAACATCACTTCCGGGACTGCGGTGCGTTTCGAGCCGGGCCAAAAACGCACGGTCGAACTTGTGCAACTGGGCGGCGACCGTATTGTCTACGGCTTCAATGCCGCCGTCATGGGGCCACTCTGATGGTAGCCATTTCGCGACGTGCCTATGCAGAGATTTTCGGCCCCACCGCGGTCAACGGCGTCGGCGATCGCGTCCGCCTTGCCGATACCGGATTGCTGGCGGAAGTTGAAATGGATCATACGATCTTCGGTGAAGAAGTGAAGTTCGGTGGGGGCAAAGTCATACGCGACGGAATGGGACAAAGTCAACGCATGAGCGCCGACTGTGTCGACACTGTGATTACCAATGCGCTGATCATCGACGCGATCACAGGCATTATCAAGGCCGATATCGGCATAAAAAACGGGCTGATTTCGGGCATAGGGAAGGCCGGCAATCCGGACATCCAGCCCGGCGTCACCATTGTGATCGGGCCGGCAACTGAGGTGATCGCCGGCGAAGGTATGATCATCACGGCGGGCGCTATCGACTCCCACATTCACTTCATCTGTCCACAGCAAATCGAGGAAGCCACGTCCAGCGGCATTACCACGATGATAGGCGGCGGCACAGGGCCCGCTACCGGAACACTCGCAACCACCTGCACCCCGGGTCCCTGGCATATCCACTCCATGCTGTGTGCGCTCGATGCGTTCCCGATGAACATTGGTCTGCTGGGGAAAGGCAACGCGAGTCGGCAGGGACCCCTGCTGGAGCAGGTGAATGCCGGCGCCATAGGCCTGAAACTGCATGAGGATTGGGGAACCACTCCGGCCGCCATCGATACGTGCCTGACTGTCGCGGACCAGACGGATGTGCAGGTTGCAATCCATAGCGACACACTGAACGAATCCGGTTTTGTCGAAGATACGTTCAAGGCCTTCAAGGGCCGCACAATCCATTCCTTCCATACCGAAGGAGCTGGAGGCGGCCATGCTCCCGATATCATCCGGGCGGCCGGCCTGCCCAATGTCCTTCCGGCCTCCACCAACCCCACCATGCCCTTCACCGTCAACACCATTGAAGAGCATCTGGATATGCTAATGGTGTGCCATCACCTGGACTCTTCCATAGCCGAAGATCTTGCATTCGCAGAAAGCCGCATACGCCGTGAGACCATTGCCGCCGAAGATGTCTTGCATGATCTGGGTGCGTTCTCCATCATGAGTTCGGATTCGCAAGCAATGGGACGTATCGGTGAGGTCGTATTGCGCACTTGGCAGACGGCGGACAAGATGAAGACACAGCAAGGTGCGCTGCAGGGCGATAGCGC
Organism: Pollutimonas nitritireducens; assembly: GCF_002849615.1. Taxonomy (GTDB): domain Bacteria; phylum Pseudomonadota; class Gammaproteobacteria; order Burkholderiales; family Burkholderiaceae_B; genus Pollutimonas; species Pollutimonas nitritireducens. Next base: position 38,478 of record NZ_PDNV01000006.1, read on the forward strand.
ACGCGCCGATAACCATCGCATCAAGCGCTACATCGCCAAGTACACCATCAACCCGGCCCTGGCGCACGGCATAAGCCATAAAGTGGGCTCGATCGAAGTCGGCAAGCTGGCCGACATTGCGCTCTGGCGACCCGCCTTCTTTGGCGTCAAGGCAAGCATGGTGCTCAAGGCAGGCATGATCGCGGCAGCCAGCATGGGCGATCCCGGCGCGTCCATCTCCACGCCGCAACCGGTGCTTTTTCGACCCATGTTCGGCAGCTTCGGCAAAGCACTCAAAACGTCAATCACTTTCCTGTCCCAAGCCGGCATGGCCAACCCTGCCGTCCATGAACTTGGTCTTGCCAAAACATTGGAGCCAGTCTACGGATGCCGCAATGTCGGCAAGAAAGACATGGTGCATAACAATTGGTTGCCACACATCACGGTGGACCCGCAAACCTATCAAGTCATGGCAGATGGCCGGCTGCTGAGCTGCGAGCCAGCCAAAGTCTTGCCCATGGCGCAACGCTACTTTCTCTTTTAGCCATGCGTATCATCCGAAAGCATCTGCGCAACGTGCACATCGCACCTACACTGATCAATAATGTTCCCAAGGCGATCCTGGCGTATTCATCGCGACGCCGCAGTCGCCAGCGCATCAAGCTCGACAACGGGGAAGTGGTGGGCCTCATACTGGAGCGGGGCACAGTGCTGCGCCATGGCGATATCCTGGTTGCTGACGATGGAAAATTCATCGTGGTGCACGCCGCCATCGAGTCCGTCGTGCGCGTCAGCGCCCAACACGCGCCACAATTGACCCGCGCTGCCTACCACTTGGGGAATCGCCATATCCTGGTCGAGATAGGACCGGACTATCTGCAACTCGAATACGATCCGGTGCTCGTCGATATGCTGAGTCAATTGGGCGGCATCACGATAAACCAGGTGGAAGCACCCTTCGAACCTGATGCGGGCGCCTACGGCGGCGGCCACAAACATGGACACGATGAGACATTCGCCGAAGATTATGCCTTGGCTCAGTCAGCTTATGCCGCGCGCGGCGGACCCAACGATGAGCACCCGCATAAGCATGAACACCCCCACAAATAAAGATGTCATGGACGCCAGCCAGCTTACGGCGCTACTGCAACTGTCATCGCCGGCATTGCCCATAGGCGGCTACAGCTATTCTCAAGGTTTCGAAGCAGCCGTAGACCGGCAATTGATACGCGATGAAGCAACCGCCCGCGTATGGATACGCCAACAGCTGGAACTGGTTATCGCCCACTGTGAAGCACCGGTATGGATACTATTGTTCACTGCCTGGGCCGACGAAGACTGGCAAGGACTGGCCTATTGGAACAATTGGTTCCACACTTCGCGGGAAAGCCGCGAGATGCGCCAGGAAACCGGACAAATGGGTTGGTCGCTGGTTAAGCTGGCCACCGACCTGGAGTGGGGCCAGGCTGCGCCACGCGATCGCCTGGCCGCGCTGTCCACCGTCACCCTGCCGGCCGCCCATGCCTATTGCGCGAATGCATTGGGCATAGACAAGACCAAGGGATTGGCTGCGTATTTGTTCACGTGGCTGGAAAACCAGGTGATGGCCGCCATAAAGACCGTGCCTCTCGGGCAAGTGTCGGGACAGCGCATTCTGAACCAGTTGCGTCTATGCATACCCGCCATCTGCAGTGAGGCGATGATCCGTGCTGAACACCAGCCGCCCCGCATTCATACGCTGGCGCCGCAACTAGCCATCCTGTCGTCCCGGCACGAAACCCAGTACTCCCGCTTATTCCGATCCTGACAGAAAGGCCGCATTATGCTCGCTCAACGACACTTTGCCTCCACACCGCCATCGCGCACCAAGTCCCTGCCCCCGCTGCGTATTGGCGTGGGCGGGCCCGTAGGATCGGGGAAAACCACCTTGCTGGAAATGTTATGCAAGCGGATGTCCAGAAAATACGACCTGATCGCCATTACCAACGACATCTACACCAAGGAAGACCAGCGCCTGTTGACGATTTCCGGCGCATTGCCGGCCGAGCGCATCATGGGCGTGGAAACCGGCGGCTGCCCCCATACGGCCATCCGTGAAGATGCCTCCATTAACCTGGAGGCCATCGACCGCATGTTGGGCCGGTTTCCCGATGCGGACATCGTCTTCGTGGAATCGGGCGGTGACAACCTCGCTGCCACCTTCAGCCCCGAACTCTCCGACCTGACGCTCTACGTCATTGATGTCGCTGGCGGTGAGAAGATACCCCGAAAAGGGGGGCCGGGTATTACGAAATCCGACCTTCTCATTATCAACAAAACCGATCTCGCCCCCTACGTTGGCGCATCATTGGAAATAATGAAAGAAGACACACTGCGCATGCGCGGCAACCGTCCGTTTGTCATGGGCACCATCAAAAACGGCGTGGGGCTTGATGAAATCGTTGCATTCATCGAAACCGAAGGCATGGTGGCGGGCGGCGCATGACACAGGGCCCGACGCCCTGTCCGCCGCTATGGTTTCAGCGGTGGGGCGGGCTTTCCACTAAAAAGCGTAAAATACTCCGTCCTTGGATTTAGACCACAGTATTGGAAGCAACTCATCTTGAACACGAAAAGAAGCAAACGCTGGAACGGTAATTTAGATTCATTAAGCACGGATTTCCTGAAAGATGTCATCGAAAAAATGGAGTCCTACGGCCCCAGCGTACAGTTTGAATTGCCCGGAAACGCGCAACGTCCGAATTACCAAGTCATCAACAATGCCGGAAAGAAAATGGCATTCGACAAAAAGAATCTTTTGATGAGCCTGAACTCCGATGGCAATGTAAGCAACACGCTGTCGGCCGTCTTTACCCTTGAAGCCGTCAAGACCGCCATGAAGGGCGGTGGCGCCAAAACGGTTGCGCGGGCTCGCACAAGCCGGCCCAGTACAGCGGGCGGTACTCGCAGCGGCCCGGCACCGGCCGCGCAAATCATCGACACGGTCGAGCATGACAAGTACGGCTACTTCAAGGCGAATCGGGAAACCCTGCCTGAAGGCATCCAGAAACACTCGGCTGAGATCAGCACGCTGATGAAGAACGGCATGTCCGCTGAAGAGGCCTTTGGCGAAATCATCAAGCAGCATTTCTAGACCACTCAAAGCCGGCAATATACAGCCGGCTTCTTTACTCTCTCATCGAGACCGCCCCTGCATGACAATCGAAAGCTTTATCCCCGGCAAAGACGCCTCCCTTGAATCGACGATCAAGACCATGCGGGAGAAGCTTGAGGCACGCGGCTTTCATCTGAATGAATCGTCGCTGCTGCATGAGGTTGATGGCATCTGGTCCACTCACATGAAAGACAAAGACTGTCCCATGCTGTTTTCCAATGGCAAGGGAGCAACGGAACTGGCTGCCCGTGCCAGCGCCTACGGTGAATTCGTTGAACGCCTGGGCACCCATTATTTCTGGACGCACTTCTACCTTGGCGAAACACGCGCCAACCGCCCTTTCGTCCACTACCCGCAAGAACGCTGGTTCGCGCCTGGCACGGACGGAAGCTGGCCAACGGACATGCTGAATCCTGAACTCCATGCGTTCTACAATCCCGACAGCGATATCGACGCGGAAGTGCTGGTTGACCTGAATTCCGGTAATGTCCAACGCGGCATCTGTGCGCTGCCCTACACACGCCTGCGCGATGGCGCAGAGGCCTTCATCCCGGTCAATATCATTGGTAATCTTTACGTAAGCAACGGCATGGCGGCCGGCAATACCATGATGGAAGCGCGGACCCAGGCCCTGTCGGAGATTTTCGAACGCAGTGTCAAATACCGCATCATCAGCGAAGGGCTGAGCCTGCCGGAAGTCCCCGACGATGTCATCGCACGCTTTCCGACCATACAGGCGGGTATCGCGGGCCTGCGCAAGGCAGGCTTCGGTATTCTGGTCAAGGATGCCTCGCTGGGAGGACGCTACCCCGTCATGAATGTGACACTGGTCCACCCTAAGGATCAAGGGATATTCTCCAGCTATGGCGCCCACCCGCGTTTTGAAATTGCGCTGGAACGAGCAATGACCGAGCTGCTGCAAGGCCGCGCACTGGATTCGTTGGAAGGATTCCCCGAACCCGGCTTCGACATGAGCGAAATCAATGCCGTGTCCAACCTGGAAATCCATTTTGTCGATTCAAGCGGTGTGATCAGCTGGAACTTCATGCGCGATACTGCTGACTTTCCTTTTTCTGACTGGAACTTCAGCAGCAGTACTCAGGAAGATTACGAATGGCTGGTCAACTGCATACACGCGGAGGGCCAGGACATCTACGTGTCGGATTTCAGCGAGCAAGGCGCCTACAGCTGCCGGATCCTGGTTCCGGGCATGTCGGAGATTTACCCGGTAGAAGACCTGGACTGGGAAAACAACAGTATCGGCAATGCCATCCGACCTGCGCTGGTACGGCTGGCCGATCTCACTGACACCGAGGCCACCGCACTACTCGCCGACCTGCAGACCATGAACCTGAACGACGAACGCCCGCTATGGGAGATACTTGGCCTGGCAATTCCGGTCGGCACGCCATGGAAACAATTGCGCGTCGGCGAATTGAAGACCTTGCTCGCGCTGGCGATCGGTGACGAAGAAGCCATACGTGAAGGTTGCGACTGGATTCATCACTTCAATGACCTGGAGCCTCGGCGTCGACTGGTGTACCGATGTATAGAAAGCATGTTGAACGTGGACAATCCCGCAGACTACCGCCGCTCGCTGACGCTGATGTATGGCGACGCCACGGTTCGCCAGGCCGAAGCACTGCTTGATCGCAGTGAACGCTACTTTGGCCTGGATACGCTCGGCCCCGACATGGAAGGCAGCGCAATGCATCAGACTTTATTGGCTGCCTACGATAAGCTTTTCGCATAGCGATATGCGGACACGGCCGCTCGCTTACAAGTCCTGCAGGAAATCCAGCAAGGTATCGATTTCCTGCTCGGTATTGAAGTAATGCGGCGATGCCCTGACCATAGGCGGTAAACGTCGGCGCTCCGCATCCAGACGCGTACCGGAGGGCAGCGTCACCCCCATCGTGATGCCTGCCTTGGCGGCCCGTTCCACCACGTGTTCGGCCGGTTCGCCCTCTATGGTGTACGAAACGATTGCGGACAGATCGCGACCCAGATCGCACACCGTCGCCGCCGGCAGAACATGCAAGCCCGAGCGCAAACGTGCGGCCAAGACAACACAACGTTCCTGGATGGCACTCATGCCTATATTCAACGCATAGTCCATCGCCGTGACCAGTCCCATGCGCGCTACATAGTTGGACTCCCAGGTCTCATAACGGCGCGCGCCGTCGCGCAACTCGTACCTGTCGCGTTCAACCCATGGCGCGGAGAAGTGATCAATAGTGTGGGGTTCCAGTTGCGGAATGAAGCCGCTGCGTACGTACAGAAAGCCCGTTCCGCGCGGCCCGCGCAAGAACTTTCGCCCGGTCGCCGTCAACATATCGCAATGCAGCGTCTGCACGTCCACAGGCATCTGCCCCAGTGCCTGGCATGCATCCAGCAGGTAGGCCACGTCATGGGTACGTGCGATCTTTCCCACCTCTGCCGCGGGATTGACCAGACCGCCGTTTGTCGGAATCCAGGTCAGGCAGATGAGTTTTACACGAGGACTGATCATGTGACGCAATGCATCCAGATCGATCGTTCCGGTTGCATCGCTGGGAACCACCTGAATCTCAATACCGAGGCGCTGGCGTAATTGCAGGAGCGCCACGAAATTGGCTCCATATTCTGCCTCGCTGGTCAATACCACGTCGTCTTTCTTGAGAGACATGGAATAAAAAGCCATCTGCCAAGCCGCGGTGGCGCTTTCCATGAAGGCGATCTCTTGCGGCAGAGCGCCGATCAATCGCGCGGCCAACTCGTAAGCAGACGCGAGGCGAACCTGTTCGGACTCGTATGCGCCGTAGCCGCCCAACTGGGCCTCCAAATCAAGATAGTCGTGCATCGCCCTGACCACCGGTATGGGCATCAAGGACGCGCCAGCGCTTGCCAGGAAGACCTTGTCATGCGTGGCAGGTGTATCAGCGCGTATTCGTCCGATATCAAGCATGAGTTCTCCTGCACGAAGCGGCTGTTTGCGAGTGCCGACATGATACAACCAGGTAGTACATGCGAGAAAATGGGCGCCGGAGCGCCCTTGCATGTTGCTGATACTGACGATCAAACCCTTGCTATTTTTTCTTGGCGTCGGCGCCTTGTGAACCGCCCCTGGCCGCCGTGGACCCAAATGGTGAAGCGGGTGCTGCGGGCTTGGGGGCCTGTTTAGGCTTTTTTGCCTCTTTGTTGCCGCGTAATTGACCTTTTGCCATGAAAATACTCCTTGACCTACGATAGTGACATGCCAAATGGCCCCATTAGCATACGCGTAATTGAGCTATAGCGGGTAGGTCGCGCACAATCGCGCTCCACGAGTGAGGCCTAGACCCCAACTGTGAGCGTTACCCGCCGTTGCGCTTGGATAAGAAACACTACGGGATAACCCTTGAACTCTCGTTCGATACTGTCATCATGTAAGATCATTCACGCACGCTAGGAGACTGCATGCAATTACCTTATACCCGAACCCTGTCCGCTGTCCTTTTGACTTTCGGTCTGAGCACTGGCGTCGCCATGGCACAACAGGCAGCTCCATCTCAATCGCCGAATGCGCCCGTTACTGCGCCATCCGCGAATTTTTCCGATGCTCAACTTGAGAAATTCGTTACGGCATCCCAGAAAGTCGCCATGATTTCCCAGGAATACACGCCCAAGCTTGAGGAGTCCGCCGACGAGGGCAAGCGCAAGAAGGTATTCAAGGAAGCCGACGATAAAATGGTACAAGCTGTCCATGCGGAAGGGATGACGGTCGACCAGTTCAATGGTATGAATCAGGCAATCCAGTCCAATCCCCAGCTGGTCCAGCGCGTCCAACAGCTGATCAAGTAGTCACGAGCCGGACCCTGGCGAGCCTGGCGCCGGGGCCGTTCCTGACCGGGTCGTTCCTGACCGGGTCGCTCCTGACCGGGTCGCTCCTGACCGGGTCGCTCCTGACCGGGTCGCGTACCAGCCCTTCACCCCGTTTATGGTGCCGCTGATCGTGTTCCCGTCAACCTGGCCGCTATAGGTGGTGTCGCCAACGCTAAAGACGAGTTGGGCGCCAGTCAGACGACCGTCATGAATGGCCCGCGTGTCACCACCATCGCGCAGCGTTCCTTCCACAACCTGATAAGACTGGCTCAGCACCAGTTCCTTGTCACCCAGCCACCACGTACCTGCAACGTTGGCTGGCACTATCCATTTGTAGGCAGTGCAAAAATGCGTGCATCCCTCTTGCACATCGATCGTGTCGTCCGGTTGCCAGTCGCCCATGGTGAAGGAATTCGATAGGACGCGCGTTCCCGGCTTCATATTAAGTATCGAGGGTCGCAACTTGATATTCAGATTGGGCAGCAAGAAAAGCGTCACGACCGTCGCGTCGGAGAAATCGGACTCAAAAATGTCGGCATGTTCGAAAATCGCTCTATCTTCAACACCCTCCAGTTTTGCCGTTCGTTTGGACAACTCGACCATTTTCGGGTCGTATTCAATTCCGCGGGCCATGGCGCCCCGCTTGGCTGCTGTGATGACTGTTCTGCCGTCGCCCGATCCCAGGTCCACCAAGTAATCTGAACTCGTCAGTCGAACGGCATCGAGCATGCGGTCGACCAGAACCTGAGAAGTGGGCACCCAGATCACGTCCTTGCCGGACTGCCCCACCTTCGGCTTGAACGTCGACGAGTCCGCCGTAACGGTCGGCGCGGTGGCGGTTTGCGCCGGGGCATGCTGATGCAGTGCGACCATGCACAGTGCTGTGGCAATGAAGCATTTGCGAAGTGTGGACATCACGGGCCTCCTGACGATTAGTACTCCATTTCTTCTTCCAGCTTTTTCTTGAAGAAGAGTATCGGTATGCCCGAAGCAAGCACAGCAAGGCCAATCAAGCCCGCGACCCCCGTGTATGCAATGCTGGCATAAAGCATGTACAGACAGGTGCAACAGAAAATAAGCGGCGTCCAAGGGTAAAACGGTACTTTGTACGGCAAAACGCGCTCGGGATGCCGCCAGCGCAGGACAAAAAGAGCGATGGCCACCATCAGTAGAAAGCCCCAGAACACCGGCGCCGTATAGTCCACCATGGCCTTGAAGCCATCACGCGTAATCGCTCCAAGGGTGATCAATGCAAGCGCGATCAGGGCCTGTACGATCTGACCATTGGCAGGAGTCTTGCCGCGGCCGTCCCATATGCCGATCCAGGACATCACCGTCATATCGCGAGCCATGGCGTAGAATACCCTGGAGCCCGTGAACAGGGTGGCGTTAAGGGTCGAAATCGCCGCAACCACGATGGTCAAAGTTACAACAATCTCCGCCGAGGGCCCGGCGACCACGCGCATCATGTCCGCAGCAACGGCGTCCGACTTGCGCAGCCCCTCGAGCCCCAGAGTGGAAAGCAGCGCGACGTTGGCAAGCACGTATAAAGCTGCCACCATCAGCGTACCGATGGTGAGTACTTTTGCAATATTGCGAGGCGCATTCTTCAATTCGCCGGTCAGGTAGGCAGCCTCATTCCATCCTCCATAGGTGAGCAGGACGAAGATCATTGCCATGCCCACACCAGCCGTTTCGGGGAGCATCGAGACAGGCGCCGTAGGTTCAGCAGGACTGAACAGTCCGAACATGATGATCCCGGCTATGGCAAGGACCTCGATAAACGTCACCACGATCTGAAGGTTCTTTCCTTCGGTGGAGCCGATGATGTTCACGGTGCTCAATATGATGACCGACAAAGCGGCATAAATTGCCGATCCATAGGGGCCTAACGGTGCAATCTGAGCGGCGTAGTCGCCCAGCACAAACGCCACGCCCGCGATGGCGCCAGTCTGGATCACTGTGCAACGCGCCCATCCAAACATCATAGCGACCGATCTTCCATACGCCTTGGAAAGAAAATGATATTCGCCACCCGAGTGCGGATGAGCGGCAGACAGTTCGGCATAGCACAATGCACCTACCAGCGTCATGGCGCCGCCCAGTACCCACACCATGACAAACATGAATCCACTGCCGACGTTGGCAGCCACGATGGACGGCGTCCGGAATATACCGATTCCGACCACCAGCCCCACCACGATGGTCACTGCATCAAATACCGAAAGCAATGCTTCAGGCCCAGCGCGGTTCTGGTCGGCCATGTGAACTCCCACGTGCAGTTTGATGGCGCCCAGCTAGTAACAGTATTCCCGGGGCGCCAGCGACAGCAGCAAGATTCTTGCCAGACAAGGTCAGCAGACCAAGGCCGGCCAATTGTAAGGTGCCTTCCTTTCTTTACAGCATGGTGAGAGACGAGAAAGCTACTGCAGGGCCGGTCTCAGGGGCTTGAGGGGGTTTCTGCCTTCTGACTGTCTGGTCGCCAATTCCGCGACATCCACTTGCCCGACGGCAGGGGAAATCTTGAATACAGCCACGGCGTTGGCCAGATAACGCGCCTGATCCTGGAGCGAACTGGCGGCAGCGGCCGCCTGTTCGACGAGGGCGGCATTTTGCTGGGTCACTTCATCCATTTGCGAGACAGCCAGATTGACCTGGTCGATGCCCATGGACTGCTCTTCGGAAGCGCTGGCGATCTCCTTCATGATTTCGGTTACGCGCTGCACTGATGACAGCAATTCTTCCATGGTCAAACCCGCGCCCTCGACCTTCGCCGCGCCATCATTGATTTCGGATAACGAGGCGCCGATTAACGCCTTGATTTCTTTTGCCGCATCGGCGCTGCGCTGGGCGAGCGACCGCACTTCCGATGCGACCACGGCAAAGCCCCGCCCCTGTTCACCGGCGCGCGCCGCTTCAACCGCCGCATTCAGCGCCAGGATATTGGTCTGAAACGCGATGCTGTCAATCACGCTAACGATTTCTCCTATTTTTCCGGAGCTCGCCGAAATTCGGTGCATGGTTTCCACGACACCCGTGACGGCCTGGCCGCCCCGATGCGCCACATCGGAAGCGGTGTCGGCCAATGCGGTCGCCTGGCGGGCATGATCGGTATTCTGCTTTACGGTCGCGGCCAATTCATCCATGCTGGCCGCCGTCTCTTGCAAGGAGGCGGCCTGCTGCTCGGTTCGGCTGGACAGGTCTGCGTTGCCCGAGGCGATCTCGGTGGCGCCCACATTGATTTCGTCCACGCCCGCGCGCACGGCGGAAATGGCGCGTTGTAAATTGTCTTGGGTGCGCTTGAGGTTATCAAGCAAGGCATGGACTTCATTCCTGCTGTTGGCGGGAACGTCGTCGATGCGATTGCTGAAGTCGCCCGCCCCGAGCTTCTCCATCACTTCGATCACTTGCCGGACCGGCCGGAGAATGCGGGCCACCCCCAAGCCTACCAATAGTGAAATCAGCAATGTGCCGATCAGCATAAGCGCCAGCTGAATGGCCAGATACTGATAACTTTTAAGCAAAAAGGCATTCTGGTCTCCGACCCCATACAGAATCCAATTCCAGTTATCCACGGTACGCCAGGCCATGAACCTGGCTGTGTTCTCGGCGCCCAGACTCACACTGGCAAAACCATTGGGCTGTCGATACATGTTTTCGAGTGTGGCGACATCGGCGAGCGGCATGCTCGCTGACAGAGGTTCACCGGGTTTGCCCTGGGATCCGGCGATCTGAAGCCACTGTTTGTTGTCGTTGGAACGTTGCAGAATGCCAAGCGTGCCATGCTCGGCAACCTTGGCCATGGCCACCGTCCGCAGTACAGCATCGACCTGTGCATGGACATCGACACGCACAGAAAATCCACCATATACGTTTCCGGCATCATCTTTCAAGGGCTTTATGCTCATGGCGTACCATTTGCCATTGCGCTGGACCAGGCCACTGTACGGCTTGCCGCTATCCAGCGTACGGGCCAGCAGGTCCTTGCTGTCCACCGTACTGCCCAGGCGTATCGTGCCCTGGGCATCTCGCAACAATGTGGCCACGCGCACCCACTTGTCACCCGACCGCACGATGATGGCGGGATCGGCACCCGTATTCATATTGATGCGCTGCAATGTGTCGATATCGCCGTTGACAATGCGATCGTCAACCACCAGCAAGGGGACTTCGCCGCCCTCCTCGGTATCGATCGTGCCTCCATCGAGGACGGGGATGCCACCCAACTCGCGCTCCATTACCGGAATGAGTTCCTGGCCGCGTGCGCTGGCGCTCGCAAAGACGATTTGCAGGGACTGGTCCGTACCATCCAGGGCCGCCGTCAACTCGCGCTGCACATTGTCAATGGCAGCCAGCCGGCTTTGCCAGGCCATTGCAGCCGTCACGGCGAGCATGACAATGGCTGTCACAACCGATGTTGTCCGGAACATCCGCAATGCCAATGACTGCCTGGACATCCACCCTTTACCTACCACTTTGTTTTTTATTTTAGTGCGCGCCACGGTTGTCTCCATGATGGCCTTCCCGTTGGAATACACGGTTGGTATCCAATTAACGGCGCCGTGATGAGGTTCTTTACCGCGCTGGCGCTAGGGATTTCCCTGCACGGAGGGTTACATCACTGCACTCATGGCGCGCTGAAGAAATTCGGGCACGGACATCGCCTGGCCGTTCAAATCGACTTTGTCGTTTTCATACAATATGGCCGTGCTTGCCGTGTCGCCTTCTGCAACGATGAGTCCAGCCCCGCTCAGACGCGCGACATATTGGTCGTAAATCATCGCCCCCAGCACTTGCATCTGTTGCGCTTGCTGGGGATCGTTTTGTACCTGACCCAGTGCCTGGATGAGCATAGGCTTGGATATGGACAGGTCAAGTTTCACACGCTTCAGTATTTCGGCGAGCAGTACATCGGTGCGCTGCTCTTGTGAATTGTCCGGGCTGGCAAGATCAACCTGCAAGCCGGTCTTGCTTTCGCCGTGGGCATTCTTCCATACCAGGGGATCAATGGAAATCGATGGGCTGGAAGCCAGCATGGCAACCAGCTTTTCACGCATGACAGCTTCCTCAGCGTCGGTCAATACCAATTCCTCGTCAGCCGAAATACCTTCCCTGGCAACGATCTTATCGTAGGTCGTCGCCAGGTCGGTCAGCGCGTCAACATCCAGCTGGCGCGCGCTGGCACCCACGGAGACGCTGCCCAGATCTATTTCCCCAATAGCAATACGACCAAAATCGTAACGTAGCGTACCGTCCAGCAACTTGCCCTTTTGCTGACTGTCTACGGCCATGGACAGCTCTTCCAATACCACAGCGCGCCCTGCCGGACTATCAATGGCCAGCGACTGGACCGTCGCATTACTTTGCGTCGACACGTCGCTCTGATTCGACATCGTGGTTTTGCTATTGGCCTGGATATTCTTGATCAATAGGTTTTCACCCGTTTGCTCATTGGTCACCGAAAAAGATGCGACCTGCCCGGCTGCCGTATTGTCATTGAAGTCGTTGGTGAAGTTCATCTCAACGACGCCACCGCTGAAGGAGATTTTCTCGCCGTCTTCAACCAGCTCGGCCGGGGAGAATGTCCAGACAGACCGGCCAGTACCACCGAAGCCGACACGTGTTTCAATATTGAGGGGCGATTTGCCATTCTGGCTATCGAACCATTTCTGGGTGGCCGGCGTGGGACGAAGCTGCGCCTGGCTATGGGCAAGCATCGGCATGAAATCGCCCGCAGCCACCGCGCTGGCTGGTAGCGGTCCATGTTGCAGCTTATCGTGCAATTTCAGTTCCAGCGGTGTACCGTCTTCATCTTTCATGAACAGGGTGTAGCTGACGTCCGAGGCGAACCAGCCGCGTTGATAGTCGTTGATTTCTATCCTGAGATTGTCGGCGCCCATGTCGGCGCCCAGCATCTTGATCACACGTTCATTGGCTTGCGCCACGACACGTTCCACGGTGACTTGCGCCTGCTTCCCCACATACCAGGTGGCGCCCATATATGCTACGCCCAAGACTACAACCACCCCAATTACGCCAGTGCTTCTCTTCATTATGTTCCTGTTCTATTTCATTGCGGCGGGACCGCGCGCATGCAGCGCGCTGGATAAACAAGGCCGATTTGCCGGGATCCATTTAACCACGATGGAACGCCTTCACCGGAGACCACAAAAGATGATTCAAGCCTCGCTGTCCGGCTGGCTGCCAGGGGCGGCTTGCTGAAACGCAGGCAACTGCGCACAGGCAGCGTCGATGCTTGCGATGGTGGGCATCGTACTGAGGTCGCAATTGAAACGACGTGCATTGGCCATTTGTGGAATCAGACACAGATCCGCGAACGTCGGTTGGTCACCATGACAGTATCGACCGGTCGCCGAATGTCCGGCCAGCATCCCCTCGACGGCAGCCAGCCCTTGCTCAACCCAATGACGGTACCAGGCATTCCTGGCATCTTCATCGACCTTGAGTTCATGCTTAAGATATTTCAAGACCCTCAGATTATTGAGCGGATGGATGTCGCAGGCAATGAACTGGGCAATGGATCTCACCCTGGCGCGCTGTCTCGCATCCACCGGCAACAGGGGCGGATTGGGATGCGTTTCTTCCAGGTATTCGAGTATGGCCATGGACTGTCCAAGCGTCCAGTCGTCTTCCTGGAGAGTGGGCACCAGGCCGGTGGGATTCAGCTCGCGATAAGATTGGGTCAGTTGTTGGCCACCATCCTTCAGCAAGTGCACCGGCACAGTCTCGTAGGGCAAGTTCTTCAGATTCAGTGCGATGCGGACCCGATACGCTGCCGAACTGCGGAAGTAACCATAAAGTTTCATCAGCTTTCCTTGACTTTACGCGAGAGTTCCCTTGGCAGTGGGAACGACACATTTTCGGGTGTGCCGGCCAAGGTCCGCACGGAAGCGGCACCGAGCTCCTTGAGACGCACGATAACCTCATTGACCAATATTTCGGGGGCCGAAGCGCCCGCCGTCACGCCGACTCGCCTGGCCTGCTCCAGCCATGCCGGGTCTATCATTTCGGGGCCGTCAATAAGATAGGCAGCTGCTCCCTTGCGTTCCGCCACTTCGCGCAAGCGATTCGAATTGGAACTGTTGGGACTACCGACCACGAGAACGAGATCACAATCAGGTGCCATGATCTTGACGGCATCCTGACGATTTTGCGTGGCGTAACAGATATCGCTTTTCTTCGGTTCAAGAATGGTGGGGAAACGAGTTCGCAAAGCCTGTGCAACCTCGGCTGCGTCATCAACCGACAAAGTGGTCTGGGTCACGAAGGCGAGGTTCTCCGGATCGCGAACGTGCAACGCAGCCACGTCGGCAGCGGTTTCCACCAAATACATTCCGCCGTCGGCCTGGCCCAAGGTGCCTTCCACTTCCGGATGCCCGCGGTGACCGATCATGATGATCTCACGACCGGCGGCGCGCATCTTCGCCACTTCGATGTGCACTTTGGTCACCAACGGACATGTTGCGTCGAAAACCTTCAATCCCATTTCCGCCGCCTCGGCACGCACAGTCTTGGCCACGCCATGGGCCGAAAATACGACGATGGAGCCGGCAGGCGCTTCGTGGAGTTCGTCGATGAAAATCGCCCCTTTTTGCTTGAGGTCCTGCACCACATAACGATTGTGGACGATTTCGTGGCGTACATATATGGGCGCGCCGTGCAGTTCCAATGCCCGCTCGACGATATCGATGGCGCGATCTACACCGGCACAAAAGCCCCGGGGTTGCGCAAGGACGACCTCGAGATCGGCCTGGGCGGGTCGCTGATCAGACATTACAGGACCCCCAGCAAGGACACTTCAATGTGGAGGTCGGCGCCGGCCAACGGGTGATTGAAGTCAAACAAGGCCGTGTCGTCGTTGATCTCTTTCAGGACACCGGAATAACGGCCGCCATTGGGAGCAGAAAATTCAACCATGTCGCCGGCTTCGAACTGGGACTCGGGGTCGGCATTCTGAGCCATCATGGCACGGGTGACACGTTGCACAAGCTCGGGATTGCGGTCGCCATAAGCCTGGGCTGCTGGCAAGTCGAAGGAAAACCGTTCACCCTCTGAGTGATCGAGCAAGGCTTCCTCCATGCCGGGAGCCCACTGACCCGTGCCCATTTGCAAGGTGGCGGGACGTTCGCTGAATGTATCGGCAAACACTGCACCTGCCGCCGGTCCTGAAACAAGTTCAATACGATAGTGCAGTGTCAGGTAGGAATCGGGTTGAACACGAACCGAAGCTGAGTCGGGAGTAGAAGTCAAAATCTTTCACCGTAGAAGAGCGTTGCTGTTGCTCTATTTTAAAGCGTCTTATGGGACTTCACACGCGCCCTGCCGCCAGAGTGTAAATCATGCCGCTATCCCAGCATGGTCCACTGCGTCGAGGATCTTGCCGAACAGATCGTTGGCATGTTCGGAATTCAGCCAACGGACTACCACCACCATTTGGCGCTCGGGCTCGATCCAGGTAAACGAGCTGCCCGCACCTATAGCGAAGTAACTGCTCTCCGGCACGTTGGCGAACACCTTGCGATCGTGGTTCAGCCATACCAGGTAGCCGTAGTACGGCGCCAGTTCAGACGGAGTGCGCATACGCCGTACCCAGTCCGATGAGAGCACGCGCTTGCCTTTGGCCATACCTTCGTCGAGCAATACCTGCCCTATCAAGGCCTGGTCTTCGGCGCTGATGGACATACCGCCACCCCAATGGCTACCTCCCGGTACCGACTGCACCTTCTGTCCGGCTATCTCTACCCAGGCATTGTCATAGCCCACCCATTTCCAGTTTTCGGAGACTCCTGCCGGCCGCGCAATGGTTTCACGGAAGACATCTGGCAAAGGTTTCTGGAACAGATGCAAAAGGGCCAAGGAAAGCTGGTTTATGCGGACGTCGTTATATTCCCAATACGTTCCGGCCGCTTGGAGGGGGCGGGGATCGCCTTTTTTGCCGGCCGGCGCAGCACCAAAGGTGACAGCACGATAGCGGTCGACCTGATCCGGCACCCCGAATATCTCACCTTCCCATTCGCTGGTCTGCTGCAACAAATGCTGCCAGGTGATCAGGGCGTTATTGCCGCCGTCAAAGCCAATACCCGGCACGCGCAGACGAACCGGCTCATTCACATCGGGCAACAGACCTTGGTCGTGCGCCACACCCGCCAATAATGCCAAATATGTTTTTGCGACGCTGAACGTAAGGTCCGCACGCTGCGGCTCGCCCCAGGTCGTCAGGGTCTTGCCCTTTAGAGTAATGACGCCTGATACCGGCCCCCGAGAGTGGACAGGTCCCAATAGGCGATTCCATGGAGGAGGATCCTGCACATGTACGCCCCATACGCCGTCTACGTCGCGGTCCCAGGTAGTCTCGTGGTCGATGGCGAACTGCACGGCTTCCTGCATGGACGAATTCTGCATGGGGCATTTCCTCATTAGCGTGTGTGAGTACCCGGCAAGCAGGCACGGTCCCGACCGATCATAAGCAAAACATCAGTACACGTGCAAGCCGTAGATATCCCCTGCAGCAGGTGGAAACCAGAAGGGACAAAACCTTGCACCCGGCTCCTGTCTGAAGCCGAGACATGTCAATGTAGAGCATCGTTACGGTTTCTTATCGAGTCCTCATGACCCTACATGCCTCCCGCTCCCGGCCCGAACGTCCACGCGAACGCCTGCTTGCTCATGGCGCCCAGGTCTTGACGTCCCCCGAACTACTGGCCATCCTGCTGCGCACCGGAATCCGCGGTTGCGATGCCGTGGGCCTCGGGCACCAACTTATCGAACGATTCAACGGCTTGCGAGGCCTGCTGTCGGCCGACGCCCAGACGTTGCTGGGCATCACTGGGCTGGGTGTCGCAAAAACCTGCGAACTTCTGGCCATCAATGAATTGAACCGCAGGGCACTGGAAGAAGACCTGAAGGCCGGCCAGGCACTGGACCAACCACAGCGCGTGAAGCACTATTGCACGGCCACGCTCGGCCATCTTCCCATCGAGCATTGCATGGCCCTGTATCTTGACAGTCAATTCCGCCTGATCACCAGTGAAGAGGTATCCCGTGGGACGTTGACGCAGGCATCAATATATCCAAGAGAAGTGATCAAGGCCGGCCTTAAGCACCATGCCGCCGCCCTGATCCTTGCGCATAACCACCCATCAGGCGTATCGGAACCCAGCGACGCCGACCTGGCGCTCACGCGCCATCTGAAGCATGCGCTGGCTTTGGTGGATATCCGCCTCATCGACCACCTTATCGTCACGGCCGCCGGCGCGATCTCACTGGCGGAACGCGGGCAGCTGTAACGCGTCACGATCCCATGGCAATACAACACGAACAAAAAATAGACCATGCGGATTTACCCTCGGAAATCAAAAAATCGCCCTAGGACTTTCCCGCGCTTACGTTTATGAGAAACCCCCGGTTTTCGAATGGCGAATTGCCCCTGAGGTTTACGCTTCTTAAACTGGGCCGATTTAGCGGTAGGTTTGCTTGACCACCCGTTAAAGCGTGATGTCCGCAGTTGCCGCCATTCCAGCTCGTAGCTTCCTGAGGAAAGTTCGTGTTTCTTAACATCCTGCCACTTGCTCTGGTCGATGGCGTCGCATACGCCTGCTTATTGTTTCTAGTGTCCATGGGCCTGACTCTCATATTCGGCGTGATGGGCATACTGAACGTTGCGCACGGGGCTTTTTACGCCTTTGGCGGCTATGCGGCGGCCTCGTTCATCATGATGATCGCGCCGTCCACGGAATCCGCATGGATCCCTCTGCTCTCTCTCTTCGTCGTTGCCGTTGTGGTCGGCACCGTATTAGGTGGCCTGATGGAAGTGCTGCTGATCCGCCGCGCCCAGGGCTACGATCCCATACTGAAGTTATTGCTCACCTTTGGCGCACTACTAATGCTGGAAGATATCCAGCGCATGATCTGGGGTGCTCAGCCTTATAGCGCAAGTGAAGTGGTGAACCGTCTGGGCAATATCGAACTGGGCGGCATTACTTACACCACGTATCAGTTGGTGGTGGTACCTGTAACGGCGATCGTAGCGTACGTTGGCCTGGAGTACTTTCTGCGCCATACAAACCTTGGAAAACAGATAGTGGCCATTACACACCACCGGGAAGTCGCCATATCGCAGGGCATCAACGCCAGCAAAATCGGGTTGATCACTTTCATCGTCGGTGCCATCCTGGGCGTGCTGGGGGGCGCTCTCGCTGCGCCCACCACCTCCCTGGTGCCCGGAGCCGGCGCTGACATGATTGTGTTGTCCTTCGCCGTAGTAGCAACTGCCGGTCTGGGACAGATCACAGGCGCGCTTGTGGCGGCCTTGTTGATCGGCATCATCCGCTCAATATCCGTTTACATGGCGCCAGAGTTCGAAGTGGCCGTGCCCTACATCATCATGGGCCTGGTATTGCTCGTCCGTCCGCATGGGCTGTTCACTGTTGCACAAGCGAGGACGATCTAATGATTTACGTCATCAGCATAGTTGGCGCAGCACTTGCTCTTTTCGTTGGATACGCAATTCCCTGGACGATCACACCAATTGTTATCGGAATGACTTACGCCATTGCCGCACTGGGCGTGTCAGTAATGATGCGTGCAGGCCAAGTGTCTTTCGGCCACGCCATGTATGCCTGTATATCAGCCTACACCGTAGCGTTCCTGGCTCGTGCTTACCCCAGCCTGGATGCCATCGTGCTGATCTTTGCCGGTGTGCTGGCCGCTATCCTGGCCAGCGCGATCATTGGTGTATTCGTCGTCCGCTATCGCGGGATTTTCTTCGGTATGCTCAATCTTGCGCTGAGCATGGTGCTCTTTGCGCTCCTGGGCAAGCTTTACCACATCACGGGCGGCACCGATGGCTTGCGCATCCAGCGTCCCACGATACTCGGTATGGATCTCGAGCGCGCGCCGTACGAATTCGTGCTGCTTATCGTCACGGTAGTCATCGCTCTTGCGCTTGCCTGGTGGATCCAACGCTATTTCCGCTCCGGAAATGGCGAAGCGCTCGCCGCTATCAAAACCAACGAAACACGTCTGGAATACCTGGGGTTTTCAGCTTACGCAGTTATGTGGCGCGGTTACCTGCTTTCCGCCATCGTGGTGGGCTTTTCAGGCAGTTTGCTCGCACTCATGCAAGGGCTCGTCACCCCCGACATCAGTCTATGGTTGCGCTCGGGCGAATATGTATTCATTGCCATCCTGGGCGGGGCCGGCCATGCCCTTGGCGCCTTTCTGGGCGCGCTGGTCTTCGAGGCTGTCAAACTGGCTTCCACGGCCTATTTTCCCGGGCTGTGGCAATTCATCTTGGGCTTGACTCTAATCGTCGTGATATTCCTGTTTCCTACGGGGTTCATCGGACAGCTCTCCAAGCGCATCAAACTCTAACGGAAGGAAGCTGAAGCGATGCTGCCATTAATCAAGACCACCGGCCTGTATCTGGCATTTGGCGGCGTGGTAGCCGCCAACAATATCGACTTTGAGCTGCATACCGGCGAACGCCTGGCCGTGATCGGCCAGAACGGTGCGGGCAAGACCACCTTCATCAACATCTGCACTGGGTACCTGAAGCCGGCTTCCGGCAAGGTTATCTTCGACGGCCACGACATTACTGCCATGGCTCCGCGCAAAATTGTTCGCCTGGGCCTGGGACGCTCTTTTCAGTTGCCTCAGCTGTTCACCGAGCATACCGTGCGCGAATGCATACAGATCGCGGCTGCCCGCCAAAACGCCCGCCTCAGTGCGTTCAAACCATTGTCGGCCACGGTGGATGGCAACGCGGTAGAGAGCACCCTGGAGCTAGTCGGACTTCGGGAGGACGCCAGCGCGCTTTCCCGCGATTTGCCCGAAGGCAAGCGCAAGCTGCTGGATGTGGCCATGGCGTTGGCGTTGCAACCCAAGCTGCTCATCATGGACGAGCCGACCAGCGGTGTCGCATCGGAAGATAAACACGATCTCATGCGAACCGTTATGAGCGCGCTCGAAGAAAGAAAAGTAACGAGCTGGTTCGTCGAGCACGATGTAGACATCGTCGCGCAATACGCCACCCGCGTGGCCGCCTGGATAAACGGCGCGATCATGGCCGATGGCACGCCCGATGACGTTTTGAACAATCCACAAATCAAGCGCGAAATATTGGGAAATTGACATATGCTCAAGCTCACCGGCGTCAATGTCGATCTCGCGGGCAATCGTATTCTGCGCGACGTTAACTGCACATTCGAGAAAGGAACCACGGTGGGGATCGTGGGCCGCAACGGGGCTGGGAAAACGACTTTGCTGCGTACCATCATGGGGCTGATCAAGCTGCAAGCCGGCGAGATCCGGCTCGATGAGGTGATACTCAGCAGCCTTCCGGGGCATGCACGCGCAGGCTATCAAATCGGATATTCACCGGAAGACCGAATCATCTTCCCAACAATGTCGGTCGAAGAGAACCTGCGCCTACCCTGCCATGCGATCAAGCAATCCAGGCAGTCCATCGACCACCGCCTGGAAGTCGTACTCGAAGTCGTCCCCGACCTCGTGCCGATGCTCAAACGCTCCGGCTCTGCGTTGTCGGGTGGACAAGGCAAGATGGTGGCCTTGGGCCGTGCACTCATGGTCGGCACACGTCTGTTATTGCTGGATGAACCCTTTCAAGGCCTTGCACCGAAGCTGGGGCTTATTTACACCGACGCGCTCAGCCGCCTGAAAACCCTGCAGCCTGACATTTGCGTCGTGATCACCGAATCGAACATCAAATTGCTCGGCAATATCCCTGATCGGATATGGACCATCGAACGAGGCTCGATCGAGCTTCAACAAACTATGTAAAAGGCAGGAGCGCGCAATGACTCAAATGATCATCGACGGCCAACAAACGTACGCCGCCAGCAAGCAGACCATAGACGTCGTTTCCCCTAGCGACGGTAAGGTGTTTACGACTATTCCCCGTGGCGATTCGACCGATGTCGATCGCGCTGTCAAGGCCGCACGCCGGGCGTTGAACAGCGACTGGGGCAAGACTCCCGCCTTCGAACGCGGTCGATTGTTAGTGAAGTTGGGCCAAGCAGTGCTCGACCATCACGAAGAGCTCGCCCAACTCGAAGCCAAGGATACCGGCAAGCCTATCTCCACCGCCCGCGGCGATATCACTGTGTTGGCGCGTTATTTCGAGTATTACGGTGGCGGTGCCGATAAGGTGCATGGACAAACCATTCCTTTCCTTAACGGCTATTCCGTACAAGTTGTCCGCGAACCACTGGGCGTGACGGCTCACATCATTCCGTGGAACTATCCGGCGCAAATGCTCGGTCGGAGCGTGGCGCCAGCCTTGGCCATGGGCAACGCTGCGGTAGTTAAACCGGCGGAGGACGCTTGCCTGTCCATACTGCGCATTGCCGAGCTGGCTCTGGAGGTAGGTTTTCCCGCAGGCGCACTTAACGTGGTGACGGGCTTGGGCGAAGAAGCGGGTGCCGCCCTTTCCAGACACCCTGGCATCAACTTTGTCTCTTTCACCGGATCCAATGAAGTCGGCATCCTCATACAGCAAGCGGCCGCGCTCAATGCCGTGAAATGTGTACTGGAACTGGGTGGAAAATCAGCCCACGTGGTATTTGACGATGTCGACTTCAAACAAGCCATCCCTGCCATTGTGCGTGGGATCGTACACAACACCGGACAGACATGTACCGCCGGGAGCCGCCTGCTTGTGCAAAAAGGTGTTCACGACGAGTTCCTCAGAGTATTGGCCGAAGAATTCTCCAAGACGCGCGCAGGTACGCCAGAGATGGACCTCACTTGCGGTCCTGTCGTTAACAAGACCCAGTGGGAGCGCATCAACCGTTATATTCAGAAGGGCATAGACGAAGGATTGACCGTGGTTGCCCGAGGCGGAATCGCCGAAGGCGTTCCCGAAGGCGGATACTTTGTAACGCCCACGATTTTCGGCGCAAAAAACCATGACAGCGATTTGCTCATGCATGAAATTTTCGGCCCTGTTCTGGTTGTCGTTCCTTTCGAAACTGAGGCCGAAGCCATCGAGCTGGCCAATGCCACTGAATATGGCCTGATGGCTGCCGTGTGGACGGAAAACGGCGGACGCCAGCAGCGTGTGGCCAGAGCCATGCAGGCCGGCCAGATTTACATCAACAGCTTCGGCGCCGGCGGTGGCGTGGAACTGCCCTTCGGCGGTGTGAAGAAGAGTGGTCACGGTCGTGAAAAAGGCTTTATCGCCCTCGAAGAAATGAGCACAACTAAAACCATCGTCCACCACCACGGCGAATAATCGAGGAATCCAGCAAATGCATCAACTTGAAGGTAGAGTCGCGCTGATTACAGGCGCTGGCAGCGGTTTCGGCGAAGGAATCGCCAAGGTGTTTGCCCGCGAGGGCGCGAAAGTCGTCATTGCCGACCTCAATGAACAAGGCGCCAACCGCGTCGCATCCCTAATCGGAAGCAGCGCGTTGGCGCTCAAAGGAGACGTTTCAAAACGCGAAGACATACAGTGCATGGTTGATGCAACCATGCACGAGTTCGGTTCGCTGGACATCGTGATCAACAATGCTGCCATCACGCATAAGAACCAACCCATGCTTGACGTGGACGAAGCAATGTTCGACCGTATGTTTGACGTGAATGTGAAGTCCATTTACTACATGACCAACGCCGTCGTACCCCTGATGCGCAAGCAAGGCAAAGGCGTGATCATCAACATCGGGTCGACGGCCGGCATCCGCCCGCGCCCCGGCCTGACTTGGTATAACGCCACAAAGGGCGCAGTGAACCTTCTGTCCAAATCGATGGCAATCGAGTTGGGCCCCGATAATATTCGTGTCAACGCCATCTGCCCGGTCATGGGTGTTACAGGCATGTTTGAGTTATTCATGGGGCTGCCTGACACTCCCGAAAACCGCGCAAAGTTCCAGTCCACCATCCCGCTGGGCCGCTTCTGCAAGCCTGAAGACGTGGCCGCCGCCGCACTATTCCTGGCAAGCGACGCTGCTGAGTTCATCACTGGGGTCGAATTCCCGGTGGATGGCGGCCGCACCATCTAAGCACTGACCACAACGGATAAGCACATGAAAACTCGGGCTGCACTACTGCGTGAAATGGGGGCCGCCGCCCCCTATGCTCAGACTAGGCCGATAGTGATTACGGAAGTCGAACTGGATCCTCCCGGACCTGGCGAGGTTCTCGTCAAAATCAAGGTGGCCGGCCTGTGCCACTCAGATCTATCGGTTATAAATGGCGATCGTCCCAGGGCGCTACCCATCGTGCTGGGCCATGAATCGTCAGCGAACGTGGTCGAAACCGGTGCAGGCGTGAACGACCTGCAGCCCGGAGATCATGTCGTTATGGTATTTGTTCCCAGTTGCGGCTGCTGCTTTCCATGCATGAAGGGCCGTCCAGCGCTGTGCGAACCCGGTGCAGCAGCCAACGCCAAAGGCACACTCCTTTCTGGCGAGCGCCGCCTGCACATCGGCGATGAATACCTCAATCATGCCACCGGCGTGTCCTGCTTCGCAGAATATGCGGTTGTGTCACGTCGCTCTTGCGTGAAGATAACTACCGACATCAGCCACCGAGATGCGGCGTTGTTCGGCTGCGCCGTCCTTACGGGCGCAGGTGCTGTGATCAATCGCGCCCGGATGAAAGCGGGTGATACCGCTGCAGTGGTTGGCTTGGGCGGCGTGGGCTTAAGTGCCCTGCTGGCCGCCGCCGCGTCGGGCGCACGCCGTATCGTGGCCGTAGATCTGTCGGATGAAAAATTGCAGCTTGCCAGGGAACTGGGTGCCACTCACTTGGTCAACCCGCGCGACATCGCCAGCGATGCCGATCTCATGGATGCTGCTGGGGGTCCCGTAGACTATGGCTTCGACATGGCGGGCGCCGTGCCGGCCTTTGAAACCGCGTTCAAGTTGACGGCGCGTGGTGGTTCCACCATAACTTCCGGACTGCCCAATCCCAGCGCACGCTTTCAACTGCCGCTCGCTCAATTGGTCGGGGAAGAGCGCGAAATAAAAGGAAGTTATCTAGGCTCGGGTGCGCCGGCTGAGGATATTGCACGTTATATAGACCTCTACAAGGCCGGCCGCCTGCCGGTCAACAAGCTCCTGGGTAAGACCTTCACCCTGGATGAAATCAATGAAGGCTTTGATCATCTGGCGTCGGGTAGCAGCCTGCGCGACGCGATCGTTCTGTAGTTCATTTTGGAGACAAAAAATGTTAATGAAAAATAAAATTGCTGGCGTCGTTATCGCCATGATGATGGCTGCCAGCAGCACGGCGGCCATTGCCGCCGACAAGCCGGCGGAATTGAACGTTGGCATTTCTACTTATCTATCGGGTTCGGCATCCGTCTTTGGTGTCCCCGCCAAAGAAGGCGCTGACATTATCATTGCAGACATGAATGCCAAGGGCGGGATTGGCGGCATTCCAATCAAGGTAACCTACATTGACGAGGGCGGCGGCAGCGAGAAATTGCTGTCCGAGTATCGCCGCTTGGCGGAAAGTGGTACAGACGTCATGTTATCGGCCATTTCCAGTGGTCATTGCGGCATCGTGGCTCCCGTGGCCGAAGACCTGAAAATTCTGAATATTCTCTGGGATTGCGGTACCCAGAATGCCCTTGAAGGGAAAAAGCTCAAGTACGTAGTCCGTACGCAGGCTAATGCGACGACGGAAATGATCGCTCAGGTCATCTACCTGATGAAAGTTAAACCTGACTTCAAGACCCTTGCCATTGTCAACCAGGATTACGCCTGGGGTCGCGATTCACGCGATATCTTCCTTGCCGCCTTGAAAAAGTTCAAGCCAGACGTCAAGGTTGTGGCTGAGATGTTCCCTAAATTCGGGGCATCTGACTTTTCCACAGAGATCAGCCGGTTGCAAGCGCTACGCCCTGATGTGATCGTTTCGACTTCGTGGGGCGGTGATTTGGACAACTTCGTGCGCCAGGCTTCGCAACGAAATCTGTTCAAAAACTCCACTTTTGTGCTTTCCCTGGCTGAAAGCTCGCTCGAGCGCCTGGGTAAGGCCTTGCCCGAAGGTGTGATCGTAGGCGCTCGTGGCGACCATTACTGGCAGCATCCCGAGACCAAGGACGACGCCGCTCACAAAGAATTTATCAAGAAATTCCACGACAAGACTAATGCTTATCCCATTTATTCTGTGTATCACATGGCTCAGGCGCTTGCCGGCTTGAAAGCGGGCTTCGAAAAGGCCATTGCAGACAACAAGGGAGAATGGCCCACTACCGAGCAAGCCGCTGCCGCCATGCACGACATCAGCTTCAAGGGCTATGGTCGTGAAGTCACCATCAATCGTCCGGATGGCCAGGGGCTGGAAGCCCAGCTGTTCGGCATCACCACCTCATCCAAAGATCATTCTTTCAAAGTTTTGAAAAACATGATGATCATTCCGGCTGAACTGGTAACACCTCCCGCGGGCGTGAACACTTTCGAATGGATCGAAAAAAATCTGACTGCCGACGTGTTGAAAAGCGATAAATTGGCTACGTTCTAAACTTCGCCTGGCTTCGTCTGGAGCGCCGCACCGGTAGCCATCCGCATGCCGAATGACAGCTGCCCGGTCCGCCGGGCAGCTGTCATTCATACGCCAACAGCAACATAGGAAAGACTAATTCGTTTAAGCTTCGAATATTCACCGCTTTCAATACCATCCCGGCAAAGGATAGGCCATGAGCCAATTGTGGGACATTTCCCCGCCCGTCTGCGCGCAATCGCCCGTATTCCCGGGCGACACGGCCTATACGCAACGCTGGAACGCATCAATAGGCCCAGGCTGTCCTGTGAATGTCAGTGAAATCACGATGTCGCCCCACATCGGGGCGCATGCCGATGCTCCGCTGCACTATCACCCCGAGGGCCTGGCTGTCGGCAAGCTCGACCTTGTCCCATTTCTCGGGCCATGCCGGGTCGTCCATGCATTGAGCGGTCGGCCCCTCATCACCATCGACGACATCCTGCCCTGGCTGGAAGGGGCGCCGCCACGGCTGCTCCTGCGTACCTGCGAACGGGCGAACACGGATGGCTGGAGCAATGAATTCGCCGCGTTCGCTCCCGAAACCATCAACTTCCTGGCCTTCCGTGGCACTGTGCTCATAGGCATAGATACACCCAGCATCGATCCCGCGACCAGCAAGACACTGGATAGCCACCAGGCAATCTGGCGCCACGACATGCGCGTACTGGAAAACCTGGTCCTCGACCACGTTCCCCCCGGCGATTATGAACTGATCGCCTTGCCCCTCGCACTCACCGACGCCGACGCCAGTCCAGTTCGCGCCATCTTGCGCACCCTGCGCGCAAATCCATCATCGACCAAGACAACATGAACACTCGCGACACCCAGCCAGCCGGCTCCGCCATCGTCCACGATGAAAAGGCCAAGCTCGATTTCTCCAGTGACATGAGCTATAGCGACTACCTGCACCTGGACACCCTGCTGGGGTCGCAACATCCGCTGTCGCCCGAGCACAACGAGATGCTGTTCATTGTGCAGCACCAGACCAGCGAGCTCTGGATGAAACTGATGCTGCACGAGCTCAAGGCGGCCATGCAGAGCCTGTCCGCCGATCGTCTTCAGCCTTGTTTCAAGATGCTGGCGCGGGTCAGCAAGATAATGGAACAATTGGTACACGCCTGGGACGTCCTGGCCACCATGACGCCGCCGGAATACTCCGCCCTAAGGCCCTATCTGGCGCAGTCCAGCGGTTTCCAGAGCTACCAATACCGTCAAATCGAATTTTCGTTGGGCAACAAGAACGCGGCCATGCTCAAGCCTCATTCACACCGGCCCGAGCTTCTTGCACAGGTACGCCACGCTTACGAAGCCCCGTCCCTTTACGACCAGGCCTTGAAGGCGCTGCATCGGCAGGGACTGGCCGTGCCCGACAATTATCTCCATCGTGACTGGACCCAGCCGTATATCGTCAGTGCCGAGGTTGAACAGGCATGGCTCACGGTATATCGCGATCCGGATCAGTACTGGGACATGTATCAGCTGGGCGAAAAATTGACCGACCTCGAAGACGCATTCCGGCTCTGGCGCTTCCGGCATGTCACAACGGTGGAACGCATCATCGGATTCAAGCGGGGAACGGGAGGGACGTCGGGCGTTTCCTACCTGCGTAAAATGCTCGACATCGTGCTGTTCCCCGAACTCTGGCGACTCCGTACAGACCTTTAAGGTGTCGTCGCACAGTGCAACCTTGAATTCACGTCACAATCTGCTTGGATGCGCAGCCTCCCCGTGCTAGAATGCTGCGTTACTTTGGATACGTTGCTGGTATGTGTACCGGCTGGCGACCCGCCCTTACAGTTACAACAGGAATAGACCATGAAAGAAGGCATCCACCCCGAATACCGCGAAGTGGTGTTTCTGGACCAGCAGACAGGCACTAAATTCATTTCGCGCTCAACGCTGCACAGCCGCGAAACCGTCGAACTCGATGGCAAGACTTACCCCTTGTTCAAGTGTGACGTTACCTCCGAATCGCATCCGTTCTACACCGGCGCCCAAACGCGCATTGTCGAAACCGGCCGCGTCGAGAAATTCCGCGCCCGCTTCGCGCGTACTGCAGGCACGACCGCACGCAAGGCTTCCTAAACCCAGGCTTGCAATTGTGTCCGCCAAAGGCAGCCTTCGGGCTGCCTTTTTAATTTAAGATAGTCCCTCTATCCCTCTCCTAGGGCCTGCCCAGTGTCTCCCAGCGACCACCCTTCCACGCCCGCGCGCCTTACAGCAACCGCAACCGTCAAGCTGCCCCGGCTATTCCTGCTGACCGTAGGCGTAGTCTACATACTCGCCGGACTCTTCTTTCGCGACCCCTGGAAAACCGACGATGTTGTCGGGCTGGCAACCATGATGACGGCGTTGACCAACGGCGGCGGCGCCATGTTGCTGCCGCAGATCGGCGTGCTGGCTCACGCGCAGGATGGCCCGCTGACCATGTGGGTGGGGGTATTCAGCATCTGGCTTTTCGGACCGCTGCTGGAGTATTTCACCAACCCCCTGGACGCCGCCATCATTGCGTCGCGCCTGCCCAATTTAATGTGGTTCGGCGTGCTGACTGCCTCGGTCTGGTATGGCAGTTACCTCTTGGGCCGACGACCTGAACCCCAGCCACTGGCCTTGCCTTTCGGCGGCGAGCCCACCGTGCAGGATTACGGCCGAATGATCGCGGATGCGGCACTCCTGCTGATTGTCGCCACCGTTGGCATTCTGTGGCGCATGCACGAAACATCGGAAGTGCCGGCGCTCATCGCCTTCCAGGCTCTGGCTTTCTATGCCGTGGCTCGCATGCTAGATCAGCCTTTGTCCGGGGCCATCGCACTGGGTGTCGCGCTGGGCGCGGCCTTCCTCACCCGGGGATGGATAGGCGCGCTACCCATCATTCTTGCGGTACCGTTCTGCTTCCGGCCGGGCGGCACCTTATGGCCGCAAAGAAAGCACCTGTTCATGACCGCAGGTATTTTTGTCGTCATGGCCTTGCTGTGGTGGATTCCGGCCAAACTGCAAGGCAGTTACTGGACCCATAACTGGTGGCTATGGAATGTGCAGTCATTCACATGGCCGCGCTACGACGTCGTGCTCAGCCTGTTTCGCGATCTGCCGTGGTTCCTGTGGCCCACGTGGCCGTTCGCCATTCTGGCATTGTGGCGCTGGAGATCATGGTTGACCGCAGCTCACATCTGGATACCCCTGATGTTCGTCGTCTGGCCATTGATCGTCATGCTGTTTCTGGCGGATGTCTTTGAACCTGAATACAGTCTTATGGCGGTGCCGTCCGCCGTATTGGCCGCCTTCGCGCTGCCAACCCTGCGCCGCGGAGTGGTTAATTCACTCGACTGGTTTGCCGTCATGTGCTTCTCGCTTTCCACGGCAACCGTATGGTTGGGATGGGTTGCCCTTCAAACAGGATGGCCGCGTCAGATTGCTCACAATATTGCCCGGCAGACCCGCGGCTACGAGGCTGTCATATCCTGGCCCGCGTTACTGATTGCCGCACTGGGCACGCTGGCCTGGATCGCCCTGGTCCGTTGGCGCCTGCACAGCAAGCCGGTTGCGCTGTGGCGCGGCACTGTGTTATCGGCTGGGGGGCTTATCGTCACATGGTTGATGCTCGTTACGCTGTGGATGCCCGTATTGGACTATGTTCGCAGCTACCGCGGCGTCTCGGCACAGTTAGCCTCGGCTCTCGAAACCCACAAAAAACCACAAGAGTGCGTGCGCGCCCTTGGCGTCGGCACTGGCCAGCGAGCTTCGTTCCTGGTGTTCGACGCCATCGATTTCAGCTACGAGTCCGATTGCACGCTCATCCTGCAGCAAACTTCCCCGGATAACGTCGCGCAGGGCAGCGCCGCCTATTCCGGCTCGGACGCCGTTACAGTAGTATGGCAAGGCAAACGCGGCGCAGACCGCCACGAGCTATTTCGACTTCTGCGTATCCAAAAACAATGACCACGCATGCCCCCGAATCCAGGCGCTTCGGGTTCTACATCAAGGAAATCCTGCGCCAGGCCTGGCCGGTGCTCATAAGTTCCTGGGCTGGCATTGCCTTCGGCGTCATCGACACCGCGATGGCGGGACATGTCAGTGCCGCCGACCTTCAAGCCATGGCCTTGGCGGTTTCCATCTACATCACGATATTCGTAGGCCTCATGGGAGTCGTCCACGCGTTGATCCCCATCATCGCCCAGCACTTTGGCGGCCAGCGCTATATTGAAGTCGGGCGCGCATGGGGACAAGGAGTATGGCTGGCGTTTGGCCTGTCTGTAATCGGTGCCGCGACCATGCTGTTCCCCGACGCCTGGCTGGCAATTTCCGGGCATGTGGATCCGGCCGTGCGCAGCAATGTCACCTGGTATCTGCGCGCACTGATACTGGCGCTGCCGGCATCGCTGGTGTTTCGTAGCGTCTACGCCCTGGGCACGGCCGTGTCGCGACCCAAAGTGGTAATGGCCATAAACCTGGCCAGTATCGCGTTCAAGCTCTTCTTCAATTGGATCTTCATGCTCGGCAAGCTGGGGCTGCCAGCATTGGGTGCCGCAGGCGCTGGCTTGTCGACGGCAGTGGTTGCGTGGCTGACCCTTGCTGCGGGCCTGTGGGCCATTTATCATGATCCCTTCTACAAGCGGTTCAAGCCCACGCTGGGCGTGCCGAACTGGACCAGTCAGAAAGAACTGCTGCGCCTAGGCATACCCATGGGCGCCTCATACCTGGTCGAAGTCTGCGCATTCACTTTCATGGCCCTGCTGGTGGCGCGAGAAGGCATGTACGTGACTGGCGGGCATCAAATCATGTCCAATCTGGCGGCCCTGTGCTACATGATGCCGATGGCCGTGGGCATAGCGACAGCTTCCTTGACGGCCCAGGCGATCGGTGCACGCGATATGTCACGGGCACGAAGTACCGGCATGGCCGGCGTGGCCGTGGTTGCGACCGGCGCCTGCCTGACTGCGATACTGCTGATTGCTGGAAAATCGCCGATTCTACGCGCCTACACGGACGACTTGCAGGTGGCCGCCGTCGCCGTGACCCTGATGCAGGTGCTGCCCTGGTTCCATCTATGCGACGCCATGCAGTGCATCGGTTCGTACCTGCTGCGTGCGTACAAAGTCGCCGTGGTTCCATTGCTCCTGCAAATTGTTGCTCTGACCGGCATAGGCCTGATTGGCGGATGGTGGCTGGGGTTCGGGCCCGCCGCAGGCGCGCTGCAACCAGTCGTGGCCTATATCATGCCCAACGCGCCGATCGGCGCCGCCAGCATGTGGATGATGGCGCTGATGGGTCTGGCACTATCGGCAACACTTCTATTTGCCTGGTATGGCCATATCGTCAGGCGGCATGCTCGCGCGATCGGCTAGCGGTCGCCGTACATGTAATCGCGGCGCCATGGATATGACAGGTCAGACGGAGAATCAAGCTCGTCGCGGCGACCATGAGTCCGGGGCTGCGCCAACACCTGATGCAAGCCCAGCCAGCCATGCTCGAAACCCATGGCACAACCCGCCAGATACATCCGATAAGCCCGTAAGGATCGCTCACCTTCGGGTCCAGTCAGAATCTGACGCGCTTCCGGCAGGCGCGCTTCGAGCGCATCGCTCCATGCCCATAATGTTCTGGCGTAATGCGGACGCAGGTTCTCGATATCCACGTCCTCAAGCCCGCCTTCAGTCATTCGCTCGAGTACGCGGCTGATATGCGTCAGTTCACCACCCGGGAATATGTATTTTTCAATGAACTCGCCCATACCGGCGCCAAGTTCGGTGTTGTCGACCCCGCCAGCCGTGATGCCGTGATTGAGCACCAGGCCGCCAGGGCGAACCAGCCGACGCAGTTTTGAGAAATAGCCTTCGAGCAAAGCCCGTCCGACATGCTCGAACATACCTATGGACGCCACCTTGTCGTAGGGCCGGCTTTCATCGAGCTTGCGGTAATCCAGCAATTCCATGCGTACGCGCCCAGCCAATCCCTTTTCCTGGATCAGGCTATTCACATAGGCGTACTGGTTCTTTGACAACGTAATGCCAGTCGCGTCGACACCGTAGTGCTCGGCTGCCCACAATAGCAGCCCTCCCCAGCCGGCGCCCACATCGAGAAATCGTTCACCCGACGTCAACTTGAGCTTGCGGCAAATGTGCTCGAGCTTGGCTTCCTGGGCCTGCGCAATTGTCATATCCGGACGACGGAAATAGGCGCAGGAATACACTCGCCGGGGGTCAAGCCACAAGGAATAGAAATCATCGGAAAGATCGTAATGAAACTGGATCTGACGCGCATCGCGTTCGATCGAGTGACGCCAGACCGAAACCAGGCGGCGTATGAGGTCGGTGAGCCGGCCTATGCGCGCCGCATCGATCGGAGATCCCGGCAAGATCGCAGAGGCCAGACGCATGAGATCGCGCATGGACCCGTCGACGTCAAACTTGCCTTCAACGTAGTCTTCGCCCAGGACCCCGACCTGCCCGGCGACGAGATTGGCCAGGGTCGACCGGTCTTTGATGACAAGGCACACATCGGCGCCTGGAACCCCCAGCATCTGGCCGTCGGGCATGATGATCCGCACGGGCAGAGGAAGGGAGAAAAGCTTATTTTCAACTGCAGACAAGACCGCGCTCAAGGTCGACTCCCATTGAAAACCCAGGAGCGAAAATAGTGCCACAGATTCGGTGAGAAAGAAACGTACATTCGCCCCATGTTAAGATCAAGTGATACTTCAAATGTCGATACATGGCGAATACCACCACTGCACTCACCGTCATTCCACGCTGGCTGATCTTGATGGGGTTGCTGACGGCCCTGGGGCCTCTTGCCATCGACATGTACCTGCCGGCCTTTCCGGCCATCGCACAAGGTTTGAACACCACACCAGGTCATGTGGAGCGCACGCTGGCCAGTTACCTGCTCGGCCTGGCTATGGCGCAATTGTTCTACGGTCCCTTTGCCGACCGCTACGGCCGCAAAAAACCATTAGTCGCCGGTGTCGTCATATTCATTGTGGCCGCCATTGGCTGCGCTTTCACCACAGACATCGAGCATCTTACGGCCTGGCGTATTGCGCAGGCTTTCGGCGGCGCAGCCGGGCTCGTCATACCGCGGGCCGTCATCCGTGATAACTTCAATACGCGCGACGCCTCGAAGGCACTTTCCATACTCATGCTCGTCATGGGCGTGACCCCCATTCTCGCGCCGATACTGGGCGGACAGGTCCTGGCTTACGCCAACTGGCGCTGGATCTTCGGCATCATGGCACTTTGCGGCACCGGCTTATTGGTCGGCGTGCTGGTGACCATGAAAGAGACCCTGCACCCCGATCGTGTCATTCCGCTGGGCGTGGGAATCATAGGCCGCAACTATCTGGCCATGCTGCGCGACAAGAAATTTCTCTGTTATGCATTGGCCGGCGGCTTCGGCTCAGCCGGTATGTTCGCCTACATTGCGGGTTCACCACGCGTATTCATCGAAGTATTTCATGTGGATCCTCAGCACTTCGGATTGCTGTTCGGCATCAATGCGGCAGCGCTTATCATGGCCGCCCAGATCAGCGCGCGGCTGCTGAATCGCCACACACCTGAATTCCTGCTGAGAAAGGCCCAGGTATCGCTGGTCTTCATGACATCTCTGGCACTGATCCTGACGCTCGCTGGCGCCATTACGATAGTGCTGCTCATGGTATGCTTGGCCGGCTTCATGGCCAGCCAGGGGTTCGTCAATCCCAACGCGGCCGCCCTGGCCCTGACCGATCAGGGCAAGCGCCTGGGTGTCGCCTCTGCACTCATGGGTACATTGCAAATGCTTTGCGGCGCCAGTGCCGGCATGGTGGTCAGCGTCTGGCAGACTCCTTCCGCTCTACCGCTTACAGGGACCCTGGCGCTTTGCGCTGCTCTCTCGTGGTTATTCGGCCGCATGGCGATGAAAGCCACTTGATCAAGCCAGCGTTTTCGTATTAGAATGCTAGGCTTTACAGATACACGGTCGTTGTCTTTTACCGCTTTTTAGTTGCGGGGCCGAATCAAGCAAATTATCAAGGGGTATTACCATGGCACGCGTATGCCAAGTTACCGGCAAAGGCCCAATGGTGGGCAACAATGTTTCGCACGCGAACAATAAAACCAAGCGTCGCTTTCTACCTAACCTGCAATCGCGCCGTTTCTGGGTCGAGAGCGAAAACCGCTGGGTTCGTCTGCGTATTTCAGCTCACGCGCTGCGCACCATCGACAAAAACGGAATCGACTCCGTGCTGGCCGATTTGCGTGCCCGTGGCGTGCGTGCTTAAGCCGCTCGCGAACTAACTCAAGGAGCTAAACATGGCAAAAGGTATACGCGAGAAAATCAAACTCGAATCCACCGCCGGCACCGGTCACTTCTACACGACCACCAAGAACAAGCGCACCATGCCCGAGAAAATGTTGATCAAAAAATTTGATCCCGTTGCTCGCAAGCACGTCGATTACAAGGAAATGAAGCTTAAATAAGCTGCTCCAGGTTGCGCACGCGCTGCGCTCGGAACCGGCCTGGCCCGGCCGTATTCTCTGGCAAGCGCTGATTTATCTGGCTCCTTGTGAAAACCCCGCTCCGGCGGGGTTTTTTATTTGCCTCACACCTCGTTCAATACCATGCCTTCCCGCCAAGCATCCTATAATGTGCGGTTGCGCAACCAAAAACAACTACCGGATCTCATGCAGGAACGTTATAACCCTACCGCCGTCGAGAAAGCTTCCCATCAAAACTGGCAAGAACGAGATGCCTATCGCGTCATCGAACACGCCCTGGCGCCCGACGGCACGCCCAAGCCAAAGTTTTATGCATGCTCCATGCTGCCTTATCCCAGCGGGAAATTGCATATGGGGCACGTGCGCAATTACACCATCAACGACATGATGACGCGGCAGCTGCGCATGCGGGGCTATAACGTTTTAATGCCCATGGGTTGGGATGCGTTCGGCATGCCCGCCGAGAACGCCGCCATCAAGTCGCGCGTACCGCCGGCAAAATGGACCTATGACAATATCGCCTATATGAAAAAACAGATGCAGGCGATGGGTCTGGCTATCGACTGGTCGCGCGAGATGTGCGCCTGCGATCCAAAGTACTACAAGTGGAACCAATGGCTGTTCCTGAAAATGCTCGAAAAAGGCATTGCCTACCGCAAGACTCAGGTCGTCAATTGGGACCCCGTCGACCAGACCGTACTAGCGAATGAACAGGTCATCGACGGCCGGGGCTGGCGATCCGGCGCGCCGGTCGAGAAACGCGAAATTCCTGGCTATTATCTGCGGATCACCGACTATGCCGAAGAACTGCTCGAAAACGTGAAGAACGGACTGCCCGGCTGGCCCGAACGGGTCCGCCTGATGCAGGAGAACTGGATAGGCAAGAGTGAAGGCGTGCGCTTTGCCTTTACGCACGATATCAAGGACAACACCGGCGCCCTGATCCAGGATGGCCGCATGCATGTGTTCACGACGCGTGCCGACACCATCATGGGCGTCACCTTCTGCGCAGTCGCCCCTGAACACCCGCTGGCTACCCATGCCGCACAGTCCAACCATGCGCTGGCCGCTTTCATCGAGTCCTGCAAGCAGGGGGGAACCACCGAGGCCGAGCTGGCCACACGCGAGAAAGAAGGCATGCCCGCGGGCCTGGCCGTCACACACCCGATTACTGGGGAATCTGTTCCCGTCTGGGTGGGCAACTATGTCCTCATGACTTACGGCGATGGCGCCGTCATGGGCGTGCCCGCGCACGACGAACGTGACTTTGCATTTGCCAACAAATACGCCCTGCCCATCAAGGACGTCATCGCGGTTGAAGGGAAGGTTTTTTCCACCGGGCAATGGCAGGACTGGTACGGCGACAAGCAACATGGCACCACGGTCAACTCCGGCAAATACAATGGCCTGACGCCGGCAGAGGCAGCCAATGCCGTTGCAGCCGACCTCGCTCAGAATGGCCAGGGCGAAAAGAAAACTACATGGCGCCTGCGCGACTGGGGGGTTTCGCGCCAACGGTACTGGGGCACACCCATACCTATCATTCATTGTCCCGGCTGCGGTCCAGTGCCCGTGCCCGAAAAAGACCTTCCCGTCATCCTTCCCGACGACCTGATTCCAGACGGCAGCGGCAACCCGCTGGTCAAGCACGAAGCTTTCCTGGCATGCCAATGTCCCAAGTGTGGATCGGCCGCGCGGCGCGAAACCGACACAATGGACACGTTTGTCGACTCGTCCTGGTATTTCATGCGCTATACATCGCCGGGAAATGACGAAGCCATGGTTGATGCACGCAATGATTACTGGATGCCCATGGATCAGTATATCGGCGGAATCGAGCATGCAGTCCTGCACTTGCTGTATGCGCGTTTCTGGACGCGTGTCATGCGCGACCTTGGCCTGGTCAAGTTCGACGAGCCTTTCACGCGTCTCCTGTGCCAGGGCATGGTGCTCAATCACATCTATTCGCGCAAGACCGAACAAGGCGCCGTTGAATACTTCTGGCCCGAAGAGGTCGAGAACATATACGATGCCAAAGGCGCCATCACCGGGGCCCGGCGCATCGCAGACGGCACGCCGGTACAGTATGGCGGCATCGGCACGATGTCCAAATCCAAGAACAACGGCGTAGACCCACAGTCCTTGATCGACTCGATGGGCGCCGATACCGCCCGTTTGTTCGTCATGTTCGCCAGTCCGCCGGAGCAAACTCTTGAATGGTCGGATTCCGGCGTCGATGGCGCCCACCGCTTCTTGCGCCGGGTATGGGGTTTCTGCCACAGCCAGCGCGAAGCCATACTGGCGGGAAACACCGGCGCAGACTGGACCGGCGCCACCGAATCGACCAAGACCCTGCGCCGTGAAATCCACAGCTTGTTGAAACTTGCCGACTACGACTACCAGCGCATCCAATACAACACCGTCGTTTCCACGTGCATGAAAATGCTGAATGCGCTCGAGTCGGCAAAGCTGGACGACAACGCCCTTGCCCGCCGCGCAATGGCCGAAACCACGTCCATATTATTGCGCGTGCTGTATCCCGTGGTTCCGCACATCACGTGGAAATTGTGGCAGGAGCTGGGTTTCGACAAGAGCGCCGGCGATTTGCTCGACGCCGCATGGCCCGCCGTGGACGAGATGGCCCTGATTGCCGATGAAACCGAATTCGTCTTGCAAATCAATGGCAAACTGCGTGGTTCACTACGGGTGGCGCACGGTGCAACCAAGGATCAGGTAGAACAAGTGGCACTAGCGCACGAGGCTACCGTGAAATACCTGGAAGGCCGCCTGCCGAAGCGGGTTATTGTCGTACCCGGTAAACTCGTCAATATTGTCGGATAATGTCAGGCATGCATAGCTCCAAGCCCCTGCTCCCACCATTCAATCCAGTTTCGCTACGCCGCCTGGGCGGACTTGTATGCGTAACGCTGTGCCTGGTCCTGGCAGCTTGCGGCTTCAAGATGAAGGGCGTCTCGCCCCTGCCCTTCACCACGATTTACACCAATATCGCTGAAAACTCTGCTTTCGGCGCCAATATTCGACGGGCCATTATCGCCAGTTCGCCCCAGACCCGCTTTGTCAGCGAGCCGGCCGAGGCACAGGCACGGCTCATAGAGCTGGCCAACAACCAGTCCTTGCGTGAACTCTCGCTCGATGCCCAGGGACGTGTCGAAGAATATGAACTGAACCTCGAGTTCATCTTCCAGCTTACCGACGCGAAAGGCCACGTCATACTTCCCCCAACCACCTTGCGTTCCACTCGCGAGCTTCCCTACGACGACAGCGTCGTTCAAGCCAAGCAAGGTGAGATTACCACTGTGTTTCAGCAAATGCAGCAGAGTATGGTCGATCGCGTGGTTCGGCGCCTTGCCTCGCCCGATGTTGCCGAGGCGTTCGAAAACGCCCAGTCCCTGGCCGCCGACGATACCCCCGCTGACGCCACGCCCTTGCCGCCGCCGCAGACATCGCCAGCCCGAACGCCATGGGCGTCGCCACATGTGGACCCTCGCGCAGGCATGCGGTAGGCTCAAATATCATGGGACGCCGCCTGGAATCCGACAGTCTATTGTCTCAACTGCAAAAGATGCCGTCTGCCATTGAAGGTCTGTACATCGTATCTGGCGACGAGCAACTGCTGGTTATCGAAACCATCGACGGCTTGCGGGCCGCGGCGCTGCGGGCCGGCTATGGCGAGCGCGTCAGCCTGATCATGGATGCGCGCAGCGACTGGTCGGCAGTCATTGGTGCGACACAGAACGTTTCCTTGTTCGGCGACCGCCGCCTGGTCGATGTCGCCTTGCCTACCGGCAAGCCCGGACGCATCGGCGGCGAGACCTTGGCAAAGCTTTGTGCAATGGTCGAAAGCGGCGCGCTGGTGGATACATTGGTGCTGGTCAGCCTGCCGCGCCTGGACAAGGCCACGCGCAGCGCAAAATGGGCGATGGGGCTGGCGCAGGCCGGCACCTGGGTCGATATCAACAACGTCGGCCGCGCCGAGCTGCCTCGCTGGATCGGGCAACGCCTGGCGCGCCAGGAACAACAACTGGACACCGCCACCCTTGAATGGATGGCCGATAAGGTCGAAGGCAATCTTCTGGCAGCTTTTCAGGAAGTGCAAAAACTCGCACTGTTGTATCCTGAAGGCAAGATCAGTGCCAGCGACGTCGAGCGCGCGGTCTTGAATGTGGCGCGCTACGATGTCTTCGGTTTGCGCGACTCGATGCTGGCCGGTAATGCCGCCAGGGCAATGACAATGCTGGCGGGCTTGCGTGCGGAAGGCGAGGCGCTGCCGCTGGTGCTCTGGGCGGTGGGCGAAGAGGTCCGCGTGCTGGCGCGTCTTTCGGCCGCACAAGCGGCAGGTCAGGACATGCCAACCGAAATGCGCCGACACCGGATTTTCGGTCCGCGCGAACACCTGGTGCGCAAGACCCTCGACAGAGTCCCTGCGCGCACCTGGCCGGCGGCAGTGCAACACGCGCATGACATCGACCGACTGATCAAAGGCCTGAAGGTACCAGGGCGCCTCGACGATCCCTGGGAAGAACTGGGGCGGCTGGCCATGCGAATTGCCATCAGCAGGCCGTCCCCCACCCGTTAAACCCGCGCGTCGTGCACCACACAATACTCCTGACACTTCTAACACCGTACCGCTGCCATGACTCACAATACGCTTTCCAGCAATGCATTGGATGCCACGCCCTCCGCGGCGCTCGATATGACCCTGCTCGGCAAACAGGCACGAAACGCCGCGCGGGCAATGCGCACGGCGACCGGAAAGGCCAAGGCCGACGCACTGTCTGCAATGGCCAAGCGCCTGCTCGAGCAAAAAGTGCAGTTAATGGCCGAGAATGCTAAAGATATGGCCAAGGCGCGCGCCAACGGACTCGAACCAGCAATGCTCGACCGGCTCGCGCTGTCCGAAAAGACGATAGAAAGCATGGCCAATGGGCTACGACAGATCGCTGAGATGCCCGACCCGGTAGGAGCCTTTAGCGCCTCTACGACCCGACCCAACGGAATGCGTGTTGCCCAGATGCGGGTGCCGCTGGGTGTCATCGGCATCATCTACGAGTCGCGCCCCAACGTCACGATCGATGCAGCGGCGCTTTGCCTGAAATCGGGCAACGCAACCATACTGCGCGGCGGCAGCGAAGCGTTCCACTCCAACGTAGCCCTGGGCCTCGTCATCCAGCAAGGCCTGGCCGACGCCGGGCTGCCCGCCCATGCCGTGCAGGTCGTAGGCACGACAGACCGCGCCGCCGTCGGACAATTGATAACGCTTACCGAATACATTGACGTAATCGTGCCTCGGGGCGGCAAGAGCCTGATAACCCGACTCGCGGCAGACGCCAAGGTTCCTCTTCTCAAGCACCTCGAGGGAAACTGTCATGTATACCTGGACGCGGCCGCCGACCTGGGCAAGGCGCACGACATCGCAGTCAATGCAAAAACCTATCGTTATGGCATCTGCGGCGCCATGGAAACTTTGCTGGTTCACGCCGACATT
The DNA here is from genome assembly GCF_002849615.1 of Pollutimonas nitritireducens. Taxonomy (GTDB): domain Bacteria; phylum Pseudomonadota; class Gammaproteobacteria; order Burkholderiales; family Burkholderiaceae_B; genus Pollutimonas; species Pollutimonas nitritireducens. The sequence continues at coordinate 77,968 of NZ_PDNV01000006.1, forward strand.
GCTGCCTCGATACTTCCGCGGCTCGGAAAAACCTTGACCGACAAAGGAGTCGAACTGCGCGGCTGCGAGCAAACACGGCGCCTACTGCCGCAGGCCCTGGTTGCGACGGAGGAAGACTGGAGCACCGAATACCTGGCGCCAATCCTGGCCATACGCATCGTCAACAGCCTGGACGACGCCATGGACCATATCGCCCGTTACAGTTCTGAACATACCGAATCGATCGTCACTGAAAGCTTGCCGGCGGCAACCCGTTTTCAGCGCGAGGTCGACTCCAGTTCCGTCTACGTCAATCTACCCACGTGCTTCGCCGACGGTTTCGAATACGGACTGGGCGCCGAAATCGGTATCTCGACCAACCGAATGCATGCACGCGGACCAGTGGGCCTGGACGGCCTCACCACCATGAAATGGGTGCTGGTCGGCGACGGCCAGTTGCGCGGATGATGGGGCTGGCATGCTTTGGATAAAAACATTACACATCCTCTTTGTCACGTCCTGGTTTGCAGGCCTGTTCTACCTCCCCCGCATCTTCGTGAACCTGGCTCAGACGCACGATGATGCGACGCTTGCGTGCCTGTTGGGCATGGCACGGCGCCTTTACCGTTTCATGGCACCGCTGGCGGTCCTTTCAATCCTGCTTGGCCTATGGCTTTTTCTCGGCTACGGTATTGGTAGCGGCCAGGGGTGGATGCATGCCAAGCTGGCGGCGGTGACCCTGCTGGGGGTCTACCATCTGGCATGCGGACAAATGCTGAAAAAATTCGAAGTGGGCGCTAATACATACAGCCATCGGTTCTACCGCTGGTTCAACGAAATACCGGTTATTTTGCTGCTGATCGTTATTGCCCTGGTAGTAGCAAAACCCTTTTAAGCCTCCTAAGACATGACCGACGCCAAAACCGGCAAGACTCTCACCCTGAAGAAAAAAGCCGTCGACGCGGGCGATACCGCCGAAGGCGAACGCCGCAAACGTGCCGGAGGCCGCGCGCGGCAAGTCGCCCAGCTTGATCGGCAACGCGAACAGAAACGCAGCATCGCTCAAGCGCCCACACCCTCGCCCAGGCCCGACGCCGTATCCGAAAAACCGTCAGCACCACGCAAGCCATCAGCCGGGCGGGCACCCGCCCAGCGCGATCCCGCTGGGCGGCAACCCGCTGGGCGGCACTCCGCTGGGCGCAACCGCTACCCTGGCGAACCGGTTCCGGATCAATCGCCTGAATACTACGCACGACAAGACGCGCCCGCGCCAAAACCGGCTGAGCGGGCGCCTGTCCCGTCGCGCGCAGAAATATTTCCCGTGTTCACACCGTGTCCGCAAGGGTTGGAGGATGCGCTTGTTGCAGAGATGCAGGCACTGGGCTTCGAAGACGCCGTACCCGCGCGCGCCGGATGCCGGTTCCATACGGACTGGACCGGTATCCTGCGAGCCAATCTGTATTCTCGCCTGGCGACGCGTGTACTGGTTGAAGTCGCGTACGGTCCCGTACACCACGAAGACGATATCCTGGAACTTGCATTGGATACGCCATGGGAACGCTGGTTTGGCGCGGAACAAACCTTGCGGGTGGATACGTCCGCCATTCGTAGCCCCATGCAAAGCCTGCAATATTGCAATCTGCGCGTCAAAGACGGCATCTGCGATCGTCTACGCGAGCGCGAGGGCGAACGCCCCAGCATCGACACGGTACGTCCCGATGCACGCGTGCACCTGTTTCTCACTGAAGACAGTGGCACACTGTATCTTGACACGTCCGGCGAATCGCTGTTCAAACGTGGATGGCGTCTGGAAAAAGGCGAGGCGCCCCTGCGCGAGAACCTGGCTGCCGGCATCCTGGCCTTATCCGGATGGGATCCATCCAAGGCGTTGATGGATCCGTTTTGCGGCAGCGGCACGATACTGATCGAAGGCGCATGGATCGCTTTGGGGGTGCCCCCGGGCATCTGGCGCCCATTCGGGTTCGAGCGGCTACGCCATCACGACGCCCGCCACTGGCGCGATCTCAAAGATGAAGCCCGTTCACGCATCGCCCCACGTCTTGAAAGCCCCATCGTGGGGTACGATCTAGACCCACACGCTATCGAGGCCGCAAAGTCCAATCTGGATCGGGCCTGGCTGACAACCGACACCATACGTTTCGAAGTCGGTGATGCACGCACAGTGCCGCCCCCTGCGGACACCGGGTGGCTGGTGACTAATCCACCCTATGGCGAGCGACTGCCCAGCGAGCACGATACGGGTTTGTGGCGCGAGTGGGCACAGAATCTGAAGCAAAACTATAGCAACTGGAATGTCAGCATTATTTCCAGCGACATGGACTTGCCCAAAGCACTACGCCTGAAACCGCTCCGCCGCTATCCTTTGTACAACGGGGCGTTGGACTGCCGTCTGTTCAGCTTCGAGATGGTGGCCGCCGGCTATCGACAGAAATAGGCGGGTCAACCGCACAAAAGCAACAATTGGCTTGTCATGATTGCGGGTTAACCCTATAATAGGGTTAACCCTGAACGAAACGTTCACTCATTAGCAAGAGGTTATCATGAACACCCCAGGCAACGACATCCGTTTAACCGACGAACTCGAACGTCAACTAATGATGCAAGCCATCGAAGAACAGTTCCGCTTCAAGCCCATGGTTGCATTGAAAGGCTTGGTCGCCAAGGTTGCGACACTATTTCCTGCCAGCAAGAAGGCAAGTCCCCAGACTGCTCATACAGCAAGCTGAATACTGGCACACAGGAAGCAATGCAGCGCGACAAGCGCTCGCAATCAAAGCCGCGTCAGCGGCTTTTTTTCATTATGACGCATAAGTGCGTGATAATAGCGCCCATCGCCTGCTTTAGATATCGTAGCCATGCAAACCTCTCCTGCCCCGACAACCCCAACTTCCATCGTGTCAAGTCGCCTGCGGCGCTTCGCCTGCATGATGTACGAGGCTGTGTTGCTGTTCGGTGTCATCTTCCTCGCCAGCTATCTCTTCGATACGCTGACGCAAAGTCGCGATGCCCTGATGCTGCGGCACGGCCGGCAGGCGATCGTGTTTCTAGCCGTGGGCGTGTACTTCATCATGTGCTGGCGCAAGCGCGGCCAGACGCTGCCAATGAAGACATGGAATATCCGTCTGATCGACCGCAATGGACTCAGTCCGACGCTTGGCCGCCTCATCGTCCGATACGTGCTGCTGTGGCCGCTGCCGCTGCTGGCTTCCCTCCTCGTCCTGCTCGCCTCGCGAATGACCGGCTATAGCTCGACGGATCTCCTGATTGTTTTCGCCCCATTCAGCATCTTTGTCTGGACGTGGTTCGATCCCGAGCAACAATTCCTGCATGACCGCCTCCTCGGTACCCGCTTGATCGATGTACAGAAGGCTCGACAGTCGGTATAAACCCTAGGGTGCTAGGGTTTCTAAGTAATGGGGATTGCGCAGTTCCTGCTTGTCGTTCATGCTTGCGATAAAGGAATTTGCGCCTTCCGTATGCCTTAGTTGAACCCAAAGCCAATGAACGACCAATATTCGGTGCTGTACCCGACTTACCACTGGTTTGTCCCATCACAATTCAACATTGCACAGGCGTGCGTACACCGCTGGGCTGAAAACCCACAGGAAGGCCGACGTATCGCCATCTATCACGAAACCGAAGTCGGACAGCGTGAAATCTGGACGTATTCCCGGCTTTCAGAAACCACCAACAAGTTATCCAATGGCCTGGTCAAAATGGGTGTCCAGCCAGGCGCTCGTGTGGCGGTCATCATGGGACAGCGCCCCGAAGCCGTAGCGGCGTACATGGCTGTTTTCAGTGTCGGGGCGATAGCAGTTCCGCTGCAAACGCTCATCGGCGCGGATGGTCTGGCAACACGGCTGCGCGACGCCGATGCGCGCGTCGCCATCGTCGATGCCACGACCGCCCCCGACCTGCTGCAGGCGCAAGCTCAGTGCGCCACACTATCGCAAATCGTCGCACTGGGGTTTGAGCACGAAACCGTCATACCCTGGCGTAGCTTGCTTGCGCGGCAGCCTTCCGAATTCAAAAGCATTGCAACAAAATCCGACACCGCCGCATTGTTGCTCTACACGGCCGGAACAGCAGGCGCCCCGAAAGGCGCGCTTCTGGCCCATGGGTCCCTTATCGGGACCCTGCCTGGCTTTGTCGCGGCACAAAACTGGTATCCGCTGAAAGGCGACGTGTTCTGGAGCCCCACCGAATGGGCCCGCGGCACCGGCCTGATGAATGCCTTGTTGCCGCCTCTCTATTTCGGACAGAGCCTGGTTGGAACACTGGGCGATTTTTCACCGACCCGCTGCCTGGAGGTCATGGAGCGCTACCGCGTGACAAACGCCTTCCTGCTTCCCAAGGCCATCAAACTCATCATGCACCACATACCGGCGCCACGCGACCGATACCAGCTTGCCTTGCGCGCCATCATGGCATCCGGCGAAAGCCTGGATGCCGGAGCATTCGAATGGTGTCGAAAGGCGCTGGGTGTGACGCCCAACGAAGTGTTTGGACAAACCGAAATGAACGCCGTCATCGGCAACAGCCACAAAAAATGGCCCGCCAAGCCGGGCAGCATCGGCAGACCTTATCCCGGACATCAGGTTACCGTCCTGGATTCGCGTGGCGAAAGATGCGCAGTGGGGGCGGTGGGCGAAATCGCGCTCAATCGTTACGATATTCACAAACACCCCGATCCCGCCTTGTTCCTGGGCTATTGGCGCAACGAGACAGCAACGCAAAGCAAATTTTCCGGAGATTGGTGCCTGACCGGTGATCTTGCTTCAATCGATGAGGACGGCTACCTGTGGTATGCCGGGCGCAGCGACGATAGTTTCCGGAGTTCCGGCCACCGAATCGGACCGGGAGAAATCGAAAACTGCCTGTTGGGCCATTCCGCCGTGTCAAGCGCCGCGGTCGTCCCCAAGCCGGACAGCCACCGAGGTGCACTGGTTAAAGCCTATGTGGTGTTGCGCAACTGCGCCAAGGGCCTCGACGCCCAGGTTCTCCAGAAAGAGCTGCAAGAACATGTCAGGACCCGCCTTGCTTCTTATCAGACGCCGCGCGAAATTGAATTCGTCGATACCCTGCCGCTGACCAATACCGGTAACATACGGCGTCATATTTTGCGGGCGCGCGAGCAGCAACGCAGCGCGACCGTTGCCGCAGCCCGCAAGTAGACGGGTATACATCCGCGTGGCGGCACGTTTGGCTTATGGGCTAAAATTTCGTCCATGACTGATCAATTTAAAAAGTATCTCTTACCTGACCACAGCACCCGGGTCCAGGCCGTAAAACTCACATCTGCCTGGCAAGCCGGCCTGGTGCACCAGCACTATCCTGACTGCGTACGGCGCCTGCTCGGCGAATTGGTGTCCGCCGCAGTGTTGCTGGCCACGAACATAAAGTTCGATGGATCGCTGGTGCTGCAATTGCAGGGCGACGGCCCCATTGCGCTGGTGGTCGTAGAATGCACTGCGGACTTGTCCATACGCGCCACGGTGACGCTGCGCGAAGGCCATGAAATACCGGCGGACGGGACACTGCAGTCGCTGCTGAATGCACAAGGCAAGGGCCGTTTCGTTGTAGTGCTTGACCCGAATCGTGACACCACCGATCTGGAGCCCTATCAGGGTATCGTCCCTTTGGAGGGCGTATCGGTTGCACAGGTGCTCGAACTCTATATGCGCAATTCCGAACAGCTCGACACCCGTATCTGGCTGGCATCCGACGCGCAGAATTCGGCCGGCTTGTTGCTGCAGCGTTTGCCCAACCACGGTGGTGTGGCCGGAAACGACCAGGAAGCGGCTGATGAAGCGCGCGAGGAAACCTGGACACGTATCTGCCACCTCGCCGGCACTGTAAAGTACGATGAGCTGCTGGCGCTCGACACTGACACCCTGATCCATCGTCTGTTCTGGGAAGAGGATCTTATCGTCTTCGAACCTCAAGAGGTCCGATGGCACTGTCCCTGCACGCGCGAACGCGTCGCCAACATGCTGCGCATGCTGGGTCGCGCAGAAATTGAGGACATACTCACCGAACGCGAGGTGATTGACATTTCCTGCAGCTTCTGCGGCAAGCCATATCAGTTCGACGCCGTGGATTGTGCCGGGCTGTTCGTCGAAAACCTGGATACCTCTCACGGCGAGCACAAGTCGGTCCACTGAAGGGGCGCGCCGGTAGATGTGCCGTTCTTAAGCACTATCCACAATCGACTGGTCTTTCGGCCGGCGCCATACTGCCCCGATGCGCCCGAACCATGCCCCACTTCGAACAGATCCACGCGGTACTTCGCGCCCGTGGCGCTACTTCGCCCGGGCGCCAGAACGCCAGGCTGGTACCAGCCTCATCGAATTCTTCGTCGCGGCCATACCTATCCTGCTGATCGGCATGGGCAGCATAGAAATTTCACAATGGTTCTTCAAGCGCCAGGCCCTCAGCCTTGCCCTGCTCGAGGCCGGTCGCGCAGCCATCACGGCACATGCCAGTCCCCGGATTATTGAATCGGCATTCGAAAAAGCATTGCTGCCCCTGTTCAGCACCGGGGCCCCGTCTACCGAATCCGGGTCTGGCGCGACCCGGTCTAGCGCGACCCGGTCTAGCGCGACCCGGTCCGGTGCGACGCGATCACAATATGATGCCGTTCAACGATTGGAGCAGGCCCTGGCAGAACGCCGACTGCTGACCGGGGCTGCGCCCTGGCGTATCGAGATTCTCTCGCCAACGCGCCTGGCCTTTCTCGATTTTTCCGATCCCGCGCTGCCCATTGCGCAGGAAACAGGGTTGCATGCCATCAACAACAACTATCTGGCCGAACAGTCGCAACACGCCATGGCACAGGGTTGGGCGGCTGCCCGTGGCCCCGAATCGGGCCAGGACATCCTGCAAGCCAATACGCTGGTATTGCGACTGACCTATTTGCATGAACCCATCCTGCCTGGCATCAAGGGGCTGATGCGGCTCCTGGGTTCGCAAGGCGGCTCATATGGCCAGAACGCCATGGCTCGCGGGGGCTACCTTCCAATCGTGCAAGATATGGCCCTGGTCATGCAATCTCATCCGGTCGACTGGCCATCGCTCAGCAATGGCAAGGTCGTCAAACATCAGATGGCGCCGTCAGGATTGCCGACCGCCATGGAAGATTGCCGGGGTTTATGGTGCATGGACGTGCCTTCGATTGCCGCAACCCGCGCAATAGCGCAGCCCTCTGCGGAAAGCGCGCTGCCTCGGTGGCCTTCGGTCGAAAATTCGCAGCCAGCCGACACGGCAGCCACGGGTGTCTTGCCAGGCAATGCCGCAGATGCTCCGGTGCCTGCCACCACTGTTTCCGGCCCGGCCGTAGCGGCCGATGATCCGGCTTGCGGAGTCATCTTGTGTTGTGCGGTTTAGTTTCCAGGTTTCACAGGAATCCGGGGTGTTCTGATCTCCGGCTCGTTCTCATGCGGCGCAAGTATCTGCACGAATACCTCGCCCTCCTTGATCATGCCCAGTTCAGCCCGCGCGCGTTCCTCGATGGCCGCTTTACCCGATTTGAGATCCTGCACTTCCGCCTGCAGTGCATTATTGCGGGCAACCAGCGCTTCATTGGTCTCTTGCTGGCTCGTTGCCTTTCGTTCAAGTTCCTGCACGCGCAGCCACCCGCCCTTCCCCCACCAGAGCGGGTATTGGGTAATAGCGGTCAACAAGACCAGAACGATAAGTAGCAGTCGCATGCTCTACACAGGAAACAGCCCGGCCGCAGCCCGGCTGTCGACCCGGCTCAGCGCAAATTGTAGAACGCGTCGCGACCAGGATATGAGGCCACTTCGGCAAGCTCTTCTTCAATACGTAGCAACTGATTATATTTTGCCATGCGGTCTGAACGCGACAGAGACCCAGTCTTGATTTGCATGGCGTTCGTGGCTACCGCGATATCGGCAATCGTCGTATCTTCGGTTTCACCCGAACGATGTGAAATAACGGCCGTATAGCCTGCACGTTTGGCCATTTCGATGGCCGCAAAGGTCTCGGTCAGGGTGCCGATCTGGTTAATTTTGATGAGGATGGAATTGGCGATGCCTTGATCGATACCTTGCTTGAGAATCTTGGTATTGGTGACGAACAGGTCGTCGCCCACCAACTGAACCCTTTTGCCCAACTGGTCGGAAAGCACTTTCCAACCTTCCCAGTCGTTCTCGGCCATGCCGTCTTCGATCGAAATGATGGGGTATTTGTCGCACCATGTGGCAAGCAGATTCGAGAAATCCTGCGAGGTCAGCGCTATGCCGCCTTCGCCAGCCAGATGGTATTTACCGTCACGATAGAATTCTGAGCTGGCACAATCGAGCCCTAACGCCACTTGCGTTCCGGCTTCGTAGCCGGCTTCGGCAATGGCTTGCAAGATAAGCTGAATGGCTGCTTCATGATTGGCCACGTTGGGCGCAAAACCGCCTTCGTCGCCTACCGCCGTGGACATGCCTTGCTTGTTCAACAGTTTCTTGAGTGCATGAAAGATTTCAGCGCCCATGCGCAAAGATTCACGGAAGCTCGTCGCGCCAATGGGCAGAATCATGAACTCCTGCATATCCAGTGTATTGTTCGCATGTGCGCCGCCATTGATGACGTTCATCATTGGCACAGGCATGGACATTGGGCCGCTGCCGCCAAAATATCGATATAGGGACAGGCCGGAATCGTCGGCCGCTGCGCGGGCGACTGCCATGCTGGCCGCCAATATGGCATTGGCACCCAGCCGGCTTTTGGATTCGGTGCCGTCCAGGTCGATGAGCGTGCGATCCAGGAAAGTCTGCTCTTGCGCATCCAGGCCCATGAGTGCCTCGGAGATTTCGGTGTTCAGGTTCTCGACGGCACGTAGGACGCCCTTGCCAAGGTAGCGTGATGCGTCTTCATCGCGCAGTTCGATGGCCTCCCGCGAGCCTGTGGAGGCGCCTGATGGTACAGCCGCACGACCCATTGCGCCCGACTCCAGCAGTACATCGCACTCCACGGTCGGGTTGCCGCGCGAGTCTAGAATTTCGCGTCCAATGATATCTACGATTGCACTCATATATTGACTACCTGCCTGAAATGGGGTTTGGCTGAAAATTTTGCATGGCGGCGCGTAGGTCTATTGACCAGCGCTGCGACACCACACGCAAACGACCGATTGTACCTGTGCCTCGCATGCTGAGGCTTCCCTTAGTTTAAAAGATTAGAAATTTTATTTTCTGTCACGCCCTGGACTGATGCAACCCCCCCCGCCGGGGAGACATTCCGGATCAGGATTGCGTGTCGGCGGGGCTTGCCGCCTCCTGACGCAGACGCTGTTCAAGAATGCTTAACATCGTTCCAAGCGCTTGCATGTCATCGGCCGACAAGTCGGACAACGCCCGTTCAATAAACGCGGACCGACGGGGCATGGCCTGCGTCACGACGACCCTGCCTGCATCCGTCAATGCGACATTCGTGAGTCTGTTGTCCTGGGTGTCGTTATGTCGTTCGATCCACCCCTTTTTTTCGATGACCTTGATCTGGCGCGTGAGCGCTGCGGGATCGATCCGCAACACATGCGCGAGCTGCTTCTGGGAGGTTTCACCGCACTGGTGCAAATGCAGCAGTATCCGCCAACGCGGCATCGAGTGCCCTATATTGGCCTCGAAGGCCGACATCATTGCACGATAGGTGCGCCCGAGCTGCTGCATGACATGCAGTTGCGGGATATCGCTCATGAACGTCCCCTTGTCGGCGGCGCGGGCTGGTCGCTGGCGGCAACGGTGCGCGAGAAACTTATCCGCGGCACGCGATACACCCATGCAAGAGCGATCAGGGCAGTCAACAAGGTCAGCGTCAACCCGCTATGAACGGCCGAGACCAGCGACGTGCGGGCGATCTCTATCAAGGCATCGCCTTGTAGTCCCGCATCTCGCATCTGGATGATAAAGTCATTCTGGACGGCCTGACTGACCAACACTTGCGGATCTTCCAGCAAGGCCATCCATGATGTGCCGTCCCCCTGCGGGATGGATTGACGCACCGAGCCGGCGTGATAGTGTCCCACCACGGTGCCAACCAGAGCCAGGCCGAACATGCCGCCTATCATCCTTACCGATTGCAAAAGCGCAGTAGAGATGCCCAGCAGCGCCCGGCCGGCAGTCTCCTGGGCGAAGACCGTGAGGTTGGGCATGACGAAACCCAGGCCTGTACCGCCGAGCATCATATAGACGGCAACGACCCAATGCGAGGTGGTTTTTTGCGTTACCACCATTCCGGCGCATGCGAGGACCATAAGGCCAAACCCGAGATACAGTATGTGATTGGGAGAGTTCAGACGCACAACGATGCGGCTATTGGCGATACTGCCGACGGTTATGAACACGACCAAAGGAGTGATAAGCAAGCCCACCTGCTGCGGACTCAAGCCGAACCCGCCCTGTAGCAACAGCGGCAGATAGAACAGCAAGGTGAACATCACGAAACCCGTGAACAGTGAAAGAAAGAACAAGGCAACCAGACTCTTGTTGCGAAACATATCGGGCGGCAGCAAGGGCTCTTCGCAGCGCTTCTCCCAATAGATCAGTACAGCGAAAGCGGCAACCGAGAATAAGCCCAGCAAAACCATGGACAGGCTCGCGCCATGCAGGGGCACCAGTTCCACGAAGACCTGCAAGCTGCCCAGGCCAAGCGCAATCAAGCCCGCACCCTGCCAATCCAGTCGGATCCTGCCGCGCTGCGCTTGCTTGATATGAGGAAGGAAGCGCCAGATGAAATACAGTCCAACGACCCCTATTGGCAAATTGACATAGAACACCGAACGCCAGCCCATGTAATGCGTAAGGAACCCCCCCAGAGACGGGCCGAAAGCGTTGGCGATGCCAAAGGAAGCCGTCAGCAACACCTGCCAGCGCAGGCGGACATGGGTGTCGGTAAACAGGTCAGGAACGCAAGCGAACGCAGTGCCGATCAGCATTCCGCCACCTATGCCTTGCAATGCGCGTCCAAGCACCAGCTGCAACATGGTTTCGGCAATGCCGCACAGGGCGGAAGCGACGGTGAACACGATAATTGATGCGATGACAAACGGCTTGCGTCCATGGAAATCACCCAGGCGACCGAAGATCGGGATGGTGATGACGGAAGTGAGCAGATAGGAAGTCGCCACCCAGGCATACAATTCAAACCCGTTTAGCTCGGCGACTATTGTGGGCAGCGCAGTGCCTACGACTGTTTGGTCGACCGCAACGAGCATCGTAACAAAACAGAGGCCCAGCATCGCAAGCAAGGACTGGCGCACCGGAAGAACACGCCCGTTGTCGGGCGACTCCAGCGAAGGCCGTGGCGACATGTAAATCCCTTGATAAGTCAATAATTGCTACGTCCAGCATTTTAGCGCGGCGAGGCCGGATGGCAAAAGAATATCGGATGTGGGTCCGACACACCGTGAAGGACCAGTCCTGAACCTGGATACTGCGCAGGACTACACGATTTCGATCACGGAAGCTGTGTCTTTCGTACCGGCGCGCCGTGCCTGGTGATCGATGGCCGCCTGAATGTAGCTTGAGAACAATGGGTGCCCATCCCGGGGCGTGGAGGTGAATTCGGGATGGAACTGGACACCCATGAACCATGGATGCTGAGGCAACTCCATGATCTCGGGAAGATTCTCAGTAGGCGTACGTGCACTGATCACCATACCGGCCTCTTCCAGGCGAGGCACATAGACGTTGTTCACCTCGTAGCGATGGCGGTGGCGCTCGTTGACTTCGTCGCCATAGATGGAATAAGCACGCGTACCAGATTTGACCGGGCAACGTTGTGCGCCCTTGCGCATGGTACCGCCCAGGTCCGAAGTGGTATCGCGCTTTTCGATCTTGCCTTCGCGGTCTTGCCACTCGGTAATCAGCGCTACCACGGGATGCGGTGCGGAGGGATCGAACTCGGTGCTGTTGGCACCGCCAAAACCGGCCACATTACGTGCGAATTCAACCACTGCCAGCTGCATGCCCAGGCAGATCCCAAGATAGGGAACACCGTTCTCGCGGGCGTACCGAATTGCCTTGATCTTGCCTTCGGTGCCCCGCTTGCCGAAACCGCCAGGCACCAGGATGGCGTCCAGCCCCTTAAGGCAATCAGTACCTTCCGCTTCGATGACTTCGGAGTCGAGGTATTCGATGGAAACACGGGAATGCGTGTGGATGCCGGCATGGACCAGGGCTTCGCTGAGCGACTTGTATGACTCGGTCAGGTCGACATACTTGCCCACCATGCCTATACGCACCTCGTGCCGTGGGTGTTCGATGGCATCGACCAGGCGATCCCACACGGTAAGGTCGGCAGGCGGTGGATTGAGCGCGAGTGCATCGCAAACAAGCGTATCCAATCCTTGCTTATGCAGCATCGACGGAATCTTGTAGATGGAATCCGAGTCCCAGACCGAAATGACGGCATCGAGTGGCACATTGGAAAACAGCGAAATTTTAGCGCGCTCGTCATCGGGAACGGGACGGTCGGCACGACATAGCAAGGCATTTGGGTAAATACCGATTTCACGCAGTTTCTGCACGGAATGCTGGGTAGGCTTGGTCTTGAGTTCGCCGGCCGAAGCAATGAACGGGACCAGCGTCAAGTGTATGAATGCCGCGTTGTTGCGCCCCAGCCTCAGGCTCATTTGCCGAACGGCTTCCAGGAAAGGCAAGGACTCGATATCGCCGACGGTCCCACCGATCTCGACAATGGCGACGTCGGCTGCACCGTCCCAGGCCGCCTTGGCGCCGCGCGCCACGAAGTCCTGGATCTCGTTGGTAATATGGGGAATCACCTGGACAGTCTTGCCAAGATAGTCGCCACGGCGTTCTTTTCGCAGCACGGACTCGTAGATTTGCCCGGTCGTGAAATTGTTGACCTTGCGCATGCGCGTGGAAATGAAGCGCTCGTAGTGCCCGAGGTCGAGATCGGTCTCGGCCCCGTCTTCGGTAACAAAGACTTCCCCGTGTTGAAAGGGGCTCATGGTACCAGGATCGACGTTGATATAAGGATCGAGCTTGAGCATGGTGACACGCAAGCCGCGGGATTCAAGGATCGCCGCGAGGGAAGCAGCAGCTATGCCCTTACCCAGGGAGGAGACGACTCCACCCGTAACAAAGACGTATTTGGTCATCGGTATACATGCCCGGTGTGGCCGGGCAGAGCGGGAAATTTGGATTATAGCCGGCCGCAACCCTCTTGTTGGTCATTCCGGACGAATAAAGAAGTTTTGATCAAATATCGACTGTACGTTCCAGGAGCCAGGTTTCGGCGGGTCCGGCCACCATGGGCAACAGGCGCCGGCGAACTTCGGCATGGTAGTCATTAAGCCATGCCCTCTCGGCAGGTGTCAGCAAATCGAGAGCAATGCAGCGCGTATCGATCGGGCATAAGGTGAGTGTTTCGAATTTCAAAAACTCGCCGAATTCGGTTTCGGCCGCCGGCACCGTGAGGACCAGGTTTTCGATTCTTATGCCCCACATGCCAGGGCGATACAAGCCGGGCTCGTTGGAAGTAATCATCCCGGGCTGCATCGCCATGTCCGGATTGACAGCGGCGCGATAGGCGATGGACTGCGGTCCCTCATGGACGTTCAGGAAATATCCCACGCCATGGCCCGTACCGTGCCCGTAGTCGGCCCCCGCCTGCCAGATAGGCATACGCGCAATCGTATCGAGTAAGGGCGACATGGTGCCACGCGGGAATACGGCGAGCGCCAAGGCAATGTGTCCCTTGAGCACAGCGGTGTAGTCGCGTTTCTGCGCGTCGCCAACCTGTCCGACCGGCACGACACGGGTGATATCGGTCGTCCCGCCCAGGTACTGCCCGCCGGAGTCGATCAGCAACAAGCCATCGCCTGCTATTTCGGCATGCGACGGCTCGGTCGCATGGTAATGCGGCATGGCGCCATTGGCGTTGAATGCAGCAATCGTGCCGAAACTCGGCGTGACGAAGTTGGAGCGACGGCTGCGCGCTTCTGTAATTATTTCGTCTATGGTCAATTCGGTGATACGGGTTGCACCCAATGCCGCTTCGAACCACGCAAAGAACTCACACAGAGCCGCGCCGTCATGCTCCATGGTGCGCCGCACATGTTCAACCTCGGCGGCATTCTTGCACGATTTAAACAACTGCGACGGGTTGAGGGCTTCGCGCTTGCCGACGAATGCGGCAGATGCCAACACACCCACCGTGGTTCGCGCCGGGTCGAAAAGCAGTGTTTCCGTGTCCGCCAGACATGCCAAGGCGCCTGCGGCGGCATCATAGGGTTCGATACCTATACCATCCTTCAACAAGGCATCCGAAATCGGGGCATCGATCTTGCCGGGCGCCACGAACAAGCGCGCGCTGTCTTTCCCAATCAGGGCGTGCGCCAGAAAGACGGGGTTGTACGGAACATCATTGCCGCGCAAATTGAAAAGCCACGCTATATCGTCAAGCGATGAGATCCAGTGCCAATCTGCCCCGTTTTGCTCCATGGCGGCCCGTACCGCCGCGAGATTATCTTTTCGCGACCGGCATGCAAACGGAGGCAAATGCTCGAAAACAGTGCCTTGAGGCAAGCCCGGACGCTGCGGCCAGATGTCGTCCAGCAAGTCACGGTCGCACGACACCTTGATCCCTTTGGCTGCAAGGACTTCCTGCCACTGCCGATGCGTACGGATGGCCAACACCTGCCCGTCGACGCTCACGCATGCGCCGCGCGACAGTGTGCCGGCCAGCCACTCGATCGGTCCAGGCACGTCCGGCGCGCCAGCGCGCATGGTGGCTATACCTGTGCCGGCCAGATCGTTGTCGGCCTGTTCCCAATACCGACTATCTGTCCATAAGCCGGCGAAGCTTTCGGTCACCACCAAGGTACCGGCCGATCCGTCGAATCCAGTAAGCCACTGCCTGCCCTGCCAGTGGCCAGGCAAGTATTCGGACAAATGTGGGTCGGACGACAACACCACGCATGCATTGACGCCTCGGGCACTCATGGCGGCTTGCAGGGCGCGGATGCGATCAGCAAAAACATTGGGATTCACGATTGTCCTTGGTGGAAGGTCGAAAGTAAGGTTGCGAAAAGTCTAGGCCACGGCCGACACGTCCAGCCGGGCTGCGGTCTTGGACTGAATCTCGTCGACAGTTACGCCTGGTGCAAGCTCGATGAGCTTTAGGCCGTTATCACCCACCTCCAGGACGCCCAGGTCGGTAATAATGAGGTCGACAACGCCTACCCCGGTCAACGGCAGCGTGCACTCAGGCAGCAGCTTCATGTCTTCGGTGCCGTCTTTCTTGCGTGCCACATGCTCCATGAGCACCACCACCCGGCCCACGCCCGCGACCAGATCCATGGCGCCGCCCATGCCCTTGATCATTTTTCCAGGAATCATCCAGTTGGCGAGATCGCCTTTCTCGGACACCTGCATGGCGCCCAGTATGGCAAGATTTATCTTGCCGCCGCGGATCATGGCAAAAGAGTCAGCCGAAGAAAAAATGGATGAACCAGGCAAAGTGGTAATGGTTTGCTTGCCGGCATTGATCAAGTCAGGGTCGATCTCATCTTCTGTCGGAAAGGGGCCTATCCCGAGCAAGCCGTTTTCGGATTGCAGCCACACTTCCACACCCTCCGGCACATGATTGGCCACCATCGTGGGCAGGCCTATTCCGAGGTTCACATAGAAACCATCTTGCAATTCACGGGCAGCGCGGGCTGCCATTTCTTCACGATTCCAGGCCATTCTCAAGCTCCTTTTGCGTTGCGGACAGTGCGCTGTTCAATTCGTTTTTCGGGTTGGGCATTGATTACAATGCGGTGAACGTAGATGCCCGGAAGATGGACGTCGTCTGGATCAAACGTACCGGTATCGACGACTTCCTCGACTTCCACGATAGTGACCTTACCGGCCATTGCAACGTTGGGATTGAAATTGCGCGCTGTCTTTCTGAAAATAAGGTTGCCGCTGCGATCGGCCTTGTAGGCCTTGACCAACGACACATCGGGCACCAGGGAGCGTTCCATGACATATTGCTCGCCGTCGAATTCACGCACTTCCTTGCCATCCGCAACAAGGGTGCCTACACCGGTACGCGTGAAAAACGCTGGGATCCCAGCGCCCCCGGCGCGCAGTTTTTCAGCCAAGGTGCCTTGGGGTGTGAATTCGAGCTCGAGTTCGCCAGCGAGGTATTGACGTTCGAACTCTTTGTTTTCACCGACATACGATGCGATCATCTTCTTGATCTGGCGGGTGTTGAGCAACTGGCCCAGTCCAAAACCGTCGACGCCAGCGTTATTGCTGATGCATGTCAGGTTCTGGACCCTAGTATCGCGCAAGGCCGCAATGAGGGCCTCGGGAATGCCACAAAGCCCGAACCCGCCCACGGCGATGGTTTGACCGTCGGC
Organism: Pollutimonas nitritireducens; assembly: GCF_002849615.1. Lineage (GTDB taxonomy): Bacteria > Pseudomonadota > Gammaproteobacteria > Burkholderiales > Burkholderiaceae_B > Pollutimonas > Pollutimonas nitritireducens. Next base: position 94,349 of record NZ_PDNV01000006.1, read on the forward strand.
GACCACGCCATTAAGTGCTTCTGCGGCACTTGCATAGACTTTATCCATTACTCCATCCTTATTTCAAAATAGCATGCTGGGCAGCGGATCAAATGACCCGCATGATGAGTGAATCAGTGATCAAGAAATAAAAAATCTGGCAAACTGCGCGAGCTCCGCTTCGCTCCAGGGGGACGATTTACCCGTGGCGGCGTCTACACCGACAATAACGTAATTACCCTTGGCGTATGCCACGCCGGGCTCATCGTCACGCTCAATGACCGTATCGATCGTCATGCTTGACCTGCCGATTTTGGCGAGGATCTGGGTTACGACGATGGTAGCCGGGTACATAAGCGGCTTGATAAAATCGCACGAGGTATGGGCCAGAATGCCGACCTTGCTGGACGGCAAGGTAATGCCCACCCGCTGGAACAGCTGCATCCGCGCCTCTTCAAAATAGCGGAAGTACAAGGTATTGTTTACATGATTCTGGGCGTCCTGGTCACCCCAGCGTATCGGCAAGGCGCAACGAAAGGCGCCGCCTATCGCAGGCGAGAACGGCGGATCAGTAAGCTGCATGAAAAAAAGCCCCTTTCACTATTTTCGAATGAACAAGTATAACGGCAAGAAAAGCCCGGTTTACGGTTGCGCAGCGCTACGCCACGATGGCTGCCGCACACGTAAAATCGTGGCGGAAGACCTCCCGATGATGGGACATGACCCCAGACTGCAATACAATCGGGTCATAAATTCAGGCCCTAGCGGCCAATGCCACAACATATCAGACACACGGGAGATCTCTAAAAATGGCTGAACGCGAATCAATGGAATACGACGTTGTCGTGGTAGGTGCCGGGCCGGCAGGCCTGGCGGCTGCCATTCGTCTCAAGCAGCTGGCCGCCGAGCGAGACCACGAGATTAGCGTTTGCGTGCTCGAGAAAGGCTCCGAGGTGGGCGCACACATACTATCGGGCGCTGTCATGGACACCCGCGCGCTGAATGAGCTGATCCCCGACTGGAAAGAAAAAGGGGCACCGCTGAATACCGTGGTCTCCGAAGACAAATTCCTGTTTCTCACCGAAAAAGGCTCGCGCGCGACGCCAAACTGGCTTCTGCCTGACTGCTTCCAGAACCACGGCAACTACATTGTTCGGCTGGGCAATGTGGTGCGCTGGATGGGTGAACAGGCCGAAAGCCTGGGCGTGGACCTCTTTCCCGGTTTCGCGGCAACCGAGATTCTCTACACCGATACCGGCGCAATAAAAGGTGTTGCCACGGGCGACATGGGCCTGGCGCGCGATGGATCACGCACGCCGCACTACCAACCCGGCATGGAACTGCATGCCCGATACACCGTCTTTGCCGAAGGTTCACGCGGCCAGCTGGGCCGCGAACTCATCAGCCGCTACAAACTCGACGCAGGCCGGGATCCGCAAAGCTATGGCATCGGCATCAAGGAAATGTGGGAAGTCGATCCGTCACAGTCCCAACCGGGGCTGGTCATGCACACGGCGGGCTGGCCGCTTGATTCCGACACCTATGGCGGATCCTTCCTGTATCACATGGCCGACAATATCGTCGTGGTCGGACTGGTCGTCGGACTGGATTACGCCAACCCCTGGCTATCTCCATTCGAAGAGTTCCAGCGCTACAAGACCCATCCCGCCATACGACAAACGTTCGAAGGCGGCAAGCGAATAGCCTATGGCGCCCGGTCGCTTACTGCCGGCGGGCTGCTGTCATTGCCTAAGCTCTGTTTCCCGGGCGGTGTCCTGGTCGGCTGCGAAGCCGGTGTGTTGAATGCGTCGCGCATCAAGGGCAGCCATTCGGCCATCAAGACCGGTGCATTGGCTGCCGAAGCGGCATTCGACGCCATCGTTGCCGATCGCCGCCATGACGAACTCGTGGCTTATCCAGCGGCATTCGAAAGTTCCTGGCTGCATGCCGAACTTAATAAGTCCCGCAATTTCAAGCAATGGTTCAAGAAGGGCCGTACCATCGCCACCTTGATGACAGGCGTCGAACAATGGCTGCTCAAGGGCAAGATGCCATGGACGCTGCACCACAGCAAACCAGATCACGCATGTCTGCAACCCGCGGCCGAATGCGCCCGCATCGACTACCCCAAGCCCGACGGCAAGATCACTTTCGACAAGCTGAGTTCAGTGTTCATATCGAACACCAATCACGAAGAGAACGAACCCGTGCACCTGACGCTAAAAGACCCGTCAATACCGGTGTCAGTCAACCTGGCCAAGTACGCCGGTCCGGAAGCGCGCTACTGTCCCGCGGGCGTCTACGAGTTCGTGAAAACCGACGCCGGCGAAGATCGCCTGCAGATCAACGCCCAGAACTGCGTCCACTGCAAAACGTGTGATATCAAGGATCCTACGCAGAACATTGTTTGGGTGGCTCCACAAGGTGGTGAAGGTCCGGTTTACAACGGAATGTAGCGCAAGCGCTTATGTACGCAGGTTGCGCCGCCGCAGCCTGCGTAGCGCCTCTGGCGGCAGATTGATTGCCACCAGACCTGCCATGATGAACATCACGCCCCATGCTTCGAGCAGGGTGGGCCGTTCTCCAAGCAGAAGCCACGCGAGGATGATGGTTAACACGGGAACACCCAGGCTGGACATCCCCGCTATCGTTGCGCTGACCTTCCGCACGACGGACAACCACAGCCACCAGCCCAGCGCCGAGGCCAGTATGGCCATATAGGCCATGCCCCAGAACAGATCGGGTCCCCACACTATGCTGCGCTGGGGCCACACCAGTGCCACCGGCAAGGCGAACAAGGCGCCCAGCAGCATTTGCCAGCTGCTCAGGTTCAGCACCTCCACCCGATGGCTGATAAACATTTTCTTGGTCAATACCACACCCAGCGCCCAGCTCATACCCCCGCCCAGTGCCAGCAAGGAACCCTGGACGCTGCCCACGCCTTTCCAAGGTGCAATCACGGCAATCAGTCCGAGCGCTGCCAGCACCAGTGCCAAGATGTGACGCCGAGCCGGGCGTTCCTTAAGCAGTAGCCAGGCGAACACCACCACCCAGAACGGCATCGTATAGGCCAGCAATGCCACGTGGCCCGCTCCGCCGCTGGTCAGCGCCATCTGACAAAGACACTGGAAAGCCGTGGTCTGGAAGACAGCAATACCCACTGTCAACCAGAAGGGCGGAAAACGCAGGGATTTCCTGGTCGCCACGAGTATCGAGAACAAGACAAGAAAGGCCAGGCCGTATCGGCCAACGACCAGGTCGAATGGCCCAATGAGGGCGGACAGGTGCTTCATGACGATCCAGCTGAATCCCCACAGCACCACGGTAATGCCCATGAGGAACAAGGCCCCGCGGTCCGCCTGGTTTTCTTTCAACAGAATGCGCCCTACCAAGCCTGCGACAACTGATCCAGAATTGCAGGATTCTCGAGCGTGGAAACGTCCTGGGTGACGGATTCTCCTTGGGCTACGACCCGAAGAAGGCGTCGCATGATTTTTCCAGAACGCGTCTTCGGAAGGTTTTCACCGAAGCGTATGTCCTTGGGCTTGGCGATGGGACCGATTTCCTTCGCCACCCAGTCGCGCAGTTGCTTCGCTACCTTTGCGGCCTCAGCTCCTTCCGGTAGCGGCCCATTGAGCACGACAAAGGCGACCACGGCTTCTCCGGTCGTGGCATCCGGACGCCCCACCACGGCGGCTTCGGCGACCAGTGAATGCGACACCAGGGCCGATTCGACCTCCATGGTGCCCAGCCGATGGCCAGACACGTTCAGAACATCGTCAATACGGCCCATGATCCAGAAATAGCCATCCGCGTCGCACTGCGCGCCGTCGCCAGCCAGATAGGCGCCTTTCAGCTCGGAGGGAAAATAGCTTTTCTTGAATCGTTCAGGATCACCCCATATCGTGCGTATCATTCCGGGCCATGGGCGCTGCACCACCAGGAAGCCACCCTTGCCGCTTTCCAGCGGTTCGCCTGCCTCGTCAACGACCGCGGCCGCTATACCGGGCAGGGGCAAGGTGCAGGAGCCGGGCTTGAGCGGCGTCACGCCGGGCAAAGGTGTGATCATGTGGGCACCGGTCTCGGTCTGCCACCACGTGTCCAATACTGGGCAGCGCTCGCGACCCACATTGGTGTAGTACCACATCCAGGCTTCCGGATTGATGGGCTCGCCCACCGATCCGATAATGCGAAGGCTGCTGAGGTCATATTCGCGCGGGTGGTAATCGGGAGATCCCTCGGCGGCCTTGCTGAGCGAACGGATTGCCGTCGGAGCGGTGTAAAACACCGTAACCTTGTGACGCTGGATCATTTCCCAGAAACGGCCAACATTGGGATAGGTGGGAATACCTTCAAATACCACTTGCGTCAAGCCAGCGGCCAACGGCCCATAGGTAATGTAGGTGTGCCCTGTTACCCAGCCGACATCGGCCGTGCACCAGAAAACATCAGAGTCCTTGGCATCGAACGTCCATTTGACCGTAAGCAAGGCCCACAGCAGGAAACCTGCCGTGGCATGCTGCACACCCTTCGGCTTGCCTGTCGAACCCGATGTGTAGAGGATGAACAGGGGATGTTCGGCATTCAGTGAGACAGGTTCGCATTGGTCGGACTGGCCTTCCGACAGCGCGTTCATCCAGATGTCGCGGCCCTCGTTCCATTGCACCGGTCCGCCGGTGCGCTTGTAGACGACCACATGTGAGACGGCCTCGCAACCGCCCATGGACAGGGCTTCGTCGACCGCGTTTTTCAATGGAATGGACTTGCCGCCGCGCACCTGTTCGTCAGCAGTGATCACCAGCGTAGCACCCACATCGACAGTGCGCTCGTGGAGGCTCTTCGATGAGAACCCCCCGAACACGACTGAGTGAATGATGCCCAGGCGCGCGCAAGCTTGCATGGCGACGACCGCTTCAATGGACATCGGCAGGTAGATAATGGCCCGCTCGCCAGCCTGGTGCCCCAGTGACTTCAGACCATTGGCGAATTTGCAGACTCGGGCATGTAACTCTTTATAGGTCACTGAAGTAACCTTCCCGTCGTCCGCTTCGAAAATAAGCGCCGTTTTATTGGCGGTTGGCGTAGCAAGATGCTTGTCGAGGCAATTCGCCGACACATTCATCTCGCCGTCCGCGAACCAACGATAAAACGGCGCTTCGGATTCATCCAGAACCTGGCTGAAAGGCTTTGTCCAATTCAGGTTTTCCCGTGCAAGTCGCCCCCAGAAATCGTCGGGCGATTGTCGTGCCTCATCGCACAGCGCCTGGTACTCTTTCATTCCGGAAATAGCAGCACCTTCGACAAGATTGGGAAAAGGCGGGAAGACCCGGGTTTCGGTGAGTACAGACTCAATTCCACTAGACATGTTGCGCTCCTTAGAAGTATTTGTTCGAATTATTGCCTCACCGTACTGCGTCAGGCTTACAAAAGACTGACAATACGACCCAGCAGGTTTTCAAGGTAGGACTCAGACCGATATCATATCGTGTCGCCGCGCGTCGCGAGCCAATGCCCCTCTCGGGAAGTCCAGGCGCGTAAGGACAATCAGGCCGGCCACGAAAAAGACACCGGTAAATAGCAATGCGAGGCGATGATTGCCATCAGTGACCCAGGTCACAAGGCCGTAGCACAAGGGTCCGACCACGGCAGCCAACTGCGTGGCAAATGTCCATAGTGAATAGAACTCGGCCAATCGTGTTGGTGGTGCCAATGCGCCCACCATTGCACGGCCCGCGCTCTGGCTCGTTCCCATGCAAAGTCCGGCCAACGTAGCGGCCACCCAGAACACCCACAGCTGCACGGCCGCATAGGCAACCAGAATCATCATGATCCAGGCGACGAGTGTGATCGCAAGGGCGACCTTGTGACCGATCTTGTCCTGCACGTAGCCAAAAAGAAAAGCTCCCGTTGCCGCCGCGATATTGACGGTGAACACCAGCATCATCGTCTGTGCCATGGTAAAGCCCATTGCCTGTGTTGCATACACGGCCGATAAGGTGATGACAACCGCTATCCCGGCGTGATAGTACGCTGCGCACAATAGCAGAAGTCGGAAGTCGGGAAAATTCTGTCGCGTGTCGTACCAGGCGGCCAACAGATTGGCTAGTATCTTCCGAGGTTTCGTATGGCTGGGCGGGGTGCGTTCGCGCAAATACAAAAAGGACGGAATGGCGGACACCATGAATATCACGGCCGTCAAGACCATGATGTAAGGAACGTACTGACTGGCCGGAATGTTGCGCCCGCTTGCCCACGACACCAGAGCCAAGGCCAAACCCAGCGTGAGCATGCCGCCAAAATAGCCGAAGCTCCATCCCCAGCCTGAGACCCGGCCCAGTGCGCGTGGTCGGGCGATTTCCGGAAGAAATGCGGCCACGATGGACTCACCGACACAATAAAAGTAATTGGATAAAGCGATGATGAGCAGGCCCCAGGCGATATCGCCCGGGCCAGTGAACGCGAGCAGCAAGGTCGCTACCACGCAGCCCAAGGTACTGGTGAACAACAGCTTACGCTTGCCGGCCCGGGCGTCCGCGCGGGCGCCCAGCGACGGCATGCTCAGCATGATCATCAGATAGGAAAAAGACATCGCTGCGGTAAACGCCAATGTGCCCCATGTTTTGCCGTCGGCCACGACGCTGACGAAATACGCGCTGAATACCGTAGTAAGTACAACCGTTGTGTAGCCCGAATTGGCGAAGTCGTACATCGCCCAAGCCCACACTTCGCGCTTCGTGACGCCTGGATTGACGGCGTCACGAAACGCGAGAGTCAGGCCTGCATCGGGCGACGCCTTTGAGCTTTCACGACTCATTGATTCAGAGCGGCTATTCCGGCGCGTGCAATCTCGACATCTTCACTGGATTTAACGCCCGAGACGCCTACGGCGCCGACGATGGCCGAATCGACAACAATGGGGATGCCGCCTTCAAGCATGCCTTCAAGGCCTGGAGCGGACAGAAACGAATAGCGGCCCTGGTTGATGCTGTCTTCATACCCTTTGGATTCGCGCCGACCCAATGCCGCCGTACGTGCCTTGGCTGGCGATATCTGTGCGGAAATCGGTGCTGCGCCATCCAGGCGCACCAGGCCCAACAGGTGCCCCCCGTCGTCCACCACCGATATGGTGACGGCCCAGCCATGCTGCGCGGCGAACACTTGAGCCGCTTCCAGTATGGATTTCACGTCGGTCATACTTAAAACTGGTTTTGTGTACATCAGAAACATTCCCCGGTTGAATTGAAACATTGTGCTACGACCTTGTCAGCGACACCGACAAACAGCCCATAGACTATCCCGCCGCCGCTACCGAGTAAAGTCAAAAAAATCGGAAATACTTCTTTACCGACCGGCGATGTTTCGTTAAACTCGAGGCCTCATTCTAGTACAACACGTGTGGGGCACATGCTTTTTAGAAGCGTGTTCATGCATTATGTTGTCGATTTCGCATAAATTCTCTAGCAAATCGACACATGCTGCAAAATCCCTGTTTAAGCGAAAACGAAAAACGACTATGCCGCCCTCTTTGACTTCACTACTGTCTACGTTCAACTCTACTGAAAATCTCTGGCGCGGCGCCAAATGTTGTTTGCTTGTTACAGTTGTCTCATTGGCGGGATGCGCGACTAACGCCCAAAACCAGCAGGCGCTGTCCGACCCGGCGCATACTGCACGCGATAATTACCTTTCTTATACCCAATCCGATCCATTGGGCGCCTACCTTGCGGGCAAGCCGCAGCCTTACCGCAGCAGTCCAAAAACTACCAAAACACTGGCAACTGCCGCGCTCAATATGCTGGGCATCAAGTATCGTTTTGGCGGGGAAACACCCAATACCGGATTTGACTGCAGTGGCCTTGTCAGTTATGCGGCGGAAAAATCGCTGGGCTTGAAACTACCTCGTAGTTCGGCGGAGATGGCACGGGAAGGTAAGTCGATAAAAACCAATGAGCTAAAAAAAGGCGACCTGGTGTTTTTCAATACTCGTGGGCATCGGTATTCGCACGTTGGAATCTATCTGGGCGACAAGAAATTCGTCCACGCACCGCGCTCAGGCGCCGTGGTCCGCATAGAAAGCATGGATATCGCTTACTGGAAAAAACGCTATAACGGTGCACGCCGACTGGCTGCCAATACAACGTCCAGTTCCCTGGCAACGGCAAACTGATAACCCCCTGTCCTGTGTGCAGCGCCGATTTTCAAGTGCTGTTTAATCGCCAAGAACCGGGGACGGCAGCTCTACTCCATGCAGGCTGCCGTTTTGTTTACACTAAACGAACCTGACCGGACAATCGTTGCCGCTCCACAGGGCACGCTTCACAGTACCCACACTGATTCAACGCCTGCTTCATGCTGCAAACGGAACGACGGCAGGCAAGAACACGTATTCCAGAGCGCTGTGCTGCCGCGCGGAACGTTTTCATCACGTTATGCCCCAGAAAATCGGTGAGCAAGATCAATAGTTGGGTGCCGGAAGGCAGCTGCAGTGTCTTCTTCTGATGAGAAGGATCGCGACCACTGATATGCTGCCTGATGGCGATGTTGTGCCCTTTGAGCAGATCAGGAATATTACCCAGGCGATCGGCTCCTACGACGACGGCGTTGACGATTTCGGACATGATGACTCCAGATCAAGTAAACCAGCTCCGTAACGATAATCATTCTTATTATCAATGTCAACAAAGTTCTGCAACTGTTTGTCCGTCCCAGGTTGGATCGATACGTAACATGTTGCGCCGTCGAAATCAATCGAGCTTGGGGCTCTTGTCGATGGCTTCCTGCACCACATCCCGCGTCAGCAGGGGTTGAAGCATCTCAAGCAAGATATAGACGTAGTCGCGCAGGAAGACGCCCGACTTGACGGCCACCCGGGTCACGTGAGTACCGAAAAGATGACCCGCCGGGAGCCCTGCCAGTGCCTTGTCGCGGCGCGGATCAAAGGCCATGCCCGCGATGATCCCGATTCCCAGGCCGACGTCGACATAGGTTTTTATTACGTCGGCATCGATGGCTTCCAGCACGATATCAGGGCGTATGCCATTCGCGGCGAACACTTCGTCGATCGTGCCGCGCCCGGAAAACGCGTGGTCGTAAGTCACAATGGGGTACTTGGCAAGCTGCGCCAAGGTTATGGCCTTAGCCTCGCTGGAAGTCAGTTCCGCCAGGGGATGATCGGGCCGTACCACGATGATGTGTTCCCATGAGTACAGCGGCATGGCGGCCAGGCCCGGCGTGAGAGCCAGCGTCTCGGTTGCTATGGCGACGTCAGCCTGTTCATGCAGGACCATCTGTGCCAGGCTGGGAGGACTGCCCTCGGCCAATGACACCCTCACCTTGGGAAATCGTTCCCGAAAGGCGGGGATGACTTTGGGCAGGATGTAGCGCGCCTGGGCATGCGTGCAAGCTATCACCAGGCCACCCTCGTCACGTCGGGCGAACTCGTCGCTGACCTTCTTGAGGTTATCGACCTCGCGCATGATGCGATCAATGACCTGGGCCACTACGTGACCGGGTTTGGTAAGCCCCTTGATGCGCTTGCCATGACGCTCAAAAATCTTCAGCCCCAGTTCGTCTTCGAATTCGATAATGGCCTTGGATACGCCGGGTTGTGACGTGTACAACGTGCGCGCCGCCTCGGTAAGATTGAAATTACGGCGGATCGTTTCACGAACGAAGCGGAATTGCTGAAGATTCATAAAAATAGCCCTTTCGGAAAGGGCTATTATATGTAATAAAGAAATAAAAATATATTCTTTATGGTTATAAGCTTACTTCATTGAAATGGTCGTATTGACCCCTGAAGCATGCGCTGACCACCGTGCCGTGACGGTTTTGGTCTGAGTCCAGAAATTGATGGCCTGCTTGCCATTCGGACCGGAGTCTCCCAGCTTCGATCCGCGCGAGCCGGTGAAACTGAACCACGCAACGGGTACAGGAATAGGAATATTGATGCCAATCTGGCCGACGTCGATATTATTCTGGAAGTAGCGTGCCGAGCCGCCATCCTGTGTGAATACGGCGACGCCGTTACCGTTTGGGTTGCGATTGATGAATTCGACCGCTTCCTCGAGCGTATCGACACTCACGACCGATAATACCGGGCCGAATATTTCTTCGCGGTAAATGGCCATATCGGCGGTCACGTTATTGAATATCGTTGGGCCGACAAAATTGCCCTTTTCGTAATTCAAGACTTCCAGACCGCGTCCGTCAAGCAAGAGCTCTGCTCCTTCATCCACACCTTGCTGGATCAGGCCTTCAACGCGTTTCTTGGCGTTCGGCGATACCAGCGGGCCCAGATCGGCATCGCGGTCGGAACCGATGCTGACCTTCAGTTTTTTCGCGCGTTCGACAAAGTCAGGAAGCCAGTCGCGGGCCTTCCCGACCAGGACAGCCACGGATGTGGCCATGCAACGTTGTCCAGCAGCACCGAATGCGGCCCCAACAAGCTGATTAAGCGCCACTTCGCGATCGGCGTCCGGAAGTATGACGCAGTGGTTCTTGGCACCCATCATGGCCTGGCAACGTTTGCCGGCCTTGGAAGCCCGGTTGTAGATTTCCGTGCCGACATGCGTCGAACCGATGAACGATATGGCCTTGATGTCGGGATGATCGCACAGGGCGTTGGCAATCTCCGGGCCACCGTGCACGACGTTCAGCACACCTGGCGGCAAGCCGGCTTCGAGTGCCAGCCTGGCCAGCATCAGCGACGCGCTTGGATCCTGTTCGGAGGGTTTGAGGATGAACGTGTTGCCTGCCGCTACGGCCAACGGGAACATGAAGCATGGCAGCATGATGGGAAAGTTGAAGGCGGTGATGCCAGCCACGACACCCAGAGGCTGTATCAGCGTGTAGACGTCAATGCCGGTCGCCGCATTTTCAGCGTACTCGCCCAGTTGCAACGAAGTGATCGAGCATGCATGCTCGATCACTTCGAGGCCTCGGCCCACTTCGCCTTCGGCATCTGGCAGGGTTTTGCCGTGTTCCAGCGAAATGGATTTTGCCAGCGCCTCGGTATTGTCGCGGACCAGTTTCTGCAGATTCAACATGATGCGCATGCGTGCGCCCTGGCTTGCGTTGCGCCAAGTCTTGAATGCTTCTTTGGAATTGGCCACTGCCAGATCCAGTTCTTCCTTGGTTGCAAACGGTACTTGGGCAACGACCTCCTGCGTGGCAGGGTTGACGATATCACGCCACTGCGTTGTCTTGGACTGTACAAGCTCACCACCGATAAGTAGTGGAATACGGGGAACTGCACTCATTAAGGTCTCCTTGGCGCATTCATGATGCAAAAGTGAATCAGCTGTTCTTGACCAGCGGACATGTGGACTGGGACAAAGGCTGGAATGCTTCGTTGGCAGGAATGGTCGCGACCAGCTTCGACAGATCCCACTCGTTCTTCGATTCCGCCGGGGTTTTCACCTCGTACAAATACATATCGTGTATGACGCGCCCATCAGGACGAATCGATGCGTTGTGCATGATCGGGTCCTTGATGGGTAGCTCCCGCATCTTGGCCGCGACAACATCACCGTTTGTGGATTCCGACGCGGCCACGGCCTTCAGGTAGTGCCTCACGCTGGAATACACACCTGCCTGCGTCATGGTAGGTTTCTGGTTCTTGAATGCCTTGGCAAAGTGGTTCGACCAGGCACGGGTGCCTTCGTCGAAATCCCAATAGAATCCGTCGACGTAGGTGAGTCCCTGGGCGGTCTCCAGCCCCAGGGCACGCAAGTCTGACAGGAATATCAGCAGCGAGGCCAGGCGCTGCCCGCCTGAAACGATGCCGAATTCGCGCGCCTGCTTGATGGCATTGACCACGTCGGCGCCGCCATTGGCCAGCGCGACCACCTGGGCCTTGGAGGTTTGTGCTTGAAGGAGATAAGACGCAAAGTCAGCCACATTCAGCGGATGCAGTACCGAACCTACCACCGTTCCGCCCAGTTCCTTGACCATATCCTGGGCACCCTTTTGCAGGGAATGCCCGAACGCATAATCGACCGTGACAAAATACCAGGACTTGCCGCCCTTACCTATCATTGCCCTCACGCCTCCCACCGACTGGGAATAGACGTCGAACATCCAGTGAAAGCCAACGGGGGAACAGCTGTCGTTGGTGAGTCCCGTGGTGGCGGGTCCCGAAAACATGACGACTTTGTTTTTTTCCTTGGCAATGCCTTGCACAGCCAGAGCGACGGCTGAGTTGGTCAGGTCGGCGATGGCGCTGACGCCGTCACGATCAAACCATTCGCGTGCCTTGGCCGCACCGACGTCTGCCTTGTTTTGATTGTCGGCCGATACCAGCGAGATCTCCATGCCCTTGCACTCGGCGGCAAGACAGTCGTCAATGGCAAGCTGAGCCGCGGCCACTGAGCCGGGCCCGCCCATAGATGCGTATGTACCCGACATATCGGTAAGCACGCCTATCTTCACTGGGGGCGCCTTGGCATGAGCGAAGCCTGCAAGACCCATACATATGCTGGCAGCCAGCGTGATTGTGGTGTTGTTCATGGTTGTCTCCGATCGTTATTTTTGCGTCGTTTTGCGCTTATTTTCGCGGCCCGCCCTTTCTGCAGCTGAACACGGGGCACTTTGGGCCACTCATGCAGTGTAGTTGTGTAAAAAACTAATTTCCATCAAAATATTTGCACATTCAATGCTAATCAATGCACAAGGCTTTTATGGATTGGGATGGGCTGCGTTATTTTCTGGAAGTTGCACGCACGCAGCGTGTAAGCGCCGCTGCACGTCGACTCGGCGTGCAGCACACGACGGTATCGCGCCGTATCCATGCCCTGGAACAGGAGCTCGGAACCGTACTCTTCAACAAATCCAAGTCCAGCGGCTTCACCATGACGGAAGAAGGCACACGGTTTTTCTCGTATGCTGAAGCGATCGAGAGTACCCTCTTGTCCGCGCGCGAAGACGTCTCAGGGCAATCACAAACGTTGTCAGGGCATCTACGCGTTGGCTGCACCGAAGGCTTCGGGAACTATGTGCTGGCACCGCTCATGACGGATTTCCAGCGCCGCTTTCCGGCCATTACGCTCGACATCATGCCGGTCCCGCGATTCATCAGCCTGTCCAAGCGCGAGGCCGATATCGCCATATCGCTGGAACGTCCGCAACGCGGTCCCTATCTATGCACTAAGTTGATGGACTATTCGCTGAAACTGTATGGAGCGACGAAATACCTGGACCAGCAGCCACACATAAACAACAAGTCCGACCTGGCCCGACACACGTTCATCGGCTACGTCGAGGAATTGCTTTTCAGCGACCGGCTGCGTTATCTGGAAGATATTGTTCCTGCTGATAGGGTGATTTTCAAGAGTACCAGCGTGATTGCCCAATACCAGGCAGTACTGCAAGGGCGTTCGCTCACCATACTGCCGTGTTTCATGGCGGCGCAGGATTCCCGCCTTCGTGCTGTTCTCGAGGACGACATCGTCCTGACGCGCAGCTTCTGGATGTATTGCCACGAAGACCTGCGTCAATCCAGGCGTGTGATGGCGTTATGGGACTTCTTGAAGAAATCGGTGCAGCTCAACGGCCCCCTGCTGCAGGGCACCGGAACGGCTCTGCAATACCTGGAGGAAGATCCCTCCTGACCGCGGCCTGCGAATTCTATCCACCCATCGGCTACGCAGGTTTGGGATTCGACGCAGACCCTGGATCCTTGGGCGCCTTGACGCGTAATTTGCGCCACATCATATACATCATCAGGGCAGTGAAAACGGCATGCACGAGCCATACTCCTATGCCGAAGTTGAGCTGGCCGTTTCCAATCCAACCGCGTGACAGGTTGATGAGGTTCATATAGAGCAAGCCCACCAGGCCGGCGATCAGAAGATCGCCCGATCGACCCAGCCTTGGATTTACAGCACCCAGCGGAATCGCCAGCAAGGCAAGATTGAGCGCCGCCAGGGGCAAGGCAATACGCCACATGATCTGCGAGCGGGCGTTATCGGTGTTGTCGGCAAAGAGCTGCATTGTGGGCCGTGCCTTTATTTGTTGTTCAGCCTGCGCCCTGACCGCGGCGGCCGAGCTGGCATCGTTTCTGCTTTCAAGACGGAAACCATAACGCTCGAAGTCCACCAGCCTGAAATCAGACTGCCCAGGCTTTAAATCGTAGCGGTGGCCCTCGTTGAGCACAAGAAACCGGTCGCCGTTGGGCTCGTTCTGGATACGGGCGCTTTCCGCGGTAATGACGCTGAGCCATTCGGGATCGATGACCCGCGCAATGATATTGCCCAGCTCCTGATCCGGCCCGGTAGGCTCCTCCGCAAAAAACACGCGCGCACCGTCCTGAGTTTCGATGAACTGTCCGGCCGTAACCTTGGAAAGATCGGAGCGTTGCTCGTAGCGCTGACGATACTCGCTGATCTGGCGATATGCCCAAGGCGATGCCAGGAGCGTAAGAATGGAGATCATCACCGCGACAGGAACAGCGCAACGCAACACGGGCCCGACCCAGTCTTTCAATGAGAGACCGCTGGCAAACCAGACCACCATTTCAGATTCACGAAAGTTCCGTGTAATCGTGGTCAACACGGCAATAAACAAAGAAACCGCCAGGATGACTGGCAAGGCGGTTATGCTGGAAAACGTCGCCAGCCCCACGACCACATCGGCGCCGATGGCGCCGTTCGCGGCCTCGCCCAACAGGCGAACCAGCAATACACTGAGCCAAACGACCAGCAATGTCGAGAACACGACACCCGCGTGACTCAGGATTTCAGATACAACAGAACGTTTGAATAGTGACATGAGAGAATATGCGGGATAATCATCAGCATCCTATGGACACTTTCTGGAAACTCGAATGGAATTTAGCACACAGACTACGGCTTCCTTGCATCAAATCAAGACTGCCGCCCTTGCGGTAGGGGTATTTGCCGACGGGATCCTGAGCCCCGCCGCCGACATTATCGACCATGCAAGCAACGGGGCACTGCGCAGTGTTCTGGATTCCGAGTTCAAAGCGAAACCCAACACCCACCTGGTGCTAAGAAACCTCCCGGGCGTTGCGGCGGTACGGGTGGTTCTGGTGGGCCTGGGCAAACAAGAGCGCTACAACGCCGCCGCCCACGCTGCAGGCGAACTTGCGTTCGCTCACTATACTGTAAGCGCCAATCTTGCTGAAGGCGTCTCAACGCTTGCGGCAATCGAATGCCCCAACTCCAGCTTGCGTGCCCGCGCCCGGGCTGCCGCCATGGCAGCCGGACGCGCAACCTATCGTTACAGTGCAACCGTCACGAAGCCCGAAACAGACACGCCGCCAAGACTCCGCAAGATTGCGGTGTGGGTGTCGCGTACGCAAGCCACTGAAGCGCAAAATGGCCTGCGTGAAGGCCGGGCCATTGCCAACGGCATGAATCTTACGCGCCTGCTGGGCGATTTGCCTCCCAATGTCTGCACGCCGACCTATTTGGGTAATACGGCCAAGAAACTGACCAAGGAATTCAAGACGCTTAAAGCCGAAATTCTAGGCCGTAAGGAAATCGAAGCCCTGCAAATGGGGTCTTTCCTGTCGGTGGCGCGTGGTTCTTATGAAGCGCCCGTCTTTATCGTATTGAAGCATACTCCGGCAGGTCCGAAGCCATCGCCCAAGAATCGGAAAGCGCCCATCGTCCTGGTTGGCAAAGGCATCACCTTCGACGCTGGCGGGATTTCCATCAAACCCGCCGCGAACATGGATGAGATGAAATACGATATGTGCGGTGCGGCCAGTGTGCTGGGCACCTTACGCGCCATTGCCGAACTGGAACTCGAACGGGAAGTCATCGCATTGATTCCTTCTTGCGAGAACCTGCCCAGCGGACGCGCCAACAAGCCTGGCGACGTCGTCACCAGCATGTCCGGCCAGACCATAGAAATACTAAATACCGATGCCGAAGGGCGGTTGGTCCTGTGCGATGCCTTAACGTACGCCGAACGGTTCAAACCCGCTGCGGTCATTGATGTGGCCACGCTGACCGGAGCCTGCGTCGTGGCGCTGGGCCATATCAACACAGGGCTTTTCAGTCCCGATGACGCGCTGGCCCACAGCCTGCTGCAAGCCGGCCGCGATACCAACGACCCAGCCTGGCGCATGCCGCTGGACGAAGCCTACCAGGAACAACTGCGTTCCAACTTCGCCGACATGGCCAATATCGGTGGACCGCCGGCCGGATCGGTCACCGCGGCGTGCTTTTTGTCACGCTTCACCGGCAAGTATCCATGGGCGCATCTCGACATTGCCGGTACGGCATGGCGCAGCGGAAAAGACAAAGGTGCCTCGGGCAGGCCGGTACCTCTGCTGGTCCAGTACCTGGTCGACCAGGCGTCATAACAGCATGTCGACCCGCATCGATTTCGCCTTCGGCGCGCCGGACCGCCTGGGGATGGCATGCGAAGTCGTGCACAAGCACTACATGGCCGGGCGACGGCTGGTGGTATATACCCGCGACAAACAACGACTCAGTCATTTCGACCGGCTGTTATGGGGTTTTGATCCTACCGCCTTCATACCACACGTCATGTCCGCCGACCCTCTGGCGTCCCAAACAGCCATAGTGTTTACCTCTGACTCTCCGGCCCTTGCCATACCGGATGCGAGCCAGGCATCTGCCTGGCTTATCAATCTCGATCTGGAGTGTCCGCCAGCGCCCGAAAAATTCCCGCGCATCCTCGAAATTGTGGGCGACCATGCCGACGACAAGGCGGCTGCCCGGCAACGCTGGCGACAGTACAAGGCGTCGGGCTATGATCTTCACGCTCACGATGTGTCGAAAAAGCCCTGATCCTGGCTCCCGACACTCGCCCACTTGCAAATTCAGCTACTTGTAAGTTAATCTTGATGCTACATATAAGGGGAAAGCCCTTTAGCCTAGCCTCACCTATTAAAGGACCCACCATGAGCGATCTTCGTCAAACCACATTACCTGACCGCGGCTATGCCACGGCCTCGTCCGAGGTTGCGCGCAACCGCGTCATGCGCAACACCTACTGGCTGCTGGCGCTCTCCCTGGTGCCAACGGTACTGGGGGCGCTCGTCGGCCTGAATACCGGCATCAACCGCGTCATGGGTGCCAGCCCTGGTACTAGCGCGATCATTTTCCTGGTGGGCGCATTCGGGCTTATGTACCTTATTGAACGCAACAAGAACAGTTCGCTGGGAGTCGCCCTGCTACTGGCTTTCACGTTCTTCATGGGCATCATGCTCTCGCGACTGCTGGGCCATGTAATGGGTCTGGCCAATGGCTCACAGCTCATCATGATGGCATTTGGCGGCACAGCGGCAGTCTTCGGCACCATGGCCACAGTTGCCACCACCACCAAACGCGACTTCTCCAACATGCAGAAGTTCCTGCTTATTGGCGTAGTCATCCTCATCGTGGCGTCAATCGCCAATATTTTCCTGCAGTTACCGGCCCTGATGCTGACCATCTCGGTAATGGCCATTGCCATTTTCTCGGCATTGCTGCTGGTTGATCTGCAACGCGTCATCAATGGCGGCGAAACCAACTACGTGTCGGCTACCTTGGCCATCTACCTGGACGTCTACAACATCTTTGCCAACTTGTTGATGCTGCTGGGAATTTTTGGCGGCAACCGCGAGTAAACGGCAAGCCGTCCTGACCCGGCGCCAGGCGGCGGGCAGTCCACCCGGTCAGCTCATTGCTGACCGGGTTTTTTATTTAGCGGCCGAATCGATCCATCGGTAAAGCCCTTCGCCGATCATCATCAACACCGCCATCCATATCGGCAGGTACGTGAACCACGCCGCGGCTGCCATCGGTTCATCCAGAAGAAGAAACGCGACCCAGAACAGCAACATGGGTTCGATGTATCCCAGGATGCCGAACAGTCCCATCGGCAATTTGCGACTGGCGGACACATAGGAGACGAGCGCTGCGGAGCTGATGAGACCCAATAATGGAATCAGACCCCACAAGCCGGGATATTGGCGAAGCTGGTCGACAATGTTGCCGTCCTGGATAGAGAGCAACCAGAGCGCAGCCGGGAGCATGAACAGCATATCGAACCATAGCGCGCTCAAGGCACCCATACGCAGTATGCGGCGTAAGATGAAATAAGGCGGATAGCCCAACATCACGACCGCTGTGGCCCATGAGAACGCGTCAGCCCTCAATAGCTCGTGCCCCACTCCACACGCCGCCAGGAACACAGCCACGGTCTGGATACGAGTCAGGCGCTCGCCATAAAGAAAGCGCCCCACCAATACCATGACCAGGGGAAGCAGGAAATAACCCAACGAGACATCCAGCGCCCGTCCATGCAAGGGCGCCCACATGAACAAGAGCAATTGTGTACCGATCAGGACGGCGCTAAGCCCAAGCAGGAGCCACAAACGTGGCTCGTAGCGTAAACGACGGGCTGTATGGCCAACCTCGCCCCATCCTCGCGCACGTGAGACCAACAAGGCCACTGCAGGCAGGCCCAAAAGAACACGCCACGCGAATATCGCGCCCCCTTCCAGCGGATATAACAAGGTCGTATAGTAATAAAGCGTCGCGAACAATATCGATGAAATGACCGATAGCGCTACGCCCTGTTTCAGGGGCGACACGGATAAAGCCGGTTCAGTCGGAACAAACGTTCCCGCTTCAAGATCACGTCGAGCGCCTCACTCTCTTTTCCGGGGGTACGCGCAAAGTCGGGGATTTCATCGAAAGCTCGCGCGGCCTGCTGGGGGAATTGTTGCAGGCAACGTACCAATACTTCATCGGGATCAAGCAGCGTCAATCCATACCCGCGTAACTCCGTACGATTGAAGTCCTTGATATTGCGCGTGACGATGCCGGCCGACGCGCCGGCCACCGGGGTGCCGGCCACCGCCCCCCCGGCCGCAGCCCTGGACTTCGCGGCGCGCGCGGCCGCAATGACGTGCCAATCCTTGGGATCGCTGCGGCGCAGGCCAGCCTTGAATGGCGCGATTTCCCCTTGATCAGCCTCTGGAAAATCCGCCTGGAGTTCAAGCCATTGAAGTTGTATGTCAGAGGCGGAAACGCCCCACAGGCGGGAAGCGTTGCGCTGCCACTCATCGCCGATGATGCTGCTCCAGGCCGGTTGGAAACACGCTTGCCCGGCCAGACGCAGCAGCAAGCGGCGCAGCACGTTCGAGATGAGCACGCAGGTATCGATGACCAGAATCTGTGGAAGAACAGGCTTATCCATTTCAGTAGCGCTGCAATTCCATCAGTACCTTGCGGGTAAGCAGTGGACGGCCCAATTGCTCGTCGAGCCGCTCTCTGAGCGATACACGCAGTCCGGGCTCCAGCGCCGGGTCGTCAAAGTCGGGAGCGCCTTCGCCCAGTCCGTAGCCGGTTTCATTCAGCAGCATCCATTCGAATCGCCGCAAAGCGCTTGCGGCCGAACGCGAGGGCTGGCCTTCCGTTCTTGTGCCGGCCAATTGCTGCAGGGCGGCATCATAAGCATCGTAAATGACAGGATGCGGATCCTCGCGAGGTAAAAGGCGCAGCAACAACTCATTCATATACCAGGCGGACATCAATGCACGGCCATTAAGCGGCCGTATGCCAACGCATTCAGCGCGTGTAAGTGTCTTGACCTCACCCGCCCCGCTCCATGAAAGGCTGATCGGCTGGAAGGCCGTCAGGACAGGGCGCAATACCGAATAAGGCCGCTTCGCGCCTTTGGCTACCAGGGCCATGTTCCCGTGCGATCGCGTAAAGACCTGGACGATCAGCGAAGTTTCACGCCAGGCGGCGGAATGCAGCACATAGCCGACTGCATCCTGGATGCGTGACACCCGTCTAGTCATATCCCAGTTCGCGCAGCGTGCTCTCGCGATCGGACCAGCCCTTGCGGACCTTGATGTAAACCTCGAGGTGCACCGTCTTGTCGAGCAACTTGACCATGTCCTGGCGCGCTTCAGTCGCCATGCGCTTCATGTGTGCGCCGCCGGCTCCAAGCAGAATAGGCCGGTGCGTGTCGCGTTCGACCACAATGCAGGCCGCGACGCGTACACCGGCCTCGTTTTCTTCCCATTCCTCGATGACTACCGTGCACCCATACGGCAGCTCATCGCCGACCAGACGGAAGATCTTCTCCCGTATAAGCTCGGCCACGATAAAGCGCATGGGACGGTCCGTGAGTGTGTCAGCCTCGAACATGGGCTCGCCTTCGGGCAAGCGCTGGGCAATCTCGCTGAGCAGATTTTCAAGCTGCACACCGCGCAGAGCGCTGACAGGCACGACAGCGGAATAAGGGTGTTGCGCCATAATCTTGTTGACATAGGCGAACATCTCGTTCTTGCTTTTCAGGGCATCGACCTTGTTGACGACCAGTATGGTCTTCTGGCCGTCCTTGGGCAGCAGGGGTAAAAGCTGTGCGTCCCCGGCGGACCATTTTCCCGCCTCGACGACATGCAGAATCACGTCGACATCGGCAAGCGCCTGCGTGACGACACGGTTCATCATGCGATTCATGGTACCGCCGTGGCGCGTCTGGAAGCCTGGCGTATCGACGAACACGAACTGTTCATGCTCACGCGTCAGGACACCATTGATGCGGTGGCGTGTGGTTTGCGCTTTGCGCGAGACTATTGATATTTTGCTGCCTATCAGGGCATTGGCCAACGTTGATTTGCCCACATTGGGGCGCCCTACGACGGCGACGAAGCCGCAACGAAATGGATGGGTCATTTGTTCTCCTGGGACACTGCCACAGGCAATGACAACTGTGTTGATTTACGCGCGCGAGCGGGGCGGGACCCTTTGGCAGGGGCCAGCGCATGAATGGCCGCGATGGCAAGTTCGGCGGCCGACTGTTCGGCAGCGCGGCGGCTGGAACCCGGCGCGCTGACCTTGATTTCGAGTTTGGGAATCTGGCATTCCACTTCAAACAATTGGTTGTGCGCCGCACCATGTGTGGCGATCACCGTGTAGGCGGGAAGATCAAACTTGCGCGCCTGGAGGAGTTCCTGAAGCAGCGTCTTGGGATCCTTTCCCAAGGTCTTGGGGTCTACATGAACCAATATGGATTCGTACTGCCCCGCTATGACCTTTTGTGCTGCATCGAAACCACCGTCCAGGAAGACGGCGCCAAGAACAGCTTCAAGGGCATCCGCCAAAATCGAGGGGCGCCGGAACCCGCCGCTTTTAAGCTCGCCTTCGCCCAATCGCAAATATTGCGACAAGCATAAACGTGTGGCGATGTCGGCCAGCGATGACTGCTTCACCAAATTGGCGCGCAACCGTGACAGATCGCCTTCATCGATCTTGGGGAAGCGCTTGAACAGCAGGGCTGCAACCACGAAATTGAGCACCGAGTCGCCCAGGAACTCCAGACGCTCGTTGTGATGGGCACTATGGCTGCGGTGAGTCAGAGCTTGATCCAGCAGTGTCTTGTCAACAAACTGGTAGTTCAGTGCCGCTTGCAGAGAGTCGACGCTAGTCATCACTGAAACCGGCCTATCCGGCCAGGCTCTTTAAAGTTCATCCAGATTAAGAACGCACGCCCCACAATGTACTTGTCGGGCACGAAACCCCAATACCGGCTATCCAGGCTGTTGTCCCGGTTATCGCCCATCATGAAGTAATGACCTGCCGGCACGGTACACCGCACACCGCTGCCAAAGTATTCGCAATTCTCGCGGTACGGATAATCGGATATGGCCATGTAGTCTTGTCCCGCTTGCTTGTTGAGCAAGATTTTGTGCGCGACCGGGCCAAGCTGCTCGGTATAGCGCCCGACATACGACGAGCGGTCCGGCTCGAAAAAGTCACCATCGCGCTCGAGCGGCACTTCCTTGCCGTTGATCGACAAAACCTTGTTGTGGTATTGCACTATGTCGCCAGGCAAGCCTACGACTCGCTTGATGTAGTCTACGCCTGGATCCACGGGATAGCGAAACACCATCACATCGCCACGTTCCGGCGAACCGATATCAACGACTTTCTTGTCGATCACGGGCAGGCGGATGCCATACTGGAATTTATTGACGAGAATCAGATCACCATCCTGCAAGGTTGGTAGCATGGAACCCGAAGGAATACGAAACGGCTCCACTACGAAGGCGCGCAGGGCGAACACAAAGAGAATAACCGGAAAGAAGCTGACACAGTACTCCACCCACCACGGCGCACGGTTGGCCTTGTCATAGGCTTCCTGGCGGATGCGCGACGCTTCGGATTGTTCCAGGCCGGCCACGGCCGGTGCTGTAGCAGCCATAGCTGAGACAGCACCGGCGCGCCTCCGGGAACGCAAGTAGAAGAAATCCAGACACCAGACTATTCCGGTCAGTACCAGCAGCAAAAACAAGACCAGCGCAAAATCCCAGCTCATACCCGATATACCTTATTGTTTTTCAGTTACTTGTCTTCAACCTGCAGGATGGCAAGGAACGCTTCCTGTGGAATTTCCACGTTGCCCACCTGCTTCATGCGTTTCTTACCAGCCTTCTGCTTCTCGAGCAATTTTTTCTTGCGGGAAATATCGCCACCGTAACATTTCGCAAGCACGTTCTTGCGCAGGGCCTTCACGTTTTCGCGCGCGATAACTTCGGCGCCGATGGCCGACTGTATGGCGATATCGAACATCTGCCGCGGGATGAGAGAACGCATCTTGGAGACGACCTCGCGGCCTCGGTACCTGGCATTGGATCGGTGCACCATCATCGACAGTGCATCGACGCGATCGCCGTTTATCAACAGGTCAACACGAACCACATCCGCCGCCCGGTACTCTTTGAACTCGTAGTCCATCGACGCGTAGCCTCGGGAAACGGATTTCAGCTTGTCGAAGAAATCGAGCACGATTTCTGCCAAAGGCATTTCGTACATCAGGTGGACCTGTCGTCCGTGGTACGTCATGTTCAGCTGCACGCCGCGTTTGACCATGCACAGCGACATTACCGGCCCCACATACTCTTGCGGCATGAACAATGTAACGGTCACGATGGGTTCGCGGATTTCTGTAATGTTGCCGACTTCAGGCATACGCGAGGGACTTTCGATCATCAACATCGACCCATCCCGGGTCTCGACTTCGTACACCACCGTCGGCGCCGTAGTGATGATGTCCATATCGAACTCGCGCTCAAGACGCTCCTGCACGATTTCCATGTGCAGCAGCCCCAGGAAGCCGCAACGGAAGCCGAAGCCCAGAGCCTGCGAGACTTCGGGTTCGAACATGAGCGATGAGTCGTTCAGCTTGAGTTTTTCCAGTGATACGCGCAGTTGGTCGTATTCGCTGCTTTCCACCGGATACAAGCCGGCAAACACCTGCGGCTTGACCTCTTTGAAACCCGGCAAAGCCGATTCAGCCGGCCTGCCCGCCAGGGTGATGGTGTCCCCAACCTTGGCGTGCTCGAGCTCCTTGATACCGGCAATGACGAACCCCACTTCGCCAGCCGACAATTCGGGACGGGGTTCAGACTTGGGCGTGAAGACGCCGATATGCTCGCACAGGTGGGTGTAGCCCTCGGCCATCAATAAGATTTTGTCTTTGGGCTTGAGCACCCCATTGACAATGCGCACCAGCATTACCACGCCCACATAATTATCGAACCAGGAGTCGACGATCAATGCCTGTAGGGGTTTTGTGGGGTCACCAACCGGAGGCGGAATCTTTGCAACAATGGTTTCCAGTATATCGTCGATGCCCATGCCGGTCTTGGCGCTACACAAGATAGCGTCGCTAGCGTCGATACCGATGACATCCTCGACCTCTTGACGGGCGCCTTCGGGGTCGGCGGAGGGCAGATCCATTTTATTCAGGACCGGAACCACCTCCACTCCCAGCTCGATGGCCGTGTAGCAGTTGGCCACCGTCTGCGCCTCGACGCCCTGCGTTGCATCCACGACGAGCAGCGCGCCCTCGCAGGCAGACAATGACCGGCTGACCTCGTATGAGAAATCGACGTGGCCGGGGGTATCGATCAGGTTGAACGCGTACACCTTGCCATTTTTAGCCTTGTAGCTCAGGGCGGCCGTTTGGGCCTTGATGGTAATGCCCCGCTCGCGCTCGATATCCATCGAGTCGAGGACTTGCGTGGACATTTCACGATCGGCCAATCCTCCGCAACGATGGATCAGGCGATCGGCCAATGTGGACTTGCCGTGGTCAATATGAGCAATGATGGAAAAGTTGCGGATGTGATCCATAAACCGGAAAAAAGAAGCCCACCGAAAGACATGAGCGATATTAAAGGAAACAAGCAAAAGGGACGCGCCCAGGGCGCGCCCCTTTTGCTATCGGGCCATTTTAGCCGTTTCTGGAGATTATTTTCCGGGCGTGATCGTCACCCACTGGGTTTGGTCACCTCGCATCACCAGCAAGGCCGCCGCACGGGATTTGTCGAGTCCCGCGACCAGCTTCGAATACTGTTCCGGACTGGTGATATCGGTGTCATTGATGGTCAGGATGATGTCGCCCGCTGTCAGGCCGGCAGCCGCTGCCTGCCCTTCCGCTTCCACAACCTGGACGCCGCCCTTGATCTTCTGGCTGATCGCCTCGGGCACGGCGCTTACCTTCAGACCCAGTACATCGGTCGGAGCCGCTTTGGGCGCTTCCGGTTGTCCGCTGGTCGTTTCGCCTTCGGCCGACGGCATTTCGCCCACCTTGACCTTCAGCGTTACGGTCTTGCCCTTGCGCCATACCTCCATCGGGACGCGGACACCCGGTTTGGTCGAACCCACAATGCGTGGCAGGTCGGTCATATGGGTGATATCCTTGCCATCGAATTTGGTGATGACATCACCGGCGCGGATGCCAGCCTCGTCAGCCGGCCCACCCGCTTCGACATTACTGACCATGGCGCCCTTGGCGTCAGGCAAGCCTATGGCCTTGCCGACATCGTCGGAGACAGGTCCGATCTGAACGCCAATGCGGCCACGCGTCACCTTGCCGTGCGCCTTGAGCTGTTCAACCACTCGCATCACTTCGTCGATCGGGATCGCCAGGGAAATTCCCATGAAGCCTCCGCTCTGGGAAATGATCTGGGAATTCACGCCTACAACCCGTCCCGCCAAGTCGATCAACGGACCACCGGAGTTGCCAGGATTCACGGCCACATCGGTCTGGATGAAAGGAAGGTAATCGCCCGTATCACGGTTGATGGCGCTCACGATGCCCGACGTAACGGTGGAGTCCAGACCAAAGGGGGAGCCTATGGCCAATACCCACTGCCCTTTCTTGAGCGTGGTCGAGTCGCCAATTGGAAGAGGCGGCAGATTGGTGGCATCGATCTTCAGCAGAGCCACATCAGTTCTTGCGTCGGTACCGATGACCTTTGCCGTGTACTCTTTGCCGGAGGTCATGGTGACGAAAATGCCGTTGGCCTTTGCCACGACATGATTATTCGTCAGTACGTAGCCATCGGCCGAAATAATAAAGCCCGATCCCACGCCGCGCGGAATAGTGCGCTCTCGTTCTTGTGGCGCAGGCGAAGGTTTACCGCGCTGGCCAGGGCCTGGCATGCCTGGGGGCTGGAAATCAGGTCCGAAAAACCAGCGGAACATCTCGTAAGGATCGTTGCTATTGGGACCCATTCCGGGACCGCGCGTTGGCACGGACTCGGTGGTGCGAATATTCACGACCGAACCTTCGGTCTTGGCAACGACCGACGTGAAATCGGGCACCGACAACGTAGGCGCTGAAGTTGTCTGTGCCGTGGCCGCGTTTCCGAGCGGCGCCAAGGCCACTAGCACACTTGCCGACGCGCAGGCGATCATCTGCGTGATTTTGCTATTGCCTACTTGGGTAAAAAGCATCATGAGACTCCTGTTTCGGGATTGAAGTTATTTGTTCCCGGCTGCGGGAACATATTCGGTGCGCTCTGCAATATCGCGCAAGGTCTGTGCCGGCACCTCGCCCAATGCCGTCAGCCAATAATCGTCGATCCGGGTACGAAAGACGTTCATGGCTCCCTTGCGCATGGCGCCTTTGGCCAAGGGGTTATCGTGCGCATCGTCGAAAGGTTCGATGAATACCGAAATGGCAGCGACACCATCGGATACCACCAATTGTTTGACCTTCCGGCCGGCTTTCATCGGCCGCGATACCTGCGTGAGCGCATGAAAGCCGGAGGGAAATGGAATACGCCAGCCGTCCTTGGCGAGATTCACCGGGTCCATGGGGGTTTCGATCACTTCCCAGCCACGGGTATTCCAACTGCTGGTCAGATCCTGGGAAGCAACAGTGTCGCCGACCTGCAAACTGTTGAATGAAATCTGGTCGATGACAGCACGATCGCTGTCCAGCGTTTGAGCCTTGAGCAACAGGTTCGTCTTGCTATCAGTGCATATTCGATAGCCATACCGTTGCTGATCTTTGGGTACCAGTTCGACTATGGTGCATTCCCGACCTGCGATCCGATTATGTGACTCACTGATCTTGACGATGTAGTTGGCGGGGATATTCTTGCCATCATCCAGCAACATGCCCGGAAACCGGTCGCCGCGACGGCGTTCCAGAACGATCAGTTTCTTTTCCGGGATCAGGCACTGCGTGACGTCGTTATGGCGGACATATTCGCGTGCCGGACCGTCAAGCATCTCGATGCGTTCGCGCTCTCCCGTACCATCGACGATATGGACGACACGGGATGACACCATCATCGTGCCCTGCTGGTAGGTATAGACACCGGAATAATCCAGGCCGCGCGCCGCTGCCTGCACCTTCTGCAACAGCACAATGCCTGGATCCGGAGAAGTCTGGGTGGTTTCCGCCGCCTGCCCGGTTCGAGCCAAGACTACGGTGGCGGTGAGGACCAGCAAGTAGCAGACCAGGTTGCCTGCCACCCGTTGCGGAATACCGTTAAGAGGAAAGCGAGTTGTTATTTGCCCCACTACAGCCATTACCTGGAAGCTCCCGAACCAAAGGACACCTGTCGTACAGCGCTGGATCCGGAAATTTCACGATGAGCATCGAGGTAGTCTCGAAGCCCGGGATCCTCGTTGGCGCTGGCCATTATTTGGACCGATCCCGGCCCGGACGATTCAGGCCCAGAAAAATAAGGCAATGCGACCCACACCACCGTGGCAACCGCCGCCGCGACCGCCAAGCTGGATAGCCCCAGGCGTACGGGATGGCGGCCATGCAGGTTGCGCGGGGCAACAATGGAAGGTTCGGCGTCGAGCGCCTTGGACACCCGGGCATAGAAGAAATCGCTGGGCTTGATGGCGAGGTCTTGGTTGCGCAGCACATCACCAATAAGATGGTAGGTGTCCCAGACTTGGCGCCCATATGGGCTGTCAAGGTCTTCCGGCCGAATGTCGGCCTCCCCGTCGATCCAGGAAGATACGGAGGTCTCCCACGATGCCTGATCGTGATCTTGCCTGGCTTGATTACCTGCTTGCATTTTCAAAACTCCTTACCAGCGACGCTCGGGATCATTGCCCAGCACAGGACGCAACTGCGCCGCGATAGCTTCCCGGGCGCGAAAAATACGCGAACGCACCGTACCTATGGGGCAGCCCATGCTCAATGCGATATCTTCGTAGCTCATGCCTTCAATCTCACGCAAGACGATCGCAGTGCGCAGATCCTCGGGTAACGTATGGATGGCGGCATTCACCGTTTCAACGATTTGCCGACTGGCCAACAATGATTCCGGGGTGCTAATGTCTGTTAGGTTGTCAATCGGGCTAAAAGTTTCACCATCTTCTGTTTCTGTTGCGTTTGGCGTGCTGGGACGACGTCCGTTGGCTACCTGCCAGTTGCGCGCAGTGTTGATGGCGATGCGATAAAGCCACGTATAGAATGCACTATCGCCGCGAAATTGCGGCAAGGCCCTGTACGCCTTGATGAACGATTCCTGGGCGACGTCCTCGACTTCAGAGGGGTCCCGCACCATGCGCGACAGAAGTCGCATGATCTTGCGCTGGTATTTGAGGACCAGCAGGTCGAATGCACGCTTGTCGCCACGCTGCACGCGTGCAACCAATTCGGCATCAACGTCACGTTCGCTCATAGGCCTTCCTTTTGCAGGACCCGGCCGGGCA
This sequence comes from Pollutimonas nitritireducens, assembly GCF_002849615.1. Lineage (GTDB taxonomy): Bacteria > Pseudomonadota > Gammaproteobacteria > Burkholderiales > Burkholderiaceae_B > Pollutimonas > Pollutimonas nitritireducens. The sequence continues at coordinate 122,302 of NZ_PDNV01000006.1, forward strand.
TGGCGATTTGCCGGGCAACGTGTACGCACAGTTGGTTCCAGGCGTGCCTGGACATCTTCGATCTCCAGACTGTGATCTCGGTCGGCTTGCCGCCAGCATCTGCAGCGTCAACAAACCCGAGAGTCATCCAGGCATACGCGGGCCAGGCATGGAAGAGGCACATGGTGTTCGTTGTCCCATATAACGTGACCTGCCAAAGTCCGGAATCAAGCAGGGACAGTGTACCCGCTTGAGCTGAAAAACCGGCCAAGCGATGAATCGTCAATTTTCCGGCGAGAGCCAAAGCGATGAGAGCGAGGCTGCAAGCCGCCCAATTGTCGCTGACCAGGGGCCATCCGACATGAGCCAGTACAGCAAGACCGCTGAAGCATGTCGCCATGCCAAGCAGACTGACCCAGCGCGGGCGCCGGATCGGCCATTGAGTGGTCAAGACGACGGGCCGCCCCAGCTTAGAGCCTCCGCACTATCATGGATCCGTTGGTGCCACCGAAACCGAACGAATTCGACAATGCAATGTCGATCTTCATGTCGCGTGCCTGGTTGGCGCAATAGTCAAGATCGCATTCTGGATCCTGGTTGAAGATATTGATGGTAGGAGGCGATACTTGATGGTGGACGGCCAGCGTGGTGAAAACGGCCTCGATTCCGCCCGCCGCGCCCAAGAGATGCCCTGTCATGGATTTAGTGGAATTCACCACCAGCTTCTTGGCGTGATCGCCGAATGCCAGCTTGAGGGCTTCTGTTTCGTTCTTGTCGCCCAAAGGCGTGGACGTGCCATGCGCGTTGACGTAATTGACTTCGTCGGCATTGATGCCACCATTACGCAATGCGTTCACAACGCCGCGCCTGGGGCCGTCGCGGTCGGGGGACGTGATGTGATAGGCATCGGAGCTCATGCCATAACCAGCGAATTCGCCGTATATACGGGCGCCCCGCTTACGGGCGTGTTCGTATTCTTCGAGCACCAGGGCGCCTGCCCCTTCGCCCAGTACGAAGCCATCGCGATCACGATCCCATGGACGTGATGCGGTGGTGGGGTCGTCGTTGCGGGTGGATAAGGCGCGCATTGCCGCAAAGCCGCCAACTCCCAAGGGAGAAACCGTTGATTCAGCGCCGCCTGCCACCATGACATCGGCATCACCGTATTCGATGAGGCGTGCCGCGTCGCCGATGGAGTGCAGCCCAGTCGTGCACGCGGAAACAACCGCATAGCTGGGGCCCTTCAGACCCAGCATGATGGATAACTGGCCCGAAATGAGATTGATGAGCGAAGCAGGCACGAAGTACGGAGAGATTCGGCGGGCGCCACGCTCGAGATATTCGATCTGTTGTTCTTCGATGCGAGGCAGACCGCCGATGCCGGACCCGATGATGCTGCCAATGCGCACGGCATTGGCCTCGGTGACCTCGAGTCCTGAGTCGCGCCACGCCTGTGCGCCTGCCGCCACGCCATAATGGATAAAGGTATCCATCTGCTTGGCTTCCTTGGCGCTCATGTAGTGCGTGACATCGAAATCTTTGACCTCACCCGCTATCTGGGCGTTAAACGTCGACGGGTCGAAACGCGAGATGCGCCCGATACCCGAACGCCCATTAACGATATTGTCCCATGCGCTGTCGATATTGCTGCCGACCGGCGAAACAATACCCAGACCGGTAATGACGACACGTCGTTTCACGGATGACTCCTAAAATGAAAAGGCGGCTTAAAGCGAATAGACCCGCCGTTTCGCCAGACCCTTGCAGATTTGGCCAACAGTGGACTAATCCCTAGAAACCGCCTCAAGGCGATGATCCGGAACTCCGGATCTGCACCGAAATTAGTTAAATTATTGTTTGCTGTGCGACGAGATATAGTCAACAGCTTGCTGAACCGTCGTGATTTTCTCGGCCTCTTCGTCCGGAATTTCGGTTTCGAATTCGTCTTCGAGTGCCATCACGAGCTCGACCATATCGAGCGAATCGGCACCGAGGTCGTCAAGGAAGGAAGATTCGTTCTTGATCTCGGCTTCGTTAACGCCAAGTTGTTCAGCGACGATCTTCTTGACGCGCTGTTCGATGCTTTCCATGCAGATCTCCAAGTTGGGAAAATTCCCGCGAATTATAGCCAAACAAAAGAATTATTGGGGTTGGCTATGATAAAAAAAACGGCATTACCGAATACAACGATATTTTGCTTGCTAGAGACAAAATGCCTGGTCGGAATACCTCTGGATCAACAGATTTTACCCTACGGGGGTTGGTCTGTTGAGGTTGTTACATGTACATCCCGCCATTGACGTGCAGCGTCGTGCCTGTAATGTAGGCAGCCTGCGGCCCGGCGAGGAACCCCACGGCATTGGCGACATCGGCCGCAGCACCTAGTCGACCCAGTGGTATCTGGGCGAGAATGGCGGCAGATTGCGTCTCATTGAGCGCACGTGTCATATCGGTGTCGATGAAACCTGGCGCAACACAGTTGACGGTAATGTTGCGGCTGCCAAGCTCACGTGCCAGCGCGCGAGCCATGCCCGCAACGCCAGCCTTGGCCGCCGCATAATTGGCTTGGCCGGGATTCCCGCTGGAGCCGATCACGGAGGTGATATTGATAATCCGGCCTGACCGTGCCTTCATCATGTTCCGGGTCACGGCGCGAGAAAGCCGAAATACCGCTGACAGATTTGTGGCAATGACGGCGTCCCATTCATCGTCTTTCATGCGCATGGCGAGGTTATCACGTGTGATGCCCGCATTGTTGACCAGTATATGGGGGCCACCATCTTGTTTGCCCAGTTCTGCGATCAGGTGGTCGCAAGCGGCGGCATCATCCACGTTCAATACCACGCCGCGCCCACCCGATGCCGAAAGCATCCCCGAAATAGCCTCTGCTCCGGATTCAGACGTTGCCGTGCCCACCACCATTGCACCACGCGAAGCGAGTTCAAGGGCAATGGCCTGGCCTATGCCGCGCGTTGCTCCGGTAACCAGCGCCACCTTGCCGTCGAGTTCTTTGTCGTGCATGGATGTCATCCTTGTAAAGTTTCCAGGGCCAGCTGTAAAGATGCCGGGTCGGTGATGGCCAAACCAACGAGGTCACGATCAATCCGCTTGGTCAGTCCGTTCAGCACCTTTCCCGGACCGCATTCTACGACATGAGTCACACCTTGAGACTTCATCGATTGTATGGTCTCGACCCAGCGCACAGCGTGCCAGGCCTGCCTCACCAGTGCATCCTTGATTGCGGCGGGGTCGTCGACGATGGCGACATCCACGTTATTGATCAACGAAATCCCCGGACTCGCCAGAGGAAGGTTTGCCAGCGCCGCCTGCAGCACTTCTGATGCCGGCCTCAACAAGCTGGAATGGAAAGGTGCGGATACGGCAAGCTCCAGGGCGCGCTTGGCGCCAGCCTGCCTGGCCAGCATGCACGCCCGGTCAACCGCTGCCTTGTGTCCCGCAATCACGACTTGCGCGGGAGCATTGAAATTGACCGCTTCAACGACCTCCCCTTGTGCCGCTTGTGCGCACAGGGATCTGACCAGATCGTCTTCAAGCCCAAGAATCGCAGCCATGCCGCCGCTGCCGACAGGCACGGCATGCTGCATGGCGTCGGCGCGAATTCGGACCGTACGTACGGCGTCTTCCAGCGTCAAGGCCCTCGCCGCCGTAAGCGCGGAATACTCGCCCAGGCTATGGCCCGCCACAAGCAGTGGCTCGGTTCCACCGGCATCGATCCATGCACGATAAATCGCCACGGCGGCCGTCAGCATAGCGGGCTGGGTATTGGTTGTAAGATTCAGCTCGTCAGCGGGACCTGAGGCGATGAGGGCTGCCAGATCCTGGCCCAATGCGTCAGATGCCTGAGCGAGTGTATCGTTGACCACCGCATGTCCCGACCATGCGTCAAGCATGCCGACAGATTGCGATCCCTGTCCCGGAAAGACAAAAGCAATTTTCATTGAGATAAATTTTGAGTGATTCGGAAGATTTATGCCGACTTGCGCGGGCAGCCTTCTACATTTTTACCAGCACCGAACCCCAGGTGAACCCACCGCCAACCCCTTGCATCATGACGGTATCGCCGGCCTTTATACGACCATCGCGCCGGGCCACATCGAATGCAAGCGGTACGCTGGCCGCCGATGTATTGGCATGGCTATCCACCGTGATGACCACTTTCTGCTCGGGTATCTGCAACTTCCGGCTGAGGAAGTTGATGATGCGTATGTTCGCTTGGTGAGGGACCAACCAATCGACATCCGCCAAAGAGATACCGGCTTGTTCGCAGACTTCGTGTGCCGACTTGGCCAGGCAATTCACCGCAAGCTTGAACACGGCCTGTCCGTCCATGCGCAGGAAGGGATCACCGATCACCTTGCCGTGAGACACATTTCCAGCAGCGCACAGTATTTTTGTCTGGCTGCCGTCTGCGTTGAGTTGCGCGCCGATGATGCCAGGCTCGGCAGAGGCTTGAACGACCACTGCACCTGCACCATCGCCGAACAATACGCAGGTTGCACGATCGTTCCAGTCGAGAATGCCCGAAAAGACTTCCGCGCCGATGACCAATGCCGTCTTGGCTCGACCGGCCTGGATGAAGGCATCGGCGATTGTTAGGGCATATACAAAGCCGCTGCACACCGCCTGGACGTCAAATGCGGCACCGCCCTTGGCGCCCAGATTGGCCTGGACCAGGCATGCCGTGCTGGGAAATACGAAATCCGGGGTAGAGGTGGCGACGATGATCAAGTCGATCTGGTCGGCCGTTACGTTGGCGTCGTCCAGCGCCGCCTGCGCCGCCTTGGTGGCGAGGTGACTCGTCGTCATACCCTCATCGGCGATATGGCGCTGGCGAATACCAGTACGATCGACAATCCAAGTGTCAGATGTTTCGATCTGTCGAGTCGCCAAGTCGGCGGCTAGTTGGTCGTTGGAAACGACACGGGGCGGCAGATAGCCGCCTGACCCTATTATTTTGGCATAAGGCATAATAGCTTCCAGATACCTGAGCTATGGCGCAGGATCAGACAATTCGTTGGGAATCTTCGCAGATTGCGCCGCTGCGGCTTGCAAACTCTGACGAAGGCGATCTATGGCATCTGTTGTACCAGCAAGCAGGTCGTTGTGCACAGCTTCACGAGCACGCTGGAGCGCGCAGACAAAAGCATAGGAGTCGGCGGAGCCATGACTTTTTATGACAATTCCGCGTAAACCCAGCAATGCCGCACCATTGTACCGGCGGTTGTCGACGCGATCGCGAAAACGATTGAGCACCGGCTTAGCCAGCACGCCGGCAGCCATGGACCATGGATTGCGCGTGAACTCGGCCCGCATCATGTTGCCCACCATCCTGGCCAGTCCTTCCATGGACTTGAGTACGACATTGCCCACGAAACCGTCGCATACGACCACATCGACAGTACCTTTGCAGATATCGTCGCCCTCGACGTTCCCGTAGAAATTGAGTCCGCTGGTACGCAGCAAATCTGCCGCGCGTTTCACGATCTCGTTGCCCTTGATGATTTCTTCGCCGATATTAAGCAGGCCTACGGTAGGTCGCTCATGGCGATCGACGGCCGAAGCCAGGGCCGAGCCCATGATGGCGAACTGCAGTAAATGCTCTGCGGAACAATCGACGTTTGCGCCGAGATCCAACATCGTGGTCGCCCCGCCCTTTTGGTTAGGGATGGACGTAGCGATAGCCGGCCGGTCTATACCGTCAAGCGTTTTCAGTATGTAGCGGCTGATTGCCATCCAGGCGCCGGTATTGCCGGCCGAAATGCAGGCATCTGCGCGACCGTCCTTGACCGCTTGTATCGCTACGCGCATGGACGAATCTTTCTTGCGCCGCAACGCGACCTCGATGGAGTCGTCCATCAGGACAACCTCGGAGGCTTGCAGAATTTCGTACCACGGACTGCCGTGCCCACCATGCTCTCGCAGAGCAGCTTCGATGGCCGTCGCGTCACCCGCAAGCAGCAATCGCGTATCGGGGTGTTGTTTCGCAAATTGACAGGCTGCTGGAATAGTGACTGGCAAACCAGCGTCACCGCCCATACAGTCGATGGCGATTCGAATCTCGGATTTCGACATCAAGTAAGCAATCTATTTACCGATCGCCAATAAATGATTTATTCGTCGTTCTTGGATTTGAGTACTTTACGGCCGCGGTAAACGCCGTTGGGGCTGATGTGGTGGCGCAGGTGCAGTTCGCCGGTAGTGGGTTCCACTGCCGTGGACGGTGCCACGATGAAATCGTGCGAACGATGCATACCGCGTTTAGACGGGCTTTTTTTGTTTTGCTGAACGGCCATGATGACTCCTGTAAACGGGTCGCTATTGTACGCGATGATTCCCGTAAGTTAAATTTGGTTAAATCAATTCTTTTTTAGTTGATCCAGCACCGCGAACGGCGAAGGTCTAACCGCGTCGGATTCGGGCTCTTCTTCAAGAGGCTCCGGCAGCGACGGACAAACATCGTGCTTAGGCACATACGGCAGGCTGAGGATGATTTCATCTTCAACAAGCGCCAGAACATCGAGACGCTGCGACCCCAGAATACGCTCGATGGCGTCATCGGGGTCGGCGTCCGTACCGTCGTCCACATTGAGGGCGGCTTCAGAATTCACCACCTGCAGACGATTCTGGCTATCCACCGCCCATTCAAGCGGCTTCAGACAACGCTGACATTCCAGCAAAGGAGCCGCTACTACATGCACATGCAAAAACCGCTGACCAAAGGAATCCATTTCGCCCTTTATCGTCCAGGACACCATGGTGTCGGTCTGGTCGGGCAAGTCTTCTATCAGGCGTTCGAATTGATCGATTGGTGCCTGGCCTCGTATTTCGTGGCCCGCACGGGTAAGCTCGTACGTGTCAACATACTGTATATCCACGCGAAGTTCCCATCCCGAGATTCAATGATTAGTTCGGCCGGCCATATTAGCCGACTTGGTCATTTGCCCACCTTGATTTTTAACAAACCAGGTGCCATGCAAAAACCGCCACTTCTGTGTTGCCATCCCGGCCTTGCCGCCGCCCGTGCAATTTCTTGCCGCACCGGGTACCGCCCACCGGGAAAACATTAGATAATAGCGCGTTCGACCCCTCTCAGTCAAACCTGGAAAGCAAATACAACACTATGCAGCTCATACTTGCGTCTAGCTCGCGATACCGACAAGAAATGCTGGAAAGGCTGGGCATCCCTTTCCGCATCGTGTCACCCGATGTCGATGAAACACCGCTGAAAGACGAAACACCTGCCGCCCTTGCACTGAGGCTTTCACTGGCAAAGGCACTGGCCGTGGCGCCATCCTATCCTGGCGCATTGGTGATAGGCTCCGACCAGGTGGCCACCATGGATGGTTCTCCAATCGGCAAGCCGGGCAATTTTGAACGGGCCCTGAGGCAACTTGAATACCTCAGCGGCCAGACGGTAGAATTCCATAGCGCGTTGTGCGTCAGCGATGGACAACGTCACGAGACCGCCGATGTCATAACGTTATGCCGGTTTCGCCGACTAAGCACGGACGAAATCGTCTCATACCTGCATCGTGAACAGCCCTTCGATACCGCAGGCAGCGCCAAGGCCGAAAGCCTCGGTATTGCGCTGATGGACAGCATGCGGTCCGACGACCCTACCGCCATCATCGGGCTGCCCCTTATTGCCCTGTGTCGGATGCTGCGCTCGTTCGGGATGAACCCATTGACGCACCCAAGTTCCGAATCCCATTGACCCCGCATAGTCTTGAACTGGAGAAGCAGTGAAAACAGCTGGAACCCTACATTTGATCCCTGTCGGCATGGGGGTCGCAGCGCCTGCGGTCTGGCTGCCCCAGGCCGTACAAGAACTCGCATCGCGTCTTACCACTTATATCGCAGAAAATGCCAAGACGGCGCGCGCTTTCTTGAAACTCATTGGTACCCAAGGGCCGCTGCAGGACATCGTTATTCATACGCTCGATAATAAAGTCGATGCGGAGCAGATGCGAACCTGGTTGCAGCCCCTGCTCGAAGGCGGAGAAATCGGTCTGGTTTCAGAGGCCGGTTGCCCTGCGGTGGCCGATCCCGGCGCCAAGGTGGTGGCGGTTGCACACACGATGGGTATACGCGTGGTGCCGTGGGTTGGCCCCTCTTCGATATTGCTTGGCCTGATGGCCAGCGGCCTTGATGGACAACATTTCGCGTTCCACGGCTATGCCCCCGTCGAACCCGGGGCGCGGATCAAACAACTGAAAGCCTGGGAAATAGAGTCGCAAAAGCATCAACAGACGCAACTGCTCATAGAAACGCCCTACCGGAACGAAGCCATGTTCGATGCCCTGAAACAGGCACTCAAGGGCACCACACGCCTGTGCATCGCACGGTCACTGACCACGAGCGACGAACTCGTCCAGACTCGCACTGTCTCTCAATGGAAAACAATGCCAGCCCCCGATTTGGTCAAGAAGCCCACTCTGTTCCTGTTTCTGGCCTGACGAGCTTCCTATGCACCTGAAGCATCTCGCCAGCGCGGTGGCGCTGCTCCTGCTGACTGCCTGCAGTACATATAGACCAGGTGAACTCAACATAGACCGCAGTATCCAGGCCAAGAGCCAGAATAGCCGCGTGGAGTTCATCGTGCTGCATTACACCGCCACGGGCAATGAAGCATCGCTGAAAATATTATCCGAACAAAACGTTAGCAGCCATTACCTGATCACCAATCATCCCGAGCCGCTCGTGTATCAACTGGTGGATGAAAACCGCCGCGCCTGGCATGCGGGCGATAGCGAGTGGTTTGGCCGCACCGATATGAATTCCGGCTCCATCGGCATCGAAATTGTCAACCATGGCCCCGAAGGGGGCAACTGGGAACCCTATACCAAGGCGCAGACGATAATGGTCGGCGCGCTGCTGAGGGATATCGTACGGCGCCACCAGATCAAACCATTCAATATCGTCGGACATAGCGATATAGCCCCCCAGCGCAAGGTCGATCCGGGCCCGTTATTTCCTTGGAAGCAACTCGCGGAGCAAGGCCTAGGACGCTGGTTCGACGAAACCAGGGCCAGAGAATACGAACAGGAGTTCCTGCGCTCCGGCCTTCCCGATATGAGTTGGATGCAGGCTCAATTGCAGCGCACCGGGTATGCCATCCCGCGCATTGGGCTAAGCGGGAAAGCCATGAAGAATGTGATTGCTGCGTTCCAGATGCATTACCGTCCCAGTCGTCACGACGGCATTCCCGACGCCGAAACATTGGCGATACTAAAAGCCTTGCCTTGAAACGACCGCACTGTGCGATTATTGACGCCCAGAAACGGTACCTTGCCTCATGGAATGCACCAGTCTGAACAACAAAAGTGCACCAAGGGCGATTCCATAGGCATAGGGTTCGAAGAAATCGTTCTTGCCCGCTCTGACCAGCCAAAAATGCCACACCGACAATGCGGCAACGGCATACACGCTGCGGTGCAGGGCTTGCCAATAGCGCCCAAGGCGGCGCATCCACCCCGTGGTCGACGTGATGGCGAGGGCCACCATGGGGACAAAAGCAAGCATGCCGATCGTGATGAAAGTACGCTGAACCACGTCATCCCACATCGAAGCCAGTGACCATCCTCGTTCCCACATGGCCCAGCCCAGCAGATGCAGGACTGTATAAAAGAATGCGAACAAACCCAGCATCCTTCGCAGGCGCACCAGGGCCGGTTGTTGAATAAGGCGACGCAAGGGCGTGATGGCCAGGGTAAGACACAATGCCACCAAAGCCCAAATGCCCGATGAGCGAATAAGAAATTCAGGCGGATTGGCACCAAGCCCGTCGTTGAATCCCAGCCATATCCAGCGCAACAGCGGATAAAGCGCGACAACAAAAACCAGCGGCTTGATGCGCCCCAACTGTTTGGCAGACCACTTGGCTGGCCTAGGGTCCGAAAATGACATGCTGATCGGATTCAATAATACTTGGCCAGGTCCATACCGGCATAGAGCGATGCCACTTGATCGCCATAACCGTTGTACATCAACGTATCGACGCGCGGCGCAAAAAAGCCATCGCCAATCCGGCGCTCGGACGCCTGACTCCAGCGAGGGTGCGGCACGGTGGGATTCACATTGGCATAGAACCCGTATTCATTTGGCGCAATTCCTACCCAACTGGTGACCGGCATGGTTTCGCGCAGACGGATCTTCACGATGGACTTACCGGATTTGAAGCCGTACTTCCAGGGTATCGCCACACGCATGGGCGCGCCGTTCTGATTTGGCAGCATTTTGCCGTAAACGCCAAACACCAGCATGGTCAACGGGTGCATGGCTTCATCGATGCGCAATCCTTCGACATAAGGCCATTCGATAATCCGGTCATTCAGCCCGGGCATGGCCTCGGGCTGCACTACCGTGACAAACTCGACGTATTTCGCCTTGCTGGTCGGCTCGACCTGCTTTAACAGCGTCGATAAGGAATATCCGCTCCAGGGTATGACCATGGACCACGCTTCCACGCAGCGCAGCCGGTAGATACGCTCTTCGATGCTGGCGAGCTTGAGCAGGTCGTCGATGTCGAAACTGCGGGGCTTCACGACCTCGCCCTCGATAGTGACCGTCCATGGCCGAGTCTGCATACTGCCGGCATGACGCAGTGGGTCGGTCTTGCCGGTACCAAACTCATAAAAATTATTGTACGAAGTAACGTCCTTTTCGGACGTCTGTCTGTTGCTAAGCCAGTAGTCGGGATTCGGAGTGGCCGGCAAAGGCTCAGTCGCCTCGCCTGCGGCGCCCGCAGGCAAGAAACCACCCGCCCCGAGGGCCACAGCACCCGCGCCCACCTGCTGCAACCATTTCCGGCGCGAGAGCCAGACCGCTTCCGGCGTAATCTCGGAGGACGCGATGGGAGGAATCGTGAATCTGGACATGGCCGGCCCCTTTCTTGCTGGAGTTGTGTTGATGAGAACTGCGCCGAATGGGGCCGCCTTATTGACTACCCTGGACATAAGACGGCCGATTTCTCCAGTAAGTTCCCCGGTAGCGGTAATGGGCGCGAAGGTTTCGATGATGTTAGCGGACGGAGGCGGCCTCGATCGGCCCTACCCGGTCAAGCAGCCATGCCTGCATCTCGGCCACACTGGACACCAGCGCCGTTGGTTTCGCATCGATCAGCGTCTGGCGATCGTGTGCACCGTAGGTGACGGCCATGCTGTCGACCCCCGCGTTCGATGCCATGAGAATGTCGTGCGACGTATCGCCCACCATGAGCAACTGCTCGGGACGCAAGTCCAGTTCGTCCATGAGTTCCAGCAGCATGGCCGGATTTGGCTTACCGAAGGACTCATCCGCGCAACGGGTGGCGTGGAATCGCGTGTGCAACTGCATGTTGCCCAACACCCTATCCAGGCCGACGCGGCTTTTTCCGGTGGCAACGCCAAGCAACACTTGGCGACCATGCAGTAGATCGAGCAGCTCTACGATGCCATCGAACAACTTGATCTCCGGATCCCTGCACAAGAAGTGAAACCGATAGCGATCGAGGAACAAGGGCAGCTTGTCCGCGGTGAGGGTAGGTACGCAGCGATATAAGGCACTTTCCAGAGAAAGGCCGATCACCCAGCTTGCCTCACTGGCACTGGGCACCGGCAAGTCGATATCCGCGCATGCGCATTGAATGGCATTCACGATGGAATGGGTAGAATCCATGACGGTGCCATCCCAATCGAAAATCACAGCTTCATAGCGTTTCACGAATTGCGCTCCAGATGATGAAGAATTTGCGTACATGCCGGCGGCAGCTCGGCTTCGAATACCATGGGCTCGCCTGTCAGGGGATGCGGCAGTTCCAGGCGGCAGGCGTGCAGAAACATGCGGCCGAAGCCCAGACTGGCAAACCTGGCCCGAACTTCGTCCCGTCCGTATTTGTCATCCCCCACGATGGGATGCCCGCTGGCCGCAAGATGCACGCGTATTTGGTGCGTCCGCCCCGTACGCAGTTCTGCACCCAGCAGGCTATAGGCGCCATAGCGCTGCTTCAAGGTGATGATGGTGTGCGCCGCCTTGCCCAGTGCGTCCACCTTTACCCGGCGCTCGCCTGAGGCGGTGAGCCACTTAAGCAGCGGCTGGCGCAAATGTTGCTTGTCGTTCACCCAATCGCCCACGACAAGAGCCTGGTAATGCTTGCGGCCCGCCCCCTCGCGCATCATATCGTGCAAGGCTAGCAGTGCCTTGCGCCGTTTTGCAATCAGTAAAAGACCTGAAGTCTCGCGATCCAACCGGTGCGCCAGTTCGAGGAAGGCGGCATCGGGACGCGCTGCGCGTAATTGCTCGATGACGCCGAACGACACCCCGCTGCCCCCGTGTACGGCCACGCCAGCGGGTTTGTCGATGACCAGCAGCGCATCGTCTTCGAAAACAATGGGAAATACCGCCGGCGGTACGACTCTGGCCTGATCCGGCGCCGGCAGGCGCATGGGCGGAATCCGCAACGTGTCCCCCTCATCGAGTCGATAGTCCGCCGTCACCCGCCCTTTGTTGACCCGGACTTCGCCCCCCCGTATAGCCTTGTAAACATGGCTCTTGGGCACCCCCTTGCACAGACGTATCAGGAAATTGTCGACGCGCTGGCCGGCCTGCTCGGAACCAATTTCGATGAAACGTACGCTAGGGGCGCCAGTTTCGGTAATAACAGTTTTGCGCATAGGGAAAAGCGGCATATAATCGCGTCAGCCTGTAGAAGCTGAAAAAAACCGCCAAACGTAGAGATGCAAGGGTGCGTCTCCGTCCGGCGAACAAGGGCCATATTGTACTGCCTGCCTTTCAGCTTCTGGGTCATTTGGTCGCCGGGGCAAGCCCGATCCTAAAAATAGTGGTGTGGCATAGTGCCCGCTGTTTGCCCGGATCTACTGTCAACCGCGTGCGGCTCTGAATCTTTGCGAAGTTTGTCAACGTTTAAATGCACCAGCCGCGAATTCACACACGCGTCTGCCGTTCCCAGCAATTTTTTGTCAACCACTATAGTGAATCTGACCTCCCTGCTGACTGAACTGCGCACCTACAGGTCCGCTGTGCCTTCCTGACATAAGGTGGGCATTGCGGACGCAGTCAGCAAAGCCCCCACTGCAGATTTAGCGCCTCACACCGAGTGGCCCGCGGTCGTGCGCCGATTATCGGCGCGCCATGACTACGGAGAAATACACTCATGAAACGAATGTTGTTCAATGCAACGCATCAAGAAGAACTACGTGTTGCCATTGTCGATGGCCAGAAACTCATCGACCTCGATATCGAGACCGCCGGCCGCGAACAGCGCAAAGGCAATATCTACAAGGGCGTCATTACCCGCATCGAGCCCGGTCTCGAAGCCTGCTTTGTCAGTTACGGCGAAGACCGGCACGGCTTTCTTCCATTCAAGGAAGTTGCCCGTTCCTACTTCAAGGAAGGCGTCGATGTACGCACTGCGCGTATCCAGGACGCTCTCGTCGAAGGTCAGGAACTCATCATCCAGGTCGAAAAAGAAGAACGCGGCAACAAGGGCGCGGCCCTCACGACCTTCATTTCACTGGCTGGCCGCTATCTGGTTCTCATGCCCAACAATCCGCGCGGTGGTGGCGTCTCACGTCGCGTAGAGGGTGAAGACCGCCAGGAATTGCGCGAGACCATGGATCAGCTGGATATTCCGACAGGCATGAGCATCATTGCCCGCACCGCTGGCATTGGCCGCAATGTCGAAGAACTGCAGTGGGATCTCTCCTATCTGATGCAGCTCTGGAATGCCATCGATGCCGCTGCCCGCGACAACAAGGCTCCGATCCTGATCTATCTCGAGTCCAGCCTTGTCATCCGCGCCATCCGCGATTACTACTCGCCCGAAATCGGCGAGATCCTGATCGACACCGACGACATCTACGAACAAGCCACCGCTTTCATGAGCGTGGTCATGCCGGACAACGTGCAGCGTGTAAAAATGTATCGCGACGATGTCCCGCTGTTTTCCCGTTTCCAGATCGAACACCAGATCGAAACCGCGTATTCGCGCACGGTACAGCTGCCGTCCGGCGGATCGGTGGTCATTGACCACACTGAAGCCCTGGTCGCGGTTGATGTCAACTCTGCCCGCTCGACCCGCGGCGCCGACATCGAAGAAACCGCCATGCGTACCAATCTGGAAGCCGCCGAGGAGGTCGCACGTCAACTGCGACTCCGCGACCTGGGCGGACTTATCGTCATTGATTTTATCGACATGGAAGAAAGCAAAAACCAGCGCGCCGTCGAACAGCGCCTGCGTGATGCACTGCATTTCGACCGTGCCCGTGTGCAGATGGGCAAGATTTCCCGCTTTGGCCTGATGGAATTATCGCGCCAGCGCCTGCGCCCAGCCTTGAATGAAGGTTCACACATAACCTGCCCTCGCTGCAACGGCACCGGCGTGGTCCGTGATGCCGAATCCAGCGCACTGCATGTCCTGCGCCTGTTGCAGGAAGAAGCCATGAAAGAAGGCACAGCCGCCCTGCATGCACAGGTTCCGGTAGATGTCGCCACTTTCCTGCTCAACGAGAAACGCGGCGATATCACCAAGATCGAGTCGCGCCTCAAGGTCAACTTGGTGCTTATCCCCAATAAGAACCTCGAAACGCCACACCACCATATCGAGCGCCTGCGTCATGATGACCCGCGCCTCGAAGAAATCAAGACCAGCTTCGACCTGGTCACGCAGCCGGAAGAGCAGCTTACCTGGGCGCCGAACAAGGCGCTGGAAACCCAGGCCCGTCCTGAAGCACTGGTCAAAAGCCTCCCGCGCTCCCAGCCTGCTCCGGTCCCGACGGCTCCTGTTGTGCGTCCCAGCGCTACGCCGTCTGCTTCGTCGGGCAACAGCATCATCAAACGCCTGATCAACTGGCTGACTGGCACCACTCCTGTCGCCACGCCCGCAGTTGTCGTTGAAGCACCCAAAACCAGTAGCTCCCGCAACAAGAACGGGCGCCCCAACGAGCGACGCGAACGTGGTCAAGGTGATCGCAATCGTTCCCGCCGCGGCGAGCGCCGTCCGGACGGCGTCGAAGGCAAGTCCGAAGATACCCAGGCGCCAGCCCAGCGATCACGACGCCAGGCTCCTGCACAAGAAGCCGGAACCGCCGCCAGTGAACAACGCGTTACCGACGTCACCGTGTCGACTGCAGCATTGCCATCCGCCGAAAGCAGCGAAACGAACACCGGGGGACGCGGACGCAGCCGTCGTGGCCGTGGACGCAATCGCCGTGACGAAAGTCAGAACGACACAGCTGACCAGCTCGATAATGACGACCTGCCCCTGACGGCAGCCGCGGAAACCTCTCCCGCTGGATCCCTTGCAGACTCGACCGACGATCAACAGAAGGTAGCTGGCGATATCGAGGGCAGCAATGATTCTGGCTCGGACAACGACCAGCTCGATCCGGAACGCAAGCGGCGTCGTCGCCGCAGCCGTCGCGGCCGCCGCAGTCCAGAAGCCGAAAACGAAACGCCACTTGCCCACGATGCCGCCAATGGAGAACCCAGCGATGATCAGGCGTTTATACGGCACGAAACACCTGCTTTCAATCCCCAGGTGCTACCCGCCATCGCCACGGCGCAAGGTGGCTTTACCCAGGCCCCAGCCAACGCCGTTGCGTCTCCTGCCGCAGCCGTAGCGGCCCAGCCCTCCCCTGTCGACGCCGAAGCGGGCAAAACAGCACCTCCTATAGAGCCGTCGGCTTCGGAAACAATCGTCCCGGCTGACTTGCCTCCCGCAGCGCCCGTTGAAACAGCGGTGGTCGTCGCCTCACCGGCAGCCCGGGAGATCGTGAAGCCAACTGCTGCGGAACCCGTGCAAGTCGACTCGGTCGCCAGTAAGCCCGAGGTTGCTGACGAAGCGGCCGTACAAACTGCAGCGGTCGACACCGCAGCGATCGAGCCAGTACTGGTCCCGGCTGCTCCTGCCGTACCGGCGCTACTTGAATCGGAACCTGCCGATGTGATCGCAACTGACACGGCCGCGGCCAAACCAGCAGACGCCCAGCCTGCAGCCATTGGCGCGACCGTGCCTGGTGCACCTGCGCGCCCTGAGGAAGAAACCCTGCGTCCGAACGAAGCGGCGCCCGCCGCTGAGCCGGTATCAAGCAAGGTGATAGGAAAGGCACTGGAAGAAAGCCTTGTGGCCGCCGGCATGGAACTCGTGGAAACCAAGTCAGCGCCCGTTGAAGTAACCGCTACGCCTGTGCGCCTCGGTCGGGCACGCAAGCCGGCCGTCAAAGTTGCCAACGACCCTTTGAAACAGGTCGAAACGCACTAGGCTTTATGCCCCAAGCTTGAAAAAAACACCATTCAGTAATCTGAATGGTGTTTTTCTTTGTCCCATCATTCTGGCGTGCAAGCCGGCCTTGCGTTGGTTTTTGCGGCCAGCTTCAGGCTTTGGCCACCACATCCGCCGGTTGACGCATCAACAGAGCGAGCAGGTTGGCCAATTCGACCCGCATCTGGCGTCTATCCACCACCATGTCGATCGCCCCTTTCTCAAGCAGGAACTCGGAGCGCTGAAAACCTTCTGGCAGTTTTTCACGCACCGTCTGTTCGATCACTCGCGGGCCGGCAAACCCGATAAGCGCCTTGGGTTCTGCAATAACCACATCGCCCATGAAGGCGAAACTCGCCGAGACGCCGCCCATGGTGGGATCCGTCAGGATGCTGATAAAGGGCAGCCGTTCAGCAGCCAGGCGGGTCAACATGGCGTTGGTCTTGGCCATCTGCATCAATGAAAACAGGCTTTCCTGCATGCGGGCCCCGCCGGACGCCGCTACGCAAATGAAGGGCGTCCGATTGGCAAGCGCCTCGCGCGCACCCCGGGCGAAGCGTTCGCCCACCACGGATCCCATGGATCCGCCCATGAATTCAAATTCAAAGCAGGCCAAAACGACAGGTACCGACAAGATCGCTCCACTCATCACAACCATGGCTTCGCTTTCGCCGGTTTGCTTGACTGCCTCGGTTACACGCTCGGTATATTTGCGACTGTCCTTGAACTTGAGCGGGTCCATGGGGCGTGTGTTCTGTCCGATTTCGACACGATTATCCGCATCGAGCAGTGCGTCGATACGGGCCCGGGCTCCAATACGCATATGGTGACTGCACTTGGGACAGACATTCAGAGTCGCCCTTAAGTCCTCTTTATAGAGGACCGTCTCGCATGCCGGACACTTGACCCAAATGCCTTCCGGCACCCTGCGGGCCGCCACGTCGTTGTTGCGATTGATGCGTGGTGGCAGAATTTTTTCGATCCAGCTCATGATTTTTTTCCGATAAAAGCCCGATTCCGGATCAGACCTATTGTTCTTCTGCGGCGGACCGCCTGGTGTAGCGACCCCGCCTCGATGGAAAAGCGTGTGTTATGCCTGCTTGCGCAATACCTGATGAATGCCGTCCAGCCAATCGGCTGCCGCCTTGATGGCTGCGGCGTCGGTGTCAGCAGCCGATAGCCCGGCCTGTTCCGAACGTGCCACCGACTGCTCCATGGTCTCTATAAGCTTGCTGCCTATGACGACCGCGTCGGCATGCTCGCCCAGTCGCTTCGCACTGTCGGCATCCCGGATGCCAAAACCGACGCCGACAGGAATCGTCACGTGTTTGCGAATCTGTGCCAAGCGCTGAGCCACATCGACGGTATCGATATTTCCGGCACCGGTCACGCCCTTGAGCGACACATAATAAACATATCCTTTTGCCACCCGTGCCACCTGCTGGATACGGGCCTGCGTCGACGTAGGAGCCAACAGGAAAATGGGGTCGATCTGCGCAACACCCAACTGAGCGGCGAAATTGACGATTTCTTCGGGTGGATAATCGACCACCAGCACACCGTCAACGCCCGCCTTGGACGCCTGCTGGACGAATGCTTCCTGGCCCATGCGTTCGATGGGGTTGGCATAGCCCATGAGCACCACCGGGGTGGTTGTGTCGTCCTGGCGAAACTGCGCCACCATTTCGAGAACGTTGCGCAGGCCAACGCCACGCTTGATAGCGCGCTCGGCGGCGCGCTGTATGACCGGACCATCGGCCATGGGGTCGGAAAACGGAATACCCAGTTCCAGGACATCGGCACCCGCCTTCACCAACGCATGCATCAGCAAGGGTGTGGCCAATACCGAGGGATCGCCCGCAGTGACATAGGGAATCAAAGCAGTGCGACCCGCCGTCCTGGCAAATGCCGCCTTGATTCTTGGGTTGGAGGAATTCATTGTGAGCATTACCCTTATTCTTATAGACTGATGCCGCTGAAATCAGCCACAGTATGCATATCTTTGTCGCCGCGACCTGATAAATTCACCAGGATAATTTTGTCTTTGGACAAGGTGGACGCCAGCTTGAGCGCGTGGGCGATGGCATGGGACGATTCCAGCGCAGGCATAATGCCTTCGGTGCGGCAACAATCATGGAAAGCCGCCAGCGCTTCCTGGTCATCGACACACACATACTGCGCACGACCAAGGTCTTTCAACCATGCATGCTCCGGGCCCACGCCAGGGTAATCCAATCCTGCGGATATTGAGTGTGTCTCCAGGACCTGTCCGTTTTCGTCCTGCATCACGTAGGTCCGGTTGCCGTGCAGCACACCGACAGACCCGGCATTCAGCGAAGCCGAGTGGCGCCCTGTATCGAGACCCTCGCCGGCGGCTTCAACGCCAACCAGCTGTACATCCGGGTAGTCAATATACGGATGGAAAATGCCCATGGCATTCGATCCGCCGCCGACCGACGCGACAACATAATCGGGCTGGCGGCCGGCATCCACGGGCATCTGTTCGATGCATTCAGTACCGATCACCGACTGGAAATCACGGACCATCATGGGATAAGGGTGAGGGCCCGCGACAGTACCGATGATATAGAAGGTGTTCTCGACGTTGGTGACCCAGTCGCGCATGGCTTCGTTCAATGCATCCTTGAGCGTACGTGAACCCGAATCCACTGGCACCACGGTGGCACCCAGCAACTTCATGCGGTAGACGTTGGATGCCTGGCGGCGAACGTCTTCGCTGCCCATATAGACCACGCATTCCAGGCCATATCGCGCCGCCACGGTCGCTGTTGCAACGCCATGCTGCCCTGCGCCTGTCTCGGCGATAATCCTGGGCTTGCCCATGCGACGAGCAAGCAGGATCTGGCCTATGCAGTTATTGATTTTGTGCGCACCCGTATGGTTGAGGTCTTCGCGCTTGAACCAGATCTGGGCACCGCCCATTTTTTCCGACCAGCGCTTGGCGTGGTACACGGGGCTGGGACGGCCCACAAAGTGCTTGAGTTCGTAGTGGAATTCACGCAGGAATTCAGGATCGGTCTTGTATTTTTCGTAAGCCGCGCGAAGCTCGTCGAGCGCATGCACCAGGGTTTCGGCAACAAACGAACCACCATACTGACCAAAATGCCCTTGTGGGTCAGGCAATGTGTAGGATTTCAAATTATCACTCTCTGGTTACGCAACATCGTTGCATCGATCCGCCGCGGACCGATTGAAAGGCAAGCCATCATTTTAACAGTGTGGCACAAGCAAATACCGACCCCGCTCAGTGGCGGGCAGCCGACACCCCGGAAAGCTCATTCAGCGCGCCCAGCACGCGGCTGATCTGCTCACCGTTCCTGACCTCGATGGTGAACACCATGTGGGCCAGGGATCGGCGACTATGGGTGTTGACGCTGACTACGTTCAGCCGGAGCTTGGCAAAGACCTCGGAGACGTCGCGCAGCAAGTCGGTTCGTTCGGGAGCATGAATGCTGATATCTACCGGGTACAGCGCGTCGCCGGTTTGGCCCCAGTCAACGTCGATCACACGCTCTGGCTGGCGTTTGGCCAAGGCCGCATAGGACGCACAGTCGTGTCGATGTATCGAAACCCCGCGGCCCCGTGTGACGAAACCGACAATTTGATCCGGAGGCGCCGGCCGACAGCAGCGGGCAAGCTGAGTCATCAGCGAATCCACCCCAACCACCAGTACGCCGCTCTTGCCCGTCCTTACGACGTTTGCAACGCCGCTTTGATACACCCTCGCCTCGCCCTGGGTGCCGAGCGCCGATGGGTCGTTTGGCCTGGCCTTTTGCGGGCTGAGCAGATAGTCGATTTGGCGCAGGCTGAATTCTTCCTTGGCAACGGCGACGTAAAAATCATCGGCATGTGCAAACTCGAGTTGCTGAGCCAGTTGCTCGAGATTGACCGCCGTCTTGCCCAGACGCTGCAGCTCTTTCTCCACCATTGCCTGGCCTTGGGATATGCGCTGCTGCAGTTCGATGGCATTAAACCAGGCACGCACTTTGGCCCGTGATCGCGGGCTGGCCAAAAAGCCCAGTTGTGGGTTGAGCCAGTCGCGCGACGGGCCGCCCGACTTCGTCGCAATGATTTCAACAGTCTGTCCGGTTGCGAGGCGCGTCAGCAATGGGACCATCTGACCGTCCACGCGCGCGCCGCGGCAACGATGTCCCAAATCGGTATGCAGGTAATAGGCGAAATCCACCGGGGTTGCGCCTACCGGCAACTCGATGACCCGCGCCTGTGGGGTCAGGACATAGATATGCTCGTTCGACGCTGCTGGCGGCGCCTGCGGCGAGTCTGGGGCCGGCACGTCCGGCTCATCCTGACCCGCAGCGCTCGTCTTCGCCTTTCCACCGGCTCGGTCCCAGGCAAGCAGCTGGCGCATCCAGGCAAGTTTCTGGTCGTACCCGCCACCTGCTGCAACTTTGCCGCCCTTCTGGCCGGATTCCTTGTAGAGCCAATGGGCCGCCATGCCGTATTCCGCAAACCGGTGCATTTCCTCGGTACGGATCTGTATCTCGAAGGTATGGCCTTCCTCATCGATCACCACCGTATGCAAGGACCGATACCCATTGGGCTTTGGACGTGAGATATAGTCGTCGAATTCGTCGGACACCGGGGTCCAAAGGGAATGCGCCAAGGCCAATACCGCGTAGCAGGCGCGTTCGTCATCGACTATGACCCGTAGCGCCCGTAGGTCGAAAAGCTGATGAAACTCGAGATTCTTCATGCGCATCTTATTCCAGATGCTATAGATATGCTTAGGCCTGCCGGTCACCTCGGCACGAATATGCGCTTCCGCCAGGGCGTCTTGCAGGGCCTTTACCGCCTGGACGATGAACGCCTCGCGCTCTATCCGTTTTTCCTCCAGTTGCCGGGCTATGATTTTATAGGTTTCGGGGTCCTGGAACCGGAATGCCAGATCCTCCATTTCCCATTTCAACTGCCAGATGCCAAGGCGGTTGGCCAAAGGTGTGTAGAGCTCCATCGTCTCGCGAGCAAGCGCGGGCGGGTAGGGAATCTTGGCAACGGCATGCCATCGCAACGACTGCAGACGCGATGCCAGGCGCAACAGCACAATGCGAAGGTCGGCCGCCATTGCAAGCAGCATCTTGCGTTGCATCTCTTTTTGGTCGCTGCCAGGCGCAGCGCTATCGTTGGCTTGGCCAGTGAGGTTGCCGAGTCGCAAGAGGGCCCGGGTACCCTGCACGAGGGTGACCACTTCGGCTCCGAATTGCTTGCGCATTGCGTCCTGGCTATTGGCGGCGTCAGCGTTCCCGGCGTCGGCGGGTAAAACAGTGATTAACGCACTGGCGCGGGTGGCGGCGTCGGTACCCAGGTCGGCCAGTATTCGCACCACTCCGGCACTGTGCAGATCCAAGGGTTCGCCGGTATGGGCCAAGACGCCTGCCAGCGGCTCTTTCACCCATTGAACCGCCTGCGCCAGCAGCGCGCTGCCTGCGTCATCCAGACCCTTGTTGGCATGTACGAACCATTCGTCGTTGAACGGTGCAGGATCGGAAACGGGTGTTGCGTAGGAGGGCATAGTTCAAGATGCAGAGTGCGAAGAAATGAAACCTTCTTCCAGCGACTCTATACTAACGTGTCTGGAGAACAACTGCGAATTGATGTCATGAATACAATAGCCAAGAAACGACTACTGATCGTGTGGCATTCGCGCACGGGCGCTGCGCACCAAATGGCTCTTGCCGCGGAGAGTGGCGCCCAGGCCATCGCGGCCGAACTCCAGGCCGAGCATCGACTGGATATTGTAGTAAAACAGGCAGCCCAGGTCGATGCGCAAGATTTGCTGGGTGCCGATGGTTTCGTCTTCTGCGCACCCGAAAATCTCGCATCGCTGAGCGGAGCCATGAAGGAGTTCTTCGACCGCAATTACTATTGCGCACTAGACCAACTGAATGGCAGGCCTTACGCAATCATGATCAGCGCGGGTTCGGATGGCAGTGGCGCAGCACGACAAACAGAGCGTATCTGCACCGGCTGGCGCTTGCGCCTGATTGCGCCAGCACTTATCGTGAACACCGATGCCCAGAGTCCGCAAGCCATCACCGCAGCGAAAACCATTACCGACAACGATTCGGCGGCATGCGAAACACTGGGCGCAACGCTGGCCGCTCTATTGCTTTGATCGTATGCGGGAAGCTCAGGCCAAGGCTGCCGTTACGACGATCTCAACTTTGAAATCCGGATTGGCAAGCCGTGCTTCGACGGTTGCGCGCGGGGGTGCATTGCCGGGCGCAACCCATGCATCCCACGCCTTGTTCATGCCGTCGAACTCTTTCATATTGGTGATGAAAATCTGGGCCATCAGGATGCGGGACTTATCGGTACCCGCGGTCGCCAACAGCTTGTCAATAGTCGCCAAAACCTGGGCAGTCTGCCCCTGGATATCCAGCGAACCGTCGTCTGGAACCTGCCCGGCCAGATAAGCGACCCCGTTGTAAATCGCCATATCCGAAAGCCGCTTCTCGACGTTGACCCGTTCCACTTCGCTCATATCCATACTCCTGTTTATTAGAAACCCAAATCAGGAATGATTATATGTGCACTTCCAGCCGGCCGACATCAAGGCGGTGGAAGCTGGAAGACTTGCCGCAGATAGGCCAGGTAGGCAGGATCGTCACACATGGTTTTCTCCGGCGCATCAGATACCTTTGCGACAGGCTGACCATTGCACCGAACCATCTTCATGACGATCTGTAAAGGCTCATGGCCGAGGTCGTTGGTCAAATTGGTGCCTATTCCAAACGAAATCTTGCAACGCCCCGCAAAATGCTTGGCAAGCTCGATGGCGCGCGGAATAGTCAATGCATCGGAAAACACCAACGTCTTGGTACGCGGGTCGGCCCGGTTGGCCGCATAGTGAGCCAATAGTCGCTCGCCCCAAATAAATGGATCTCCGGAATCGTGACGGGCGCCGTCGAACAGCTTGCAGAAGTACATGTCGAAGTCGCGCAGGAACGCATCCATACCATAGACGTCGGACAAGGCGATTCCGAGGTCGCCGCGGTATTCCTTCGCCCACACTTCAAGGGCAAACACTTGGGAATCGCGCAAGCGCGGCCCCAAGGCCTGACATGCCTGTAAATACTCATGGCCCATCGTGCCCAAGGGCGTCACCCCGTGCTTCATCGCCAGTCGCACATTGCTGGTTCCCGCAAAGTGCGGAGACATCTGCGACTTCATGGTAAGGACGACCTCTTCGTGCCACTTCTTCGAGAAGCGCCGGCGCGTACCGTATTCCGCAACGCGGAAATCGGCCAGCGCCGGGTCATCGCTGACCAGCTGCATCTTGGACTGCAGACGCTTGCGGCCTTCCTCCCATGCGGGCTCGCGGCATACGTTGCGGAAATAGACTTCGTTGACGATGGCGAGGACGGGGATCTCGAAAAGGATGGTATGCAGCCATGGACCTTTCACGGAGATGTCAATTTCGCCTTTGACCGCACCCGCCGACACCGTAATGCATTTTTCCGGCATGTGAAATAAACCGAGAAAATCGACAAAGTCGCTTTTCAAAAAACGCAGACTCCGCAGATAATGCAATTCCTCTTCCGTGAACTGCAATTGACAGAGCGCATGAATTTCGCTGCGTATTTCATCAAGATACGGCTGCAAATTCACGTTCGGCGTGCGGCACTTGTACCGGTACTCTACCTGGGCGGCGGGAAAGTGATGCAGTACAACCTGCATCATGGTGAATTTATAAAGATCGGTGTCGAGTAACGAAGTAATTATCATCGCATCACATAGAGTGTTTTGATTACCATAGCACAGAGCACGACGCCAGCGGCGCTGGCAGCACGATTGAATTCGGAAAGACTCCTTTGGCTGAAGGTCAATTCGGGCTTACCTCGATTTATTGGGTAAAATGCAACATCTGATGTTGGAGCCTTGAAATGACACATGTGGTTACCGAGAACTGTATCAAATGCAAATTTACTGACTGCGTCGATGTATGTCCGGTAGACTGTTTCCGCGAAGGAGCAAATTTCCTCGTCATCGATCCCGATGAATGCATCGATTGCGCGGTCTGCGTGCCCGAATGCCCCGCCAACGCCATATTCGCGGAAGAAGACGTGCCTCAGGATCAGGTACAGTTCATCGCACTGAATGCCGAACTGTCACCCGAGTTCGGCATGATCAATCGGTCCAGGCAACCCTTGCCCGGTGCCGACGATTGGAATGGCGTCGACGACAAACTCAAATACCTTGAACGTTGACGCGTTTCGAGTGCAATACCTGCACATCTGCGCGGGCGAACGTGGCCACCTTTCCAAGCGCCAGACGACTGGACATTGCCGGGCCAGTTTTGTTGCTTAGCCCCAACAATCAAGTCATTTATTTGCGCATTATTACGATGCACGGTCGGCACCTCTCCTACTGCGTGCAATAAGCCTAATGTATAGGCCGGCAATCTGGCCGAGGAAATTACTGGCAAAATCCATTACTTTGTGATTAGCTTATGTAGAAGAGCCTGTTAACAGCTTATTCGAACTGTAACAGATCGCTGATCCGGAAACGCTTACTCAAGGCTACTACATGCTGTATGACCTCCATGAACTTCAGCGCGCTTTTTTAACGCCGCTCGCCGCATTTACCGATACTGGTTCGCAGATATTCTCGCACCCGTACAGCCCTTTCGCGTACACGCCAGTATCCCGGCAAATTGCTGCTACCTACGAACTCGTTCATCGTTTGGGAAAAGACTACCAGAAACCGGCATGGGATCTTCCCACTACTAAAATCGGCGGCAAAGACGTCGCCATTACCGAACATGCAGTAGTACAGAAACCTTTCTGTAATCTCGTTCATTTCAAGCGCGAGAACGCTGGCGGCGCCGCGTCTGACCCACGCGTGTTGTTGGCCGCACCACTCTCCGGCCACCATGCCACCTTGTTGCGGGACACCGTAAAGGCCTTGCTGCCCAACCACGATGTCTATGTCACCGACTGGGTCGACGCCCGCATGGTGCCAGCCGTGGCTGGACCATTCCACTTGAACGACTACGTGGAATACATACAGGATTTTATCCGCTTCCTGGGACCGGACGTTCACGTAATATCGGTCTGTCAGCCAACCGTACCTGTGCTGGCCGCCATCTCACTGATGGCCTCCAACAACGACCCATCCTTGCCCCGCAGCATGGTAATGATGGGCGGCCCTATCGACACCCGCAAATCGCCGACGCAGGTCAACCGATTGGCCACGACCAAGCCTTATTCCTGGTTCGAGGATAACCTGATACATCGGGTGCCTGCCAGGTTTCCTGGTGGCGGACGGCCTGTGTACCCCGGTTTTCTGCAACACGCGGGCTTTGTCGCCATGAATCCTGATCGCCACTTGCGTTCGCATTACGATTTCTACCACGACCTGCTGAAGGGCGATAACGACGATGCGGAATCCCACCGCAAGTTCTACGACGAGTACAACGCCGTGCTGGACATGCCGGCCGAGTTCTACCTGGATACCATTAAAATGGTTTTCCAGGAGCACCAGCTGCCCTCGGGCACCTGGGAAGTCAAAGGACAGAAAGTCGATCCGTCCGCCATTACCTCGGTTTCCCTCCTTACAATCGAGGGCGAGTTTGATGACATCTCGGGCGAAGGCCAGACACGCGCTGCTCAGGACTTGTGCATCGGCATTCACAATAGTCGCAAAGAACACTACACCGCCGTTGGCTGCGGACACTACGGTATTTTCTCGGGTCGCCGCTGGCGCGAAACGATATGTCCTAAAATAGCCGAATTCATACGCCGCCCTGCCGCGTAAGGTCCTGTGGCTCTTTACACGAATCGGGGCCTACGGCCCCGATTTTCATTGTCCCTATGTCCTCCTTGTCACTTATCGATCACATCGATGCGGTCCTGCCCCAAACCCAATGCACCAAATGCGGCTATGACGGGTGCAGACCTTATGCTCAAGCTATCGCCACCAACGGTGAAGCCATAAACCGCTGCCCACCAGGCGGTCAGGCGGGCATCGAGGCGCTTGCCCTAGTGGTGCGTCGCCCCGTATTGGAGCTCGATGCCGATTGCGGCGAACACCTGCCCCTGACCGTAGCCGTCATCGATGAACCGCACTGCATAGGTTGCACACTATGTATTCAGGCGTGTCCCGTTGACGCCATCGTGGGCGCAAACAAACTGATGCACACTGTCCTGCCTGACCGCTGCACCGGCTGCGACTTATGCGTGGCCTCCTGTCCGGTCGACTGCATCGATATGGTGCCAGCCGCCGGCGAATGGACGCTGGCACTGGCCAATGCAGCAAGAGAACATCATCAGCAACGGCAGCGTCGCCTGGACGCCTCGCATAACGAGAGCTTCGGGCTCGCAGCGCGCACACTGGCCAACAAGGCGCCCTTGTCACTGGCAGCCAGCACTGATGCGGCGAGCCGACAGCAGGTTATTGCCGATGCGCTTGCACGGGCTCGGGCGCGCCGTAAAAACAATGAATAACGGAAAGCGTGCCGAGATCTTCCGGCGCCTCAAAGCGGCCAATCCCTCACCCACCACGGAGTTGGAGTACGCAAGCATATTTCAGCTCCTGATTGCCGTGATCCTTTCAGCCCAGGCCACGGACCGCAGCGTAAATCTGGCAACGCGGAAATTTTTTCCTGCTCACGGGACGCCTGAAGGACTGCTGGCCTTGGGCGTGGAAGGCTTGAGCGATCACATCAAAACGATAGGCCTGTACAAGACCAAGGCCAGCAACGTCATAAGAACCTGCCAGGTTCTTGTCGATCATCACCACAGTGAAGTGCCCGATGACCGCGAAGCACTGGAGTCTTTGCCCGGTGTCGGACGCAAGACGGCCAATGTGGTGCTGAACACCGCTTTCGGCCACCCCACCATTGCCGTCGATACGCATATTTTCCGGGTTGCCAACCGTACGCGTATTGCTCCGGGCAGAAATGTCGTCGACGTGGAAAAGAAGCTGCTGCGCGTCATACCCAAGGAGTTCCTGCTGGACGCACATCACTGGCTGATCCTGCATGGGCGCTACATATGCGTCGCACGCAAACCCAAGTGCCCACAGTGCGGAATCGCGGATCTTTGCGAGTACAAGGAAAAAACACCCGCCAACTGAAACATTTCGGGTTTACCTATGAAAAACCCCCATGGTGTTCTCGAATACAAGTCCTCATACTTCGGCCCTATCCTCTCTCGTTTTTCACACCGACTGGCTGGCTATGAGCGAATACATTCTAGAAACCAAGAACCTGGTAAAGGAGTTCCGCGGCTTCATTGCCGTGAAGGACGTCAATCTCCAGGTCAAGCGCGGTACCATCCATGCACTGATCGGACCGAACGGCGCCGGCAAGACGACCTGCTTCAACCTGCTCACCAAATTCCTTACGCCCACGTCGGGCAAGATTTTTCTCAACGACCATGAAATAACTCATGAAAAGCCGACGCAAATTGCGCGTCGCGGCGTCATCCGTTCATTTCAGATCTCCGCGGTATTTCCGCAGCTTACCGTGTTGGAAAATGTGCGCATCGGCTTGCAGCGAGCCACTGGGCTCTCCTACCACTTCTGGCGCAGCGATAAGATACTCCGAAATCTCAACGGCAAAGCACTCGATTTGCTGAAGCAAGTCGACTTGGGCGAATATGCCAACGAATTGACAGTAAATCTGCCCTACGGACGCAAGCGGGCACTGGAAATCGCTACGACACTGGCCATGGAACCCGAACTCATGCTGCTGGACGAACCCACGCAGGGCATGGGTCATGAAGACGTAAGCCGGGTCACTGACCTTATCAAGAAAGTCAGTGTAGGGCGCACAATACTCATGGTTGAACATAATATGAAGGTTGTCTCACAAATTGCCGACAAAATCACCGTTCTGGCGCGTGGCGCCGTGCTGGCCGAAGGCACCTACCAAGAAGTATCAAGCAACGCCGGCGTTATGGAGGCCTACATGGGCACTACGACCGGTGAACTAGAAGGGGCTCACGGATGAATACCGCCGCTCTCGAAATATCCAATCTGCACGCCTGGTATGGCGAATCTCACGTTCTGCATGGCGTCAACCTCACTGTCGCGCCGGGCGAAGTGGTCACTCTGCTGGGCCGCAACGGCGCCGGAAGAACCACCACGCTTCGAGCCATACTGGGCCTTACCGGCACACGCAAAGGCTCCATACGTGTACAAGGTACTGAAACCATCAACCTGCCCACCTATCGCATTGCGCATCTGGGCATCGGATACTGTCCCGAAGAGCGAGGTATTTTCGCCGGCCTGTCCTGCGAAGAAAACTTGCTCCTGCCCCCTACCGTCGGCGAAACGCTTGGTGGTGGTATGTCGCTCGCGGAAATCTACGAGATGTTTCCCAACCTCG
Organism: Pollutimonas nitritireducens; assembly: GCF_002849615.1. Taxonomy (GTDB): domain Bacteria; phylum Pseudomonadota; class Gammaproteobacteria; order Burkholderiales; family Burkholderiaceae_B; genus Pollutimonas; species Pollutimonas nitritireducens. The sequence continues at coordinate 150,933 of NZ_PDNV01000006.1, forward strand.
AAGAACGCAAGCATTCGCCGGGCACCCGTCTCTCCGGCGGTGAACAACAAATGCTTGCGGTCGCACGAATTCTGCGTACCGGTGCCAATCTGTTGCTTCTGGACGAGATATCCGAAGGCCTTGCCCCCGTCATCGTGCAGGCGCTGGCCCGCATGATCACTGCCTTGAAGGCCAAGGGCTACACCATCATCATGGTCGAACAGAACTTCCATTTTGCCGCGCCTCTGGCCGATCGTTTCTATGTCATGGAACATGGCCAGATCGTGGAACAATTTCATTCAGATGAACTTCAAGCCAAACAAGATGTGCTCAACACGCTATTAGGCGTCTAACACTTACAAACGCCGGACCACCGGCACCACAAAATCAGGAGACTCTTTCATGAAATTGCATACCCTAACTGCTGCATTTGCTCTTGCCGGCCTCACGATGGCCGCGCCCGGACAGGCAGCAGGCATATCCGATGACGTCATTCGCATTGGCTTCATTACCGATATGTCCGGCCTGTATTCCGACATCGACGGCCCAGCCGGCGCAGAGTCGATCCGCATGGCGATCGCCGACGCCGGCGGCAGTATCGATGGCAAGAAAATCGAATTGCTGGTTGCCGACCATCAAAACAAGGCCGACATCGCCTCGGCCCGCGCGCGCGAATGGTTCGACGAAAACAAGCTCGACGTACTCATAGGCGGCACCAGTTCAGGTACGGCGCTGGCCATGGCCGGCGTAGCAGCGGAAAAAAAGAAACCGTTCATTGCCATAGGTCCTGGTGCGTCCGACCTCACCAATGCTCAATGCTCGCCTTATACCGTTCACTACGCCTACGACACGATTGCGCTGGCGCGCGGCACCGGATCTGCAGTCGTAAAGAATGGCGGAAAGTCATGGTTCTTCCTGACGGCCGACTACGCTTTCGGCCACGCGCTCGAGCGTGATACCGCCGCCGTGGTCAAAGCTTCGGGCGGCGAGGTCAAAGGTGCGGTCAGGGCGCCGCTGTCAACATCCGACTTCTCGTCATTCATGCTCCAGGCTCAGTCCTCGGGCGCAAAAATTCTGGGCTTGGCCAACGCGGGCGGCGACACCATCAATTCCGTCAAGGCTGCCAAAGAGTTCGGCGTAACCAACACCATGAACCTGGCCGGCCTGTTGGTGTTCATCAACGACATACACGCCCTTGGACTGGAAAACACTCAGGGCATGTACCTGACCAGCGGCTGGTATTGGGACAAGGACGACGCTTCCCGTAAATGGGGCGAACGTTTCTTCGAGAAGCACAAGCGCATGCCGTCATTCCTGCAAGCTGGCGACTATTCCGCCGTTAATTTCTATCTGCAAGGCGTCAAGGCCAGCGGTACCGACGACGGCGATGCATTGATGAAATGGATGAAATCAAACAAGGTCAACGACTTCTTCGCCAAGGACGGTTATGTCCGTGAAGACGGCCGCATGATCCACGACATGTACCTCATGCAAGTCAAGAAGCCATCCGAGTCCAAAAAGCCTTGGGACTACTACAACATCGTCGAGACCCTGCCAGGCGATAAAGTCTATGCATCCCTTGAAGAGTCCACCTGCAAATTCATCAAGAAATAAAGTCTGTTTCCCATGAAAGGCAATGCTCCAGGCTGCATGCGGGAGCATTGCCGTTATTGCTCTGAACATACCCGGCTTGTCAGGATTTCCCATACATATGACTGAACTATTCGGCATACCTATCCAAGCTCTACTCGGCCAGCTACTGCTGGGCTTGGTGAATGGATCATTTTACGCAGTACTATCGCTCGGCCTGGCTGTGATATTCGGTCTGCTGAACATCATCAATTTTGCACACGGCGCCCTCTACATGCTGGGTGCTTTCCTGGCCTGGATGGGACTTGCATACCTGGGCTTGAACTACTGGGTCATGCTCGTGGTCACGCCGCTGGTCGTCGGGGCATTCGGCATCCTTCTTGAACGCACGCTGATCCGCCACTTGTACAAGCTCGATCACCTGTACGGCCTGCTGCTTACCTTCGGCATTACGCTGCTCCTGGAAGGCCTGTTTCGCAGTATGTACGGCGTGTCGGGGCAACCCTATGCGACACCCGCCCTCCTTGCTGGCGGCGTGAACCTGGGCTTCATGTACCTGCCCATTTACCGCGGCTGGGTCGTCGTTGCGTCACTCGTCGTGTGCTTTGCCACGTGGTTCGTCATCGAGAAGACACGTCTCGGCGCATTATTGCGTGCCGGCACCGAAAATCCCAAGCTCGTCGAAGCCTTCGGTGTGAATGTCCCGCTAGTTGTCACGCTGACCTACGGCTTCGGTGTAGGGCTGGCCGGTTTTGCCGGCGTGCTTGCCGCGCCCGTCATGCAGGTATCGCCGCTGATGGGCTCGAACCTCATCATCGTGGTCTTTGCGGTTGTCGTGATTGGCGGCATGGGCTCTATCCTGGGGTCCATCGTCACAGGATTGGGTCTGGGCATCATCGAAGGCCTGACCAAGGTGTTCTGGCCCGAAGCCTCCAATACTGTTGTATTCATCATTATGGTCATTGTCTTGCTGCTGCGCCCTGCAGGTCTATTCGGGAAAGAAAAATGAATCGTCAATTGATAGGTTATTTACTGGTTGCGATCATAATTGCCTTCCTGCCGGCAATAGGCGCCTACCCTATTTTTGTCATGAAGGTAATGTGCTACGCCCTTTTTGCATGTGCTTTCAATCTCTTGCTGGGCTACACAGGTCTTCTGTCATTCGGTCACGCCGCGTTCCTGGGTGGAGCCGCTTACGCTACGGGACACTCTCTTGCCGTATGGGGTCTTCCAACCTTGGCGGGGTTGCTCTTTGGTACCGGCGTGGCAGCGGTACTGGGCCTGCTGATGGGCGCCCTGGCCATACGGCGCAGTGGCATCTATTTCGCCATGATCACATTGGCCATGGCGCAAATGGTGTTCTTCTACTTTCTTCAGGCACCGTTCACCCACGGTGAAGATGGATTGCAAGGCATACCACGCGGCAACATTTTCGGGCTGGATCTCAGCAACGACCTGAACCTGTATTACGTGGTCATGGTCATCTTCATCCTGGGCTTTGCCATATGCTGGCGCACCATCAACTCGCCTTTCGGCCAGGTTCTCAAAGCCATCCGGGAAAATGAACCTCGAGCAATTTCTTTGGGCTATAACGTCGACAATTTCAAGTTGCTGGTGTTTGTGCTGTCCGCGACGCTTGCAGGCCTGGCTGGCGCAACGAAAGCGCTCGTGTTCGTATCCGCAACGCTGTCGGATGCAACGTGGCAGATGTCGGGCATGGTCATTCTAATGACGCTGATCGGCGGACTCGGTACGTTCACAGGTCCTGTGCTGGGCGCGATTATCGTGGTGATGCTCGAAAACAAAGTCGGCGAGTTCGGACGGTTCTTGAGCCACGCGACTGGCATCCAGTGGTTCCAGGTGCTGGGTGAGTCGGTAACGATTGTGATCGGGCTGATCTTCATCATCTGCGTTATGGCTTTCCGCCGCGGGATCGTGGGTGAGCTGATTCATCTTTCCAAGACGAGAAAGGCGTAAACGCCTCTGCCAGTGAAGGAAGAAACGGACGCTGAATGCGTCCGTTTTTTTATTGCCGGCCGAACACCCCCCACTACGCCCCAGCGACTTCGGCGGAAGCCGCCTTCTTGGCATTTCCCAGTCCAAGATAACTTTCTATCACCCGTGGATTGCCGCTGAGCTCGCTGGCCCGGCCCTCGAGTACAACTTCGCCTGTCTCAAGCACATATCCATAGTCAGCCACCTGCAAGGCAGCACGGGCATTCTGCTCGACCAGCAGGATTGCGACGCCAGTGCTTCGCAAGCGCGAGATGATCTGGAAGATTTCCCTTACGATCTTTGGCGCCAGGCCCAGGCTGGGCTCGTCCAACATTAACAACTGAGGTTGAGCCATCAGCGCCCGGCCTACCGCCAGCATCTGGCGTTCGCCGCCAGACAGCGTGCCGGCCTCCTGGCTACGTCGCTCTTGCAGTCGCGGGAACAGATCGTAGACCTCGTGGATGGTCTCTTTCCAGCCATGCTTGCCAGCGCGATAGAGCCTGAAGCCGCCCAGCAGAAGATTATCTTCGACCGACATGCTGGCAAACAGTTCGCGCTTTTCGGGAACAAGGGAAATTCCGTCGGACACCCGGCGTTCCACCTGCCATGAGCCAATCTCGGCGCCCAGGTACTGGACCGAGCCGACACTGCTCCCGGACGCGGGAAGGCACCCCATGATGGAATTTAGCAGGGTGGACTTTCCGGCCCCGTTGCCGCCGATGACGGTCACAATGCTGCCGCGGGTGACAAGGATACTGGCTCCGGTCACCGCGTTGACCTTGCCATACCTGGCCGACAGGTCCGTAACCTTCAGGATGGGGTGTTTGGGCTTGTTGTCGCTCTTGCTCATGCCAGACCCCCTTGTGCGGTACCAGTGGCCGGAACATCAAAGTCGAAATCATCATCTATGCCGCCCAGATACGCGGCAAGTACCGCCGGGTTCTGCTGTACATCAGCGGGCTTGCCCTCTGCCAACTTGGTGCCGAAATCCATGACCACCAAATGATCGGTAAGATTCATAACGAAATCCATATCGTGTTCGACAAGCAGAATGCTCATGCCTTCCAGCCTCAGTTGGTCGAGCACTTTCGCCAACTCCTGTTTTTCCTTGTAGCGCAATCCCGCGGCCGGCTCGTCCAGCAGCAGTAACACGGGATCGGCCGCCAGGGCGCGCGCGATCTCGAGAATCCGTTGCTGGCCCAGCGCCAGATTCCCGGCCTGTTCGTACAGGTAATCACCCAGGCCCACTCGCTGAAGCTGCTTTGTCGCTTCATGTAAAAGCTTTGCTTCCTCACTCCGATCGACGCGCAAGGCAGCAGACAACACGCCGACCCTGCTGCGCAAATGTGCACCCAACGCCACATTCTCGAGCACTGTCATGGTTGGCAGCAGTTGCACATGCTGAAAGGTACGACCGACGCCCAGCCGGGCGATTTCACGAGAAGGCAGGATATCAAGGCGCTCTCCCAGGAACTGGACTTTGCCGCTGGTGGCGGGCAGCACGCCGGTAATCAGGTTGAACGTCGTGCTCTTTCCCGCGCCGTTAGGTCCGATCAGGCCCATGATTTCACCCGCTTTCAGCGAGAAGCTGATGTCATTGACAGCCACGAGCCCGCCGAATTCCTTGCGGATTTCCTGGACGTCCAGCACTAAAGAACCTTTCTCGGGGCGGGGGCGTTTTGTTAAGGCGGGAGCCGATGGCGGTGGGGCAACGCGGCGGCGTTCGGTGCGCCCAGTCAGAATGTTCCACCACGAGGCAAGAATGGGCCAGACGCCATCGCGCGCGTACTGCAGTACAAGTATCATCAAAACGCCGAATACGATGAGCTCGAAATTGGACGTTGTATCCAGTATCTTGGGTAATACGTTTTGCAGCTGGTCTTTAAGGGTCAGGATCAGGGTCGATCCCAGCACAGCGCCCCACACGCTGCCCGCACCGCCGACAACCGCCATGAACAGATACTCGATGCCATAGTTCAGCCCGAATGGGCTCGGGCTGACTGCGCGCTGCATATGGGCGTATAGCCAACCTGATACGCAAGCCAGCAAGGCGGCATAGACAAAGATGATCACCTTGTAATTCGCCATGTTGATGCCAAACGATTCCGCCATCCCGCCACCGCTTTTCAGCGCCCGTATGGCACGACCCGGGCGGGAGTCAAGCAGATTTCGGGTGGCCCACATGGCCAGCAATACAGCCACCCAGATCAAGTAATAAATATAGCGTCCGTTACCCATGGAAAGTCCGAAAATCCGGATCGGCGCAATACCGGCGATGCCGTCATACTGGCCGAGAAACTGGAGATTTCCAAAGAGATAGTACAAAGAAAGCGACCATGCCAGCGTGCCCAAGGGCAGGTAATGCCCCGACAAACGCAAGGTAATGGCTCCCAGCACGTAGGCCACCAGGAAAGTCACGGCAAGACCTATAAACAACGCGACCCAGGGTGACCATCCTATCGAGGTCGTAAGCCAAGCGGTGGTGTAGGCGCCAATTCCGACGAACGCCGCCTGTCCAAATGAAGTAAGACCGCCGACACCGGTCAACAGCAGCAGGCCGAGCACGACCAGGCTGGCCAGGCCGACATAATTTAGATGAGTGATCCAGAATTCAGGTGTGCTTGATGCCAATGGCAAACCGGCCAACACCAGAACGACAACGACCAGCAATATACGATTCATGATTTACTCCTCGTCGTCGCTATGATGAGCGCCAAAAGAGCGCCACAACAACACAGGAATAATGAGCGTAAACACAATAACCTCTTTGTAGGCACTGGCCCAGAATGAAGAAAAGGCTTCCAGGATGCCGACGAACAAGGCGCCGGCCGCTGCTATGGGATAGCTGATCAGTCCCCCGAAAATAGCCGCTACGAAGCCTTTAAGGCCGATAAGAAATCCCGTGTCGTAGTAGATGGTGGTGACGGGCGCAATGAGCATGCCTGACAGTGCCCCGATGGCAGCCGCCAACGTGAAGGTAAGGCTGCCCGACATATTGGTACTTATTCCCACTAGGCGGGCGCCTCGCCGGTTGACTGCGGTGGCCCGCAGGGCGCGGCCATACAAAGTTTTGCCAAAAAACACCCATAGGCCGATGATGAGCAGGGCACACGTACCCAACACGAAGAAAGTCTGGGCCGACCAGCTTACGGGCCCCATTTGAACCTCTCCTTCCATGAAGGGAGGCGTGCGCCAGCCCTCGGCGCCGAAAAAGACAAGCGCCAGGCCGGTAAGGGCGAAATGCACGGCCACTGAGATAATGAGCAAGACCAGCACGCTAGCTTCGGCAACTGGCTGGTACACCAGTCGGTACAGCATGGGCCCGAGGGGAACGACCAAGGCCATGGAGAACAGCACGTTGATCCATAGCGAGGTGTCTTTGCTGACGATATAGGGAGCCAGCAGATACATGATGACGGGAAGCAATAGTGTCCAGGCGGCGGTCTTGCCCATACCCGTCCAATTATTGCTGCGTAACGCGGTAAAAAACTCTACCGCGAACACGACCGCGCCGATGATGAGCAGGAGGTTGACGGTGCCGGGTATGCGGCCATTGACCATAAACGCCAGGGTCAGCGCCCCGAAGGCCACGAACTCACCCTGCGGTATAAAAATGACGCGCGTCACGACAAATACAAGCACCAGCGCCAGGCCCAGTAGCGCATAGATCGCCCCGTTCATGATGCCGTCTTGCAGCAGTATCAGTAATATCGTTGAATCCATGTCGGACAGCACCATAACAACGGGTACCGGCGAGCCCGGCGCCCTACTTCAGGAGGCAATAAATACCGGCCCGCGCGGCCGGTATCCGTATGCGCGTGAGCGTTCTCGCCTGCTCTGCGCGAACAGGCCCGGCCGCATTGTACGACCGGTCCTGAACAGTACCTATCAAAGATCAGGCTGGTATGTCCACTTGCCGTCGACCACCTTGACCATGACCCGGGCGCGCTGGTCCAATCCGGCATGATCGGTGGCGCTCATGTTGAACACGCCTTGCGAGGCGGGCAGGTCTTTGATTTGTTCGATGGCATCGCGCAATGCCTGGCGGAACTGCGGTGTTCCGGGCTTGGCCCCGCCCTTGAGCGCCTGGGGAATCGCGGTGGCGACCAGAAGACCCGCATCCCACATATGCCCGCCAAAGGTATTGATGGTGCCCTCGCCGTACTTTGCTTCGTATTTGGTTTTATATTCGAGCGCGCTCTTTTTGACTGGATTACTGTCGGGCAGTTGATCGGCCACCAGCAGAGGGCCGGCGGGCAGGATCATGTCGTTACAATCTTTGCCGCAGACACGCAGCACATCATTATTGGCCGCACCATGTGTTTGGTACATGATGCCCTTATAGCTGCGGCTTTTCAGCTCTCGCTGGGGCAAGGCAACCGGTGTGCCGGAGCCAGCCACCAGGATGCCGTCAGGCCTGGCGGCGACAAGCTTGAGAGCCTGGCCGGTTACGCTGGTATCGGTACGACCGTAGCGCTCGACGGCGACCATCTTGATACCCTTGGCCTTTGCGGCTTCGGTCATGACATTGAGCCAGCCTTCGCCATAGGCGTCACTATAACCAATGAAACCCAGGGTTTTTACACCTTGCTTTGCCATGGCGTCAGCCAATGCGCCAGCCATCAGCTGGTCATTCTGGGGCGTCTTGAAGACCCATTTGCGCGCGCCTTCCACGGGCTCGACGATTTTGGCATTCGCAGCCACGCTGATCATGGGCGTACTGGTTTCACCCGCCACGTCGACCATGGCCAGCGACCCAGGCGTAACCGACGTGCCGATAACGACATCCACCTTGTCATCCGTGATGAGCTTGCGCATGTTCTTGACCGCAACAGTTGTATCCGTGCCATCGTCGAGGACAATATATTCAATTTTCTGGCCTGCAATTTCTGTAGGCAGCAAGGCGACGGTATTGCGTTCGGGAATGCCCAACGACGCAGCGGGTCCGGTGCTGGCAACGGTAATACCGACTTTGATCTGCGCCGAAGCAAGCATCGGCAAGGCAAACGCGACGGCGCCTGCCAGCATCGAAAGCCGAAGTGACTGTTTAAGTTTCATTGTTTTGTCTCCATGGGGGCAGTGTCCGGCCGGAAATGGCAGCGGGGAAGTTATACAAAAAATAGCCCGTTCTTTGATTTAGCGTATCACGTGAAAACGGCAGAAAACATAGGTGTTTTCCATTTATGGTTTAAGGTTCTAGCAATTTTAGGGCGGATTCGCGATTATGGACAAAAATAGAAACAAAGTCTTTTAGGGGATTCCCTGCATAGACTGCACATAAAAAGTACCATGGGGTTGAACTTCTGCCTGCCTGCAAAGTCGATTAACATGACAATTGATATATGCGCAGCTTTTTATAGGTAGTCACGTGAACAAGATCCACAAAACCGACGCCGAATGGCGAGAACAACTTGGTCCCGAAGAATACGCCGTCGCTCGCGGCAAAGGCACGGAACGGCCCTTCACCGGCCGGTACTGGGATACGAGCGAATCCGGGATCTACCGGTGCATAGGTTGCGGCACGGCACTGTTCGCCTCCGATACCAAGTTCGATGCGGGCTGCGGCTGGCCAAGCTATTTCGAACCGCTAGACCCTGCCAATGTCCGCGAAGAAACCGATAGAAGCCATGGCATGGAACGCACCGAAGTGCTTTGCAACATCTGTGATTCGCATCTGGGTCACGTATTTCCCGACGGCCCCCCGCCAACCGGCAGGCGCTATTGCATCAACTCGGTATCCTTGAAGTTTGAACCCGTTAAATGAAGAAATTCCTTTTCGACCTTTTCCCGCTGATTCTTTTTTTCGTGGCGTTCAAGTTCTCCGATATCTTCACGGCAACTGCCGTCGCCATCGCAGCAGGTATAGGCCAGTTTATCTGGCTGAAGGCGACCGGCAAGGCCATCGAAGCCACCCACTGGATCAACCTTACGGTCATCATCGTCTTCGGCGGGGCTACGCTGTTTTTCCATAACGATGTGTTCATCAAATGGAAACCTACTGTGCTGTACTGGCTGTTTGCATGCATCTTGTTGGGCGGAAAGTGGTTTTTCGGACGCAACCTGATGCAGAAGCTCATGGGCGATAAGGTAAGCATGGCGCCGGCCGTCTGGGACAAACTGAATTACAGCTGGGCCAGTTTCTTCATTCTGTCGGGCGCGCTCAACCTGTATGTTGCATTTTCCGGTGCATTTACCGAAGCCCAGTGGGTCAATTTCAAAGTATTTGGCCTTATGGCTCTGCTGCTCCTGTTTGTGATTGCACAGTCAGTATGGCTTGGCAAGCACATGAAAGACGAGAACGAACCACTGACCGCCGTGCCGACACCCCGAAAAGAAGAGAGGTCCTGATGTCTACAGAACGTATGGACCTGCTTCGGGAGCGCCTGCAATCACTGGTGCCCACGCAACTTGACATCATTGATGAATCACATTTTCACGCTGGCCATGAGGGCAGTAAAAACGGCGCAAGCCACTTCCGTGTCGTGATCCGGTCGGAACAATTTTCCGGGCTCTCCACCGTGGCCCGCCACCGACTTGTGTATGATCGCGTTCACGATCTAATGCCTTATCCCATTCACGCCCTGGCAATCGATGCCAAAGCCAACCAGTAAAAGGATCTACATGAAACGTCTCGCCGTATTCGCAGCAGCCTGCGCGATTGCCGTCCCAGCCTATGCGCAAACCGTCGCCACCGTTAATGGCCAGGCCATTACGCAAGCGAAGCTGGATCAATTCGTTGCCCTGCTGGTCAGCCAAGGGGCCCCCGACACGCCCGAACTCCGCACACAAGTCAAGCAGGAAATGGTCAATCGCCTTGTTGCAGTCCAGGCCGCAGAAAAGGCCGGCATCGACAAACAACCCGCCGTCACCCAGGAAATCGAATTGGCCCGCCAAGGCATATTGGTTCGTGCACTGATGGCCGACTACCTGAAGAAAAATCCGGTCACCGACGCCAAGATCCAGGCTGAATACGAAAAAATCAAGAAAGAGCAAGCCGGTAAACAAGAATACAAGCTGCGTCATATCCTGGTCAAAGAACAGAAGCAAGCTGAAGACCTGACAGCGGCAATCAACAGCAAGAAAACCACATTCGATGCGGCCGCCAAGAAAGATTCACTGGATCCAGGCAGCGGCAAGAACGGTGGCGATCTAGGCTGGGGGCCCGCAAGCAACTATGTGCCTGAATTCGCTGAAGCCGTCGAAGGACTGAAGAAAGGCGAAATGACGACCAAACCCGTGAAGACTCAGTTCGGCTGGCACATCATCCAGGTCGAGGACAGTCGTGAAGTCAAGTTCCCCGAGCTGAAAGAGGTCAAGCCGCAAATTGAAGAAATGCTGCATCAGCAGCAGCTGGCCGAATTCCAACAAGGCCTGATCAAGAACGCTACCATCAAGTAAAAACTGCTATACACAGCCGTCATTCCCCTCGAACCAGGAATGACGGCGAAGCGTCGGTCCATATGCAACATGCCGTATTGCAGCCAGACGCGAACATTTTCCTTGTCGGTTTACCCCAGATCCAGCAGCGCTTTCAGAGCGTCTTCATCCAGTACCGGTACGCCAAGTTCCCGGGCTCTCGCAAGTTTGCCGCCTGCGTCCTCCCCCGCGACCACGTATGCGGTCTTCTTTGACACCGACCCACTGACCTTTCCACCCGCGGCCAGAATATGACGCGTCGCGTCGTCGCGCGTCCAGGTGGGCATGGTTCCCGTTAGCACGAACGTTTTCCCTGCAAGGCGTTGCTGACCGGCGGGCGCCACCTCCAACTTGGGGTGTACCCCTGCGCTGGCAAGCGCCGCAATCACTTCGCGGTTGTGCGCCTCGGCGAAGAACCGGGTAATCGACGCGGCCACCACCGGCCCGACATCGTTCACGGCAAGCAACTGTGATTCATCGGCGTTCATCAGTGCGTCGATAGAGCCGAAATGCCTAGCCAGGTCTCGCGCTGTGGTTTCTCCCACATGTCGTATGCCCAGGGCGTACAGTAGTCGCCCAAGCTCGGGCGTGCATGCCTGCTTCAGCGCCCCCACCAGCTTCTCGGCCGACTTGCGGCCCATGCGTTCGTAGGATGCCAGTTCAAGCACAGTCAGCGTGAATAGATCGGCCAAGGACTTCACCCGCCCACTGTCCACCAACTGGTCCACCAGTTTTTCGCCGAGTCCCTCGATGTCAAGCGCCTTGCGGCTCACCGCATGAATGATGCTTTGCTTGCGCTGGGCAGCACAGAACAAGCCGCCGGTACAACGCGAAATGGCTTCATCTTCAAGGCGTTCGACGGCCGAGCCGCATACCGGACAAGTCTTCGGCGTCTGATACAGCACAGTGCCCTTCGGACGCAATTCCAGCACCGGCCCGACCACTTCCGGGATGACATCGCCAGCCCGTCGCACAATGACGGTGTCGCCGATACGTACATCTTTACGGCGGATCTCGTCCTCGTTGTGCAAGGTCGCATTGGTGACGGTCACACCGCCGACAAAAACCGGCTTCAGGCGGGCGACCGGTGTAATGGCCCCCGTACGCCCCACTTGCACATCGATGCCGACGAGGGTTGTCGTTTCTTCCTCGGCGGGAAACTTGTGCGCGATGGCGAAGCGCGGCGCTCGGGCCACGTATCCCAGCACACCCTGGGCAGCCAGGGAGTTCACCTTGTAGACCACTCCATCGATATCAAATGGAAGTTGCGCGCGGACGCTGCCCGTCTGATCATAAAATGCCAAGAGGCCATCTGCGCCTTTGACAACCTGGCGGGCGTCGTTGACCGGAAGCCCCAGCTGCTCGAACCAATCCAGCATTCCAGCATGGGTGGTGCGCGGCATGGAAGACTCACCGGCCTCTTGCTGGAACAGATCGATGTGTCCATCGTGACGGATGCGGATTTCGCCCCAACCATAGGCAAAAAATCGCAAGGGCCTGGTTGCAGTGATGCGGGGATCCAGCTGGCGCAGGCTCCCCGCCGCAGCATTGCGCGGGTTTACAAATATTTTCTCGCGACGACGTTGTTGCGCCTGATTCAGCGCTTCGAAGTCATGCCGGTGCATGAGCACTTCGCCACGCACTTCCAGCACCTCAGGGAAGTCGCCGGAGAGCTTCAACGGCACGGAGCGCAAGGTTCTAATGTTGCCGGTGACATCTTCACCGGTCTGCCCGTCGCCACGCGTGGCTGCCTGAACGAGACGGCCCTGCTCGTAGCGCAAGCTGATGGCCAGGCCATCGAACTTCAGCTCGACGACATACTCGACCTGCGCATCGCCGCCAAGCATGCCGGCTCCTTTCAGTGTCTCGGACACCCGCTTGTCAAAAGACACCACATCTTCCGTTGCGAAGGCATTGCCCAACGAGCGCATGGGCACGGCATGCCGTACGCTGCCGAAGGCGGCCAGCGGAGCGGCACCCACCCGTTGCGTCGGTGAATCCGGCGTAATGAGATCTGGATGCGCCTCTTCCAGCGCCACCAGCTCTTTCATCAGCCTGTCATAGTCGGCGTCGGAGATGATGGGCGCGTCGTGCACATGATAAAGGCGATTATGCCGTGCGATCTCGGCGCGCAATTCGTCCAGCCTTTGCGCAACCGGAATCCTGGGGCCAGTACTCACGAAAAAACCCTTGCCGTGCGCTCGGTACCGGCCTCGAACCCTGCTTCGTGAAGACGTGTATACAGGCCGAGGAGCTGCTTGTCGATGGCACGGTCGGTCTCATTGGGTAGGGGGTTGCCCTGATCGTCGAGCAATACGGCATCCAGACGGCCGGCCAAGTCGCGTCCCACGCTGGCCATGCGGCTGAATGCCTGCTCGTCGGGCGGACTGTTGGGCAGATCCAGCAGCAGGTCGATGCGGTCCACCCCAGCAGATTGCACTTCCCTGGCATGCACGCCATCGAACAGAACCGTAAATCGCGGTAGGCCGGTGTCGGCCATCCATGCCAGCTGGGAACCGTAAGGTAAGAATCCCACATCCTTAAGCACTTGGCTGACATGGCTTACCGCCTGTGTGCCCGGCAAGCGCAAGGCCAGGCCGACCTGAGCATCCAGGCGCGCGCAGAGTTCATCCAATTGTGCAGCACGCTGCATGACCTGCTCTTGTTCCGGCGCCTCGATAGCCCCATCGAATCGTTCAGCCAGGCGTTGAGCCATGGACCAAAGATGCGACCATTCGATATCGGTCAACGGTCCACTGCGATTGGCCAGCAGTATCGAGAGCTGCATTGACACATAGTTCTCGTTGGGCCGCAGCTTTGCCCGATGGCCGCCGCCTTCGCGCTCGGCGAAGATACGCACCGGCTTGTTGCCAGCCTTGTGCATGGACTGGACTGCCGCCTGCAATTGGGCCGTGCCGACCGGCTGCGCAAAGTTGATGTCGATGACGACTTCGCAAGCCGGGTCTACCTCGGCCGGGTCGTCGGCAGCGAGTTCTTCGACCGGATCACGCAGCCCAAAGCCAGGCTCGCGCCTTCCCGCGGCGCTCGGTACGCTGCTGCCCATCAGGGGGTCATGCTCACGCTCGGGGAAATGTTCCTGCATTTTTTGGCGTATACGCCTGTCTTGCCACCAATTGAACAGGAGCACGACCAGGATCAGTACAACGCCCAGGAGAATCAACCCGATTTGCAAATCACTCATATGTCAGTCCGCCGTATCACCAAATATTTATGCATTTATGCATGCTCGTAATCAGACCTCAGCAAGTTGCAGGGCCGAGTCGATATCTACCGCCACAATACGCGATACACCTTGTTCCTGCATGGTAACGCCAACCAGTTGCTTGGCCATCTGCATTGCAATTTTATTATGCGAAATAAAGAGAAACTGCGTCTGTTCGCTCATGCTGCTGACCAGATTCGCATAACGCTCGGTATTGGCGTCATCCAGCGGCGCGTCCACCTCGTCCAGCAGACAGAACGGCGCCGGATTCAACTTGAACAGCGCGAAGACCAGCGCGGTGGCGGTCAGTGCCTTTTCACCCCCCGACAGCAAGTGTATGGTGCTGTTGCGTTTTCCTGGCGGCTGGGCCATGACCTGCACGCCAGCGTCGAGAATCTCATCGCCGGTTATCGACAGGCGCGCCTCGCCGCCCCCGAAAAGACGCGGAAACAACTCGCCGAAGTGGAAATTGACCTTGTCGAAGGTATCTTGGAGCAGTTCACGTGTTTCGCGGTCGATTCTACGAATCGCATCTTCCAGGGTCTCGATGGCCGAGGTCAGGTCCTGATGCTGCGCATCCAGGAAACCTTTGCGCTCGCTGGCCGAATTCAATTCATCGAGAGCGGCCAGGTTGACCGGGCCGAGCGCATCCACTACGCGTGAAATTCGTTGAACTTCCGACTGAAGCCAGCCTGTACGCTGCCACTCTTCGGGACGCTGTTCGATGAGCTCGCGCAGCGCTTGCCGGTCGACCTGGTGCGCGTCCAGTTGCTCTGCAAATTGTTCAACAGCAAGGCGCGCCGCCTGCTCCTGCAGCTGCAGCTCCATGATGCGGGCACGTCGCGGTTCCAGCGAGCGCTCCAGCGTCAAACGCTCTTCATCGGCACTGCGTAGCGCCGCCGCCAGGTTGTCCAGCTGAATGCGTGCGAGGCTTAGTGCTTCTTCACGTTCCGCACGCAATTCCAGCGCGTCCTGCAGGCCCGCCTGTGATGCCGACGCATCGAGTTCGAATAGCTCGCCCTGCAGCCCGTCCAGTTCGGTACCTGCACGCCGCGCCTGATCGACCGCCAATTGCAAATTGCGATTCAGGTCCGCAATACGCGTCTGCAAGGCGCGCTCGGCGAACTCGGATTCCTGCACCGCGCGTTCCAGGTCGCGTAAATGCACACGCGCATTCTCTGCCTGCAGGGCGAGTTCCTCCCCCGATATTTCGGCGCCAGAATAGCGCTCCTGATGCTCTGCCAGCTGAGCGTCGAGTACGTCGAAACGCGCCTCGGCTTCTTCCTTGCCAGCCAGCAATTCTTCAGTTTGCATGGCGATCTCGGCCAGGTCTTCCCTGATGCGGGTCGCGCGCTCTTCCGACTGCTCGGCTTGTTGCTGCAATCGCGAGTGTTCGAGTTGCACATCGTGGAGACGACGTGTCAGCTCGGACAGGCGCTGACGCGCCGGCGCCAGCGCCTGCGAACCCTGTTGCCAGGCGCTCTCGGCCTGGCTCACGACGACGAGCGCCTGATCGGCCACCAATTGGCGCGCCTTCAGGTCACGCCGCAAATTCTCGATCTCCTGCTGCCTGGCCAACATGCCCGCCTGCTCCGAATCAGGCGCATAGAAGCGGACGCTATGCATATCGACCAGGTGGCCTTCCTTGACCACATACACCCCGCCCGCCGGCAACTCGGCCCGCAAAGCAAGCGCCTGGGCAAGGTCGGCGCAAACAAAGACTCCATCCAGCCATTGTCCCATCAAGGTCTGCAGATCGAGGTCCGTAAGGCGCAGCAGGGTACTTAGCGGCTTCGGGCCATTGGCGGACAACGTTGTCGCGGATGCGGGCGGAACCTGATAGAAAGCCAGCCGCGCGGGAGGCGCGTCATCGGCAAAGGCACGCGCATGCTCCAGATGGCGAATCTCCAGTCCACTCATGCGCTCGCGAAGCACGGCCTCTAATGCCGTTTCCCAACCTGCTTCGATATGGAGCTTTTGCCATAAACGCCCCAGGCCAGCCAGTTCATGACGCGCCAGCCAAGGCTCGAGGGCGCCCTGCTTTTGCACATCGTCCTGCAAGGCGGTCAGAGCCGCGAGACGTGCGTCCAGACGGGCTACGACCTGTGATGCCTCTTGCGAGACTGCCTGTGCGTCACGACGTTGTTCCTCCAGCGCTGGCAGCCGGTCCTCGAGTTCCAGCAGTTGGCCTTGGGTTTCCTGGAGTTGCGCCTGCATGGCGGAAATATCACCAGCCAGCCGCACTATGTTGTCCGGGTCGGGTGCATTAAGGTTGCGCAGATCCTGCTCAAGGCGCTCCTTGCGCATCTCGAGCGCCTGCAACTGCCGGTCGGCATCGCGTTGGGTCTGGGCGACCAGCGCCAGATCCTGTTGAACGCGCGCCAGCACGCCGCGCATCTGATCCCTTGCAGTGGCCGCAAGACGCAGTCTGCTCTCGATATCGGGCAAATGCGTCTGGGCCTCTTCAGCGCGCGCACGAAATTCTTCCGTCCGACCCGCTGCTGTTTCGAGATCGGCTTCGGCCTCTGCGATTTGCTCGGTGCAATGCGATTGTTGGTCAGCCCACTCTTGCAACTGCACTTGAAGCTGATCGCGGCGGGCCTGCACCCGGTTACGCGAATCCACCACATGCCGAATTTCCGCCTCGAGCCGGCTTACCTGGGCACCCGCTTCGAAAAGCAGTCCTTGTGCCGCATGAACCGTGTCACCAGCTGAGTAATGCGCCTGGCGCCTGGTTTCAAGCGCCGACTCGCCAGCGCGCAGACTAGCGGTAGCCGCTTCAAGTTCAGTTTGCGCATGTTCGATCGCCAGGAATTTATCTTGCTGGTCCTGGCGGGCGTTACTTTCCTTCAACAACCACAGCGCATGTTGTTTCTGTTCGCCGTCCTCCTGCAAGGCACGATACCGCTGTGCGACCTCGGCTTGTGCCTCGAGTTTTTGTAGCTGACTTTCGAGTTCGCGCAGTATGTCTTCAACCCGAATGAGATTTTCCCGGGTGTCTGCCAGGCGACTGCCTGTTTCCCGGCGCCTCTCTTTGTAGCGCGACACACCCGCCGCTTCTTCCAGGAAAACCCTGAGCTCTTCGGGTCGCGCTTCGATCAGGCGATTGATCATCCCCTGCCCAATAATTGCGTAACCCCGTGAACCCAGCCCCGTGCCCAGGAATATGTCATGAATGTCGCGACGGCGCACCTGCTGGTTGTTGACGTAGTAGCTGCTCGCACCGTCACGCGTGAGCACGCGTCTTACGGCGATTTCCGCATAGGTGCTCCATTGGCCGACCGCACGTCCTTCTGTATTGTCGAATACCAGCTCTACCGATGCGCGGGCGGCCGGCTTGCGGTGACCCGACCCGTTGAAAATGACGTCCTGCATGGACTCGCCGCGCAACTCCGATGCCTTGGTCTCCCCAAGTACCCAGCGGACAGCATCGATGATGTTGGACTTGCCGCAACCGTTAGGACCGACCACTCCGACCAACTGGCTGGGCGTGGGAATGACCGTCGGCTCGACAAATGATTTGAAACCGGCAAGTTTTATTTGGGTCAGACGCACAATAAGCGAGCATTAGAAGGAATGAAGCGACACGCCGGATGCGCGATCCCGGCGATCGAAAGACCTGCGAATAAACAACGTGGAATGCCTGGCTGAGATCGTCTCGTATGATAACGCACCGGGAGCGCAACGACGTCCGAAAAGAAACTACGCTATGATTTTCCGTCAACTCATCGCACCAAAGTTATACTCACTAACATTTTTCTCTTCAGTGTCGTCCGTTGCTTTACTAACCCCTCAATCGAGACTTTCCATTGAAAAAAGGCTTTTATCTGGTCATGATAGCGCAGGCGTTTTCGTCCGTGGCAGACAATGCATTGCTCATCGCCGCCATCGCGTTAATTGCTGATTTGCAAGGTCCCGACTGGATGGCGCCCATGATGAAATGGTGGTTCGCACTAGCCTATGTAGCGCTGGCCGCGTTTGTTGGCGCATTCGCCGATGCCTTTCCCAAAGGAAAGGTGATGTTCATCACAAATGCGATCAAAGTGGGCGGATGTCTGCTGATGTTCTACTGTCAAAGCTTGGGCCTGGCCAATGACGAACAATTATTCCTGGTATTTTGCGCTTACACCCTGGTGGGCATCGGAGCTGCGGCGTACTCGCCAGCAAAATACGGCATCGTTACAGAGATGCTGCCACCGGAACTTCTGGTGAAGGGAAACAGCTGGATCGAAGGGCTGACCGTCCTGTCTATCATCGCCGGCACGGTTCTGGGCGGCGTACTCATCAACCCGGCCGTCTCCCAGGTATTGCTCGCCCAGCCCTGGATCAATGCGCTGGTGCAGACTCGAACCGAAGCTGCCATTTTGTGTATCGGCGTGGTGTACCTGCTGGCTGCCGCCACCAATCTGCTGATTCCTTCCACCAATGTGCGCTATCCCAAACAGCACAGGAATCCCTTTACGCTGATCAGCGACTTCGGCGGCTACGTCCGTATCCTCTGGCGAGACAAGATAGGGCAAATATCGCTTGCCGTGACGACGCTGTTCTGGGGCGCAGGCGCCACGCTCCAATTCATTGTCATCGAATGGGGCGCAAGACACCTGGGCTACCGCCTGGATCAGGCATCCGTGCTGATGGGCGTCGCCGCCATCGGAACAGTTGGTGGGTCGATTCTTGCCGGCCGTGTTCCGTTGAAGCGTGCCCTGTCGGTCTTGCCGGTGGGCGTAATAATGGGATTTGCGGTAATGTTCATGCCCATCGTGCACGAGCGCTGGGCGGTATACACCGTGTTGTTGATCATAGGTGGGCTATCCGGATTTTTTGTGGTGCCCTTGAACGCGCTATTGCAACATCGTGGACATGTCCTGCTTTCAGCGGGTCATTCCATCGCCGTGCAGAATTTCAATGAACAATTGAATATCTTGCTGATGCTGGCTCTCTATAGCCTTATGTTGTGGCTGAACCTTCCGATCAACGTGATCATCATCATATTCGGCTTGCTGGTCGCATCGCTCATGTTGCTGTTTATCCACTGGAATCGATGCAATCACCGTGCCGATCCGCGCCTGGAAAACACGATCGGCCAACACGGACATGGCCAGGCGCTAAGGCATTAATGCGTTGGCCGGTCCTGCGTTGTATGGCCGCAGACTATGGCGCGAGCCAGGTTCAGGTCCTGCCATGCATCAGCCTTATGTTGTGGCCGTACCAGCAGCGCCGCCGGATGATACGTCACCACCAACGGGATAATCTGGCCATCTTGACTGCTTAGATGGTGAACCCGCCCACGCAATGCTTCGAGTTCACTGTCAGTGCCTAACAGGGCCTGCGCAGCCAGCTTGCCCAGCGCCAGCACACGGCGCGGCTTCAAGAGCGATATCTGGCGCCGCAAATAAGGCAGGCAAGCTTCGATCTCTTCTGGTCTGGGCGTGCGATTGCCCAAAGGGCGACATTTGATCAGGTTCGTGAAAAACACTTGGGACTCCTGAACCCCGATCGATGAGAGCATAGCCTGGAGCAAAACGCCCGGTCTTCCCTGGAACGGCAGCCCCATCTTGTCATCATGTTCGCCGGGCGCCTCGCCGACCAGCAGCCATTCCGGCGCGTCGACGGCGCCAGTGCCAAATACGGTCTGGCTACGCCCAGCCTGCAGGCCGCACGCCGAGCAAACGGCGATAAAATTCTGCAAGTCCTCCCAGACCTGGGGAATGATTTGCACTTCGGCGATGTGTCGCAAGCCAGGCGTCGTATCGGAAGCATCCACAGTGCCAGGCGGCATGGATTCAATTACGTCAGGGCCGCGCCGAGAGGTGGGCACGGGTCCCGCGGCGACCACTGCAGGCGTCGATTCGGCGTCCACGCGCCCGATGTTTGCCGCGTACCGGGCAAGCATGCGCTTATCGAGGCCGATTTCCTGAAGCCAGGCAAGCTGCAATGCATTGAGCGCCGGTGCGCCATGGATATCAGAATTGTTCATGCTTCATTAAGCCGTTTTTGCATCACACAAGCGTCCTCTCGCCGACCATACCCTGCGGGATAATAGTCTTTACGAACTGCAATCTGCTCGTATCCATGATGTCGATAAAATTCCAGAGCACCGGCGTTGGATGGGCGCACCTCCAGGACAACGGCTGGCAGACCGCGTGCCACGGCCTCGCGCTCACATCGCCTGATCAGGGCAGCCCCTATGCCTGTCTTCTGCGATGACGGCGACACGGCTATGACGAGCAGATGGGCCACATCAGGGGCGAACATGGCCATGCAAAAGCCGGCGATGCGGCTTCCCTGCTCGGCAACCCAAGCTCCGTAGCCAGCTTCAAGACCATCGGCAAAGTTGCCGCGGGTCCAGGGGAACGATTGCACGGATTGCTCGATGGCGGCAACCTGCTCAAGATCACCGGCTGCCATGGGCCGTATCGCGGCCAGATGCTGTGCCGCCTTGGGGTTGCCGCCCTTGCCTTCTTGACGTTCAAGTGTCGTGTAGGCCACTTTATCCCTAACATAAAGAGGGGCTGCGAACTCCGGTTCGACACCGCCCACGGTGTGCCATGCAATGAGGGCAAGCCGGGCGATGGTTTCGGCATCGGGCCGTAAAGGCCGCCCTAGCTGCACATCGGGCTGCTCGACTTGCAATTGCGCAAGCGCGGGGAAGGCGGTGAGCGCATCGCCGACCAGTCGAACAGGCAGAACTTCCGAATTTTTAGCCTGCCAGGCTGGCCGTGAAAGCTCGAGCCATGGGCCTACGTCTGCGGCGTTCAGCAGGATAGGCTCCTGAAGCTCGCGCCACCCGCTCGCCGCATCCCCGTCGGCCTGGTAGACGGCCAGATAGACCTCCCCCATACGCGCATCCTGCAGCACGACCGATATGGGACACAATGCCGCCGCCGGATCGAAATTGCGTGCCGCAACGGCTTGCAGAGACGAAATCGGCAAAACGGGGATACCGAGCGCGAATGCAATTCCCTGGGCAACTCCGCAAGCCACGCGCAAACCGGTGAAACCGCCTGGTCCCTGGCCAAAGGCCACAGCGCTCAAGTCGCTGCGAAAGACGCCCGCCTTTGCCAGCAAGTCGTCTGCCATGGGCAGCAAGCGTTCGGCATGCTCGCCAGTGCCGTCATGGTTCAGGGAGTGAAGTTGTAAACGCCCGTCTGCCTGTGTCAAGAGGGCAACTCCGCATTGGCTGGAGGATGTCTCAAGCGCTAAAATATGTAAAGTCATGAGTGCATTTTAAACGCCGCAGGGATATCCTTGACAAGGAGGACAGAGCGTAAGACGTTCAGCCGACAGACGGCCCCGCATCGCCACTCTAAACTAGCACCGTCAAGGCCCTCTCTCAAGTCATATGTCGTCACCGATACGTAATAGGACCAGGCAAATTTGTAGTAAGTACTACCTCCTTTATATCCAGATACTTATTATGTAATATCTTGCAACGAGCCCTGTACGGGTCAACTCAGCCCTGTTACATTTTCCCTATGAATACACAAAACCAATCTCTATCTCGCAAAATTCTCGTCGTCGACGACGACCCCCGGCTCCGCGATCTGCTGCGCCGGTATTTGTCGGAACAGGGTTTCAATGTTTTCGTAGCCGAAGATGCCAAGGAAATGGGCAAATTATGGCAGCGCGAACACTTCGACCTGCTCGTTCTGGATCTGATGTTGCCTGGTGAGGATGGACTATCGATTTGCCGCCGCCTGCGAGGCGGGCACGACAATACACCCATTATCATCCTGACCGCGAAAGCCGAGGAAATAGATCGCATCGTAGGATTGGAAATGGGCGCTGACGACTACCTCTCCAAGCCTTTCAATCCACGAGAACTTCTCGCCCGCGTCAATGCCATTCTGCGGCGCCGCGGCACCGAAGAGCATCCTGGTGCACCCAGCCAGGAAAACGAATCCATTGAATTCGGTCCGTATGTACTGAATTTGTCCACGCGCACCCTGACCCGCAATAACGAGCAGGTCCCTATCACGACCGGCGAATTCTCGGTATTGAAGGTGTTTGCACGGCACCCAAAGATCCCGCTTTCCCGCGACAAGCTTATGGAATTGGCTCGCGGGCGTGAATACGAAGCATTCGACCGTAGCCTCGATGTCCAGATATCCCGTCTGCGTAAATTGGTGGAACCTAATCCCTCCAAGCCGGTATTCATCCAAACGGTCTGGGGCCTGGGGTATGTTTTCGTACCAGATGGCGGGCACTAACAGCGAGCGGGCATAACCTTGCAGCAACAGGTTCTGGCCGCAGCCCCCAAGCAGCATAAGAAGGCCAAGACGCGCGTGCGCCTTGGCCTGTTCAGCCGTTCTTTCCTGTTGTTGGCGGGACTCATGCTGGTCAGCCTTGGAGCCTGGCTCCAGGTCTTCTTCAGCATGGAGGAAGGGCCGCGCGCGGCCCAGATGGCCCAACGTGTGACGACGGCCGTCAGTATCACGCGCTCTGCCCTGATCTATGCGCCACGCAGCGTAAGGCCAGCGCTGCTCCTTGACTTGGCAACGAAGGAGAGCCTGCGTGTGCAACCACGCGAAAGCACCGACGTCCACGAGCCATTGCCCAACTCCAATTACTGGAACCACGTCGCGGGTAACATCAAGGAACGGCTGGGTCCAGAGACCCAGGTCATGTGGTCGGTCAACCAGACACCGGGTGTATGGGTCAGTTTCGAGATCAATACGGATCGGTACTGGCTGGTTTTCGACCGCGAACAACTCGGGCTTACAGCAGGCGCCGAATGGCTGGGATGGGGCGCGACGGCCCTAGTGCTGGCGCTGGTCGGAGCGGCGATCAGCGTACGCTTCGTGAATCGTCCTTTGGCTCAACTGGCCAAGGTCGCAAGGCAACTGGCTCGTGGCGAAACACCTTCGCCGCTGCCCGAAAAAGGGCCGGCTGAAATTCGCGACTTGAATATGGCATTCAACCGGATGGCGCGCGACATCCGCCAAACCGAGGCAGATCGCGAAATAATGCTGGCGGGCATTTCACATGACCTGAGGACGCCACTGGCGCGTATGCGCCTTGAAATCGAGATGAGCGACGTCACCGACGAAGCACGCCAGGCCATCGACGAAGACCTCGGGCAAATTGACCACAGTATCGGTCAACTCATGGAATACGCTCGCCCGGCCGGCGTGGTGCCTGATCAAGGAATCGATGTATCCTCCGTGTTGCGCGATCTGTATGAACGCGAACGCAGCCACACTGAATCGCTGGGAGGCGCGCTGGCCGCATCGATCGAGCCGAACCTCTACGCCAAGATCAATGCCCACGACCTCAAGCGCATTATCAGCAATCTCATCGAAAATGCACGTCGCTACGGACGTACACCGTCTGACGGCCGCGCTCACATCGAACTGGTCGCAAGACAGCAGGGCAACATACTTGCCATTGAAGTCAAAGACCAGGGTACCGGTATCGCCCCTACCGATATCCAACGTCTGTTGAGGCCATTCTCCCGCGGGGAGTCGGCGCGCACCGGAGTCAGCGGGGCTGGACTCGGTCTTGCCATCGTCGAGCGGCTTCTAGGACAGGTAGGCGGGCAACTGGAGTTGATCTCACATCCCAAAGGCGGGCTGGTTGCGCGCATCGAAATTCCTAAGGTTCGAGTCAGGAATTATCAGTTAGACACTGATACCCAATAGCGTAGAATTTCAATGATCGGACGTATCGTGTACGTTCAACATCATCCACTTACTTACTATCAGGAGCTCACATGAAAACAGTAGGCGATAAACTCGAACCCTTCAAAGTCGCGGGCGTCAAGCCGGGCTTCAATATGCACGAAGAGAACGGCGTCTCCGCGTTCGAAGAAATCACCGAAAGTTCATTTCCGGGCAAGTGGAAAATCATCTATTTCTATCCCAAGGATTTCACCTTTGTGTGTCCCACTGAAATCGTGGGCTTCAATGCGCTTGTCCAAGACTTCGAAGATCGCGACGCCATCCTGATGGGGGGATCGGTCGATAACGAATTCGTCAAGCTGGCATGGCGACGTGAACACCCCGACCTGAGCAAGCTGGGCCACTATCAGTTTGGCGATACCACAGGGGCACTGGTCGATCAGCTTGGCATCCGTGAAAAAAATGAAGGCGTCGCCCTGCGTGCCACATTCATCGTCGATCCCGACAACATCATCCAGCACGTTTCGGTGAATAACTTGAATGTGGGCCGCAATCCGGAAGAAATCCTGCGCCTGCTCGACGGCCTGCAAACTGACGAGCTTTGCCCGTGCAACCGGGCGCTCGGCGGCGATACACTCTGATCCCCATGGAATTCCTGTCGACCATCAAGGCCATGATCCCGGATTGGGCCAAGGACATACGCCTCAACCTTGACGCCACCATCGCCCGTTCCTCGCTCAAGGCGGATGACGCGACAGGAGTCGCCCTGGCGGCTGCCTACGCGGCTCGCAGCAATACCTTGCTGCAAGCGTTCAAAAGCGGTCTATCAGAGGCGGACGCCACCGGCGTACTGACAGCAGCCGCCCTCATGGGGATGAACAATACCTACTACCCTTATGTGGAAATGTCGGGTGATGAGCGGCTCAAGACGCTGCCTGCTCAATTGCGCATGAATGCATACGCCACCCACGGAGGAATAGATCAGGCCCGATTCGAACTCTTCGCCCTGGCGGCGTCCATCGTGGGGAAATGCCACTTCTGCGTCAATTCGCACTATGCCAATCTGAAGAAGGCCGGATACACGGCCGAACAGCTGCGCGATGTAGGGCGTATTGCATCAGTGGTAAACGCGGCAGCGCTGGTAATTACCGCTGAGGCATAATAAAAAGGCGGTCACCCTGCGTAGCGGCAATCAGATGCTGGCCAATAACGCTACGGCCGTGGCCGCTATGCCTTCCTTGCGGCCCAGATAGCCAAGGCTTTCATTAGTCTTGGCTTTTATATTGACATCGTCTATCGACACAGCAAGGTCTGCGGCGATATTGGACACCATAATTGGAGCATGCGGACCGATCTTAGGCGCTTGCGCGTGCACCGTCGCATCTATGTTTACAACAGCCCACCCCTTTTCCCTTACCTTGTCCATGGCTGCGCGCAACAGAACCCTGCTGTCCGCGCCCTTGTAGGTCGGGTCGGTGTCGGGAAAATGCCGACCGATGTCACCCAGGCCGGCGGCCCCAAGGATGGCATCCGTAACAGCGTGCAGAAGCACGTCGGCGTCAGAGTGGCCCAGCAAACCATGGGTATGCGGGATCGTGACACCCCCGATAATCAAGGGGCGACCCTCTACCAGGGCATGTACATCGAAGCCCTGTCCGACGCGTACGGGAAAATTCATATGTGCTCCATAAAGCGCTTGATTTTGCGGGATTCAGTACTTACAACCATTTTTCCATCAATTCGAAATCTTCCGGCCAGGTTACCTTGAAATTACGCGACGACCCAGGAATCAAACACGGAGCACTCCCAGCCATTTCCATGGCTGAGGCTTCGTCGGTGATTTCACTACCGGCAAGGTCGACCCGTTGCAGCGCATTCAGCAAATGCAAGGCGGGAAACATTTGAGGAGTCTGGGCCAGCCATAAGCCATCGCGCTCCAGGGTCCGTTCCACAGTCGCCAAGGTACTGCCCGTTGCGGACGCCCGCCCACCACGGAGCTTGATCAGCGGGCACGCCTGCTTCACCGTATCGCCCACCGGCAGAGCAAGCAGGCCGCCCGTATTCAACTGAAGACAGCTATCAATAAGACGGGCCAAGGCATCGGCCGGCAGACCGGGACGGGCAGCATCATGAACCAATACCCAGTCATCGACGCCCATACTTGCGTCCCGCATTGCAGCCAACACGGTTTGTGCGCGACTGGGGCCACCGCAGCGCCGCCAGACAGTCCGTTCGAGTCCCAGCAATGCCTGCTCCACCCAAATGTCGTGTGGGGCTACCGCCACCCTCACCTGTGCTATGCGCGCGTCGGCCAGCAATGCCTTCACCGCCCAACGCAACATGGGCTCGCCGTTCAATAGCCGGTACTGTTTGGGCAGAGCCGCTGCGCTCAATCCCATGGCGGGTCCGCCCTCTTGGCTGCCGGGACCATATTGGGAGGGTGCCGCGCCTGCGGACTGGGCGCGCGTGCCGATGCCCGCCGCCGGGACAATTGCAATCAGTTTCTTATACATAGGAAAGGCATTTTATAATGACTATCTACATGAATATAGAAATAACCCCTCCCCCGTCGCTTCCCTCCACTAAATCCGTGCTCGCCGGCTTGAAGCCGGGGCAGCGGAATGCACAACCCATCCCGCCGGGTTCAGGCGACGCATGGATGCTTGCCGACCTGGCACGTGCATCCCGACACACGCTGGTCGTGTTATGCGCCGAGCCGTTGGCCGCCCAACGACTGGCCGAGGAGATCCTGCTGTTCGCGCCAGAATTGCGCTTGCGGCAACTTCCCGATTGGGAAACCCTGCCCTATGATAGTTTTTCTCCGCACCAGGATTTGATCTCAGAGCGCTTGCGCACATTGCATGCTCTGATGCAGGAAAGCGTCGATATCCTTACGGTTCCGGTCACGACTGCCCTATACCGTCTTGCGCCACCCGAGTTCCTTGCTGCCTATACCTTCTCCTTCAAGCAAGGAGACGCACTTGACGAAGACGGACTGCGCCGCCAGTTGACCCTGGCCAACTACACCCATGTCACCCAGGTGACAG
Organism: Pollutimonas nitritireducens; assembly: GCF_002849615.1. GTDB lineage: Bacteria > Pseudomonadota > Gammaproteobacteria > Burkholderiales > Burkholderiaceae_B > Pollutimonas > Pollutimonas nitritireducens. Next base: position 177,803 of record NZ_PDNV01000006.1, read on the forward strand.
CGCCCGGCGAGTTCTGCATACGCGGCGGCCTGATCGACCTGTTCCCCATGGGATCAGTCCTGCCCTACCGCCTCGATCTGTTCGACAACGAAATTGAATCAATTCGAAGCTTCGATATCGACACCCAGCGCAGCCTGTATCCCGTCAAGGAAGTCCAATTGCTGCCGGGCCGCGAGTTTCCGATGGACGAAACCGCGCGCAACCAGTTTCGTGCACGCTTTCGGGAAATCTTCGAGGGCGATCCGTCCCGTGCCCTCCCCTACAAAGACATTGGCAATGGCATTGCATTTGCGGGCATCGAATACTACCTGCCGCTGTTTTTTACCCATACGGCCACACTGTTCGATTATCTGCCCGCCCAGTCGCTGACGGTGACGCTGGGTGATATCAACCAGGCTGTGCAACGATTCGGGCACGACACACAAGGCCGGTATCAATTCCTGAAATCCGATCGCGAACGACCCGTCTTGCCACCCGAACAACTCTTTCTCAGCGAAGAAGAGCTATTCACGCACCTGAAGGCGTTTGCCAGGCTGGCCTTGGGCGAAGACGGACTGCATCCCGATTTCCAGCCGGCCCCCACCGCCGCCATCGTACGGCGCGCCGAAGATCCCGTCGCAAGCCTGCGTGCTTTGCTGGATCGGAATCACGGCCGCATCGCCTTGTGCGCGGACTCCGCCGGACGACGTGAGACGCTACTGCAAATGCTCGAGGAATTCGGAATAAAGCCGGACTTCGCGAGCGAAACGCTGCAGGACTTCCTGGCGTCGGAAAGCCGTTTTGCGTTGGTGATCGCACCCGTCTCCAGCGGCTTTGTGCTGGTCGATCAGGTGCTCACGCTGCTCACCGAAAACGATCTCTATCCAAGCCAGGCCCGCCCTACTCGACGCGGTAAGCGCGCGCAGGAACACGCGAGCGACGTGGAAGCAATGGTGCGCGACCTATCGGAGTTGCGCGAAGGCGATCCCGTCGTGCATGCTCAACATGGCATTGGTCGCTACTGCGGGCTGATCGAAATGGATCTCGGTGAAGGACTGATGGAACTCCTGCACCTGGCGTATGCCAACGGCAGCACGTTGTATGTACCAGTAGCACAACTGCACGTCATCGCCCGCTACAGCGGCTCCGACCCCGATCATGCGCCACTGCATCAATTGGGCTCCGGCCAGTGGGACAAAGCGCGGCGCAAAGCCGCCAAACAGGTGCGCGACGCCGCTGCCGAACTGCTGGCGCTGTATGCCCAGCGCGCGGCCCGCGAAGGATATCGTTTCAAGCTTCCAGTCAATGACTACCACGCGTTCGCGGAAGGCTTCGGCTTCGAGGAAACCCCGGACCAGGCAGCCGCCATCGAAGCTGTCATCGGCGACATGACGTCGGGTCGCCCCATGGACCGACTGGTGTGCGGTGACGTTGGTTTTGGCAAGACCGAAGTGGCGCTTCGTGCGGCGTTCCTGGCGGTGCTCAACGGCAAGCAAGTCGCACTGTTGTGCCCGACCACTCTACTGGCTGAACAGCACGCACAGACCTTTTCCGATCGCTTTGCCGACTGGCCCGTGAAGATCGTGGAGCTGTCGCGCTTCCGGTCCGGTAAGGAAGTAGCGGCCGCCATCCAGGGACTCAACGATGGCCGCGTCGATATCGTGATCGGTACCCACAAGATTTTGTCGAAAGACGTCGTGTTCAAACGCCTCGGTCTGGTCATCATCGACGAGGAGCATCGATTCGGTGTCCGCCAGAAAGAAGCGCTGAAAACTTTGCGTGCGGAAGTCGATGTGCTGACCCTTACCGCAACGCCCATTCCGCGCACGCTGGGTATGTCACTGGAAGGCATACGCGACTTCTCCGTGATCGCGACCGCACCCCAGAAACGGCTCGCCATCAAGACCTTCGTACGACGGGAAGACAAAAGCACAATACGCGAAGCCCTGCTGCGCGAACTCAAACGCGGCGGCCAGATATACTTCCTTCATAACGAGGTCGACACCATCCAGAACCGACGGGCCAGCCTGGAAGAACTGGTGCCTGAAGCGCGTATTGCGGTTGCCCACGGACAGATGGCGGAACGCGAACTCGAAGAAGTCATGAAGGGCTTCTACCAGCAGCGTTATAACGTATTGCTTTGCACGACCATCATCGAGACAGGTATAGACGTGCCAACCGCCAATACCATCGTCATACATCGCGCCGACAGATTGGGGCTTGCTCAACTGCACCAGTTGCGGGGGCGCGTGGGCCGCTCACATCATCAGGCTTATGCCTATTTGATGACGCCCGGCGAAGATGCCATCACGTCAAACGCCAAAAAGCGCCTGGAGGCCATACAAGCCATGGAAGAGCTGGGCGCCGGCTTTTTCCTGGCCATGCACGATCTTGAAATACGAGGGACCGGCGAAGTGCTGGGCGAATCGCAGTCGGGAAACATCCAGGAAATTGGCTTCTCCATGTATTCCGATATGCTGAACGCGGCCGTCCGGGCACTTAAGTCAGGCGAAGAGCCTGACCTGGATTCGCCTTTTGCCTCGCTTTGCGAAGTGAACTTGCACGCCTCCGCCCTGCTTCCCTCGGACTTTTGTCCGGACGTGCATGCACGATTGGGGTTCTACAAAAAACTGTCGCATGCCAAGCATGAAGATGATCTGATCATGATTCAGGAGGAACTGATAGATCGCTACGGCAAGCTGCCCGAGGCCGCGCAGACCTTGCTTGCCACCCATCGATTGCGCCTCCATGCCGAACCTCTGGGCATTATCAAGATCGATGCCAGCGATACCCAGGCCATGATCCAGTTCTCCGCCAAGCCGAATATCGAACCGATGCGCATCATCGAGCTCATACAGAAGCAGCGCGATGTGCGCCTTGCGGGACAAGACAAGTTGAAGATTGAAATCAAGCAAGGCCAGCTGGTCAGTGCCCGCATTGAAACAATACGCAAAGTGCTGCGATCCCTGGCTTAGCATCCGGGAAAAGCGCAGCGCGACAGGTCGGGTTACGCGATCCGACGCTTCAGAGCAGTGCTTGTCAATGGCTCAGGCGGAACCAGTTCAATATTGCGTCAAGGGGGCTTACGTTCAACGCATAGTTGGCTTGCCGCCGCACCACTGGCTTGGCGCGATACGCCACCGAGTACTGCGCCAACGCCAGCATTTTCAGGTCGTTGGCACCATCGCCCACGGCAATGATCTGTTCCGGGGCGGCCCCCAATTCGTCGGCCAGCCGTTTCAAGTGATCCGCCTTACCCTGTGCGTCCACAATAGTACCCACGACTTTACCGGTAAGCTTTCCCTCGTTCGTATCAAGAAGGTTGGCGTGGCAGGCATCGAGCGAAAGACGCGCTTTCAGACGCTCGGTAAAAAACGTAAAACCACCCGAAACCAAAAGCGACTTCAGCCCTGTCTTCCTGGCTGTGGAAATCAGTTTCTCGGCACCGGGGTTAAGGCGAAGGCGCTGTTCGTATACCTGTTCCAGCGCGCTCACTGGGACCCCTTCCAGCAAAGCCACACGCCGCTTCAGGCTTTCGGAAAAATCGGTGATCTCGCCGCGCATGACGGCTTCGGTGATCGCGGCCACTTCAGCCTTGCGACCGACCATATCGGCGATCTCGTCGATGCACTCGATATTCACTAGTGTGGAGTCCATATCCATGGCCAATATCCGACAATCGCGCAATCGCGCGATTTGCTCGAAAAACGCATAATCGATGCCGAATTCAGCGCAACATTCTTCGATCGCGACACGTTCGCCTTTGTCGACATCAAGTAGGCGTACGGCCGTGCTGCCCAATTCCTGTACCCCGCCGGCGCTGGCGATGGCCGCTATTTTCTCGATATTGGCGGCAACAAGGTTGGGAGCTTGCAGGATAAGGTGAGTCATAGTGAATAAGTCATAAAAAACGCCGCGATATTGCACCGGTAAACCGGCTGTAGCATCATGAAGATGAAAATGTTGCGAGCCATTTTAACTGCTTACCAATCAAGCCTGGTTTGGGCAGGAAACGGCGTTACTATTAACGCCGTTTCCCGGCTCTCGCCGGGTTGTGTACAGGACAAAGCCTTCCTGTTCTCCTTCGACAAAGTCAATGCCAGTGCATCATTTTCCGGCGCGCCCCGTAGCAAGCCGAATCCGCCCCTTTTCAATCACGAAAGCGCTATTCTTCTGTCTGCTGTGCCTTTGCACGGCGTTCACATTCGTAGTGGCTCATGCCGCCGATTCCGACGCAAAGATCGAGCCCGAGAAAGTGCTGGACGCGGCACGTGCCCAAATCGACATGGTGCAGAAAAAGCTCGAAACCCACGGCGACAAGCCTCTGGACGACGCACAGCTTGCGGAGCTCCGAAGTACCGCACTGGGCGCGCAGGCCCAGGCAGAAGCGGCCGCAGGCGCCATTGAGCCGCTGTTCACCAGCGTAAAAGCGCGTATGGCCGAACTCGGCGCACCTACCGAAGGCACACCCGAGGCGCCGGACGTTGCCGAACAACGAAAACAGCTGGCCAAGAACAGCAGTTCGCTGGACGCCCAGATAAAACTCGCCAGGCTTATTGCCGTGGAAGCGGGGCAAGCATCGGAGCAGATTCTGAAACTGAGGCGGACGCAATTCCAGGCGCAGCTGGGCCAGCGCACGTCGTCTATTGCAGCACCCAAGTTCTGGAGCGGATTGCTGGCTGAATGGCCTCAAGACCTCGGCAGGCTCAAACCCATGCTCGTGGACCTCGCGGCACTGTTCAATGCCGTGTCGGCAGGTACCCATGTCATCGTGCTGGCGGCCATCCTATTGATCGTTGGCCTGCGGATCCAGGCTGGCCGCGCCCTGTTGCGGATGAGCATTACACGGGTGGCCCCTGGACGCTTGCGCAGGTCATTGCACGCCACGATACTCGTCTTATTGACGACGGCGACTCCCGGCCTAATCGGCGGGGTTGCGCTCTTGGGCTTGCGCCTAAACAGCGACATCCCGGACTTGGTGGAATCCCTGTTGAATCAAGCTATCGGCATAGCCTGCTTTGGCGGCTTCGTCACCGGATTGGGCAACGCGCTACTCTTGCCGGGTCGTCCCACATGGCGCCTTCCGCCGATCAGCGACGCCGTTGCGTCGGGGCTGCGCTGGTTTCCCCTTGCGCTGTCCATCGTCCTCTCGTTCGGCTGGGCGGCTCAGCGGCTTGCCGTCCTGATCAACGCCAGCCTGGTTGCCACCGTCGCCCTGGACTGCTTCATGGCCCTGACTCTCAGCATCACCCTGGGTCTGGCGATGCAGCGCATCCATAGCCTGAGCCGCCTGGTGCCGGGCGAAGAACATCAGGCCAGGCCGCCTTTACCGATGGCGCTTTCGTTGTTGCGAGGCGCCGTCTGGATTGCGGTGGCATCCAGCATTGTGTGCCTGCTCAGCGGCTATGTCGCGCTGGGCAGCTTTATTATCAAACAACTGGTCTGGATCAGCCTGGTGCTCGGTTCGACGTATCTGCTGACGGGTCTGATCGACGACATCTGCGGCAGCCTGCTCGCGTCTACCAAACGCAATGGCGGTGACGAAGGGCACAGCCGTCCGTGGTTCCGCGCACGCAGCCAGGCAACCGTACTGGTATCCGGCGTAATGCGCCTGCTGCTGGTTCTGTTCGCCTTGATGCTATTGCTGTCGCCATTTGGCGGTGGGCCCGGCGAGTGGATACGCCAGATCGATCACCTGCACGCCGGCATTGCCATCGGCGAAGTGCAGATCCGCCCTACCTCCGTTCTGACGGCCATATTCGTCCTGCTTCTCAGCTTTGGCGCCGTCAAATTGCTGCAACGATGGCTGGCTGATCAGTATCTGCCGACCACGAGCCTGGACTCCGGCATGCGGCTTTCCACAGCCACATTGTTCGGGTACGCGGGTTATGTCGTCGCCATTGCACTTTCTTTATCTGCCGTCGGCATCAGCCTGGACCGGGTGGCCTGGATAGCCAGCGCACTATCGGTCGGCATAGGCTTCGGACTACAGGCAGTCGTGCAAAACTTCATATCCGGACTGATACTGCTGGCCGAGCAGCCGGTGAAGGTAGGCGATTGGGTGTCTCTCGGCGGCATCGAAGGCGACATTCGACGTATCAATGTGCGCGCCACCGAAATCCAGATGGGTGATCGCTCCACCGTGATTGTGCCCAACTCGGAATTCATCACGAAAGTCGTACGAAACGTCACGCACGCCAATCCCTTAGGGCGAGTCCAGATAAAGCTCTCGCTGCCAGTGAACACCCATGCCGAGCAAGTCCACGACCTCATGCTCCTTGTGTTCCAGGAAAATACGGAGGTGCTGGATGAGCCGGAACCCGACGTCATGCTCGATGGCGTAGACGCGACAGGGCTGGTCTTCAACGCGACCGGCTATGTAGGATCGCCACGTTCGGCTTACCGGATACGCAGCGCGCTGCTGTTCGAAATACTGAAACGTTTGCGCGACGCGAAATTGCCGTTGATCAGCCCACCCACCATGGTGTTGAAGGAGTCCGGCCAAGAGGCCTGATCCGCCAGACAACGATCAGCCAGTTGTTCGAGCCTGGCGGGGCTTGGGGCGGCGAAGCAAATAGCGGTACACGAAGCCGGGATATCCCAACACCAGAAACAGGCTGAACGTCACTGCATAAAATTCCCAGCCTTGAGTAAACCGGTTGCCCAAGTTGACTTCGAAGGCAAAGCCCAGAATGCCGACCAAGAGGTAGAACATCAGCATTTCCAGCAGGCGCACGAAAAAAGACTTCTCGATTACGTAAGCGCGGCTGCGCCAGCCTGGGTAGGCCAGCAACGCCGCAATGACAACGGCAAGGCCGCCGATCTTGGCGAGAAACAGGGAAACCGACGCCAAATCGGATGCCATCACCAGCGCGCCCCCGATCAGTCCAAATGCTCCATAAGCCAAGGTTGCAAGCAAGGCAAGGAATATCAGGGAAAAAATCCACTGCATCCATGCGGGAGCGGCAGGCTCGCCTTTCTGTGTCCACGGCAATATCAGGAAAGGTCGTTCCGCGAGAAAAGGAAGATTAGCCGTTATCAAAGACAAACCGATAAGAATCCAAACGGCAAATGACTGATTCATCAATAACTTCCTCTGGCCCTGGCATTGCCAGGACCTGACTGATCGATAGACTGGGACGTCCGTTCCGCCGAAGAGGGCGGAACCTGGCTGGGCCGCCGCAACCCATGCGGGGCTGGGCTGCTACCGCCTAGAATTTGAGCGAGCCTTCGATGACGCTGACACACAAGGCCATCAATCCGCCAGGCAGGACGCCCAGAATGATGATCAACAGCCCGTTAACGGACATAAGCCCGCTGGTGATGATGCCGTTATCGATAAGCACCGGTTCGCCCTCGGGTTCGTCGAAATAGGCCATCTTCACAACGCGCAGGTAATAGAATGCGCCGATCAGCGAAAACAGTACGGCAACCACGGCAATCGCAATGTGGCCGGCACCGACCAGCGCCTGCAGTACGGCGAGCTTCGCATAGAAGCCGGCCATGGGGGGAATACCCGTCAGCGAGAACATGGAAAGCAATAGCACGCCAGCCAGGATGGGATTACGACGGTTGAGCCCCTTCAGGTCGGAAATGTTCTCGCATTCAAAGCCCTTGCGGCTGAGCAGGAGTATCAGTCCGAAGGTACCCAGCGTGGTCAATACATAGATGATCATGTAAAACAATGAAGCGCCATAGGCAGCACCGGTGGCGGCGGCCTGGTCCTGTACCACGCCAGAGAGCAGGCCCAGGAACACGAAACCCATGTGAGAAATGGTCGAATAGGCCAGCATGCGCTTGAAGTTGGTTTGCGCAATTGCCGCGATATTGCCGATGGCCAGAGAAAGGACGGCCAAGATAAGCAACATCGGCTGCCAGTCGACGGCGATACCGTGCAGGCCTTCTATCAGCAAGCGCAGAGTAATGGCAAAAGCCGCCAGCTTCGGTGCCGCCCCCAACAACAGAGTGACCGAGGTCGGCGAGCCTTCGTAGACATCGGGTGTCCACATATGAAAGGGTGCGGCAGCGAGCTTGAACGCCAATCCCGATACGATGAACACCACACCGAATATGAGCGGCAGGCGCTCCGCCTGTCCGCTACCGATGACTTCGGCAATAAGGGTCAGGTCGAGCTGGCCGGTTGCACCATAGATCATGGACATGCCGTACAACAGCACTCCTGAAGCCATCGAGCCCAGCATGAAATACTTCATGGCGGCTTCCGTCGCCTTCAGATCGTCGCGACGCAATGCCACCAGGGCGTACAAGGCGAACGACATCAATTCGACACCCAGATACACGGTGAGCATGCTGCCGGCCGAGATCATCACCATCTGGCCCAATAAAGCGAACAATGTCAGCGAATACATTTCGCCGCCGTTCTTCATCATGCTGCGCGCTTCGGCGTACCCGCGTCCGTAGATCAAGGTGGCGCCAACCGCCAAATAAGACAATATCTTCAGGAAGTGCGCCAGCGAGTCGACCACATACAGTCCGCCGAACGAACTGCCCTGCACGCCTTCGCTCCACTGCCAGAAAGACAGACCAGTCAGGGACAGCAGTGTGATAATGCTGAGCGTAAAAGTGACATGACGCGATTCGGCTTTGTTCATCGCGTCGACGAGCAGTGTGACGGCAGCCAGAATCAGAAGCAGAATCTCGGGCAGAGCCAAGGCGAAGTCATAAGGATTTTGCATAATAGTTCGGGTCTACAGTTTCGAGATAGAGACGTGCTGCAACAAGGCTTCCACCGACACGTGCATGACATCTGTAAACGGCTTGGGATAGATACCCATATATAACACCGCGATTGCCATGACACCGAGGATGAAGAACTCGCGCGAGCTCAGATCGGTCATGGCCCGTACGTTGTCGTTGGCGATATCGCCGAACGCCACGCGCTTGAGCATCCACAAGGAATAGGAAGCGCCCAGTATCAGCGCCAGCGCAGCAAGAAGCCCTATCCAGAAGTTATATTGGACGGCGCCCAGAATCACCGTGAATTCGCCCACGAAGCCGCTGGTCGCCGGCAATCCACTGTTGGCCATCGAAAACAGCACGAAAAAGGTCACAAACCGCGGCATGACATTGACTACGCCGCCGTAATCATCAATACGCCGCGTGTGCATACGGTCGTACAACACGCCGATACACAGGAACATTGCGCCCGACACGAAACCGTGCGAGATCATCTGGATGATCGCGCCTTCGAGGCCAGCCGTATTGAACAAGAAGAAACCCAGCGTCACGAAGCCCATGTGGGCCACCGATGAATAAGCAACCAGCTTCTTCATATCATCCTGAACGATGGCGACCAGTCCGATATAAATGACGGCAATCAGCGACAAGGCGATCATCATGCCTGCGAGGCTTTGCGATGCATCAGGGGTGATAGGCAGAGAAAACCGAAGAAATCCGTATGCGCCCAACTTGAGCATGATGGCTGCCAGCACGACGGAGCCGCCTGTCGGCGCCTCGACGTGTGCGTCCGGCAACCAGGTATGGACCGGCCACATCGGCACTTTGACGGCAAAAGCAGCCAGTAGCGCAAGGAAAACCATGATTTGTGGCGTATACCCCAACTTCAATTGATGCCAGGTCAGAATGTCGAAGGAGCCGCCGGATGCATGCCAGAGGTAGATGAATGCAATCAGGGTCAGCAACGAACCCATCAACGTGTACAGGAAGAACTTGAATGCGGCGTATACGCGGTTAGGACCGCCCCACACCCCGATAATCAGGTACATCGGAATCAGGGTGGCTTCAAAAAAGACGTAAAACAGCATGCCATCGAGCGAGGCAAACACGCCCACCATCAGGCCCGACAGGATCAGGAAGGACGCCATGTACTGCCCGACCCGGCTGGTGATGACTTTCCAGCCGGACAATACTACGATGATCGTGATAAAGGCGGTGAGCAGGACGAACCAGATGGAAATCCCATCGATGCCGACGTGATAGTTGACTGCGAAAGTCTCTATCCACGATGTCTTCTCGACGAACTGCATGTCGGCCGTATTGGAATTGAAGCCGAAGTACAAGGGCAAGGTTACCAGGAAGCCCGCCACGGAGCCCACTAGTGCCAGCATACGCGTGAGTCCCGGCCGGTCGTCGCGACCAACCATTAGTACGATCAGGCCAGCAATAATCGGTACGAAGATCGCAAGCGTTAACCAAGGGAGAGTAGAAGACGCCATATCGCTAGCCATCAGAGAACCGTCAGTACAAAAAAGGTTAATAAAGCCATGATCCCGATGATCATCGCGAAGGCATAGTGATAGATATAGCCGGATTGCAAGTGGCGGCTGGCGGCTGCCAACAGGCCTATGAATCGCGCACTTCCATTGATCATGATGCCGTCTATCAGGCCGCGATCACCCGCCTGCCAGAACCCTCTACCCAAGCCGCGCACGGCGCGTGCAATAACTTGCTCGTTGAACCAGTCGGCATAGTATTTGTTGTCCAGCACGCGGTTGATGAACGACAGCTTCTTATGTATGGCGGCCGGAACCTTCGGATTAATGAGGTAGCAATACCAGGCCACGACCAGACCCGCGATCATGAGCCAGAAAGGCAGCGTCACAAAGCCATGCAGCGCGTAGGCGACCCAGCCATGCCAATGCCCGGCCAGTTCGGCCATGGCGGGATGCGCCGGCAACACCTTGATTACGCCATCGAAGAAGCCGTCGAACAGGAGCGGATCGATGAAGCAAATGCCAGCGATGACGGACGGAATGGCCAACAGCACCAAAGGCAGGGTCACGACCCACGGCGATTCATGAGGCGTACCGCCATGATGGCCGTGTTCGTCGTGCCCATGTGCGGCATGATCATGAGCATGGAACCGCTCTTTGCCATGGAACACCAGGAAGTACACACGGAAGGAGTACAGGGAAGTGACGAACACGCCGATCAATGTCGCGTAATAGGCAAAGTTTGCACCCCAGACATTAGCAGCGCCCGCCGCTTCGATGATGTGCTCCTTGGAGTAGAACCCTGAGAAAAAGGGTGTACCAACCAAGGCCAGCGTTCCCACCAGGAAGGTAATCCATGTAATCGGCATGTACTTGCGCAGGCCACCCATGTTGCGGATATCCTGGTCATGGTGCATGCCGATGATCACCGAGCCTGCGCCCAGGAACAGCAATGCCTTGAAGAATGCGTGCGTCATCAGGTGGAAAATGGCGCCTGAATAGGCCGACGCGCCAAGCGCGACAGTCATGTAGCCCAGTTGCGACAAAGTAGAGTACGCAATGACCCGCTTGATATCGGTCTGGACGATGCCCAGTATGCCCAGGAACAAGGCTCCGATCGCGCCAATGACTATCATCACCGACAGCGCGGTGTCGGAGTACTCGAACACGGGTGAAAACCGGGCCACCATGAAGATGCCGGCTGTAACCATGGTTGCCGCGTGGATCAGTGCCGAAATCGGCGTCGGGCCTTCCATCGAATCGGGAAGCCAGGAGTGCAATGGAACTTGTGCCGACTTACCCATGGCTCCAACGAACAAGGCTATGCAGGCCACGGTAAGCAGTTGCCAGTCGGTACCCGGGAAAGTCATGCCTGCCAGCTTTTCGGTCTGGGCGAACACGTCACCGTAGTGCATGCTGCCTGTGTAGGCAAACAACAGCGCAATACCGAGCAAGAACCCGAAATCGCCTACGCGATTCATCAAGAAAGCCTTCATGTTGGCAAAAATGGCAGTTGGACGCGTGTACCAGAAACCAATCAACAAGTAGGACACCAGACCCACGGCTTCCCAGCCGAAGAACAACTGAACCATGTTGTTGGACATGACCAGCATCAACATGGAAAAGGTGAACAGCGAAATATAGGAAAAGAAACGCTGGTAGCCCGGATCGTCGGCCATGTATCCGATGGTATAGATATGCACCATGAGCGACACCGATGTAACCACCACCATCATCAGCGCTGAGAGGGAATCTATGAGAAACCCCAGTTCAAGCTTGGTCGTGCCGATGACACTCCAGGTGTAGAGCGCGCCGTCGAAGGTCTGCCCGTCCAGCACCTGCAGCAAGACAATGACGGAACCAATGAAGGAGATCAGTACGCCCAGAATGGTAATAAGATGAGAGCCGCGCCGGCTGACGAAGCGGCCTAGAAACCCCGTACCGAAAAATCCGGCCAATATGGCTCCCACCAAGGGAGCCAGCGCAATCAATAAATATAGATTTGGTGAATTCATAGTATGTGCAATCCCATCAACCCTTGAGCTGGTCAAGTTCTTCAACGTTGATCGTATTCAGGTTGCGGAACAGCAGCACCAAAATCGCCAATCCGATGGCCGCTTCAGCGGCCGCCACCGTAAGAATAAAGAAAACGAACACCTGGCCGGCGGTGTCTCCGAACCAGGTAGAAAACGCCACGAAGTTCATATTGACCGCGAGCAACATGAGCTCGATGGACATCAAAAGAATGATGATATTGCGACGGTTCAGGAAGAATCCAAAGATACCGGTCGCAAACAGGATAGCGCCAAGTATCAGGTAATGAGCGAGCGTCAGTGTCATTTCTTGTCCCCATGGTCTTGATTGGCGCCGGGTACCGCGGAAGGCAATTCGGTTTGCGAAGGAATGCTGACCATGCGCAGGCGATCACTGGCACGCACTTTCACCTGTTCGGATGGACGTGTCCGCTTGACATCAGTGCGGCGACGCAAGGTAAGCGCAATCGCCGACACCATGCCGACCAGCAGAATGACACCTCCAACCTGCACGGCAAACACGTAGTCGGTATACATTGCCACGCCCAACGCGTAGGTATTATCGTAGTCGTCGGCCACAGCGGCCTGTGGGCCGGCATCGAACCAGGTCTTGGCCAGCACGAAGGCCATTTCCAACACCATGATCAACCCAATGACCAGGCCGAGCGGCAGGTAAGTCTTGAGGCCGGTACGCAACGCTTCCAGGCGCACGTCCATCATCATGACGACGAACAGGAACAGGACCATGACGGCGCCGACATAGACCACGACCAGCAGCAGGGCGAGAAATTCGGCACCCAGCAACATCCAGATCATGGATGCCGTGAAAAACGTCAGAATAAGGTGCAGGACACCGGTGACCGGGCTGGTTGCGGTGATAACGCGAAACGCGGCCACTACCAGCACCAACGCCAATATATAAAACAGGACTGTAGAAAAAATCATGAGTGTCGGGTCCGGGCATCAACGATAAGGGGCGTCTTCGGAACGACGGCGTGCAATCTCGGGCTCGTAACGATCACCGATCGCCAGCAGCATGTCTTTGGTGTAGTACAGGTCGCCACGCTTTTCGCCGTGATATTCGGAGATGTGCGTTTCAACGATGGAATCCACCGGACAGCTTTCTTCGCAGAAGCCACAGAAAATGCATTTGGCCAGATCGATGTCGTAACGCGTCGTGCGCCGCGTACCGTCGTCGCGTTCTTCCGATTCGATGGAGATGGCCAGGGCCGGGCACACCGCTTCGCACAGCTTGCAGGCAATGCAGCGCTCTTCCCCGTTGGGATATCGGCGCAGCGCATGCAGCCCCCGAAAACGTGGCGATGCAGGCGTTTTCTCCTGCGGATAGCGCAAGGTAACCTTGCGCTTGAAGAAATACTTGCCCGTCAGGCGCATACCCTTCAACATCTCGGACAGCATCAAGCTGCCGAAGAAATCTTTAATTGCTTCCATAATCTAGCCCCTGTGTCCTATTGCCATATATTCCATGGCGTTTGCATCCAGATCGCGACCACCAGCAACCATATGCCGGTGAACGGAATGAACACTTTCCAGCCCAGACGCATGATCTGATCGTAGCGATAACGAGGGAACGTCGCACGGAACCACACAAACATCGAAACCACTACAAAGGTCTTGAGTCCCAACCACAGCCACCCCGGTATCCAGGTCAGCGGCGCAATTTCCAGGGGAGGCATCCAACCGCCCAGAAACATGATGGAAGCCAAGGCCGAAAGCAAGATCATGTTGGCGTATTCGCCAAGGAAGAACAACGCGAAGCCCATGCCCGAATACTCAACCATGTGACCCGCCACAATTTCCGACTCGCCCTCTACAACGTCGAAGGGATGCCGATTGGTTTCGGCCACCGCGGACACGACGTAGATTACGAACAAAGGCAACAAGGGCAACCAGTTCCAGGACATGAAGTTCACGCCCTTATCGGCAAACCAGCCCTGCCCCTGGCCATTGACGATCCCGCTTAAATTCAGCGTACCCGACACCAGCAGGACGGTGATCAACACGAAACCGATAGCAAGTTCGTAAGAAACCATTTGCGCCGCGGCGCGCAAGGCACCCAGAAAGGCATACTTGGAATTGGACGCCCAACCCGCCACGATGACCCCATATACGCCTATCGAGGTAATGGCCATAACATAGAGCAGTCCCGCATTCACGTTGGCGAGGACGATTTCCGGGCCAAACGGAATGACGGCCCATGCTGCCAGCGCCGGCATAAGCGTGACCACGGGTGCCAGGACATACAAGACCTTATTGGCCTTGGCGGGCATGATCACTTCTTTGGTAAGAAGCTTGAATACGTCGGCGAACGGTTGCAACAGACCGCGATAACCCACCCGGTTGGGGCCCCGGCGCACGTGCATGGCGCCTATCATCTTGCGTTCCCAGTATGTCAGGTAGGCAACGGACAAAATGATGGGCACGGCGATGACGACGATTTTGACGATCGTCCAGACCACCAGCCAGGCGGTGGGGCCGATGAGACCTGTACCGTAATTATTGAGAAGAGTAAGCCACTCCATTAGGCACGCTCCACCGTCAGTTGGCCGAAACCGCTACCCAGCGCCAGCGTTTCATTGAACGCTGTGGCGACCCGCACACATCCCGGCGCTACCGTATCGTCCAGGAAAGCCGCAAGAACCACTTGTCCTTGCGCCGAGCCGATGCGCACAGCTGTACCCGCTTCGATGCCCAGGCCGGCCAGCGTACTGGATGCCATGCGGGCGTGGGGTGCCTGGGATGCAGTCGTATCCTGCAAGGGCTGCGAACGACGCACCAGAGCGTCGCTGCGGTAAATCGGTACATCAGCAACCCGTTCGAGGCCTTCGCGCTTGCTGGACAAACCCGCGCTGGCAGTCACGTCATTGGACAGACGCCCATCGATGCCGCTGACCAGTACGGTCTCGCGGACGGATTCAGAGGTCTCGTCATCGAATCCCTGCAACTGGAACAGGTTGCCCAGAACGCGCAAGACCTTCCAGGCCGGACGTGTGTCGGCAAACGGCGCCGCGGCACCCTTGAAGCTTTGGACCCGCCCTTCCGCATTGACGAACGTGCCAGATGTTTCGGTGAACGGCGAAATTGGCAACATCACATCGGCCCACTCTTGCGCCGCCGATTTGAAGGAAGTCAGTGCAACGGCGAAGCCCGCCGCCTTCAGGACTTCGAGCGCGCGGGCGCCATTGTCGCTGTCGAAGGCAGGTTCGGCATGCAGGACCAGATACGCTTTAAGCGGCTGAGCGAGCATTTGCTCGGCGGTCAGTCCTCCTTTGCCCGGAGTCGCGCCGGCAAGATAGCCGCCCACGGTATTAGCGCCAGGGGTAAGGAATCCGAATTTGGCGCTGGCGGACCGAGCCACGGCGTAGGCGTTGGCGGCGATAAGGCCGGCCTTATCGGAACCGACCGCCATGTTACCAAGCAGCACGGCCACGCGTTGGCCCGACGAAAGGCTGGCCGCGATGAGCTGCGCGGCAGGCGATGGCTCTACCTTGGCAAACGCCTCGGGAACAGGTTGATCTTTGGCTTGCGCCAAAGCAACGAGCACTTCCGCAAGTGCATTCGGCAACAGGCTGGGCGCCACCGTCATGCGGCCGCTTACGGGGAAAAGCGGATCGTCTGCAGCGGAGTCGATAAACGATACCTGGGTACCGTGCTTGACGGCCTGGCGCAAGCGCTGCGCCATCAGTGGATGGTCCTTGCGCAGGAAAGAACCAACAATCAGCACCCGGTCCAGTTGGCCGAGTTCCGCAATAGGCATGCCCAGCCACGGCACACCGGCCACAGCCTGTTCGAATGTGGGGTCGATGCCGCGCAGGCGGAAGTCCACGTTTTCGGATCCGAGCGCACGCATGAGCCGCGCCAGCAAGGCGAGTTCTTCAGTCGTTGCGTTATGGTTTCCTATTCCGCCAATCTGTTCGGCACCAAACTGATCGCGCACAGTATTGAAGCCATGCACGACCACCTGCAAGGCATCGCTCCAGGATGCTTCCCGCCACTGGCCATCTTCGCCCTTGAGCATGGGATGAGCCAACCGATCTTCGGTATACAGCCCTTCGTACGAAAAACGATCGCGATCGCTGATCCAGCATTCGTTCACGTCCTCATTTTCGAACGGTACGACGCGCAGGACGCGGTCAAGCTTCGCCTGCACGACCAGATTCGCGCCCAGGCTGTCATGCGGACTTACTGAACGGCGCCGCCCCATTTCCCAGGTGCGGGCCGTGAATTTGAACGGTTTGGACAGCAAGGCGCCAACCGGGCAGATGTCGATCATGTTTCCGGAAAGCTCGGACTCCACCGCCTCGCCGACGAAAGTCGTGATCTCGGAGAACTCGCCCCGATTGATCATGCCCACTTCCATGATGCCGCCGATCTCCTGACCAAAGCGCACGCAACGCGTGCAATGGATGCAGCGTTGCATGCCGTCGGTCGAAATGAGCGGGCCCATGGATTTGGCGACGACCACGCGCTTCTCCTCGCGGTAGCGCGATGCCGATGCGCCATAGCCCACGGCAAGATCCTGAAGCTGGCACTCACCGCCCTGGTCGCACACCGGGCAATCCAGCGGGTGATTGATGAGCAGGAATTCCATGACGCTTTTCTGGGCCGCAATGGCTTTTTCCGAACGCGTGTGCACGATCATGCCGTTGGTCACGGGCGTGGCACAGGCCGGCAGCGCCTTGGGCGCTTTCTCGACGTCGACCAGGCACATGCGGCAATTGGCAGCAATGGACAGTTTCTTGTGATAGCAGAAGTGCGGCACATAGACGCCGAGTTTGTGCGCGGCCTGTATGACCATGCTGCCCTCGGGCGCTTCTACTTTAATGCCGTCGATGGTGAGTTCAACCATTAGCGTATCCTGAACCTACAAATATTTTGGCACCACACAGCTTTTATGCTCGATGTGGTGTGCGAACTCGTCGCGGAAATGCTTGATAAAGCTGCGTACCGGCATGGCGGCGGCGTCGCCCAGCGCACAGATTGTGCGCCCCATGATGTTATGGGCCACTGAATCGAGGACATCGAGGTCTTCGGGACGACCCTGGCCGTTTTCAATGCGCTCGACCATGCGGTACAACCAACCCGTCCCTTCCCGGCACGGTGTGCACTGACCGCAGCTTTCTTCGAAGTAGAAGTACGAAAGGCGCATCAACGACTTGACCATGCAACGTGTTTCATCCATGACAATGACGGCGCCCGACCCCAGCATGGATCCTGCCTTTGCAATGGAATCGTAGTCCATCGTGGTCTGCATCATGATGTCGGCCGGCAACACCGGGGCACTGGATCCGCCAGGAATCACCGCCTTGAGCTTGCGACCACCGCGCATGCCGCCGGCCAGCTCGAGCAGCTTGCTGAACGGCGTTCCCAACGGAATTTCATAGTTGCCAGGCAGCTCGACATCGCCCGATACCGAGAACAGCTTGGTTCCGCCATTATTGGGCAGACCGATCTCGAGGTACTCTTGTGCACTATTGCGGAAAATCCATGGCACGGCGGCGAACGTTTCAGTGTTATTGATCGTGGTCGGCTTACCATAGAGACCAAAACTGGCAGGGAAAGGCGGCTTGAAGCGCGGCTGTCCTTTCTTGCCTTCCAGCGATTCCAGCAAGGCTGTTTCTTCGCCGCATATATAGGCGCCGTAGCCGTGGAATGCATGCAACTGGAAGCTGAATTCCGAACTCAGGATTTTATCGCCCAGGAAACCGGCTGCTCGGGCCTCTTCCAATGCCTGTTCGAAACGCTGGTAAATCTCGAAAATTTCGCCGTGTATGTAGTTGTAGCCCACTGTGATGCCCATCGCGTAAGCCGCGATGGCCATCCCCTCGATCACGATATGCGGATTGAAACGCAGAATATCGCGATCTTTGAAGGTGCCAGGCTCGCCTTCATCGGAGTTGCAAACCAAATACTTCTGGCCAGGCAACGTTCGCGGCATGAAGCTCCACTTCAGGCCGGTCGGGAAACCCGCACCGCCGCGGCCGCGTAAACCGGATGCCTTGACCGTGGCGATAACGTCATCGGGCGTCATTCCTGTGGACAGTATCTTGCGCAGTGCTTCATAACCACCGCGCTTAACGTAATCTTCAAGACCCCAGTTCGCGCCATCCAGTCCGGCAATGATTTGCGGGCTGAGGTGGCGGTTGTGGAATATCATGCTGTTTTCCAGGTTTCCGGCAGGGTCTGGAACTAGCCCTTGGGAAAACTGCTGCAGTAGACCCGACGCGCTCATGCCGACTCCCCGTGCTGTTTGAGTTCCTGGATCATCGCGTCTATTTTTTCATGCGACATGCGTACACACATATGCTTGTTGTTCATGGTCATGACAGGCGAATCGCCGCAAGCACCCATGCATTCGCCTTCCATCAAGGTAAAGAGACCGTCGGGCGTGGTTTCGTGAAAACCAATGCCGAGCTTTTGCTTGAGGTAGTCGGCCGCCTTGACGCCATCGCGCAGCGCACAGGGCAGGTTCGTGCATACCGTGATCTTGAACCGACCCGTGGGATGCGTATTGAACATATTGTAGAAAGTGGCGACCTCTTGCACGGCGATGGGGGGCACATGCAGATACGCGGCGATGTCGGTGATGACGTCGGCCGAAACCCACCCTTTCTCGTCCTGGGCGACGGCCAAGGCGGCCATGATGGCCGACTGTTGCCTGTCGCCAGGGAACTTGGTGAGCTCCTGGTCGATCTTTTGGTACGCTTGTTCGGAAAGCAGCATAGTTTGAATCCGGTTTTTACCTTGGCTGGTGCCGGTTAACGGTCGATTTCGCCAAACACAATGTCCAGGGTGCCGATAATGGTCACCGCGTCGGCAATCATGTGGCCGCGCGACATTTCATCGAGAGACTGCAAATGGGCGAAGCCGGGCGCGCGAATTTTCATGCGATACGGCTTGTTGGCGCCATCGGACACCATATAGATGCCGAACTCGCCCTTGGGATGTTCTACCGCGGCGTAAGTTTCGCCGGCAGGCACATGCATGCCTTCGGTAAAAAGTTTGAAATGGTGAATCAGGTCTTCCATGCCGGTTTTCATGCGTTCGCGCTTGGGCGGCGCAACCTTGTGATTCTCCACAATGACCGGGCCGGGATTGTTGCGCAACCACTCGACGCATTGGCGGATGATGCGGTTGCTTTCGCGCATTTCGGCAATACGCACCAGGTAGCGATCATAGCAATCACCGTTGGTCCCTACGGGAATGTCGAAATCGAGGCGGTCGTAGACTTCGTAGGGCTGCATCTTGCGCAAATCCCATTCCACGCCGGAACCGCGCAGCATGGGCCCGGTCATGCCCAGCGCCTTGGCGCGCTCGGGGTCAACCACGCCAATACCCACAAGACGCTGTTTCCAGATGCGGTTATCGGTGAGCAGGGATTCGTATTCGTCGACACAGGCCGGGAACCGATTGGTGAAATCTTCGATGAAATCCAGCAGCGATCCCGAGCGCGCGTCGTTCATGGCACGCATTTCCTTGGCGCCACGATATTTGCTGGAATCGCCATACTGCGGCATGGCGCCAGGAAGGTCGCGGTATACGCCGCCCGGACGATAATAGGCCGCATGCATGCGGGCGCCGGACACCGCTTCGTAGCAATCCATCAGGTCTTCGCGTTCGCGGAACGCATACAGAAACACTGCCATGGCACCGACGTCGAGCGCATGCGAACCTATCGACATGAGGTGGTTCAGCACGCGGGTGATTTCGTCGAACATGACGCGTATGTACTGCGCGCGCAGCGGCACCTCAATCCCCAGCAGATTCTCGACGGCCATGACATAAGCATGTTCATTGCACATCATGGACACGTAGTCCAGGCGATCCATGTAAGGAAGCGCCTGCAAATAGGTTTTATGCTCGGCCAGCTTTTCAGTAGCCCTGTGCAGCAAGCCAATATGCGGATCGGCCCGCTGGATGACTTCGCCGTCCAGTTCAAGAACCAGCCGCAACACGCCGTGAGCGGCGGGATGCTGGGGACCAAAGTTCAGTGTGTAGTTTTTAATTTCAGCCATGTTTTAGCGCCCTGCTCCGTAGCCTTCTTCACGCACGACACGCGGAGTGATCTCACGCGGTTCGATCGTAACGGGTTGGTATATGACCCGTTGCTGTTCGGTGTCGTAGCGCATTTCCACTGTGCCTGACAAAGGAAAATCCTTGCGGAAGGGATGTCCGATGAATCCGTAGTCGGTAAGTATGCGGCGCAGATCGGGGTGGCCTTCAAACACAATGCCGTAAAGATCGAAGGCTTCGCGCTCGAACCAGTTCACAGATGGCCAGACGTCGATCAACGAGGGCAAAACAGGGAACTCGTCGTTGGGAACAAAGGCACGGACGCGCAGGCGCCAGTTATGCTTGACGGACAGCAAATGGGTCACCACCGCGAACCGCTGGGGATGCAAACCGGGGTCCACCACCAAGGTAGGCGCACCCCAACCGGAGTAATCGACACCGCAGACGTCGATACAGGTATCAAAGCCCAGCGACGCATTATCGCGCAGGGCAGTACAGGTATCGATCCAGTCTTTGGCGGGAACCTCGAGCGTCAGCTCGTTCAGGGCCAGCTTAAGCATGGCGGATTCGCCAAAGGCAGCCAACAGGTTAGTTTGTAGCGTTTCAAGCCGAGTCATAATTCAAGCAGTTCAACGTTAAGGGTGACAGCCAAATCGGCTTAGCGCGCAATGGTGTTTGTCAAACGGATCTTGTTCTGCAACTGCAACAGCGCGTACACCAGTGCTTCTGCCGTCGGAGGACACCCGGGCACGTAGACGTCCACTGGAACGATGCGATCACAGCCGCGAACCACCGAGTACGAGTAGTGATAATAGCCACCCCCGTTGGCACAGGAGCCCATGGACACCACCCAACGGGGCTCGGCCATCTGGTCGTAAACTTTGCGCAAGGCCGGCGCCATTTTATTGCACAAGGTGCCTGCAACGATCATGAGATCGGATTGCCGGGGACTTGGGCGAAATATAATGCCGAATTGATCCAGGTCGTAGCGTGCCGCGCCGGCGTGCATCATCTCGACCGCGCAACAGGCAAGTCCGAAGCTCATGGGCCACAGGGAACCCGTCTTCGCCCAGTTCAGAAACTTGTCTGCGCTGGTGGTTACAAAACCTTCTTTCATAATGCCGTCGATAGCCATAATATTGCCTATTTACCATTCAATACAGGAGCGGGGCTACTATTCCCAATCCAGCGCACCTTTCTTCCACTCGTAGATGAATCCTACGGTGAGCAGGCTCAAAAACACGAGCACCGTCCAGAACCCAACCATGCCGATAGTGCCATTGGCAATTGCCCATGGGAACAGGAAAGCGATCTCCAGGTCGAACATGATGAAGAGGATGGCGACCAGGTAATAGCGCACATCGAACTTCATGCGCGAATCGCTGAATGCGTCGAAACCGCACTCGTAGGGAGAAAGTTTTTCAGCATAGGGACGATGCGGCCCTAGCAGGCGCCCAGCGCCCAGCAAGGCGAACCCGATGACGGTCGCAACGATAATAAACAGTAGAACGGGAAAGTACTCTTGCAGATTCATGCCAAGCAACCAATCACGATAAGTAAACCCTCGGATTGTAGCATTTTGATATCGGCATTCGGGCGAAGACGGCCGAACTGAAACATGTTGATGATATAAATCAAAGGCGCTTGAGGGATGATACGCAGGCGCTTCCAAATTTTTGCAATCAAAAGGCAGGCGACCATTCTTCACAACTGCCAGACCTGCCGCCATGGCACATTTTTTTCCGCACAGAAGGCCGCTCCAAGGCCCTGAATCAATACGTTGATCCAACCCTATAACAACGGCCCGGCCATACAAAAAGCCACTCCGAAGAGTGGCTTTTTGTTGCAAGATTGCGCTTGCTTCACTTAGCTCGGCAACCCGGCGAACCGGGTCGCCTCGGCGCATAGACTAGCTATGCAATCCGATTAGAACTGGTGACGCAGACCAACACCGACCAGAGTCGAATCCAGGTCGTCTTGGAATACTACGTTCTTGGCGTACGAACCAATCGCGTAAACGTTGGTGCGCTTCGACAGGGCGTATGTGTAGCCCAAGCTGTATGTGTGCTGCTTTTCGAACTCACCAAGAGCGCCGTCAGGCGAGTTGGAAGGATCAGCCATTTGCCACGAAGCCAACAGCTTGCCGTTACCAATAGGGGCAGTCAGACCAACCAGGTAAGAGTTAACCTTCAGGCCGTCAAGCGAGCGGAAAGTACCAGTGCTTGTATCTGCAACGCCACCAGCGTTAACAGCGGGACCGAAGTCAGTACCCTGGAACCAGCCATCACGCGTCTGACCGAAGGCAACCATGGCTTTCACAACTTCGAAATCGTAGCTTGCACCCAAGTTCCACTGAGTGAACTTCGCATCGTCTGCGTCAAATTCGATACGGTCATAAGTAGCCGCTACACCGATAGGGCCGTTTGCATAACGCAATCCGGTAGTGATGCCTTTACCGTTGGCTTCGTCAGGATTGTTGACCAAACCGGGACGGTCGATATCCCAACCCTGGTTGCCGCTTACGTTAAACGAGTAACCAACACCGAACTGGAAGCCGGAGAAGTTAGGCGTTTGATACATAACCAAGTTGTCCCAACGCATTGTGTTGGCTGCGCTGAACGATGTACCGATGTTGGCTTGGCCAAAACCGGCGCCGAAAGGATCAGCCACGCCTGGCAGGTACTTGGAGGCAATATTGGTTTGACGACCAACGTCCAACTGACCCCAGGAATCGCCAGCCAAGCCCAATGTGGCTTGACGACCGAACAGACGGCCACCTTGGGCGCTGTTGCCAGTGCCGAGGTCAAAGCCGCTTTCCAATTGGAACACAGCGCGCAGGCCATTACCCAGATCTTCGGAACCTTTCAGGCCCCAACGATTGCCAGACTGAACGCCATTGATCATTCCGGTTTTCTTGGCCGAATAGTCGGTACGAACACCGGTTGTGCGGTTAACGACTGTGCCGTCAACTTTGTTGTAACCGATACCACCGTCCAGGATACCGTACAAGGTAACCGATGTTTCTGCCTGAGCAACGCCAGCGAAGCCAGCAATTAGAGCAGCAGCGAGCAGAGTCTTTTTCATGTAAGAAATCTCCGTAGATTTGAGTAAACAGAGCAGCGACTTCCAAAACGAGTGCTGCTGCTCTTTCTAACTCCGCGATGGGAAGTTGAAGCTATTGCATCAAAATTCCGGGGCGCTGGCTATGGTGACGTTAGCAAAAGCGCTTGTTTTCTTTGTTTGTGTTGGGTGACAGCAACAAACAGTCAATTTTCACTCGAACCAGCAAGGGTTTACCCTAGGTTTGGGTGTGGCCTCTCAGACACAAATTGCGTTGCAGCCCCATATTAATATTTATTTTAATTAGCCCGCACAAGCATCTGTTTTCATTACTGTTTGCTCGCATTCACCGACCGTGTCTAAACGCTTTCTTTTCAATGATTTGCGACCCTTTGGACGCGTTCTATCTGCAACCTTGGGGCGATTGAAGTCAGCCTTGTGTGGTTGCTGCAGCAGAATACCGCAACCGGCGAAGGTGGTTGTCCCAGGAAATTCCGGGGGACTGTTGGATCGTTTCGTCGCCACCCGGTACAGTCAGCCTCTGGAGTGTGCCTCTGCCACTACTAACGATGAACTGATATTCCTGCGCCGAGGCGACGCCGCAGCCGTCGGAAATATCGCGGCTTTCCAGAAACTTACCGCTTTGGGCATCCCAGAACAACACTTTTCCGCCAACCGGGCTTGACGTAGCAATAACAGTGCCCGCCAGGTTCGCTGCCATGGAACCCACATAATTGTTCATGCTGCGCAAGGCTTCATCAGGGCCAGTGAACAACTGTAGAGGCATCCCGCGACGATGGCGCCCTACCAATGGAGGACGATCCTGCGCAGTACCGGTGTACTGGCATCCAAACCACACTGCGCCAGCGGCATCGACAACCAGATGGCGAATGGACAGCTTACGCAAGGAGGGCTCCAGAAACACTTGCTCCAATAATTCACCGCTATGCATATCGACGTAGGCAAGCGAAGGGTGCATGGTGTCGCCATTCAGCTGCAGCTTTCCGTAGTCGGGATGCGTCAGGATGCCGCCATTTGCGACGCACACGGTGCGTCCATCGGGCATCAGCACGATTTCGTGTGGGCCGATTCCGCCGCTCGACCACTCGCCGAGACGTCGGTATTGCCCTTTTCCGCTGCTGTCGTATATACCCAGTACGCCCTGCCCCGCTTCGTACACGTTCTCTGTGGCCACCATGATGTCGCCGTTCGGCGAATACACGCCGTGACCGTAGAAATGACGGCCGGGTGATGCCTGCATGGTCTGCGGGGGACTCTTGCCGGCAACATCGAACGTGATCGCGAAAAAACCAGGTTGCCGCTCGAAGACGGTGGCTCGGCCACGGACGGGATCCAGGGCAAAGCTGTGCCCCCGGTCCGGCATGGGGATGACCAGCCGGTCGTTGCCCTTTTCATCGAAAACGGCCGCCTCATAGCGACCGTCATTCTTGCGTGCCGACAGATATAAGGAGCGGGAGTCGGTGCCGACAGGCGACGGTTGCGCACGCGCCGCGCCGATCGCAGTCGGCCCTGCCCCATACGCCGCCAATAGCGCCAGGAAGCGTCGACGGCTAATCTCCATCGAGCGCATTGAAACCCATTCTGACGTCGAACGCCGTCGCAACGTGCTCGTCGACCAGGACCTTGGCGTTCTTAGTCAATAAAGCAGCCAGCGTCAACTGACGGTACCCATCTTCGCTACTGATGAACTCGACAAATTCAACTGCACCACCGCTGTCAGGCATTGCCTTGAAGGTGTCATCGATGCGACGCAACTCCGCAAGTACGCTGTCATTTATCCAAGCTTCGTCGCTGCCATATCGGTATCCACCGGCCCGGTAGAAGCGCAGCATACCTTGCGCGGAAGCGGCCATCGATGCCATGGACTGCCCGCTGCGCCAAAACGGAGCGCGCTTCGGCTTCACCGAGCCAATACCGTCGCCCAACACCGGCAAAAGCTTGACGTCGCGCGCAAATTGCAAACCAGTGGATAGGGCCTTGATGGCCTCTGCCGCAACTTCCTGCTCGGTACGATATAAGGAGTTGCCTTGTGACGGCCGCGCAAATTGCTGGGCGTAAATTCCCCCAGGCCGCCACTCGCTGGCCAATTCAGAGCCCAATTTTTCCAGATTGCCGGCGATCGACATCGCATACGAGCACGCCTCCGGACTCACCTTGACGGGGGTGGCGCCGGTCGCCATGCCGGCCAGCAGACCATCTTCGCGATACAGTATGTATTCGAGCGCAGGCAGGCCTTGTATGGCCACGCTATGAGTAGAGAGCTCGGACGCATTCGGGATCGCCTCGGGCTTCGTCAACACGCCTTGCACCTGACGCAGGGTGATGCCGCGCGGATCGGGCCAGAAATTGAGCTTTTCATAGCGGTTGGCTTTTACCAACGGCCCGAAGCGCAGAAACTCAATACCGGCCCAGGCCTTGACCAGCCTGGCGAAGTCCTTATCGATACGTCGAGCGCCATTTTTGTCGGGTGCGACACACCAGCCCTGCAAGGTGGCATTCAGGTGATCGGCAGCCAAGTGGAAGCCCTGCATGGCGGGGCTGATGTAGCCAGTAGTAAGCCGTTTTCCAAAATCGGCGGGAAGCTCGCCCGCAGCCGATGACATGGCTGGAAGAAGTGCGGCAGCGCACAACACGGGGCGCAGCCACACGAAGCACAAGCGGGAAATCGAGAACGTTCTAGTCATTAGGCCTACAAGGATTCCAGGAACAATATCAGGTCTGCGCGCTGTGCAGGGGTCATGGCCACAACACGATCACGCGCAACCTGCGCCTCGCCGCCATGCCACAAAATGGCTTCCAGCAGGGAGCGCGCCCGTCCATCGTGCAGCCAGGTTGCATTGGGGTTCACCGTTTTAGTCAGCCCTATACCCCACAATGGCGGAGTGCGCCATTCGCGCCCGCCGGCGTCGCCCTCGTCCTGGCCGTCGGCCAGGCCGGAGCCCATATCATGCAACAGTAAGTCGGTATAAGGCCAGATCAATTGAAAACGATGTTCGGCGCGTTTGGCGTCGCGGCTCGTCACATATTTAGGTACATGACAGGCTACGCAATTGGACTCGTAGAACAAGCGCTTCCCGGCCAGCACCCGCTCATCGTTCACGTTGCGTCGCTGTGGCAAGGCAAGATTTTGAGAGTACGTCGTCACGAACTCCATGAGCCGTCCCGGCACCTCATGCTCACCCAAATGCTCTTGTGCTCCATGAGGGAACTCAAAACAGGAGGTCTGCGCCGGCATACAATCGCCGTAGTGGCTCGGAAACATGGGCGTGGACAGGCCCATGTCGCCAGAAAATGCGTTGGCGGACTGATGTTCGACCGTCGGCTGACCCGCCTTCCAGTTGAAGCGGCCCAGCACCTGCTTGCCTGTGCGCACGTCGGTTATCCAGTTCGGCCGTCCGGATATACCGTCAGGTTTAGCGACGGCAGCATGGGCCAGGATGTCATCTTGGTGTATGGACTCAAGCAGTCCAAGGCCTAGCATGGGGGGTGCCAGCCGTGGCGAGAAGCGCACATCGGGATGCAAGGGGCCATAACCCAGATCATTAACACGATAGGTCGGCTCCATCAGTGCCACTGTTTCGCCTCCGTTGAGCTTGACGGGAACTTCGCGATAATCAATCTGTATGCTGCCTTCAGCAGCCATTCCGGGTACGGCAAAGGGCTGCAGCTGGTGCCCGTAAACCGGATCGGGTAATGAGGCTACTTCGCCCTGGTGCAGGCGTTTGCGCGCCTCCTCGCTGCTGCCCGGTATGGAGAGCCTCAGTAATAAAGCAACCACATCGCTACGCTCCAGCGGATCGAACCCAGGGACGGTACCCCTACCGTCCTTCACGTGACACGCCTGGCAGGATCGTGCATTCGACAAGGGTCCGAGCCCATCCGACGCCTGGGTAGACGATGGCGAAGACACCCAATCTTTCCTGAACAAGCCATTTCCCACCATGAATTCCTGCCGGCCTTCGAAGGTCAGATTGGCGGCTGGATGCGAAAAAATATCCGGATTGATCAGCTTCTTGACCGTGCCCGCGCCGCCTTGCATTGTTTCAAACTGTTCGGCTTGCGAAAAATCCGCCGTGGGACGAGTGATCTCCAGGACCCGCGCGCGATCTTCTGCATTCAGATCGGAGCGCAGCACAGGGACAGCCGCGAACGCTGCCGTCGCCGTTGCCATGAAAACAATACCAATTACGAATTTCACTGTTTCACACTATTTGAAAATGGCGTCAGGTTGATCCAGACTGTCGGAGCCTTCCAGTTCGATAGCACCAAGCTCAAGCGCCGCTATGACGCGCTCGATGCTGCGTGTCTGCGCTACCAGGCCATCCACCACGGCCTGTACGACGGCATTGCCCTTCTCATTGCCCTGCGCGATCATCTGGTCGTAGGTTTCAACAGTTTCAGCATGATGCTTCATCGCCTGCATCGCCTTGAGCGTGGCATTGAGCTTCTCGTGCATTTCTGCATCCAGCTTTGGATCACGCTCCTTGACGAGCCCGGAAAGACTTGCGCCTTGGACCACGGACCCGTCCACGCGCTTGTAGTGTCCTTGGTACACATTCATCATTCCTACCTGATCGTAGAAATGAGAGTTGTGAGTATTATCGGAAAAGCAGTCGTGCTCTTCTTCTGGATCGTGCAGCATCAGGCCAAGCTTGATACGCTCGCCGGCAAGTTCACCATACGACAGGCTACCCAGTCCGGTAAGCATGGCCGTCAACCCGGCCTTCGGGTTCTCTTGCACAGCCTTGCGCGCTTCACCCTGCGCCTGCCAGTTAGCTACCATTTCTTCCAGGTCGGCAATAAGCAGTTCTGTGGCGACCTTCAGGTACTGGCCGCGGCGCTCGCAGTTTCCACCGGTGCAGTTGGCCGTGTCGTAGTCAGTGTGCGGACGGTTGCCCGCATGCCGCTGTTGCGGTGTACCGCTGCGATCGACCGGGGCCGGTCCGGTACCGTTGACATCCTGACCCCACAGCAAAAACTCGATGGCGTGATAGCCGGAAGATACGTTGGCTTCGTTGCCATCGGCTTCATGCAGCACGTCTCGCAACAACGCGGTGCTAATGTTGCTGGCATCCATCTTCTTCCCGCCAACGCTCAAGTTTTTGTTGGCGATGACGTTGACAACATAATAGGCGTTGGCGTCGGAATCGGTGCCGTACGAGGCGTCCACATAATCGATCATGCCTTCGTCAAGTGGCCACGCATTGACGCGACCTTCCCAGTCGTCGACTATCGGATTGCCGAAGCGGTACGCTTCTGTCTGCTGGTAAGGAACACGTGCCAGTATCCAGGCATCGCGGGCTGCTTCCAACGTGGCGGGACTCGGCTTGGCAAGCAGACCCGCAATGGACTTTTGCAAATCGCGTGCGGTGCGGAGTGCGTCTTCATAACTGGCCTGCGCGACATCGGCATACGTCTTGACGACCGCCTTGGGTTCCACAGCGGCATACGCCCCCGTGCTTATCAGGGCCGCCATTGTGGCTGCCAGCAAGAATTTATGCATATATATCGATCCCCCCGGGCCACGCCCGATTCCTGAAATTATTGAACCTTTCCCCAGGTTCAGCAGATTGGAAGTGTAAACGATTTGCATTTACGCAGACAAACGTCGGATGCAATAGGTCGTAGCGCAACCGGTCTGATGGGCACGTTAATTGCTTTGCTATTCAGCCGTCCTTAGAGACTTCTACGCAGCAAGGGGATGATGTGGCAACCACCAGCAAAAGAGCCCTGTGGAAGGGCGCGATTTCATTCGGACTTGTGCATATCCCTATTGCCCTGCACTCGGCGACTGCCGAGCAAGGCTTGGACTTTGACTGGCTGGACAAACGCAGCATGGATCCGGTCGGCTACAAGCGCATCAACAAGGCGACAGGCAAAGAGATCACCAAGGAAAACATTGTCAAAGGCATCGAATACGAAGACGGGCAGTACGTCGTCCTTTCTGCCGACGAGATACAGGCCGCCTATCCCAAGACGACGCAGACGGTGGAGATAGAAGCATTTGTTCCCATTAGCGAGATCCCTTTCGTTTACCTAGAACGCCCCTATTACATCTCGCCGATCAATAAGGGAGCCAAGGTCTACGCCTTGTTGCGCGAAGTGCTGCACAAGACCAAGAAAGTCGGGGTGGCAAAAGTGGTCATCCAGACAAAGCAGCATCTGGCCATACTGATGCCTTGCGGACCAGCGCTCATTCTGAATCTATTGCGATGGGAAGACGAAATCCGGTCCTGGGAAGACTTGAACCTTCCGCCACAAGGTGTAAAAGCCGCCGGCTTGACGGATAAGGAAATGACCATGGGTGAACAGCTGGTTGCCGACATGAGCGCCAAATGGAAACCCGATTCATTCACGGATTCGTTCAAGGAACAAATCCTGCAGTTGGTGAAAGAGAAAGTCGAAGCGGGAGAAACCGAATCCGTGACCCAGCCCGATACAGAGGAAAGCGAAGGTGGCGGTGCTAAGATTCTGGACTTGACCGAAATGCTGCAGCGAAGTTTGAACAAGGGAACACGGACGCCGGCGAAAGACACCGACGCATCGAAAGCCTCAACAAAGGCCCCGGCGAAGCGCGCCTCAAAAGCGGCATTGAAGGCGACCGGCAAATCCGCTGCAAGTAAGGCGACAGCGCCTGCGCCAAAGAAAGCACCTGCCCCCGCCAAGAAGCCTGAAAAGAAAGCTGCAGCGGCAAAAAAAGATACGAAATCGAAACCTTCCGGACGAAAAGCGGCTTGACCCATGGCCAAATCCGACTCCCTCGAGCGCTATAAAGCCAAACGCGACTTTTCACTGACCAGCGAACCATCCGACGGCGGGGCTGCTAACGATGCAGCGCCCTCCTTTGTGGTTCAGAAACACTGGGCGTCCCGCCTGCACTACGATTTTCGACTGGAACTTGAAGGCACCATGAAAAGCTGGGCGGTGCCCAAGGGGCCGAGCTTCGATCCTTCCGACAAGCGGATGGCCGTCCATGTCGAGGATCACCCAATTTCCTACAACACTTTTGAAGGCACCATCCCGCCCAAGCAATATGGGGCGGGCAAGGTCATCATTTGGGATAGAGGCATTTGGGAGCCTTTGGACGACGCCGCCAGGGGCTATCGCGACGGCAAGCTCAAATTCGCGTTGCATGGCCAGAAACTGCACGGACGCTGGACACTGGTCCGCATGCACGGAAAGTCCGGAAAACAGGAACCCTGGCTGCTTATCAAGGAAAAGGACGAGTTCGCACGGGACGCATCCGAATTCAGTGTGGTCGATGAAAGGCCCGAGAGCGTGGCCGCACTGGATGATGTGTCCAGGAAGGCTGCTCTGCCGCGAAAGAAAGCAGCGGGCGCCGGCAATAAGGCGCCTATGCCTGCCACGTTCAGACCGCAGCTTGCAACCCTGGCCGACGGTCCTCCGGGCAATGCACAGGACTGGCTTTATGAAATCAAGTTTGACGGCTATCGCATACTGGCACGGATAGAGAAGAACAGTATCCAGCTGTTCACGCGCAATGGTCACGATTGGACTTCCAAGCTGTCGCGCCTGGCCAAGGACCTGGCGGCGATGAAACTGCCGGATGGGTGGTATGACGGTGAGATCGCTGTCAACAACGACAAGGGATTGCCCGACTTCCAACTTCTGCAAGGCGCGTTTGACAGCAATAAGACCGAAACCATCGTGTACTACCTGTTCGACCTGCCTTTCTGCAATGGCTACGACCTGCGCGAACTGCCCCTGGTCGAGCGCCGCGAAAAGCTGCGAGCGCTACTCGCGGAAGATGATTCGAAAGGGTCGGGACAGCGCAAGGTGCAGAATCCAGAGACCATCCGGTTCAGCGACACATTCGACGTGGCGGCGCGCGACATTATCGCATCGGCCTGCAAACTCGGACTCGAAGGGGTTATCGGCAAACGAAAAGACTCGCCGTATGTGTGCCGGCGATCCGCCGATTGGATCAAGCTCAAATGCAGCTTGCGCCAGGAGTTCGTGATTGGCGGTTATACCAAGCCGCAGGGGTCGCGTTCAGGCATAGGCTCCCTGCTGCTGGGCGTGCACGACGATACCGGCGCGCTGCGCTATGCTGGCAATGTCGGCACCGGTTTCAATGCAAAGACGCTGACTGACATCCGTAAGAAACTCGACACCCTGCAGAGCGAGATCAACCCGTTCTCCACCTCCACAGGAATAGACAGGAAAGCCCAGTGGGTCGAGCCCGTATTGCTGGCTGAAGTCTCTTTCGGCCAATGGACAAATACTGGGCGCATCCGCCATTCTGTGTTTCACGGACTGCGCACCGACAAACCCGCTGAAGCGATTACACGCGAGGACAGCATGTCGACGACGCCTTCGAAGTTGGGAAACCTTAAAATCACCAGTCCCGAACGGGTCATCGACGATTCAACGGGAATTACAAAAATCGATCTGATCCGGTACTACGCACTGGTGGCGCCTCTTATGATGGAACACCTGAAGGGCCGGCCGGTATCGCTGGTACGCGCGCCAGATGGAGTCAAGGGAGAGATATTCTTTCAAAAACATTTAGAGACCAACAAGATGACGGGTATCCGGCTTTTGCCGAAAGAACTCGATCCCGACCACGAACCCTTGATGGAGGTGGCCACGGAGCAAGGCCTGGCCAGCGCCGCCCAGATGAACGTTATCGAGTTTCACACCTGGAACGCCGTCAAGACCCGCATAGATAAACCTGATCGCATGACATTTGACCTGGACCCCGGCACGGGTGTTGAATGGCCCGCCATGCAAGAAGCCGCTTTAGTGTTGCGGGCCTTCTTGAATGAACTTGGCTTGTCCTCTTTTGTAAAGACCAGCGGCGGGAAAGGTCTGCATGTGGTGGTACCTGTCAAGCGACGGCACGACTGGGACACCGTCAAGGATTTCTCGCATGCCATTGTGGAGCACCTTGCCCAAACACTGCCAAAACGCTATGTCGCCAAGAGCGGCCCCCGTAACCGCGTGGGAAAGATCTTTATTGATTATCTGCGCAACGGTTTCGGCGCCACGACCGCGGCAGCATGGTCGGCGCGCGCGCGCCCCGGCATGGGCGTTTCGGTTCCAATTTCCTGGGACGAGGTGGAAAAAATAAAAAGTTCCGCACACTGGCACGTGCGAAACATTCATGAACGCCTGGATGCCGGCAACACACCCTGGAACGAATATCAGGCGAGTGCGAAGACGCTGACCGCGGCAATGAAAACGCTAGGGTTCAAATAGCCGCCCGGTCTTCCGGCTCAGGCCCAGGTATTGATGAGAGGCGCGGCACTTGTCAACAGGAACTCCTTGAACATTAATGCCGCCGGCGCGAGCCGCTTGGAGCGCAGATGCGCGACGTGCCAGTGGCGCACCAGTGGCAAGCCCTGGATATCCAGCAGCGCCAGATGGCCACCGGCCAATTCGCGGCGAACGGTGCGCAGCGACAGGAATGTCAAGCCCATGCCAGCCATGACCGATTGCTTAATGGATTCGTTGCTGGGCATTTCCATCACGATGCGGGGAGTGATCGCATTATCCTTGAACATACGCTCCATGGCCACGCGTGTCCCCGACCCTTTCTCGCGGACGACAAAATCCACGTCATTGAGGATATCGAGCGGTGCCTTGTTCCGTCTGGACAGGGAGTGGCCAGGCGCGCTGACTACGCCCAAGGGATTGGTTGCAAATGCCGACGATGAACAATCGAGTACCGCTGGCACACTACCCATGATTACCAGGTCAAGTTCATTGCGCTGCAGCAGGTCCAGGATGTGTTCACGGTTGTGGATCTGAAGCGTGACGTCGACACCCGGATAGAGCCGGCGAAAGTGGACCAGCAACATCGGCACAAAATACTTCGCGGTGCCCACGATGCCCAGGTCAATTTTCCCGCGGCGCAGACCCCGCAGATCGGCAACCGTATCGTCGAGTTGACGCAATTGCGTAATGGCTGCGATGGCGAATTGCTCTACCTCGCGACCTGCCGGCGTCAAACGGATATTTCGCCCCACCGATTCGACCAGTGCAACCCCCAGAGCGTCTTCGAGTTGCCGAAGCTGCATGGAGACCGCCGGCTGTGTGACATGAAGCGTAGCAGCCGCCTTGGACACGGACTCGGCCCGCGCGATGGCCAGGAAGGTGTCCAGCTGACGAACGGTATATCGACGCATGGCATTCCATAAGCAATAGCTGATCTATTCAGCATGAATTCTTATTAGATCTTATCCATGCACGTTTGTATAGTTTCCACATCGCCGAGAAGCATCCGTGGCAACCGGCATCAGTGCGAGGCACAAGGAGACCGTCATATGAACGATATCAATACCACCGCAATCACCGAGCAGAAGCAGCGTTATTCTCCGGGGGTACTCAAGTACGCGCAGATGGGTTACTGGGAAGCAGACTATGAGCCCAAGGACACCGACATCCTCGCCTTGTTCCGGATCACGCCCCAAAACGGTGTCGATGCCATTGAGGCAGCCGCGGCCGTTGCTGGCGAATCTTCCACGGCAACCTGGACCGTCGTGTGGACCGATCGCCTGACGGCATGCGATATGTATCGTGCCAAGGCCTACCGGGTCGACCCCGTCCCCAATATTCCTGGCCAGTATTTTTGCTATATCGCCTACGACCTTTCTTTATTTGAAGAAGGCTCGATTGCCAACGTGGCGGCCTCGCTGATCGGAAATGTGTTCAGTTTCAAGCCGTTGAAAGCAGCGCGCCTCGAGGACATGCGTTTTCCCATTGCCTATGTCAAGACGTTCCCGGGCCCTCCCACCGGCATCATCGTGGAGCGCGAGCGGTTGGACAAATTTGGACGGCCGTTGCTGGGCGCCACGACCAAGCCCAAGCTGGGTCTTTCCGGCCGGAACTATGGGCGGGTGGTCTACGAAGGTCTCAAAGGCGGACTGGACTTCATGAAGGATGACGAAAATATCAATTCGCAGCCTTTCATGCATTGGCGCGACCGCTTCCTGTTTGTCATGGACGCGGTCAATAAGGCATCGGCGGCGACCGGCGAAGTCAAGGGCAGCTATCTGAACGTCACGGCAGGTACGATGGAAGAGATGTACCGACGCGCGGAGTTTGCCAAGGAGCTGGGGTCGGTGGTGATTATGGTTGATCTGGTCGTCGGATGGACCGCCATTCAATCCATGTCGTTCTGGTGTCGACAGAATGACATGATCTTGCATATGCACCGCGCTGGCCATGGTACCTACACGCGCCAGAAGAATCATGGCATTTCATTCCGCGTGATCGCCAAGTGGCTGCGTCTCTGCGGGGTGGACCATCTGCACGCCGGGACGGCGGTCGGCAAACTGGAGGGCGACCCCATGACCGTCCAAGGCTACTACAACGTCTGCCGCGATGCACAAACGGTGGTGGACCTTCCGCGAGGAATTTTCTTCGACCAGGACTGGGGTGCACTACGCAAGGTCATGCCGGTGGCCTCGGGAGGCATCCACGCCGGGCAGATGCACCAGCTGCTGCATCTGTTCGGTGACGATGCCATCCTGCAGTTCGGAGGCGGCACAATCGGCCACCCCGAAGGGATACAGGCTGGTGCAACAGCAAATCGGGTGGCGCTGGAATCCATGGTTCTGGCGCGCAACGAGGGGCGCGACATCGCCAATGACGGACCGCAAATACTCCGGGATGCCGCCAGGCATTGCGGCCCTCTGCGAGCGGCTTTGGATACCTGGGGCGAAATCAGTTTCAACTATCAGTCGACCGACACGTCGGACTTTACCCCCATGCCTTCAGTGGCCTGAGCAAGGTCCGTACCACCTGCGGCTACGGCCATCATCCGATACACAAGGGGACAACATGCGTATTACACAAGGTACTTTCTCATTCCTGCCGGACCTGACCAATGTCCAGATCAGCAGTCAAATCCAGTACTGCCTCGACAACGGCTGGGCTGTAGGAATTGAATACACGGACGACCCTCACCCACGCAACACGTATTGGGAAATGTTCGGCATGCCCATGTTCGACATTAGGGACGCGGTCGCCATCATGCAAGAAATCGAAAACGCGCGCCAGACCTTTCCAGGACATTACATCCGTGTCACGGCGTTCGACTCGACCCATACAGTAGAGTCGGTGGTGATATCGTTCATGGTGAACCGGCCATCCGTCGAAGCGAGCTTCCGGATGGTGCGCCAGGAAGCCGACGGCCGGAGAATCCGCTACAGCATCGAACCGGGGAGCCTGACATGCCAGACACCTTCGACGCCACATTGACATTGGAAGACAACGACGCCGCCTCGCCGTTGCGGGATTCCGGCATACTCGATTTGCTGGCACAGCTCGATGAGGAACTGATCGGCTTGGCACCGGTCAAGGCGCGCATTCGCGACATTGCTGCGCTGCTGCTGGTTGACAAGTTGCGCGCCCAGCGTGGCTACAACACCGGCGCACCGAGCTTGCATATGAGCTTCACCGGCAACCCTGGTACAGGAAAAACCACTGTTGCGCTGCGCATGGCGGAAATCCTGCATCGCCTCGGACACCTGCGTAGAGGTCATTTGGTGGCGGTGACACGCGACGATCTCGTTGGTCAGTACATCGGACACACCGCACCAAAGACGCGGGAAGTCCTTAAGAAAGCAATGGGCGGCGTCCTGTTCATCGATGAAGCGTATTACCTTTACCGCCCAGAGAACGAGCGCGACTATGGACAGGAGGCCATCGAAATTCTGCTGCAAGTCATGGAGAACAATCGCGACGACCTCGTGGTGATATTTGCAGGTTATAAAAATCGTATGGACACGTTCTTCAGTTCAAATCCGGGAATGTCGTCCAGGGTGGCACACCACATTGACTTTCCTGATTATCAACCGGACGAATTGCAGCAGATTGCCACCTTGATGCTCGATACGATGCAATATCGGTTTGATGCCGAGGCCAGGAACGTTTTCGCGGACTATATCGGGCGGCGAATGGCTCAGCCCCACTTTGCTAATGCACGTAGCGTGCGCAATGCGTTAGATCGCGCGCGGCTGCGACACGCCTCCCGCCTGATGCAGACAGACAGCACGCTCAGCGACGAAGCCTTGCAGACCATCGTTGCCGCTGATCTATTGGCAAGCCGAGTCTTCGACACGGATACCGGCCAGCCGGCCGAATGATATTGATTCTGGAGGCAGGCAAATGAAAAACGATAACCGTATGACCTTGACTCAGTTCCTGATTGAGGAAAGACGCCGCTTTCCTCAGGCCGCGGGCGATTTCAACAGTCTCATCCTGAACGTCGCCCTAGTGTGCAAACGCATCGCTGGTCACGTCGCGGCGGGGGAACTGGGCGGTATGATGGGCAGTGCATCGGCCACCAATGTTCAAGGAGAAGAACAGAAAAAGCTCGACGTCGTCAGCAACGACCTATTCGTCCAGGGTAATAACTGGGGCGGCTATCTTGCCGGCATGGTGTCCGAGGAAATGGACCTCCCCTACCACATCCCGGACCACTATGACCGGGGGCCCTACCTCCTGCTCTTCGACCCGCTTGACGGGTCTTCCAATATTGATATAAACATTTCGGTCGGCAGCATCTTCTCGGTATTGCGCGCAGCGGCAACGGACCGCCCGCCGACCGAACAGGATTTCCTGCAACCTGGAAAGAACCAGGTGGCAGCGGGTTATGCGCTTTATGGCCCCTGCACCATGTTCGTGCTGTCGGTCGGATCGGGCGTCCATGGCTTCACCTTATGTCCCCAGCTCGGTGAGTTTATGTTGACCCACCCGAATATGAAAATACCACCCGAAACGCAGGAATTTGCGATCAATGCATCCAACGGCCGTTTCTGGGAGGATCCCGTGCGCCGTTATGTGGATGAATGCATCGCCGGAAAAAGCGGAATACGGGGTAAAGACTTCAATATGCGCTGGATCGCCTCGATGGTGGCGGATGCCCACCGCATTCTCATGCGCGGCGGGGTATTCCTTTACCCGCGCGATACCAAAGACCCGGCCAAGGCGGGCCGATTGCGCCTGCTGTACGAAGCCAATCCCATCGGCTACCTGATCGAACAGGCAGGCGGAAGGGCAAGTTGCGGCGGCCATCCCGTACTTGAAGTGAAGCCCACTGACATACATCAGCGCATAGGCTTGGTATTTGGGTCGAAGAAAGAAGTTGAACGGATAGAGGATTATCACGCCCATCCGCGTGAAGAGGCATCCAGCAATCCACTATTCCATGCCAGCAGCCTGTTCCGGGTCGCGGAAAGCCAGGCCTGACCTCGGTGCCGAGCTCAGGAGCACCTCCATCTTTTCATTTCTGAGGCATCTTCATGTCAGAACGATTTCCCATTATTGCCATAACCGGATCATCCGGAGCGGGCACGACATCAGTGACCCGGACGTTCGAAAACATATTCCGACGCGAGAAAATAAGCGCTGCAATGATCGAGGGTGACAGTTTTCACCGCTACGATCGAAATGAAATGAGTGAGCGCCTTGCCGCGGCAGAGAAGGAACACACGAATTTCAGCCACTTCGGTCCTACCACCAATCTGTTCGCCGAACTGGAAGATCTATTCAGCACTTATGGTGAAACGGGAACAGGCATGCGGCGTAAATACCTGCACGATCCGGACGAAGCGGCACCTTACCAGCAGCCGCCGGGAACCTTTACACCTTGGGAATCGCTTGCCCCCGATACCGATCTGCTGTTCTACGAAGGACTGCATGGGGCGGTGGTGTACGGCGATATCAATATCGCCCGCCATCCCGATCTGCTTATCGGCGTCGTGCCGGTCATCAACCTGGAATGGATACAGAAACTGTGGCGCGACAAGTCAAAGCGGGGCTACTCCACGGAAGCCGTAACTGACACTATCCTGCGGCGCATGCCCGACTACGTGAACTACATTTGCCCCCAATTTGCCCTCACCCATGTCAATTTCCAACGAGTGCCGTGCGTGGACACATCAAATCCGTTCATCGCCCGGGACATTCCCGCGCCGGACGAGAGCTTTGTCGTGATCCGATTTGCAAATCCTAAAGGAATCGACTTTCAATATTTGCTGAACATGATCAATGACTCGTTCATGTCGCGCGCCAATACCATAGTGGTTCCCGGAGGGAAAATGGAATTGGCGATGCAACTGATCTTCACGCCCTTCGTGTGGCGCATGATGGAGCGCAAGAAGCGCGTAAGCCAGGCCGCGCTGGAAATGAACTGACGCGGCCTTCAGATGCCGGACTACAGGTGGGCGGAATGATGCCGCAGGTGATCCTCGATGAAGGTGGCAATGAAGAAGTAGCTATGGTCGTAACCTGGCTGCATGCGCAGGTTCAATCGGACATTCGCCTCGTTGCAGGCGGCTGTCAGCAGTTCGGGCTTCAGTTGCTCCTGGAGAAACTGGTCGGCCGTACCCTGGTCGACCAGCAACTCAGGACCAGCCCACCCCTGCTTCTGGATCAACAACGTGGCATCGTAATCCGCCCACGAAGCACGATCGCTGCCAAGGTACCCGGTCAGCGCCTTCTCACCCCACGGACACCGTGTAGGCGATACGATGGGTGAAAAGGCAGAGATGGTCTTGAACTGGTCTGGATTTTTCAGACCGATTGTCAGTGCGCCGTGCCCGCCCATGGAATGTCCGAAGATACCCGCACGCGTGGCATCGACTGCAAATTCGTCCGCAATAAGGTCGAAAAATTCCTTGGTGATATACGAATACATGCGATAGCCTTTGGACCACGGGGCTTCTGTCGCGTCGACATAGAAGCCGGCTCCGACACCAAAGTCGTAGCTTTCGGACTCTCCGGGGTAATTCAGCCCGCGCGGACTCGTGTCGGGCGTCACGATCGCAATACCGAGCTCAGCGGCCACGCGTTGCGCGCCGGCCTTGACGATGAAATTTTCTTCGGTGCAAGTAAGGCCCGACAACCAGAACACGACAGGCACAGGGGCTTTTTCTGCTGCTGGAGGCAGGTACACGCCAAAGCGCATGGTGCAGCTGGTCTCGGTGGATTCATGGCTGTACACACCCTGCGTTCCACCAAAGCTTTTGTTTTGCGTTAGGGTTTTCATGGTCATTTTTTCGTTCCGTTTTTGTGGCCAATAAGAAAATAGCCCATATGACGCGGCAACGCGGCATATGGGCCCCATGGAGATGTCAGGTCAGAAGGTGACGACGGATCGAATGGACGTACCGTCTTTCATCAACTGGAAAGCATCGTTGATCTTGTCGATCGGCATAACGTGCGTAATGAGATCATCGATATTGATCTTTCCCTCCATGTACCAGTCAACGATCTTGGGCACATCCGTGCGACCACGAGCACCGCCAAAGGCCGACCCTTGCCACACGCGGCCGGTCACCAATTGGAATGGCCGCGTTGCGATCTCCTGTCCGGCTCCAGCGACGCCAATAATCGTGCTTTTGCCCCAGCCTTTATGGGCGCACTCAAGGGCCTGCCGCATGAGCTTGACGTTGCCGATGCATTCGAATGTATGGTCGGCGCCGCCTTTTGTGAGTCCGACCAGATACTGAACGAGATCCCCTTCCACTTCTTTCGAGTTCACGAAATGGGTAAGGCCGAACTTGCGGGCAAGCGCTTCGCGGGCCGGATTAATGTCGACCCCTACGATCATGTCGGCGCCCGCGATGCGCGCACCCTGGATCACATTCAAGCCGATGCCGCCGAGACCGAAAACAATGACATTGTCGCCCGGCTGGACCTTCGCCGTATTGATGACAGCCCCAATGCCCGTGGTAACACCGCAGCCGATATAGCAAACTTTTTCAAATGGCGCATCTTCGCGGATTTTAGCAAGCGCGATCTCGGGTACGACCGTATAGTTGGAGAAGGTCGATGTACCCATGTAATGGAGCACCTCCTTGCCTCCCATCTTGAAACGACTGGTACCGTCCGGCATCACGCCGCGCCCCTGCGTTTCACGTATGGCCTGGCACAGATTGGTCTTGCGCGATAGGCAGTAGGAGCATGTCCGGCATTCGGGCGTATACAAGGGGATCACGTGGTCGCCCGGTTTCAGCGTAGTAACTCCGGCGCCTACCTCTACGACCACGCCGGCTCCTTCGTGACCCAGTATGGCTGGAAACAACCCTTCCGGA
Organism: Pollutimonas nitritireducens; assembly: GCF_002849615.1. Classification (GTDB taxonomy): domain Bacteria; phylum Pseudomonadota; class Gammaproteobacteria; order Burkholderiales; family Burkholderiaceae_B; genus Pollutimonas; species Pollutimonas nitritireducens. The sequence continues at coordinate 218,192 of NZ_PDNV01000006.1, forward strand.
TCATCGCCCGAAAGCGTGAACAAATCGGTGTGGCATACCCCCGACGCCTTGATCTCGACGAGGACTTCGCCGGCACGCGGTCCCTCAAGCTGTACGGTTTCGATAGTAAGCGGAGCGCCGGCCTTGGTGGCTACTGCTGCACGTACGTCCATGTGTATAGATCCTTTTGTTGAATTGGCCTTGCGAAGCGGCATAGCCGCTCCTTCGAGCATAAAGCATGAGCTTATCTGGATTTCGCTACGTGAGTGGCGATTGCATCCATAAGCGGTGGCGAGAGGCAGTCGTAGGGGGGCAGACCGAGTTCGTTGAGACGAGCCCGGATGGCTCCCATCTGTTCAGGCGGCGTACCGGTTTCGATAATTGACGAGACAAAAGCCGCGAATTCCGGAGCAGCCCACCCAGTTTGGGGAGACCGCTCGGTATGGACGAAATCCAGCCCGTAGAATGGATGATTCTGGTTCTCGATGCGACCGAACATATGTACTCCGCACCCGGAACACGCATGGCGCTGGATCGTGGCCGTCGGATCGACGACCTTGAGCTTGTGGCCATTGGCTGTCACGCTGACGGCGTCTTTGGAAACCACTGCGACCTGGGAAAACAGGGCTCCAGCAGGTTTCCAGCATTTTGAACATCCGCATACGTGATTGTGCGCCGTCTGCGACTTGATGGTCACTTCCACTTTGTCCTCTGGGCAGTCGCACAGCAAGGTGCCACCTGAAAATCCGGGTGTTGCAGGCCGAATGCCATTATCAACAGCGGGATGGATGTTTATACTCATTAATGTCTCCTGATAGGCGTCTTGGACCGTACGGCTCGCTACTGGATTGAACCGTGGGTAAATGGCTGTTTTTTGCCATCCCTGGGTTACCTAGCAAAAACCGAGCCGGTTTGGAGACTTGGTGAAAATATAAATGCAACCGCGGTTTCGGTATCGTTCTCGAAACGATTGCGCCGCCTCATGCTCATTTATTGAACATGGGGCGGGATCTCAGGTTTCCCTTTTAGCTCACCATCGAGAATGCGTCGCTCCACCTCGAGATATTGGTGTTCCACATTTATATCATGCACATTGTCGTACAACGGCCAATGCTCATATTGCGGCAGCTGCGACGATTCAGCAACGCTTCCCAGACCGATTCCAGCCTGGAAGGTTTGCTCGACCACCTCTTGCAGTGCATTCAGGTAATCGACTAGGTTATCCAACTCCGCCACTGAAGAAATGGGTCCCTCACCAGGAACTATCCTGGAAGGCCTGCGTTTCTTGAAATCTTCGAGCGCCACTAGCCAGGCGTAAATGCGCGCATCTTTGGCATCAGGGATCCGGCCAATTGATGCGAGGCCTCCAGCAAACAGGACACCAGACTTGCGGTCGACCACGGCGATAGAACCGGGCGACGAACTATGTCCGTAATAGAGTATGTCCAGGTGACGCCCTGCAATGTCAATACTCATGGCGCCATCCACGGTCCGGGTAGGAACTACGACCCGTGTTCCCTCCATCTCCTCGGGTCCCAGGATATGATTGAGTTTCTGCAGGCATTTTTCGCAACGCTGGCTGATCAGCGCGGCCACATCCTCGTGTGCAAGAATCGGAACACCCTGTAGCGCCAGTGTGCCGTTTCCAAATACAAACGCAGGGTTCTGGTGCGTATTGATCGCCAGCATGATGGGTTTGGGAGTTAAACCTCGGACCGCGGCGAGAATGTCAGTCATATGACGCGCGCTAGTACCTGTGCCGATGAGGATAACGCCGTCCTCTCCGACGATAATGCCCTGATTGGCGACTACGCCTCGGTTTTGCGGTGTTGCCACGCTAATTTGCCCTAGTGCCGCATAGATGCCGGGCGCCACCTGCTGCAACGAAGTAACCCGCGACGTCTGCGCTTGTACTGACATACTGCAGGCAAGCACGCCCCCTATTGCGACAGCTTGCAACAATGGCATGACTATTGCTAAGAAAATAAGTAACGGTCCGTCTGTCCCGTAGCGCCGGGCCGCGAATGGGTCTGTCATGAGATACATCGCTTATAGGGAAAAACATGAAGCTTTTACCGTCTGCCATCTTGTCACTGCTTTTAGCAAGCGTTATGCCAGTTACCGCAAACGCCGCCGCGCACGTTAGCGATTTCCCCACTACCACGCGCGTGGAATACGTACTGGAATGCATGCAGGCACATCCGGGCAAAAATTATGAATCCTTCTATAAATGTTCGTGCGCCATCGACGAAATCGCCAAGCAGGCTGCATTCAACGAATACGCCGAAATATCGACAGCATCCAAGTACCTGCGACTAGGGGGCGAGCGCGGAGCCGAGTTCCGTGACCCCGCGCAGGTAAAGGTCATGGCCAAGAAGTACAAAGACATCGAAACGAGGGCCGCTAATGCCTGTTTCCTTAAATAGCGGGCTCGCAACGCTTTTGCTTAAGGGCGGCCAGTGTCTCGCCGCCCTTGTCATCCTGGCCCCGTTTGCGGTTTGCGCTGCCGAGAGCGCGGTACAGTCTATTGCAATAATGGATTTCGAGCTGATCGACAACACGGGTGAAACCGACAAAGATGCCGAACAGAAGCTGCGCCTGGCCAAGATCACCCAGCAATTACGCCACGACATTGCCGACAAGGAACTGTACGCGGTGATTGACAACGCGCCGGCTGCAACTCTCATCAAAGATCTACAAAAGCGTTTCAACTTGTATAGCTGCAACGGCTGCGATGTGGAAATCGGGCGGGCGCTGCACACCAACCGTGTCCTGACCGGATGGGTGCAGAAAGTCAGCAACCTGATTCTGAACATCAACTTCCAGGTCCGCGACGTGGAAGGCGGCAATATCGTCCTGAACAAATCGGTGGATATCCGGGGCAATACCGATCAAACGTGGAGTCGCGGCATTCGCTATATGGTCCGTAGCATGGTCGAGAAAAACCAGGCCGGACTTTAGCGGCCTTAAGTCCTTATTCAGGAGTGACCTTTAATGACGTGTCGAAGACAAGGTCGTTGGAGTCCTGGGCTCGTGCCGTTAACACGCCTTCCGCTTGCGGCGTGAAGTAGAACCTGAAATTGGGATTCTCACTGATCCCGAAATCCACGTCAGCGGTCATGACCGGCTCGCCGGCGTAAGCCACTTCCAGCCGGCGCACGTAATGGGGCGGTTCGTATAGCCGGGTCGCCTGATCCATGACCATGCCCGACGCGTTCGGGTGGCGGATCATGAGCTGGGCCATCACGGGCTGGTTCAACCGCGGATTGTCCTGGGTCATCAGTTTCATCTTGCCCAGATTATCATCGCCACCAGGTGCCCTGTTGGCAGGAGCCGAACAGCCGCCTGAGGCTTTTACATATGCCTTGGCCATGGTCAGTTTGCCGTCACTGGTTTCGACGATTGCGCGCACATAGGTGTACTGCTCGACCCTCACCCTCGTTTCAATATCCGCAAGACCGCTTGCGGGCGTCAGGTGAAATACCGCAGCGACCGGTGCGGGGTTGTCGTCGACAATAAGGTGTATGGTCTTGATATAGCCTTGCTGCGTCTGGGGTATGAGGGCTTTGATCGATACCGGCACAACAGCCGCATCTTGAGCTCGTTTTGGGACCGTCAGGGCGATCAGTTGATCACCATCATTGCTGATGGCTCGTTCCTGGAACAAGCCCGCACGCAGTTTCGGCCACATTGGGCTGTCGGGCGGCAAGTCCGGTTCGGCCGCAAACGACAGCATGGGAACCAGCACGATAATAGCGGCGATGCGAAACCGGAACTTGCGGTACATGCTATGCATAAGAGTCTCCTGACACTTTATCGTTGTACTGCGCTTATCCAAACCTATCAAGTACATCAATCTTCCCATTCCAGTTCCGTGAATGCCGCTGTCACGTTTTGTCGATGAGAGCCGTCAAATAGCTGCCATTGCGACGGATTCAAGGCGCCGATCTCGGACATGGCCTGCTGTATGGAACGCTTGGCCTTTAGCGCGGCGCGCACGTCTGCCTGCAATTGTTGTAGATACTGCTGCTGCGGCTTCATTACCGCGGGCCAATCCGTGCTGACGGAACCATGGCCTGGCACGACAAGCCTGGCCGGGATCCCGGCCAGGCTTTCCATGGTGGACAGCCAGCCCGAAAGCTTGCCATCAAGCGATGGAATACGCTCGCGGAACACCAGGTCGCCTGTCCAGAGCGTGGCCGTCGTTTCGTCCAGGACCGTTAAATCATTGTCCGTATGAGAAGTGGGCCAGGCCTGGATGGTAAGCGTGCGTTCACCCAGGTCAAGCTGGTGCACTTCCTTTACCGGCACGTTGGGGGGAACGAGAATACTTTGCCGCGCCAGGTCCGGACCGATCGTGCGTTCCAGGTACGCGGCATAGTAGCCGTCCCGCGAACGCATCGACGCGGCAAGATTGTGGTGGCCGACAAATTCGGCTTGGTCGGCGGTAAACGCCGCATTTCCATATACATGATCGGGATGAACATGGGTATTGATCACATAACAAACCGGCAATGAGGTTTGTCTGCTTATTGCGGCGCGCAAGGCTTTACCCTGCGCAAAACTTCCGCCTGTGTCAATGACCGCCACGCATTCGCCACCTACGATGAAGCCCACATTGGCGATTGCTCCATAATTGCCGGGCATGGCGTCCTGATGCACACCTTGATGCACAAAAACGCCAGCAGCCACCTCTTGTACGGGCAAGGGATCGTCGGCACCCAATACCACGGACGGGATCGCGCAGCACAACAGCGGCGCACATAGCCACTTTGCAACGCCGGTGAACGCCTGCGCCGCCCATGGCGCAATAGGCGATGACGCGTGCACGCCGCACTGGTTCATTCTTTCCATTTCATCCCTGCTTCATCGTCGGATAGTGTGGCCACCGCAATAGCCGTGCCAATACAACCGATGCTTACCATACGAACAGAGACGTGCCAGACGCTGAGAAATGTGTTGACTAAACGGAACACAAGATCAGCCGGATTGTTCAGGTGGCAGGACATTCTTGAAACAGATGTCGTCCAGACAGACGTCAACGCTCCAGCGACTGTCGTCAGTTCCCGCCTGACATTGCTCGATCATCAAAATTGGCACGATAAGTGCTTGATTGATCATGCAACAAGTCGTCGGGGTGCTATAGCGCTGAACTGAGTTTCATCTCTTGGATGCCTCGCCGTATAACCACACCGGAGGAAGACATGTCATTTAAGGTAACTCTGAAAACCGCGTTATGCATCGCCGGGGTCATTATGGCAACCGGCCACGCACAAGCAGACCCTATGCTCGACAAAGCCGCAGCCGACCCCGCCAATTGGGCTATGCAAGCCGGAAATATCCAGAATCATCGCTATAGCGAACTAAAGCAGATCACTAGCGATAACGTCAAAGATCTTCAGGTGGCCTGGACATTCTCGACGGGCGTGTTGCGAGGGCATGAAGGCGGTCCTTTGGTCATTGGCGACACGATGTATGTGCACAGCCCATTCCCCAACAAAGTCTTTGCCATCAATCTCGAAGACCACTCCATGATCTGGAAGTACGAACCTAAGCAGGACCCATCCGTGATCGCCGTCATGTGTTGCGACACGGTCAATCGCGGACTGGCTTATGGCGATGGCAAGATCATCCTGGGGCAGGCGGACACAACGCTCGTCGCGCTCGATGCAAAAACAGGCGAGGAAGTCTGGAAAATCGTTAACGGCAATCCCAAAATCGGCGAGACCAACACCAATGCCCCTCATATCTTCAAAGATAAAGTCATCACCGGCATCAGCGGCGGCGAGTTCGGGGTGCGTGGCCATTTAACCGCTTACGACCTAAAAACCGGCAAAGAGGTCTGGAAGGGTTATTCGGTTGGACCTGATGACGAAATGCTGTTTGACCCAGAGAAAACAATGACCTGGACGGACGGCAAAATGGCGCCAGTCGGCAAGGACTCCTCGCTCAAGACTTGGGAAGGCGACCAATGGAAGATAGGCGGCGGCACGACATGGGGCTGGTTCAGCTACGATCCGGAAACCAACCTCGTCTACTACGGCTCGGCAAATCCCAGCACCTGGAATCCCAAACAGCGTCCCGGCGACAATAAATGGACGATGTCCATCATTGCGCGCGATCTTGATACCGGTGTAGCAAAATGGGTCTATCAAATGACTCCTCATGACGAATGGGATTACGACGGTGTCAACGAAATGATACTGGCCGATATCAAAGTCAAGGGCCAGGATCGCAAGGCGCTGGTGCACCTGGATCGCAACGGCTTCGGCTACACACTGGACCGCGTAACCGGCGAACTGCTGGTGGCCGAGAAATTCGACCCGACCGTCAACTGGGCGACCCATGTCGACATGAAAACCGGCCGGCCACAAGTCGATCCCAAGTACAGCACCTTGCAAAATGGTGAAGACGTCAATACCAAAGGCATCTGCCCTGCCGCTCTTGGCACCAAAGACCAGCAGCCTGCCGCCTTTTCGCCCAAAACCGGCTTGTTCTATGTACCGACCAACCACGTGTGTATGGATTATGAGCCGTACCAGGTCGAATACATCGCCGGGCAGCCTTATGTCGGCGCAACCCTGTCCATGTATCCAACTCCCGGAAGCCATGGCGGTATGGGCAACTTCATTGCCTGGGATGCTGGTACTGGCAAGATCGTCTGGTCAAAGCCCGAGAAATTCTCGGTCTGGAGCGGCGCCCTGGCTACCGCAGGCGATGTCAACTTCTACGGAACACTTGAAGGATTCATCAAAGCGGTCGACAACGATGGCAAGGAACTATGGAAGTTCAAAACCCCATCCGGCGTGATTGGCAATGTAACCACATGGGAACGCAAGGGCAAGCAGTACATCGGCGTACTGTCGGGAATTGGCGGTTGGGCAGGTATTGGCCTTGCCGCTGCTCTTGAAAAATCCACAGACGGCCTGGGCGCTGTCGGGGGCTACAAAGAGCTGGCACGCTACACCGAACTCGGTGGTGTGCTGATGGTCTTTGCACTGCCGGACAGCGTCATCAAAAAGACCACGGTCGCAGCCAAGTAAGCGCAGCATCGCAGCCGGAGTCCACCCCGACCCGGCTGCTTTCGATGCCCGTTCATAATGCTGGAAATTGGCGTCGCGGCTCGCCGCCACGCCAATTCTTTATTAAGGATATGTCGGTATGTTGTCACGCTTCACCCTAATTAACGCAAGCCTGCTGATCGCTGTTGCTTGCTCAATGTCAGCTCACGCCATCGCAAATAACGACGGTGCCAAGGCCAAGCCAGCCACCGAGTCTCCGCCCGCGCAAAGCGAGGCGTCCGCAGACAAAAAGCTGTACACCGTCGTCGATAAGAGTCACGTCGACGGGAACACACTCGAGGGTTGGAAAACCTGGCGTGCGCTTGCCTGCGCCCGATGCCATGGTGCGCAACAAGAAGGAATGGTAGGACCTTCCTTGATAGAAAGCCTCAAGACAATGAGCAAATCAGATTTCGAGCATACGATAAAAGAGGGGCGAATCGAAAAAGGCATGCCACCATTCGGCGGCGTACCTCGCGTCGTGGAGAATATCGACAATCTTTATGCGTACCTGAAGGGACGCTCAGAAGGCGATATAGCACCCGGCCGACTTGAAGCAATCGAGTAACCGCCACCGGCGCAGCCCGGACGTGTGGCATCGGCCATGTAAAGGAAGTCATCCATGTTTTCAAGAAAATCATATGCAACCGCTATCCTGCGCAGCGCGGGCGCCATGGTAGCCATATTCGTCGCCTGTTCCGCGAATGCGCAGCAAAAAGCGCCCGTTGATACTCAAGAAAAGGTACTACGGGTCTGTCAAGATCCGAAGAACCTGCCTATGTCGGACGAACAGGAACGCGGATTCGAGAACAAGATAGCCGCCCTGTTCGCCAAGAAGCTGGGCTGGAAGCTCGAACATACCTGGTCGCCACAGCGCGTTGGATTCATTCGCAACACCTTGCGAGCAAAGATTCCTGATACCGATACCTACAAATGTGACCTGGTGACCAGCGTATCACCCGGCTTCGAAATGGGCATTGCTACCAAGCCGTATTTCAGTTCAACCTATGCCATGGCTTACGTAAAAGGAAAGGGACTGGATTCCATTCGCACACCGCAAGACATTCACAAACTAGACAAAGCAACGCTCGAAAGGCTCAAGATCGGTATCTTTACTGGTACGCCGGCGGCCGACTGGTTGGTCAAGAACAAACTTACCAAGCAAATGGTGTCGTATCAGTTACAGACCGGTGATCGCGATCAATATCCAGGCCAGATCATCGAGAACGACCTCGCCTCCGGTAAGCTGGATATAGCAATTGCCTGGGGTCCTATCACGGGCTACTTCGCCAAGAACGCGCACGGCGTACCGATCGAAGTTGTTCCTTTTCCCGCCGAGGCTGATGGGATCAGATACGGCTTCAGCATCGCTATGGGAGTGCGTCATGGAGAGCAGGAATTCCGTGATCAGATCAATACGCTCATTGATACGAACCGACCGGCAATCGATGCGATTCTTCAAGAGTACAGCGTACCGATAGTGTCGCCGGCACCGTCGTCAAGCAAAGCTGCTTCTTCCTGATGTGCAACCATTGCTCTGCGTGCAACGCACGCAGAGCAAGGAGCGTAATGCCAATGATGCGCCTGAAACTAAAAGATCGCAGCGGCACGATACTGCTTGCGCTGGCAGCTGCGAGCGCTGGCATGAACATGTCGACCGTGGCAGCACAAGAAATCACTATTGCAGAACGCACGCTATTTCTGGACAAGCACTTCAGTGTTACCGGGAAGCAGAAACTCACTTATCTATTCCATCAGGAAACAAGTGATGTCCCGGCATTCAACGACACGGCGACGGTAGAGGTGCACGAACTTGGCCCAGACGGAACGGCCTCGGTCACTACCCAATTCCTGTCAGACGAACATGCCTTTCCCATCCCGCCTCTTGAACGCGCAACGGGCAATCCCGTAATCCTCGGCTTTCTGGAAAGCGATATCGCAAAGATGAAGCGCTTGACGGGCGGTTCGACCAACTATTTTCGTAAGCACATCCGGATGGCACTCGCGGCGGCGGATGTGCGTATCCGGCAAACCCATATTGATTACAACAGCAATACTGTCCAGGCGCAGGAAATCACCATAGTCCCCTATTCAGGAGAATCTCAAAATAACCGTTTGGGCCGGTACACCGACAAGGCATATGTTTTCGTCACAAGTGCCGACATACCGGGCGTGGTGTACTGCATTTATACGAAGATGAGCGGAACACCTGATCAGACTGTCGACTCCAGCATAACGATTGCCGGTGGCGATCCGAAGCAATGTAAATAAGAACATCAAGCAATCGTTTTATGGCAACTGTAGTATCGGACCGCAAATCGGGACTGCATCGTGAAAATCTTCATTTTTGAACATACCCACGCAGTGGCGCCCAACGCAATGGCTTCGGTCGGTAATGGCGCCTCGTCCTCATCAGGGTTTCGTGGCGATATCATGCTGCGTTCCCTGTTGGCCGACATCGCAAGTATTGACGCCGTCGACGTGCTGACGCTGCAGGACACGGCTCCACGAATACCTCGACTTTCAAGTCGTAGCACCCTCCAAAGCGTGCAATCCGAAGAAGTCATTGATGCCATAGACGACTGCATTGAGCAAGCCGATGCGGTCTGGCCGCTTGCGCCCGAGTCGAATGGCCTGCTGGAAGCCATTTCAAAAAAAACAATCCAGCACAACAAGATACTACTTGGCAGCACTGGTGCTGCGGTGCGGGCGACCGCGAGTAAATACAATAACGCACTGGCACTACAAGCCAACGATATTCCAGTGGTTCCTACCTATAAAGCCCAGATGCCGCTACCGCCAGATTCGCAGGGGTGGGTCGTCAAGCCTGACGACGGGGCTGGATGCTCCGACACCCACATTTTTTTGCACTCGAAGGCGGCCGTCGAGTGGGTAGCTGCGCGCGAGCAAGGCGGCTATGTAATGCAGCCCTATATAACCGGCCGCCCCTGCAATTTGTCGTTGCTATGCCGAGACGGAGAAGTGTTGCTTATGGCATGCAACGATCAGCGCGTGGCCGTGTCCGACAATCAATTTCACTACATGGGGAGCATCGTAAACAGCTTTGAGGACGCCAATGGGGAGCTCAAGCGCCTGGCTCTTCGCGTTCTCGCTACGATTCCCGGATTGTGGGGCTACGTCGGCATAGATTTCATCGTAACAGAGCACGGTCCGGTAGTGCTCGAAGTCAATCCGCGCATGACTGTTTCACATGTCGGTCTGCATGCCTCGGTCGGGGTTAATCCCATCCAGATAATGCTCGATAGCATAAATGAAAATAAACGCAGCGTTCCGATCCGTAGCAGAACCAGGAAGATCAGTGTCGATATCGGCGCGCGGCAAAGCAACCGCCATGTCGTTGAATAGCTTGAGAAATTTACGAAACGCCATGGATCTTCACCTGTAACACAGATAGCGCTCTAAGCTGTGGCTTTCGGCAGCGAAATCGTATACCGTATTGCTTTCAAGCTCATCATCCATACCGGGGCTGCATTTTATAGAACTCCGGACGGTTCGATCAAAGAGTAAGGAGACAAAAATGGTCAGCGTGCACAGTCATGGCGCCCGCGTACGCGAGGTAGTAGAGTCGTCGCCAGCCCCCTATTCGCGCGTACCGCCTCATATTACCGAGTCCTGGATCCGGTGTATCAGCGAGTATCAGCTCGATCCCACGATACCTCATGAACTCTACGTGGTCGAAAGCCACGAACTACTAGAGCGGCAAGAGCAGGTCGCGCCTGTCATGCGGGCAGCCAAAAGCGAAATGACTGTTTTGTTCCAGCAAATCGCCAAATCCGATTACGCCATCATGCTGACGGATACCGAAGGGGTCCTGTTGAACTTCTTTGGCGACCCGGGATTTACCCATGCAGCATCAAAGTCTGGTCTTATGCCTGGCGCCGTCTGGTCCGAGCGCTTCCAGGGAACCAACGGCATGGGCACATGCCTGGCGGAACAACGTCCGATGATGATCCACCAGGACGATCATTTCCTGTTCCGCAATACCGGCCTCACCTGTGCGGCCGCACCCATTTTCGACTGGCGCGGCCAGATTCTGGCTGTACTCGATGCTTCCGGAGAAACCCACAGAGTTCCAAGCCATGTACTGGATCTGGTCAACATGACAGTCCAGGAGATCGAAAATAAGGTATTCGTCAACGAATTCTCCGGCCGTCCACTATTTGTATTCCATAGTCGTCCAGAGTTCGTGGGCACCTTGAACAAAGGTATTATTGCGCTGGATTCCGACAGCTGTGTGCTTGCCGCCAGTCGTAATTGCCTGGCACAGCTCGGCGTCACTTCGAACGAAATCATCGGCCAGCCCCTGGACGCGCTCTTTAACGTATCATTCAAGTCGCTGCTGCGCGAGAGTCAAAAGCACGGGCCTGCCCCATTCATTGTGTTTGATGCTCACCATGGTCGCCGCTTCTTCGCAACCGCTACGTCCGGACAATCCGATGGCAAGTCGCCGTTGCAAGTCTTCGCCACACAAGCGTCGGCACCGACACTCAGCAACGTGCCGGCATCCGACAGGCTGACACCGCTTTACGAGCTCCAACGGGGCCATGATGCCCGTATGGAACACAACATCCAGACCGCCATGCGCGTATTTGACCGAGATGTCGCCATTTTGCTCTGCGGCGAAACGGGAACTGGCAAAGAACTCTTCGCGAAGGCCATACATCTGTCCAGCAATCGGGCCGATCAGCCCTACGTGGCAATCAATTGCGCCTCCATCCCGGAACAGTTGATTGAAAGCGAGTTATTCGGTTACAAGCCGGGTGCCTTTACCGGTGCCAATAAAGAAGGCCAGATAGGCAAAATATGCCAGGCCAATGGTGGCACATTATTTCTCGACGAAATCGGCGATATGCCACTGGCACTACAAACGCGTCTACTGCGCGTACTCGAAGAACGAGAGATCGCTCCATTAGGCGGAAAGACGCCGACCAAGCTGGATATACGCCTTATCAGTGCAACGCACTGCGATTTGCCGGAAAAGATTGCGAACAACCTGTTTCGTGAAGACCTCTATTATCGTATTCAGGGCGTCACACTCACGCTTCCTCCCTTACGCGAACGCGCGGACCGCAAAGAATTGATTCAGTTCGTGCTTGAGCAGGAATCGCCAGACGATGGCATCGTCACCATAAGCGACGAGTTGATGGATCTCCTGGAACGCCATCAATGGCCAGGCAATATCCGGCAACTGCGCAACGTCTTGCGCGTCATGATGGCATTGCGTGACGGAAATGTGCTGACTCGGGACTGCCTACCGGCTGATTTCCTTACCGGGCCTAAGGAAAATTCGGCAGCTTCAGCGCCAATAACGTCCAGTTTGCTCAATCCATTGGAACTGGCCGAGCGTGAAGCGTTGATTCAGGAACTACGAATTTCACACTGGAATCTGAGCAAACTGGCGCGTCAACTTAAAGTAAGCCGCAACACGCTTTATAGAAAGCTTGAGCGCCTGGATATCAACGTTGCCTCACGCGAGGCCTGTTAGAGGTGTACATCAAGCGAAAGGTCCGCGACATGCCGCGGACCTTTCGCTTACATGACCCGGGCAATCCAGGACCATGTGGTTTTCGTGAGCCCGCGATTACTTGATCACCACCCCCCACGGGCGCACGCCAACGGTGATGTCCTGTAGCTTGACGTTTTTCTCGGTATCGATCACCGACACACTGTCAGATCGGCCATTTGCCACGTACAACTTCTTGCCATCCGGAGTAATTGCCATATTCCATGGGCGCTGTCCAACCGGCACTGTCGCGATGATCTTGTTGCTAGCCGTATCAAGTACCGACACTGTGCCATCGCCACCATTGGATATATAGACACGTTTACCATCTGGATGGACGGTGACGCCATTGGATCGTGTTCCACCTTTCAGATGGGTAAGCACCTTATGAGTCGCCATATCGATGACATAGATCTCACTGCTGTTTTCCGCCGCCACATAGGCCCGGCTGCCATCGGGTAGAAAACCGATGCCGCGCGGGCGATCACCAATCTTCAGTTGTGCAACCTGCTTGCGTGTCGCAAAATCAATGATATCCAGCGCGCCGCCGTCCTCCGCGCTGACAAGCAATGTCTTGCCGTCGGGACTGAAGACCGCGTGCTCGGGGTTTTCTCCCTGCACCTTGATATTGGAATCCAGCTTGTTGGTCTTGGTGTCGATAATTGTCACCTCATCGTTTTCTTCAACGGCGGCAGCAATCCAGCGACCATCGGAAGAAGCATAGACGCCCTCGGGAGACTTGCCCAAATCGACAGCCGGACCCATCTTGCGGGTTTCGATATCGATCAGCTGGACACTGTTATTGGGCTGGTCACTGACATATAGCCAATTGCCACTGAACGCCAGCCCTCGCGGCTTCTTCCCCGCCGGCATATCGCCGACCACCTTATCGGTCGCAGTATCGATGATCGAGATAGTGCCCGACCCCTCGTTCGGAACATAGGCAAATGGTGCGGCGAGCGCCAGCACGGAAAATGACATCAATCCTATTGCTGCAAGGTGCTGGAAGTGTGGACGTCTCATCAGTTTGTCTCCAATCTATTTTTAGAAAATGCGCTATTACCGTTCCGGGAAACAACGCGGCAACATTCGCGAAAAAACTCGATCGCGATCGACAAGCAAGTGCTTGAGCCCTGCGAACACATGCAAAATAACCAGTGCAAGCAGCAACCAGGAAGCCACCTTGTGGGTCTGGTTGAAGATTGCATAGATAAGTTTGCTTTCAACACCCCAGGGAGGAAAGGTGACCACATTGAAAAACTTGACGCCCCATTTGCTGTAATTGGATGCGATATAACCCGACAAGGGCATGACGACCATGAGGACATACAGGAGAATATGGGTGGCTGAAGCGATACGCTGCTGGACGCGAGGAATGGTGTCTGGTAGCGGAGGGGGCTTGTGCGTAAGCCGCCAACCCACACGAACCAGTATCAATAAACCAATCAGGATACCGCTGCTCTTGTGGAGATTGACGAAAAAGCTACGCTCGGGCACTCCGCGCGGAATCTCCTGCAAGTACCATCCAAACGCGAACTGGCCTAGCAAAAGAACTGCAATAAGCCAATGCAGCACTATTGCCGTACGCGTGTACTGTTGAACCATCACACCATCCCCCTTTTGTTACTCGAGCATTCTTATTGTTGTGCCAAATCACTACGTACGCTCGCAGTCTTTCACGGCCAGCCGCAAAGCGTCGCGGATCAATGGGTCTTCCGTAGTATGCGTGCCCCGGAGGACCCATCTGACCTCCGCCTTCGGCAAAACTTCCAACAACCTGACCACGTTACCCGGTGGACAAATCCAGTCATGAGTCCCATGGACAAAGACAGGAACGACCGTCATACGACGCAATGCAGAATGGAGCTCTTCTTCGTTAACGAAACAGCCCTGCGAAAGGTAGTGAGACTGAACACGATATTTGTCCAACTCCGTTATTTGCCGCCCGTTCGACCTTACACGCCTGCCCAGCATCGCCGCCATGATTTCTTCCTCGTAGCGTCCCCAGCGCGCTGCCGCATCCAACGCGATGTCGGGCGCTCCAATTAGCAAGCGCTCTGCCAATGTTGGCAGAACCGCCCTGTTTTCATTAACGCTCATCCCCTCGGTCAGATTGCTCCATGCCAGGGGCGCCAAAGCTTTCAGATCCTGGAAGAACCATTCCAGCTGTTCATCACAAGGAATGAATACGCCACGCAGCACCATTCCATCTACGGAAGCAGGATGCGTGCCAGCATAAAGCAGACCAAGCAAGGCCCCCCAGGATCCGCCGACAACCAGCCAGGTTGAGATGTCCAGATGCCGTCGCAGCTGTTCCAAATCCTGGATGAGGTGATGTGTGGTATTGGCGGCGAGGCTTCCTTTTGGAGTGCTGCGGCCGCAGCCTCGCTGATCAAACAGCACTACCCGATGCCGGGTCAGGTCGAACCATTCCAACATTCCGCTATGGCAGGAGCTTCCGGGCCCTCCGTGCAAGACCACTACAGCGGGTGCCTTCGGGGTTCCAAACTCGGCGTAATACAGTTGATGGCCATCGCCTACATCAAGGACACCTTGCGAAAACGGGACGGTCATGAGGGATGTTTTCCTTATATTTTTTGGACTTGTGTCAGCTTTGGCACACGTGCTCCATATATGCAACAAGCTGCTACGTTGACTAACTTCCAACATCCTGATGCTAAAAGCGCCTTTTTTAACGATAACCCTATTTGCGTGTCCGGGTTGCTTGACAACCGGGTCGTGCGTGATATTATCAAATCGACTGCAGCGATTAGAGCAATACAGCATTAGTCCAAGCGGTCGCCGATCTTTAGAAAAGTGACGCAAACTTTCGCCAGGAGATGCCATGAAATGGAGTAAACCGGAGTTTTCCGACCTACGCTTTGGCTTTGAAATCACCATGTACATTGCCAATCGTTGATACGATCTTAATATCGCGAACAGCGCGGCGCTAGTAAAAACCGGCGCCGCGCTTTTTTGTCGGATGGACTATGAAAGTTATTGTTCTCGGCTCCGCTGCCGGCGGTGGATTTCCTCAATGGAACTGCAACTGCCCCAACTGCGATGGCATGCGCAAAGGAGCCATTCAGGCCAAAGCCCGGACGCAATCGTCCATCGCCGTCTCCGACAACGGCAAAGAATGGGTACTGATCAATGCGTCCCCCGACATCCTGGCTCAAATTCGGGCCACACCGGCACTGCAGCCAGGCCGCAGCATCCGTGATACAGGAATAGTCGCCGTAATGCTCATGGATGCGCAAATCGACCACGTCACTGGCTTGCTCATGCTGCGTGAGGGAAAGCCCATACCTCTGTATTGCACCGCATCCGTCTGGGACGACCTTTCCACCGGGCTGCCTCTGACCAACGTGCTATCGCACTATTGCGGCGTTGAATGGAAAAACCTGTTGACCGACACGGATCAGGCACAGGCAATACAAGTGCCCGGCGTGGCCAATATCAGCTTTACCGCCCTGCCGCTCAAGAGCAAGGCTCCGCCCTATTCACCACGGCGAAACTCACCCGAGCCGGGCGATAACGTAGGACTGCTCATTGAAAACACCATAACAGGAAAAAAACTGTTCTATGCACCCGGCTTGGGCGAAATCGAACCTCACATCAAGAACGCAATGCGAGAGGCGGACTGTGTGCTAGTAGACGGTACGCTCTGGACCGAAGACGAAATGATACGCCTGGGACTGTCGAAGAAAACATCCGCCGATATGGGGCACCTGCCCCAATCCGGCCCTGGCGGCATGATAGAAATACTCGATACGCTCGGCTCCCAGCGCAAGATTCTTATTCATATCAACAACAGCAACCCGATACTCAACGAAAATTCGGAACAGGCAGCCATACTGAAAAGTCACGAGATCGAGGTCGCATTCGATGGCATGGAGATAAACCTGTGAACGCCCCGCCCCCCTTGCATACCACAACCAGCCCCGCCTGGGACCGCATAGAATTTGAAGCGCAACTACGTGCGAAAGGTGTGGGTTATCACATCAATCATCCGTTCAACGTCAAGATGAACAATGGCGAACTCCGCCCGGACCAAATTCGTACCTGGGTCGCAAACCGCTTTTACTATCAGATCAGCATTCCTCGCAAAGACGCGGCCGTCATCGCCAATTGTCCAGACCGCGAGACACGCCGAAAATGGGTCGAGCGCATACTCGATCACGACGGCCACAACGGCAATCCGGGCGGCATCGAAGCATGGGCGCGCCTTGGCGAGGCGGTTGGAATCGAATCCGCCGAACTTTGGTCTTTGAAGCACCTGGCGCCGGGGGTACGCTTCGCCGTTGACGCCTATGTCAATTTCGCCCGGCAGGCGCCCTGGCAGGAAGCAGTCTGTTCATCGCTCACGGAAATGTTTGCACCCAAGATACACAAGGACCGTCTGGCCAACTGGCCGCAGCATTACCCCTGGATAAATGCCGACGGCCTGCAATACTTCCGCAGCCGTATTTCGCTTGCGGAACGGGATGTCGAACATGGCTTGCAAGTGACGCTGGATCATTTCACACGTCGTGAACAGCAAGAGCGCGCGCTTGAAATCCTGCAGTTCAAACTCGATGTATTATGGTCCATGATGGACGCCATCGAGAAAGCCAATCCCTGACCAGGCTATCAATCATGAGCGAGATTCCCGAAAGGCCCAAGTTGTCCAGACTGTTCCGACTCCAGTGGGAGGAAACGCAAGACAACTATGTGCTCCTGTATCCCGAAGGAATGGTCAAGCTCAATACCAGCGCCGCCGAAATTCTGAAACGGTGTAATGGCGAGCGTGACATCGCCGCCATTGTCAATGATCTTGAAATTACGTTTTCCGCCACTGGTCTGCAGGCTGACGTTGAAGATTTCATGCAAACCGCTCACGAGCGCGGGTGGATACGCTAAAGGGTGCCAAGATGAATGCCAATTACGCCCCACAGTCGATCACACCCCCGCTTTGGCTCTTGGCTGAACTGACTTACAAATGTCCTCTGCACTGCGTGTTTTGCTATAACCCGCTGAACTATGCACAAAACTCGCACGAACTGACCACGGCCCAATGGGTCGACGTAATGCAGCAGGCGCGCAAGCTGGGCGCTGCGCAACTGGGCTTTTCTGGCGGTGAACCCTTGCAACGCCCTGATCTCGAAGAACTTGTCGAAGAAGGAAGCCGGCTAGGCTATTACACCAATCTAATCACCTCGGGTGTGGGCCTTACCGAACCGCGCATTGCGCGCATGAAGGAAGCAGGGCTGGATCACATACAGCTATCGTTCCAGGACTCCACCAAAGAAATGAACGATTTCCTGTCCAGCACCAAGACGTTCGACTTGAAAATGCGCGTAGCCAAACTGATCAAACAGTATGACTACCCCATGGTCCTGAACGTCGTGCTGCATCGCCATAATCTGGACCACGTCGGCCGCATCATCCAGATGGCCGACGACATGGGTGTGGAATACCTGGAACTGGCCAACACCCAGTATTATGGCTGGGGACTTGTCAACCGCGCCCAGCTTCTTCCCGATCGCGAACAGCTCGTGCGAGCAGAAGCCGTTGTGAACGACTACCGCGAAAAATTCGGACACAAGATGCGTATATTCTTCGTCGTACCGGACTATTTCGAAACGCGGCCCAAGGCGTGCATGAACGGATGGGCCTCGGTATTTCTGGGGATTGCGCCTGACGGTTCCGCACTGCCTTGCCATGCGGCCAAGACGCTGCCCGGCATCGAATTCCCCAACGTGACTGAACATAGCCTGCAGCATATCTGGTACGACAGCGACGCTTTCAACAAATACCGTGGCGACGGCTGGATGAAAGAACCTTGCAGGTCGTGCCCGGAGAAGGACAAAGATTTCGGTGGTTGCCGCTGCCAGGCCCTGGCATTGACTGGCGATGCCAGTAACGCTGACCCGGTCTGCGATAAATCGCCATTCCATCAAACCTTGCAGGACATCGTCGCGGCGGCGCAAAGCAAGCCGACAGTCACCTCATCCGACAAACCCATCGTCTTTCGCACCGACGCGAACTCAAGAGCGTTAAGCGGCCTCGCCGCAACTGGCCAATTCGACCCGGAATAGCTTTTCCATAGTGTTGCGGCGTTGCGCGGACCGGCTGGGTCGGCCCGGTCAACGCATCTCGAACGCTTCCCGATGCATCCGCAGGCCTCGACCGAGCAGCCGTCGCAGGCTTTCATCCAGACTCCGCGCAAAGCCGGCCGGACCGCAGAACCAGACGTCCATCTTGCCATTACGCGGCGAGCCGGCGGCTAACAGCCTACTGGCGCCCAGACGTTCAGAATGGCTCGCATCATGCAGGTGCAGGCTCACGTTGGGCAAGGTGGCGCACAAGTTGCGGATATGTTTCACGAAGGGGTCGGTCTTCGCGTCACGCACGCAGTAGTGCATCTGCACGGGGACTGCCGAAGGAGTGTCCTGCATGCTTTCCAGCCATGCCAGGAACGGCGTCACCCCGATACCGCCGGCAACCCACACCTGGGCGGCGTCCTTGCGGCCACGACGCCAGTCCAGCCGGCCGTATGGGCCTTCCAGCATCACGGGCTGGCCCGCATAAAGGCGGCCGGACAGCTTGCGGGTATAGTCGCCCAGCGCCTTGATCTGGAAGGTAATAAGGCGTGAATCCCGTTTTGGGGCGCTGGCGATCGTGAAGGGATGAGCGCCCTCAAGACGATCGAATCTCACAAACGCGAACTGGCCGGGGCGATGGACGGTCCAGCCAGTCCCGGGATCACAAACAACTTCCAACACGTCGCCATGCTGATTGAAGGAGTCAATACGGCCCGCATGCTGGTGATGACGACCGATGCGCTGGGCCAGTGCAATCGCTGCAGCCACCGTTCCTCCCGCCAGCAATACAGCTTGCAGCAAGCCGGTCTGGCCGGACCAATACGCAAGAGGCATCAGCGCCACCACATGCATCACAAGCATCAGATAGAGCACAGGCATGGCCTTGTGCAGCAAGCGCCAGGGGCGATAGGGAAAACGCCTCCACAAGGCGAGTACGAGCAGGCCAAGAAGCAGATATATTGCGATTTCGCCCACGTCCTTGGCTTCGGAGCGCAAGGGCTGGAAGAGATAGAAGACGGCCTCTTTTGCCGGACGGCCTGACTTGCCGATCAGGTCGCGCAGCAAGTCGCCGGCCATCTCTATCAGCCAATGGGCAGCAGCAAACAGAATTGAAAGAATGCCGCCCCACTTGTGCAGATGATAAATTTTATCCATGCCCCCGAGCGGGCCCTCGAGCCAAGCGGGGCGCGTGGCCAGCACCATGACCAGGGACATCAGGCTGATGGACCAGATGCCAGTGAGGTAAAGACCGTGCTGCCGCAGCAACCAGGGCCAATCCCCATACATCGGGTTAACGTAGAGCGCATCCCAGGCCCAGGCAGCCGTCAGAATGCCGAGAAATCCGACAAGCAAAGTTCTGGTTTTCATGAAAAACTCCTGCCGCCGCAGTCTTGCCGGGCGGCACCAATTCAAACCCGCGGGGTGCCTTCGGATTCCGGAGACGATCCCCGTGTTAGACGTCCAGGACCTTATGGACAGGGTTCAGATCCAAGCTCAACGAAGTTCGCCTGCTCTTTCACGATCACCCCGCTGATCCGGGTCGCTTTCCCGTTTCCGATCGCGCAGCTTTTCGCCAACAATCCTGCCTTCCAGCGGTTCAATGTAAAGCTTGACCGTACGCCCTTTACTGTCCCGCGCCTTGGCCTCATAACCATCATTCTCGCGCTCGATTTCGCGCACGTCGGTATAGCCGGCGGCTTCCAGCCTGTCATAAATTTGCCCCAGGTTGAGCCATGTGTCCTGCTGGCCGGACGTATTGGGCTGGCCAGCAGGGGCAACAACCGCCCCCCCGGCTTGACTGATGGGACCTTGCGACTGCCCATAGGCAAGGCCGGCCGTGGCTGTGGCGGCGCTCAGTGCGAGAACAATTGCGGCTTTCGTGTAGCGGTTGGACATGACATACTCCTTCTTGGTTGTGAGAAACGGCCGCGCCCCTGGATTTGGGGCTGTGCCGGTAACGCTTGCCGCCATTCTGCTGCTCGATGCATGAATCCCCCATGAAGCCGCCGTTCATGTTCCGTTCATGCTCATAACGGTAAAAGAAAGGCGGAAGACGGGGTGCACACGACACTCTGCAAAGGTCGGACCAGGAATCAAGCCATGAAAATGACACCCAATTGCATACGCGCACTACCCTCGCGGCGACGCGCCTCCCTCCAGCTCGTGCTGGCGGCTGTCATGCTGGTGTCGTTGGCGGGTATTCCCGGGACGGCCCATGCGCACGAACATCTGGATCACGATCGGGCGCGGCAGGCGCTGATATCAGGCGAGGTACTGTCGCTGCGACAGGTGCTCGATCTGGTCGGACGTGAATATCCCGGTGAGCCGGTCGAGATAGAATTCGAACATGATGATGGTCTCTACGTGTATGAAATCAAGCTCCTCCAGCCTGGCGGCACCATTGTGAAGATGAAGGTCGACGCCGCGACCGGCACGATCATCAAAATCAAGGGGCGCGGCATCGAACGAAGGAGCAATGACTGATGCGTATCCTGGTGGTAGAGGACGACCCCGCGCTTTCCGGGCAGCTTAGCCGCGCACTGGCCGATGCTGGCTATGTCGTGGATAGCGCTGCGGATGGCGCCGAGGCGCATTACAAGGGCGAAATAGAAACCTACGACGCCGTCGTCCTTGATCTCGGGTTGCCGATCATGGACGGCATCACCGTGCTGCGCAAATGGCGTGACGCGGCGCGCGTCATGCCCGTGCTCATACTCACCGCACGCGATAACTGGCACGAGAAAGTCAATGGCATGGACGCGGGGGCGGATGACTACCTCACCAAGCCGTTCCACATGGAAGAACTGCTGGCCCGACTGCGCGCCCTCATCCGGCGCAACGGCAAGCATGCCAGCGCCCACTGGGCTAGCGGCAATATCGTGCTCGATACGCGCCAGGCGCGCGCCACTGTCGATGGCCAGGCGCTCAACCTGACGGGCCATGAATACCGCGTCCTGGCGATACTCATGCAGCGTGCCGGCGACGTAGTGTCGCGCAGTGAACTCGTCGAGCACATCTATGCGCAGGACTTTGAGCGCGACTCCAACACCATAGACGTCTTCATCGGCCGGTTGCGCAAGAAATTGCCGAAAGGGGCGATCGAGACCGTGCGCGGCCTGGGCTATCGGATGCGTGGAACCGACGTATGAAACGCGTGCTGGGCGAACTGCATCACTCTCTGCGGGGCCGACTGCTGGCCGGCACCCTGACATGGATACTGGTATCGATTCTCGTGGCTGGCTGGGCCCTTTCCGACCTTTTCGGACAGCACATGGCACGGCAACTGGCATCGGAGCTATCCGTGCACATGAATCAGCTTGTTGCAGCCCTATCTGTCGACGAGCAAGGTCAGGCGAGCCTAGCCTTCGAATTGTCCGATACGAGGCTGCAACAACCGTATTCGGGGCTGTACTGGCAGATCGACCGGTTGCCCCCGGAGGGCCCACCGTCCGAAGCCCTCTATCATTCGAGGTCCCTGTGGGACCAGACCCTGCGTCTGCCACCAGCAACGCCTGAGACAACATACGCCGGGCTTGTACCACTTCCCGGTCCGCGTAATGGCAGCATGCTTGCCCTGTTGCGTGTGGTCACGCCACCGGAAGGCACCGCTGCCTATCGCCTGATCATCGCCGCCGATAGGCACATCCTCGACGAGCCTTTGGCCGAGTTCCGCATGCTGTTGGTCGGCTTTCTAGGCTTGCTGGCGCTGGGGCTGACGACGGTTGCCATCGTGCAGGTTGTCGTCGGGCTTAGGCCCCTGGCTTTGCTGCGGCAACGGTTGGCGGACGTACGTAGCGGACCCGCAAGCCGCATTGAAGGCCGCTTCCCCAACGAAGTCCAGCCGCTGGTTGACGAGTTCAACGCCGTATTGCACAGAAACGGTGAGATCGTGCAACACGCGCGGACCCAGGCAGGCAACCTGGCCCATGCGATCAAAACCCCCTTATCCATTCTGGCCAACGCCGCGGCGCGGGAACAGACGCCCTTCGGTCACCTCGTCGCCGAACAGGTCGACTTGGCCACGCGGCAGGTCGAGCACCACTTGGCGCGAGCTCGCGCGGCGGCCGCTGTACGAACACCGGGCATGCGCAGTGAGGTCCAACCCGTCATCCGGGGACTGGCCCGGGTGCTGATCAAGCTTTATTCGGACAAAGGCGTGCAACTGAACACGGATGCGGTTGCGGACAGCTTCATCTTCAAGGGGGAGCAACAGGATCTCCAGGAAATGCTGGGCAACCTCATGGAAAACGCGTGCAAGTGGGCCGACAGGAATGTGCAGGTGTCCGTTGCTGTCCACGACGGGGACACACCGGGCATGATCGTATTCCACGTCGAGGACGACGGGCCCGGCCTGCCTGAAGCACAGCGGGAAACGATCTTCCAGCGAGGGGTTCGCATGGACGAACGCATGCCCGGATCAGGACTGGGCTTGGCCATCGTAAGAGATCTTGCCACGGCCTACGGCGGGTCCGTACAGGCATGCGCCTCGTCCCTCGGCGGCCTGGGCATTAATCTGTATCTGCCCGGCGAATCCCTTTTACCTACGCTGCCACAAAGATCCGCATGCAATCCTAAGGTTTGAGCGCATCTCAGGTAGCGGGCTCCGGCAAGAAAGCGCTCGATCGACGGACGACAAAAAACCCATGTTCCTGTAAGAATCATGGGTTTAGCGTTTACTTTGAACTGTATTCTAAAATTATTGGTGCGACGGCGAGACTCGAACAGTCAATGTTTATGCGGCTTTCAAAGACTGACAGTCGTGAAAATACCCAAACGCATACCCAAAATGTCAGGCTTGCACAAACCAGCCTGATGTATTGTCGCCTGCGAACAGCGCTAACACAAGGTCACTGAACCACCCAACCTACTGGTAAATACCATGAACGAACCTCTCTCCGAGGTCATCCGCATCCGAGTGACCTCATCACATGCTGCCCGCTTGGGCGAGGCGGCCGCCCTTTCCGGGCTGTCCCTCTCTAACTATATAAGGCGTCGGCTAAGTGCAGACGACACGCTGCAGGAAGAACTTTCGCTGTTACGACAAATCGTGGCGGAACTGACCAATCTACGAGACACCCGTAAGGCGGCGATTGAAACGGTCCACTTGGTTCGCGCTATCGCCAAACCCGAGCAGATCGCTATCGCCCATCACAGTCTGCAACGTCAGATCTGATTTCCTTGGCCTTCTCACGGCCACCCACTTCTCTCTCCACGGAGTATTCATGAAATCGCACACCCCCTGGGTGGTCGCGCTGGTTTTCGCCTGCGTGACGACTTTGCCTGCACATGCCCAGCAGACAACCACTTCTGGAAGCAACGTCCTAACCGGCATCCCCCGCCTGGCCTGCGAAGCAACGCTATGCCTGTCTTCCAGCTTGCGGCCTGGCGAATGCAGTCCATCCCTGGACCACTACTTCGACATCAGGAAATACAACAAGCACGGCCTGGACTGGTCGGCAACCGTCTCAGCGAGACGTTCCTTTCTATCCCAGTGCCCCGCGTCCGACGACCCAGGCATGTCATATCGCATCGACGCCATTTCGCGCGGAGCCGGGAAATGTGATGCCGAGTTTTTGAACCAAACCTATGCCGATACTGCGTACAAATGGCGCAAGCGCGATTACGGCGACGACAGCGTGCAGACCGTCTACGAGGTCCATCCGCTACCTACTGTCACCCTCGACCAACTGCCCACCTATTGTGTCGCGTACAACGATCATGCCTGGACTTATGAGCTGTCCGTACGCTACGTCGGCAGACCAACCATGGGCGGGCACTGGGTCAAAACCGAAGAGTACGAGGCGGCGCAGGCCAAATGGAATGCCGAGCATAGTGGGCTATGGGCTAAAGGCTGGAGTTTTTCCCTGAGGGACCCCAGGCACCGGGGCGGAAGCTGAGGAGCCAGCCATGATCGCAGAACTTGCAGCCCTGGCCCTGAGCTGCGCACCCAACGTCCACCCGGTCACGCTGAATGCACTGATCCGCCATGAGTCCCGAGCCCGTCAGTTTGCCATCGGCGTAAACCGCAAGGGCCAGCACCTGCGCCAGCAACCTCGATCCTTGGCCGAAGCGACCGCAGCCGCTGACCGCCTCATTGACCAGAGCATCGACTTCGATGCCGGACTGGGACAGATCAATGTTCGGAACTGGGCTTGGTTGAACCTGGATAGCACGACCGTCTTTGATCCCTGCCGCAATCTGGCGGCCGCTCAGACAGTACTAGCAGAGTGCTATGCCAGAGCGTTGCCCCGAAAGACGGATCCGCAGCATGCCTTACGTGCCGCACTGTCCTGCTACAACACCGGCAATTTCAAGCGCGGCTTCGCCAACGGCTACGTAGGCAAAGTGCTGGCCCAAGCCAAGATCAAGGTTCCTGCGTTGGCACCCCTGAAAAATGAAACGACTGCGCCCACGACAAAGGCCACGCCGGCAGAGTCGGCGCAAAAAACTGATCAAGAACCACCTGCACAACCTGAAGGTACACCGGACGGCTTCAGCGCCAACCCGGCGACCGACGGCTTTTCACAAGCGCGTGACGGCGAACCAGAGATCAACCCGGACGCAGACGCCTGACGCACCCCTGGCCGGCCCGGCCACGATTATTCCTTTTCTTATCAACCACCACCCCTGCGCCACTTGGTGCCTAGGGGCAGGAGTCTTTGCATGTCTCTACTGAAACACATCCAA
Source organism: Pollutimonas nitritireducens (assembly GCF_002849615.1). Classification (GTDB taxonomy): domain Bacteria; phylum Pseudomonadota; class Gammaproteobacteria; order Burkholderiales; family Burkholderiaceae_B; genus Pollutimonas; species Pollutimonas nitritireducens. The sequence goes on from NZ_PDNV01000006.1 coordinate 243,529, forward strand.
AACGCTACGCCTTTCATGCACATCACCAACAAACTGACTACAGCCGCACTGCTGTTCGGCATCCATCAGGCTGCATTTGCCCAATCCATCGGCGGGCTTTCCCGAGCGCAAACCACATTACAGACGCTCAGAGACAATCTGGACGTCATCCTGCCCATTGCTGCCATCATCATCGGCATCATCATTTTTGTACTGTATTCCGCAGAGGTCATGCGCAAAGACGATGCCATCCGTTGGGGGATCGGCGTGCTTCTGGCAGGTTCCGCTGCCGAACTGGTTGTACTGCTTTGGAAGTAAGCCATGGCTGCCAACACTTATCCAGTCTTCAAGGGACTGGGCCGCAAGGCCACATTCATGGGCATTCCAACCAAGCTGTTACTTGGCGCCTTTACCTGCGTGGCCATGATCGCCATGACAGCAGGCCTGGCTTGGTGGGGCTTGCTCTTCGTAGTCATACCCACGCTTGCCATTCTCACCCGCGATGACGATAAGGCCCTGGATGTGCTCTGGCTCGAACTGAAAACGCGACGGCGCAACCGCAATCAACGCTTCTGGCGCGGCTCAAGCTACGCCCTGCAAGGCTATCACCGGCGTCGGCCCTGGCGCGCGCTCATCAAGTAAAGGATGTTTCCATGACTGCTGCTACCACCCTGGCCGTGGACGAACGGCGCGTCTCGCGCTACCTGCCCTATTCCCACCATGTCACCGACCAGATCATTTCCTGCGACAACCATGAATACCTGGCTGTCATTAAAGTTACGGGCCGCGCTCCGGACGCCTATGCACCAGATGAACTTAAAGACTGGATCGAAGCCCTGCATAACGTGCTACGCGGCCTGCCCATGGGATCGCTTGGCCTGTACTCCCACATCGTGCGCCGCCGCGTCACGGAATACCCCGACAGCACGTTCAACCAGCCTTTTGCCTCCCGGTTCGATGCCGCCTACCGTGCCACATTCGATGCCTCGGGCCTAATGATCAACGATCTATACCTAACAGTGCTTATTCATCCGGTACAGGATCCGATACTGGGCACATTCGCCAGCCTGGAAAAAGCCGACGCGCAACGCATTGCGCACTGGCAGGCCGAATCCATCGATCGCCTGAACGGCATCATACGTGCCTTGAGCGCGGGCCTTTACCGCTACGATCCGCAAACCTTGGGAATCGTTGATCGTAAAGGCTTTGCTTTTAGCGAAGCCGCCGAGTTCCTGGGATTCCTGCTTTCCGGTACGCACCGGCCCGTACCAATCAGTCGGGAACGCTTACGAGACACCCTACCCTACGCCAGGCCGATCTTTGGCCGTCATGGGGAATTGGGCGAACTGCGTACCGTCGCCAGCTCCCGCATCTTCGGCATGATGGAGCTACGCGACTACCCTGAAGCGACAAAAGCCGGACACATGGATCGGCTGCTGGGCCTGCCACATGAATTCGTACTCACCCAGTCGTGGGGCAGCCATACTGGAGCCGCAGCAAAGAAGTTGGTCAAGATGCATCACAAGCTGTTGGTGGATTCCGGCGACGATTCGACCAGCCAGGTCATCCAACTGACTGAGGCCATGGACGACCTGACATCAGCTCGCCTGGGTCTGGGCGACCATCACGCCACGATGCTGATTTATGGCGACACTGCGGAAGCGGTGCGCCAGGCATTGGCCCAGACCGCCACGGCACTGGCCGAAGATGCGATCGGCTTCCGGCCACTGGATCGGGCGCTGGAAGCCGGGTTCTGGGCGCAACTGCCCGGTAACTGGCACTGGCGGCCACGCCCGGTGCCCATCACATCGCTAAACTTCCTGTGCTTCTCCAGCCTGCATAACCAACTGACCGGCAAACCGGTCGGCAACCCCTGGGGGCCAGCGGTCACCCTGCTCAAAACCCAGACAGGCAGCCCGTTTTTCTTCAACTTCCATGCCTCTACCGAGGACTTGGATGAAACCGGGAAACGTCGTCCGGGCAATACCATGATTATTGGGATGACAGGCACGGGTAAGACCGTATTGCAGGGCATGTTACTTACCCAGGCGCAGAAATTTGGTGCAACCTGTGTTGTCTGGGACAAGGATCAGGGCATGCAAGTGCTCGTCATGGCACTCGGGGGCCGCTACTTCAACATCCGCCTTGGGGAAGCAACAGGCTGGAATCCGTTCCAGATGAAGCCCACCAAAGGAAACGTCGCCTTCATGGTGCGCCTGGTCGTATTCCTGGCCGAGCGCCGAGGCGAAGCAGTCACCACACGTCAACAGGCCGAGATCACGCAAGCCGTGCAGCAGCTGACCACCCTGATCGACCGGGAGGCCCGCACCCTATCGACTCTGAATACGCTGCTGCCCAACCCATTTAGTGAGGATGAGACTACAAGCACTGTCCATGCTCGCCTGGCGCCGTGGTGCCAAGGCGGGGAGTACGGCTGGGTGTTCGATAACCCAGCAGATGACCTGAGCCTAGCCAGCGACACGGGCAAGCCCGCCATCTTCGGATTTGATCTGACCGAACTGCTGGACGATGACGCGGTACGGGGCGCAGCAACAATGTATCTGAAGCACCGCATTGATGCGCTGCACGATGGCCGACGCATTATCAACCTGTACGACGAATGCCAGCACCCTCTGAAGGACAAACACTTTCAGGAAGACATGCAAGATGCCAGCCGCACCATTCGCAAGAAAAACGGAGTGCTGGCCTTCGCCACCCAGGAGCCGGGCGCCATCACGGAAAATCCAGTCGGCCCCTCTTTGGTACAGCAGACGGCCACTTTGATTCTGCTGCCTAATCCCAGGGCCAAGGCCCGCGACTACATCGAGGGCTTCGGTCTGTCGCCCACTGAATTCGAGCTGTTGAAGTCTTTGGGCGAGGCCAGCCGCAAGTTCCTCGTCAAGCAAGGTTCAAGCGTCACGGTCGCCCAACTGGACTTGTCCGGCTGCGAAGACGAACTGCTGGTGTTCTCCGGTAGTCCCGACATGGCTGAGATAGCCGAACAGGCCGTAGCACAGGCCGGGCATGACCCGGTCGCTTGGCTACCTGTGTACCTGGACGCCGTCAGACGAAACCGTCAGATAACTACCATCCCATAGAAAGGTAGCCTATGAAACAAGACACTCATGACCAGGAAAAGCAGCGGGCAGCGCTTGAGCACCACCAGCGCCAGGCACAGGCCCGTGACGATCTGCAGACATTGAAGGATCATGACTTCTATACCCGCCTGGGCCTTGCTGGCCCGGACACCGGCACCCCAGATGATGCGTTTGTCATTTCCATCCATTGTGAACGCTGGACTCTTCAAGGCCTGGAAGCAGGTGGAGCCAGTACCCACGATATCGAACTCGACCGCGTCATCGTCGATGCCGATGATCTGTTGCGCCATGGCCGGGATTACGGAATTTCTGGATCCTCGTGCACCGATCCCAGCATGACCGCGGACATCTGGTTCCGCTCCACGTATCCGCCCGAAGATCGTGCTTATTTTGAGCAAGGTGTACAGAAATATTACAGCCTGCACATCCACGAAGTGAATGGCCACCCACCTGGCCCTACCGATTATCAAAGGGTGGCTGACTTGATCGGCGTGCGCTTCGATCAAGCTCTGCAACGGCAGGAACAGGGGCACGAACCAGAAGGGCCAGACCTATGCCCATAAACCCATTCAGCCTGCAACGCGTCCTTCCTTGCCCCCAATGACGCCAAGCACGTGATTTGCCGGTACATCCTGAAACATGAACAAGGGCTCGACTGGCTTACAAAGGCCGGGCACGTCTGCAGCGTGACCGACGCCTGGGCAGCTTTCAAATGCAGCCAGGCCCACCCCAAACAACCGTTCACCATAGGAAACCCAATGAATCGACGACATTTCATCACTGCCGCTAGTATCAGCGCCCTAGTAATTCTCGCGGGCTGCAAGACCGAACCTTCGGGCGAAAAATTCATTGGGTACTGGTTCTCGGACAATGGTCGTTATCCCCCAAATCTGGTTCATATCGAACGCAATGGCGAAAGCTTTCTGTTCACAGAAACCGCCTGGAATAATTTGGGCAAAGTTGGCTACCAGTCCAATACTGTACCCGCGACGATCAAGGGCTCAGAGAATATACTCGTGGTGGCCGACGCGGCTCAGGTCGCCTACAAAGAAGCAGGTGATGAGATTGTTTCCGACAGCCTGAAGGCTCGGCGCATCACAGAAGCCGAATACCAGGCCGCCGTTTCCAAAAAGTAGACGTTTACTGCTCTTCTCCGAGCACGACATCAAAAGCGGCGACCCCGTTGGCCGTCATCATTTTTCCCCTGGAGTCCTCATGATACGCTGCAAATTCCTTGCGGCGGGCATCACCTTGTCCGTCGCCTTCCTGAGTCCAGCCCACGCCAGTGGTATTCCCACGGTCGATGCAGCCACCATCGCCCAATTGCAGGAACAACTACTGACTGCCCGAGACCAGTTGCAGAACCTCACCGAACAACTACAAACGGCAAAAAGCCAACTGGCGGCTTTCACCCAGTCGAGCGGTTACGGTAATCTCGCTGGCGATCCCGATATCCGCAACCAACTACGGGCTGCGCTGCCATCCAGCGCCCAAGATCTGCTGGATCGTTCCGGCAGTTCAGGCCTGAACGGTGATGTCTCCCGTATTACTGATGATGTCATGGCACCGGTGGACTTCGGAGAAGATCGCCAACAGCTCTCAAAACGCGCACTGAACATTGAAGCCACCGCGAAGGCGATGAGCGAACGTGCTTATGACTCCATGACCCGGCGTCTGGCCAATGTGGATACCCTACAAGACAAAATCAACCAGACCACCAACCCCAAGGAAATCGCCGAATTACAAGCTCGTATACAGATTGAGCAGGCTAATATCACCGCAGAGCAGACGCGTATGCAACTGGCTTCCCAGCAACTGGAAGCAGAGCGTCACCTGCTGCAGGCAAGAGCAGAACGGGTATATGGCGGCTGGTTTGGAAACAGATCAGGATCGGGTGACGCCACCGACGCCACAGAGTAGGCCTGAACATTATGGCCAGTCTCAATCCTCCCGTCGCACCTCCGTCAGCCCCTAGCGACATCGCACAATGGGTGACAACTCAAACTGAAAGCATCCTGAGCGATGCCGTCAACGGCCCCATGCAGGCGCTGTTCGAAGCACTCATGCCAGTTATTGTGGTGGGACTCACACTCCAGTTTGTCGTGTACGCATTTGCCCTTATGCACGGACAGAGCAATATGACGGTCACAGAGTTCTTTCGCAAAGCAATTCTCGTGGTCATCATTTCGATGATTTTTGGAGCTGGTGGTCTGTATCAGGCCGGCATCGCCAAGGCCATGATTGCACTACCGGATGATGTTACACAGCTGGCACTCGGCACAGGTAACGTGGCCTTGGAAGTAGACAGACTGCAGAATGAAACCAGTGAAGCCTCCAATGCCATGCTCGGTGCGAGTGACCGTCCCTGGTACAACTTCATGCCTTCAACGAAGGAAGTCCTGGTCAGCATCCTGGCGACACTGTTGCGCATTAATGCCGCCGTGGTAGGCAGCATCATCATGGTGATTGTCGTGGTCTGCAAAGTAGGAATGGCCCTAGTCGTGGCCGCAGGCCCAATCTTCATTGCCGCCACGTTGTTTGAACCAACCAAGCAGCTTTTCAACAGTTGGGTGTCTCAGGCACTGAACTTCATATTCTTGGCCCTGCTCGCGGGCCTTGTCTTTGGCCTCATCCTGCAACTCAATATTCAGCTGATCCGCATGATCGCCGATCAGATAGAAACGGGTGTTTCTGACGTTCTCTCGCTGTTCGGAGCCCAAGTGCTGGTTGGCGCAGCAAGCCTTGTAATCATGGTCATGATCCCAGGCCTCGCAGCCGGGCTATCCAATGGCTTCGGCGCGCAGCTCGGTGTGGGTACCGCTGCCAGAGGGGTGTTTTCCATCATGCGACTGCGCAGCATGATGCGTCCGCGCGCCAAATAGGCAATCTGCCTGTCGGCCCATGCAGGGCCAATCGAACTGCTTTCCATCCCCAATCCCTCTGCCACTCCGGCAGAAGAGGAGTCCTTCCATGAATAACCTCTTTGCCGCCTTGGCGCTGGCCGGGCTGCTGGCTGGCTGCGCCTTTCATGCGCCTCAGCCGCCGCAACCCGCCGACACTCCCCGCGTGCCAGTCAATGCCACGCCGCCTCTTTCCAAAGGAGTCTGACTCGTGTCCGCACCCCTCAAATCCGAAGACGTTGCCGCCTACCTGGAGCAGTCGCGCGGCCTGGAGCGTGATCATCTCAGCGAGCTCGTCAGCAGCCGCAAACGCGCCTGGCAGGTGGCCATCGGCGCTGGTCTCATCGCCTTAGCTTCCGTCGCCGCTGTAGCGGGCCTCACCCCCCTGAAGCAGCCGCCCGAAATGTATGTGGTCCGCGTGGATAGCGCCACCGGCACCATCGAGCATGTCAGCAGTCTCGGCCAGCCGCTTGAAGACTACGGCCAGCGCATCGCCAAATATTTTCTGAACACTTACGTGCTGAACTGCGAAGGCTACAGCTGGCAAACGATTCAGGAGCAATTCGACACTTGCGCATTGTTGTCTTCCGCACCCATCCAGACGCAATACGGGACACGATTCGAAGGGCAGGAAGCCGTCACGACGCGCCTCGGCACTCAGGGCACAGTCGATGTGCAAGTTCACTCGATCACACTGGGTGCCAACCAGGCTGCCATCGTGCGCTTCACCAAGACAGAGCGGGAAGTCACCACGGGCAACATCACCAAGGTTCAGCACCTGATTGCCACCATGGCGTACCAGTACACCGACGTCCCGCTCACCGAAGAGGTCGCCCGCCTGAATCCGCTGGGCTTTCAGGTGATGCGTTACGACCTCGCTGCCGACCTGTCGCGCTGACACCGACAAGGATCTGAAGGAATTCTTATGTTTAAACACTTCCCCAGTCGGCAGACGCTGGCGCTGTTTCTCTGCTTGGCCGTACCTGCCAGCGCCCTGGCGCTGGAGACCCCTCGTTCCTCGCGGCTCGACCACCGCGTGCGCTACGTGAATTACAACGAGTCCAATGTCATCCAGTTGGATGCCGTCATCGGCGTGGCCACCCATATCGTGCTGGAGCCCGGAGAAAACTACGTCTACCACGTCTTTGGCGACAGCCAGGCCTATGCGTTTACGTACAAGAACAATCATCTATTCTTCAAGCCGACGGCAGAGGACGCCGACACCAACCTCATCGTCGTCACCGACCGGCGCGATTACAGCTTCAGGCTCTCGTACAGCGACAACCGCAATTCATCCGCCTTGTACAAACTCGTGATCCGCTATCCAGAGGTTGAAGCCAGGCAACGAACCCAAGCTGCAAAAAAGGCTGCGATTGAACGATCCTTACAGGCCGCCAGCGCTGACATGAACTGGCAGGCCTACACACGCAGCGGCGATGCAGGCATCGCGCCGGTACACGCCTGGGACGATGGCCGTCAGACCTGGCTGCAGTTTGCGCCGGAGGCCGACATCCCGGCCGTATACCGCGTCACGCCAGACGGCCAGGAAGTCATCACCAATCATCACATGGCAGATGAACGCACCATGGTGCTTCATCGCACTTCTGCCGTATGGCATCTACGCCTGGGCGATCAAGTGCTGGCCATCCATAACGACGCCTACGGCACCACGCCCGTGCCAGCACATACCGGAACGGCATCACCAGTAGTCAGACGCAGCATCAAGGGCACTGCTAGGCCTAAAGCGTCCGCTGCGGCACCTACGCCCGCCCTCCGCATACGCGAAGCCACGCAATGAAGGAACTCCCCATGACGGAAAAAGAACAAGACAAGGCGCAAACAGTAGCCTCGCCAGAGGTGAGCCATAAAGACGCCAACCTTGAGCGGGAAACGCTAAACCTGGAAGCAACCGGGCGCAGCGCACCCCGCGGTGCCCGCGCTTTTCTCTGGCTCACCATACTGGTCGCTGTGGCGGTTGCGGTCGGTGTGCTCATGAAGGTCTGGAGCCGCGAACCTGGAGCAAAAACCGGTAGCGGCCTGGAAGCCGATCATAGTGGAATTACCAATCGCCTCAAAGCCCCCAAGGTAGAACGCCCCGTGCCACCCCCGGCACTGCCGCCTGCGGCTCCCGAGCCAAGGCCGGTGTCCAGTTATAGCGTGCCGCCACCCATGCCCGCAGCACCGCCTCCGGTCAATGAGCTTACCCAACGTCGGCTGGCCAGCCCGCTACAGGCAGGTGGTACAGACGGAAGCGGCACGGCTACTAGCCAGTCAAACGGCACCCAAGGCCCTTATAGCGATGCTGGCCCCCTAGCCGACAAGTTGCGCCCGCTGGAGCTGGCCCCGTCTGTAGCCGGGCAACTGGGCGACCGAAACTTCCTGCTGACGCAAGGCACCATGATCGACTGCACCCTGCAGACGAAACTCGTCAGCACCCAGCCCGGGCTTCTGACATGCCTGGCTACACACGATGTCATGAGCGCCAACGGACAGGTAAAGCTAATTGATGCCGGCACCAAATTCACAGGCTATCAGTCCGGGGGCATACAGCAGGGTCAGGCCCGCGCCTTTGTGACATGGAACCGACTGGAAACGCCTACCGGCGTCATCGTGAACATCAGTTCACCCGGCACAGGCCCGCTGGGCGAAGCTGGACTAGACGGCCATATCGACAACCATTTCTGGGAGCGCTTTGGCAACGCCATCCTGCTTTCTCTGGTGGGCGACTTCGGCAACTGGGCCTCTAATCAGGGGCAATCCGGCAGCAACAACATTCGCTTTGACAACACCGCCGAGGGTGGTCAGGAAGCGGTCTCAAAGATATTGGAAAAGTCTCTGGACATTCCCCCCACTCTTTACAAGAACCAGGGCGAACGTATCGGCATCATGGTCGCCCGCGATCTGGACTTCAGTCACGTCTATGAGCTTGAACCCATCCCCTGAACCGATCCCCTTTGATCGATCCATTGCCGTTCGCACGTTTCTGCGGCCTTTGTCCAGACACCAGGAAGATCCCAAGGTTACTGAAATCGCCATTGTGCGAGCGGGTGAGCTTTACACGCGCACACGCGGCGCGTGGCAGCTTCACGAATGCCCCCAACTTTCCTACCCTCACCTGGAAGCCCTGGCCACCGCACTGGCTGCGTACAACCACATGGCGCGCAGCCCCATTCAATCTGTTGTCCTACCGGACGGTGAGCGCGGCCAGATCGTGCTGCCTCCGGCCTGCATTGACGGCACCCTGGCCATCAATATCCGCAAGCACGCCCAAGTGGCACTCTCCCTGGAGGAACTGCAGGCACAAGGCGCGTTTGAGGCCACCCACGACGTCGCCGCCCAATATACGTCGGACGGCCTTTCGAAAACCGATCAAGAGCTGATGGCTCTGAAGGATGCCGGTGACATTCCCGGATTTCTTCTCGCAGCCATTCAGGCCCGCAAGAATCTGGTCATCTCCGGCGCAACAGGATCCGGCAAAACCACCTTTGCGAGATCGCTGATCGACCGGGTGCCCGTCAATGAACGCCTGGTCACCATCGAGGACGTTCATGAATTGATTCTGCCCCGGCACAGAAACCGTATTCATCTAATGTACGGCGGTACACGCGGCCGGGTTTCGGCAACCGAAAGCCTGGCCGCCTGCATGCGCTTGTCGCCAGACCGGATATTCCTTGCCGAACTGCGCGGCCCTGAAACCTGGGATTACTTGGCGGCGTTGAATACCGGCCATCCAGGATCAGTCACCACCACGCACGCCAATGGGGCCGCCGATACCTTTGGCCGCCTCGCGATGCTCATCAAGCAATCGCCCACGGGCGGCAACCTCGATCTGCCAACCATTCAGGCCTTTCTGCGTCAGACCGTAGATATCGTGCTGCATTTCGAGCGGTTTCGGCTGAAAGAACTCTGGTTTGAACCCAGGCGACAAGTCAACGGCTGAACCGCAGCTAACGACGCCCTGACGGGCATCCATATTCATCCTCGCGGCCAGATCGCTGTGCCCGGTCGCATCTACCCCTGAACCCGTGTGAGGCGCTGCACACGTTCCGGGCAGGCCTTGTATGGGTTCGTCTGGAGCCTTACCCATGACCTCATCCACACGCCTGCCCTTTCACCAGGCCACTAATCTACTGCGCCTGTCAGCAGCCATGCAACGGGCTCAGCAAAAGGCTACCGAGGCCCTGGCCGCCGCTGCAGAAAAGCAGGCCTCAACACCGACCCCATTCATGCTGCCGGGTATCAATGAAACGGCCAGAGCCATCCCCAACTACATTGCCCGAAGCGCCATCTTTGCGCCGGTTCGTCGGGGCTGGCGCGCCCTGCACGATGACACCGTTTTTCTGGAAGGCAGCAGCATCCTGCTCAAAGGCTCCGGCAAACAGTTGAGCGAAGACCACGCCGACATCTGGATGCACGCCATGTACTTGCAGACCACGGCCCTGTTGGGCGAAGCGCCAGTTATCAACCGAGCGGATTTCCTGCGCGGCATGGGCAGGCCCACAGGTGGCAGCGCCTATGAATGGCTGCATGAAGGCATGAAAGACCTGGCCCGCTTCACCCTGTGCATTGAGGCCCGCAGAAAGGATGGCACAGTCAAATACAGCTACGGCAGACATCCTTCTGCCCGAGTCCTCGCCATGCTTGGCGGCTTTGATTACCACGAACCCACCGGCAGCTATACCCTGTACGCCGATCCTCGCTGGGCGCAAATCTTCGGCAATCGGGAATATGCCCTGGTGGACTGGGCCAAGCGCCTGCAAATGCGACACGACCTGTCGAAAAGCCTGCAACGCCTGATCGGCACATCGGCCGATATCCAGCAGAAATACAGCCTAGACATCCTCAAGCAACGCGCCCAATACACCGGTCGCATGCGTGATTTTCGGACTAGTCTGGAGCGCAGTCTGACGGAGTTGGAAGGCCTGAAAGTGATCGCAGAACCACGCATAGAAACCGCCAAGCGTGGCCACGAACAAGCTGTCTGGACACGTCTGGACCGCTAGATTCTCCATCGTCATAACATCGCGCTCGGCTTCCAAAAGCAGCCGATTCCAGGGTCTTTTACAGGCTGTGGATAAGTGCGTTTTACTGTCGTCATAGCATCGCGCCGACGTCGTCATAAGATCGCGGCTTTTCGTCATAGCATCGCGCTTTCTCGTCATAGCATCGCGCACCATTTCCGGAAACCCGGATGAACAGGTCCTTTCCAGCCATCTAAACGCCTTCTACCTTACTTCTACCTTACTTCTACCAACCAAGCCTGTGAATAAGTTTGGCTGTCGGCCTGCCTAATACGCACCACCCCGCCTGTACAACTCAGGTTGTCTTGAATCGTCACGCTGGGCAGCCGCACAGCGGCTGCATTGGTCAGCAACGGACCACATCCGCTCTTTCGGGCACTTCCCTCTCTCATTCCCTATCAATGCCCTTCAAACCACAGGGCAAAGGAGACTTCATGCACTCGACTATCGACACCCGCATGCTCGACATAGCCCAACAAGCTGCCCAATACGGCATTGGCGCCATGAGCCTTGGAGAAGCCCTTACCGCCGCCCTTGTGCTGGATCGCAGCGATTGGCTCCATGAGCGAGGCTACAGCATCGCGGAAGCCTTGGATCGCATCGGCCCTGACTGGGCTGCCCGCCTCTCCAATGTGGCCAGGAGATTTCACACTGAGGCGACTCAGGCTACGCGGCGGTTCTCCTTCGAGATCATCCCTCGCCACTCCGAAATCGGCGGCTACACCCTGCGCCTGCTCGATGGCGGTCGGGAGGTCGGCGGCGGACAGCTCTCCGCACAAGGCAAGTCGGTCCGGTTCGCTGACGAACAGTCTGCCTATGACGAAGCGCTAGCCGTAGGCTGCTCCTGGCTGGCAGGCAAGCAGACTGAGGTCTTTCCCGAGCTGTCGCACTGAGCGACACCGTGTTCACCCCAACCCATGGAAACCTATGAGTGAATCTCCATCCGTAACGCGCTACCGAACAACACTTGCGGCCCTGGATCCTCGCATCAGCATCGCTGCGCAGCTGCGCGCGCTGTTTCCCTTGATCGAGACTGACCTGGCTGCCGGCGTTCCACATGCTGCCGTGCTGGACGATCTGGCTGCAGCAGGTCTGACGGTACAACGCAGCACCTACGCCATCACGCTGTACCGCTGGCGCAAGGCCCAGCGACCAGCAGCCAGCCCACCAGCTTCATCAGCGAAGCCGTCCTCACCCCCACCGGCACTTGATGCTATCCAGGGCCGACCGCGCAACATCCAGACACCCGGCGATTTGCGCAAGATTCGCGACATGCAGATAGACCTGGAGGCTTTGCGCCGTGAGGGCCTGGCCAATCGTACTCAACCTGCTGACAGCAACCCCACCAAAAGGAATGAACCATGAAAGTCGCCGTCCTCAACTACACCGGCTCCGTTGGCAAGACAGTTGCCGCCTCCCACCTTCTGGCGCCACGCATGAACAGCGCACAGATTTTTGCAGTGGAATCCACCAACGAAACGGGCGCTGACCTGGGCCTGAATGTCGATCAGCTACGCGGAGAACACTTTGGCCGACTGTTCCGGGAGCTACTCACCCGCGAAGATGCGATTGTCGATGTGGGCGCCAGCAACATCGAGGATTTTCTGACGCACATGATGCGCTATGAAGACGCCCACGAAGAAATGAACTACTTCGTACTGCCGGTCATCAATACCGGCAAGGCCCAGCGCGAAACCATCAAGACCGTGGCTGCACTAGCGGAACTGGGCGTTGATCCAGAGCGAGTACGGATCCTTTTCAATCGTGTCGATACCAGCGTGCACGATGAGTTTCCCTCGATCCTGGCCTATGCCGCCAAAACAGGTGAAGTGCAGGCCAACCCCCATGCCGCCATTTACGAAAACGAAGTCTTCGAGCTACTCGCCGACCAACGCACCACGATTGCCGACGTACTGGCTGACCAGACGGACTACCGCGCTCTGCTTCGCGCTGCCGATCCTGAAGACCATGTTCGCATTTCGCAGTTGAGCAACCGGCACGCCCTGCGTGCGCTGGCCAAGCCAGTGGATCGGCAAATGAACGCGGCTTTCACCGCGCTGTTTTCCTGAGCTCGGCGAGCATGGAATCACACTCGAATTCCGGTGGCGCTCGGACCAAGCTGGATTTGCTTTACCACGAGGTACTGGGTGAAGTAGCTGGGCTCGTGGGCAGATTGGAAAGCGCTACGCAAATCCTAGATGCGGCGCAGAAGCAGATGCAGACCATGAACGAGGCGCAGCAAGCCTTGCCTCAGCAACTCAGCCGCCATCTGACTACCACTATAGAAACGGCAGCGAAGCCCATTAACCAGCACGCTCAACACGCCATCCAAACCATGCTGGACGACACCAGCACCCGGCTGGATCAGTTGGCCAGGAATGCCGCGCAGTACGCCAGCATTGCCCTCCGATCCGCGCGTCGCATGGCACTCATTGCCTTGGTCGTGGGCGGCGCAGCAGGCATTTTAGGGGGCTTGCTGGCTGGCCTGGCCCTGGGCCAGATTTTGATCTATTGAGGATCGGCACTTATGTCTACCCTGATCTCGCCCATTACCCGGCGGCGCATCGCCGCCTTCTCTTTGGCCCTATTCCCTGCTGGTGCCTGGATGGCTGCTGCCACCTGGGGCAGCCACATGCAGTGGCGAGACTGGAATGCCCGAACCTTCCGGCATTTCATGATACTGACACCACAGTATCCGTTGCTCTACGGCGCACTGGGCATCGGTCTGGTCCTGGCACTCATGCTCATACTTCTTATCGGGCGCACGGCCAGGACTGAAGGATTTGAGGGAGCAGGCTATAAGCGCTTCGTGCGCGGCACCCGCACTACCTCGGCAAAAAGCTTGGCACTTCAGTGTGAAGAACGCGGCAAAAAACAGATCGACTTAGGCGGCATCCCCATGCCGACTGCCAATGAGAACTTGCACTTGCTCATCAGCGGCGCTACGGGTTCCGGTAAATCGGTGCTGTTGCGCAACATGGCCGCTTCAGTGCTGAATCGCTCAAAGCATGACATGACCACTCGTTTGCTGGGGCAAACGCCAGACGGCAACGACCGCATGATCGTGATCGACCCTAACGGCGATCTGCTCAGTAAATTGTGGCAGCCTAACGATGTGATCCTGAACCCTTACGATGCTCGCAGCCAGGGTTGGTCGTTCTTCAATGAAGTTCGTGCCGACTACGACTGGAAGCGCCTGGCCCGCTCCATAGTTCCAATGAGCCAGGATAAGAACGCTGAAGAATGGAACGACTTCGGCCGCCTGCTGCTGCGCGAGACGGCCAGGAAACTCTATCAACTACAAGGTGAGCAAGCCAACATTATGGATTTGTTTCGCCTCTGCACCATCGAAGACCCCAAGGTCCTGAAGCAATTCCTGGAAGGCACCCTGGCCGAATCCCTGTTTGTTGGTTCCAGCGAAGCGAGCAAAGCTCTGTCCTCCGCCCGTTTTGTTCTATCGAACAAGCTGTCGGAACACACAGGCATGAAACCGGGAGAATTTTCCATCCGGGATTGGCTCGGCAAACCAGACGGCGGCAACTTGTACATCAACTGGCGCGAAGACATGATGAGTTCCATGAAGCCGCTGGTGTCGTCGTGGGCGGACGTATTCATCACTTCTATTTTGTCCATGCCCGAAAGCATCCACCGGCGCTGGTGGCTGTTCATTGATGAACTGGCCAGCCTGGAAGCTCTGCCCTCACTAGAAGCCGGTTTGACCAAAGGGCGCAAGAACGGCCTGCGCATCATCGCTGGATTGCAGAGCACATCCCAACTGGAACACATCTACGGACGCACGATGGCCACCACCATCCGGGCGAGCTTCCGCAACCTGGCAGTGCTGGGAGGTTCACGCACCGACCCGCAGACGGCGAAGGATATGAGTGAAAGCCTGGGAAAACACGAAGTGGAACGGCCCAAATACAGCATCAGCCGCAGTGTGGATCATCGGAATACGTCAGATAACATGGATCGCACGACGGAAGACGTGGTGACCGCTGCACAGATACAGGCGCTGCCAGCGCTGGGCGGATATGTGGCTTTGGCTGGGGATTTCCCGGTTGCGAGAGTGAGCTTACCGTTCAGACAGTTTGGATCGTCAGCGATGGCGTTTCAGGAGTCTGGAAAAGTGCTGAATGTCACAGCGTCTACAACCACACCACCAAACGGATAGAATACCCGGAAGGCTGTAAGCGGCCAAGATCTGCCGCTCGGCGAGCCATAATCTAGCCATCAGGATGACGGCAGTGTTCCTGAACGAACCCGTGCAACTCCGCACATCGGGCTGATTACACGAACTCCGTCTGTAGAGCACTGAGTAGAGTTTCTTTGTCTTCCAACTCAAATGAGTCTCGCTTGATTTGCAACTTCTCCAGCAAATACTGCTGCGCAAGCTCAAGGTCATCAAGTAGCGTGTACCAATTGAGCACGTATCGTTTCACCTTACCATCATCACTTACCAAGCCGGGACGCCCTTTCCCTCTGTGAGCATTGAGTCGGCTTGGGATCTCAATATCCTCTGCAGAAATTTTTCGGCCGACCAATATCAAATCAAAGTGTATGGACCCGCTCGAGTACTCCGGGTGCTTGCTAATGATTGCGGCGTAATCATCTAGCTGCCTGAGATGCTTGATATTCAACGACACGCCGGGACGCTTAATTTCGATGATGGTGCATTTATAAATTCTCCGACCCGCATCGTCGATGTGCGGACGTTTACGGGCGAGAAAAAGGTCAGTTTGGCGCTGAGCGCCCGCTATCTCCATGGACTCCGAGGGGTCGAAATCGTCCGAGTCCAGACCGTCAATGCCTTTAACCCTTGCCCGAAGCTCCTTCGCAATCTTGGTAAAAGTATCTTCTTCCGCACCAATTGTTTCGTACTGATGCCCAAAAAGCCAAGTATTCGCCTCAATGACCTTTTGGAGATCCGGGGTCTCGAGCACTTCCTTATAGTGCTTGTTCATTATCTCCCGTAGCATCGATACCGTGCTTGTCCGCTGCTGGATGGCTTCGATTGTGCTGATTACGTGATCAAGTTGAGTGTTTTTTAACTGCACCCCCAACTGCTCCAACGATTCAGAATTAAGATCGAGAACACCGCTAATTATTTCAAAGAGAGCGTCATTCTCATTGGAAATGGCAAGCCTGTCGATCAGCCTCACAACAATTTTCTTCTGTTTTTTGTTTAGAGACTGGAGAATGGATGGGTCGGCTGTATAGAGTGTGCGGACAATCTTTTTGGTATGCTCCAGACGCCAGTCGGCGTAAGGCTTACTAATCCCTTGATAGGACGGAAATATCCCACCTTCCTCATAGGAGTCCATCTCTCGATCAATAAACTCCCTCAGGAAGTCCTGATATATTTCTTCAGCCATATCAGAGACGCACTTAACAACCTTTTTCCAAAGATCCGAATCCAACGTGCTATCCCGATCCGTCAGCAAGTCAGCAGTTTCACCCTTAATGGTATTTGCCCAGTCAGATTTTATGTAAATGCTGGTGTAAAAATTCGGCTTTTGATTGAACGTGCTTAGTCTCTTGTGCTCAACCCTTCCTTCCGAATTTAAAAGGTAAAAATAGGATTTTTCGGAGTTCGGTTTTTCATGCCAGCGGATTATGCTTATTAGAAAATCGTAGCCGCCAACCGATACTGTTTCGTCAGTAACAGTGTTCGCCGGGCCGCTAACACGGACACCATTGACGTGAAGACTCTTTTTGGGGTTGAGCGCAAGATACCAGCCGAGCTCTCGACTTAGCAAATCTCTCAGCCTCGCGTTTTCAGGAAGATTCTCCGAAAACGACTCAAGCATGACACTAGTACCGCTGGGTAATGCACGCAACGCAGAAGGAATGGCATTGTGATTGATCCCCGCCTTTCCTTCGTATTTTTTTATATTGCTTCCTAAAACGGTTATGGAGGCGCAGCCGTGGACATTCTTGGTATACCAAACTGCTCTATGACATAGGCGATAGAAGGCGAGACGACCTCTACCGTGCCGACCATGTTGAGACAAATCACCCTTCTTCGAGGAGTCATTGAATCTACCGAAATTATCCTTGATGCTTAAGTAGTCAATCCCTTCACCGTCGTCAAGGACAAATACCTTTTTGGCTGTATCCATTTCATCCTGCTCGACAGAAACGCGAACGTCTGTTGCGCCTGCATCAAAACCATTCCATACCAGCTCAGATATGGCTTCCCAGGGCTCGATACGATCAAAGTGCTTTTTGATGCCTTCGTCGTTAATTTCTGTCGTTCCTGAAATATCCTGTTCGCTCATGCCGTCCCTTTTTTTTTTCGATACTGCGTTACTTACCCTTTCGGGATAACGAAGCTCTGCGAGCCATTTGCTGATAACTGCCCCGCAAATAGTAGCTGATCTCTAGCAGTACTGATGCATAAGAAGCTGACGTGGATGACTAGCCCCATTCGGTACATGCCTTAAGCTTGCCGCAACGCAACCAGCAACAATTGTTAGCCGGGTAAGCCCATCCAACCTGCCCGCGAGAGCTAGCATTAAATAGGGGTAGCGCGCCGCTGGCTAATCGCTCACCACCACCTTAAACCGGAGTACCCATGATCTCGCACAGCCAGATCTACCGCGCCCGCGCGGCCTTCGCCACCCCTTACTACGCCGATCAAGCCGATGACTACTACAGCCGTGACGGTGGTGCCGCCACTTGGCAGGGCGAAGGCGCCCGGCGCCTTGGTGCAGTCGGTGAAATCGACCCTGCACGCTTCAAAGCGATGTTGCAGGGCGATTTTGGCCGTGGCGTCGCAGCGAGCCGGTCGATCCGCAAGGATGCGAAAGCTCGCGCCGCCCTTGACCTCACCTTCGGCGCACCGAAAAGCATCACCCTGCAGGCCTTGGTCGGTGGCGATGAACGCCTAATACACGCCAATGATAAAGCGGTCGCTGCTGCCCTTGCTTATGTCGAGCAGCATCTGACCATGGGGCGCCACAAGGAAAACGGCAAGTCACGGGTAGAACACACAGGCAACCTCATCATTGCCAAATTCCGCCATGAGACAGCACGCCCTACCGAAGGCTCTGCCCCCGACCCTCACCTACACGTCCACGCCCTGCTGATGAATCTGACCCAGCGGGCCGACGGCAGCTGGGTGGCGTTGTCCAATGAAGAGATCTTCAAGCTGCTGCGCGTGACGGACTCGATTTACCAGGCAGAACTGGAACGCAATGTTCGGGCGCTGGGGTACGCAGTTCGACATGAAAAGAGTCATATCGAACTGGCCCATATCAGCCGTGAGCAGATCGAGTTTTTCAGTAAGCGCAGCGCCGGCATCACGGCTGAGCTGTCTGCACGCGGAACCAGTCGGGAAGAAGCCCCTCACGCCCTGCGCCAAGACATCACCCTGGCCCACCGCCAAGCGAAGACTCAGAAACTTAGTCGCACGGAACTGCATCGGCAATGGCGTGATGCCGCTACAGCTATCGGGATGCAGTTTGACCATGCCAGGCAACAAGCGGATATCCAGCCGACACAGGAATTGGAGCATCGATCTGATTTGGTGGCTGAAGCCTCACTGAGCTGGGCGATCCAACATCTAGCAGAAAGAGAATCGGTCATGCCTATGGCAGATTTACTGCAAAATGCCGTTCGCCATGCCGGTGGCCATACGGACATCACTGCTATTCAGGCAGCGATCCAGGGCCGTGTGGAGTCTGGCGCACTAATCCGGGAAGCACCGCACTACCGCAGTACCCAGGACCGGCTGGCCCTTCCCATGACGCGCGAAGGCTGGGCCACAGAGGTCATACGCCTGCGCGGCCTGCCTCGGGACACCGCCCTGAAACTAGTTGACCAGGCCATTGACGAGGGACGCCTTTTGATGGAAAGCCCACGCTATGCGACCCGGAAATCCTTTGAGGCTGAGTCGAGAATACTGGCCGCCGAACAAACTGGCCGCAGTGCCTGGCACGGCACAATTCCCGCTACCAATGCCGAAAGCAGCCTGGACACACGCCTGACACCAGGTCAGCGCGAGGCCGTCATGTTGATCACGACCGGCTCCGATCAGATCGCCGGCATTCAGGGGCTAGCTGGCACCGGGAAATCCTTCGCGCTGCAGAACGCCCAGGCCATCCTGCAACAGCAGGGGCACACCATGATGTCCCTGGCTCCCTACGGAAACATGGTTCGCAACTTGCGTGAAGACGATATACCGGCCAACACGATTGCATCGGTACTTACTGCCTCCGACAAACGCCACTTCACCGATACCCTAGGGCCGAGAACCGTCGTAGTAATTGACGAAGCCGGGGTCGTGCCTGTCCGGCAGATGGACAAGCTGCTGGCACTCATTCAGCCGACAGGCGCCAAAGTGGTCTTGCTGGGCGACACCGCACAAACCAAGGCCATCGAAGCTGGCCGCGCGTTTGCCATGCTGCAGGAAAGCGGCATGAAAACCGTATTGATGGCGGACATCCAGCGCCAACGCTCTGAACGGCTACGCCAAGCTGTGCAATTGGCCGCCGAAGGCCAAGCCAGCCGATCTCTACCGCTCCTGGATCAGGTGCTCACCATACCGGATCAGTTCACTACCGACGAGCATGGTCTCAAAAGCCGGGACAGTTCTGCTCGGTATGAAGCCATCGCCCAAGGCTATACGCAGCTTTCAGCGGCAGACCAAGCGGGCACCATCGTTGTCACCGGCACCAACGCGTCTCGCATAGCCATCAATGAACGAGTCCACGTCCTGCTCGGCTTGGAAGGCAAAGGGCGTCAATGCCAGTTGCTGGCTCGCCATGACACCACCCGTGCAGAGCGCAGCGTTGCTCGGTATTACACCGTGGGCGACATCGTTGTTCCTGAACGGGACTACCAGTGCGGCCTAAAACGCGGGGAGCAGTACCGCGTAACCGGTAGCAAACGCCATGACCGTATCACCGTCGAGCCGATCCAGCCAGGCCCCTCACCTATGCAGCCCATGGAAATCATCCCGAAAACCATGAGCAAACTATCGGTCTACCACCTGAGCCGGGCAGAGCTGTCTGTCGGTGACCATGTCCGCATCACACGCAACGATGCGCATAATGACCTGGTCAACGGCCAGCTGGCGAAGGTCGCTGCGATTGATGCAGCCAGCGTTACCATCGAAACCAACGGTCGCCGCGTGCAGCTGCCCACAGATCGCCCGCTAAACATGGACTATGCTTACGCTACCACCGCGCATAGCGCCCAAGGGCTGACCTGCGACCGAGTGCTATACAACGCCGAAAGCTTCAGTCGCACGACCGCCCAGGACACCTACTATGTCAGCATCTCGCGCGAACGGCACGAGGTCATTGTGTTTACCGATGATGCGAAGAAACTTCCTGAACGGGTGGATCGGCTGACATACAAGGGGCTGGCACATGACCTGCAGCCGATGGCAGCCAAACACCTGGAACATGGTCGGAACGAACTGGGGCCGCTTCCCCGACACACGGAATCCGAAATGGAAATAGGATGATCCAGTGTTAGTAGGCGCATTGCAGCAATCCTGTATATCCAGAGCAGCCTGGATGCAGTCAGCACGCGGCGTCCATGCTGCCTTTACGCAGTAAAAATGCAAACGCAAAGCAGTCGGCGTGCAGTCATCACGTTGAGGATGTAGCGCGGCCACAGCGTCTACACCTAACTAGGCCACGACTGTGGCCGAATATCTTCCCAAAAAATCAACGTCTTGCTCTTCTTTGTTGCCCTGTATGTCCTACAGCAAGGCATACAACGGCTTGCCCGCAAGCAATTGAAAAGAAAGCGCTTTTTCCACCCCGCTAGGGGTGCGTCTTGTGTGGCACTTTTAAGGCCACAAATGAGCGAAAGCCAATTTGGGGTTTTTGGAAGTGCCAGCCAGATCGAAGAGCTGGCAACGTCTCATGACAGGGTCCCATCAAAGATGGGAATAGCTGCCATCAAAACTCATCCATGTACGAGAATGCGGTTCTGTCACAATAAACTATGTGCAATCGTTATGTGACACTGAGCCAAGCTGAGATCGAGAGGTTTTGGCAAATTGGAAACCGGAACCAACCTCGATGGTGGGAAGCGGCCATCCACCCGCGCGCCGTCGGCCCGTTTGTTCGGGCACACGACAGCGAGCGCGAGCTGGTGATCGGCCAGTGGGCGCTGATTCCTCACTTTGCCAAGATGGCGATACCTGGACTGATCCGGCAACGGGCGAAGTCGTAGAACGCTACACAATGCTCACGATCAACGCCGACACACACCCGTTGATGAGTCGCATGCACAAGCCTGACCCAAGGAAGCCCGCCAGTGCCCAAGACAAGCGCGCTCAGTCATTCCTATTGAGGCGGATAGCTCGGATTGCTGGCTGTCCGGCTCGATTGAGGAAGCTAGCAGCCTTCTGCGCTTGGCACCAGAACATACTTTCGATGCCGCGCCTTTACAGGCAGCATCGCAGGACGGTGCCAGCGCCACCACACAGCAGCCGCTGTGGTAGCTACTACGGCATATCCGACAATAGTCTAACCGTCTGAGACACTGTCAGCCCGTCAGTCCAAGCAAACGCCAACACGTCATTACCCTGCATTTCCAGTGCCTCTATCATGGCCTGAGCATCTGACCATGATAGAGGCACTGCTCGCACAGCGCGTCATAAGCAGCGTTTTCCCAATCGGTCCGTGGTTCGGTTCGTTTCTGGCCTCCATTCTGTTCTCCCGCACCATTTAACACCCCGGCTATGCCGGGGCAAATTCCTTAAATACACATCCAGGCGCGTCCTGCACCGGCCGGATTAAACGGAATATCGTCGGCCACGACAGCACCGCCATTTGTGGGCGCAGGTACGGGTACGGTCTTACGCGCAGCGGGCTTAGCTGACGGCGCCTGACCATCTGCACCACGGCCCCCGAGCATCTGCATCTGCTCGGCTACGATCTCCGTACTGTAACGGTCAGCACCGGTTTCCTTATCCTGCCATTTCCTGGTTTTCAAGCGCCCTTCTACATAGACCGCACTACCCTGGCGCAGGTACTCGCCGGCGATTTCTGCCAAGCGGTTGTAGAACACAATCCGATGCCATTCGGTTTCTTCTCGTTTCTCGCCTGTCGCCTTGACTTTCCAGTTTGTCGATGTGGCAACGGAAATGGTGCAGATCCCGGCGCCATCCGCGCTATAGCGGATCTCTGGATCACGGCCCAAGTTGCCGATAATGATGACTTTGTTCACTGCTGCCATTTTGTTGCTCCTGATAGTGGTTGGCGTAAGCCGACAAATTTCCCAGGCCGATAAGGCAGCCTGGGGCTTCGGTTTAGTTATCGGTCGAGCCGTTCAAAAGCTGCATGACGGCTTTTGCCTGCCAAATGGCGGCGTTATTCAGTTGCCGCACCCACGCGCCGCGTGTCGGGCTCCACCGAAAACCGTGACGTTTTAATATTTCTCGGGTGGCTTTTTCCGGTTTACCTTCGAACATGAACATCACACGGTTCTCTTCTACGTCTTCCGCGTATGCATACCCTGTCCCCGGCACGTTGACCGGCTCATGCTCCTGGTTAGCCTGCAGTTGTTTGATCCTCTGCTGCATACGGCGAATATTCGCATTATTGTTGGACAAGGCATAAGACGGGAAGCCCACACGCCCGGCATAGTCCGGCGTGATTAACTTCTGTGCGCTGCCTTCGGAGTATCCAAGTTCAAGCAAAGCATGGCGCTGGCCCTCTGGATCACGCCCATGTTTACGGATTACCTGATTGATTTTCTTCATGCGTTCCTGTTTCGCTGTCAGCTGATCCACCTGGCGCATAAGCTTTTCTATTGCGTCCGGGTCGTCGCTGGATATGCCGCGCTCACCTACTGAAGCCGCTTTTTTCGTGTAGTGATTGGCCTTTTTTTGCAGGTCGAAGGCTTTGCCGAAGGTGTTATGAATCCGCTGCCTATAGTTACGGTCGCGCTCTTCGCTATGATGACCAATCAAGACCGGCTGGCCGAAGGGAATCGCCTCGCCCATCTGCCGTGCCCCGCCATAGGTGGCTGCAGCTTGGGCCTCGGCCTGTTCCGCCTTTGCCTCTAGCTTGGCTTTGCGCTCTGCCTGCTTTTGCTCGTAATGGTTCAATTTTCTGCTCCTTCAAAAATACGCGGTGGTGCGGTTGTGATTGCTGACCGGGCCTGAAGATTCTTGAGCCCGTTTGTAGATTCCGGTTGCCGGGTTGTGCGCTGTACCCATTGTGCTCTGCCGCCAGTCCTGTGAGTTCCATCGCCCTTGCCGTGCTGAATTACGCAGCGACTAGCGGAAAAGGGGAAGCTTTGTAAAAGTCGCAGCGCGGCTTTTATGAATGCCCCTCGCAGCGCCGGAGCGAAGTGATACAGTCGGCGTTTTAGGGCGATGGGATGCTCAGGACCAGGCTTGCGGTGTCACCACACACAACCCGACAGCAGCCCGCGCGGTGAGCGCCACCATCACCGAACCGGTGATCTAAATTGAAGGTAGTTACGCGCCCGTATCCAGCTTGCGCCAGCAAGCCGCTATGCCCGTCCTGGTACACCGGGACGGGCTACTTTTGTTGAGAAGGAAGAAAGCGGATAACTACTTGTGCGACAGCACAAGTCCAACCTGCGCCGCAGTGCGCGGCGTCTACCTGTGCAGGCGGGCCCTCACCCGCCCTGCTCCAGGCTTACACCTGACCTCGTTCCGCTAACGAAGTCGTGTTCTGCCCTGTAACGATGATGTGATCCAGTAAACGAACATCAACCAGCGCCAAGGCATGCTTTAAGTGCCGCGTCAGTGCCAAATCGGCCTCGCTGGGCTCTGGTACGCCGCTTGGGTGGTTATGTGACATGATGATTGCAGCAGCATCGAGGCGTAGCGCCGTTTTAACGATTTCACGTGGGTATACGCTGGCCGGGTCAGCGTGCCATGGCTCATTTCCATGTAACGGATCACCTTAAACTGGCTATTCAGATACAGCACAGCGGCGACTTCATGTCCCATGCCCGACAGTTTGGCCTGAAAATACCGTTTGACGGCGTTCGGGTTCCCCATGTCAGCCCGATCAGAAATCAAGCTTTCGGCGGCGATCCGTGCCGCGGCCAATACGTGCGTATCGGTCGCGGCACGATACCGGCCCGACGGGCTGCGCACATACAGCGTCTGCCCTGCGTTCATGTTGTCATAGCCCAAAGCTGGATTGTCGTTAACGTGTTCCATTTTCCTGTTCCTTCAAAAGCCCGTTGGTTTTCCTGCTGACCGGAGTCGAAGATTCCGAGCCTGGTCGTAGGTTTTCGGCGTTCGCAGTAATACGGTTCCTGCGGAGTTGCCGCCGTTGCCGTGAGTTCGTCGCCTTGCCGTGCTGAACTGCTGGCCGGAGCTGATGAACAGGACCGTGGAATATATGGAGGGGACCCGCCTGGCGGGGTGGAAGCCGTTTATGCCGCGAAAGCCAGGGCAGCGGACACGGATGGCGGTACAGTCGGCGTTTTGGGCGGCGCACTCATTGGATGGCATCGATGGTCGATATGCACTGATTGCGAATGCTGGCTCGCGCGGCGAGCGCCTCTACCGCCTGGGGCGGTCCGACTAGAAGTGTTTCAACGATTCGCTACCGCCGCTCGCTGCTGAAAATGGGGGGAATACCGTATCAGCCAAGGCGGCTACCACTACCAGGCCAAACACGCTGACGAAAACGAGGTCGTCGCCGACTGGTTGATCCGGCTGACCACCGCCCAACGTAACTGAGGCTTTGGCTTATGTTTCCTATACTTACGCAACATCAAGGGCTTCACGTGGAACGACAAAAGAATTTACCGGATCTATCGCGAGTTGGAGCTGAACCTGCGTATCAAACCACGCAAACGCTTGGTACGCGAGCGACCCGAGCCGCTAGGCACCGCCACCGAGATCAATCAAATCTGGTCGATGGACTTTATGCATGATCAACTGGCCGACGGTCACAGTATCCGGCTCTTTAACGTGGTCGATGACTTTAACCGCGAAGGTTTAGGCATTGAGCTGGACTTCTCCTTGCCGGCCGAGCGCGTGACGCGAGCACTGGACCAGATCATCGAATGGCGCGGCAAGCCTGCATGTCTGCGGTGCGACAATGGCCCCGAATACATCGGCAAAACGATGCTGGAATGGACCCTCAAGCGGCGTATCACGATCATCCATACCCAGCCCGGGAATCCGCAGCAAAACGCGTACGCCGAGCGCTATAACCGGGTACCCTGCCAGTTTTTGTCTGGAGAGAGCGTGCCGTATCAAGGATCACTATGCGTAAAATTAAAGACGTATTGCGTTTAAAGCTGGACGCCAAGTTCTCGCACGAGCAGATCGCCCGTCTGGACAATTCACCATGTCGCCTGCGTTCCCACATTCCAATATCCAGGATTCTGCCCTCTCATCGTTGCAATAATAATTCGAACGCAGCATCAGTAGGCGTCGTACTGCAAACTTACGTCGCCGGTGCCCATCCACCACCCCACATAGGCATCTTCAACGCCGTATTGGTATTGCTTCGTATGACCGCGCTGCGAACGACGAGGCTTACACTTTGGCCCTTGGTCAAAAATATCGGTGCCGCATCCTTGCAGATGCACTATCTGTTGCGATAGGGCGCCTCAGTAAATATCACACCCAATACTGTGTTGTTATTGCGGTTCGATTCCAGCCTCCTTGATTCGTCCCGCCCACAGAGCACGGTCTTTTTTTAAGTAATCTGAAAATTCTTCAGGCGTCGTCTTGAACACCGGGAACATGCAGCAGGCTTCCATCTGCGCTGCCACCTTTGGATCGGCCAACGCAGCTTGAAGTGACTTGCTCAAACGATCAATCACCGGCTTTGGCACGCCGGCTGGCGCGAACATGCCTACCCATGCTTCCACTGCAAATTCAGGAATTCCTGCCTCTGCCAGTGTCGGGACGTCGGGCATTTTGGCACTCCGAGCCGGGGACGTGACCGCCAGCGCACGAACGCGTCCTGCCGTTACGTTTGGCATTGCTGTTGCGATGTCTTGTATCGTAAATTGAAGTCTTCCTCCTATCAGATCAGTCATTACTTGCGGACTGCTCTTATAAGGAATACCGTTGGATTCCGCGCCTATCCTGTCAAGAAATGCCATCGTAGACAGTTGGCTGACAGTGGCAGACCAACCAAAGTTTGTCTTGCCCTCTGATTTCTTCAGATATGTGATGAGTTCCGACAACGTTGTTGCGGGTACGTCGTTGTTGACAATAAAAGTGTAGTAAGGACGTACTATCGCTCCAATAGGTTCAAAATCCTTCACAGGGTCATAAGGCAGCGTCTTGAACAGGCTCGGGTTCGTCGAATGCGTCGTATTCGTGGTGATGAATAGCGTGTACCCATCGGCGGGCGCTCTTGCTGCAGCCTCTGCAGCAATGAATCCATTGGCTCCGGCACGACTTTCGACGATTATTGGTTGCCCTAGGGACTTGCGCATTTCCTCCCCGAGAATCCGAGTGATGATATCCGTTCCACTTCCAGGTGAAAATGGCAAGATCACACGGATGGGCTTTTCAGGATAATTTTCATGCGGAGCAACTTGGTTTGCAGCTAGCGCCGTGCCGGCGAACATCAGCCCGGCGAGAACCGGGGTCAAATAACGACTCAATAAATTTTTCATTTGAGAACTCCTCCACAGTAGAAATAGACTTCTAGTTAGCAACATAGCCTCTAGGTGACGGTGTGTGCACCACAACACCCTCTTCAAAAAAAACTTGTATTTCCTGTTCTCCGAAACCTAGCTCTTCCAGAATCTCCACAGTGTTCTCCCCCACTCGCGGAGCAGGGTCCACAGGAAAATTTCGAGGAGACCCGGGTACCCGAGGAACCTCGCACACCCCTGAACAATGCTCTATTTCGCACAATAGGTCGAGCGCCCGCACCTGCGGATCCGCCTGCATCGACGCATAGTCCTTTACAACACCGCACACGACTCCCTCACGCGAAAGAGTTTCCTCCCAATATGCGCTCGGACGGCTAGCAAAAATACTCTCAAGCATTGAGTTGATCGCCGAAGCGTTTTCGGCGCGCGTCTCGGCAGAGTTGAACCGACTGTCCGTTACCCAGTCATCTCGACCAATAGCGCGACAAAGGCCGGCGAACATCCTGTCATGGAGAGAGCTGACGTTGATGAATCCATCAGATGTCATAAACGTGCCGGCTGGGACACTGAGCGGAACGCGTGATCGATCCTTCGTTAAGTCGGCGTCAACGATCGAGTTTCCCTGCATTGCCAAGGCACATTCAAGGAGCGATACCTCGACTCGAGACCCTTGCCCAGTTATGGATTTCTTGTAAAGTGCGGCGGCCGTTGCATGAGCCGCATAGACACCGGTAACAGCATCGACAACAACTGTGCCTACTTTCTTCGGCGTGCCATCTTTGTCGGCATTCGCCTGCATCAAACCGCTCATTGCCTGCAGCGTCGAATCGGAGCCGGGACGTGCAGCGTACGGCCCAGTCGGTCCAAACGCCGTAACCGATACATAAATCAGCCTTGGGTTTTCCTCGAACATAGTGTTCCAGGACAATCCAAGCCGCTCCATCACCCCAGGGCGAAAGCTTTCAATTAGAACGTCAGCATTTTTGCAAAGCCGGCGTAGAAGCATGCGACCATTCGAAGTACTCGCATCAATTGCAATCGAACGCTTGCCTAAATTGTTAACGATAGCCAACGCGCTTAGGCCGTCCGAAGCGAACCCAATGCCGCGTCCCCAATCCCCATCCAACGGCTCTACCTTGGTCACTTCTGCGCCGTTTTCCCGTAGCATTCGTGCGCAGTACGGGCCGGCAACACCCTGACTGAGATCAACCACCTTTAGTCCTGCGTAAGCGCCCGACATAACAATGCTCATGGACAACGACTCCTAACTGAATACAACACGCGTTTTCGAAGCGTCACTGTGATCGCTACGGCTGAGATGCCACTGCAGTTCAATGCTGGGTATGCCCCTGCTCCGCTGCGAACTTCTCACGGAAGGTCCAGACCTATTGATGCGTCCGAAAGCAGCGTCACATCGTCAGCTTGGAATCCAATCAAAATGAATGAACGTTCATTTTATAGTATAAAGAAGTACTGGAAAGTGTCAATCAGGAACCGGTAAAACTGCAGCTTGTTACGTAGGCTCAGCCAGTATGGTCTTCCGAATGATTCATGCGCGCATCACTTTTTCCTAAGCTCGATTTTTCCCCGGAGTCGCGCGATCGCATCCCGATGACCGGTCGTTGTGGCTGCAAGCGCCAAAGCATCGGCTTCGTGAGCCAGAGCATTTGGCAAGTTCGTTGTCCAGCCATGCGATATCAGTGCCTTGGTGAGCACAAGTCCCTCGGCGGGAAGCTCGAGAAGCTGTCGGGCTAGCGCGAGCGCATCCTCATCAAGCGACGCTGCTGGTACCACGCGCCTGGTCAATCCTACGGCAGCTGCTTCGTGCGCTGTCAGTTCACCGCCGCTCAGAAGCACGTCGAGCGCAATCGCCGGAGAACTCTTCGCCTGCAAAAGCGCCGCCGCGCCGCCGTCAGGCACAAGGCCCAGTCGGGTGAAGGGAAATATCAACTTCGCGTCGTCGGCCATTACCAGTATGTCTGCTGCAAGCGCTAATGAGGCCCCTCCACCGAGAGCGATACCCTGCACGGCGGCGATGACCGGCTTTTGCATCCGCACTATTTGCATATGATGAGATTGTGCAAGCAACACTCTCTCGCGCCAAGCCAGTGGGCTCTGCGGTGCTGCAGACATGTCGGCGCCCGTACAAAACGCGCGACCGTCGGCACGTAGCAACACAACACGGATCTGCGCGTCTTCGGCAGCCGCTGCCAAAATCGCACCAAACTCTCGCCGCATATCCTTATCAAGTGCGTTGAGCTTGTCGGGCCGGGCGAGCGTAATAACACCCAGACCGTCGCTTATCTCGAATCTCACCTTCTCTGTTGTCTGCATCACCACCGTGCTCTCTCCTGTTTCTGTCTGGTCAAAGGAATCGAAATTGATGTGTCGGACGAACCACGTAGAGTCCGCGAAACGGCCTCGGGACGACCCTGCTGCGGAAACCGTCATAACGTACTAAGGGTTAACTGGAAGCGTGATTGGGGCAATATCCTTTGACGAGTCGAATCCGTGGTCGCGCGAAGTAAACTGGTTGACTACCCATGGCGCCCGGACCGCCCATACCAACTGTATATTCGTCAGGCTTTGACCGAGCGATAGCAGCGGTCCCAATATTGCCAACGACACCAGCCATATTCTTAACAGCTACCAGTTGCCCCAGATCTATTGACATCTCGTTCGCTAGCTCCCGCATCGCAGCGTCCCCAGCACTTCCCGGTGCCAGCGGGGCAATCAATGTTATTGGGCGCGACCGGAAGGAATCGTCGGCATGCGCCAAACTCGACGCGAATACCGCGAGCATTGCTGCGAGTATCAAGGAGCAGCTTATGGACTGTAGCGGTCGTCAAAAGTAGCTAATGGTTCGGCTACAAAATGCGACTTCATCATGGTGGCCCTTCCACTTTACGATGGAATGACTTCTTTCGTTTCATAAAAGTAGTCCCTGCGTAGCGAATAAAGTCTGCTACGCAACGGAATGACACTGACGCGTCGCGAAAATCCAGATACAAAAAAGCGCGCTTGCTTGATGAAGAGCGGGCAGCCGCCAGAGTCAAGCCAATGGGCCACCGATACGCGAGACGGAAGAACGATGACGCGAGCCAATGCAATTCGGCGGTTGGCCCAGGCTTTTTATTCTGCGCGGCGATAAATCACCTAGAGCTCCTTCAAACCGCGCATCTATATAGCTAATTCGTGCTGAGCCACATAGGCAGCAGCCCGCCAGCTAATAGTGGCCGACTTGGTCAGTCCGCCCACATAGCCGGAACGGGCTCCGCCCTCGAAGCCGCCCGTGCAACATCCTGACGCGTACAAACCTTGAATCGCCTCACCGTCCTCGCGTAGCACACGACCATCAGCGTCGATTGAAATTCCTCCCATAGTAAACGTAATCCCGGGTACCAATTTCACCGCGTAAAAAGGAGCATGCGCGATGGGCCGCGCAGCCCCCATAGTGCGGGGGGGCACGAGCCCCGCCGTGGCTCCTTGGGCCAGCGCTGCGTTGTAACGATCAACGGTTTGCAGAAGGCCACTTGGGTCAACACCCATCTTAATGGCTAGGTCCTGCAACGAATCCGCCGACTCGATCGTCCCGCCCGACAAAACCAAATACGGGTTGGCGGGAAGTATGAACTCAGTAGCTGGACCTTCCCAGATAGAACGGTCGAACACCACCATCGTGCTCTGCGGATCGTCCAAACGCGCCAGCACGTTAGTCATATATACGCCGCCCAAACCCTCATCTACGACTCGCCGCCCGCCGCGGTCTACCACAATCGCCGCGCCAGCCAGTAAGTCCATGATGGGATAAGGCCATAGCTTTTCATTATGCATGGCGTCCTGGCTCAACAGATGCCCATAGATATTTTCCATACCTACCAAGGCTGCACCGACGTCGGCTGCGAGACGGATAGCGTCGCCGCGGCTCACGGCGGCGCCTCGCTGCTTGAGGCGTTCAGGCGCTGGGCTCACATATTGACGCAACATATCCAGGTTGGCTTGAAAACCGCCGTCAGCCAGCATTACCAAGTCAGCCTCAAGCGTACCAGTCTGCCCTCCGCGGGTGTAATGTACGCCAGAGCAGCGTCCATCGTTCATATGCAGTCCGACCGCGCGTGCCCCGAGCAGCATATCTCCGCCGTGGGCCGTTACAAGCTGGCGAAGCGTTCGCAACAGCATGTCACCTCCCCGCCCTTGCCAATTTAAACCAGGCTGCAACAAACTGGGTGGTGCAAGGAAATGCTGGCGCCAACTGTCGGGGCCTCCTTTCATCAGGCGGATGCCCTTGTCCCGTAGCCAGCGCACGACATGCCTTGCATCGGTCGCGATAGCCCGGGTCAGCCCATCCGTGGCAAAGCCCGTAGTCGCCGCCTTGATTGCCGCTTCCAACGTCTCGGCAGGCTCGTCGATATCATGAAAGCACAAGTGAAAAGCGCCACCGGTATAGCGGGTGTTGCATTTGTACAGATCCTCTTCACCCTGCTCTAGTACGACGACCTGACAACCGAGCTCCGATGCACGCGCCGCGAACACCATGCCGGCAATCCCCCCGCCCACCACCGCAATACGCAACGGCTCACGCCGAACTGGAATCTGCTCTTTCATTTGGGAAGCAACATATCTGCGATGAGTTCCACCATTTCGACCAAGGCACGGCCAATGACAAACACCACCACGCTCAATATCACAGCAGCACTGGCGAATATTACGGAGGCCGCTTGCCACCCGATAGCAAGCCCCACAACCGCCAACATGACCGCCACTGCGAGCATCAAATTACGTCCATGCCGCGCCACGAATCTCAACATCGGGTAGCGCGGGATGTTTAGGGACATTGTTTCCATTACAAATCTTCCTTTTCTAAAAATTCTCGGACGCGCGCTGCAACCGTATCCGGCCGCTGAATCGGCGGGAAATGCGCAGCACCGGCCACCATTTCAAACCGAGCACCCGTAATGTGCGCAGCCAACGCAACTCCCGTCTCGGGCGGCCAAATGAAATCATGCTCCCCGGTCAGCACCAAAGCCGGCATCGCGATACGGGCAAAATCAGCCTTCTCAAGCTTGAAAGCGGCTAACGCCTCGGAATGTAGAGCATATGAAGTCGGCGTGTTACAGGTGAACCGTTCTAGATACTGATCCCATGAAGCACCGACACTACCATCAGTCAACCCTTTAAAGGCATTGCGAAAACTTGCTTCAGCCACCACACGCATGCCATCGGCACGCACTTTACCGGCACGGTTAAGGAGGTAGTTGCTGCTATTCACATCGATTGACGGCGTGCCGTCGCATAGCACCAAAGCACTTAGCCGGCTTCCATAACGAGTCGCGACATGCGTGGCGGTGACGGCGCCCATGGCCAAGCCCATTAGTACAAAGCGACCCTGGATGCCTACTGCGTCAGCAAAACGGACAGCGTC
The DNA here is from genome assembly GCF_002849615.1 of Pollutimonas nitritireducens. Lineage (GTDB taxonomy): Bacteria > Pseudomonadota > Gammaproteobacteria > Burkholderiales > Burkholderiaceae_B > Pollutimonas > Pollutimonas nitritireducens. The sequence continues at coordinate 275,531 of NZ_PDNV01000006.1, forward strand.
ACGCGCCAGGTCCCAGACAGCGAACGGCTGGGATGTATGCTCGGAGCGACCCGCGCAGCGCTGGTCGAACGCATAAATGTCGTACGTATCACGCAGGCGCTCGGCGAGCGGCAACCAGCTTTCTAGCGTTCCGCCCAGCTCATGCAGAAGCACCAATTTTGGAGCGCCGGCAGGGCCAGGAAAGTGCCTGTAATACAAACACAGCGAAGGGTGGAGTTCGAGTTCGGGAAGAGTCAGATAAGGCATTGCTAGCTCACGCTTTCTTTGGAACCGATGCCGAAATAAGCATTGACGACATCGGGATTATTAATTAGTTCTTCGGCAGACCCTGATAACTCTACCGAACCATTTTCTATGACGTAGGCACGATCGACGAACGACAACACTGAACGGACATTCTGCTCGACGATTAGCACGGTCACACCCTGGTCGCGGATGTCGGTGATGGCCTGGAAAAGCTGTTTGACAATAGTCGGTGCAAGACCGAGCGACGGCTCATCCAGCAAGAGCAATTGCGGTGCAGACATCAGCCCACGCCCAATTGCCACCATTTGCTGCTCCCCGCCGGAAAGCGTGCCGCAAAGCTGACCGCTACGCTCGTTTAATTTAGGAAACAGCTTGTAGACTGTTTTCAGGCTTTGATCGCGTCTATCCCGCGCGCGCGGCGTTGAAACGCCCACTAGTAGCGTATCTCGGACAGTCATTTCCGGAAATAGTTGGCGCCCTTCCGGCACACAAACCAAGCCTCGCGCGACCATCTGGCTAGGCGTGAGGTTTGTCGTTTCCTCGCCATTAAAATGTATCGACCCGCCAGTTGACTGGATCAAGCCCGAAATGGCTCGCATGGTGGTGGTCTTTCCCGCGCCATTCGACCCGACCAGGGCCACGATTTCTCGCTCCTTAACGTCGAAAGCAAGGCCGTGAAGCACCGAGAATAAACCGTAGCCAGCATGCAGGCCGTTTACTTCAAGCAAACTAGGCATTGACGATCCCCATATAAGCGACCTGCACTGCTTCGCACTGTATTACATCGGCGGCCGTACCTTCGGCAATAAGTCGCCCAGAGTCCATGCATAACACATGCTGTCCCAGTCGTTGCACGATGGCCAAAGAATGCTCCACTAGCAGCACGCCGACGCCACGTTGATGCACCTTCTCGATCATATCGGCCACCTCGTGTTGTTCCCTTAAGTTAAGGCCTGCCATGACCTCGTCGAGCAATAGATATGTCGGCCGGGTGGCCAGCGCCCTGGCAACTTCCAGCCGCTTCAGATCCGGCAACGTAAGATAGGAGGCAAGAAAATCCCGCTTTCTATGCAAGTCGACCTCATCAATAATACTCAGGGCATGCGCCCGTGCCTCTTTGTAGCTGGTGGCGTGCGCATAGGCCCCGACCATCACATTATCAAGCACAGTCATATCCCGAAACGGCTTGACAATCTGGAAGGTGCGAGCAATGCCGGCGAGTGCGACACGATCAGCGCGCATGGCGGAGACATCCAGATCATTGAACCTGACTCGCCCCTCCGTCGGCTTCAGGAACCCCGACAATACACTGAATAAGGTCGTTTTTCCCGCACCATTGGGGCCGATAATGCACAATATTTGATCGGTCTGCGTTTGAAAGGAAAGGTCATCAACGGCACGAAGTCCACCAAAACGAACGCTCACATTTTCCGCTCTCAACATGTCATGATGCCTTTTGAATCGTGCGGACGGATAACTGCGTTGCCTTTCGATTTATACGCCGATACAGCACTTGACCGACAATACCGCGCGGGAATACCAGCAGAATCACGACGAAGAAAAGACCGTAAATCATTTGCGCGAGCGCCGATACGGAAGTCGTGCCAACCGTGCTGCCCAGCAGAATCAGGGCTTCTTGTATTAACACCACTACGATGCCCCCCAGAAATGGACCGAGTGCGGTCCCCCGTCCACCCAATACTGCTCCCATCACCATGATTAGCGTTATAGACAATGAAAGGTCATAGCCCGGCTCCACATAACGCACGAGGCCGGCATACACCACGCCGCCAATACATGTAAGGCCCGCACTTATGACGAATGCGAACCGTTTAATGCCGCTCACGTCTACCCCTAGGGCCGCCGCTCCTTCTTCCTGCTCCCGCAGCGCTACGAGGTCATATCCCAATTTGGAGCGTTCCACCGCCAGGCTAGCCAACGCCAATGCCACGGACATTGCCAAAAAGATGTAAAAGAACGGCAGGTTCGAGGAGAAACTGAGATTCTGCATACCGGGCGTATTAGGGATCTGCAATCCCTGCGAACGCCCAAGCGTATCGCTGTTGATGACCAAAATACGAGCTATCTCCGCCAGCAGTAGTGTGCCGACCGCGAAGTAAATTCCGCGCAAGGCATAGCGAAAGCAAATCGCAGCGATGATCCACGCCAATATAACTGACACAAGCACGGCAAGCGGCAACGCCGCAATCAAAGGCACGTCAGGCAGCCGCGCCAATAACGCAACAGAGTAGGAACCGATAGCAAAAAATAGAGCGTGACCCAACGACATCTGGCCAGCGTAACCTCCAATTAAATTCCAACTGGCTGCGAGGTATCCGCACATCAGCCCCATAATCATTACCCGTGTGTAATACGGATTGATCCAGGGTGCCGCTACTGCGGCTACGATCACCACTACTGCCGCGGACAACCACAGCGCAGCGCCCTGCTGGCGGAACGAGTCGGTCAATTTTGAAAACATAGCTTATCCAGTCGCTCAGCGTCTGATGGCACTGATCAGACCCGTCGGCCTAACCAGAAAGATAAGAAAAACCAAGGCGTAGACAATAGCGAGCGCGAGATCACCGTGGCCCATAACCTGGGATACGGCGATGATGATGCCAACGATAAGGCCCCCAAGAATGCTGCCGCTCATACTGCCCAAGCCGCCCAACACAGATACGACCACGGCGACAATGGAATACTCGAACGCCCGTTCCGGAAATATCGGAGCGATTGTGGCCAATGCGGTACCACTCACTGCTGCGCACGCTGCGGCAATGCCCAGTGCAACGGCCGACAAGTGTTCAACATTGAGCCCCGAAACACGCGCACCCGTCGGGTTCTGAGCGCAGGCGTGCAACTTTCGTCCAAGGTCGGTGCGCGTAAGCATCAGGTGAAGCAGAACCAGTACCAGCAAGGACACGGCCGCCGCTGCGATTTGCGTGTACTGCAAAAAAAGTGGCCCCATGATTATCGACTGCTGCATACCCTCTGGCACCAAGGAGCGAGCATCCGCTGAAAAGAAAAACTGCGCCAAGTACTGTAATGCGATGAGTAGGCCGATAGAGAATAAAATTTGGCTGTCTTCCGGGGTCTCTAGCGAGCGGACGATCAACCAGCGATGCAAAAAGTACCCAATAACAAACGCGACTGGCGCGAGGAGGAAAATCCCAAGATATGGATTAATTCCAGTCGCATCCCATAACGTGTAAGCGGCGTACATCGACCACAGCACCACCGCACCATGCTGGAAGTTCACCACTCGTGACACGCCGAGGCTCAGGTTGAAGCCAGCGGAGAGTAGGGCCAACGTCAGTCCGCCGAGGATACCGCTTGTGACACCGACCATTAACAGAGTAAGAAGCATCATATCCGGCCGTGTCAGGTCCGCTTCGACCAGGCAGGCATGGGCCATACCGCTTCGATCGTAGCCATCTCACTTGGGTAAACGATGCGTTGCTGCCCTTTTCGCAACTGCATAACCAGCCCTTTCGCCTTGATGTTGTCGCCCTTTTCGTCGAATTTAATACCATCGCGTAGCACGTACGGGTTGCTGCCGAGCTCGAGGTCAGTGGTACGTAGCGCTTCCGCTAACGCTCCGCTGCTAAGGTCAGTCGCGCGCTCCAGCGCGTCGTATAGAGCTCCCACACACGTCACCGCCAGCGATGCTTGATCGTCTAGATCTCGGCGATACTTGGCTTTGTACGCATCAGCGTAGTTCGCTAGCAGGGGATTCTTTCCCGTCAACTCAGGCACAAAACCGACTACATCGGTTACGAAATCGGCATCCGCCTTAAGGTTTTCCACATACTCGGGTGTGTACGGAGCACCAGCGATGTGCACCGAAGCCATCAAGTCGTAATTAAGCGCTTTCATCCCGCGCATGACCTGAATACCGTCGGGAGCAAAAAGCGCGTGAAAAATTAGATCGACACCAGATAACTTGAGGCGTTGGAGAATTGGCAGAAAATCGCTGACCTTGCCGGCCGGAAACGAAACGTTCTCCTGGAAATTCCAACCGGTCTGCCGAACCCGGCTAATCGCACCTTGTATTGCATCCTGACTGAAGGTAGAGTCGTCTGCCATGGTAGCGACTTTACGGGGCACTGTGCCTGTGACCTTAACCATTTGTTCTGCAAAATCAACGCCAGTAGCAGCCAAATGGCTGGCGCGCGCCCCAATGCGAAAGAAATACTTCATGCCACGGTTTGTCAGGGAGTCGCCTAAGTCCGTGCTGATCATTGGAACGCCGGCTTTTTCAGACACTGCACTGCCAACCATCGTAGCACCGCTCGTTGCGTTGCCAATTACCGCCAGGACGTTATTGACCTGTATTACCCGTTCTGTCTGCGTACCCGCCATTTGTGGGTTGCTCTGATGGTCGACCGAGATAAGGTCGATCTGCGCACCACCTTTGGACTTGATGCCGCCCGACGCATTGATTTGCTCGACAGCTAAACGCACCGCGTTATTGACCGGGGCCCCCCACGGCCCAGCACGACCAGTAAGCCCTACGACTACGCCGATAGGAATGCGCTTGGGCTGCGCCCGAAGTATGCCTGGAAACGCTAAGGCGACGGCCGCCCCGCCCGCACCCAACGTTAGGCTTCGCCGCGTATGGTCGATTCCCGTGCTTTGCGGCTGGCGGCTATCTTTTGCTCTGTCTTCCATTGAGGTCTCCAGTGCTTTCTAATGAATGGTTATTCATTCATTATTGCGGGTTGGATCCGCTTTGTCAATTACTAGAAACGAGTTCGTTTCTAGGGAGATACCCCAGTCCACGGATCAAAATTCCGAGCGCGGTTCTGGATATAAAATGAACAATAGTTCATAATAGATACCGGCGCTACACGCAAATTGCAGCGTTCGTTAACACGGCGCGCAAACAAAGCCGCCCACGGAGTTCACTTGCAAATGAAAAATACAGCCGATGAAACGCCTCTCATGGCGCGCCGCCGGGCGCAACTTATTAAAGCTGCAATCATGCGCTTTTCGGACGTGGGATATCACGTTACCACCATTAAAGAGATTGCTGCCGAGGCCAACGTAAGCGCCGGACTCATTTACCAGTATGTTGCAGACAAGCAAGACCTACTGTTTCTTGCGCTACAGCACATCGTCAAGCGCAATAAAGAAGAAGTTCCACGTGCGCTCGAAGGAGTCGAAGATCCTATCGCGCGACTACATAAGGCCATCGATGCCTACTCCCGTGTAATAGCTGCTAACCAAGAGGCGGTACTACTAACCTATCGAGAAACTAAATCTCTCAAGCCTGAATACATCGCGCAAATGAAGACGCTCGAAATCGAAACCAATGCGCTAATAGCAGAATGCATCGAAGAATGCATACGGGCCGGCTATTTAGCACCAACGAACGTCGAATTGCTTGTTTACCGCGTTATATGCGCCGCGCATGCCTGGCCGTTGAAACACTGGCGATTACGTCACATCGTGACGCTGGACGAATATATCGACCAGGCGGTCCATGCACCATGGAAAGACTTGCTGTTGCCTCGCGGTACGAGCCGCTATGAGGCGCTTCGCCACGCCGGTGAACTATCTTCTGCCACTCTTGCCGCCCAACATGAGCACGATGAGACTGAACATACACCGGTGGAATCTCGGGTAAAACCCTCCAAGGGCAGCCGCACAATGTAGTTGCCCGGCGCCTGACTTCTCACCCCTTACGCCACTGACACCACGGCCACCTGCTTATGAACGCGGCCGCGGCGAGTGTCTCAGGTTCGCCCATCAGGCACAAAGTAAAAATCTCCAATCGTGCGGATCTCTGACAGATAACGCGCATCGACGCGGGTACCGTACGCCAGCTCTTCCGTATCTGTAACGACAAATGCCTTGATGCAGGTATCCGCGCCGTCTGGTCGTACCAGCGCCGATGCAACACGCCCTCCCAAGTGCTTCAGGTGCTCAGGGGTCTCCGGCAACATCACCACAGTCAGCACCTCGCCCTTGCCGTCCAGCGGATATTCGTGCGCCGGCTCATAGCACTTCGAACAAATCGGACGCAGCGGCAGCCAGACAAAGCCACAGCCGCTGCAGCGACTGGCGACCAGTGTCTTGTTCTGCAAGCCGTGGAAATAGGCTGACTGGCCACCATAACTGAGCCGATATCTGTATACGTCCTCGAGCTCCACCTCGAAAATTTCGAATTCACTCATGATTTCCCCAATACGATTGTGCAGCTTTGAGAAATACCCGGCCCGCCAATAGCTGAAAAGATTGCCCGCCCATGATTGATGGGGACTTGGGTTCCACCGGCACGACCTCTTAGTTGCTGAACGATTTCCCCGACACGCGAAATGCCTGAACAGCCGGCTACGTGGCCGCAACCTATCATTCCGCCCGAAGGATTGACCGGCATGGCGCCGGACCGTTCGGTGACCCCTTCGTCGATCAGCCTTCCGCCCTGCCCGGGTTCACACAGTCCCAGTTCGGCATAGCTCATAAGCTCGACGCCGGTGAGCAAGTCATGCGTTTCGATGAAATCCAGCTGTTTAAGAGGATCAGTAACGCCGGCCATGGCGTAGGCCCGCTCCGCAGATTGCTGCTGACAAGGCAAACGCCCCAGCTGATGGAAATCGGGCATGTAGCTGCGCTGATTTGATGCGCCAACACCCTCTATCCAGATCGGGTTCGAGCACATCTCACGGGCTTTATCCTCGGAAGCGAGGATCAAAGCGGCCGCTCCCTCGCTGTAGAGGCAGCAATCAAACATCTTGATTGGTCCCGCGATACGCCGTGAAGCCATCACTTGGTCAACTGTGAGTGCGAGCCCACTTTGGGCCAAGGGGTTGGCAAGGGCATTGCCATGGTTCTTCACCGAGACCTTTGCCATTTGTTCTTCTGTAGGCGCGCCGTATCGATCGATATGCGCTTGGACCGTAAAAGCGAAGTTGGCTGCGGCGAGCGGCTCGACAGGCACTTCCCAATTGGTGTCCAGATCCAGCATGATGGCCTTCAGGAAGGCTGATGAGCGCTTATTCCGCTCAGGATCCCATAAATCCATGCCCTTGCCCGAACCAACTACTAGCGTAACGTCGGACATGCCGGACAATATCTCGATCATGCCTTGACGAACAGCCATAGCACCGGTGACGGCTCCTGCAGTTACGTGCACAGACGACTTACCGGCCATGCCAATGTAATCCTGCATCGTGGTGCTGGGACAGCACTGCCTGACCCATGCAACCATCAAGTCTGAAAGCCCCCATACCACATGATCAACGTCGCTGGCCGAAATGCGCGCGTCCGCAAGCGCCGCTTTGGTCACATCGAGAGCCAATTCGTAATATGTCTTGTCGGCGTAGCGGACCCGCCACGGAATCAAACCGACTCCTACGATACCTACTTTCAAATCTTCACCCCTTTAATTTTTTCTCAAACTGCAAGCGATCAATGTATCGCCAGCAGGCTACCGTAGCCCGTTATTCGATCCTGCAAGCCGGCAGTGCGCAGCAGCTTCCAAAGCACCGCCGTAGGAGAAGTGATAACCGGGCGTCCCATACGATTTTCCAACAGCTCGACGATTTCCTGCGAATTCATATTCAGGCAGCTAATGAGCAACGCGTCTGCATCGGGATGCCAAGCACGCCTCGCCAATTCATAGATCTGCCGCGCGTCCGGCGAAGCTAGTTCGAACGAATCCCTGATGTTCAGGTTCGCAGTTCCCAGCACCCGAAACCCGGCTGTCTCGAATAGCTGTTTCTCGGCGTGGTCGATTGCATCGGTATAAGGAGAGGCGATCGAAATTTTGTGGATACCCAGCACGCGCAGTGCATCAATGATCGCGCCGACCGCGGTAAAGCATGGCTTGCCCGTCTCTGCTTCGAGCGCCTGCTGCAAGCGCTTGTCATAGTCCAGCCCCTGCACGATACTCGACGCAGTGCAACCGTATGCAATAACATCAGGCCGGCAGCTTGCAATACAAGCGGCCGCATCCATGCCTTCTTCGTGGTCCATCCGCTGCAATGCCTCTGCAGTGACTTGGCTGGTTAGCAGCATGCGAGAAGCGTGCACGGAGATATCGGCCCCGACAACACGCCCAAACCATGGTTCGACCACGGTGTTGACGCCTGGCAGTATTATGCCCAAGCGCGCACGAACAGGGGGCCTTTCACGTAGCAATGAGGCGGAACCGGTCTTTGTAGCTTCGTCGAACGGCGGCCAAGTATGGGAGTCGATAGCCATGACGGTCAGCACATCGTCAAACCACCGCTGACGCTGATGGCTTGTCCCGTAATAAACGACGCGCCGTCAGACATCAGGAATACCGCCGCGGCTGCTACCTCTTCAGGTTGCGCGAGGCGGCGCATAGGAATGGCGCGCACCATTGCGTTGCCAATTTTGCCGCCGAACTCGTCATTCTTGACCAGATCGTCCCACAGACCCGTATCGGTGGGGCCCGGACAAACGACATTGACCAACACATTGTGGCGGGCGTACTCGCGAGCAATAGACTTAGCGAAGGCGATAGCGCCGCCGCGGCATGCAGCTGAAACCGACTCGCCGCTGGTACCGACTTTGCCCGAGTCCGAGCCGACGAACACGATACGACCACCGCCATTGCGAATAAGCTCTGGCAAAACCGCCCGCACTGAATCGATAACGCTGCGTAGTTCCACCGCGATCGTCGTGTCAACCGTATCCTCGGACGTTTCGAGAAAAGGCAAGATACGCAGTGCAGTGCCGACTGTGCTCATGAAGGCATCAAGTTTGCCGTATTGCTCTACAGTGGCTGAGACAATGGCAGATATATCGTCCCGGCGCGTCAGGTCTCCCTTTACGAGCAGCACCCGATCATTGCCATAGTCCGCGGCAAGCTGTTTCAGGCCATCGGCGTTTGAACGGTAATGAAGCGCTACGCTGGCACCGCGTTCCAATAGCATCTTGGCTGCGGCCAGGCCAATGCCCCCCGACGCTCCGCCCACTAAAATAACTTTTTCTTTCAAATCCTGTGACATTTGCACCTACTCCTTTGTAATGTTATTTTCTTGATGACGCCAACCATCCAGTTACATACGCTTGGCTACTTCTTCGAGCATGACCTCAGTGGCACCACCGCCAATGGCATGGACACGGGCATCCCGGTACATCCGTTCGATTGGCGTCCCATTCATATACCCAGAGCCTCCATGGAACTGAACACAGTCGTCCACGACTTCATTAGCTAGCTCTCCACATAACGCCTTGATCATGGACACTTCCTTAACACAGTTGACACCCCGAGCATCCAGACCGGCAACCCCATAAAGGAAATATCGCGCGCTTTCAACCCTGGCAGCAAGCATCGCCAGCCTTTGGCGGATAGCCTGCTTATCCCACAGAGTTGCTCCGAAGGCCTTACGCAGCCGCACATAGTTCAACGTCAAGGCGATCGCTGCCTGCGACTCGCCAATAGCCTGCGCAGCCAGCACGAGTCGCTCGTTCTGCACGTTCTTCATCAAAGCTGCGAACCCGCGATTCCGCTCACCGAGCAGGGCGGACGCGGGTACTCGGCAGGCATCGAATGACAGTTGAGCGGTATCGGAACTGCGCCAACCCATTTTTTCCAGGCGACGCTCCACCCGCAAGCCTTGCGTGCCTTTCTCGACAAGAAATAGAGAGACTCCTTGCGACGGCTTTACAGAACTATCAGTACGTGCGGCCACTACATATAGATCTGCATTTACGCCATTGGTGACAAAAGTCTTGGCACCATCCAATACCCAACTCTCCCCGTCACGCGCAGCGCGCATTTGCAGCGCGCCAATGTCCGATCCCACGTCCGGCTCGGTCATTGCAATCGCGACAACGCAATCGCCGCGGACGATAGCAGGTAAGAAACGCTCTTTTTGCTCGGGTGTTCCTACCGCTGCGAGCGGCGGCGAGGCCGTGTCGGTCTGCGTCAGAATAGTGATCGCGAACCCCCCAAATGTGCTTCGCCCCAACTCCTCTGCGAACACCACAGATGCAATCGTATCGGCGTCGGCGCCACCGTACTGCGACGAAAATCGCAGACCGAGCATTCCAAGCTCCCCCATCCTGCGTATCACCGAGCGCGGCATTTGGCCGTCGCGCTCCCAAGCTTCTGCATAGGGGATGACCTCGCGTTCCACAAAGCGCCGCACCTGGGTACGCAACGCTTCGTGCTCTTCGCTCACACCCATTAAATTGCAATTGTTGTCATTCACGAATATATCCTTAACGTGCAATTTGGCCGCCGTCCACAACGAAACCCTGCCCCGTGGTCCATTGCGCCTCGTCACTCGCCAGATAGACTGCCATCGGACCGATGTCGCTTGGCCGCCCGAAGCGGCGCAAAGGAATTTGCCGTAAGCCCGCTGCGCAAGCATTCTCGTCCTGCATATAGGGCGCCGTCAGATCGGTTTCTATCCACCCCGGACATATAGCATTGACTCGCACCTTGTAACGCGACCACTCCATTGCGAGGCTCTTGGTCAACTGCATCATGCCCCCCTTCGTAAGACAATAGATGGAGTTGTCGGGTGCTCCGACGTGGCTGTATATCGAGGCCATGGTGATGATGCTGCCCTGCTTGCGCTCCGTCATGTGGCGCCCGATCGCCTGCAGGGTGTGAATCGCACCTATCAAGTTCACGTCGATCATGTGGTTCCATTGATCAGGCGTCCACTCGAGGAATGGGCGCAGTATGTTGACGCCGGCATTTACAACAAGGATGTCAATATGGACGAAACGTTCAATCGCTTCGACACTGGCTCGCGTCACTGATTCGGCCTCCGTAATGTCGAAAGCGTCGATCGCCACCTGGACGCCGTACGGCTCAATTTCTGCCCGGGTTTGCTCCAGTCCCGCCAAATCGCGCCCCCAAAGGACGATGTCGGCACCGGCCCGCGCAAGGCACGTAGCGACGTTTCGGCCAATACCACGGCTTGCCCCGGTTACGAGTGCCGTTTTTCCGGCCAAGTCGAACAAATTTATCTCCGTTGAAAGTGTCATGATCAGGAACCCCTCGTCGCGGTGAGCCGATCCCACGTGCCGGAGGTAAAGGGCTTCGCGCGCAATTCGTGCTTCATGACTTTATTGGTCGGCGTCTTGGGAAGTGCATCAACAAACTCTACGTAACGTGGTATGGCGTATCTGGGAAGACGCTCGCGGACAAACTCCACCAGCTCCTCAGGCGCCAGTTGTACGCCTTCGCGAGTCACAACAACGATTTTCAGGTCGTCGCCCCCCAACTCGCAAGGGACTGCAATAGCCGCTACTTCCAGTACTGCTGGCGCTTCGCCAAAGGCAAGCTCGACCTCGAATGCGGATACATTCTCGCCCCGCACCCGGATGGCGTCTTTAATGCGACCGGTGAAATAGAGTTCACCATCTGTGTCGAATCGACCAGTGTCACCAGTGTGGAACCAAAGATGCTTCCAGGACTCCACGGTTGCGGCCGCGTCGCCGTCGTAGCCCACCATTAACGCGCAAGACTCGGAGGCACGCACTAATATCTCCCCTTCTGTTCCGGCCGGCAGAGGCTGGCTGTGCTCGTCAGCGATGCGCACTTCAAAGCCTGGGGCTACACGCCCGGCACTGCCCGCCTTCGTAGAACCATGCGGGAGATAGCAAGGCACATTGGCCTCAGTGGATCCGTACCCTGAACGCAACTCAACGTCGAATCGCCGCTGAAACTCAATGAAGTCGTCCGCCGCCGCACCGATTCCCCACGCTACCCTGAGCGTCGAGCCTCGCTCATCCGCCTGCGTGGAGGATCTCAGCAGTATGCGCATAATTTCGCCTATGTAATAGAATGCCGTGCAACGATGTTCTCTTACGTCGAGCCAAAATCGCGAGGCACTGAAACGGTCTGTCAAAACCATCCGCGCCCCTGTCAAGAGCACAGGAATAGTCAGCATGGCCTGCGCCGTATTGTGAAAAAGCGGGAAAAAATTGTAGTAGACGTCTTCCGGGCCGAGCCGCATGTCGGCGGCGAGCATCCGTCCCAAGATGTACTGCTGCGCATGAGTTACCAGCACCCCCTTTGAAGGGCCCGTCGTGCCAGATGTGTTCATGACTGCACCGACGTCCGCGCCGCTCACCGCTTCGCAATCGGGTGGCGGAGAGTCGGACACTCCGGCTATAAAATCCGCATAGTGAAGTGCGTCAGAAGGCCAGACCTCGGATTCTCCTCCACCCAACACCAGCATTAGCGGTCTGGGACATACTTCCTTGAGTGCCACTTCCAACTGAGCTAAAAGCCCGCCTTCCACCACCACGGCGTCGATGGTGGAGCGCCTGAATGTATGGGCAATTTGCGGCGCCCTATAATCGACGTTGATAGGAACCTGTATGGCCCCCAAGCGTGATAGCCCAAACCAGAGATCAAAATACTCCAGGCAGTTGTGCAGAACGATGGCGACGCGGTCCCCCCTTTTTACACCGGCCGCGGCCAAAGCGTTTGCACAGCGGTTAGCGCGCCGGTCGGCATCGGAGTAGCTAACCCACTGTCCGCCAAAGTAGAGAAACGGCCTGTCGGGAGCAGCCTTTGCCTGGCGAGCGAGGATTTTTGCTGCCACCCGCTCTGCGAGCGGCAGCGGGTCGGCGGAAGGCGCCGCCAAACCGGCACCTGGAGGGAATCCAAAATGCAGAGGCTGAGCTGATTGGTCATTCATGGGATTAGTTCCGGGTCGAGATTTTTTACTAGGCAGTTCATACTGGTTCGATGGTAGCGAAGGCACTGTCCTCCACTTGCTTGATCAACGTTCATCCACTACCTTGCTAAGGGCGTGATCCGACCTATTAGCCCAGTAGCGTGCATACTCATTGACTACGCCGACATGGCGGCCAAATTCTCCTTCCAATGCAGGTCCACGTATGGCTGCAAGTCCCTCACCGCCCTCGACTATCGCAACATAATCCGATAACTCGTTGACGCTAGGCTCGTTGCGTATTAGCCTTAGCTGCCAGACCTGACCATGGTTGTCGTATGTGGCGCGCAATTGGCTGACGAGCTCGTCTACGCGTGTTTCCCGCAAGCCACCATAATGCAACAGCAGTAGCCGAGGTGCCTGCATGACAGGCGCCTCGCCCGGATAAACTTGCGTACCGCTTATACGCCAAAGGCCCCGCACTTTACGCAATATGCGCTTGGTCCACGGGCTGTACTTCTCGCCAGATATATTCTGATATTGCTGACCGGCCAGCACCAACGGCGATGTTAAATCGTAAGCTGCCATATAGCGCGGAAACCCGGCGAGGCAGACGTACCGCTGCGCCGTCTCGAATCCGTCAACGGCAGTACGCTCTGGCACATGTTCAGTGTCGTACCAGTCGTTGAACTCCTCGTCCATATCTGGCGGCGGCGCCATCGTCACCATCAGAAAGCCCTTTTGCGTCATGATTCCCTACCCCACTAAGCAGCGCGCTCCGGGACCAGCCCCGGATATTGAATGAATGCCCATTCATATATTACGACGCATCGCCCTATCAGTCAATACCTGCAGCGGATGGCTAAGCCTCGGCACAGCCAAGCTTTGGCGATAACCCACATAAACAGTCGGCCCTGAACAAATCAGTTTTTTGAAACGGGCAACGCGATGACTACCGTGCTAGGCATTGTTGCTCACCACCCCAGCCAAACAACAGTGCCAATATCAAGGCATAAAAAAGCCGCAAGCGGCGCAGCAACAGGCGGATGTTGTGGCCCGCACCGCACAAGATGGCGTGCAGCGCATCGCCTAACGCGCCTTTGAGCCAATTGCGGTCCAGCTTTCCTTCAGATTTCATGTGTCCGATGGTTGGTTCAATCGCACTACGCCGTTTGATCATGGCCTTTAAGCCTTTAGTCATCCCTCGGCGCTGGCCGGAGCGCAGGATTCGAATGTCCGGCACCTCCACGCCGCGATAGCCCTTGTCAACAATAGCCGTATGAATCGATGCATCGGCCAGGATTGCCGCCTGCTCCAGCGCCTCGGGCAAGGTGTGGCCATCGTAGGGGTTGCCAGGCATGGAGCGCGCGCCCAGCACAAAGCCTTCTTTCAAGGTCGTAGTGATGGACACCTTGACGCCAAACTCGTAAGGCGTGCGGGCTTTGCCCTTGCTGATACATTCAACTTCCGGTGCGTGCAGCGCATACAGCTTGTTCTTGTCTTTGGTGCGTTGCGCCAGAATCCGTTGCGTACGGGCCAACAGGTCCTCCAGTTTGGCGCGCGCGAGGCCAGTCACGGCATCCTTTTGCCGATCGATATCGCGCCAGACGCGCCCCACCCGGGAGCGCAGGGTACGCAAGGCTTTATTCATGCGTTTGAATTGGCGAGCGTGGGCATAACGGCCAACCTGTAGCGCCAGGCGCGGCGCCTCGCGGTTGTAGTTCTGGCGCAGTTGGATACCGCAGTCGCTGGCCGCCTTGACCAGGTGCTCGCGGCTGCGCTCAAGCAAGCGGGAATCGGTCGGATGCGCCACCGCTTTGGGCATGACAGTAGTGTCCACGATGACGTTTTTTAGGCTGCTCTGACGCAGTGCACCGCTACGCTGACCCGCCGCAATCGTCGCCGCCAAGAGTTCTTCCAGGCCGGCCTCACCCAAGCGTTGACGCCAACGCGTCAGACTTGACGGATCAATCGGCGCCTCGGTTTGCAGGTACGTCTCTCCGATGAACACCTGCCAATACGGGTTCTCCACCCAGCCCCACACCACATCCTCATTCGACAGATCAAAGGCGTGTTGCAAGTACAGCAAGCCGGCAATCAAGCGCGGGGAAGTGGCTGGGCGTCCACGCGGGGAGGTAAAGCCCTGGATGCACACCGCCGTGATGCGATCCCAATCGATCAGGTCGGCCAATTGAATCAAAGGGTGGTTCAGCTTGAGGTGTTCGCGTAGCGGATAACCAAACAACTGGCCGCTTTGCGGCGTTAAAGGCGTCGGACCCATAGAAAAACCCGGAGATATTTGCAGGAAAACGAGCCTCTATTATCTCAAATCCTGCAAATTCTCATAGCGGAAATTACCCCTAGATCCGCATGGATACTGGCTTGAAGTAATTGTTCAGGGCCGACTAAACAAGGTTACGCCGCCTAAAATAATAGCCCACAGAATTGGTTTCGCCCGAGTTTTCACCGTCTAAATTGGTGACGAGCGGTACACGCAATCGTCGAAAAATAATTCCTTCGTATCGGCTCCCTCAGGCCAAGCCTGGTAGGTCTCCGAACTTTTTCCAAAGGTCAGACGGAAACTCCGCCGTCTTATCCACTTCTTCGACCTGCAGGACGATTGCCATGCGAACTGACTTCGCAACACCGGCACCGGTAGCGGCTACCCTATTCAGCCGAAAACCCATTAAGCGAGCTTGGTCGGATGCAGCGCCTTAAGCACTAGAGGCTGCCCAGATATTGATCCACACAGTGCTCGTGCTTTCCGATTAGCTTCCAACATTGTCGACGCATCGGGCCGATTGTTGCAGCCTTAACGATGAAATGCCGTGGCTACAGATATAATAAGTCTCGCTTCGGCCATTGACTGGACGTTCATTCATAAGTATCATCACAGTTTTAGACCACTGTTGGCGTGAAGCATATGTCTGGCTCATTATCAGGAATTAAGGTTGTCGATCTAACCTCGGTAGTCATGGGTCCTTATGCGACCCAAATTTTCGGTGACATGGGGGCGGAGGTCATCAAAGTCGAGAGTCCATATGGCGATATCATGCGTCATATGGGTGCGACTGAGCATCCTCTAATGGGGCCGATTCACGTAACCCTAAATCGCAACAAAAGAAGTGTGATGCTGGATCTGCAACAGCCTGCTGCACGCGAAGCGTTGCTGCGCATCGTACGCAGCGCCGACGTTTTTGTGCATTCGATGCGTGCTGACGCCATCAATCGCCTGGGCCTGGGCTACGAAGCGATAAGCGAAGTACGGCCCGATATCGTCTACTGCAACGCTTATGGCTACGGCAAGGCGGGCCCATACAGCAATGAGCCAGCGTATGACGACATGATCCAGGGCATGTCCGGTCTGGCTGCGCTCAATACCGAATTGGCTGGAGAGCCTCGATATACCCCCACTATCATAGGGGACAAAGTCTCGGGTTTGACGATCGCCTATGCCGTCATGGGAGCCCTGGTTCACCGCGCCCGAACCGGGGAAGGGCAGGAACTCGAAGTGCCGATGTTTGAGTCGCTTGTATCTTTCATAATGGTCGAGCATCTGTGGCAACGTACTTACGATCCCGAACATGGATCGCTTGGCTATCCGCGCGTCTTGACGCAATTGCGCAAGCCGCACCGTACTACGGATGGGTACATCTGCCTGCTACCGTACACAGATCGCAACTGGGTTGACTTCTTCGAACTGGCCGGGCGGCCCGAGCTAGCCACTGATCCACGTTATACAACCGCAACGGCACGCAGTGTCAACTTCGATAGCCTTTACAAGGACCTAGGCGGCCTCATTGCGGGGCATTCGACTGAATGGTGGCTTGACCAATGTCGGCCACTGAGCATTCCCGTTGCACGAGTGAACAGCCTCGAGGACCTGCTCGACGATCCCCATTTGAATGAGGTTGGAATGTTCTTCAAGGCTGAGCATCCGCATCTTGGCGTCATCACGCAAGTAAAGCCGCCAGTGAACTTCGGCCGTACCCCGAGCGAGGTGCGCCGCCCAGCTCCCCGGCTTGGCGAGCACAGCCGAGACGTCCTTGTAGAGGCTGGCCTGAGTCAGGAAGAAGTAAATGGACTCGTGAACTCCGGCGCCACAGTCTGACGCCCCATCCACGCTCATGTGTCGAAAAAACGAGGCACTTGACTGGAAGTAAGGAGACCTCCAGATGCCCCGACTGCCTGGCGTGCAAACGGCGATTCTACATTTGAAGATCTAAGGCGCGGTGTGGCGACGGTTATCGAGCCGCCAGCCGACCCACGAATGTTGTGGGGCCTACGCTGGCCAACAAGATAGCACACACGACCTGGGCACTGGTGGCCCATGGGCGTGAGTGTCAGGGGGGATGGAACCGCTAAGCCGGTTTCACCCAATACACATTTATCCACTTTATAGAAAGGAGAGGATGCCGGAAAGGATATGCAAATCGAGTCGAGAAGTGATGGCAAGCGCGGTTGGTGCCGGCTGGGTCGAGTTGGAACGCTGTATGGGACTGGCACGGAGCCGAGTCCGCGTAGCATACGAGTTCCGACCGCTGCAGGGACCCATAAAGGCCAGCAATGAGCAGGCGGGATATAAGACTACAACCCGCTTGCCGAGCCACACATCCTAAAAACTCGATTGCTACACGGGAGGCCTCCATATGCGACACATGAGATTGCTGCAAAATGTTCTTGAAACGACCCTGGGCCGACCACTGGCAATGGCAGCTGTTGCTGCAACGTTGGCCGCTGCCTCTGCGGTGGCAGGTGCCCAGCCATCGTATCCCGATAAGCCGCTGCGCCTGGTCATGGGCTTCGCGGCCGGGGGCTCCGTCGACCCTATGGCCCGTACCATCACGCGGATGCTGGGCGAACGCTTGGGCCAGACGATAGTGCTCGAGCACAAGCCTGGCGCCGGCGGAACAATCGCGGTGGGTTCGGTAGTCAATGCCCCACCGGACGGTTACACGCTTCTGCTCAGTAACCCGGGACCGCTCATCGTTAAGCCCCAGGGCGATCCACTGTCCAAGCTCAGCGCCATAGGCCGGGTGGCCGACATGCCACTCGCCCTAGTGGTTCCAGCAGGCTCTCCCTTCAAGAATCTGCAGGAAATGGTCGTGTTTGCCAAGGCGAATCCCGGGAAGCTGACGTATGGGTCGGGAGGTTACGGCGCCACGACCCATATCGGCATGGAGATGCTTAAGCACGAGGCGGGGCTGGACATTGTCCATGTGCCCTACAAGGGCCAGGCGGCGGCAACACCGGACTTGATCTCCGGACGAATCGACATGCTGCTTGATGGCTGGAACTCGTCGATACCCAACGTGCAGAGCGGAAAACTCCGCTACCTGGGCGTTGCCACGTTGAACCGGTCGGCGATAAAGCCTGACGTACCGACAATAGCGGAGCAGGGCTTTCCAGGCTTCAACGCTGCCCTATGGTGGGGTATCTGGGCGCCAGCCGGTACACCCTCCGATGTTGTCGAGAAACTTGGACGTGAGCTTCAGGTCGTCACACAAACCGACGAGCTCAAGAACGTC
This sequence comes from Pollutimonas nitritireducens, assembly GCF_002849615.1. Classification (GTDB taxonomy): domain Bacteria; phylum Pseudomonadota; class Gammaproteobacteria; order Burkholderiales; family Burkholderiaceae_B; genus Pollutimonas; species Pollutimonas nitritireducens. The sequence goes on from NZ_PDNV01000006.1 coordinate 293,925, forward strand.
TACAAACAATTGGGTGTGGATCCCCAGTCCAGCACGCCGGAACAGCTCACGGCCTTTGTCCATTCGGAGCAGGTCCGGGTTCAGAACCTCGTCAAGGATGCCAACATCAGGCTTGATTGAATCGCTCGGTGAGGTCAAGCGAGGTAATCCCGATGCGATGCCGGAGGCATTTTGCATCGTGGTGAAGGAGCCGGACATGGAACGTCCATTGTTCCATGCCGAGCGGCATGTAGGCCGCGAGATTGATGAAGCCTCAGGTCGCAAGGCCGGAGCTCTTAACGATGAATTTTGGAGTGAAAAATGAAACTTCACGATGGAGACGAACCGGACCTCGTCAAGCTGTCGAGACACGGCTCTGTTCTGACTATCCGCCTTTCCAGCCCTGACACCCGGAACGCCATTTCAATCGAACTTCGCGAGCAACTGGGACGCGCGATCGAGATCGCCGAGCGCGATACAACGGTGAGAGCCGTGTTTCTAACTGCAGACGGGCCCACCTTCTGCTCGGGGGGCGATCTTAAGATGCTGACCAAGCAATGCGATCCTTGGACGGTCCACAGGCGTTTCCGCAGCCTCAGCCGGTGGCTTGCACCACTGATTAATCTGGACAAGCCGGTCGTTGTAGGCATGCGCGGAGCGGCTGTAGGTGGCGGCATGGGTTTGGCATTGACCGGCGACATCATCATCGGGGGCGAGAGTGCCAAGCTGGTCGCGGGCTTCTTCCGCGTCGGTGTGATTCCCGATGTCGCCGCGATGTACCACCTGCCGCGATTGATCGGCATGGCACGCGCAAAGAACTTCATCTACAGCGGCGGCACCCTGTCGGCGCAGGAGGCCCTGGAACTCGGGTTGTTCGCCAAAGTTGTTCCCGACGACGAGGTGGAGGAGGCTGGCCTCGCCGAAGCGATGCGTCTGGCCGAGGGGCCTGCCGAAGTCATGGGCCTCGCCAAGAAAATGATGGCGCGCAGCTTTGAAACCAGTCTGGCAACTATGTTGGATCTAGAGGGCTATGGTCAGGTTCTTGCCCAATCCAGTCCAGAGTTCCACGAAGGCATCAGCGCCATACTCGAGCGGCGTATCCCGGAATTCGCCCGTGCATCAGCCAAAGCAGCATTGGGGGGCGACGCCTCTCGAACCGAATCGTAATGGATGAATGAGGCGGTTCAGCGACTGCGCAGCCCCGTATATGCTGTGTGGCGGCCAGGACCGTCATGTCCAAATAGCACTCAAGAAAGGATACGAAGCATGTTTACCAATGACACCCTGAAAGGTCGGAGCGCTCTGGTTACGGGCGGTGGGAGCGGGCTGGGACTAGGCATTGCCACCGCCTATGCACAGCTTGGAGCGAACGTCATGATTGTCGGCCGCAATGAAGAGCGCCTGGAGTCGGCCATTGAACACCTGAAGAAAAGCGGCGGCTCTGTCGCAAGCATGAAGTGCGATGTGCGGAACTACGACGAGGTCAAGGCGGCCGTGGAAGCGACGGTATCCCGTTTCGGGCAGTTAGACATCATGGTCAACAACGCGGCGGGCAACTTCATCTGCCCTACCTCGGAACTTTCGCCCAATGGTTGGCGCACCGTCATTGATATCGACCTGAACGGTACGTTTTACGGCTGTCATGCGGCGTATCCTCATCTACAGAAATCCCCCTTCGGCGGTTCCATCATCAGCATCATCACGATGCTCGGCGTGACTGGGTGGCCGCAAGCGGCGCATGCATCGGCGGCAAAAGGGGGAATTCTCTCGCTTTCCAGGACGCTCGCTGTGGAATGGGGCGCTGACAACATTCGCGTGAACACTATCTCGCCTGGACCGATCGGCGATACCGAAGGAGTGAAGCGCATGTATATCGATGTTGGCCGCGGCGAAATGGAGGCGCAAAAAACGGCGCTAGGCCGCTTCGGCAAAACGATCGATATCGCCAATGCCGCTGTATTTTTGGCGTCGGGCCTTGGTGAATATATCACTGGCGAAAACCTGATCGTCGATGGTGGGAGGTGGCTCAAGCAGATCGCCCCCAGCACGCTAGGCGCAAAAGCTTAAAAAATCTTTGAACAAGCCACCGCATCGGAAGTGTCTGTGCGACCCATCGGTCGGCTTGACCAAACCCCATCGAGCCTCAGGCCTTCATCCGTGAGCTCGCCATGTCACACAACACGTTCGGGCTCTCCGACGAATAATGCATGAGCTGCCCGATCTGTTAGCGCCAGCACTGACGATGGCAGGCTGTTTGAAGTACGGAACGCTCACAGGGTTCTGGTTGACGTATCGTGTGGCCCCAAGCAATCTGGCTCTCGGAAACAGGACCGAGTAGGGCTCAATTTTTTACGCGACAGACTAATTTAATTTGAATGGAGAAACGATTTTGACTCAAGAATCCAGGCGCGGCCATTACTTCGAAGATTTCGAGATTGGCCAAGAATTTCTCACACCCGCCCGAACAATCACTTCGACGGACATCGTTAACTTCGCCTGTCTGACCGGCGATTTCAATGAGGTCCATACAAATTTCGAATACTGCCGTCAAACCCAATTTGGCGAACCCATTGCACACGGTCCACTGGTTTATGGGATTATGGGCGGCCTGCAATATGCCAGCGGTATTAATGATGGCACGCTGTTGGCGCTGCTACAGATCGATGGCTGGAAGATGCTGGCACCGGTTAAGCATGGCGACACAATCCGTTTGCGGGCTCGCGTTGTAGAGAAGAAGGAATCGAGTAAGCCCGACCGCGGTGTAATCAGCTTCGAACGGGAATGCATCAAACAGGACGGGTCGATCGTTCAGCAAATGAAGGCGACCCTGCTGTATCGCCGTAGGCCAACTGCATAAAACACGATTGCGCTGTGATGCACTTGAGTGCGACCGCTGAGCGGTAGGCGGTCGGCTTGGTCACGTCGACTTCAAGGAGGACCCGGTCCCTTGTTAATGCAAGGCCACCGTATTGCCTTTTAACATGCAAGGGTACAAATCACTCCTGCATAGCAATAAGTCTTTTATTTTTTGCCGTTTTTTACAGAGATCAAGATATGCGAACCAAGATTTGCGAAATGCTCGGTATTGAAATTCCGGTCTTTGCGTTCTCCCATTGCCGTGATGTGGTGGTGGCGGCATCCAAGGCCGGCGGTATTGGGGTGTTCGGCGCAGAAATGTTTACGCCGGAGCAATTCGAACTCGAGTTGAAATGGATCGAAGAGAATATCGATGGGCGGCCGTATGGTATCGATGTGATATTTCCGACCACATATCAGGATATGTCTGCCTGGAAGGACGCCTCGCTTGAGGAAGTCATTCCTGCTACACACCGGGATTTCGTCGAGGATCTCTTGAATAAGCATAGCGTTGCGCACCTACCTGAGGACGAAGAAGAAGATATGGTGCGCGAGCGGCTCAGCAGAGGTCGGGGGACACCTGTGGAAGCGGCATCAATGCTTGAGGTCGCATTCAAATTTGCTGGGGTGAAACTCCTGGTGAGTGCTGTCGGAGCGCCCCCACGAGAGGCTGTCGAAAGGGCGCATCGTGCTGGAATCAAAGTGGGTGGGATGGTTGGAGCGGTGGAGCATGCACAGCGCCAGCGCGACGCCGGAGTCGATTTCGTCGTCGCGCAGGGTTATGAGGCGGGAGGCCACACCGGGGAGATCGGCACAATGGTGTTGACTCCGTCGGTGGTCCAGGCAATGGGTGATTTCCCGGTTTTGGCGGCCGGGGGGATCGCATCCGGACGTCAGATGGCAGCGGCCATGGCGATGGGGGCTCAAGGAGTTTGGTGTGGTTCCGTCTGGTTGCCCACCGTTGAAAGCGATTTGTTGCCTGAGGTGAAGGCTAAGCTGCTGGCTGCGAAATCTCAAGATACGTTGCGCACCCGTGCCTACACGGGTAAGCCCGCACGAGTACTGAAAAGCGGGTGGAGCGATGCCTGGGAAGCTGAAGGTGCTCCGAAGCCGTTGATGCGTCCATTGCAGCATTTGCTGTCACGGCCGGCGACAAAGCGTATTGAACGGGCTCGGTCCAAAACCTTAATATCCACGCCCGTAGGTCAAGTGGTGGGGCAGTTTCGGCACGAGCTGACTGTCAAGCAGGTCTATGCAGAGATGATCAGCGAATTTATCGATGCCGTTGAGGGCATGACGAGGTTGCTTGAATCGTAATATCAATGCTTTGCGAAGATCTGGTTGAATCCGCAACTGCCCAAGCGCTACAACCATAAAAATCAAAGAAACTGAGGAAACAATATGACACTTGGTAACTTTTCACTCCGTGCGGTTATGGCCTTGGCCGCATCAACAGTCGCATTCTCTGCGCAAGCCGAAACGTACCCGACTCGCGAAATCACTATGGTCGTAATTGGTCCTCCCGGCGGCGCCACCGATCAGGCTGCTCGGCTCGTGGCGAATCGTATGTCGGAGCGACTCGGCAAACCTGTGGTCGTCAATAACAAACCGGGCGCCGGGGGCAATATCGCCTCGGAGTACGTGGCACGGTCCAACCCTGACGGCTATACCATTATGCTGGGTACTCAGGGAACTCATGCATTCAACCAGTATCTCTACAAAGACCTTCGTTTCGATCCGGCGAAGGACTTTGTACCCGTTCGAGGCGTGCTCTCGCTGCCCAGTGTTCTTGTAGCCAATCCTTCCACTCCATATACGAGCGTCAAGGAACTTGTCGATTACGCGAAAAAGAATCCTAACAAAATAGCATCTGCTTCCGCCGGAATGGGAACCGGAACGCACCTTGCTCTAGCTCTTTTCAATAAGGTCGCGGGAACTGAAACCATGCATGTCCCCTATAAGGGCAGTTCGTTTGTAATCACCGACTTGGTGGGCGGACGGGTAGACTTCGCTTTCGATTACCCGGTGGGTGCGTTGCAACTGATACATTCGGGCAAGCTCCGTGCGCTTGCAGTGGCAGGGGCCAATCGCTTTCCGTTATTGCCCGATGTTCCGACTCTGGCGGAATCGGGCTATCCGGAAGCCGAATTCACCACTTGGTTTGGATTGTTCTTCCCTGCTAACACGCCGGCACCCATTGTCGACCGCTGGAGGACAGAACTCGACAGTATCGTGCAGGAGCCATCGTATGCTGAGGCTGCGCTACGGATCGGTGGCGAACCGTTCCAATCGGGCGGGGAGTTCGCGGCCTATGTAAAGGCCGAGCGCATCAAGGCGCGGGAACTGGTGCTAAGCACCGGCGCCAAGGTTGAGTAATCAAGTATAGCGAGAGGCCCTGGAATGATCGGACGCGGGCTACAAGCATTGGAATAAAAAAGTGGAGATTCACTTATGAATAGATCTGACGAACCTCGGCGTCTGCTGCATACTCGCAATGTCACATGCCAGGGATTTCTTCGTGATGACGGCGACTTTGAAATCGAGGCCTCCTTGCAGGATATCAGCGGTGAAGGAACGCACTTGTTGCTTAAGAGCCTAAGCGCGGGCGAGTTGATGCACGACATGCTGATTATCATGGTGCTGGGGCAAGACCTCGTCATACGAAAAGTCTCGGCTGTCACCACGGCCGCCCCGTCTCCCGAATGTCCGCGAGCCGCTGCCGTATACGAAAAGTTGGAAGGGCTTCAAATCGGCCCAGGTTTTTTTCGTGCGGTCGGCGAACGCATACCAATCGCATGCGGTTGCACCCATCTCACAGAACTGCTTAAGCACATGGCCACAACAGCCTATCAAACTGCTTTTACGCATCGCCGTGCGACGAGCAGTGCAGCTGCTCAGACAACGCAACTCGCCGATACTTGCTACGCTCATCGCGCGGGCGGCATCATATCCCGTAAGCTCAAAAGCGCGGATGAAGAGCAGAACGCGGCGACGACGGATATGGGTTAAATCACCCTGCATCTGCTTACCCGGTATCGTCTCAAAACGAACGATCGGCCTCAGCCTCCCGATGCTTGTAGCCGTCCAAAAATTCCTTAAGCTGGGTGAGGCCACCCGGATAACCGCATTCCTGAATCTCTCGCAACAACACAGCTGCCAGAATCCAGTGAGGCCGAGCCGCTTCGATCCTTCCATGCAGATAGCCCTAGAACGGATCTGACTTCGTTATTCTTGCGTCCCGCGCCTTGTACTGCTGCGCATCGGCCTTGTGCAGATATCGCCTGATGGTGTTGCGGGACAAGCCACCTTCGCTCTCTACCGAATGCCGAGACCTCGACGTGCCATTACCTTGATCTCCAATGCTTGCTCCTGAGTGAACATTGTCGGTATGCGGTAGCAAGAAAGCCACCATCATTGCCCAGATGGGTCAGAACTTCCGACGAAGGGAGGTGCGGACGTTGTCCTGGACTGGTTCTATGTTGCAATTCCCATGTGCCGCCGACTCCATGGGGCTGAGGGAGTCCAGTGAGAACCTGATACGGTACTCTATCGCCCCCCGATCGATGGGCGTGCTCCTACGGTCAACCACGGGTGTAATGCAATAGCGCTCGTCAGGCTCTCATATGACTAGAAACGCCATGTTCTCTTCGTGCTCCGCCGCGCGACGCCTGAAACGAATGGTTATCCAATCAATTTTAACTGATTCAGATCTCATTACTATCATTAAATCTTAGGTAAGAACACAAAAAAACTGAATCGACAATGCCACGCTGGCTATTTCTCCTGTACACCGCCAGATCTGCAAAACACTTGACTTTGGTCATGCTGGTAGATAACATCAAAATCGAATGATCATCCATTTATTTCGAGGTATAGTCACTTCGTCATATTGAATCACCTGGAACGACAAGCAGGCCGACGGCTCGCATGGATGGATTCGAGACTCCCTTGCCATATGCAACTCCCGGGGAAGCATACTGATTCGGCACAACGTAACATGTGTCATCCTCGCGTCGCTTTTATGCGAGAGCGGAGCATCAGATCGTCCCCTCCCCTATTTTCTTGAAGAAATGTGTTATGAAATTCTGCCATACCGAATTACCTTCACCTCGATTACGACCTGCTAATGCGCCCCTGCCCCTGCAAGGGCTGCGAGTCATTGATTTTTCACATTTCATTGCGGGCCCCTACTGCGCCATGATGCTAGCGGACTTCGGTGCTGAGGTAATTAAGATCGAGAATGGTGATGGGGGCGATGCCTTTCGCAACTATCCACCGCTCCTCGAAGGAGAGGGAGTGCCTTACCTGTGGGCGAATCGGAATAAGCGAAGCCTCGCCTTGAACTTGAAGTCTTCACAAGGCCGCGATATCGCCCTTGGTCTAATTAACACTGCAGACATTGTTATCGAAAACTTTTCGACCGGAGTGATGAAGCGACTTGGGTTGGATTATGAGTCGCTGCAATATAAGGACGCGATTATTTACTGCTCTATATCTGCTTACGGCCGAGAAGGCCCCTATGCCCACAAAACGGGCTTCGACCCTATTGTTCAAGCTGAAAGCGGCTTCATGTCCATGAACGGCTTGCCCGACCAGGAGCCGTTACGCGCTGGACCCTCAGTAGTGGACGTAACAACCGCTCTCATGGCGTGCAGCGCCATTCTTGCCGCAGTGATTGCCCGCCACCACACGGGCAAAGGACAGTACGTCGAAACGACCATGATCGGTACGGGCATTAATCTGCTCGGTAACTTCTCGTCGGCTTTTCTGGCGACCGGAGATAATCCCGATCGGTTCGGAAATGCTCAGCCAACCGCTTGCCCGGTTGGCCTCTTTCACACGGCGGATGAACCAATCTATCTTGCATGCGCGAACGACAAAACATACCAATGTTTAATGACCAAAGTGCTACAAATGCCCGATCTCGCGACAGATCCACGGTATAGCTCCAACACCTTGCGCCGGGAGAACCGGGAGACACTTCTGTCGCTGATAGCCACAGTACTCAAGAGCCGTTCACGTTCAGAGTGGCTTGATCTCATGCATAGCTCGGGTGTTCCTGCTGGTGCGATTCGCACTGTGGAACAAGCCTTACTATCGCCGGAGGTATCAGCTCTCGATCTAATCAGCAAGGTTTCCAGTGACACCGGCGGTGCAGTCCCAAACGTGGCTCTGCCAATAACATTGTCAGCTACGCCTCTAGCGGATCCCGTATGCGCTCCAGCTTTGGGGGCACACACGGACGACGTGCTGCGGGAGTTACTCGGATACGACGAGAAGCGTCTTCAGGATTTAAGGCGCGCCGGAGTCATTGGTGCATTACCTATGCAAGCTAATGTTTGACCTTTCGCCTACGAGGCTCGCCCGCCACATACCGCGTGCCGTGAAATTCATCAAAAATCGCGAATTGCACCTATGGAGACATGAAATGATAACGATCAGCAACACTGGGTTCGGACTTCCTGACGAAGAGATAATGACTGATAACAGGATCCTCCCGATGCTTGCAGAAATTATGCGGAGCAGAAAGATTCGGGAGCTGGATGCCAATCGCTGTCCGTTATTGCCCGAGATTCCGACTCTTGCGGAATCGGCTATCCGGAAGCCGAATTCTGTTCTTCCCTGCTAATACGCCGGCACCCAGTGTTGAACGCTGGAGACAGAACTCAACAGGCCCTGGAATGATCCGATGCGGGCTACAAGAATTGGAATAAAAAAGTGGAGATTCACTGGTGAATAGATCTGACCAACTTCGGCGTCTGCAGCATACTGGCAATGTCGCACGCCAAGTACTGGCCCGTTCTGTAGGATACCGCTTGCCAATTTTGACGCCGATGTCGTCGTGCTAAACCGCACGAAACGAGAACCGGAAGAATGCAAAATTGACCGCGGAGCGATAGCCCAGAGCAGTCGGTCAAAGCAGCATGGTCGCCGGCTGAAATTAAAGTAAGCCGCTTGACCTGCGCAGATTCCTCCCGACCCGTACGAGAATGCCAATGTACGGAACTATGTAGAACCGATGTTGACACGCTGGGCTGCCGGCCGATAAGCTGCCAGTCCTAGCTTTCGGCCCGAAGCGATGCCGGCATGCTTGGCACGCGGTCGTTTGCCCAGCTTAACCGGCATTTCACTGATACCACTTGGAGGAATCGTGGACAACCCACTTCCCATGGCTATATCCAACGCTGATTCTGCGCCCTACTGGGACGGCGCTAAAAGGCGACAACTCCTAATCCGTCGTTGCAAGGACTGCAATACGCTTCACTTCATGCCCAGGTATATCTGTCCGACATGCTGGTCTGATTCGCTTGAGTGGGTAGAAGCTTCCGGAGCCGGAAGCGTATACAGCTATACCATCATCCGGCGCGCGCCGCTTCCGGCCTTTGTTTCGCTTGTTCCGTATGTTGTCGCACTGATCGAGCTGGAAGAGGGCGTTCGCATGTTGACGAATATCGTCGGCGACAATGCGCTTTCCGTGCGAATCGGTGATGAAGTAAGAGTTACTTTCGAAGAGCGTGGCGACGAGACTGTGGTTCCGCAATTCCAGCTTGCGGTCCGTTAAGAGGTTGAAGATGAAAAGCGTAAAGTCATTGAAAAACAAAGTTGCGATCGTCGGGGTCGGTGAGTCGGATATCGGAAAGGTCCCGAATATGTCCGGCCTCGGGCTTAATGCTCAGGCGGCCCGCCGTGCTATCGCGGAAGCAGGATTACGCCCATCTGACATCGATGGACTGCTGACCGCCTACTCTTTTACCGAGCCTTACTTCATGTTGGGATCGGTGATGTGCGAGTATCTGGGATTGAAACCTCGATTTACTGCGTCGATGGTTGTCGGCGGGGCAAGCCCGGGCATCATGCTGAAACACGCTGCGGAAGCGATTGTCTCCGGGCAGGCTGAAATTGTTCTCGTATGCGCTGGGGAGAACCGTGCAACGGGAATCTCACGTGACGCGGCAGTCGCCTCGCTGCTTGCAGTCGGCCATCCATACTTTGAGCAACCGTATGGGCCGTCCATTCCCGGTTTCTACGCCATGGTCGCCCAAAGGCATATGCATACTTATGGAACGACCCGCGAGCAACTTGCACACGTAGCGGTCGGCACGCGCGAGCACGCCTGCAGGCACCCCAACGCGCACATGCGTACGCCGTTGACCGTTGAGCAGGTGCTGTCGTCCAAGCCGATCGCAGATCCCTTGACCATGCTCGACTGCTGCCTTATTTCTGACGCCGGCGGCGCTTTTATAGTGACCTCTGCTGAACGGGCAATGGATTTGAAGGCAAAGCCTGTCTTTCTTGCGGGCATTGGAGAATATCACACGCATGAGCACCTTATGTGCGCGCCCAGTCTGTCAGAGTTCGGGGCAACCGAATCCGGCCGCGTCGCGTACGACATGGCTGGTGTAACTCCTAAGGATATCGATGTTGCGGAACTTTATGATTGCTTCACCATTGTGCCGGTGATTGAGCTTGAGGAGCTTGGGTTCTGCGGGTTGGGTGAAGGCGGAGCCTTTTTTGCTGACGGACACACGCGCCTCGGTGGCAGCCTGCCTGTGAATACTCACGGCGGCATGCTGTCTCATGCGCACGCAGGTGCAGCAGGTGGCCTATTCGGTATTGTCGAGGCCGTGCGACAGCTTCGTGGCGGGCTGGGCGAACGTCAGGTCGAGAGTGCGGAGATCGCTTTAGTGCATAACGAAGGCGGTATCCTGTCTTCCCACTGCACCATGATCTTCGCCAACCAGCGGATCTAACTACGCTAGTCGATGTTGTTAACCCGAAAGCGCGTTTTTATACGTGCTTCGGGGCAATTCCCTTAGTGAGAAACTGCAGGATTCGAGATAACTAACGCTCATTTTTCTGCAACGTTTCCCGGTTTTTGAATAGGCCCGAAGCCGGCATCACCTCGACTATGCGAACCGTTTCGCCCAACGCAGCGAATCATTCTTGCTTGCGTGCGGTGGCCAGTTACAGCATCAAACCGGCGGCGGTGAGAAGGCGTGACCTGATGCCCGCCATCGCGGCCCGATAGTAGTGCGCTTGCGCCAAATGGCTCTTGTCCACGCGCCCTTGCCTTTGACTCGCTGAGCATCAGCGTACTTGCGTCGCACGTGTGCCTAGCACCCGAGCAGCGTGACCGATCAGCGGCCAATTTCGTTGTAGCCGCCCTAGCCGTTGTCAATGGCCATTACTTTTGACCCTTTTAATTGGCCATTAACAGCCGTCGACCATCAAGTACTCGCCCGCCAGCCATCAAGCAAGCGCTTGGGGACCTGCCATCTTCGCTCATTATTACTTTGCGCACCGACATTGTTTCTCTATCGCAAGCACCATGAACATGTGATAGAACACGATAGGGAAAATACATCTAGTGTTTCGCAATTACTCGAGGGTGATCTGCCCGTCCCGAATAATGCGTCCCCATCTCTCAGTTTCCGTGTGAAGCAGCGTGCGCAGCGCTTCCGCATTGCCCGGCTGCAGGACCACACCGCGCTGAGCCACCGCAGCGCGCAGCTCAGGATCCGTCGTCGCCTTATATAATGCATCCCCGAACCGTCGAAGGACTGCTGGATCCGTTCCTTTAGGTGCGAATACGCCTTGCCAAAATACACCAACCACTCCGGGATAAGTCTCCGCCAGAGCCGGCACGCCCGGAAGCATATCGAGGGGGTTCTCGGACGTCACGGCAAGAATGCGCCCCTTTCCCGAGCTGACAACCGCAGCGGCGTCAGCCGGTGTGGCAAACGTCGCGTCAATGTGCCCACCTTGTAGGTCAACGAGCGTCGGCGAGGCGCCTTTGTAGGCCACCTGAACGACGTTAATATTCGCTTCTCGCTTGAAGAGTTCGAGCAGCAAATGATTGACAGCACCAATGCCGGAGATACCCACCGTCAATTTTGCTGGATTTTCCTTCGCATACTCGACAAATTGCTCCAGGGAGCTAACAGGAAGGCCGTCGCGAACAAGAAGCGCAAACGGTGTGAAATACGCAGTGCCTACTGGTTCTAATACCTTCAAAGGTTCACGCGGCTCAAGGTTGGGCTGGAGAATTGGATTGATGACAAGACTGCTCGTGCCCATAAGCATTGTGTAACCGTCTGGCTTCGCTCGTATCACATGAACTGACGCAATTGAAGTCGCTGCGCCGGGCTTGACTTCAATCACGACACTTTGGCCCAGTTCCGCGCTTATTTTTTCATTTATCAAGCGAGTCATGGTATCGCTAAGCCCCCCCACGGCATAACCACTGACAGTCGTGATCGTTCTAGATGGGTAACTCTCCGCGCGCGCAACACCCCCATGCAAGCACAGGTTCAATGCTAAAGCCGCTAATAAAAATTTTCCAGTTTGCTGCATATTTGTCTCCCGTTTGTCGTTGATAAGTTCGCGCACGATGAATGCGAATGTCGAAGTGCAAAATCGCGTTCGATAGTTGCGGTATTTCATTTGGCTGCCTTCTACGGCTCAAACATGTATTTCATCTACGGCATTTTGTGCTCACACACCAATTTCATCGCATTACGCCGCGATCGCTCGCTTTCCTCGAGACCTACCTAGTGCAGTGATACCACGTCGTTCATCATGATCCTTGGACTCAGTATCACACGCTCATCATAGTGTGTGATTATATTAAATGGACGTTCATTCATTGTTGTGGACTGCTTACTTGCTGTCAATGCATAGGCGGCGGCAATGTTATGGGGAAAACCTGCACTGCATCAAGCACGGCAAAGTGATATTACGCAATTTCGCGACTGCGGGGTTGTGTAGGTGAACCGCCGTAGCGTGGGGGCCAGCTATAACCAGCCGTGGCGAGTCGAGTATGAATGCGCCCCAGTTAATTCATCGGGTTTTCCAACCTTGAGGGGATTGCGCACTTATCGCGCTTTCAAGGTCATCCCGTTGCGCGGGATGGGCGATGCTTATCATGCGGTCGATACGCTGCGAAAGCGTCAAGCCCCTAAGGTCGGCAATGCCATGCTCGGTCACGATTACACAGGGGCAGTTGCGGGGCACCGTAACCGGCCCATTCAATGATGTGACAATACGGCTCTTGTCATAAGCCATTGACGGCAGCGCAATGATGGGCACGCCGCCTTTACTTGCATTGGCACCCCGCAGAAAATCTACCACGCCGCCCACAGCGCCTAGGTAATTGCCGCCTGCTGTTTCTGCATTGACCTGTCCGGTGAGATCTACTTCTATTGCCGAATTGACGGCGGTAAAGCGATTAAGCCTCGCAAGCACGTCGGCGTTGTGTGTGTAAGCCGTACTGCGCAATTCTAATTGCGGATTGCGATGCGCAAAGCGCCTTAGCCGTGGACCGCCCATCAGTATGCCGCCGATCGTCAAGCCTACGTCCACTCCTTTTCGTGCATTCGTTAATGCGCCGCACTCGGCAATCCTGATGATACCTTCCCCGAGACTACCCGAGTGCAGGCCGAGGTCTCGATGATTGACCAGTGCGGCCAGAATGGCGTCTGGCATGGATCCGATGCCAGTTTGCAGTGTTGCGCAATCTTGCACGATAGATGCTACGTTACGCCCGATCGCTATAGCTATAGGCCCAGGTTCATCGATTTCAAGGTTAGTGCTGCAGTCCTCGGTTTCACTTTCAATTAGGAGATCTATCTCGTGTTCGTGCAAATAGGGGCCACCATAAGTCCATGGCGTTGACGGGTTTACCTCGGCGAGAATAGCGCGAGCGTTGTGGAGCGCCGACACAAGATACTCGCGTGCCATGCCGAGGCTATATCGCCCCTGCTTATCGGGGAGGGATAACTGGAGCATGACAATATCGGCTCGCAGCGAGCCGTTCTCGAGTAGCGAGGGTATCGCGGAATAGTTCTCCGTAATGATGTCCAACACGCCTGCCTTGGACAGTTCGCGGTTTGAGCCGGTGCCACAATAGGCAAGGTAGTCGAACGTATCGGCATACTCGGGCCGCAGAATATCTTGGAGGCCCTGTCCCATCCCAAGAAAAAGACGAACTCTGCCAATGGCGTGACGCTGGGCAGCGAGTGCGCGAAGCAGAGTCAGAGGCTGGGCGTCCGCTTGCCCGAATGTGATTGTATCGCCGGGCCGAATGTACTGCGCTAGGTTAGGCGTTGATGCTGGACACATATTGCGAGCAGTCCCAAAGTGATGATAGTCAGCATGCGTGCTTGCCGAGGGCCCGTCAATTTTTCCTTGACCTCGTTCCGTGCTTCGGGATCCGATCTTTGGTTATGTCCTTGCTCATGGTGTATCTTCCTATGTTGCACTCACAACTCGCCATTGAAATCCGCCAGCAGATCTTGAAACTGTTCCGCAGCTTTGACCAGCTTAGGCGTAATCAACTTTCTTTCCGCGGCAAGGTCTGGCTGAATGCGGGCTCTGCCGCAACTCATGCTCATAACAATGCCTTTTCGGCCAATAACTACAGGCAGCGCGATGCCATACGCATCGCGCTGGAAGCCGGCAAGCACGGAACATATGCCGGTCTGCTCCAACTCGACGAAGCTGGCCTCAATTTCACACATCAACGAATCAGCGGTAGATCCCGCGTTACGGCGCAACAGTTCAAGCAGATGCTCGCGCTCATGTACCGGTAGACCCCACATATAGGCCCGACCTATCGACGTGCTGCCTAGCGGCAAAAGCGACCCCACGCCCAGCCGTAGGGTCCCTACTTTGTGGCTTGCCTGGTAGCCAACGTAAAGCATCTCAAGCTCGTCGCGGATACTGAGGGCTACTGAGACATCGAGCTCATCAGCGAGCTTTTGCAGAAAAGGGCTGGCAATCTGCAACAGCTCGTTCCCCGCAATATACGCGTGTCCGATACCCGCTGGCGCGGGGCCTAGTTCAAACTCCCGCCCGCCAGGAACGTGCCTGAGGAACCCCTGATTAAGCAGCGTGGTGGTCAGGCGCGAAATGGTCGACTTCGGCAGCCCCGTGCGCCGCACGAGTTCGGCATTTGAGAGCGGTGCGCGATCGGAGCGAAACGCGCGCAACACTTGCATACCACGCCGCACAGTCAGGACCGTTTCCCTAACGGGGTCCGCCTTGTTGATCATCATTGAGACACCTTTTGACGGATGGACGCAGCCATCGCGACTAGTTGCGGGCCAATCTCCCGCTCCACCCTTGAGCGCGTCATCGTCTGGCTGGATCCTATGCACGTCAATACCAACGGGGCGTAATCTTTCACCAGCATCGGCGCGGCGACAATACCAATCTCACTATCCCATTCGCCGAGCGAGGTACAAAATCCCATCTGGCTTACTTGTGCAAGCCCTTCGAGAGCCCTGCGGCGCAGCCGCGGCCAGTCCAGCGGCATTCGCCGTTCGATATTTTCCAAAAGGTAATAGCGCTCAAGTTCCGGCAATCCAGCCAACAGCGCCCACCCCACGGGAGAAGACGCAATACTGAGCCTAACGCCGACGTGCAGGTTGAATGTAAGCGTTGACTCTACACTTCTATAATTCTCAAGTACGATCATGTCAAGCCGCTCACGCGAGCTTAAACTCACATGTACTTTATGACGTTCCGCGAATGATTGCATGCATACGTAGGCCACTTGCTGTACTTCAGAATTGGCAGTTGCACCATACCCGAGCGTCAGGGCAGACGGAGCCAGCCGATACTTGCGGTTCTTTGCATCATGGCGCAGGTAACCTAGCGTCACCAGTGTCTGCACAATCCGGGTAACCGTAGAGGCTGGCAACTTGGTCCGCATGGCCAGATCGCTATTGCCCAGCCACTTCTTGTCAGGTGTGAACGCTGCCAAAAGCTCGAGGGCACGGGCAAAAGGCACCACGACGCCTCGCGACGAACTTGACTTAGGCGAGCTAGTTGTTAACATGATCCACTCTAGTGATGTGCCGCCGCGTGCGCACGGAAGTGCCCGGCTACCGAGGCTGCTATAGCCCAAGTCTAACCGCCCGCCAACCAATTCGCCGATAAAATGAGGGCTGTTCCGCGATGACAGGATCGCGCTGATTCTTTGTCCACGTGCTGCATGGCGCGCACGGCAATGACGGCGGTTCGCATCTGTATGGCCCAAGCCAAGCACAGGTTTTTTCTCGCCAGCTCTGTGTCGGATATTTTGCTGCGACGGCGCCCCGGGTTATCCGGCGTGTTAGTCTCTGCCACCGTAATCGCACGTCACAACGTGTCTCATTGCGGACGAGAACCGGCCGTCCTACCTGGCTTAATGCAAGGATGGATCAGCCGGCTGGCGCATCGCGGCGGTGGAGGTCTAGACTCGTTCGAAAATCGCGGCGATCCCCTGCCCTCCGCCAATGCACATTGTTTCGAGCCCATAGCGCGCTCTGCGGCGTTTGAGCTCGTGCAACAATGTCGTCATAATCCGCACTCCTGTGGCGCCCACGGGATGTCCTAAGGATATCCCAGAGCCATTGACATTGAGGCGGTCTTCAAGCTCGTCCATAGAACTGCCCCAGCCCTTAACGCACGCAAGCGCCTGGCAGGCAAAAGCCTCATTCAACTCGATCAAATCCATCTGGTCAAACTTCAGGCCTGTACGAGCCAGCAGTTTCTGAACCGCCGGAACCGGGCCTATCCCCATATGCGAGGGCTCGCATCCTGCCGCGGCCCACCCGACCAGCCATGCAGAAGGCTCCAGCCCGAGTTCATGCAGCTTGTCTTCGGCAACCACCAGACATGCAGAGGCGGCATCGTTCTGCTGGCATGCATTAGCCGCTGTCACGACACCATCGCGGACTATTGAATTGAAGCCGGCAAAACCCTCGATAGTGGCATCTCCGCGTACGCCTTCGTCACAGTCAACAACGACGGGGTCTCCCCGGCGCTGTGGAACCTTGACGGCCACTATCTCATCGGAAAACAAGCCCTTCTTCCAGCCAGCTGCAGCGCGTATATGACTGCGCACCGCGAAAGCATCAGAGTCCTCGCGTGTGATGTCGTAGTCTCGCGCCAAGTTTTCCGCTGTTTCGATCATGCCGCTGATACTGCCAAAGCGAGCTTCCGGCTGCGAGCGCTCCCTACCCCTATCCAGCCGATCATACAGATTTGCCGAGCCCGCGCGCGTACCCCACCGCATCCCGGTAGTGTAGTACTCGACATTACTCATGCTTTCCACCCCGCCTGCCATGACAACATCCGCCGCGCCGGTCTGTACCATCATCGCCGCAGTGGCCACGGCCTGCAATCCGCCGCCACACCGGCGGTCTAGCTGCATGCCAGGGACTTCTATCGGAAAACCGGCCTGCAAAGCCACCCAGCGACCCGTGCAGGGTGTCTCTCCATTCATGTAGCTCTGCGCAAATATCACGTCGTCAATGCGCGCAGGATCCAGGCCGGCGCGCTCGACAACGGCACGCGCGACAATAGCGCCTAATTCCTCAACAGGCATACTCTTCAGCCCTCCTCCGAACTTGCCTACGGGCGTTCGCAGCGGAGAGACAATAGCGGCTCGCTTCATCAAAACTTCCTTGGCGGCCTCGCGCCGCGTTCATGTGTTTACAAAAGGGTCAGCTTGTGGCGCTGCCCAAGTTAACCGTAGCGGCCCCCTGTCACGTGCAGTACTTCACCGCTAATGAAGGCGGCGCACTCGCTGGCCAGAAACGCAACCGCGTTGGCCACATCGTCCGGATGGCCGGCCCGTTTGACCGGCTGAGACTGTATTGCCCGTTCCTTGATGGTTTCGTATGTGGGCAGGGCCTGCACCATCTCGGTATCCATGAAGCCGGGCGCGACGCAGTTGGCCGTAATGCCGTAGCGGCCCTCTTCAAGTGATAGCGCCTTTGCCATGCCAATCAGTCCCGCCTTTGCCGCGGAGTAGTTTGCCTGCGTAGGGTTGCCGAAATGGGCACGTGAACTTATATTAATGATGCGTCCCCAACCCTGTTCTATCATTGATGGCATCACCGCCCGTGTCGCGAGGAACGCGCCCTTTAGCATGACGTTCATAACTTGATCCCAGTCGTCTTCCGACATCTTGACCAAGTATTTATCACGCGGGAAGCCGGCGTTGTTGACAAGAATATGAACGTTTCCGAATGTGCTCACGGTTTCTTCCACCAAGCGCTCTACATCCTGCGCCCGCGTTATATCGCCCGCAACGCAGTGAGCGCTCAGGCCCTCGTCTCGCAACGACGCCGCCACCTCCTGCGCAGAGCCTTCGGTGATGTCTGTAATAACCACGCTTGCGCCTTCCCGCGCTAGCCGACGGGCCGTCGCCGCACCAAGACCACGCGCCGAACCGGTTACGATAGCTACTTTTCCTTTAAGTCCTAGATCCATTTTTTTTCCGTATTTTAAAGTCAACCGAGTTCGATAAGACAATTGTTCAGAACGACTACCTGCCGTTCGAGCGCTATGGTTCGAAGCGTAAGGCAATTGCCTTCCGCCCAGATTTCAGTACGAAGCGTGTCTCCTGGGTAAGCGGCGGCCGTGAAGCGCACTCTCATCCTTGCGATTCGCCCGGCGTCATAATCCAGCAGCCGCCTCATCACGGCATGGGCCGCAATTCCCATGGTAGCCATGCCATGCAGAATGGGCCGGTCAAACCCCGCAGCTTTCGCAACACCGGGATCGGCATGTAGTGGATTCATGTCGCCACAGAGCCGGTAGATCAGTGCTGTTTGCGACAAAGTTGGCAGATCACAAACCGCATCGGGGACACGTTCCGGAATTTGATGAGGGGCCGGGGGAGCGCCCTCACTGCCGCCAGGCCCAAAGTTGCCGTCGCCGCGCAAGAGGCTCAATTGGATAACGGTAGCTAGCAGCCTGTCGTCGGATGCATCGTAAATTTGCCGTTGCTGCTGCAGCAAGGCCCCCTTTCCCTCGCCCTTGTCCCATATAGCTGACACCCGATTACGCCCCACCACTGAACCGCTGGCAGGAATCGGTGCGTGCAAGATGATTTCCTGCTCGGCATGAACTAAGCGTTTCCAGTCTATGCCGGTGTCGGGCTCGCGCGCCCAGAATCCCGGATACGCCAGAACATTCGCCATCGTGGGGATCGTACACAGCGCCCCTCCGTCAATGCCTTCATAAACGTAGCGCAGTTGCTTATCGTCGACGGGATCATCCCCCAGACCAAGCGCCAACGCATATAACGCTGTATCTCGCAGTGCATAATCATGGTCGATCGCGGGGAACTGCCGTGTCAGCAATTGTTGAGGTTTAAGATTTGTGGCCATCTGATCGAGTCGTTTCCGTGTAGGTTAGTTGAATTATTGGCTATTTAGACTTAGCCAGTCAATTGCCCAAACTAACCAGTTCCGTACATTGGAATCGCTTCTTGACGCGGAACCAGTATCGCTTAGCATCTATGAAGCCGGAAACCCCTTTACGGGTATTCCAATGCACGGGACAAAAGAATTCCTGTCTTGACGGACTCGCAGTCGGGCCGCAGTATGAGGCATTAAAAATTTGAACTGAGTCATCATGATTCGAGACCAAGAAACCCTCAACATACTCCTTAGCAACATCTCCCGCTTCGTGCGGGAACGGCTCATTCCCAACGAAGAGATCGTTGCCGAGACCGATGAAATCCCTGTCGATATCGTTCAGGATATGAAGACGATGGGACTATTCGGCTTGACCATCCCCGAGGAGTACGGCGGTCTGCAACTGACCATGGAAGAAGAAGTGCTGTCCATGTTCGAACTTGGACGGGCATCGCCGGCATTTAGATCATTGCTGGGAACCACCGTGGGAATAGGCTCTCAGGGCATTCTGTTCGACGGCACTCAACAGCAAAAAGACAAGTATTTGCCGCGCATGGCAACAGGCGAGGTGATCGCCTCTTTTGCCCTCACCGAACCGGGCTCCGGCTCCGATGCCGCTTCCCTCAAAACAACGGCGATCCTGGACGGCGATCATTACGTGGTCAACGGAACAAAGCGATTTATCACGAATGCGCCACAGGCAGGCATTTTTACCTTGATGGCCAGGACCGATCCAGGCAAGAAGGGAGCAGCTGGCATCTCAGCCTTCATTGTCGAGACCAATACCCCGGGAATTACATTGGGCAAGCGCGACAAGAAGATGGGCCAACGGGGCTCGCATACTTGCGACGTCATCTTTGAGAATTGTCGGGTGCCCGCAGAGAACCTGATCGGCGGCGTGGAAGGTCGTGGATTCAAAACGGCGATGAAGGTGCTGGACAAAGGCCGCATCCATATCGCATCAATTTGTGTGGCAGTCGCAGAGCGCATGTTATCCGATGCCCTTCGCTATGCCTCACAGCGGCGTCAATTCGACCAGGCGATTGGAGAATTCCAACTCGTCCAGGCCATGCTCGCCGACAGCAAGGCGGAAATCTACGCCGCCCGCAGCATGGTGGTGGACGCCGCGCGGCGCCGAGACGACGGACTGCCTGTCAGCACCGAAGCATCATGCGCCAAATTATTCGCGTCGGAGATGTGCGGTAGGGTCGCTGATCGCGCCGTGCAGATTTTTGGTGGTGCTGGTTACATGAGCGAATACGGTATTGAACGCTTCTACCGGGATGTACGCCTGTTTCGCATCTACGAAGGAACGACGCAAATCCAACAACTGGTGATTGCCCGGAACATGCTCAGGGAGCTTCAGTAACTCTAAGGGCTAGTCAGAGTTCCATTTTTCCAATATCTAACGTCTAACGACGTTTACCCCCATACGGGAGGACAACAGTAGATGAAGATTCTTGTGCCCGTCAAGCGCGTCGTAGACTACAACGTCAAAGTGCGCGTGAAATCCGACCAAAGCGGCGTGGATATCGCCAATGTCAAAATGTCCATGAATCCCTTCGATGAAATCGCAGTGGAAGAAGCAACGCGACTGAAAGAGAAAGGTGTCGCCGCTGAAGTCATCGCGGTTTCTTGCGGCGTGGCGCAATGCCAGGAAACATTGCGCACAGCCATGGCGATCGGCGCTGACCGTGCCGCCCTGGTCCAAACCGATGCCGATCTTCAGCCGCTGGCAGTAGCGAAGCTGCTTAAGGCGCTGGTCGATAAGGAGCAACCTCAGCTCGTTATCCTTGGCAAACAGGCCATCGACGACGACGCCAATCAAACCGGCCAGATGCTTGCCGCCTTGCTCGGCTGGCCACAGGCTACATTTGCCAGCAAAGTCGAACTGGAAGACGGCAAGGCTAAGGTGACGCGTGAAGTGGACGGCGGCCTGGAAACCCTGTCGCTGACGCTGCCGGCCATAGTCACCACCGACCTGCGCCTGAACGAGCCGCGCTACGTGACACTGCCCAACATCATGAAAGCCAAGAAAAAGCAGCTGGACACCTTGACGCCTGAGGACCTGGGCGTTGACGTCGCGCCGCGCCTAAAGACGCTGAACGTTTCAGAACCCCCGGCACGCTCGGCGGGCATTTTTGTGCCGGATGTTGCAACGCTGGTCGACAAACTTAAGAATGAAGCCAAGGTGATTTAGAAATGACGATACTTGTAATCGCTGAACATGATAATGCCAACCTGAAGGCCGCTACGCTCAATACGATCGCTGCGGCCCAAAAGATCGGCGGCGAAATCCACGTGCTGGTCGCTGGCAGCAGCGCCCACGCCGTGGCCGAGCAGGCTGCAAAGGCCGCTGGCGTGGCCAAGGTGCTGCTTGCCGATGCATTGCAGATGGCAGATAGCTTGGCTGAAAACGTGAGCGCGCAAGTGTTGCAGATCGCCAACGCTTACAGCCACATTCTTTTTCCGGCCACGGCCTCGGGTAAGAATGTTGCGCCGCGCGTGGCGGCCAAGCTCGATGTTGCACAAATCTCCGACATCATCGGTGTTGAGTCGCCCGATATCTTCCACCGGCCGATCTATGCGGGCAATGCGATCGCTACGGTGCAGTCAGCGGACGCAATCAAGGTCATCACTGTACGCACGACCGGTTTTGACGCCGTAGCAGCTGAAGGTGGTAGCGCAGCCGTAGAGTCCATTACGGCTGTCGCCGATTCAGGTCTGTCCTCCTTTGTCGGGCGCGAGGTCGCCAAGAGTGACCGCCCCGAGCTGGCCGGCGCGGCGGTGGTAGTATCCGGAGGCCGCGGCATAGGCAGCGCCGAGAACTTCAAGCTTCTTGAACCCCTGGCTGACAAGCTAGGCGCTGCCCTGGGCGCTTCGCGCGCTGCGGTAGACGCCGGCTATGCGCCCAATGACTGGCAGGTTGGCCAAACGGGTAAGATCGTTGCGCCGCAGTTGTATGTTGCTATCGGCATTTCGGGTGCAATCCAGCATCTGGCAGGCATGAAGGATTCTAAGGCCATCGTGGCCATCAATAAGGACACCGAAGCCCCTATATTTGGTGTGGCTGATTATGGCCTGGTGGCCGACCTGTTCACGGCGGTGCCCGAACTGGCCAGCCAGCTTTAAGCCCTGTACCCTTGACGGTACCTAGAAGACTTTAACCACCTCTTTTCAATGTCTCCCATCCAGGAGCCGCGCAGCCCTCGCGCATATTTTTTACAGAAGGACACCATGATCGACCGCTACGCACGTTACGAAAGACTTACCTTTGACCGCCCTAGCCCTCGCGTGCTGCGCATCACAATGCGCTCGCCCCTCAAAATGGGCGCCATGGATGCGACGATGCACCGCGAAGTTTCGCAAATCTGGCGCGATGTAGACGCCGATGACAGCGTAAACGTTGTCATTTTCACCGGCGAGGGACGAACGTTTTCTGCGGGCGGCGACTTGAAGCACGAGCGCACCATATGCGATGACTATGCAGCGCGGATGCGCGCCATGAAAGAGTCGCGCGATCTCGTCACCAATATGCTGGATTGTCGCAAGCCCATCGTGACGGCCGCCAGAGGGTGGGCGGTAGGCGCGGGCCTCGCTACCGTACTGCTGGCAGATGTATCCATCGTCGCGATGGATGCCAAGTTCTCCGACGGGCACCTCAAGATCGGCGTAGCCGCAGGCGACCACGCAGCCATTATCTGGCCGATTTTGTGCGGCATGGCGAAGGCAAAGTATTATCTGCTGACAGCCGAAAATTTCACGGGCGAAGAAGCCGAACGCATGAATCTCGTTTCGCTCGCGTTGCCGGACGATGAAGTCGAGGCTCGGGCAGTAGAGATTGCCAACCGCTTGGCCGAGGGTGCGCCAGCCGCCCAGCGATGGACCAAAATGATGCTGAACCACTGGATAAAACAGGCCCAACCCATTTTCGATGCTTCACTGGCATTCGAGTTTACCGGTTTTGCAGGCCCTGAGGGCATCGAGGGGATTGATGCGTTTCTTGAGAAGCGTAGCCCCAACTTCGACCAAGACTGCCCGTTCTGATTATTGGCTGTTTCAGAATAGCTTACCCGACGCAGAAATCACAGCACCAGAAGGAGAATGAAATGAACGCCTTCCCACCCAGTGAATCATGAGAAAATCTGACAACTTTCAGCCTCAGCGCGTTAGGTGCGACGGCCTTATCCGAGCGTAGTACATAGGCCCGTTCGCATCGGAGCTATTATCAGCATGGGTGGTGTGTATTCCGCGTACGTCAAGGCCGTCCAGGCCGCCGTCGAAGCGTTCGGCGGTGAAGTCCTCTACAGAGAGCCAAGGTGAGCGGCTTAGTTTAAGACCGCTGGGCAGGGCGAGAACCGCCCTGTCGAATGGCCATTGCCCACTGGCATTGACCGCCTTAGTGTCGCCCTGGTGACACGAGAGGCCGCGTAGTCCTTCGTTTCACATAGCGGCCGGCATAGGTAGGACTGCAAGGCCGGAGTTTCCGCCGAATAGCACTGTGCGTGAATTAAGTTGTGACATGGAGGCGGGTCTGTCCGCCTCCAGCGGAGATGCGTTACCCAGGTTTTGAAATTTCTGATAACGCTTCGCCCGCAGCCTGCGTATCGGTACCGTCTACGGCGAGGTCTCCCAAGGCGACGATGCTCACCAAGCGCTTCTCCGCGTTGACGATAGGCAAACGCCTGATCTGGTTGTCGCTCATGATTTGATGGGCCTGCTCCACCGAATCGTCCTCGAAAGCCCATTTCACGTCGGTCGACATAAGGTCGCGCACTTTCGTATTGGCGTCTCTCCCGTCGGCCACTGCCCGAACCACGATGTCGCGATCCGACAACGTGCCCACCAAGCGATCATTTTCACCCACCGGCATAAGTCCAAAATCACCATCGCGCATCTGCCTCGCGGCATCCTTGATGGTCGCGTCGGGACTCAAAATCTTTACGTTTTGAGTCATTACATCTTTAAGCTGTTGCATGGTTAACTCCTCATTGTTTGAACCGGACGGCTTAGTCAGAACGATCACGCAGCTGTGTTACGCCTTCACCAGCGACGCAATGACCACAACAAAACATTCTTCAGTTTTTTTCCAGCCCATGCCCAATAATCGGTACACCGCAGTGGTGACACAGCGGACGGCCCGAATCGCGCATTCAAAGCTATGGAACGTGTAGGTCTTGCCTGAAATGGTGACTTTAAACGATTTGTCATAGCTATTGCCGCAAGAATCGCATTTCCCCATGGAGGTCTCCTTGGTTGTTCAGCGTGCGTTGAGGCCGGCAAGTCGTAAGCGTTCGGCTATCCCACGTTGACACGCCCGCATAATGAAGCGGGCGTTTTCGTCAGCACGCAGTCGGTTGCCAGTTATGCGGGAGCAGCTCGTCGATCCGGCTGGCCGGTTGCGTCGGCAGGCGCGTGAGTACGTCTTTCAAGTAGGCATACGGATCATGGCCGTTGAGCTTGGCCGACTGGATCAAGCTCATGACGGCGGCGGCCCGTTGCCCGGCACGCAAGGAACCGGCGAACAGCCAGTTGTTGCGATTATGTTCAATTGGGCATAACCGCGCTTATGTTCAGCCTGCAATTATGTTGAGTCGTAGCTGAGGCCAGGCCACAGGCCGCGCTTCCCAACTGCGCATAATCAAAGCGTCTGCAAGAAGTTCAGGAGTTCATCCGGAGGTCGGTAGCGGCTATGGTGTGTTCCTGAGGGTGCAATTGCGGCCAATGCTCGCTCCTTCATGGCGAGGTCCGCTTCAATGTAGCCATGGGTTGTTACCGGACTCTCGTGCCCAAGCCACAGGGCGATGACGGTGATGTCAACGCCAGCCTGCAACAGATGCATGGCAGTCGTATGACGCAACGTATGGGGAGAGACGGTCCGTCCCTCAAGAGAGGGGCACTGCGATATTGCGATGCTCACGGCTCGTTCGAGCCGCTCAGCGACGTTTGAACGGGTCATTGGCTTTCCCCAACGGTTGGGTAGCAGTGGCTGGTTGTTCTGTAGGCCAGAAACATCAATCCAGCGACGAATTTCCCCGACAGTTTCCTTCCAGAGCGGAACGGTGCGCTGCTTACGCCCCTTGCCGTGCAAGCGAACCGAAGGCGTGACGTACAGCTCCAGATCATCAACGCAGATGCCGATCAACTCGGAGACCCTGGCACCGGTGTTGTAAAGCAGCCTGAGCAGCACTTGGTCGCGGCGGCCGCACCAAGTCGTGTCGTCAGGAGCAGCTAAGATCGCACGGACCTCCTCTCGCGAGAGGAATCCTAGCAGAGGTTTATTGAAGCGTTTCATCGGAATGGCTAGGATCTGCTGGGCGAGCAGCAGCGCAGGCGGACACTGCACTGCGACGTACCGGGCGAAGGCCCGTACGGCAGCAAGTCGCGCATTGCGGCTGCGTACGGCGTTATGGCGCTCGCCTTCAAGATGCGCCAGGAAATCGAGAATCAGCTTTGCATCAAAATCCTCCAGAGTGAGTTTTACGGGTGGCTTGCCAAGCCTGCTATCAGCGTACTCCAGTAGCAGCCGGAAGGCATCTCTATATGCGGCCACGGTTCGGGGGCTAACCGCCTGCTGTTGGAGTAGTCTCTCGGCGAAGAAGCGTTGAAGCAAAGAGGCGAACTCGGCCGGATCGGTAAGGAGTGAGTTCATGTTGGTGCTCCCTGAGCATAGCGACGGAAACGCTCTGCGGCGATGGCCATCAGTTCCGGAATGCCAGTAAGGTACCAATAGGTATCGACCACCTTGGCATGGCCCACGTAGATCGATAGCGCTGATTGACCTTGCTCAATATTGCCATCCCGTTCATACAGACGCAGTGCGCTGTGCACAATGAAGGTATGGCGCAGGTCGTGAAGTCGATGACGTGAATGGTCTCCCCGTACTGACAGGTTGAGCTGGCTGCAAAGTGAGTGCAGTGCGTACAGCATCCCGCGCTGATTGATCGGTCGGCCGTCATCTCGAAGAAAGAAATGATCGCAGCAGGGATGGCGAACAAGCTGATCCCGTAGCTTCGCATACGCCTGTAGGTATGGAGGGACGCTTGGGTGCAGGGGAACGAAGCGATGCTGGTGACACTTGGTGTCTCGGACATCGAGCACACCAGCATCAAGATCTACGTCGGCCTGGGTTAGTCTGATCGCTTCGGAGATGCGCAAGCCAGATGCCGCAAGCAGACCAAAGAGGGTTTGGCAAGTAGCAGGACGCAAACGTCCCGGGGGTTCCATGCGCCTGGCTGCCTCTAGGAGGGTTCTCAGTTCTTCATCCGTGTAAATATGCGGGACAAGGCGCCGGTGGGCCGAACCGAAGAGATTGCGCGGGGGTACGACAGTTCGAGGTTCAGTGCGCGGGCAGAAAGCGGCAAAGCCACGCAGCACCTCAATGCGACGCGCCCAACTGATCCGGCGGGGATGGCGTGAGGCACGCGCCCAGTCAGTAGCCAGTTCTAACGTAAGCCACGCTGCTCCGCATTGGTCGGCAAAGCGCGCAAACGAATTGAGCTGGCCTTCATCAATAAGGAGATCGAAACCTAATCTACGCCGATAGATAAGGTACGCTTGAACTTGAGCCGCCCAGGTAGTGCTGGCATTCATGACTTGCTCCCCGGCCAAGGTATGGCGACAGCCCGCAGATGTTCCAGGTCGACTCGAGCATAGGCCCGTGCCGTGTTTAGATCCCGATGTCTAAGCATGTCGGCGATCTCCTTGATCGACACACCGCTCTTCTGTAGTCTGGTGGCCATTGAACGTCGAAGCACATGGGTATTACAGAACCGGTCCGCAAGGCCGCTGCGGACAAACGCACGATTCATCGTGTTGCGGATGGCGTCCACACTGAGTGCAACTCCGAATGGGGCACGGTGGCGCGAGAACAGAGCGCGGTTGGTTGTCTGCGGACGTCCTAGCCTCAGGTAACGTCCCAGCGCTTCGCCGGTCTGTGTCGGCAGTGGCAACTGTTGCACACGCTGGCTCTTGGTGTGACAAAGCGACACGATCCCGTTTCGCCAATCTACACAGTCCAGCGTCAGGTGTGCGACCTCGTCTGCGCGCAGGCCCAAATCCAGCAAGAAGCGGGCGATGACGTAGTCGCGCAACTCGACCGGATGGGTCTGATCGAAGGCTCGCAGGAACTGCTCAAGCTGTACTTCGGAGAGCACCTCCGGTGGGTGTCGCCGCCGCCAGTTTGCAATGGTCGGCAAGGCGGCGGACAAAATCCGTGTGTCGTCGCCCAACATGGCATGAAAACGCAAATAGCTGCGTAAGCTGGTGCAGATTAGCTTGCGGGAGGTCGGACTCCAAGTGGATGCCAATTCATTCAAGAATGCATCGATGTCATCGGAGACCAGCAATCCAATCTCTGGAGCGTCATTCCCGAACCGCCCAACGAGAAACGCCTTTACATGCTGGATCCGATAGGAGCAAGTCAATGGCGCCAGGCCACAGATATCTCGCAGATAGCCGTTGAATCGCTCGATTTCCAAAGTCAACGGAGATGCGGTCTCATCATTCACCACGGGCAGCAGGGTCTGTAAGTGATGTAGAGCGGCCCGTACTTCATTGATATCGGATCGACACGGTGCAGGACAGGTGCAGGCCGGAAGGTGATGTCGAATAAACCGCTCGATCAGGGGCAGGTCGATGTTCGCGATAGTCAGCCCTTCTGCTGTCATCCAAAAGCTGAAATGTGCAAGACAGCGTAGATAGGCGCCAATCGTGCCTTGTGCGTAACGCCGAGTCTTCAATGATTCGATATAAGAGGTTAAGTATCCGCTCAATGGTCCGTCGATCAGCCAGTCTCGACGGACAAGGCGTGCCAAACAAAGATCGATGGGCATGGTGGTCTCCTGATGCGAGTGTAGGAACCCACAGAAGAACACCGATTATGCGAAGTGAGAATAGGTTCTCGTTGAGCCCTAAGCCTGTCGGTGTGTAAGATACGCGTGCTGTTGATTGAGGCTCAACATAATCGCAGGCTGAACATAACTGCGGTCAATGGCAATGTCCCGTTCATTCTGCCCATATTGGGCAAGAAGTTGTAGTCCATTATCGATGGCACCCGCTGTATGGGCACCGAGTCAAGGTAAAAGATATTGAACAGCGCGAAGGAAGAGCTGGGTAGTCCATATCGATGCGGGCTGTGGCACTGTCAAGACGATTGCCGGGTGGATGCTGGATGCGCCCACGTGCTCATCCATGGCGCTCGGTGACCCGAGAGTCACTGTGACGGCACTACGCAATCTGCATCAGTTGCTCATTGATCGACATTTGCGAGGACACTGGCAGGATGATTCGACCATCGTCCGGGAGAAACGCAATGGACAAGGTCCCAAACGCCGTTCCAGCAAGCCTGCAGTCGCCGCCATCGAAACCATACCAGATGAACATGACGTTCGACGCCATCGAGCTTCGGGGAATGAGCGCGGCACAGCGCACAAGGGCGATCACGCAACTGGCGAGTCTGCTGATGCAGGCTGCCGGCATCGTCTCGGCAAAGGGGCGTGGCGATGACGAACGCTAATCGTTTACCAGCAGATATTCTTAAACGCAGGGCGGTGGTTTACGTCCGGCAGTCGACGCAGACTCAGGTCCAGACGAACCTCGAAAGCAAGCGTCGTCAATACGACCTCGTGAATGAAGCAAAGCTTCGCGGATTCCGCGACGTTGTAGTTATTGACGACGACCTTGGGCGCTCGGCAAGCGGCGCGGTGGCCAGACCGGGCTTCGAGCGTCTGGTCGCCTTGTTGTGCGCAGGCGAGGTCGGAGCTGTGCTGTGTGTGGACGCATCGCGCCTTGCACGCAATGGGCGCGACTGGCACCATCTGCTTGAACTCTGCGGGCTTGTCGAAGCGAGGGTCATCGACCTCGACGGTGCTTACGATCCCTGCCGGGCAAACGACCGGTTGTTGCTCGGCATGACGGGAAGTATCAGTGAGTTTGAACTCAATGTACTTCGTACGTGCATGCTTGATGCTAAGCGTGAGAAGGCTCACCGTGGCGACCTGCGTATCAGCGTACCGATCGGCTACACCTGGCATCGCGAAGTTGGCCTAGGTCTCGATCCGAACCTGCGATTACAGGAGGTCATCCGCCTGATCTTCTCGCGTTTCCGCGAACTTGGTAGCGCCCGGCAGGTTTTGCTGTCCCTGCGCGCAGAACAGGTCCACTTCCCGCGGCCTTCTGACGGCAGGACGCTGGCCCACTTCGACTGGGTACCCGTGCGTTACCGGAACGTAATCTCGGTGCTCAAGAATCCGTTCTATGCCGGAGCCTACGCATATGGCAAAAGCGGCAAGCAGATGACGATAGTCGATGGGCGCGCGCGCAAGAGCTACAAGCATCCCAAGCCGTTTGACGAATGGGATGTCCTACTCAGGGATCATCATGAGGCCTACATCGACTGGACGGGTTTCGAGCGCAACCAGAAGCAGCTCGTGGCCAATGCTTACGGCAAGGCCGGTGACGTAAAGTCCGGCCGCGGCGGCCGGGCATTGCTCGCCGGTATCCTTTCCTGTGCACACTGTGGACGCCGTCTGTCCGTGGCCTATACTGGGCGCATACCGCAACCCGTCTACCGCTGTGCCCGCTTTGACATGCCACCGAAATGCATGAGCCTCGGTGGCTCCCGCATCGACGCCGCTATCGGGAAGGAGCTGTTGCGTGTCGTCGAACCAATGGCAATCGAAGCAGCCCGGCAAGCCGAACAAATGCATATGGGCACCCTAAACGAGCAGCGACGGATCGTGGAGCTCGAACTACAGCAAGCGCAGTATGACGCCACGCTGGCCGAGCGGCGCTACGCTGCCTGCGACCCAGATAACCGTCTGATTGCCGCGCAACTGGAGAACAACTGGGAGGCTGCATTACGTCGTGTACAGTCTTGCCAGACCCGACTGAAAGCGGTAGATACACCGGCTACGGATTTCCCCACACCTGACTTTTCGGCGTTCGCCGAAGACCTCTCTGCGGCCTGGAATGCGCCGGGCGTTATCATGCGCGTGCGCCAACAATTGGTTCGTGCACTGATCGTCGATATTGTTGCCGATGTCGATGAATCGGCACGTGTAGTTAGCTTGACGATCCACTGGCAAGGCGGCCAACACTCACAGTTGTGCGTGCGCAAGCCCAGATCGGGAGAGCATGCATGCAGTACGTCTGACGAAGCACTCACGATCATTCGAAGCATGGCGACCCGTTGGTCAGATCAGGACATCGCTGCCTCACTAAATCAGATGGGAATGCGAACCGGCCAGAGCAAGACTTGGACTGCACACCGTGTTAGCTTCATACGGCGGGTGCGCGACATCCACGCCTACCGATCAGCCCAGAAGGATGGAGAATGGTTGACGATGTTCGAGGCAGCAAAGCAATTGGGTGTCACCCAGCCATGCAATCCGTCGCCTTATCAAGGCGCGGATCCTGCCTGCTGAGCAGGTGATGCCGGATGCGCCGTGGCAGATTCGCGCGAACGACTTGTGCAGTGACGCGGTTACGACCGCGTTGACGCGCAAACAACGCCCGTGTCGCAACGAAGTTGATGAGCCTCGCCCTGGGCGACTGGGTAACCGCCGGCCACAGCGCCCTGATCACCGACCCTACCGGAGCCGGTAAATCGTGGTTGGCGTGTGCCCTGGCGCAGTATGCCTGCCGGCGTGGGCACTCGGCGCTCTACCAACGTGTGCCTCGCTTGCAGGAAGAACTTCGCATCCGCCACGGCAGCGGGGTGTTCGGCAAATGGCTGTGCTTGCCAATTATTTACGATCACACCGTATCATTAAACGCCACAACGGCGCATTATAATTATTTATCTGTTGACCTTTCGCCGCGACCTCGATTAGATAAGTAATGTTTAACCGTTACATATATACTTACAATCTACACATGACGTATCCATCAATTGAAGAATTCCATGACGCCGAGCCCTGTAAACAGCATTGGCGAACGCTTACTTACCGCACGTAAAAAACGCGGACTGTCTCAAGAAGCGCTAGCCAACCTGCTTGACCCTTCCCTGAGCCAAAGCGCTATTGCCCATATTGAAAATGGCCGCAACGAGTCCTCACGCCATCTCGTTTGGATCGCAGCAGCCCTTCACGTCCGTGCGGAATGGCTTGTTACTGGGAAAGGAGAAATGTTCGAGGTCGAATGGCCATGGCCAGAAACTCCCAGGTATACCGTGGTTGAGTTGCCTGCCCCGGTGTTGGAAGATATCGGTGACTACATAAAGATGAAGATCGGCCAGCAAGCCAAGAACACCAAAAGCCACGACTAAGCATCAAACGGCTAGTCTGCAGGATTACAGCCACCAGCACCGTCTAAGACACTACATAAAAACAACAGAAATACCCGCGGCGCCCTGAATTCCATAGTCCATAGTGGATCAGGGCGCTTCTTTTCGTCTCGACTCGATCCATGCGTTCAGCTTCCATCATGTTTTTACTCCTCTATATGAGCTTTTATTAGTACTTATGTATTGACTCTCCTCAGTAGATACGTAATGATTACAACAAATCTGCTCTTTAACAACACAATACCGATAAATACCGCGCCCTGCCCGACAACGGGCGGTGCGAGTGCGCGGCTACCCGTGTCGTCAGCATTATGCGGGGCGACAAGCACCTGGGTAGGAGTAAAGCAGGTGAAAAATCATTTCTCTCTTGGGCCGGTAGCGACTGGCATTAACCCGGGGAAACAGATGACGATCCGTGACAACGGACGCCGGTACTGCCAAAGGCAGACCACATTCGATGGATGGCGCATAATCCATTGATGACAGCGGCAAAGACCGCAGTTTTCAGCATCCCGACGAACCACCTTAGTGGACCAGCGGCGGGCTCTACCGAAAATGATCCAAGCACCTGGCCCCCATCGCGGCATCTTGGAGAGCTAGTCACGAAGGCGCTGGCTGCGCCTGCTTTGGAAAGCAGCTTGGGTCATACCATCCAGGGTGCTTCCCAAGGTTTAACGGAGGAAACAATGCAGCAACAGTCCCAGCAACAGCCTTCTGACCACTCAGCAGGCAGAAACGAAGTCTCGCAGCCGTCCGACCAAGCACTTCTTTACCGAATACATACTGCCGAAGCCAAGCTTGGAGTTTCTAGGTCCACGATCTATCGACTCGTGAACGAAGGCCAACTGGTACTAATCAAGATCGGGAAACGATCAAGTGGCATCACTGCTGCAAGTGTTCATGCCCTCATCGAACGCAATATGGCTCGAGCCTGCTGAGCCTGTGATCCTATGCGCGTTTCATTTGCAGAACCGTGGCAGAGTCAGCCTGCTCATGCAGAAAATCTGCCCAAACCTGCATAACAACACGCCTTTCATCTTCGAACCGGGCCCGGTCGTAGGCAGCTTGAATCACATCTGCTTTGGCATGTGCCAACTGGGCCTCCAATACATCAATATCAATTTTCAGACGCTCGCGTGCCACTGTGCGCAACATTGCCCTGAAGCCATGGGTCGCATGCTGCCCCTGAAACCCCATGTCGCGGAGCGCTTTGCTCAATGCATCCCGGTGCAAGTGCGGATTACCCCGCTTTCCAACACCAGGAAAGACATACTCGCCGCCGCCATACTGGCGCATCTCCGTCAACATTTCCATAGACTGCTTCGGCAAGCTAACCACGTGCTCGATACGAGTTTTCATTTTGTTAGCGGGAATACACCACTCGGCTCGCTCCAAG
Organism: Pollutimonas nitritireducens; assembly: GCF_002849615.1. Classification (GTDB taxonomy): domain Bacteria; phylum Pseudomonadota; class Gammaproteobacteria; order Burkholderiales; family Burkholderiaceae_B; genus Pollutimonas; species Pollutimonas nitritireducens. The sequence continues at coordinate 326,638 of NZ_PDNV01000006.1, forward strand.
TCCATTTCAACCCATCGGGCCGACGCCACTACGCCTGGCCGGCAAGCGGTATACGCGGCCAACAGCAGGCCTCCACGCACCACCCTGCCCTCGTACCCCAGGACTGTCCGAATAAGCCGTCCAACACCCTGTATTTTCGTAATGGCCGGAATATGGCTACCTCGGTGTCTGGGCAAGGCGCGCTGAAGTCTCAAGAGCTGGTCGTCACCGCGAATACCCCGCACGATGCAATAGTCGATAATGCCGTTCAGGCATTGGCGAGCCTTGATTGCAATAGACGGTGTTGCCGTCGCCAGGCTGACGAGAACGGGCACAACATCCTTACTGGCTAGTGTTCGCATGTCGGCACTACCCAACAACGGCTGCAGACGTTTTTGAACGATGAAAGTAGATTTACTATAAGTCGCAGGTGCCCAACCTAGTTTTCGATCTTCCAACCAAGCATCGGACAGAACGGTAAACGAATGAGATCGGGCGTCTGCTGCGCTGAGTTCAGCCTGCTTTTCCGCCTGCACCCTGTTCTCCCGAGCCGCCATACTATGCTCTCTCACGCCTTCGGGTTGCTCTCCCATACGAACACGCTGGTGCAAATCCGCAGTCGCCCTGTGTGCCATTGCAATGCCCATTTCCGGGTACACACCAATGATTCGATTACCCCGCACTCCCGCAGGAGTACGGAATCTGACTACCCATTGCTTCAAGCCAGTTGGCTGTACCACCAGGGACAAACCCTGGCCGGAAGACAAAGAATAAGCGGCCTTTCGCGGTTTGGCCTTGCTGATCGCCAATTCTGATAGTTGCTGAGCTAGTTTGGGCATGTCGGGTCTTCGAGTGGGCATGATTTGGGTATGTAGGTTTTAACATACCCAAACGCATACCCAAAGGGTTGGAATTTACCGAAACCCTATGAGACGCTCTGAAAAGCAAAAAACCCGCAGAACACTAATGTTCGTGCGGGTTTCGGGTACTTCATCAGTCGTTATGAAACGCTCTGATTTTATGTCTTGGTGCCGACGGCGAGACTCGAACTCGCACAGCTTTCGCCACTACCCCCTCAAGATAGCGTGTCTACCAATTCCACCACGTCGGCCGGTAAAGAGCGGTATTCTAGCACGGATTTCGATTCGCCTTTTTTGATCTTCGCATACCGCGAAATTCACCACAAATACTAGTTGCTCTTGCTTGATTCGACTGGAGTTGCTGGCTCTTGTGCAGGTGCCGGCTGTGGTGCCGGAGCGGGTTCTTTTGAAGGCGTGATCTCTGACGCCAGCGTCGGCTGTGCGGGAGCAGGTGCGGCGGGCTTGGACGGCACGGCAGCCGGCGCTGCGGGCACTGCCGCACCCGGTGCAACAGGAACAGCTGAGCCGCTGGAAGGAACAGGCGACTGGAACCCTTGCATCACGCCGGCGTCAAGTGGCGATTTGCCACCAGGATGGTGAGCCATATAGGCCAGACCACCCGTCGATACGAAAAAGATGACTGCGGCCCATTTGGTGGCTCGCGACAGAAAATTCGCGGCGCCCGTGGCACCGAACAGACTGCCTGCGGAACCGCCACCAAAGGATGAACCCATGTCGGCGCCCTTGCCCTGCTGCAGCAAGACCAGCAAAATAATACTCAACGAAGATACGACCTGGATCGCCAGAAGAACAGGTGACAACCATTGCATGAAAAAAACTCCGAGGCCTATGAGGCCGCTATACGTAAAAATTCTTCTGCCACCAGCGACGCGCCACCTACGAGGGCGCCGTCGATATCAGACATGGCAAACAAACTGCTGGCATTGGACGCTTTGACGCTGCCGCCATACAAAATTCGAACTTGAGGAACATTCAGTTCGGTCAACTGCGCGCGAATGAAGGCGTGCACGTCCTGCGCTTGCTGCGGCGTGGCTGTAAGGCCAGTACCGATGGCCCAGACTGGCTCATAGGCAATCACCAGCTTGGCGACCGATTCGGCGCCTAGTGCCAGGACAGGCTGCAATTGGCGGCGGATTACTTCCTGGGTAAGTCCCGCCTCTTGCTCGGCCTGCGTTTCGCCTACGCACACCACCGGCGTTATACCCGCGCCTAGTGCCGCCGCCGCCTTTTCCGCAACCAGTTGATCAGTTTCGCAGTGAAACGAACGTCGTTCAGAATGCCCAACCAGCGCCCACTGGCAACCAAAATCAGAGAGCATGCTTGCAGAGACTTCACCTGTATAAGCGCCTTGCTGGTGCTTGCTGATATCTTGCGAGCCCCAACCAATGCCGCTACCGTGCAGGCAGCCGCTTACCTGTCCCAAATAGGGAAAGGGAGCGCACACGACCATTTCGCAATTATGAGCGACACCCACCCCCGCGCACAATCCCGTAAGGAGCGTAGCATTGGTGGGACGAGCGCCGTGCATTTTCCAGTTGCCTATTACAAGGCGCTTACGAATCAGAGCAGTATTCATTAAGCCCAGGATGAAAAAATTGAATAACCCAGCATTGTAGCCTGTAAGCCAGAAATCCGCACGTTACGATGACCTGTACCTTACTAAACCGTCAGGACGATCTTTCCGATCTGCTCTCCGGCTTCCATCATGGCGTGCGCATCGCACGCCTGGGCCAAGGGAAAAGTTGCATGCACGATAGGACGGATCTTGCCGGCCTCGAGTAAGGGCCAGACATGTTGCTTGAGAGCCCGGGCGATTTCAGCCTTGAATGCCACTGGCCTTGGCCGCAGCGTGGAACCCGTAATGGTCAGACGACGACGCAGGACTTGGTTGCAGTCTATCGTTGCTTTGGCACCACCCAGCAATGCAATGATCACAACACGTCCGTCGTCCGCAAGGCAATTTAAATTGCGGTTGATGTACTCGCCAGCCACCATATCCAGCACGACGTCCACGCCTTTGCCACCAGTGGCTTTCTTGACTTCTTCCACATAGTCCTGAGTACGGTAATTGATACCCAGCGTGGCGCCAAGGTCTTCGACGGCGCGGACGCGTTCATCGCTCCCCACGGTTGCATAGACCTCATGACCCATGGCCCTGGCCAGCTGGATTGCAGTCGTACCGATACCGCTGGCGCCACCGTGCACCAGCAAGGACTCGCCGATCGAAAGCCGGCCGCGATCGAAAACATTGCTCCAGACGGTGTAATAGGTTTCCGGTAAACCGGCCGCCTCGACATCCGACAAGCCCTTGGGCACAGGCAGGCATTGCTGCGCCGGTGCGACGCAGTATTCCGCATAGCCACCGCCGGCCAGCAAGGCGCACACTTTATCGCCTATGGACAGCCCTCCGGCGGCGGCATCGCCACCCACGATCTCTCCCACGACCTCGAGTCCGGGTAAATCCGAGGCTCCGGGGGGCGCGGGATAGTTGCCCTTGCGTTGAAAAACATCTGGTCGGTTAATACCCGCGGCCGAGACCTTGATAAGCACTTCGCCCGCTTTCGGCTCGGGTATGGGACGATCAACCAGCACCAGGACTTCAGGACCACCTGGTTGCGAAATTTCAACTGCCTTCATACTGACTCCCTTGGATGTTACGCAAAATTCTATTATCGCTTGTCTAACCAACCTTGGGATCAGGGTCGCCCGTATTGGACGCCCCTTCCTGGATCAGGATGCGACAAACCGAGGCGGCCTTGCGGAATTCCGACGCCGCGACGTACTCGGGGTCTTTCAGCCAGGCATAAACTTTGTCCCGATCGGGGAACTCGAGCAGCACCATGCGCTCGGTGAAGGTGTCGCCTTCATACGTATCTACTTTATCGCCGCGTGTGAGAAATTTTCCTCCATGCCTCGCTACCAGCGGCGGGGTAAGCTCGGTGTATTGCAGATAAGTTTGCGGATCATGAATCACCATCGTTGCTATGACGTATGCAGTCATACTTCCCCCTTTATTTGCGATTATGTTATGAGAAACCGGCAACCAGAAAAATTGACGCATCCGTAAGACGACATCCGGAGCCGCCACGACCATTACATCAGATTAATTCCACAAGTAAAAGATCGCGTAGTCCAAACTCCAAAAATTGCCGCCGACAAGCACCTGGAAAACAGCTGTGGTCGCTGTCCTGCGGGCCAAAAATGCGCCAGTCGAGATAAGGTACAATTCAGCGCAACGGAAGGTTGGCAGAGTGGTCGAATGCACCGGTCTTGAAAACCGGCAGGGGCGCAAGTTCCTCCAGGGTTCGAATCCCTGACCTTCCGCCACTTCTTCGCGCATCGCTTTTCCAATGCGCAACGAAGCAGGCATGATCACCACGACATGCTGATTTGTGTTCTTGCACCCATGGCGGAATTGGTAGACGCAAGAGACTTAAAATCTCTCGACCACTGGTCGTGCCGGTTCGATTCCGGCTGGGTGCACCAAGAACTCAATTTCCTACGCTTGCCACCGCTGTTAAAAAGCCCCCGACACGTTTACAGCAAGCGTCGAGGGCCATTTATGCAGTGGTTCTTCTTCAGGTGCCAAGACCGCAGGAGCATATGCCCCTTCGGTCTGCGAAACAGCAACGGCTGGAAGCCTCCCGACCTGCGGGAAACTTCCATACCTGTCCTTGCTATTCAGCCTCGGGCGCGGTGACAGGCGCCGGTACGGACACTGCCACGGGAGCCTGTTGCGGGCCGCCCTGGGCTTCAATGCCGCCAATTGCTTTCATCGACAAACGCAGGCGACCCTTGTCGTCGGCTTCGATGACCTTGATGCGCACCAACTGACCCACCTTGAGGACGTCGTTAATATTGGCAATGCGATAGTTGGCGATTTCGGAGATGTGCAGCAAACCATCGCGGCCAGGCAGAACCTGAACAATGGCACCGAAGTCCAGCAAGCGCAGCACCGGGCCTTCGTATTCCTGGCCCACTTCCACATCGGCTGTCAATTCCCTGATTCGACGCTCGGCTTCACGGGCTTTATCCAGGTCGGCGCTGGAAATCGTGATTGTGCCGTCGTCACCGATATCGATCTGAGTTCCAGTTTCCTCGGTCAGTGCGCGGATAGTGGCGCCGCCCTTGCCGATCACGTCGCGAATTTTTTCAGGATTGATCTTCACGCTGAGCATGCGTGGGGCAAATTCCGAAAGCTCGGTGCGTGAACCGTCAATCGCAGCAGTCATTTCGCCGAGGATATGCAGGCGGCCTTCCTTGGCTTGCGCCAAAGCGACCTGCATGATTTCCTTGGTGATGCCCTGGATCTTGATATCCATTTGCAGTGCGGTAATGCCCTGGACAGTACCGGCCACCTTGAAATCCATGTCGCCAAGGTGATCTTCATCGCCAAGAATGTCGGTAAGCACGGCAAACTTCCCGCCGTCCTTGATAAGGCCCATCGCTACGCCGGCAACGTGATCCTTGACGGGCACGCCCGCGTCCATCATCGCAAGGGAACCGCCACACACCGATGCCATGGAAGAGGACCCATTGGACTCGGTGATTTCAGACACGACGCGTATTGTGTACTGGAAGTCTTGAGGTTCTGGCAGCGATGAGACCAAGGAGCGCTTGGCGAGCCGCCCATGACCGATTTCGCGACGCTTGGGCGAACCGAAACGGCCTGTTTCGCCGGTGGCGAAAGGCGGGAAGTTGTAATGCAGCATGAAGCGATCGCGCGACTCGCCCATGATCGAATCGATGATTTGTTCGTCTTGACGCGTGCCCAAGGTGGCAACGACCAGCGCCTGCGTTTCGCCACGGGTGAACAATGCACTACCGTGGGCGCGTGGCAATACGCCCAGACGGATGCTGATCGGGCGGACCGTGCGGGTATCGCGGCCATCGATACGCGGCTCGCCATTCAATACCTGGCTGCGCACGATGGTGGATTCGAGATCGAACAGCATGTTCTCCACGACGACGTTGTCGGGAGCGGGGTCACCCTTGGCGGCCGCGTGTTCCTGGAGCTTGGCCTTTACGTTGGCATAGACGGTACGCAACTGAGCGGTACGCGCCTGCTTCTCGCGAATTTGATAGGCGGCTTGCAGGTCTTCCTGGGCTGCCGCGGTCACGGCAGTAACCAGTGCTTCATTTTTTGGAGCAGGTTGCCAGTCCCATTCCGGTTTGCCGGCTTCGGAAACCAGATCGTGAATGGCATTTATGCAGGCCTGCATCTGCTCGTGACCGAACATGACGCCGCCCAGCATCACTTCTTCAGACAATTGCCTGGCTTCCGATTCGACCATCAGGACCGCGGCTTCAGTGCCGGCAACGACCAGATCCATGGAAGAGTCTTTGAGCTGACTGGTGGTGGGGTTGAGTACGTACTGTCCGTTGATATAGCCAACGCGGGCGCCACCAATAGGACCATCGAAAGGGATACCAGATATGGCCAGCGCGGCGGATGCACCAATCATGGCTGCCATATCGGGATCGACTTCAGGATTGACCGACACGGTATGAATGATCACCTGCACTTCATTGTAGAAGCCCTCAGGGAACAAGGGGCGCAACGGGCGGTCGATCAGGCGGGAAGTAAGGATTTCCTTTTCGGAAGGACGACCTTCGCGCTTGAAGAATCCGCCTGGAATACGGCCTGCGGCGTATGTCTTCTCGACATAGTCCACCGTCAGCGGGAAAAAATCCTGGCCGGGCTTGGCAGTCTTGGAAGCAACTACAGTGGCCAGGACCACGGTGTCGTCAATCGAAACCAGTACGGAGCCGGAGGCCTGACGAGCAATCTCGCCAGTTTCGAGGACCACCGTGTGCTGACCGTACTGAAACGACTTGCTCACTTTATTAAACATTGGGGAATATCCTTACAATAGAAAAAACCGTGCACACCACGATTCGTATCGCAATGTGCACGGTTGCATCATGGGGAGCCAGCCCCGAGTATCACTTACGCAGACCGAGCTTTTCGATAAGCGAACGATACGAATCGGGATTGCGGCCCTTGAGGTAATCTAGCAATTTCCGGCGACGGCTAACCATGCGCAACAGACCACGACGCGAGTGGTGGTCTTTCATGTGTGCCTTGAAGTGGCCGGTGAGTTCGTTGATGCGCGCAGTAAGCAGCGCGACCTGGACTTCCGGCGAACCGGTATCGCCTTGGGCACGTTGATATTGTGTGACGATGTCGGATTTTTTGATGTCAGCAACAGACATTATTTAGCCTCTTGAACGAGCGACAGAGCCGAGGTGCTCTGACGTGCAGTGATTAAAAAAATAACAGTAGTAGCCCGGATGCATTCGTAGCAACAACCCACATGGCAATCCGGGAAGCAAGCATTATAGCGGATTGCAAGCCGACGCGTGGCCGACCTCCCCTGCAGTGCGACAGCGGCTTATCAATTAGTCATGGATGGCCGTAAAATAAGCGCAACGAACCCTAGCGGAGTCCCGGCATGAATGCGATTAAATATATGCGGATGGGCAAGTCCGCCACGTACGCCTTGACGACAGTATTGCTCGCGGCGTGCACCAGCATGGCCGACCTGCCCGCTGGCGCGCCTTTGCATCAGGTGGTATCGGAATACGGCGAACCCAACTTTTCCTGTCCTGCTGCGAATGGTCGCAAACGACTGATCTGGACCATGCAACCCATGGGTCAATATGCCTGGGGCACCAACGTGGATCCCGCCGGCAACACCGACCGCGTTGAGCAATTGCTGAACGATGAACATTTCCGCGTGCTCGCTTCAGGCACATGGACACCGGAGCAGGTGCGATGCGAATTCGGGCCACCCGCCGAGATCGATAGCGTCGGCCTGCCCTCTTCCACGTCCATCATCTGGAGCTACCGCTACAGGCAGGCGGGCGCCTGGAACTCGCTGATGTACGTCTATTTTGGCAGCGACGGAGCCAGGGTCACGCGCTTTCACCCCGGCCCCGATCCCTTATACGAACGGGAAAATTTCTGGTTCGACTGACGACGAATCGCTTGAGTCGCCGTGCCTGGAATCAGAAGGGGTCGTGCCTGTCAGGTGGCTTCGGTGTGCTGTCGGGCGCTTGATCGGGCTGTTTCAACGAAGGGCTTTGCCGAGAATCGAAAGTATGTGTTGCACTGAACGCAGAGGGCGGCACGGCAAGGTCGTGATCATCAACGTTCGCGTGCCGCATGCGCGTCAGTTCACGGGCTCGCCGCCAGCGCCACCCCATGATTACCCAACCCGATAGGCCATAGACGACAAATAGGCTGAACAGGACGATAGGCGGGTCGCTGGACACAAACACGAAAACCCCGACCAGGACGAGCAATACCCAGAACGGCACACTACGGCCGAGTGCAAAGCTCTTGCCACTGTAAAACGGTGCATTGGTAACCATCGCAATGCCGGCATAGACGGTAAATCCAAAAGACATCCATGCGATCGTGGCGGTTTCGAGGGCGAGTTTGTTGTCGACGGCCAGCCACAGGAAACCGGCCACCAACGCCGCTGCGGCGGGACTTGGCAGGCCTTGAAAGAAGCGCTTGTCAACGACACCAATATTCGTATTGAAACGTGCCAAGCGCAGGGCCGCGCCCACGACGTAGATGAACGCGGCCAGCCAGCCCCAGCGACCCAGGCCTTGCAGGGACCATTCGTACATCACCAGCGCGGGCGCTATGCCAAAGGAGGTCATGTCAGACAAGGAATCGTATTGCTCGCCAAAGGCGGACTGCGTATTGGTCAGGCGGGCCACCCGCCCATCCATGCCGTCAAACACCATGGCCAGGAAGATGGCAATGGCGGCCATTTCGAACTTGCCGTTCATGGCCTGGACGACGGCATAGAACCCGGCGAAAAGATTCGCCGTGGTGAATGCGTTGGGGAGCAGATAAATGCTGCGACGACGACGGGTCTCGTCCGGCGATAGATTGGTCATAGGCTTAACCTTGTGTGTCAACGGGACGATCGGGCAACTCAGCCAGTACGGTGCTGGTGGCTTGCACCTTGTCGCCTATTGCAACGCGAGGTCGCGACCCCAGCGGTAAATAGACATCGACCCGTGATCCGAAACGGATGAAACCGTAGCGTTGCCCAGCATAAAGCTGGTCGCCCGGCTTGATATAACAAAGTATGCGTTTGGCTACCAGGCCAGCCACCTGGACAGCAGTCACGACATGGCCGTGAGGGGTAAGCAATACAGTGGCATTGCGTTCGTTTTCAAGAGAAGCTTTGTCCAGCGACGCATTAAAAAACTGGCCAGCAAAATAGTTGACGGAAGTGACGCTGCCTTTCACCGGCGAGCGGTTGGAGTGGACATTGAACACGTTCATGAATACGCTGATCTTGATGGCATCGCGTTCGGCGTATGGGTCGCGGATTTCTTCGACCGCTACAACACGGCCATCTGCGGGCGAGAGTACATTGAGTTCGCCCTCGGGGGCGATGCGAGCCGGGTCGCGAAAAAACTGCAACACAAAAATCGATACTATCCAGAACGGAATCGAGGCAGCGCCCGACCAGAAGCTGACAAGAATCGACACCAGCACGATACCGGCCAGGAAAGGCCAGCCTTCACGCGCAATAATAGGATGGGGGTAAGGTGGTTTATTCATCGTAAGTGGGAGAATAACCGAAATGCGTCCCCAGGTATGCCGCATTTCGATTGGAAGCGATCAATGTTGCCTTGGCCTGGAATATGGAACGAGGCATGCTGTCCAGGAACAAGCAAGTGGCGTGCCGTCCAGCATTGATAGCCAAGCGTTACGCCCACGCTGACACGAAATTCGCCTAGCTGGGGTGTTCTCGCCGATCATTGTTCCGCGCATTGAAACTCACACTCGTCTCGCCGCGCGTGGGGAAGTCTTCCCAGCTTTCAACTGAAGACGACAATAATTGGTCAGTCGCGGCCGCGTCGCGTTAAACGACCGCGGTGTTCATTTGAAAAAAACGCCCTTGCGGGCGTTTTCTGAACAGCGCACGATGTGAGTCGTGATTAGTTTTTGGTCTGATCGACCAGCTTGTTTGCAGCAATCCAGGGCATCATGGCGCGCAATTTTCCGCCGACCTGTTCAATCTGAGATTCAGCATTGATGCGGCGGCGCGAAGTGAGTGTAGGAGCGCCTGCAGCATTTTCCAGAATGAAATTCTTGGCGTACACACCATTCTGGATGTCGGCCAGGCATTGACGCATGGCTTTCCTGGTTTCTTCGGTGACAATCTTTGGACCGGTCTCGTACTCACCATATTCGGCATTGTTCGAGATGGAGTAGTTCATGTTGGCGATGCCGCCCTCGTAGATCAGGTCGACAATAAGCTTGAGTTCGTGCAGGCACTCGAAATAGGCCATCTCAGGCGCGTAGCCGGCTTCAGTCAGGGTTTCGAATCCTGCCTTGATGAGCTCGACCGCACCGCCGCACAGGACGGCTTGCTCACCGAACAAATCGGTTTCGGTTTCTTCGCGGAAATTGGTCTCGATGATGCCGGCGCGGCCACTGCCAATGGCGCAAGCATAGGACAAGGCAACATCGCGGGCCGATCCTGTGGTGTCTTGATGGACGGCGATCAACGATGGCACGCCACCACCCTGGCTATAGGTGCCGCGAACAGTATGGCCTGGAGCCTTGGGGGCGATCATGATGACGTCGATATCGCTGCGCGGCTGGACCTGGCCATAATGCACGTTGAAGCCGTGGGCAAATGCCAGTGCGGCGCCTGCCTTGATATTTTCCGCAACCTGCGAACGATAGACTTCGGCAATATTTTCATCGGGAAGCAGGATCATGACCAAATCGGCCGCCTTCACCGCCTCGGCGACTTCCTGCACCTTCAAGCCCGCATTCTCGGCCTTGCTCCAGGAAGCACCGCCCTTGCGAAGCCCGACGATTACATTGACACCGGACTCATGTAGGTTCAGTGCATGCGCGTGGCCCTGGGAACCATAACCGATGATGGCAACGGTCTTGCCTTTGATGAGGGACAGGTCACTATCTTTATCGTAAAAAACTTTCATTTAAGGTGCTCCAATACTTGAGGAATTGTTGTTTGATTTAAAGCTTCAGGACCCGTTCTCCGCGGCCGATGCCGGATACGCCGGTACGCACGGTTTCCAGTATGGCGCTGCGGTCCAGGGCCCCGATAAAAGCCTCGATCTTACCTTGATCGCCGGTAAGCTCGATGGTGTAGACCTTATCGGTCACATCGATGATGCGGCCGCGAAAGATATCGGCCATGCGTTTCATTTCTTCGCGCTCTTTGCCTACGGCACGCACCTTGATGAGCATAAGCTCGCGTTCGATGTGCGGTCCTTCGGACAAGTCCACGACCTTGACTACATCCACCAGGCGGTTCAAGTGCTTGGTGATCTGCTCGATGACTTCGTCGGAACCGGCGGTGACGATGGTCATGCGCGACAGTGTCGAGTCTTCGGTAGGGGCCACGGTCAGCGTTTCAATGTTGTAGCCACGCGCCGAGAAAAGCCCCACGACCCGTGACAATGCTCCCGGTTCATTTTCCAGAAGGATAGAAATTACGTGTTTCATGTTTCTTTCCTTATAAGTCTTCAGAACCGAGCAACATTTCGGTCAGGCCGCGGCCGGCTTTTACCATGGGCCACACGTTTTCAGTCTGGTCCGTGATGAAGTCCATGAACACGAGCCTGTCTTTGTACTGGGTGAACGCCTCGCGGATGGCCGGCTCGACGTCGGCTGGCTTGTCGATCCGCATACCCACGTGACCATAGCTTTCGACAAGCTTCACGAAGTCAGGCAAGGCATCTACGTAGGACTCAGAGTAGCGCGAACCGTATTCAATCTGCTGCCACTGGCGCACCATGCCCAGGTACCGGTTGTTCAGGCAAAGTACCTTGGGTGTGAGGTGGTATTGCTTGCAGGTGGAAAGCTCCTGGATGTTCATCTGTATCGACGCCTCTCCCGTGATCACGGCGATCTGGCTATCTGGATTGGCCATCTGCACGCCCATGGCATATGGCAGGCCTACGCCCATGGTGCCCAGACCGCCCGAATTGATCCAGCGTCTCGGCTGGTCGAAGCGATAATACTGGGCAGCCCACATTTGGTGCTGGCCGACGTCCGACGTAACGAATGCATCGCCGTGAGTGACTTCCCACAGCTTTTCGACCACATACTGCGGCTTGATGAGTGTGTCGGAATTCTGATAGACGAGGCACTGCTTGCCGCGCCATTCGTTGATCTGTTGCCACCACTTGGCCACGCCCGCCTTGTTGGGCGTCGTCTCGGCAGCCGCCTGGACATACAGTGCATTGAGTTCCTGCAATACATCCTTGACGTTGCCGACTATCGGCACATCGACACGCACGCGCTTGGAAATGGATGAAGGATCGATATCGATATGCACGATCTTCCGGGGGTTCTGCGAAAAATGCTTGGGATTGCCGATTACCCGGTCGTCGAAACGAGCGCCCACGGCTATCAGCACATCACAGTGCTGCATGGCCATATTGGCTTCGTAGGTACCGTGCATGCCCGGCATTCCAACGAATTTATCGTCGCTGGCCGGATATGCCCCCAAACCCATGAGCGTATTGGTGCAAGGCGCGCCTGTTAACTGCACCAATTGGCGCAGTTCAGTCGCGGCATCTGACAACACCACGCCACCGCCGGAGTAGATCATGGGGCGTTCAGCTGTCAAAAGCATTTGTACAGCTTTCTTGATCTGACCCTGATGTCCCTTCACCACCGGTGCGTACGAACGCATTTTTACTTCACCGCGTGGCGGCGCGTACTTGCAGGTGGCAATGGTGATGTCTTTGGGGATATCCACCAGCACGGGTCCGGGACGACCGGTCTTGGCGATGTAGAAGGCGCGACGCATGGTTTCAGCCAGATCCTTGACGTCGCGCACCAGGAAGTTGTGCTTGACGCAAGGCCGGGTGATGCCAACCGTATCGCATTCCTGGAAAGCATCCTCGCCGATGGCATGGCTGGGTACCTGACCGCTGATGATCACCATGGGAATGGAGTCCATGTATGCGGTGGCGATGCCCGTTACCGCATTGGTCAGTCCGGGGCCACTGGTGACCAGCGCCACACCGATCTTGTCCGACGAGCGCGAATAGGCATCGGCCGCGTGCACGGCGGCTTGCTCGTGACGGACGAGAATGTGCTTGAAATTTTCTTGCTTGTAGATTGCGTCGTAGATGTACAGTACCGCGCCGCCGGGATAACCAAACACGTGGTCAACGCCCTGTTCGGCAAGGCAACGCACGACGATATCGGCGCCATTGAGTTCCATTATGTATTCCTTTCGTAACCGGTACTGGAATTCCGACTGGCCATAAGACCCGAGCCTGTATCGTTTACAGCAACATGACCTGGCGCTTTATGGCTCACGGAGCCATGCCACCCAGACACCTTGCCGAACCGACTTGAACTCGTCGAAACGCAGCACGAGCGTTCTGTGAACGCGGGAGGTAGAACGGAAGCTTTGGCAACACACGCTTGTGGCGCGGCCAACAGCAAAGTATTACAGGCGCAAAAAACCGGGCGGATAACCCGGAACAACGTAGCCTTTTGTGATCTGCCACGGATAGCAAGGCAGATCAACGTGCCACTTTACCGCGTTGGCGCAGCCGAGGCAAATCATGCAGGCCGAGTGAGATAGTTTTCCAATATATCGCCGACAAATTCGGCATATTGGGTGACATCCGTGCCCTGGTTGTTGTATTTGCGCCGTTTCAGATACCAGTCCTGCATCATGGCTTTGCACAGAGACGCCAATAGCTTGGCGTTTACACTGCGAAAGACATCGGCTTTGATGCCTTCTTGAATAATTCCGAAAATAATGTCCTCTACTTCAAGCTCGACGGATATGGCTTCTTTCTTGTGCTTTTCAGGGAGGCTCTTGGTTTCCATGAAAGAAAAATAAAACCATGGCTGCATCAACTCGCTAAGGTACACATGCGCCTTCACCGCGGCAAGCAATTTGTCCCGCGGTGAAGTGACCTCTTGTGTATAGGCAAGCATGGTGCGTCGGGTCAGCAGAAACCCATGGCTCTGAATCAAATAGATCAGGTCGTCTTTGCTTTTAATATACGCATACAGCCCGCCTATGCTGAAGCCAGAATCCGCGCACAGGTCGCGCAGGGACATCGCATGGAAGCCCTTCCTGCCCGTCAGCCGCAGGGTGGAATCAATGATCCGCACCAGATTGCTTACGGCGACATGCTCTTTCTTTATGCGGATCAGCTCTCTGTTCTTGTGATACAGCTCGCGGCAAATTTCGACTTTAGACAAGCTAAGCTCGATCTTGAACGATTCAAAATCAGCAATCATGTACTACTCCACCCCCATAGGTCGTTCACGCCACCGACAAGTAGCGATGCTGCGTCTCGATATCGTTGATCAGCGCCTGGCTGCTGGCCTCATGGACAATCATGCCCTTTTCGAGAATATAAGCTCGCTGTGCATGCTTGAGGGCAAAGTGTACGCTTTGATCGGTGAACAGAATTGTGGTGGTCCTGGATAACTGGTCTATCAGTGCGCCGATTTGCTTGACGATGACAGGGGCCAGACCTTCATTGGGCTCATCCAGCAAAAGCAGCAAGGGTTCGCTCATCAAGGACCTCGCCACGGCCAGCATCTGCTGCTGGCCGCCTGACAAGGTGCTACCGTCCTGACCGGCAAGTTCGCCGAGCATGGGATATTCGTCGAAAATGCGCTCGATGGTCCACTGGCGCGTGACACCCGGTCTGCTGTACTCGGCAATTTCCAGGTTTTCGCGGACGCTGAGGCCAGGAAAAATTCGACGGTCTTCCGGAACCAGCCCTATGCCCGCGCGGGCATTCCGGTAAGCCGGCTGACCCGTGATGTCGCGGCCCTTGAACGTTACCCGGCCCCTGCGCGGCGCCGACAAGCCGATGATGCTGCGCAAGGTGGTGCTTTTGCCGGCGCCGTTGCGGCCCAGCAGGCAGACCGTTTCACCCTCTTCAAGATTTAATGAAATACCCTGTAGGGCGTGGCTTTCACCATAGTAGGTATGAATGTTGTCGACTTCAAGAATCATGGTGCGATTTCCTCTTCTGCGTCACCCAGGTAGGCCCGCCTGACTTCCGGATGCATCTTGACTTCCTGAGGCGTACCCAGGACCAGCGACTGGCCGCGGTGCATGACCAGAACCCGATCCGCCACGTCGAACACCACCCCCATATCGTGCTCGGTGATGAGAAATGTGTAATCTCCGGTGGCCGCCAATGACTTGACCAAAGCCGTAACCCGATGCGTTTCATCGGGCGTCATTCCGGCAGTGGGCTCATCCAACAACACCAAATGCGGCCGAGTTGCCAGCACCATTGCAATTTCCACCAGTCGCTTGTCGCCATAGCTGATGACGCCGGCACGCCTCACAGCCAAGTCCGTGAGTGAAAGACGTTCCAGCAACATATCTGCCTCTTGTTGGATGGGCCGATTGCGTGATGCAATGTTGTACCAGCGCCGGCTGTCGCCGTGGTAGGCCGTGAGCGCAACCTCGATGTTCTCGCGTACGGTCATTTCGTTGAAGATATTATTGATCTGAAAAGAACGCGATACGCCCATGCGACTGATACGGTGGGGAGGCAAGCCGGTGATGTCCTGGGCTTCAAATGTTACTTTGCCCGAACTGGGCGTCATGCGGCCCGACAACATGTTGTAAAACGTAGTCTTACCGGCGCCATTTGGGCCGATGATGGCCAGGGTTTCGTGGGGCAGAACATCCACCGATACGTCGAGTACGGCTGCCACGCCACCGAAACGTTTGGTTAGATGGCTGACTTGCAGGATAGGTTGAGTCATTTTCGCTCCTGCAGCCAGTCGAGAAATGTGCCCAGCACCCCTCTTCTGAAAAACATCACCATCAGTGCCAGGATAATACCCAGCACCAGCATCCATGCATGGGTCATGCTGGTAATCCAGGTTTCCAGCAACACGAACATGGCGGCGCCAAAGTACGGCCCGAGGAAATAACCGGTTCCGCCCAGTATGGACATGAGCACGGGCTCAGCCGACATGGACCAATGCACAAGTTCAGGACTGGCAATTCGTAGGAATGGCGCCATCAGTCCGCCAGCCAGGCCTGCAAACGCGCCAGAAATCGTGAACGCCGCCAGGCGATAGCTCTTGACGTTGAGTCCGCAAAATGCCACACGCTCCGGATTTTGTCGAATGGCTCGCAGAATAAGACCGAAGGATGAGCGGCAGATCAAGTACAGGAATGCGGTGGCGAGCACCACAATGACCAGAACGACATGGTAGTACACGCTGGGATTGGCCAGCGCAAGATCGAAACCCAGCCCCAGCGAGTTTACGCGGAATCCCGCTATTCCATCGCTGCCATTGGTCACCGACCGCCACTGATGCACTACGGCAAATACCATCATGCCAAAGGCGAGGGTTAACATGGAAAAATAGACTTCATTAAGCCGGACGCTGAAAAAGCCGATGATCAGGGCCAGGACGGCACCGGCCATTATGGCCACCAGCAAGCAGGCCAACAGCGGCCATTGTGCTCCTTGCAATAGCAGGGCCGTGGCATAGGAACCGACACCAAAAAAGGCGGCATGCCCGAAACTGAGCATGCCCGTATAACCGAAGATCAAGTTGAAGCTAGCGGCGAACAGGCCCAGTATCAGGATCTCGGTAACAATAAAAATATAGAAGTAAGGCGTAATCCAGGGCAAGGCGGCCAACACGAGCAACAGCAATGCCAGGACGAAGGGTAGCGGTCGGTTCCTCATGTGGACGCCCCTTTGCCCATCAGTCCATGCGGCTTAAGCAACAGTACAATAGCCATACCCACGAAAGGCAGGATCAGGTTGACGTCGGGAAAGAAACGGCCGCCGAAGCCATAGATCAGGCCCAGGATGATCGCGCCCAGCAGCGTGCCCGGGAAACTGCCAAGGCCACCGATGACCACGACAATAAAGCTCTCGATGATGATCTTGTCGCCCATCCCCGGATCAATGGCACGCATGGGTGCCGCAACGACGCCACCCACCGCTGCCAGCCAGGCGCCAAAGGCAAACACCCCTGTGATGACAAGCTTGGTGTTGATGCAGAGCACCTGTGCCATGTCGCGGTCGAGCGCCGCCGCGCGCATGATCTTGCCGACCCGGGTGCGATTGAACAAGAACCATAGCGCGCAAACGAAAATTAGTCCTACCGCCACGACGAACAGGCTGTAAATCGGGTAGGTGACTCCCCCGGGAAGTGCGGCCGTGCCCTGCAGCAATGGGGGTGGATCGATCACGTGTATACCGGTGCCCCACACCAGGCGCACCGATTCGTTCAGTATCAACAGCAAGGCAAAGGTGAGCAGCAGGCTGTCGGAAATTTCGCGCTGGTAAATGAAACGCAACATGATCCGGTCGATGAGCACTGCCAATGCAGCGACACACAAGGGAGCAACCAACAACGTAAGCCAGAATGACATGCCCAACAGCGTCATGCAGGTATAGGCAAGATACGCGCCCAGCATATACAACGCGCCATGGGCAAAGTTGATGACATTCAACACTCCAAAGACAATATTCAATCCAACCGCGATGACAAACAGCAGCAGGCCGATATCAAGGCTGTTGAGCAAAGCCATGCCTAAACTGCTCATGGTATTTCCCCCTTATTTACACACACCGCCCGGTGCCGAAGCGCCGGGCGGAATTGATGCACTTGGCAATTCCTGAATCTGCTACAGCTTGCAGGCTGGATCGACCGGCGGCGTGATTTTTTCACCGTCGAAAAATTGCGCATCGGCCAGGGAGCGGATTTTGTCTTGTGTGTTCATGGCGGCCGCACGTCCCCAAGTGGGGCCGATAAGCGCCTGGTTATCGCCTTTGCGGAAGGTCACGGTGCCAGTGGGGGCCGGAATGCTCAAGCCCGATAGCGCTTGAGCCACCGCTTTGCCGTCGGTGCTGCCAGCTTTTTCGATCGCCGCCTTGAAGGCGTACACGGCAACATAGGCGCCCTCCGCGTTATAGCTGGGGGGGGTGCCATAGTTCTTCTGGTACGAGGCAACGAATTTTTTATTGAGATCATTATCATGGGAACCGTACCAGTAACGCGTACCCAGCCATACCCCTTCGGGCATTTGATCGCCCAGCGCAGCAAGCACCTCGGTGGCGGCGCCCACCGTGAACAACACCTCAAACCCTTGCTTGAAGAAGCCACGATTATTGGCCTGACGTACGAAGTTGACCAGGTCGCCACCCCAGAGCGAGATCACCACGCCATCGGGCTTGGATTCCATGACACCATTGATAAATGGCGTGAAGTCCTCGGCCCCGAAACGGGGAAACGCCGTTTCCGGCATCAGGACGACATCCGGGGATTTTTCTTTCAGATACTTGCCAAAGAATTCCCAGGACTGATGCCCGAACGCGTAATCCGGCCCTATGGTGGTCCATTTCTTGGCCCCGGTCTTGGCCGCGACTGCGGCAGCGCCCTGCATGTTCTGGTGCACATTGACACTAATCCGGTAAGTAAAGGCATTGCACAATTTACCGGTCACATCGGGCGTGGCGGCGTGGGTAATGATGAAGGGCTTGCCGAGCTCGGGTAGTACGGGGACCAGACCCTGCGCCACGCCAGAGCTATCCAGCCCCATCAGCACGTCGGCCTTGTCCTGGTAGACCAGCTTACGGGCTGCCTGGATGGCCACGGCAGCCTTGCCTTGGCCATCTTCGAGCTGTAATGCCAGCTGACGCCCGAGGACGCCGCCCGAGGCGTTGATTTCGTCCATGGCCAACTGAATACCTTGCTGCGCAAACTTCCCATAAGTAGCCGCACTACCGGACATAATGTAGATGGCGCCTATCTTGATGGGATCTTCGGCTGCATGGACGGCACCCAGACTCATCGAGCCGGCAAGCACCACAGATAAAAGGGAACGGGTCGCAAGAATCTTGAACATGTATTGTCTCCTTGAGGAATAATTATTTAGTACATTTCCAATTCTTTACTGCTGTACTACTACCTGCACTGGTGATCGAGCATCTCCTTGATGGTTCTATTCCGTTTAACGTGGGACTTTGGCCGCGAGCGTGTCCCTGAGAATGTTCTTTCGTATTTTTCCCGTGGACGTCTTGGGCAGCTCCCCGAAAACAACATGCTTGGGAGCCTTGAATGAAGCCATGCGCGCCCTGCAAAATGCGATGAATTCCATTTCGTCGTTTGGCTGGGCCTCGTCTTTCAGGGCAACAAAGGCGCAAGGCACCTCGCCCCATTTCTCGTCAGCCATCGCCACGACCGCCGCTTCGAATACTCTGGGGTGGCTGTACAGGACCTCTTCGATTTCCTGGCTTGAAATATTCTCGCCGCCTGAAATGATGATGTCCTTGGCGCGATCCTTGATTTCGACATAACCATCCGGATGCATTACGGCAATATCGCCCGTGTGGAACCAGCCGCCCTGGAACGCCTCCTGTGTACCCGACGCATTCTTCAAATAGCCTTTCATCAAGGTATTGCCACGGAGGAGCAATTCACCCAGTGTCTGTCCATCCGCCGGCGCCGGGGTGCCATCGTCCAGCCGGGCCACGCTCAGTGCATCGATGGCCAATAGACCCACCCCCTGTCTGGCCATTTTTCGGGCAAGTTCGTCCGGCGGGAGAGTGTTCCATTCATCATGCCAGACACAGAGCGCCGACGGCCCATAAGACTCGGTCAAACCGTATAAATGCGTGATATGAAAACCCACCTGTCGTGCCCGGCCAATAACGGGGCTGGGCGGAGCGGCGCCGCCCAAGCCGAATTGCACAGGCTGGTGCAACACCTGGCCACCGGTGTGGAAGTCGTTCAATAACAGGTTCAACACAATGGGTGCGCCGCACATATGGGTGACGCCATGCTTGCGAATTCGGCCGATGACTGCGTCCGCCTGGACCTTGCGC
Organism: Pollutimonas nitritireducens; assembly: GCF_002849615.1. GTDB lineage: Bacteria > Pseudomonadota > Gammaproteobacteria > Burkholderiales > Burkholderiaceae_B > Pollutimonas > Pollutimonas nitritireducens. Next base: position 346,377 of record NZ_PDNV01000006.1, read on the forward strand.
AGACAGACATGCGTACCGCCAACAGCCGTCACTGCCCAGGTGTAGCACCACCCATTGCAATGAAACATCGGCAAGGTCCATAAATACACCGCGCCGGCGCTCAGGTTGAACGCCATGGCGTTGCTCATTGCCGCCAGATAAGCGCCACGGTGATGGTAGACGGCTCCCTTGGGGTTGCCAGTGGTACCGGATGTGTAGTTAAGCGTGATGGCATTCCACTCGTCGTCGACCTTATCCCAGTGGAAATCAGGATCTCCGGCGGCAACCATGTCCTCGTACAGGAGAACTTCGGGCGCCTGCCGAGCGCCGCCATCCCGCACAATAGCCACCAATAAAGGGGGCGACTCGATGATGGCGAGCGCCTGGCGGATCAAGGGTTCGAATTCCGTGTCATAGAGCAACACCCGGGACTCACCGTGTTGGATGATAAAGGCGAGCGTCGCCGCATCGACACGAGTGTTCACAGCATTCAGCACCGCGCCGACCATGGGAATGGAATAGTGGCTCTCCAGCAGCTCATGCGAGTTGAAACACAAGACTGTGACGGTATCATCGGCCTTGATCCCAATCTTGGTCAGCGCCGAAGCCATCCTGCGGCAGCGGCGATAAAAATGCTGGTAGGTCAGGATCATGTCGTCGTCTATGACCGCCACCTTGTCGGGATAAACATGGGCCGATCGTTCGAGGAAACTGACAGGCGTCAGGCTGGAATAATTTGCCGGTTGTTTGTCCAATCCATGTTCATACGGGTTGCTCATGCACTATTCCCCTGTTTATTCAGTAGCTTCGGGTTGGTGATGGCGAGCTTGCACCGGGTAATGTTCAAAAGCAATGAGCGCAATAGCCCAGACCGGGACGGATCGATGGCCCGTTTTCGGATCAATTCAGCAAGTGCTTGCTCGGTGGCTTCGTGCGTCCCCTCCAACGCAATCTGACGGTAGAACGCGAGAATCTGTTTTTCACATTCATCCTCCCCTTTTACGTCGAGCTCACGCGCAGCAATCGCCATGGCGTTGGCAATCATCAATGCCTCGTAGGACTTACTTACTGGCAGCAAGGGCAATAGCTGGTCGAGCAGGGTACGCCTTGCCACTGTCAGTAGCTCGGCTCCATTTGGACGATTATTCATGTGGGCTCCCTTGCGCAAGCTGCGTCAGGATATCGAATTCGATTTCCGGAAGCAGGCGCCCGGTCAGCGCAAGCTCGAGCGAAGACTGTTCCCCTGAAAGGTGACGTTGTGCCTGTTGCAGGGCAATGATGGCCCATCGTGTCATTGCCATGATCTCCCAATAGAAGACCCTTGCTGGATCAACGGGGTGACCAGAGGTGCCGGAATAGGCCGCGAACAAATCCTTCTTATCGCCGACACCGCCCACCTCTTTATGGCTGGCGCCAAAACGCCAGCTTCGTGAGCACAACCAGCCCAGGTCTTCATATGGATCGCTCCACGCCGCAAATTCCCAGTCCAGGATTCCTGTCAGGCGTCCCTGGTCGACCATGTAATTGCCCGTACGGAAGTCGCCATGGCACAGCACCACATCGGTGTCCAGGGGGACATTGTCCTGGAGCCAATTCAACGACCATTCGAGTACCGGATGCGGCTCGGATATTGCGTCGAGCGCTACGCGGTATTGCCGGATACGCGCTGTGGCCGGAGATGACTGCGGTACCGGTAATGCATCAAGGCGCGCAATCGGTGGACGTATCCGATGCAGTCGAGCGAGCTCGATGCCCAACTGATGAGTGAGGCTTTGCGCTTGCTCGGATGTGAGTCCGCCGCGCACCAGCTTATGTCCCGCAGCCGTGCCTTCAACACGAGCCATCACGCAAAACACATTTCCAATTATTTCTGTGTCGGTGCATAGCCATAAAGGCTGCGGCACCGTCACACCAGCCTCCCAGGCCACATTCAGGATATGAAACTCCAGCTCCCGGCTGAGGCTCGCATCAATGGTCGATGGCGAATCGCTGCGCACAACGAGGTCGAGTCGACCAGGACGCTGGCCGCCGGTGCAGTGCACGCTAAGCCCATAATTGCTTTGAATCGCACCGCCGGATAAGCGGCAGAATTTGATGACTCTGGCATCTTGGGCACTATTCCGATCCCTGACATACAGCGCCAAAGCACGGCTTATGTCATCCAGGTCCATGTCAGCCCCAGGACCAGAAGTCGTTGCTCTCTTTGAGCAAATATTTCGACAGCACCATTTTATGGACTTCGGACGCACCATCGACCAAACGCGCCTGGCGCGCATAGCGATATATCCATTCCAGAGGAGTATCTTTCGAGTACCCACGCGCGCCGCAAAGCTGGATCCCCGTATCGACCGCCTGCTGCAGTGTATTGGACACCGCCACTTTGGCCATCGAAACCTCTTTACGGGCAAAGTCGCCCTGATCGAGCTTCCAGGCAGCATGCATGGTAAGCAGGCGTCCGATTTGTATTCCCATTGCCGCCTCACCCAATAGCCACTGTACCCCCTCTCTGTCGGCGAGGCGAATTCCGAACGATTCACGCTCTGATACATAAGCCGAAGCAATTTCCAGCGACCGCTTGGATAGGCCCAGCCAACGCATGCAGTGAGTCAATCGGGCTGGCCCCAGTCGGATCTGGGTGAGCTTAAGTCCATCGCCGACCTCCATGAGCCGGTTTTCATCTGGGATGACCATATCGGTGAAACGCAGTTCGCAATGGCCCCCATGCTCCTCCGGGCCCATTATAGGTATGCGGCGCACGATTTCCCAACCTGGATCGTCTTTATGAAAGAGGAAGGCCGACAAACCCTTGCGTACGTCGTCAGACGTGCGCGCAATAAGAATGAAGTGCGAAGCTACCCCGGCGCCAGTGATGAAATGCTTGGTACCGTTGATGATCCAGTCATTGCCCTTGCGTGTTGCGGTAGTCAGCATCATGCCGGGGTCGGAGCCGGAACCAGGTGCGGGTTCGGTCATGACGAACGAAGAACGGACGTCGCCATTGATGATGGGCTGCAGCCAGCGTTCTTTCTGGCTTTCGGTTGCCACCTTGTTGAGCACCATCATATTGCCGTCATCGGGTGCCGCAGAATTGAAAACCACCGGGCCAAAGATGGATCGATTCATCTCCTCGTAGCACGCCGCCATTTCAGACATGGACAAGCCCTGGCCACCACGCTTTTTTGGCATCTGCAGGCTCCAGAGACTGTGCTGTTTTGCTTTGGCGCGCATACGCTGCAATACTGATTCTGCGATGTTTTCATGCTCGTCGAATGAAGCCGGATCGCTTTCCAGCGGGATCAACTCCCGATCAACAAATGTGCGGATCTGTTGACGGAATTCGTCTACCTGCGGCGATAACGTGAAGTCCATGAGGGTGCGCCTTCTTCAAAGAGTGGATTGCAAATGGCCTCCATCGACCACGATGGAACTGCCAGTCATGTATAGAGACGCGTCCGAGGCCAACAGCAGCAACGCGCCATCGAGATCGGATACCTGGCCGAGGCGCCGTTGCGGAATACGCTTGATCATCGCCTGGCCTGCCTCGGATGCGAAGAATTCCCGGTTCAGGTCTGTTTCGATATAGCCGGGCGCCATGGCGTTGACCCGAATGCCGTATCGCGCCCACTCGAACGCCAACGCACGGGTCATTTGTTCCAGGCCGGCTTTGGACACGGTATAGGGAAGTACATTGCCTGCAACGCGATAGCCCAGGATGGAAGAAATAGTAATGATTGAACCAGGACGTTGCGCCTTGACCAGTCGGCGTGCCGCCTCATTGGCCACCAGCCAGCATCCTTTCAAGTTGACGTCGAGGACCTGGTCCCAGTCTTGTGCCGACATTGAAAGCGAACTTTTCTGGACCGTGCCGCCTGCCGTGCACACCACTACGTTTACCAGGCCATACAGCGCTTGCGCTTCGTCGAAACAGGCCCTGATGGCGGACTCATCGGTCACATCACCCACCACGGCGTGAGCCTTGACTCCTTGTTGCTGCAAGTCGACCACCAACGCGTTCAGGGATTCGGCGCGCCGCCCGGCCACGACGACTTTGGCTCCGGCGAGTCCCAACGTCTGGGCGAAATGCCGACCCAGGCCGCCCGAAGCACCTGTCACCAACGCTACCTTCCCGGTCAAGTCGAATTGATTGTGCATAGCCGTCTCCTCGAAAAAATCATAGAACGATCGCTCGATAAAGTCAATGTTTTATAGAACGATCGATCGATTTTCCTTGAATCCACCTTAAACGGAAAAATGTTCGCCGAGAAATTGCAGGAAAGCCTTCACCCGGGGAGCCTGCGCCCTGCCGTGCGGGTACAAAACGTACATCATGTCTTGCGTCTTGGGCTCATAATCGGTCAGTAAACGAATAAGCCTTCCTTCGGCGATATCCTTCGAGATATGAAATTCGGCCAAACGGACAATACCCAGGCCCTCCAAGGCAAACGTGCGCAAAAGTTCTCCTTGATCGGCGCCCATCGCTCCATGCACATTGATCGTCGTGGCAGTACCGCCATCGTTGGATGCCCAGGCGTTCCAATGCGTACGCACTGTGAAATTCAGGCAACGATGGCCATGCAGTTCATCCGGAACGGCAGGAGCCCCATATTGTTTAAGATAAGACGGCGCCGCAGCGATGATCCATCGTCTCAGGAATAGCGGCTTACCCACCAGGGAAAGCTCGGGCGGGCTACCGCTGTGTATGGCCACGTCTATGTTTTTCTTCAGAAAATCACCCCGGTCGGTTCCGATAATGAATTCAAGACGCAAGCCCGGGTGCCGTTCCAGCAACAAGGGAAGCAAAGGTGCCAACTGATATTTCGCGAAGGTCAGGCTGGTGTGTATATGCAAGACACCCGTCATTTCCGTCTCGCTGGGCGTCACCGCGTTTTCAGCCTGCGCCATGGCATCGACGACCATTTGGCTATGCAGACGGAAGTTATGCCCTTCTTGCGTCAGTCGTATGGTTCCGGCAATACGGTCGAACAATCTCACCGCCAGGCGCTGCTCCAGCCGCGCGATGATTTTGCTGACCGCCGAGGGCGAACGGAGCAGCTTTCTGCCTGCAGCAGAGAAACTGCGCTCTTCAACCACACTAAGAAAAACCTGTATCTCGGAAAATTTATCCATACCTGTCTACTTGTGAATTGAATTCATAGGGCCTATTCCTGACTGGTGGTGGTTGTACCACGCGGGCGTCTATAGACTTTCCATAATCATTTATGGAAAGACAAGGAGATCAAGGTATGAGCAAAACGATCCGGATCGGATCCGGGGCGGCATGGTGGGGAGACCGAGTCGAACCCGCAGCCCTTAATGCAGAACAAGGCAAGCTCGACTACCTCTGCTTCGAAACCATGGCTGAGGCCACCGTTTCCGCTGCTCAGGTTCGTAGTCGACGCGACCCGAGCTTTCCCGGTTATGACACCTATCTCGAGGAGCGCATGCGTGCCGTTCTACCGGCTTGTATGCGTCAGGGTACGCGCATCGTATCCAATCAGGGTTGGATCAATCCGAAGGCTGCCGCCGAGCGTGTCGTCGAACTCCTTCGCGAGCTTGGCATAACAGGCGTCAAGGTCGCGGCGGTTACCGGCAGCCTGATTACCGAACGGGTGCTTGAACTTACCGACCGTATTCTCGAGAACGACGAAGCCACCAGTACGCTGGCGCCAAACTTGATCTCCGCAGAGGCGTATCTGGGTGCTGAACCCATTGTGGATGCGCTGCATAACGGAGCCCAAATCGTTATAACAGGCCGGGTGGCCGATCCCTCGATTTTCATGGCGCCCATGATGTATGAGTTCGGATGGGACCCCTTGGATCATGCGCGCCTGGGTCCGGGCAACGGTATAGGGCATTTGCTGGAATGCGGCGCGCAGGTGACTGGCGGCTATTTTCCCGATCCGGGATTCAAAGATGTGCCCGAACCGTGGAATTTCGGCTTTCCCATCGCCGAAGTCGAATCCGACGGCAGCGCAGTTCTTACCAAGGTTGAGGGTACAGGCGGTGCCATTACGATACAGACAGTCAAGGAGCAGCTCTTGTACGAAGTGCATGACCCCGGCAATTACCTCACCCCCGACGTAGTGGTCGACTTCACAACTGTGACTCTCGAGCAGGTCGGTCCTGACCGAGTGCGAGTCAGCAACATCAGCGGCAAACCGCGCACACCGACTCTCAAGGTATCAATAGGTTGCACCGAGGGATACATCGGCGAGGACATGTTCTTCTATGCAGGACCGGGGGCCCTGCGGCGCGCCACATTGGCTAAGCGCATTCTGGAAGAGCGCTTCAAGATCGTAAAGCTCGATGCTGAGGAGTTACGCATCGACTTCTTGGGCATTAATGCGATCCATGGCGAAGCGACCCCCGCTGACGCTCCAGAACCTTATGAGATTGCAGTTCGAGTGGCGGCGCGCACACGTACCCGTGAAGAGGCTGTAAAGATCGGGCGCGAGGTCGACGGCATGGCCGTTTCGGGCATCGCGCATACCGGCAAGCGGGTGCCGCATCAGGACCGCACGCGCGAAATTATCGGCGTTTGGTCCTCATTGGTGGCGCGGGAACACGTTCCCGCCACCGTGACTTACTTTGAGAGCTGATCATGCGAATACTACTGCAGCACCTGGCCCATACGCGTTCCGGCGACAAAGGCAACACGTCCAACATTTCAGTATTCGCCTACGAACCAGAATTCTACGATTTGCTCAAAACCCAGCTTACCGCGGATCGCTTTAAAGATTTCTATCGCGGCGTGATCAAGGGTCAAGTATTGCGCTACGAGGTCGACAACATACACGCCATGAATTTTGTTGCACATGGCGCGCTGGGCGGAGGTGTTTCGCGCAGCCTTTGCCTGGACAATTATGGCAAAGCGCTGTCAGCCGCCATTCTTGGGTTCGAAATCGATGTACCGGAGTCATTGCGGGACAAGCTGCACGGCCAGCACCTGCTTTGAGCCTTCATTCCTTAAAAAAAACGACACAAGGAGATGGTATGGACGCCTCCCACCTCAAGTGAGTGACGAGGCCTAAGAAGGAAAGCAGACGTAAAGAGGGCCTCGCATCAACGGCATCAATGTGCCAAAGTGGAGTTTGTAATCAACCACTTAGAGA
>NZ_PDNV01000007.1 GCF_002849615.1 Pollutimonas nitritireducens
TTAGGTGGCATCATTTTCCTGACGATTTGCTCTTTGAGCTCAGGGCTATAGGCGGACATGAAAACACTCCAACCGCCCCCTCATCTATTAGGTTCAAGTGACCGGACATCTATTGTGACAGAGGGGGCAACCGTCGCCGGAATCCCCTTTCAACCCGCTGGACGGCTATATTGCCAAGCGTTCGATCTCGGCCACCAAGACGAACACCCCGCTGCACGAAACGCCGCAATCGGTCACCGTGATCACCAGCGATGAGATCCAGGACCAGGGCGCCACCAATCTGCAGGATGCTCTCAACTATGCCGCTGGCGTCCGTTCGGATGCATACGGTCTCGATTCCCGCGCCGACAGCTTCCGTATTCGGGGCTCGGAGCCGTCCGTATTCCTGGATGGCCTACGCACTAACTACAACTGGTACACCAGCACCACACGCACTGAGCCCTATACGCTCGAACGCATCGAGGTATTGCGCGGCCCCGCGTCCATGCTTTATGGCCAGGGCAGCACAGCCGGCGTGGTGAACATGGTCACCAAGCGCCCCCTGGCGGAGCCCGTGCGCGAGTTCGGCGTATCGTATGGCTCGCATAACCGCCGGCAGTTGCACGCTGACCTCACCGGCCCTATCGACGAGGATGGCGAGTGGCTATACCGCGTTGTCGCGCTCGGCCGTCTTTCGGACACACAAGTCAAGCATGTGCCGGACGATCGCTGGGTGCTCGCGCCATCTCTGACATGGCAGCCCACCGCCAGCACTTCATTCACCTTGCGCGCCCTGCTGCAGGAAGACAAGTCGGGCTCGACGGCACAGTTCTTTCCCTGGGAAGGCGTTTCCCTGCCGAATCCGAATGGAAAGATCCCGACCGACGCCTTTATCGGCGATCCGGAATGGGACCGCTACAATTCGAGTCGGCGTGCCATAGGGTGGAGCTTTGAGCACACCTTCAACGACAACTGGACGGTACGCCAGAATACGCGCTGGTCGCATAACGAAGTCGACTACCGCAGCTTGTATGCCAATGCGTTCAACGGCGCAGACGGCTGGCCGGCCGATCCGGTCAACAAACGACTGCTTAGCCGCTACGCGGACGGTACGATCACCACGGTCAAGATGGCATCGGCGGACCAACACCTTGAAGGCTCTTTCGATACCGGCCCCATCAAGCATCAAATGCTCCTCGGTTTCGACGTGACATACTCCAGCGAAGACAAGGTGTCAGCGTTCGAATCACCGGACGCGGTGCCGCTAATCGATGCCTTCAATCCGATCTACCCCGCCTATACGCCACCTGCCTTCAATGATCATCAGCCGACGGTGCGCCAGCACGACATGGGCGTCTATTTGCAGGATCAACTGCGTTACGGCAACTGGATCGCCGTGGCCGGGCTGCGGCGAGACCGCTCAAAAAACGTCGTCGATGACAGAGAAGACCACGTCAGCCGCGCCACATCCAAGCGATTGGGCCTGATGTACGCAGCCGACAACGGCTTATCGCCCTATCTTAGCTATAGCGAATCATTTACGCCGGTACTCGGCCACGATGCGGCGGGGACATCGTTTGTTCCTATCCGTGGCAAGCAGCTGGAAGCCGGTGTCAAGTACGAATCTGTCGATGGCGGTCTGATGGTCAACGCTGCGGCCTACACGTTGCGGGAACAAAACCGCTTGATCGCCGACCCGGTCAATCCCACCAGGCAGGCGCAACTCGGCGAGACCCGAAATCGCGGCATTGAACTTGAGCTCAAGACTGAAATTGGTCGGCAATTGGACCTGATTGCCAACTATAACTACATTGACCTGGACGAGCAGCTTGAAGGCATGCCCAAGCATCAAGCGTCGCTCTGGGGCAAATACCGATTCTCCATCGGCAGCGTGAATGGACTGTCGGCCGGCGCCGGCGTCCGCTGGCTTGGTGACTTCCAAGATGGGGATGCACCTCGCACGTCCAGCGTGACCCTGGTCGATACCATGCTCGCCTACGAGACGCCGTCTTGGCGCTATGCGATCAATGCCAACAACCTGTTCGATAAAACCTACGTCAGCACCTGCCTGAGCCGAGGTGACTGCTGGTACGGGTCGCGTCGTTCCATCGTGGCCAGTGCAACGTACAGGTTCTGATCACGCCGGATTCCTCTATCATGTAGGCCGGTACGCGCTGCCGGCTGGCGCTCTTTCCAAAAAACCAACTTATCAGAGTCACCATGCTTGAAGCCTTGATTGTCCAATTCGATATCAAACCGGACTTTGTGGAACGATTTGAATCAGCCCTGATGCAAAACGCAGTCACCTCTCTCAACGAGGAACCTGGCTGCAAGTTCTTCGATGTATGCCGGGATCCAGCAGACCCGACAGTGTTCTTTCTGTACGAGCTCTATGAGAATCAAGAAGCGATCCAGGCCCATATGCGCTCCAGACATTTCCTGGAATTCAGCGAACTGGTCAAAGACTGGATATCGCATAAAACGGTACGCGCGATGCGGCGCTCGGTCGGGTGCGAGCTGGGGAAGCGGCGCTAAAATCTGTCACGGAAATTAGGCCATGAGGCCTGCCACCTGACGCAGTGCATGCTCGAATGCTTCGGGCTCTTGGCCGCCCTGGATAATATGCCGATCATTCATAATGATTGCTGGTACGGAATTGACTCCATGGTCCATATAGAAACGTTCGCGCTCACGCACATCAGCGGTGTACTCGTCGGAATCAAGGATTTCCCTGGCGCGTTCGGCATTGAGCCCCGACTGGCTGCACAGCCTGATCAACACGTCATGCGCACTGGGGTCCTCGCCATCGGTGAAATATGCCTTGAAAAGCGCATGCTTCAGCTCCCGTTGATGTCCTTCAAGGTCGGCCCAGTACAAGAGTCTATGCGCATCTAAGGTGTTGTACGTACGCGTGCGTTTGTCCATGTTGAATGTGAAACCGACCTCACGGCCTCGCGCCGTTATGATCTCGCCGTTGCGCCGCACTTGTTCCAGCGTCATTCCATATTTGCGCGAAAGCCGCTCCACCGTGTCCTGCCCATTGGGTGGCATGTCCGGATTCAGTTCGAAGGGCTGAAAATGGATCTCGGCCTGTAGCTGGCCGTCAAGCCGGGCCAGCGCGAGTTCCAGCGAACTAAGGCCCACGGCGCACCAGGGGCAAGAAACATCAGAGACGAAATCAATCTTTATCCGAGCGGTCATGGTTAACTCCTGTCTGCTCAATTATCAATAGCCTAATAATGCCATTGATTCTATTGAATTCATTACCATCGTCCGTCGCCAAGCTAGGATGAAGCGATAGTATTGGTTCAAGTTGGATAACTCGTCGCTAAGCTGGCCAATACCATCGCGTACTGGCTCTGTGTGTGCTGGCGACTATTTATCCGTTTTTAACGTGGAGCAGAAATCATCCACTTACTTACCGTGTTCTTCGCCACATACATGACCTTGTCGGCATGTTCAAGGAGCTGCTGCTCGTTGTCACCATCGTCGGGATAGAGTGCAATCCCGATGCTCGGCACGATGTTCAGTTTGTGGCCGTCCAAGGTAAACGCATCGTTTAGAGTGCTGCGAATTTTTTCCGCCACTCGTGTGGCTTGCTGGCGCAATGGTGTGTGCTGAAGCAGCACCACAAATTCATCGCCACCGACGCGAGCGACCACATCTGATTCGCGCACGCACAGCTTCAAGCGCGCTGCAACCTCCTGCAGCAACTGGTCTCCCACGCCATGGCCCAGCGTATCGTTGACCTGTTTGAATTTATCGAGATCGATGTAAAGCAATGAAAATCGCCCTTGCTCTCGTCTTGCGGTTGAAAGCGCAGTTTTCAGACGGTCGTGCAGGAAGCCCCGATTAGGAAGAGAGGTCAGTTGATCATGCTGTGCCATGTATTTCAGTCGGGCTTGCATTTGCTGACGCTCTATCACCGTAGCGATTTGAGTCGAGACAAACTGCAGCAGCTCCTTGTCTTGCTGGCCATAACACACGCCACCCGGGTAGCTTTTGACCACAAGCACACCGATCGTCTCTTCATGCAATTTGAGTGGAACGCCCAGCCAGCAGATTGGGCTCGTGCCAGCGGAGACCTGCAACGCTTCGAGGCGGGCAATCCCCTTCCCGGAAGTCAGCAGTAGCGGCTGACCGGTATGAACAATTTCGGCCCAGAGTGCGCCCGGCGCCAGTGTAAAAGGTTCTGGTGCCTGCAGGTGCTCATCCACATGGTATGGAAAAGACAGTTGGCTTGTTCCATTGTCGTACAACGCAACCGAAAAATTATCCACTGGCAGCAGTGTGCCGATGATCTGATGAATGCGTTGAAACAACATGGGGAGATCCTCGGCGGCGTGTGCGGCTTCGGAGATGGCATAGAGCGCCGCCTGCAACGATTCGGCCCGTTTGCGCTCGGTAATGTCACGCGCAACGCCAATCCGCAACTGATCGGCCGGTGACCAGCGGGCTGACCACATGATGTGGACGACTTGCCCATCCTTGCGGATATAGCGGTTCTCAAAATGAAATTGAGGACGGCCTGACATGACATCCCCCACTGAGTCGCGGGTCCGCTCCTGATCCTCAGGGAGCATCATGTCGAACATGTTCTTGCCGACCATTTCGTTCGGCGTATATCCGAAAATGCGTTCACATGATGCGCTGGCAAAAACGACACGGGCGTCGGCATCGACCGCGAAGACGGCATCCATCAAGAGGTCAACGAAATTGCACAGCGGCGTGGGGGAGTCGGATTTCATCAAAAATTATAATGCTTGAAGGTCATGGAGCAATGCGGCACCATGTTCCGTCCTCGCCGTGTTTCTCACAGCCAGGTGGCTCTAGATCACAAATCTGTATTCCTATGGACAGAACCTTACTCCCACTCAATGGTTAATAGCTCAATAACACCGTTGATTTAATAGTGTTTATCCCAAGCCGTTATTGCCAACTCCAGCCAAAATACCATCCCCAAAAGTTTGCTTCACCTTGCTTGCGATTGCTTGGTGCTACCGAGAGTTTGGACGGATTACACGTTTTCGTGCATATATGGCGTTGTTTGTGGCAAATCGCCCGATCGTGGTATTGGGATTGTGCTTTTTGCGTATCTTATACCAGACAGGTACCACGATAGTATTCAGGGCAAAGCGCTAGCTGGTATCGATTTCATCCTGGAAGAGTTGCCCGACGGCGACATTATCCTGAAACGCGCCATCGTCATTCCTGCCCGTTCAAAGAAACAGATCTTGGCCACTTGGAAGACAGCCTGAGTACCACTGCATGAGGGGTGGCACAACGAGAAGGTTCTGCTGGATGAGCTTTCCATCGTTTCAAGATGATTTATTAGTGCTGGAAGCGCCTGACATTAAAAATCCTTAAAACCCTTAGAAAACTCAAGTCTCTGACTTGGAATGAAGTATTTCGGGATAAGCGGCTGCACTGGAAAGAGGTAAAAACGGTCACAGGAAAATACACGATACGGGTATCTCAGCCTTACCGAGCCGTAGTTACAAGAGACGGTAACGGAATACGCCTTCTGGCTTTACACAAAGACCACGACGGCGCTTACGGCAAGAAATAACGTTCGGAGACTGGCAGTCACCAATGCCGGTACTGCGAAGATGCCGCCTCCAGCCCATGTCAATCCCAGAACAGCGCCAATTAAAAGACCGAGCAGCCCACCAATGAGCATCATGTATCGCCAACGGACAAATATGTCCGCACGTCTGCATTCGGGTTACTCATCAGCGTGGGCCCAATACTTCGGTCAGAGCGCCCTCCTGCGGCATCCCGTTGTATTTCTGGATCAGCCCCTCGTCATCCCGAACGATAATGCCAGGCGTACCTCGAAATCCCATGGAAAGCATGAGCATCTGATTACCTGCAAGGGTCCGCTGCACATCGTCCGGAACGCTATTGGCGGGCGTTATGCCGCCCTGATCGAACTTGATCTCGTTTTCTCGCAGCGCCGCTGAGCGATCGGATGCGCTGAGAATCGCCGCCGCTTTGGCTGGGCTGTCCTCTTTGATGATCCCGACCAGCAGGTGACGCAGTTGGACTTTCCAGCCATCCACCCACGGACGTGCGGCCTCCCAGAATAGGTGACAATAGGGACAGTTGGCATCGGTGAAAGTATAGATAACGCGTGGCGCATCGGCCTTGCCATCCAACACCCATGTGGCTGCCTCCAGTTCTGCCCAAGCCTGGTCGCTGATCGGCTTGGCAACCAAGTTCTGCAGTGTCGCTTGGTCAACCGGCTCGCCCTTGGCATTAAGGCGCGTGCCCGCAACGGCATTGCCATCCGCCAGAACATAGACCGCGACGGGACTGTCGTCCACGATTCCGGCGAAGGCACGCACGCCTTTACCCGCGTCGAATTCCTGCTTGAAGATGACCCCTTGGTTTTCCAACGCCTCGATAACCGGCGGCTTGTCCGTAGTCTGGGCCTGACCGCCACTCGGCATCAAAATGAGAGGAACCGCCGTAATGAAAGAGAACAGCACCCGCTGTGCAAACATAGTTATTCCTTGTCAGTATTGGACTCAATGATTAGTCAAAAATGGCGTGATATCTTGTCTTTGAGATCGGACATCGTGATCTCGCCTAAATGCAAGTCCACCATGCGCCCTTGCGCATCGAAAAAGAAGGTGGTGGGCAAGCCACCCGTTCGCATTTCTCGCATAGCCTCAGACGATGGATCGAGTAGAACATCCGTCAAACTCAGGGCTTCGCTCTCAAGATATGTCATGGCCTGTTGCGCGATTTCCCCTTGGTTGATCAAGACGAAGGCAACCTCGGGAAACGCCGTCTGGGCCTGCTCAAGTATCGGCATCTCGCGCCGGCATGGCGGGCACCATGTGGCCCAAAGATTTAGCACCACCGGCGTTCCCATATAAGAACTTAAGCGGGCAGGACGCTCCTCCAGCGTCATTAGCTCCAAATCCGGCAAGAGCCGTACGGCCTGCTGCGCCATCTTGTCGGTTTCCAATTCTTGGATGGCTACGGAATTTGCTGAGTGGTCCGCTTGATTGCAGCCAACCATCAGCAAGAGGCTGGCAGCAACAATGAGGGACAAACGTAAAGGCTGTGTAAACATGGTTATCACTTGTCGGTACCGGATTCGGAAGATGAATTAAAACGGCGCAACATCTTGTCTTTAAGGCTAGGCATAGTGATCTCGCCTAAATGCGAGTCCACTTGGCGACCCTGTGCATCGAAGAACAATGTGGTGGGCAAGCCGCGCGATCGCATCGTTTGCATGGCGGTGGATGATGGATCAAGCAGAACATCCGTCAAATTCAGGCCTTCGCTATCAAGAAAGTCCTGCGCCTGCCGCGCGCTTTCCCCCTGGTTAACCATGACGAAGGCGACGTCCGGAAATTCCGTCTGAACCTGCTCGAATACCGGCATCTCGCGCCGGCATGGTGGACACCAACTGGCCCAAAGGTTAAGCACGATAGGACGCCCCGCATACTCGCTCAGTGAAATGGGGTTCTCGTCCAGCGTCGCCAACTGTAAATCTGGTAAGGGTGGCGCGGAGCCTTGCATCAAATCGAGCACACCACCCGCGACAACCCAGGCGACGACACCCCCCATTGCGCCCGCCAGCACAGGAGCGCGCAGCGCCTGGGTCAAACGAGTTCGCCGCCAGATGTAGGCCACCACCACCAAGACACCGACCCACCACGTAAATCCACGATCACCGAGGGCAATCATCGCCATGGGCGTGGCCGAGTACTCCTCCCACCACTGTGCGATATATGCCAGCCGGGCCGCCAGCAGCCCCCAAACCACCGCGTCAAGAATCATTGATCCCGCGGCTTTGTAAGGCGCGCCAGGCATCCGCCGACCGACCATGCGCGCCGTCAACCAGGCCAGCAGCACGGCCGCGATGATGGTGACGACCTGTATAGGGAATGGGCCGATACCGATCATGACACACCTGCCGTGTTCAGGCGTTCCAGAAAATCACTCGCATTGATCTCGCCCACCACGCGCAGATCCCGGCGTTCCGTGCCATCTGGCCCCACCAGTATGAGTGTGGGCGGCCCCATGACGCCCCAGTGCTTGAGCAGTTCCTTATCCGTGGTGTCATTGTGCGTCACGTCGGGCCGCACGATCTGCATGGACGCCATCCGCGCCGCCACGGCGGGATCGCCGAACACATTGCGCTCGATCACATGGCAGCTGACGCACCAGTCGGCGTAGAAGTCAATCAAGGCCCACTGGCCACGCGCAGCCGCTTGCGCTAGGCGCGCATCCACGTCAGCCACCGATTTCGCCTGAACATAGCTGACCTTGGCGGTTGCCGCAGCCGCAACCGGCGCACCGCGCAGATGCGTCAGGGGCTGCAAAATAGAGCCGCCCCCTGATGCGGCACCCACCAGCATAAATAAGGACCACAGGCCAGTTAATACCGCTCCCGAACGCAAGGCCCACACCAACCGTTGCCTGGCCGCCACGGCTTGCGCCCAAGCGACGAGGCCCACTGCCACCAACAGCACCCAGGCGCCCCAGAGCACCAGACTCACCGTGCCTGTCAGGAAACGCGCCAGCATCATTACCGCCATCCCCACCATGGCATAGCCAAAGGCGACACGCACCCGATCCATCCATGCGCCCGGCTTGGGTAGGACACGGGCACCGAACACTGCAATCGCCAGCAATGGCAAGCCCATGCCCAGACCTAGCGCAAACAGGGCCAGACCGCCTTGGAACGCACTGCCGGTCTGCCCGATGTACAGCAGCGCGCCTGCCAAGGGTGCGGTCATGCACGGACCGACCAAGAGGGCAGATAGGAATCCTAGCGCCGCCGCACCGCTGACACTACCGCCCGACCCTGTCCGCCCCGCGGACTGGAGGCGATTCACCACGGCGGATGGCAAGCGCAATTCGAATAGGCCGAATAGCGAGCTGGCCAGAATGAGGAACAGCGCGGCGAAGGAGCCGAGCAGCCATGGCGACTGCAACGTGGCCTGAAGATTCGCGCCCGCCAACCCAGCGGCCACCCCTACCGCCGCGTACGTGCCAGCCATCGCCAGGATGTACGACAAAGACAGAACAAAAGCCCGGCGCGGCTTAGCCTGGCTACCAACGACCATGCTGGAGACGATGGGAATCATTGGCAAAGTACAAGGCGTGAAAGCCAGTAGCAGGCCAAAGCCAAAGAACAGCAGTGTGCCAGCGACAGGCCCGAGCGACGCAAGCCGCTGAGCCGCCGCCTGATCCTCGGCGACGTTGGCACCCGAAGATATGCTGGCCGAATCACGCTCGCCATCTGAGCCGGATTCGGCCTCAGATGCCCCAGGCGGTTGTTCTACCGCCTGACCGTCAACAACCGCAGTTGCCGCTACTGCGCTGATCTGCATGGTCTGCGGCGGATAGCAAATACCATCTTCCGCACATCCTTGCCAATGTAGTGTCAACGGGCCAGATGCTGTCGCGGGAAAACGCAGGCGGGCGGTGTTGGCTGTATAGATTTCCGTGTCGCCAAAGAACTCGTCGTGCTTGGGGGTTCCTGCAGGAAGAGCCAACTTGACGTCATTCTCTTGGTCATCGACCAACTTCAATGAATGACGGTAAACATAGTAGCGATCGGCAACATGCCCTTGCACCACATACTCGTCTCCTTGCTGTTGCACTTGCTCCAACGTGAAGACATCCGCAGGATCAAGAAATTCGGGCTCGTTACCCGAAGAGAATAGACTGCTGCTTGCCCAGGCACTTCCAACAGCAAAACAACACAGAATCAACGCTGCACGGGCGATCCGATAGACAGACAAACTGGACTCCTCCAAGTAAACTTCCTTAGATGATGGGCCAGCAGAGTTAAGAGAAAATTAAGGCGTAGGGATATATCTGAAAAAGGCAGGACGGAGAATCAAGACGGCGTAGCCTCGAGCGCAATGGGCAGCACAAGCCGGGCTTCGAGGCCCCCGCCATTACGCTCTAAAAGGTTAAGTGTCCCTCCATGCCGACGTGCAATCGCCTCAACAATCGACAAGCCCAAACCGTAGCCCGGTATTCTTACGTCCCCACGCCAGAACCGGTTAACGGCTTGAATCCGTTCTTCTGCATTCAGACCAGGCCCTTCATCAAGCACACTGATCTGCATAGCAGCATCGCTTTGCCGCTCGATACGAACAATCAGCGGTGTATCTGCAGGCGCATAGCGCATCGCGTTATCAATTAGATTCTGAAGCGCGGCAAGTAAAAGGAGACGTGCAACTCGTACTGGGCGGGAATCAGCGGCGCCTTGCACGACTATCCTGTTTATAGAATCGCCGTAAAGAGGCTGCACCGCCTCGATCGCGGCATACACCGCGTCCATCAGCTCGCTCGCCTCCATTTCGATAAGCTGGCCTTCCAGCCGCGCCAGATCAAGTAACCGTTGAAGAATATTCTGCAATTGCTGTACCCCTAGATCTGCTTTAACCAGCGCAGCTTCCAGCGTTGCACTTTCATGGGGCCGTTGCGCCGCAAGCTTTGCGACCTGAATATGCGTCTTTATACCTGTAAGGGGCGTACGCAATTCGTGTGCAGCGCTATCCGTGAATCGGCGTTCGCGCACTATTGCACCCTGCAATCTCTCGATGAGCTGCTCGATTGTATGCAGGAGCGGCTGGAGTTCGACCGGCGCCTTCACTTTGGGCAACGTACTATCGTCACCCGGACGGCGCTGAGCCAGCAAAAGGCGAATACGTTCTACGGGGGCCAGTCCGTGAGTAATGCCAATCCAGAGCAGGATCAGCGTTCCAAACAAAGCGACAACAAATGGCAAGCCCGCCGATAGCACCAACTCTTTAACCAGGGCCTCTCGGACGTCGATGCTGTCTGCCGTGGCAATCTGAATACTGCCTTGACGCAGCACATAAGTTCGCCAACGCTTATTTCCGTATGCATGCGTGCCAAACCCCGGAGTAGCCCGAGTCAGGTCGGGGCTGCCTGCTGTACGGGCGACGGTTTCGATCGTCACTTCGCCACGCACAAGGCTCACTTCACAAGCCACCCCATCGCGCGCCACGACGTCCAAAGGTTTACTGCTGCTTGCAGCGATATCTCTAGGCTCGGGAAACTGAGAGACCAGCCCGGCCACCATCCGAGCAGAGGCGGCCAACCGATTGTCCAGCGCGTCGCGCAAGGACTGCCGTGCATCCACGAACATCCAGGCGGCCACCGCGCCCCACAATACCGACAATGAGAGTCCGATGATCAGCAGAAGCCGCAGACGCAGACTCATGATTCGGTTACTTTCCTGGCCGTGCCGAGTTTATAGCCCAGCCCGCGCACCGTTTTAACGATATTGTTTCCAAGCTTGCGGCGCAAATGATAAATATGAACGTTAATCGCATTGCCTTCTTCATTCAAGAGCCCATATATCCATAGTAATATAAACTAATACCTAAAAATAATATCAAATAATGCTCATTATCGGGCCAATCGGAAGGAGAAGCGAGATGAAGAGACAACACCAGATCATGGCCGCATTAGGCTTGGCCTGTTTGACCTGTGGCACCGTGCAGGCGGCCGAAGCCACCTACACCAGCGTAACCTTGACTACCGAAGCTGCCCTGAGGGCGGCACAGGCGGCTCTTGCGTCGTGCCGCGAAAGCGGATATCAGGTCGCTGTCAGCGTAACCGACCGATCGGGCACGCCGATCGTCGTGCTTCGCGATCGCTATGCCGGCCCCCATACCCCCGAAACCGCTAACCGGAAAGCCTATACGTCCGCCAGTTTTCGCATGTCGTCTGCTGACTTGGCAGAGGCTACGCAAACGGGCAAGGCGACGTCGGGTATTCGACACCTCGATCACATTCTTGCCCTGGGCGGCGGCTTGCCCATTGAGGCAGCCGGATCGCTGGTGGGCGCCATCGGCATCTCTGGCGCACCGAGCGGCGATGCCGACGAAATCTGCGCCCAGGCTGGCATCGATGCAATTCAGGCGGATCTGGATTTTCAATGAGTTGCCGAACGCGCGGCAAAGCCGCCCCTACAGGCGATCTCCGTGTATGAAGCTTGCGGCTAACCGCAATCGAGAGATTATTTACCTTCCAGGCTTTCCCGTTCCATGACCAGGTATTGTCCATAAGCATTGATACGATTTGCATCATCAAACGCAGGATAGGATTCGAATTGACCCCAGTCCGTCGTTGCGTAGGCTTCTTCGAACCCAGTCATGTCTTCAACGGCCGCGCCCATCTCTTTACGTAGATACTCTAGATAATCGCGCGTCAGCGCCATGTCTTCCCTGGTATTCGTGGAGGACGCGCCGTGGCCGGGAATCACCACCTCGGGATCCACATCCAGCATACTGTCCAGCGCCACGAGCCAAGCCTTGCTGTCCGCATCGCCTACAAACGGAATACGGCCCGTGAAGTACAGATCACCGGCTAACAGCACCTTGTCTTCTTCTACATACATCATGATGTCGTCATCGGAATGCGCACCACTGACATCGATAATCTGGAAATGCATATTGCCCAGCGTGAACGAGATCGTTTTGCCGTCCTTGAAATCCAGCCAGCGGTCCGCCGGGACCAGCTTGGTGTTCTCATCCACCCAAGGTCTTAGGTCTGTCCGGCGCTGCTCAAGTCGCTCCCGTGCAATATCGGAATGTAGATAGCCCTGTCCCTTGGTATGTGCCCAGATATCTGCTCCCGCCGCGCGGAGAACCTGCAGGCCATAGATATGATCGGCATGATAATGACTGACAACCACGCGTTTGACCGGCTGGTCGGTAACCTTCCTAATCGCGGCCAGCATTGCCTCGCCCAGTGCTGGTGTTCCCAGGGCATCAAACGCCACGACGCCGTCGTCGGTGACCACAAAGCCGGCATTGGACATAAAGCCTTTATTCGCCGCGCTCGCCATGCTGGATTCGCCACCGAAGTAATACACATGGGGGCTGACTTGTATGGGCTTGAGCTCGAGTGGTGTTTCATCGGCCGTTGCCGGGACAAATCCTAAGGCAATACACGCGACCAAGGCGGCAAGGCCGCCCTGCAGGACATATGCCATAACGAGCTCCCTCTTTTGGCAGTATTTCGGAGACAGTGTGATGCAGGTCGCCGCTTAGGGCTTGATATAAGCGTAGCCATCTTTGTTTTGCAGCTCCGTGATGCGCACCACACCCGAAGGCACGAACTGTGCTTCCATCACAAAATCGTCTTTGGTCAGCTCCTTGCGTTCCATGGTGATTTCGCAGACTTCGAACTGGACGCCGCGCGACGCCAATCCCGAGATCAGGGGGCCGACCGTATCAGCATCCTTGTAATCTGTTTCCAGGAATTCAATACCATCCGCGTGCGCAACTGCCACTATTCTGGCCTTGGGATCGGTGTCCAGTTGATTGCGCATATTGCGTAACGCGGCTAGCGCCTGGCCTGCGGAATCATTGATGTGATAGATGACCTTGGCCTGTTCGCTGCTGGCCGCAGTCGTTGAACCCTGGGCACATACCGGAAGTACGGCACCCGACAGGGCAAGACCCAGGGCAAACGAAAGCGTGGCGATTTTATTCACGGTGTATCTCCTGAGAAAATGGACGGTGTCAGATTGTGCATCACACAATGCCTTGATTTGCGCCCACCCCTTTAACCCGAGGTTCGTTCACCTGTATCGCGGTAATAGTTTTCTTGTCGCGCAGGTAGCGCGCCACCACCTCCCACACCGGCTCACCATCAACGCCTTCAGCAACAGGCGCCCAGCCAGCAACCTTGTATGTCTTGTCGGCCTCGATCGGCTTGCCATCAAGCATCATGTCGCTGATACGCTGTCCAGCCTCTTTGAGCGGATCGATTGTGTACTGCATGCCACCGACACGCACCATATCGCCCCCTTGTTGGTAATAGGGATCCGGATTGAACAGGTTGTCAGCGACATCCTCGAGAATCACCTTGAGCTGACGGCCCGGGAGATCGCTAAGCGTTGTATAAGGATAGGTAATCGCCGTCTGGTCCATGAGATGCTCCATCGTGATATCCGATCCAGGCAGCAGGCTGGTGCCCCAGCGAAAGCCGGGAGAGAACGCTATCTGCGCCTCTTTCTGGATAAGTAGCGCATCGAGAATGAGCTGATCGAACGTGCCGTTGAAGTTGCCGCGGCGATACAGCAACTCGTCGGTGAACGCCAATTTCTCGGCCAGTTTTCCGGCGAAAGGCGAGCGAATTTTGTCGATAAGCGCAGCCATGTCAGGGTCGGCGTCGAGAAAATTGGCAAACACCGGCATGAGCTTGTAGCGGAAGTCGGAAACCTTGCCATCCCTGACATCAAAATCCAGCACGCCCAGAAACTTGCCATTGCTACCGGCATTGGTGACCAGCGTCTTGCCGCCAGCGTTCTCCACCACCACGGGTTCGGGCACTCCATCGTGCGTGTGGCCACCCAGGATGGCATCCAGGCCACGTACCCTGGAAGCCAGTTTGAGGTCGACGTCCATGCCGTTGTGCGACAGCAGTACCACTGCCTTGGCACCCTTGCCTCGCACCTCGTCGATGATCTGCTGAAGTTGGCTTTCCTGGATGCCGAAAGTCCAGTCCGGCACCAAGTAGCCAGGATTGGCAATAGGCGTGTACGGAAATGCCTGACCGATGACCGCTATTTGCACGCCATTCATTTCGCGCAAGGTATAGGGCGAGAAAACAGGGTCACCGAAGTCGGACGTCTGGACATTCTGCGCAATGAACTCGACTTTGTCCTTGAAGTCCTTGGCGATGATTTCTTCGACACGGTCCGCCCCTAGCGTGAATTCCCAATGGGCCGTCATGATATCTACGCCCAGCGCCAAACAGGCATCCACCATGTCTTGACCCTTGGTCCACAACGCCGTGGCAGACCCCTGCCAGGTGTCTCCGCCGTCTAGCAGCAGCGCACCGGGCCGGCTCGCCTTCATTTGTTTAACTAACGTCGCCATGTGCGCGAACCCGCCGACCTTTCCGTACTGACGCGCGGCATTCTCGAAGTCCAAGCAGGTAAAGGCGTGAGCTTGCGCCGTACCAGGCTTTACGCCGTAGTGCGACAGGAAATGTTCTCCCACAAGGTGGGGCGGTCGATTCCGAGCGATACCAAGCCCAATATTCACACGGGGTTCGCGAAAGTAAATTGGCTGCAATTGCGCGTGGCAATCCGTGAAATGCAGAAAATGCACATTACCGAAACGTGGAAGATCATAAAACTTGGTGGCGGCTTCTTCGGCCGCTCGCGCGGAATGGGAAAAAGTCATTCCACCTGCTGCTGCAATACCCAGCACTTGTAGGAACTCGCGACGACTAATCATAAAAACGGCTTCCTGCTGATTAAAAAAATTGGCCCAAGGGGTCAGAAAACTGAGCAACGCAACCGCTGGCAGGCCGGCCGGGACTAATTGGCTTTGACTGGTCCGGAGGTATATTTGATAAGGTCCAGCACATCTTCCTCAAACATTTCGCCTGGAATTACCTCGGCAATCCGGCCATCCGCCTTGATGACGAAAATATTGGGTATGACTTTCCTTTTACCCAAGACCTCACGCAAGGCCTCGGTCTCCATGGCCACGGGAAACGTGTAGTCATATTTTTCCACGTAGCCGACGGCATCCCCTTCGACCCGGTCTATGCTGACAGTCAGGATCTCCAGACCTTTGCCCTGCGACTGCTCCCACAGTTTTTGGACATAAGGATTCTGCCGGCCACAGTAAGGGCACCAAGACGCCCAATACGCAATGATGACGGGCTTGCCATTGAAATGCCCTTTGGGGAGCTTCCTTCCATCCAGAAACTGGATCTCAGGAAGCTCCACAGAATCGCCAACCGTCACGGCAGCTTGCGCCATCGGTACGACTGCGACGCTGGCTACCAGTCCGACCCCCGCCAACAATGCCGCAAATCTTGATTTCCACATGCATGTTTCCTTATGCCTAACTTATTGCGCGACGCTATCCTTGTTGACCGGCGATTCCGGATCAAACAACAGCGCCATCACATCTTTTAGCTGGGCCTCGGTCAAAATGCCCGCAGCGCCAAAACGCGGCATTGTCGAACAGGCCGCAGAAGCATGGGAGTTGTAGATCTTGTTCCATGTGTATTCCAAGATCTCTTTGGAAGCTCCGCGCAGCTTGCCGTAATGCAGCAGCGAAGGCCCGATATTTCCGAAAGAGATCTCAGTCTTGGTCATCTGGTGGCAGGCATAGCAGTTGCCTCCGTTGGCAGCGCCCGGCTTGTCGCTGAGTTGCAGGCCGCGCCCATTCTGCGCCACCTGCTCGCCAGCTTTCCAGTCGCCCACATACTTGCCGTCGGCCGGATATTTAACGGATGCCAGCGCCTCTTTGGTGATTTTGGCAGTATCTTCCTTCGACAACGGCTTGCCTTTCATATCAGCCTCAGAACAAGCTTTCTGCATCGTTGACTGGTCCAGTCGGTCCATCTTAGCGATGCCCTTTTCCTGGAAAGATGCCTTGAGCACGGCTAGCACATCTTCCGGGCTGGTGCCTGCCACAGGTTCATCAGCATAAGCACCGGTATTAGCGAGCAACAGGCCTGCCAGAGCGACGAGCGATGCGATTGTAGAAATTTTCATGAGCTTCTCCGCTTATCGTTTGAGACCTGGTGCAGCCATCTCGCCACCGTTTGCATTGGCCGCCAGGAACACCAGCAGGTCGATGGAGGCCTGGGAGCCGTACTTAAGATGAGGCATGCGTTGCTGTCGGAAGCAGTCATTGAGCCGCCATTGCATCGAGCGCAATGCGCCTTGCGATACGCGGTAAGCGGGCCACGACGTATACGCTGCACGAGCCGGACCGGATTCGGTCAGGTTGGGAAGGTCTTGCAAGCGAATTCGCTGGCCATCTACGCTATGGCAGGACGCACAGGCAAAGTCATAAGGGCCTCCACGGAAAAAGAATATCTGTTTGCCGCGCTCAAAGGCGGCCTTCTCCTGTGGATGCTCCTGAGGCACGGCAAGCAGTGTGCCGCGCGATTGGCCAACGACATAGCCGACCAGCGCCTCCAGATCGGTTGAGTAGTCGCCACTGCCCGAAAACGGCTTTTTGGTGACTTCCTTTTCACTCATCCC
Organism: Pollutimonas nitritireducens; assembly: GCF_002849615.1. Lineage (GTDB taxonomy): Bacteria > Pseudomonadota > Gammaproteobacteria > Burkholderiales > Burkholderiaceae_B > Pollutimonas > Pollutimonas nitritireducens. Next base: position 17,015 of record NZ_PDNV01000007.1, read on the forward strand.
CTGCAGCGTGACCATGCAATACACCAGACGAGACTCAAGATCCATCACGCGCCCGGCATCGTCAAAATAGCGTGGCAGATGCGCATAGGCATTCTTGACAACGCCTGGGCCCTGCCCCAATTCGCATTGTTCGAGCGATGCGTTCTTGGGCCCTCGCTTCTCGGCCCATAGCTCCTCTCCCGTCATCTCGATCAACTCGGCTGGGTTGCCGCCCTCGCCCAGCATCTCACGATATTCCGCGATGCCGTCGGATGTGCTCTCCTGCGTGCTGGCGGCCTGCGCGTATACGGCTGTTGTGGTTGAAACCGCAAGCACCACGCCGGTTGCGAGCGTCAGCGCCGCGGCGCAGCTCAGTTTTCTCTTCATGTCTCCTACCTCCCTGTTGGATGCGTATGCCTTTATCGTGCTCTTCTTTTACGCAAACAGCGGATCCTAGCGGATCTCTGCCGTATCGGTGCGACTCTCTCCTTTGTTGTCCTTCCAGGAGATCGTTACCTTGTCGCCCTTGTTGCCACCCTTAAACTTGAAAGACAGGAAGGGATCGCGCGATACCGCCGGCCCCCACTGGGCGGACATCACCGTTTTATCGTTGCACTTGGCTTCGAGCACGGCAATGAAATGGGCAGGAACGAGGTTGCCCTCGCTGTCCTTGCGCTGGCCGGTTTCCATGATGTGGCTCATTAATGCTTTGACTTCGGTGACGTCGTCTTTCTGTACAGCGCGGATGCGCATTGGTCTGGCTGCCATGATTACTCCTTGTATATCGTTGATTCAGGATGATGGGTCGGTTGGCAATGCGATCAACCGCCGCAGCCGCCCAGCGTTACCTTGATTTCCTTGTGTACGGTGTAGAACTTGCCATCGGACTTGACCAGCGCATAGACGTCGGACGTTCCACCCATCTTGATACGCGTTGCCACTTCAGGCAGCGTGCCGTCGGGTATATCGAAATGGGCAGTCAGCGCGTTGGGGTTCTTGGGTACCAAAATTGAGATCTGTGTCGTGTTGGGCAGATCGCTGTTCACCCCCACCGGCACGACGGCACCGTTCTCGGCGATATCAGGCGCCACCAATGTGATTTTGTCGCTCTCGGCCGCTTGATCGCCACCAAAAGCCTTAATCACATCATCCAGCTTGGTGGCCTTAAAGGCTTCCTTGTTCCACTCATCCTGCACGGCCCAGGCCTGCTCGGGTCGCAAAATACCAGCTGTGACCGCAAGGCTAAGTACCGTGCATAGTTTGAGCACATTTCTACGCTGCTTGTTCATTTCCTACTCCCCTGTTGAATCGGATACGCTTATTGAAAACTTGTGTTTACTGCCCCGCTTCGGCGAGCATCCGCTCGACCATGCTCTTGGCATCGTCATCGGATAGCGTCGAATGTGAGGGCATCGGAATGGCTCCCCATACGCCGGCACCTCCTTTTTGCACCTTAGCGATCAGTTTGTCGGCAGCACCGTCCTGTCCCTTGTATTTGGCGGCGATATCTACGAATGAAGGCCCAAGCACTCTTTTGTCCTTGGCGTGACAGGCCATGCAGCCGCTGTCGGTCAGTAGCGCCATGACCGGCTGGGCTGATTCATCAGTCGGGGCTTCCTTGGCGTCGCCTTGGTCGACGGCACCCGGCGCTTGCGTCGTCGCTAACGTGCCACGGGCATGCTCACGCACCTGTTCCAGATTGTCGTCCACCGAACCGGACAGCGCCGGCGCCTGTGTATTGACACCTCGCACCGGACCGACGATCCGCATTTGTGCAGCTAAGTCTCCGTGCGTATTGCGGGCCTGCGGCGGAAGTGTCGACGATGGCTGGTCCGCGGTAACGCAATCACTCGTACAGATAACGTTGCCTGTGTCCGGCTTGCCATCAACCTTCCACAGCCCTTCCCAAGACTTCATACCGTTGCGGTTGGGCATTTTCTCCTGCACTTGCGCGATATTTTCGTTGGACAAGGTGAAGTCAGAAGGCACGATTTCCGCCAGATTCAGCAGATAAGCCAGCACGGCATAGACCTCGTCCGGCTCGAGCGATTTGGGGTTGTCCCAGGGCATGGCCCTGTGGATGTAATCCCACAACGTAGACACCGTCGGCACCTTCATGAGGGTCGTGCGCGACGGCTGCCCCCCCCCGGTCAGCGCCGCCACGCGGCCGGTCACAATATCGTCCAGCGTCGTGCCACCTACCAGCGGCGTGAACACCGAGTTGCTTTCGCCGAAGGAACCATGGCAACTGGCGCAGGTCGAATCCCAGATATCCGCTCCCTGATCGATCGTACCGCTGCCTTTTGGCAATCCCTTGAAATCCGGCCGCACGTCGATATCCCAGGCCTTGAGTTCAGTCTCGGTTGCAGGTCTGCCAACACCGTATTTCGTCGCGGCAGCATTGTCGGCCAATGCGGAGGTAGAGAACACAGCGCCCAGCGCGCATGACAGTAGAGCGCGCTTAGTCCATCTGAACATTGAAAACCTCTCCGCTTTGCGCGACTTGCCAGGACTGGATCGCATTGTTGTGATAGGTAGATCGCGTGCCCCGTACTTCCCGCAACTGGCGATAGCGAGGCTGGACAAAGCCAGTGCTGTCCGTGGCGCGGCTTTGCAAAATAACCGGCGAACCGTCCCACACCCAATCAATATTAAATCGCGTGAGACACTTATCCAGTACCGGGGTTTCAAGCCGGGCTGTCTTCCAGTTCCTGCCTGCATCAAAGGACACATCGACCTGTTTGATCTTGCCGCGGCCGGACCAGGCCAGGCCGCTGACGTTGTAGAAACCCTTGCCCATCAATGCCTGGCCACCTGAGGGCGAGGTGATCACCGACTTGCACTCCTGGATCGAGGTGTATTGGCGATGGATGCCATCAGGCATCATGTCAACGTAATGAGACGCCTCGTCCTTGGAGTTCCAAGGCTTGTCGCCGACTTCAATGCGACGCAGCCATTTCACCCAAGACACGCCCTGCACACCCGGCACAACCAGTCGCAGCGGATAACCATTTTCGGGGCGCAACATTTCACCGTTCATGCCCCAGGCCACCAGCACGTCATCCAGCGCGGCCTCCATGGAAATCGTGCGCGTCATGCTTGACCCGTCATTGCCCTCAGCCAAAACAAACTGCGCATTCTTGATATCAGCGCCGCAATCGTCAAGCAGTACCTTGAGCGGTACGCCAGTGAACTCGCAACAGGACAGCATGCCATGCGTGTATTGCACAGTCGGCACGGCGGCATTCCCCCATTCCATTCCAGTATTGGCCCCGCACTCGATAAAGTGGATGCGGGACACCGACGGTAGGCGCATCAAGTCATCCATGGTGTAGACCTTGGCCTCTTCGACCATGCCGTTGACCATCAGCCGATGCTGTTCGGGATCAACATCGACCCAGCCCTGGTGATGGCGCTCAAAATGCAGGCCGGATGGTGTAATGATGCCGAAAAACCCCTGCAGCGGTGCGAACGATACAGAAGCCTGAGTAGTTTGCGTCAACCCTGGCGACTGCCTGCGTTGCAGGTTCGCCTCAAAGGGCGAGGGTTGCCCATATGGCTTGAATGCCACGGGATAGCCCAGCTTGGTGCTCCATGGACGCGGCTCGAGAATCATGGGATCCCCGACGGCCTGCTGGGCCGATGCAGCCAGTGTCGGCCCCGTCGCAAGCGCCGCCGCAGCAAGAAAGGTGCTCTTCAGGAAGCCCCGCCGCTCCCCGCTCATACCGTTGGCGCTGATTTCATTCGCCAATGCAGGCGGCACGAAATTTTCGGGCGCCTTCTTCAGGCGACCAATAGGGATTGATCGCTCCTTGCCAGCACGACTCACACTCTTTCTCCTGGAATGACTCTATGCTTTTAGAATAAGCTAATAGCCTAAAGTTATAAACAAGGGAAATCCCCCCTACAAAGACGCTTGACAAATTCAAGCGAGCTTGGAAATTTCATGCTCCGACTATTGAGTCCTAAAGGAGAAGAAATCTGCAGGATGCCCGCGTCACGTCAGCATATCGGCCCATATGGCGTGCGCCCAATCCAGTGCCATTTGGCCTTCCGCTGCCGTCGCGTTCTCTGAAACACCGCCCGCACCTTTAACCGGCAGCATGGTGCGCTCCTGCTGGCTATAGCGATGCACGCTGGCAACATGCATGGCATCTCGCGCACCCACGAAGCTGTAACAGGTGCTGGAATAGATGGGGTCCCTATTTACCTCAAGGTCGAGCAGCAAAGCAGCTACTGCCGCTGCACAGGTCTTGCCATGCTGGTTTGCCATATGTCCCGATTTTGGCATTACCGGTGCGATTTGCACAGAATCTCCCAATACGTGAATGCGTTCATGGACTATCGAAGAAAAAGTCAGAAAATCCACCTCGCACCAACGATCGTTTGCAGTGGTCAGCCCTGCCTGTTTTGCAATATTGCCGGCTCGCATGGGCGGCAGCACGTTGACCACGTCGCCCTGCTCCTCCTCGCCAAGCTCGAAGATGACAGTACGGCTATTCGCATCCACGTCCACCGCCTTGAAGCCGGGGTTGTACTCGATAATGCCGGGGTAGCGTTCTTCCCACGCTCTGCGGAACTGTTCGGCTTCGGAAGTAACGTCGGCATTGGCGTCGAAGATATGCACTTTGGCTCGGGGCTTGTATTGCTTGAAATAAGCGGCCACCAGGCATGCCCGCTCATATGGCGCTGGTGGGCAGCGGTAGGGAGCTTCGGGAATGGTCATGATGAAACGACCTCCATCGGGCATAGCCTCGAGCTGCTGTCTTAACAATAACGTCTGGGGGCCCGCTTTCCATGCATGCGGCATGGCGCTGCGGGCGCGCTCCGTCTTCAGACCCGGGATGCGATCCCACATGAAATCTATGCCCGGCGCAAGTATCAGCCTATCCCAGTAAAGCGCATCGCCACCCTTGAGCACGAGCTTGCGCTGCGCGGCATCCACATACAGGGCCTCATCGCGGACATGGCGTACGCCATATTGCGCTAGCCCGTCATAGCTGCGCGAAATATCCGTCATGGACAGTCTGCCCTCAAGCACAAGATTGGACATGGGACAGGAAACAAACCTGGCCCTCGGCTCCACGAGTGTTACGCGTATGCGCCCAGCACCAAACAATTGCAGATACTTTGCGGCCGTGGCTCCGCCAAAACCGCCGCCAACGACCACCACATGCGGCTGTCCAGCTGTTCCGGCGTGCGCCAGCATCGGATACGACACTGCCGCCAGGCCAGCGAGAGCCTTGATGAAAGAACGACGTTTCATGGCTGTCCTCCCTGGTCGCGAGGCAGGTTTTCGTACCATTTACCGATACGCCGCAGCATAGCTTCGTCATAGCCGCGCGAAATCTGGCGCTTGAGCAGCCCTGGCCGCTCGCCGCTGGCATATGCCAGCATGGCCTTCACGATATCGTCCGTCGGCATTCCGGCCAGTGTAGGAATGCCTGCTGTCGGGGAATGCCCGGCGCCGTGGCAGGTTGCACAGGAATACGCCCAAGCCCTCGCTTGGAGGTCGCCGCCCGGAGATTGGAACAAGCCGGTGCCAGATGCTGGCGCTTCGGACCTGGCGTCGCCATTGATGGCTTCGGGACCTGTGTCCTGCGCGGCGAGGGCAGAACCGATGCTCAGCAAGCAGCAAATAAGTAGTGCCGCAGGCAAGCGGCTCAGCTTGATGATTGCTCCTTGCAAGGACACAACGGGCATGGCGCTCCTCCATTGTTTGTGTAGTCTGGACCGCCAGTCGGCAACGAACATACTGCCCATAAGGCTAACGATGATGGCCCAGTATCCGCGCGGCGTCAAACGCAAAGCGCCTATAACCGGCTTCCACAGAGGTATCGGCGTCGTGAACCGGATTGTGGCTTCCTACCAGAAAGAAAGAGTGCCTGCGCTGCACATCACTCCCCGCGAACAACGCTACTACAGCGTGTTCTCTCCCCGCCTGACGCACGGCGATGCGGCGGTACTCAAAGTGCAGTCGCCGCTTTAGTGCTGGCCACGGCGCCGTCAAATAAGTATGAAGGGGTCGTCTATAACATCCGCTGCGCTGGCGTGTGTCGCTATCGCCCCTTATGTTGTCGATGACACCACGTCGAACGGTTTACAGGCGAAAATACAGGTTCTCAGTCACTCAAATCAGGAGAATGGAACCATGAAGAAGCACGGTCTAATCGTCGTCGATCTGCAAAACGAATACCTGCCCACTGGCAAGCTACCATTGTCGGGTATCGAGGATGCCGCCGCCAATGCGGCGCTAGCCATCGCCGACGCCCGCAGCAAGGGCATTCCGATTTTCCATATCCGCCACGAATTTGCCACTGCCGATGCCCCCTTGTTTGTTCCGGGCTCCGATGGCGTGCAGATTCAGCCGGCCGTGGCTCCGGTCGGAGACGAGCCGGTCATCGTCAAGAACCACATCAATTCGTTCCGCGAAACCGATCTCAGGCAACAGCTCGATGCGAAAGGTGTCGAAGAGATTGTAGTTGTCGGTGCAATGAGCCACATGTGTATTGACGCGGTCGTACGCGCCGCGGTCGACATGGGTTACCCGGCCACGGTGTTGCATGACGCCTGCGCTACGCTTGGTCTTAGCTTCAACGGCGTAACGGTACCCGCAGCGCATGTGCACGCGGCGATGATGGCAGCCTTTGAGTTCGGCTACAGCACCGTAAAATCCACGCAGGACTATCTTTCGGTCGCTTGATTGTGGGTGACGGCGGGCGCATCAACCACGGCTCTGCACCTGCGAGATCGATAATTGCTAAACCCCAACTTTATCGAGTCGCTGTAGACTGTTTACTACCTCGCTATAAGAACTCGTACATACTACCTGGCTACAAAAGTCTGTACATCCTCAACACAGAAGGACCATGCCATGTCAGCCAATGCATATCCTGTCTCTGAATCCCTTTCCCCATACAGTGGTTTTGACAAGCAATACCTTGCAGGCGAGTGGCGAAGCGGGCGTTCCGACCGCGTACAGACCGACACCAACCCCTTTAATGGTGAAGTACTGGCCAAGATCCAGCTAGCCAATCAAGACGATATAAATACCGCTTACAACGCAGCCGCGAGCGTCCAACGCGAATGGTCGGCGCGCCTTCCGGACGAGCGCGCCCAGGTGCTACGCCGAGCTATCGAAATCATGGACACTCGCGCCGATGAAATCCGTTCTTGGATCACGCGCGAATCGGGCAGCACACATACCAAGGCCGCCATCGAGCTTGGCAGCGCCCGTGCCATTACCGTCGAAGCCGCCACCTTTCCCAACCGTGTCGAAGGCCGTATCCTGGCGTCAAGTGTCAAAGGCCAGGAAAGCCGCGTCTATCGCGAGCCTTTGGGCGTTGTCGGCATCATCAGTCCCTGGAACTTCCCCTTTCACTTAAGCATGCGTTCGGTGTCCCCTGCGCTGGCTCTGGGTAATAGCGTTGTGCTAAAACCCGCCAGCGACACCCCCATCACCGGAGGCCTGTTACTGGCCAAAATTTTCGAAGAGGCGGGCCTGCCACCCGGCGTATTGAGTGTAGTTATCGGCGCCGGCAGCGAAATCGGTGACTTTTTTGTTGCGCACCGTATACCCCGACTGATTTCTTTCACAGGTTCGACCGATGTGGGCCGCAACGTTGGGCGCATCGCCAGCGGTGGACGACATATCAAACGCGTCGCCCTGGAACTGGGCGGTAACGCCCCCCTGGTCGTCCTGGCAGATGCGGATATCGAACAGGCCGTGCACGCTGCCGTCGTCGGACGTTTCTTGCATCAAGGCCAGATCTGCATGAGCACAAATCGCGTTATCGTTGACGCCAGCATCCACGATGCCTTCGTCGATGCCGCCGCACAGAGAGTACGCGCCTTGCCTTATGGCGACCCAAGCGACCCCAAAACTGTCGTAGGCCCCATCATCAATGCCCGACAATTAGCGAACATTCAGCAACGCATCAAACAGGCAAAAGCCGATGGTGCCCAAGCTATTGCCGAAGGCGACGCAGTAGGCAACGTTCTTCCGCCTCACCTGTTTTGCAACGTCGATCCGTCGTGGTCCATCGCGAAAGAAGAAAGCTTCGGTCCGGTCTTGCCCATCATTAAATCGCAAAACGAACAGCACGCCTTGGAACTGGCCAATGACACGGAGTACGGTCTGTCCAGTGCCGTATTCACCAGGGACCTTGAGCGCGGCGTGCGATTTGCGCGTGGGATCGTCGCCGGTATGACACACATCAATGGGATGTCAGTGGACGACCAGACCAACGCGCCGTTTGGCGGTGAAAAGAACTCCGGCCTGGGCCGCTTCAACGGCGATTGGGCGATCGACGAATTCACCCGGGCGCAGTGGATCACGTTGCAGTACGAGCCGAGGAAGTATCCGTTCTGAGCTGGGCTGGACCGCTACAGTTCAAACCACATCAGCACCCATGCCGAATCGACTTTTAACCAGGCCTGTCCGATGCGTACGGCCCCATACATCATGCGTGGGCATCAACGAGGCGGCGCGCTTACGCACCTCGGAACTCGGAACCCGCTCGGCATTTTGCCAGCGGGTGATTCTTTCATCGTGGTAAATGGAGCAGGTCTTATGCGCCAGGTCGCCGTCTCGCTCGTAGCCGTAACGTTGCTGGGGCTCGCCGCCACAGCCTATGCCGACAAAAGTGCCTTGGATGAACGGTCCACATCGCTGGCAGACCCACGTCGTTTCACTCACGGCATAGGCGCAGCCCACAGCGGACATCAAGATGTGTATATCTTCTATAGCCGTTCATCCTTGGCGCCTGATGCAGAAGACAGCCAAGTTCCCTGGTCGCATGATGTTTACGTTGCCGTTTGGAATGCCGCATCTGGCGAGCTTGGTTCGAGCCGGATATTTATTGGCGAACCAGAAGCTCAAGAGCCAGTTTCTGTGGCACAGAACGCCAGCGGCAACATCATGTTGACACTGGAAGACGGTTGGAAGGCCGATCACGATGTGACACAGCGCTATGGCGTGTACGACAAACATCTGGAACCGGTTCGGCCCTATCCCGTCGAGGTCGAGCCTGGCGGACATTCTGGCCATGTCGCCGCCGTGGGTGATTCTTTCGTCGTGGCATATTCGGATGGCTGGGTGAATTTCGGCGGCCAGGACAATTTGGGTAGCGGCAACGGCGTATACGCCAAGGTGTATGACGGAAGCGGGGTTGAGCTGCACCAAATCGACATCGTCCACGCACAACGTGCCTGGTGGCCTGTTGTGGCTGGCGGCAAAACACATGCCATGGTGGCCTGGCAAGAACTGGTCGGTCGCCGCAAACTGCCTCAGCTTAAATTTGCGCTCATTGATGCCGGTTCGGGCGAATTGGGGCCCGCGACACTCTTACATAATGCAGTCCAATACTACACATACAATGTAAGCTGGTTAAAGGCACCTGAACGATTTTTGGTGGTTGGTACTGCCGACGGCCATGGTTTTGCCCGCGTCATCGACAGCCGCGGGCGCATTACTGCGTCACTTTCCTGTCTGCCAGCTACCGTGCGCGAGGCGGGTATTGCGGTGCAGGATGGAGGCAGCATCAATGCGACCGCCTACGCTTATATCCCTGCCGCCAACGGACGACTAATGCAACTGCGTGTCGAACCCACCTCCCTTACCTTGTCCGGACTGCTTGCGCCCAGCGGCGGCAAATTGGTGAGTTGGCATCCTGTCGGAGGCACGGGATTGTTTGCATCCAGTGGGATGCTCTATTGGCTATCGCTTACCCGTGGAGGGGTGGAACAGATACGATTCGACTTGGCTACGAAGGTGGGGGAAACGACGCCGCCTCTCGGGCGGCCGCTAGGCGGCTCGGCGTGCCAATAACTGATAACGAGCTTTTAGCGCGATGAATTGATCAAGAAGATGATGATGGATCCAGCCGTACGCGCCGAGTACGAGCGCATCGACCGCGAGGAAATGCCGAGGTTGGATACCATCCTAAGGACTCGCGCTGGAGCCGAGCTCACACAAGCCCAAGTAGCCGAACGCATGGGTACCAAGGCCCCAGCTGTGGCACGGCTGGAAAACTCGCTGGTAACCGGCAAGCATTCCCCGTCACTTGCTACGCTTCAGAAGTATGCAGCCGCCCTGGGAACAAACTGGAAGTACGATTCAGCTGACCAATATCGACAAGCTGTTTATACCCAAACTACAAACCAGCGGCATGCGTTCTAAGTAATTACCGACTTCGGCATGCCGTCTTCTTTTATCAGTGTATGCCTTGAATTTTACTGTATAAATATACAGTCTTACTCCCACTCAATCGTAGCCGGCGGCTTGCTGGACACGTCGTAAGTCACCCGGTTGATGCCCCGCACTTCGTTGATAATGCGCGACGAAACCTTCTTCAACAGCGCATATGGCAGCTCAGCCCAATCAGCCGTCATGAAATCGGATGTCTGTACAGCGCGCAGGGCCACGACGTAATCGTAGGTGCGACCGTCCCCCATCACGCCCACCGATTTCACCGGCAGAAATACGGCGAATGCCTGCGAGGTCAGGTCGTACCAGCTCTTGCCGCTGATAGGGTCGATAGTTTTGCGCAGCTCTTCGATGAAGATCGCGTCGGCGGAGCGCAACAGATCAGCGAATTCGTGCTTGACCTCACCCAGAATGCGCACGCCCAGGCCCGGACCCGGAAATGGGTGGCGATACACCATGGGAGGCGGCAGGCCCAGCGCCACGCCCAGCTTGCGTACTTCATCTTTGAAGAGCTCGCGCAAAGGCTCCAACAACTTCATATTTAGTGTATCGGGCAAACCGCCTACATTGTGGTGCGACTTGATGGCCACCGCCTTGCCGGTTTTTCCGCCGGCCGATTCGATGACATCGGGATAAATCGTGCCTTGCGCGAGCCACCGGGCGTTGGCCAGCTTTCCTGCTTCGGCCTGGAAGACTTCAACGAATTCGCGGCCGATAATCTTGCGCTTGGCTTCAGGATCAGACACCCCGGCCAGCTTGCCCATGAATTGCTCAGTAGCGTCGACATGAATGACCTTTATGCCAAAGTGATCGGCGAAGGTCTCCATGACTTGCTTGCCTTCGTTGAGTCGCAGTAGTCCATGGTCCACGAATACGCACGTAAGCTGGTCGCCGATGGCTTTATGTATCAGTGCAGCCGCCACCGACGAGTCCACCCCGCCCGACAGGCCCAGGATGACTTCTTCCGTGCCGACCTGGGCACGGATGTTGGCAACGGCCTCCTCGACGTAGTCCGGCATGTTCCAATCCCGACTGCAGCCGCAGATTTCGGTGACGAATCGGGCAAGTATCGCTTCGCCCTGAGTGGTGTGCGTGACTTCGGGATGGAATTGCAGACCGTAGAAACCACGTTCCTCGTCGGCCATGCCAGCAATTGGGCATGAAGGCGTGGATGCCATCAGCGTGAAGCCAGGCGGCAGCGCCGTTACCTTGTCCCCGTGACTCATCCATGCCTTGAGCATGCCATGGCCTTCGGTCGTCATGAAATCCTGCAGGCCATCGAGCAGACGCGTATGACCATGGGCCCGGACCTCGGCATAGCCGAACTCGCGATGATCAGACCATTCGACTTTGCCACCCAACTGAGCCGCCATGGACTGCATGCCATAGCAAATGCCCAGGACCGGCACACCCGCTTCGAAAACCTTGGTGGGCACTTTCAGCGATTCTTCGTGGTAGGCAGAAGCGTGGCTGCCCGACAGGATGATACCCTTGAGCCCCTCCAGCGACTCGATGAAGGCATTGTCGACGTCACCGGGGTGGATTTCGCAAAAGACGCCAGCGTCGCGTACGCGTCTAGCGATGAGTTGAGTGACTTGAGAGCCGTAATCGAGGATGAGAATGCGCTGGTGCATGGCAGGAAAGAAAAAAAGAAAGCAAGGCGTTAATGTAACGTATTGAGCAGCGTTACGCTGGAAGATCTGGCCCAATACGGCTACAGTTCGATGTAACAGGGAGTCTCCATGCAAACCAGGCAATCGGCCGCCGTTCTTTCGTTTTCAGGTTTCATTGCGCTTGCAGTCGCCATGGGCATCGGGCGATTCGCGTTCACGCCCATGCTGCCGATGATGCAGTCCGATGCCGGGCTCGGGCTGGCCGAAGGGGGATGGCTTGCCAGTGCCAACTATTTGGGATATCTGGTCGGGGCCCTGATGGCGGCAAACATGCCATGGTCAGCAACGGTGCAGTTGCGAGCCGGGCTGGCGATTGTCATCGTGACCACCGCGGCGATGGGCATCACCGACAGTTGGACCAGCTGGCTAGTATGGCGATTCACTGCCGGCGTGGCCAGCGCCTGGGTGCTGGTCAGCACTTCGTCGCTTTGCCTGACCCGGCTGGCGTCACTGGGACAGTCGCGCAGGGCCGGCCAGGTCTTTGCCGGTGTGGGCAGCGGCATAGCCGTGGCGGGCCTGTTGTGCTTGATCATGACGATAGCAGCCGTCTCCTCGTCTTTTGCATGGCTGATGCTTGGTCTAACCGCCCTGCTGGGTGCCTGGGGCACACGCAGTTTGTGGATCACGCCTTCGGGCCCAACTGGTGCGGCGGCCGCTGCACAACCCAACCCTGACCCTTCGGCAAAAACCTTCGTTCTCAAGTCCCACTGGAAGCTGATACTTTGCTATGGGCTTTTCGGGTTCGGATATATATTGCCGGCCACGTTCTTGCCGGCACAGGCGAAGCTGCTGGTGGCGGATCCTGCACTCTTCGGCCTGGCCTGGCCGCTATTCGGGCTCGCTGCGGCAGTGTCAACGCTACTGACAAGCCGACTAACTGCGGTTTATACGCGGCGTGCCGTCTGGGCGGTGGCCCAGTTGATCATGGCGGCCGGCCTCCTTCTGCCCATCGTCTGGCCGAGCCTGATTTCGATTGGGATCGCGGCCGTGTGCGTGGGCGGAACCTTCATGGTGGTTACGATGCTTGGAATGCAGGAAGCCCATGCAACAGCCCGCACGGGTCAGGCTCGCAAGCTGTTGGGTGCCCTGACAGCCGCCTTCGCCGCCGGTCAACTTGCGGGGCCTATCATTTTCAGCCTGACCAATGAGTACATTTCAGCAGGGCTGGGGTCCGCACTGGGGCTGGCGGCCATGGGACTACTGCTAAGCAGCTACTTGCTGCTGAAATCCTGAAGTGTCCGGCAATACGACACACGATTGTCGGCGCCCGGCCTATCGGCCGAGCGCCTGGGCGCGGCTTATTCAGCGCGGTAGTTGGGCGCTTCTTTGGTGATTTGCACGTCGTGCACGTGCGATTCGCGCACGCCCGCCGATGTGATTTCCACGAACTCGGCCTTGGTGCGCATTTCTTCGATTGAAGCGCAACCGCAATAACCCATGGAAGCGCGAATGCCGCCTATCAATTGATAGATGATGGCAATAACACTGCCTTTGTAGGGTACGCGGCCTTCTATCCCTTCGGGAACGAGCTTGTCGACATTGTTACTGGGATCCTGGAAATAGCGGTCGGCCGAGCCATCGGCCATCGCACCCAGGCTGCCCATGCCGCGATAGGATTTATATGAGCGGCCCTGAAACAGAACGACCTCGCCCGGCGCTTCTTCAGTGCCCGCAAACATGCCGCCCATCATGCAGGCTGAGGCGCCGGCCGCCAGTGCCTTGGAAACATCGCCGGAATAACGGATGCCGCCGTCGGCGATGAGTGGGACACCGGTGCCTTGAAGCGCCTTGGCAACGTCGGCTATGGCCGTTATTTGTGGAACGCCCACACCGGCAACAATACGCGTGGTGCAGATGGATCCCGGACCGATACCGACTTTGACGCAATCGGCACCCACTTCAACCAAAGCCCTGGCCGCGCCGGCGGTGGCAATGTTGCCACCGATGACCTGGATTTTAGGGTAGTTTTTCTTGACCCAACGCACACGTTCGATGACGCCGGCGGAATGGCCATGCGCCGTATCGACCACGATGACGTCGACACCCGCGGCAGCAAGCTTTTCGACCCGTTCCTCGGTACCTTCACCCACCCCTACGGCCGCGCCTACGCGCAACTGGCCCTGGCTGTCTTTCGAAGCGCTGGGGTGTTCGGTGTTCTTGACGATGTCCTTGACCGTTGCAAGGCCGCGCAACTGGAATTTATCGTTGACGATCAGTACGCGTTCAAGGCGGTGCTTGTGCATGAGGGACTGCGCTTCATCCAGCGTCGCGCCCTCTTTCATGGTGATCAGACGATCTTGCGGCGTCATGACGTCGCGCAGCGGAAGATCGAGTCTGTCTTCGAACCGGAGATCGCGATTGGTCACGATACCCACCAGTTTACCTGCTTCAACGACCGGCAGGCCCGAGAACCCATGCTGGCGTTGCAATGCAATCGCATCTCGGACTTTCATGGTAGGCGTGACGGTAACCGGATCAATCACGATGCCGAACTCGTGGCGCTTGACGCGAGCGACTTCGCGCGCCTGCTGGTCGGCGGTTAGATTCTTATGGACGATGCCTATGCCGCCTTCCTGCGCCATGGCAATGGCCAGGCGTGATTCAGTCACGGTATCCATTGCGGCGGAAACCAACGGGATATTCAACGTGATATCGCGGGTGAAACGAGTGGCAAGTGACGTATCGCGAGGCAATACATCGGAGTACGCGGGAACCAACAACACATCGTCGAAGGTGAGCGCTTTTTTGATTAGACGCATGAACGAGCTCCGTGCAAAGCAAGATTATACGCGAACCTAGGGTCTTTACCTATCATCCCAGCCAAACCCGGGCATTACGGAACATGCGCAGCCACGGGCTATAGCCTCCGTGGAGGGTATCCTTGCCACCGGTGTCCAGCGGACCCCAACTCTCGGGCGCCCAGGACATCGTGACATTCCGCGTAACCCGTTCCGGGTGAGGCATAAGCACCGTGAAGCGCCCATCTTTCGTCGTGACCCCCGTAAGGCCTTGAGGACTGCCATTTGGATTGGCCGGATACTGCTCGGTACGCTGGCCCCGGTTATCGATGAAGTTCAAGGCACTATGCACCTGTGCAAGATCCCCTTGCGTCGAAAAGTCGGCATAGCCCTCGCCGTGCGCGACAGCCACTGGCACACGTGTGCCGGCCATGCCTTGCATGAACAAAGAAGGCGACTCGGGAATCTCAACCAGGGACAGGCGTGCTTCATACTTCTCCGACTGATTGCGTGTAAAGCGCGGCCAGTGTTGCGCGCCAGGGATCATGCTGGCCAATGCAGCCATCATCTGGCAACCGTTGCAGACGCCCAACGCAAAGGTATCTGACCGGCCAAAGTAAGCGGCAAACTGGTCCGCCAGCTGATCGTTATGGCGTATGGTTCGCGCCCAGCCTTCGCCGGCCCCGAGTACATCGCCATAGCTGAAGCCGCCCACGGCAACGAGTCCCTGCACATCCTCCAGTCGGGTTCTGCCCGACAAGAGGTCGGTCATGTGCACGTCTTGTGCTTCGAAACCCGCCTTGTCGAAGGCCCATGCCATTTCCACCTGGCTGTTGCACCCCTGCTCGCGCAGGATGGCGACCTTGGGCCGCTTGCCGGTGAGAATATATGGGGCCGCGACGTCTTCCTGCGGATTGAAGGACACCGATGCGGCCATGCCAGGATCGGAATTGTCTTTCCATGTATCGAATTCGGACCGCGCGCATTCGGGGTTATCGCGCAACGCCATGATGCGTCGGCTGACTTCGCTCCATTGCTGGCCCAACTCTTCGCGCGGCTTCTGATATATGCAGTTCCCGTCGCGGAAAATCTGGATCTCGTCTTTCGTGTTCAGACCGCCGATCACATGGGAATGTGCCGACAAGCCGTGGGCACGCAGCTGCTGCAGTACGATGTTGCGCTGCGTCAGCGGCACCTGGATGACGGCGCCGGCTTCCTCCGCAAACAAGGCCTTGAGCGTAAGTTCATCGCGCTGTACCGATATCTGTTCGGAGCGGATTTTATAATCGCCCCAGTCCGCGGCCACCGGATCAATGGTCAGCATATCGAGGTTGATCGATACCCCGACATGCCCGGCAAAAGCCATCTCGCAGACGGTAGCCAGCAATCCCCCGTCGGAACGGTCGTGATAGGCCAGAATGTGCCCATCGGCGGCAAGCTGGCGCAGCACCTTGAAGAAGGCGATGAGTAATGGTGCATTCGTCATGTCGGGTACTGTGACGCCGACCCGGTTGAATGCCTGCGCCAGGATCGAGGCGCCCAGGCGTTGTTGCCCCAGGCCGAGATCGATAAGGATCAGCGCGGTATCGCCGGCATCGGTGCGCAGCTGTGGCGTCAGGGTGGCGCGCACGTCGGCGACGGGTGCAAAGGCTGTAACAATAAGCGAAACAGGCGCCAGAACTTCGCGCTGCTCGCCATTGCGTGACCATGCGGTACGCATGGACAGTGAATCCTTGCCCACCGGTATGGACAAGCCCAGTTGCTGGCACCAGTCGCTGATTGCCGAGAC
This sequence comes from Pollutimonas nitritireducens, assembly GCF_002849615.1. GTDB lineage: Bacteria > Pseudomonadota > Gammaproteobacteria > Burkholderiales > Burkholderiaceae_B > Pollutimonas > Pollutimonas nitritireducens. Next base: position 33,401 of record NZ_PDNV01000007.1, read on the forward strand.
GGTGTCATACAAGGCCGCATCCTGACCGGCCGCCCCGCAAGCCGCCATCCAGTTGGCGGAAAGCTTCACGTCTTTCAGCGATTGCACATCGCTGGCCACGAGGTTGGTCAGGGCTTCGACGATGGCCATCCGTCCCGAAGCGGGCGCATCGATCATGGCCAGCGGCGTACGTTCGCCCATGGACATGGCCTCGCCGCGGACACCTTCGTAGTCCGCCAGGGTGACTGCGCAATCGGCAACAGGCACTTGCCACGGTCCGACCATCTGGTCCCGGCTGGTAAGACCGCCCACCGTGCGATCGCCTATGGTTATCAAGAAGGTTTTGTTGGCCACCGTGGGGTGACGCAACACCCGGTCGATGGCCTCAGCTAGCGGTATATCGGTGATATCAAGTTCGGTGCCCACAACTTTCGTGCGCTGGACATCGCGGGTCATGCGAGGGGGCTTGCCAAGGATCACATCGACCGGGACGTCGACGGGACGAAAGCCGACGGCCTCGTGCATGGCCCCGGCCGGCGAAACACCGGGCAAGCCTTCACCATAGGTGACGCGCAACTGACGCTCTTGCGTGGCCACGCCGACCACGGCGTATGGGCAGCGCTCGCGTCGCGCGATTGCGTCGAATCGCGCCAAATCTTCGGACTGGATCGCCAGGACATAGCGTTCCTGCGATTCATTGCTCCAAATTTCAGCTGCCGACAGTCCCGACTCTTCAAGATGAACTTGCTGAAGTTCAAAAATGGCACCGCGCCCGGCATCGTTGACCAGTTCCGGGAAGGCGTTGGATAGGCCTCCCGCCCCGACATCATGGATGGCGATGATCGGATTGCTTTCTCCTTGCTGCCAGCAGCGGTCGATGACTTCCTGGGCACGGCGCTCGATCTCGGGGTTGCCCCGCTGTACCGAGTCAAAATCCAGCTCGGCGCTGTTGGTGCCGGCGCTCATGCTGGATGCTGCGCTCCCGCCCATGCCTATGCGCATGCCAGGACCGCCCAACTGGATCAGCAAGGCGCCAGGCGGTATGGGATCTTTATGGGTGAGGCGATCATCGATAGAGCCCAGGCCGCCGGCAATCATGATGGGCTTGTGATAGCCCCAGCGCGTGTCGCCGGCCGTTTGCTCCAGGGTCCGGAAATAGCCCAGCAAATTGGGACGCCCGAATTCGTTATTGAAGGCGGCCCCGCCCAGTGGCCCTTCAATCATGATATCCAGCGGACTCGCGATGCGGTCGGGCGAACCATGGGGATCCGTTTCCCATGGTTCGGGCGCATCCTTGAAGCACAGGTCGGATACCGTGAACCCGGTCAGTCCTGCCTTGGGCTTGGAACCACGGCCTGTAGCACCCTCGTCTCGGATTTCACCGCCCGCGCCGGTCGCGGCGCCCTGGAAAGGCGCAATAGCGGTGGGATGATTATGCGTCTCCACCTTCATCAGCGTATGCACCAGAGCATCATGGTGCTCGTACACGGAGGACGATGATGCTTTCCCGGCGTGGAACAGCGTTGCCGGTCCGCCCGTCATGATGGCGGAATTATCGGAGTACGCCACCACAGTGCCTTCCGGCTGCGCGGCATGCGTGGCCCTTATCATGCCGAACAATGTATTTTGCTGCGCTATGCCGTCGATGACCCACTGCGCGTTGAAAATCTTGTGGCGGCAATGCTCGCTATTGGCTTGCGCAAACATCATCAACTCGACATCAGTGGGATTGCGCCCCAACTGCTTGAACGCCGTATCCAGATAGTCGACCTCGTCGTCCGAGAGCGCCAGCCCCAATGCGCGGTTGGCCTGTTCAAGGGCCTCCTGGCCCCGGCCGATCACGTCTATCGTCTGAATGGGCTTGCCCGGCAAGGAAGCAAACAAGGCTTCGCCATTGAACTCCGCATCCACTACGGTTTCAGTCATGCGGTCGTGCAGGCAGTCTGCTATCTGGGCCAATTGTCCGGCATCGATGGACTTGGCGCCGAGCAAGCCACGCGCTGGAGTGATCGTGTAGCGAATTCCCCGCTCGATGCGGCGCACGACCGGCAAGCCGCAATTGTGAGCAATGTCGGTCGCCTTGCTGGCCCATGGAGAAACTGTGCCGAAACGCGGCACGACACGCAGGACCAGGTCGCTCTTTCCTTGCTTTCCATCTTCGCGAAGACTGCCGTAATCAAGGAGCTGTTCAAGTTTGGACTGATCGGGAGGGGTCAGGACGGCATCAGTCCACACGTAATGTTCGTAGCGACCGGAGATATCGGCAACCGGCAGATCAAGTTCAATAAACCGTTGCAGCAACTGCTCGCGGCGAAACGAAGACAGGACTGAAGAGCCGAGGAGATACTGGATAGGATTCACGATACGACGCAGGCAATAGAGGGGAAACGCCCATTTTACCTGCTTGCTTAACAAGCCGTTTAACGGGCAGCCCGGCTGGCGGATAGCCCGCCGGGTTGAACCCCGAGGCTCACGGGTAATGCACTTCCAGAATATCCAGTTCATCAATGCCGGCGGGTGTACGCAACGTGACCGTGTCACCTTCGCGTGCCTTGGTCAGCGCCCGCGCAACAGGCGAAATCCAGCTGATCTTGCCGGCCAGGGGTTCGGCCTCGTCCACGCCTACAATGGTGACCCGGAACTCTTCGCCTGCCCTATCGGAATATACGACGGTGGCACCGAAGAAAACCTGATCCCGATTGGGCTGCGCCGCCGGATCAACGACCTCGGCAATTTCGAGGCGCTTGGTCAGGAAGCGCATGCGCCTGTCGATTTCACGCAATCGTTTTTTACCGTAGAGATAGTCGCCGTTCTCTGAACGATCGCCGTTGGATGCCGCCCAAGAAACGATTTGCACGATCGACGGACGCTCGACCGTGATCAGATGAGCGAGCTCATCACGCAGCCGCTGATAGCCTTGCGTGGTGATGTAGTTCTTCGTACCTGGAGGGAGCTTTACCGTCTCAGGACCCAGGTCGTCATCATCGTCGTTATCGGATTCTTTTACAAAAGCTTTGTTCATGGTCATACCCAATCGTGCCACACCGGCGTCAGGTCGGATGGAAGCGAAGGAAGTTCGCCGAGATCGAGCCGCGCTTCAGTAGGACTGTGGAAATCGGAACCGCAAGACGCCAGGAATCCGTAACGTCGGGCCACGCCGGCATATTGCACGTATTGTGCCGACGTGTGACTGCCCGTGATGACCTCGATTGCGGTGCCGCCAAGTTCCTTGAACTCATCAAACAGGGCGTCAAATTGCATGGGCGAATAATCATAGCGTCCCGGGTGCGCAATCGCGGCTCGGCCACCCGCCGCAACGATCCAGCTGACCGCTTGTGCAAGCGTGGACCAATGCACTTGCACATTGGCGGGCTTGTTCTCCCCCAGATATTTATCGAACACCATCTGCATGTTCTTGCAGTATCCCTGCTCGACCAGAAAGCGGGCAAAGTGAGTTCTGCTGATCAGCGACGGATTGCCCGCAAATTTCATGGCGCCGGCGTAGCTATCCGGCACCCCCATGGATGTCAGCCTGTCCGCCATTTCCCTGGCCCGAACACTACGGCCCGCTCGTATTTCCGCCAAGCCTGCGTTCAAGCCAGCATTGGTCTCGTCCACATTGAGTCCGAGCACGTGGATCGTTTGTCTTCCCCATGTGACGGAGACTTCGACGCCCGACACATAGGACATACCGAGGGACGTAGCCGATTGCCGGGCTTCGGCGATGCCCGACAGTTCGTCGTGGTCGGTCAGTGCCCAGAGCTGCACGCCATTGGCGTGCGCGCGGGCGGCCAGCTCCGATGGCGCGAGGACTCCATCGGAAACGACGGAGTGGGAATGCAGGTCGACTTTAATATTCACTCTTGCGATGCGAAAGAATTCCGAAGGCAACATGCCGTCGGAATTCTTAGTGTACGCCGTTTAGTTTTCGAGTAAAAATTCGACCAATGGATCGATTTGGTCAGCGCTGCGGAAGGTTGGAGCGTGACCCACATTAGGCACATTGTGCAGGCTGGCATGGCGATTGCGCTGGAGCATTTCAGTGGCAACTTCGGCGGTCAGCAGATCGGATTCTTCGCCGCGCACCACTAGTATGGGTGTATTGATACTCTCGTAGGCGGCCCACAATATGGCTTCCGATGCCTGAATCTTAGCCTCGGATTCATTGGCAAAAGGTTCTGCGATCCGCAGGTCATAGTGCTTGACCCAGCAGTCGCCTTGCTTATTGAACACATGCCTGGTGAGATCTTCCCATCCGTTCTGATCATGATTTCCAAAGCCGGCCGATACCGTGCGTACGTATCCGACAGCCTTCTCGAACGTATCGAACTTCAGCGGCTCGCCCACATATTCGGCAATACGGGTCAAGCCTGCAAAGCTTAACTTGGGGCCTATATCGTTAAGAACCATCTTGCCCAGGGAAATCGTGTTCTCCGCCGGCAAACCGCAACTGCCGCGATCCGGTCTGGCCAATGCCGACATCGTCAGCGCACCTGCCAATCCCAGGCCGATGAGACCTCCCATGGAAGTTCCCACCCAGTCCAGCTGAGTCGGTTTAAGGCGTGCAATAAGGGTGATCATATCGCCGACATACTGCGGTACGACGTAACTCGCCGCATTGATGAGCCAATCGGACTTCCCCCGACCTACGACATCGGGGCAGACCACCCGATAATGAGTGGCCAGGCGCTGCGCCAGGAGATCAAAATCGCGACCGGTGCGGGTCAGTCCATGTACACATAGCAAGACACGGTCATTATCGGGATCGCCCCATTCCCAATAGGCCATGCGGTGTGTGCCAGCCAGGCTGGCACACATGACGTAGTCGAGCCTGGGCCCTGGCTGTTCACTGCGCATGTATGTGGTATCGATCATGTAGCCCCTCACTGCAGAATGGAGCTCAGATTGTAGCGTAGCACTAGATATGCAGTGCATGGCCCAATGCGCGCATTGCCGCTTCCTGGATTGCTTCACCCAGGGAAGGATGAGCGTGGATGGTGCCCGCCACATCCTCCAGGCGCGCGCCCATTTCGAGCGATTGCGAAAAAGCGGCGCTCAGTTCCGATACGCCCCCGCCCACCGCCTGCCAGCCAAGAATCAAGTGGTTGTCACGACGGGCGACCACCCGAACGAAGCCGTCGCTGGATTCGAGCGTCATGGCCCTGCCGTTTGCCGAGAAGGGAAAGCTGGCGCTGATTGCATCCACCCCTGCTGTTTCGGCTTCGCCGGGCGACAGGCCAGACACTACAATTTCGGGATCCGTGAAGCAGACTGCCGGAATCGAGGCCGGGACAAAGCGGCGATGTTTCCCTGAAATAATCTCGGCGACCATCTCGCCCTGCGCCATGGCGCGATGGGCAAGCATAGGCTCTCCAGCCACATCGCCAATAGCCCAGACACCCCGCATCGATGTCCTGCATTGATCGTCGATACGTACCGCGGAGCCGTTCATATCGAGCAACAGGGATTCAAGGCCAAACCCCGCGATGCGCGGACGCCGCCCTATCGCGACTAGGATCTGCTCGACGGCCAGCGTCGATTCGGCACCCTGAGCATCCTTTATTCGCAAGTGGCCGGCATCGTCCAGCCCCAGTACGCTGCACGAAAGGTGCAAGGAGACACCCAGCTTCTTGAGGGAAGCGAGTACCGGCTTGGACAGCTCGGTATCGTAGGCGGGTAGAATCCGTTCCTGCGCTTCGACGATGGTGACCTCCACGCCCAGCTTGCGGTAGGCCATGCCCAATTCCATCCCGATATAGCCGGCGCCGACCACGGCCATAGACGTCGGCAATGCGCCCGGCGACAGTGCCTGTGTAGAAGAAATGACCTGGCTACCAAACGGCATGGAGGGCAATGCGACGGGCTCGGACCCGGTAGCCAGCAGCAAATGTTCGCAGGAGATGCGCAGCCCGCTGCCAGGCTGGGCCGCTGGTGAACTCACTATCTCGACAGTTTTACCATCAACGATGCGTGCCCATCCCTTGACGACCTGAACGCCGCTTTTCTTCAGCAGTGATGCCACGCCCCCCGTCAGCCGCTCGACAATGCCATCTTTCCACGCCGTAGTGCGAACGATATCAACGATTGGTGAACCTGCCTGTATGCCCAGGGGCGATTCAGTGTCGTAGCGCGCTAGCTTGTGGAATTCTTCGGCAGCATGTATGAGAGCTTTGGACGGGATACAACCGACGTTCAGGCAGGTTCCGCCCACATTTTCATTCTCGACGAGAACGGTTTGAATACCCAGTTGCGCCGCGCGTATGGCGGCCACGTATCCACCTGGGCCACCGCCGAGTATCAGTAACTGGCTTGTTTGCATTTCGCTTCCTATTCGATGAACAGCATGGCCGGGCATTCAAGAAAGCCCCGTATGCGCTGGATGAATTCGGCGGCATGCATGCCATCGACCACCCGATGATCGAATGACGAAGACAGATTCATTATCTTGCGCGCCACCACAGCGCCATTGAGTATGACGGGGCGTTCAACCACCTTGTTCACACCGACAATAGCCACTTCGGGATGGTTGATGACCGGCGTTGAAACAATGCCGCCCAAGGCTCCCAGACTGGTAAGCGTGATGGTGGAGCCCGACAGTTCATCGCGAACGGCATTTCCATTGCGCGCCGCATCCGCGAGGCGCTTGATTTCAACGGCACAAGACCAAAGGTCGTGCGTTTCCGCGTGCCGCAACACCGGCACCATCAGACCGGCATCGGTCTGGGCGGCAATCCCTAAATGGACTCCGGCGTAGCGCGTGACCGTTCCATTGTCATCATCGAATCGTGCATTGATCTGCGGGAATTCACGCAGGGCCAGGATCATGGCCCTGGCCAGAAAGGGCAGAATCGTCAGTTTGCCTCTCTGCGACGCCCACTTTATATTCAAGCGCTCGCGTAATGCGTCCAGCTCGGTGACATCGACTTCCTCTACATAGGTAAAGTGCGGAATGCGCCGTTTGGACTCCTGCATTCTTTGGGCTATTTTGCGCCGCAAGCCTATGATGGGAACCTGGGTTTCCTCATCGCGCAGCAAGTAGGCCGCGCCTCGCCCGGTTGCCACCGCGGTGTAGGCACCTTGCGCGACATAGGCATCCAGGTCGGCGTGGGTGATGCGCCCCGCCACACCCGTACCGACGAGGTATTGCAACTGGACACCCAGATCCCATGCGCGCTTGCGCACCGCGGGAGATGCCAATGGCTTTTCACCGGCCTTGCGGACCGCAGCACCTGGCGCGGCGGCGTTAGGCTGTGCGGCATCTCGCCGTGGCGCGTCGCCCCGCTCGGACATAGGCCGCACCCCGACTTCGATTGTAGTTTCAGGTGCGGATTCAGGACCGGGCTTGGAGTCAGGCACAACCACGGATTTCGCGGCGGAGATAACAGCATCCGGAGCGGAAGACGACAAGGACGACGCGCGCCCCGACCCTTTTGAGCTAGACGCATTGCCCGCGCCCTCAACCTCCAGCCGTATCAATTCGGAACCCACCGCCATGACCTCTCCCACGGCGCCGCCGAGCGAGACCACTGTTCCATGAACGGGTGAAGGCACTTGCACTGTCGCCTTGTCGGTCATGACATCGGCCAGGAGCTGATCTTCGACCACCGTATCGCCCGGTTTGACGTGCCATTCGACCAACTCCACCTCGGCAATGCCTTCGCCGATATCCGGCATTTTTATCGTATGAATACCCATGCTCATTGCTCCCCTGCTTCACGCAACACCCTGCGATAGGCCTCGGCTACCCGTTGGGGGCTGGGGAAATATGCCCATTCGTGGGCATGCGGGTATGGCGTATCCCAACCGGCAATCCGTTCTATAGGCGCTTCGAGATGATAAAAACAATGTTCCTGGATAAGCGCCGTGAGTTCCGCACCAAATCCGCTGGTCTGCGTGGCTTCGTGGAGGACGACGCAACGGCCGGTTTTCTTGACCGAATTGACTATCGTATCGAGGTCCAAAGGCCAAAGACTGCGCAGATCAATGACCTCGGCATCAATACCCGACAGCTTGGCGGCCTCGTCGGCCACATAGACCATGGTGCCGTAGGTAAGGACGGTCAGGTCGGCCCCGGACCGGAAAATCGAGGCCGATTCAAGCGCAACGGTGTAATACCCTTCTGGTACATTTCCCAGGGGATGCTTGGACCACGGCACTACGGGCTGATCGTGGTGCCCGTCGAACGGACCGTTATACAGGCGCTTCGGTTCCAGGAAGATGACCGGATCGTCGCATTCGATAGAGGCGATCAGCAAGCCTTTCGCATCGTAGGGATTGGACGGCATGACCGTACGCAAACCACTGACGTGAGTGAATAATGCCTCGGGACTTTGGCTATGGGTCTGGCCACCATAAATGCCGCCGCCGCAGGGCATGCGTATTGTGAGCGGCGCGATGAAATCGCCTGCGGATCGGTATCGCAACCTTGCCGCTTCCGAAACGATCTGGTCGGTGGCAGGATAGAAATAGTCAGCAAACTGGATCTCCACCACAGGACGCAAGCCATAGGCGCCCATCCCGACCGCCGCGCCGACAATGCCCCCTTCCGAGATGGGCGCGTCAAAGACGCGATGGCGCCCATGCTTGGCCTGCAAACCCTCTGTGCATCGGAACACGCCGCCGAAGTAGCCGACATCCTGTCCAAAGATGACAACATTCCCGTCGCGTTCCAGCATCACATCCATTGCGGAACGCAACGCCTGGATCATTGTCATCGGAGTCGTTTTTTGTTGCTTGGCCGGCATGGTCACACCCCCGCTTTCTGACGTTGAAGGCGCAAGTGCCAAGGCATGTCTTTATAGACGTCCTCGAACATGGTCGCGACACTGGAGGTCTGCCCGGTCGCCAGCGTACCATGACTTTCGGCCTGTTTCTGCGCGGCAATGACTTCCGCCTCGTAGTCTTTCTGCGTGCGTTGATGTTCTTCCTCGGACCATGCACCAATCCGCATCAGGTGCTGCTTCAGACGTGCGATGGGATCGCCCAGAGGAAAGCGTGCCCAGTCATCAGCAGGCCTGTACTTGGTGGGATCGTCGGAGGTCGAATGCGGCCCGGCCCGGTAGGTAACCCATTCTATAAGCGTGGGGCCGAGATTGCTGCGTGCGCGCTCGATGGCCCATTGCGAAGCCGCAAAAACGGCCAGGAAGTCATTGCCATCGACACGCAGCGACACAATGCCGCTGCCGACACCGCGCGCCGCAAAGGTTGTGCTTTCGCCCCCTGCGAGCGCCTGGAATGTGGATATTGCCCACTGATTATTGATGACGTTAAGTATCACCGGCGCCTGATAGACATGGGCAAAGGTCAGCGCCGTCTGGAAATCCGCCGCCGCGGTGGCGCCGTCGCCAATCCAGGCCGATGCGATTTTTGTATCACCCTTGATGGCCGACGCCATGGCCCACCCGACAGCCTGGACGAACTGCGTGGCGAGATTGCCGGAAATCGAAAAGAAACCCGCCTCGCGCATGGAGTACATCACAGGCAGTTGCCGCCCCTTCAGGCTGTCGCGGTCATTGGAAAACAACTGGCACATCATGTCGAACAAGGGGACGTCTTGCGCAATCAGGAGATTCTGTTGGCGGTAAGACGGAAAGCACATGTCGCCCTTGGAAAGGGCCATGACCTGGGCAGTGCCTACGGCTTCCTCGCCAAGACTTTGCATATAGAACGACATTTTTTTTTGCCGCTGGGCAATCAACATTCGCGCATCGTAGATGCGCGTCTTGATCATGGATTGCAGGCCCTTGCGCAGCAGCTGCGGGTCGATGTCTTGTGACCATGGCCCCAGCGCGTTGCCATCGTCGTCCAGCACGCGCACCAGCGTGTACGCCATGTCGGTCGTGTCGGTTGCTGATGTGTCCAACGGAGGTTTGCGTACCGCGCCGGCATCGGCTAGCCGCAAATAGGAGAAGTCGGTGGCGTGGCCGGGTCGCCCGGAGGGTTCGGGCACGTGCAGTCGTAACGGGATAGTTTGTCTCATGCTTGCTTCAGAAAATGTCTTATGGAATTTTCGAACCGATGGTTTTTTCTTAACCGTCTTTTGAACAGCTGCTTCAATCATCGCCGATCCGGCTGCTATCCGCAAGCGCCCGGGGGTGGGGGCAACCCTAGCGGCCATGCCAATATCGGCGTGCAGAACCGCGTTCGCCAGAAACCAACAAGCCTGCCGGGCGGGACGTGACTGTGACGGCACCGTGTTGATCGGTGCGCCATACCCTCGCACCTGCCGCTTTCCAGCGACCTACCACCAGCGAACTGGGATGACCATATCGATTCCATAGGCCCGCCTGAGCCACCACATGGCCGGGCTGTGCAGCACTGACGAACTGCGGGCTCGACGAGTTCTTTGATCCATGATGCGCTGCCAGCACGACATCCAGACGTTCCAGCCCCCTGTCGACCAGCAAAAATTCCTGCGCGGCGCCGATATCACCAGGAAGCAACACAGAATGGTGGCTTCCCCGAATGCGCAACACGCAGGTGTCGTCATTGCGGTTCTTGCGCGATCGCGACGGCTTGGACGGAACGGACTTGAGAGGCCATAGAAACTCGAATGCCACTCCATCGATCTGCCAGGAAACTCCATATTCGCACCGCGACATCGCCAGCGGCGCGGGCGGTATTTGCTGAGGGACGCCGAGAAGCCGCGCCTCGCGTGACAGGTAGTGCGCCGCATCGAATGAACTATAGGACTGTCCCACGGCCAGCCCGCTCAGGATGCTGCGCAAGCCGCCAGCATGGTCGATATCGGCATGCGAGATCACCAGCGTATCGAGCTTCCTGATACCGCGTGATCGCAGGAACGGCACTATGGTGCGAGCGCCATCATCAGAACTGGCGCTGCTGCGCAATCCGGTATCGAACAATAAGGAGTGGCCGGCTGTCTGCACTACGATGGCGCTGGCCTGTCCGACATCCAGCGCATACAAGTCCCAGCCTCCCTGCGGTGGCCTCTGCGGTGTCCATAACAAGGCCGGCAGCGTAAACAGCCACGCCGCATTACGAAAAGGCAACCCGTATGGCAGGACGGCGAGCATCAGCCCCAGCATGGCAAACAATGTCAGCCACAGCGGTGCTGCCGCCGCATTAAAGCTGGCCGCCCGAAAATCGGAGAGCCACACTGTAGGCACCATCGTCCAGTCAAGCGCAAGATGTCCCACCCATGCCAGGGCCGTAGCCAGCCACTCCAGCCCTGGAATAAATGCGGCCGTCGCCAGCAACAAGGAAACGGGTGTGACAATCAAGCTGATGACTGGGATGGCATAGACATTGGCCAGCGGCGAAATCAGGGACACCTCGTGAAAAATCAATGCCAATAAAGGCATCAAACCCACCGTGATGGCCAGTTGCAAACGCGTGGCGGTAGCCGCGAAGCGGAGCCACCGCTGGCCTCGTGTGGCTGAGGATCGTCGCGCCGATTGTCCCCACCACCCGGCGCTTGCCATCAGGATATACACGGCGGAAAACGACAGCCAGAATCCACTGGCGAGCAATGCCCAGGGATCCAGAAGCACGACTGAAAATGCCACGAGCGAGAGCAACCGCGATGCGTTCAGGGGCAGGCGCAACATATAAGCGATTGCCACTACAGCCAGCATCAGGAAAGTTCGGCGGGCCGGAACCCCCCACCCCGCCAGCAGGCAATAAACCCATGCGACCACCAACGCCGCCATGGCCCCAGCCAGCTGCGCTGGGAACCTTTCGGCCAGATAGTGACCGCGTATTCGTATGCGTCGCCATAGCCAGTAGACCAGGCTGCCTCCAAGCGCCGCGATCATCGTAATGTGGGATCCGCTGATTGAGACCAGGTGTGTAATGCCTGTTCGATTGAATACCGACCAGTCGGAAGCATCGACACTGGCCTGATCCCCGATTGCCAGCGCGAGCAGCACGGCGCCATAGCGCTTGCCTTCCAGATAGGGCTGCATGGCGTACCGCACGTGATAGCGTGCTCGTTGCGCGATGATCGACAGACTCGCCCAGGGATCGTCGCCGATATATCGGGGCTCGCCGCGTACGCTCCCAGTCGCCCTCAGGCCCCGCGCGAACATGTACGCTTCATAGTCGAACGCATGCGGATTTTGGTTGCCATGAGGTTTTTTCAACGTCAACGCCATACGCCAGATCTGACCCGGCCTCAGGTCAGGAAAGACGGCATGGGCGGCTGCGCTTAGGCCGGCATTTCGGCCCGCTCCGCTATAAGGCCCAGCCCAGTTCGGGGCCGTCCAGGTGACCAGGATGCGCGAGGGCACACCCTCAGGCTTGGAGGATAGAACCTCCGCCTCGAATTGGCGGCTTTCGTGACTGGACTTGGGTAACGCGGCAATACGCAGCACAACCCTCGATACTTGATTTTCGTTGATAGGCTGAAGTTCATCCGCCAGCCTGTGTTCCGCCCTGGCTACAGTGATGAGCAGCCCGACCAGCGCGGCCCACACCGGTAGCAGCACACGCCACCGAATCGCAGGCCCAAGTAAACAAACCGTAGAAGACAAGAGCCCCGCGCCTGCCAGGATTCCCCACCATAGCGATTGCGTGGGCAGTTCGGGCAGACACTGCACCGCCCCGGTCGCAGCGACGAAAGCCAGCAGACAGATACGCCCAGTCACGCTCGCATGCTCCAAATCGACTAGCGTACTGTCGGAGCTGGTGGAAATGACGTACTAGACGGACATGAAACTCCCTTCGGATATCACCGACGCAAGCCATCATGGACATACCGACATTCAATGTGAATTGGGCGACTTGCTGATCGCTGAACAGGCCCGCTGGGCGCAAGTCGTGAAGAAGACCGGGTTCAAGATAAATTAAGCCGCCCCCGCCAGGCGCGGCAACACCCGCCTGGCATTTGCCGCCGATGCAAGAATAATGTCTTCAAGATCTGCATTGCGAAGCTGCGCCATCACTTGCGCTATTCCGGCCACTTCAGCCGGTTCATTGCGCGGTATCGCTTCTCCTGGTCGGCTGAGCCATGCCGGTGGGATATCCGGCGCATCAGTTTCCAGCACCAACGACTCCATGGGTAGCTGCGTTGCCAGGCGTCGTATCTGCAGGGCTCGGCCATAGGTCATTGCGCCACCAAAACCCAGCGCGAAACCCAAATCGATAAACTGTTGCGCTTGCTGGAAACTGCCATTGAAGGCGTGGGCGATTCCGCCGATGCGAGGCCGCCGGCGCAAATGCTTCAACAATATATCTTGTGAGCGTCGCACATGCAGCAGCACCGGTAAGCCGTAGCGCTGTGCAAGATCCAGCTGGGCAGAATAATACGTTTCCTGTTTCTCGCGCATCTCAGGCGTTTTCAATGCGGGAACGAAGAAGTCCAGCCCGATCTCGCCTATTGCGATAAAGCGTCGGTCATCCAGCGACTGCCGTATCTGGATCTCAAGTTCGGCGAGGTCCGAGTGCTGGGCATCGGGTATGAAGATGGGATGTATTCCCAGCGCATAGCTGCCACCTCTGAACGAATGCGCAAGCTCACGCACAATCTCAAAATTGAAACGTGCCACCGAAGGAATCACGATGCCACCCACGCCTTTCTCGCCGGAACGCTCGATTACCGCGGCACGGTCTGCCGTGAACTCACTGGCATCAAGGTGGCAGTGCGTGTCGATCAACATCGCAATTCCTTGAGCGCGCTACCCAATTTTTCATTTCTCCAAATTCAGTGGAGGCACCTCGGGGTCGACGAGCCGACCCTTCTCCATGGCCAGTTGGCGATGCGCCAGGGCAGCCAGTGCCGGATCGTGTGTGACGATGGCAAAGGCTGTATTGAAATCCCGATTCATGCGCACCAGCAACTCGAACATGCTTTCAGCGGTATTGCGATCAAGATTGCCGGTGGGCTCATCGGCCAGCACGCAGGTCGGCCGCGTTACCAAAGCGCGGGCCAACGCCACGCGCTGACGTTCACCTCCCGATAGCTGTCCTGGATAGTGGTCAATACGGGCCGACAACCCAACTTGTTCCAGCACGAGTTGAGCCTGTTCCCGGGCAAGGCCGCGTTTTTCACGCCGCACGATAAGCGGCATCGCGACATTGTCCAGCGCCGAAAACTCGGATAGAAGGTGGTGGAACTGATAAACGAAACCCAGGCTTCGATTCCGCAGCTTGCTGCGCTGGGCCTCGTTCAGGCCGTCGGCTGACTCACCGTTGATCGATACCGAGCCTGAGGTCGGGAGGTCGAGCAAACCAAGGGTATGCAGCAAGGTGCTTTTCCCCGAGCCCGAGGCCCCTACAATGGCTACCATTTCGCCCGCATCCACGTGCAGGCTTACATCGCGTAGGACTTCGATGGCCACGCCGCCTTCATGATATGTCTTGACCAGATTACGCGCGCTCAGCGCGTGGACGACGGGTGTATCAATCATGGCGCAGCACCTCTGCCGGTTGCAGACTGGACGCACGCCAGCTGGGATAAAGGGTAGCCAGCAGGGACAATACCAGCGACGTAAGGGCTACAACGAGAATGTCGTTGATCTGTGGATTGGAGGGCAGCTCGCTGATGAAATAAATTTGCTGCGGCAGGAATTGCACGCCCAGCATACGTTCAATGAAGGGAACAATGACGTCAATGTTATACGCCACCAGGGTTCCGAAGCCGAGCCCCAGCAGGGTTCCAACGATACCAATAAGCGAGCCCTGGACCAGGAATATCTTCGCGATCTCGCGTGGACTGGCACCCAATGTGCGCAATATGGCGATATCGGAGCGCTTGTCCTTGACCGCCATGACAAGCGAAGACAACAGGTTGAAGGCCGCCACCGCCACAATCAAGGCAAGTATCAGGAACATCATGCGTTTCTCGGTCTGAACGGCGGCAAACCATGTACGGTTATTCAACGTCCAGTCTTGCGCGTGCACGAATGGCGGCAAGGCCTTGCTCAAACTCCGGGCGACCAAGGGTGCCCGCTGCATGTCCGAAATACGCAATCGCACACCGCTGGTTCCACTATCCCTGAACACCTTGGCGGCATCCTCGTAATTGATGAAAGCCAGCGTGGCATCGTATTCGTAGTAACCGGAAGAGAACAGTCCAGTGACCGTGAATTGGCGCATGCGCGGGGTGAACCCCGCGGGCGAAATGGATCCTTGGGGAGCAAGCACCATGACGGTATCGCCCGCATTGACCCCCAACGTTGTGGCCAATTGGTTGCCCAGGACTATTGAGTAGCTGCCCGCCTTCAGTGCGGAGATATCTCCCGCAATCATTTGACCCCCGACATCCGAAACGTCACTTTCACGCAGTGGATCGATACCGCGCAATTGCACCCCGCTCAAGGCTTCGCCGCGCACTATCATGGCTTGTGCTGCAACAAAAGGCGCTGCACCAGTGACTTCCGGATTTTCCTTCGCCATATCCGCGATCGCCTGCCATTGCATAAGCACCTGCTCGGGATCGGTGCGAGGCACATAAAGTTCGATGTGGGGCAACACCGACAACATGCGGTCCCTGACCTGAGTCTGGAATCCGTTCATGACGGAAAGCACCACGATCAACGCGGCCACGCCCAACGCGATACCGGCCATCGAACTGGCCGCAATAAACGAAACGAAACGGTCGCCCCTGCCGACACGACGCTTCGAACGCGCCAAGCCCGCATAGCGCGCGCCTATCCAAAATTCATATGCCATTGTTGAAGCCACCGTTTTCCATTAACACTACAATCCAGGAATGCAAATCGTACTACCTGGGGCATTGCCCGACCCTCGCGAGGCGCGCGAACTGACTTCCTATCTGCAAAACGCCGCACCGACACTTGTGCGCTGGCTTGAGCAAGGACGCGCCCGCACCATTGCGGCCGATCCGGCATCGAGCGGCTGCACGCCACACGAGCAGTGGTTGTTGGCCGCCAGTGGATTCAAGCCCCGGAAAGAACAGAATCTTAGCGCAGGCCTGGCTCCTCTGTGGCTGCAGCAGCCAGTGGCAGACAATACATCTGTCTGGCTGACCGAATTGGTGCATGTATCGCCGTCCCGGGATGGCGCCGCCTTGCTGCCGGCTCGTGAGCTCGCGATCACGCGAGAGCAGAGTGTAGCCTTGTTCGAATCGGCGCAACCCTTGTTTGCCGATTCGGGTTTTACGCTACATGCCGACAGCATCGAACGCTGGCGGCTTGAATTGCCCGCCGGATTTGCGCCGCAAAGCGCCAGCCCGGCGCTCGTCAGCATAAGTACGGTGAACGACTGGTGGCCGCAGGACGTGGACGCACGCCCCTGGCGGCGCCTGGTCAATGAACTGCAGATGGCCTGGTTCGAACACCCTGTCAACCAGACGCGTTACAGGCAAAGTCTGGTGCCCATTAACAGCCTCTGGCTGTTCGGCGGTGCCAGCGCCGAACAATTAACGTTCGGCAAGGACAAGACAAGCGACGCGCAGACGCACGATGCCTTGCTTGCGCCGGCCACGAGCCATGACTGGGGGGGATGGCTCGCCGCGCTTCAGCAGCTGGAAGCTGCCGTGTTCAAGCCCTTGGCAGGCGGGCCGACCCCAGGCGTCGTATTGATGGGAACGGACCGCATCGTGGAGGTCCAACCAATGCCATGGGGGCAATGGATACAATGGCTTCCGGGCAGTCGTCTAGCATGGAGAAAGTGGTGGTCACCCCAAAACTAAGCAATCGGCTGGCCGACTTCCAGGCCAGTCAAGCCCTCGAGGCGGCAGGCATACATCCATTGCTTGCGCGTTTGTGGGCAGCGCGAGGCGTAAGCTGCCTTGGCGATACCCAGCTTGTCTGGGGCGCCCTGATTCCGCCGGGAAAACTCACCCACATCCAGCATGCCGCCAGCATTCTGGCTGACGCCATCCACAATGGCAAGCGCCTGCTGATCGTGGCTGACTACGATTGCGACGGCGCAACCGCCTGCGCGGTCGGCATGCGCGGCCTGCGCAGCATGGGTGCCATTGTCGATTTCCTGGTGCCGAACCGGTTCGAAACCGGCTACGGGCTTTCACCGGCGGTGGTAAGCCTGGCCGTTCAGCACCCGTCGGGTAAGCCTGATATTCTCATCACCGTGGACAATGGCATTGCCAGCGTCGACGGTGTCCAGGCTGCAAAGCTCGCCGGCATCGATGTGGTCATCACGGATCATCACCTGCCGGGAGATACGCTGCCTCAAGCGCTCGCTATCGTCAATCCGAATCAACCGGGCTGTGGGTTTCCATCCAAGAATCTGGCCGGCGTAGGTGTCATTTTCTATCTTTTGCTGGCCCTGCGCGCCGAAATGCGGCAGCGCGGCGTCTATCCCAAAGATGGCGGTCCCCGACTTGACAGCCTGGCCGACCTGGTGGCGTTGGGCACGGTGGCCGACGTGGTCAAGCTCGATGCCAACAATCGCGTGCTTGTCACACAGGGCCTGCAGAAAATGCGGGCCGGAAAGATGCAGGCAGGCATCCGCGCGTTGTTCGCCGTATCCGGGCGCGAGCCACGCCAAGCCAGTGGCTTTGATCTGGGCTTTGCCCTGGGACCCCGCATCAATGCCGCGGGGCGACTGGCTGACATGAGCATAGGCATCAACTGCCTGATTACGGATGACGAAGGGGAAGCGCTCGAGCTCGCTCGGCAGCTCGATGGCATGAACCAGGAGCGTCGTGGCATTGAAACGACCATGCGTGAAGAAGCGCTTGCGGCAATCGAGGCATCCACGCCGGTCATCGGCGCCACGGTATGTGTCTATCATCCCGAGTGGCACCAGGGCGTCGTTGGCCTGGTCGCGTCACGCCTGAAAGAAACCTATTGGCGTCCGACGCTGGCCTTCGCCCGTTCGGACTCGGGCGAATTGCGCGGCTCCGGCCGCTCCATTCCGGATGTGCATTTGCGCGACGTCCTTGACCTGGTATCCAAACGCTATCCAGGCATCATCCTGAAGTTCGGAGGCCACGCCATGGCCGCTGGACTGACGCTGCGTGAAGATGCGTACGCGCAGTTCATTGAAGGTTTCGACGCGGCGGTGATTGAGCTGAGCGGCAAGGCCAGCTTTGATCCCGTCATCGAAACCGACGGATCACTGGAAACCGGATACGCCAATGCGGAGGTGGCAGGATTGCTGCAGCAACAAGTTTGGGGTGCAGGTTTCCCCGCGCCCGTCTTCCGCGATACCTTCCACGTGCGGCAACAGCGGCTGCTGAAAGACAAGCACTTGAAGTTGAACCTCGAACGAGGCAATCAACGCTTCGACGCCATCTGGTTCAATCACGCCGACATGCTGCCGGAGTACGCCGATGTGGCATACCGGCTGGACCAGAACGTCTGGAACGGAGTCGTGTCGGCACAACTGATCATCGAACACGCCTGTGCGACCGACTACCGCCAGTAAGAACAGGCGCCGGTCACGCCGCCCTCGCAGCTGGCGCTGCGTCATCTGGCTGTGGAATCTTTTGCCGGCAATGTGGCCAACAGCAGGCCTCCGAGCGCAAGCGCGAAAGCGACTATCTGCACCACGCCCAATGCTTCGCCTAACAACATGACACCGACCAGGGCCGCGGTGACAGGAAGCATGACCGTGAAGACGCCTGCGCGCGACGCGGGCACGGATTTCAAGCCGGTCATCCACAACCAGACTGTCCACACGCTGGCAGCCAGCGCATAGAACAAGAGCAGCAACCACATTTGAAACGGGACGCCAGTAAAGTCGAAGTCGAGGGCCGCATGAATACCAAATGGGGTCATCAGTAAGAAACCCCATAGATTGATGACGGCACTGATCCGCTTGGGTCCCATGACTGCCGTGAGTTTCTTGCCAATCACGGCATAGGCTGCTTCACACAGCACAGCACCGACGATCAGCAAGTCCCCAAGCCAAGCCATCGCCGGCGCCGCCGTCTGCCCCAGCGTGTCGCCGCCTTGAAGGCTCGCTTGCACGCCTCCCCACGAAAGCAGCCCTATTCCCAACGCACCACATACGATCGCGCCCCATACGCGCAGTCCGATGGTTTCTTTCAAAAAAACCCAGCTCATGAGGGCTACAGCGGCGGGGATCGTGGACATGATGACACCCGCCGATACCGCGGTCGTCATGCTAACGCCATACAACATGCATATCGTGAACAGGAAATTCCCGAGGAACGACTCAAGGAATATAAGAATTCTTGTGTGGATCGAGAGCTGTGGTTCGCTTGCCGGCTTATGCAGCCATCGCGACATCGCAATAACACCAATGCCAAAGCGTAACCATCCCAACAGGAAAACCGGAAATACCAACGCCAGCGGCTTGGACAACGCAACGTAAGAGCCCACCAGGGACATGCTGAGAGCAAGACATGCGTAGGCAACCAGGCGGGTTCTGGGAATACTCATCGGGAATCATTTGAATTCATGGACCCGAAATTATGACGCACCCTGGAATACGTGCAAGCGCAATCACTCCACCGGAATCAAGCGCATTTCATCGGAGAGTACAATAAGGGTTTACCGCCATCGTGCGCGGTATCGCATGCATCCTGCACCCGCTTCGCCATTACGCCATGTACCGAATTGGCGTGGGCAAATCGCGACTGCTCCATCCTACTTACGCACTGAGGAAGTTCACCATGCAGGCTATTGCCCGCCTGAGCCACTTTGTTGGCAAGACATTTGCAATCTGGGTATTGCTGTTTGCAATACTTGCTTTTTTCGCCCCCGCACAATTCCGTTGGATCGGCCCCTACGTTGTGCCTCTGTTGGGCATTATCATGTTCGGAATGGGATTGACACTGTCCAAGGCCGACTTCACCGAGGTATTCAAGCGCCCAGGCACTGTCCTGATCGGCGTACTTGGGCAGTTCATCATCATGCCAGGCCTGGCATGGGGACTCAGCACCGGCTTGCAACTGCCGCCGGAAATCGCTGTCGGTGTGATCCTCGTCGGCTGCTGCCCTGGGGGCACCGCTTCGAATGTCATGACCTTCCTGGCGCGCGGAGATGTCGCACTATCGGTCGCAATAACCTCCGTAACAACGTTGTTGGCGCCGATAGTGACGCCGGCCCTCATCTACCTGCTGGCCAGCCAATGGCTTGAAGTCAGCGCGAGCGCGATGTTCTGGTCGATCGTACAAGTCGTGCTTCTGCCGATCGCATTAGGTGTCGTTGCGCAATCACTGTTGCGCGAAAAGGTGAAAGCTTGCGTGGACGTGCTGCCGCTGGTGTCTGTCGTGGCCATCGTGGCCATCGTGGCCGCCGTCGTGGCGGGCAATCAGGAAAAAATTGCGACGAGCGGCCTGATGATTTTTGCCGTAGTCGTGCTTCACAACGGCTTGGGACTGTTGCTGGGCTACTGGCTGGCAAAAGTCACCGGCCTGAGCGTGGCCAAGCGTAAAACAATGTCGATCGAGGTCGGCATGCAGAATTCCGGGCTTGGCGTGGCGCTGGCGACTGCACACTTCTCTCCGCTTGCGGCGGTGCCGAGCGCCATCTTCAGCGTTTGGCACAACATTTCGGGGCCGCTGGTCGCCACCCTCTACCAGCGCTTCAGCAACGACGAGGCCTATGTCGACACCGCAACATTGACTGCGGCGAAACCGGTCAAGTAGGAAAAAGCCCGTCGCACCATAAGTGGTGTCACGGGCTTGTTTCTGTCAGCCGTAATCAGGTGGGCGGCTAAGTCTTTTGCTGGGCGTCCGCGCCGCACATGGCCGATTTGGATGCTTCCACTATTTCTTCATGACTAAGGTCACGGATATGCGTGGCAATGGACCAGTGATGTCCGAACGGGTCTTCGAGCACGCCATAGCGGTCGCCCCAGAACATGTCATCGGCAGGCATGATGACTTTCGCGCCAGCCGCCACGGCGCGTTCTATTGCCATATCGACGTGGTCCACGTAAAGATGCACTGATACCGGCGTGCCTTTCAGCGTCGTGGGTGCCACGGCCCCACATTCGGGGAACTCGTCCATCAACATGACCACCGAATCGCCGATGCGGACGGCGGCATGCATAAGCTTGCCGTCAGGCCCGGCCAGCCTGCCCATTTCCGTGGCATTGAACGCCTTTTTATAGAATTCGACTGCATTGGCGGCGCCCGCACATACAAGATGCGGCGTGACCGTGTTCATGCCACGAGGCGTGGCCATGAGCTTGATTGATCCGTCAGGTTCTATGTCGAACAATGCTTTATTGGTTTGAACATCGAAGGGCGCGGATATGTGCTCGTGGGCGATCAGCCATGCGCTACCCGTCTTTTTGTAGCATGTGGTCATGCGCATCCAGGACACCCTTTGCTCATCTGTTTCATCCTTTGCACCGCAACTGAGCAGGCAATGGGCGAAAGCCAGGTTGCCGTCCACCGCAATGTCCAGTTCGCGCAGCTGGAAGGTCATGGAACTGTTGCACATCTGCATGCAATTTTCCCAGTGTTTGCCATATGCGTCAGCCCCTTTAAATTGCAACTGAACGATGGCGTCGAATGCCACCACATCAGGCGCGTAATGCGACATGATCATCTTCAGATTGTTCGCTTCCACCGCCTTCAGCCAACTTTCCACCCGTGTCCTGATCTGCGCCTGGGCTTCGGTGTTCGCACTGGTTACTGTATCCATAATGTCTCTCCTTTGGAAGTGACGACGCGCTCGAACGGCGTGCGCCAGACCGCCGAATGCGGCCCGTCGATCACAATTTACTATCATGTAGTCCTAAAGAACAACCTATCAGTCCTAAAAATGATAAACTCTTACGCATGGCAATAAAACGAAGCTACAACGATGCATGTGCCGCCGCACATGCGCTCGACCTTATCGGAGAACGATGGGCCCTATTGGTCGTGCGCGAACTTCTCCTTGGCCCCAAAAGATTCAGCGATCTGCGGCGCGGCCTCTCCGGCATCAGTCCCAATGTCCTGGCGCAACGACTGAATGAACTTGAAGCGGCCGCCGTCGTTCAGCGCTTGAGATTGCCACCGCCAGCCAGTGTTTGGGCATACCAGCTCACACCGTGGGGGCAGCAGTTGGAACCCATCGTTCTGCAGCTCGCCCATTGGGGCGTGCAATCAGCGTCTTTTCCACGCCCTTCCGGTTTGGGCGCCGACGCAATGATCCTTTCCTTGCGCACCATGTTTGTCCCTGAAAATGCAGAAAACTTATCCGCATCCTTGGAAATCCGCCTTGAGGACGATGTGTTCTTTGCCAGGGTCGCCGAATCGCGAATCGAACTCGGCAGAGGCATGCCCGACAGTCCGGACGCTCGCATTCAGGCCAGCACAGACGGGCTGCTCGGGCTGGCTTATGGCAAGATCGACCTGGACGAGGCGCTACAGGAAGGCGTCATCACGCTGACGGGCGACAAAGCCATAGTGCGATCGTTCCTGGCATTGTTCAGCCTGCCTGAAGGCGCATTTGGAGGTACTAGCGCCGCGACGACAGCACGATGCCACTGACGATCAGCGCAAACGCAACACCATGATATGTCTGCGGCATTTCACCCAGGAATGCCGACGACATCAGCGCGGCGAACAAAGGCGTCAGGTTATTGAAGAATCCGGCCGTGTTCGGCCCGGCGCGTTGCACGCCTAGCCCCCAGCAGCGGAAAGCGATTATGGCAGGCCCCACAGCCACGTACGCCAGACCCGCCACCAACGGCCAGCCCCAGTGTATAACGCTGTCGGTGAGCGCCCATTCGCCCGCTGCAAAAACCCCTGACCACACCACGCCGAACGAAATCTGTGCCAATAAGAACGTGGCCCAATTACGGCGAATCTCGGCGGGATCCCTGGCCTGGCTCAAAGACCAGCTATAAAAGGACCAAACCACGGTGGCTACCACCATGAAGACGTCTCCAACCACGAAACGCAGTCCCAATAGCTGATGCCATTCACCATGGCTCAACACGATAACCACGCCGAATACCGACAGGACGGCCCCTATGACCTGTTTGCGCGCTACCTTGGCATCGAAAAACAAAAAGCCGATCAATAACATCCATACAGGCATGCTGGCGCCAACCAGGGTCACATTGATGGGAGTGGAGGTATGCAGCGCGATATACTGCAAGGCGTTATAAAGGCCGATGCCCAGTAGTCCGAGTAGCGCATAGCGTCTGTAGTTTTGCCATAGGCCGCTAGTCCTGCGGAATATCGAATAGCCAATGGGTAGCAGAATCAGGAAGGCGATCGCCCAGCGCAAAAAATTCAGCGTGATCGGAGGTATCAAGTCGCTGAGCAGACGCCCTACCACGGCATTACCAGCCCACAAAAAAGGCGGAACGAGAAGTAAGAATGCGGTAGAGGGGGTAAGTTTGTAATCCATGGATCCGGTTCCAGCACTGCCAAATAGATTGGTATCATACTTACTTACCCCAGGCATATGACGCCTGGTTGCAGAATCCAGGCCGGAGCCCATCATTCCATGGCAGTTTTCGACATCAGCCCCATCGTTAATTCGCTCAATGCGATACGTCAGGATTGGCGTACTTCTCAGGGCCGCTCCCGCGAGCCGGGCGGGCGTGAGTTCCCTTCGCCCCAGGCCCTGACCAAGATACTGGATGACCTCAAGGGCGTGCTGTTCCCTATGCGGCTGGGTCCCCTGGATCTGCGCCAGGAAAGCGAGGACTTCTACATTGGCCACACATTGGACTCGGCGCTGCACGCCCTCCTACGCCAGGTTTGCCTCGAACTCAGGTATCAAACGCGGCACCACGGGCTCACCGAGCCGGAGATCGAAGCCAGGGCGACCACGGCTGTACAGGCCTTCGCCGCCGCCCTGCCCGACATACGCCGCTTGCTTGACACCGACGTATTGGCAGCCTATCACGGCGACCCCGCTGCCCGTAGCGTGGACGAGGTCCTGCTCTGCTATCCGGGCGTCCTCGCCATGATCCACCATCGGATTGCGCACCAGTTCTATATCCAGGAATTCCCGCTGCTGGCCCGCATGTCGGCCGAACTCGCCCATTCGCAAACCGGTATCGATATTCATCCTGGCGCGCGCATTGGCCCCAGCTTCTTTATCGATCATGGAACCGGCGTGGTAATCGGAGAAACCACCATCATCGGCGAGCGGGTTCGCATTTATCAGGCCGTCACGCTGGGCGCAAAGCGCTTTCCGACCGACGCCAACGGCAAGTTGGAAAAAGGTCTACCGCGCCACCCCATCGTCGAAGACGATGTCGTCATCTATGCGGGCGCAACAATACTGGGGCGCGTCACCCTAGGCAAAGGATGCACCGTAGGCGGGAATGTGTGGCTCATCGACGATGTGCCGCCGGGCGGACACGTGACACAAGCCGATTCCCAAGGCATGCAGAGCTGTGATCCGGCCGTTCACAGCAACCCCAGTCCCCTCAACATGACAATCAGGATGAGTACCGGCGACACATAGCGCAGCAAGAAAAATATGGCACCGGCAAGGCGGGCGTTATTCAATGCGCCGCCATTCGAGACGGCGAACGTGAAGCGTTCCCGTCCCCAGCTCCAGCCGACGAATAGCGCAATGAATATTCCGCCTATCGGCAAGAGAATGTTGGAAGAAAGGTAGTCACTGAGATCGAACAGGTTCAGGCCGAATACACGGAACTCTGCCAGTGCGTTATTGGACAAGGCGCAGCCAGACCCGACGATCGCCAATATGACCAGGGTGTACAGCGTTGCGCGTGCTCGCGACAAGCCGAAGCGCTCATGCAGGATAAGCACTGGCACTTCCATCAAGGAAAGCATCGCACCCGTCGCGGCCACTGCCGTCAACACAAAGAACACCACCATCAGTCCATGTCCCATGGGTATCTGGGCAAATACCGCGGGTATGGTGATGAACACAAGCGACGGACCGGCGGATGGCGCAAACCCAAACGTGAACACCGCCGGGAAAATGGCAATGCCCGCCAGCAGCGAAACGCAAAGATCGGCAGTCATGACGCGGAATGCCGTGCGCGGAATATTCTGGTTATCACGGAAATAGCTTCCGTAGGTCATCATGGTGCCCATGCCTATGGAAAGCTTGAAGAAGGCAAGCCCCATGG
This sequence comes from Pollutimonas nitritireducens, assembly GCF_002849615.1. GTDB lineage: Bacteria > Pseudomonadota > Gammaproteobacteria > Burkholderiales > Burkholderiaceae_B > Pollutimonas > Pollutimonas nitritireducens. The sequence goes on from NZ_PDNV01000007.1 coordinate 58,301, forward strand.
CCGTGAGCACCACGGACGCGCTGAGCTTGCTGAAATCCGGGCTGAACAGGAAAGCCAGTCCATCGCCCGCCTTGTCCAAAGACAGGCTGACACTGCATAGCAGAAGCAGCAACAGGAAAAGTAGCGGCATCAATCGCTTGGTGACGGCTTCAATGCCCTTGGAGACCCCACACAATAGGATGCTCCCGATGAAGAGCAGCACCAGCCACTGCCACAGCAAGGACTGCAAGGGGTCGCTGATCAGCGTATCGAAAGCCCGTTGCGTCACGACGGGATCGTTGCTGAGGATGGATCCGCGCATCGCCTTGAGCACATAGGCAAAGACCCAGGCGACGACCTCGGAATAAAAGGCCATGATAAGGAACGACGCCAACACACCGGATGCACCGATCAACCACCACGCCCTCCCCGGGGCAAGCCCGCGCAAGGCTGTGATGGGATTTGCCTTGGCCTGACGACCGATCGAAATCTCCGCAATCATCACGGGCAGGCCGATCAGCAGGGTCGCCAGAAAATAGACCAGTAGAAAACCGGCGCCGCCGTTGGCGCCCGTCAGGGAAGGGAACTTCCAGATATTCCCAAGCCCGACGGCCGACCCCAATGTGGCGGCCAATACACCAAAGCCTGATGTGAAGCCGTCGCGCTTCGCGCTATGATTAACTGTGCCCATGATGCCTGGTGTCGATGTGTGTTGGAAACATCGAAGAATACAGGATTCAGAGGCTCGTTTTTCTGCCACGACCAACCGCAATACGGACCATTTCATGGGAACAGACTTTCCGGGTTATTCCGGCCCGACCGCCAGTGTCGAAGTGCCACTCGAGATGCTGGCCGCGTGCCATCACAGGATCCAGCGGCAATGCATCACGCTGAAACGCCTGGCTGCGCACCTGCGCCTCCACGGCAGCGACACACAGGCCAGCACGGCCGCCACCGGCATCCTGCGTTATTTCGACACTGCGGCGCTCCATCATCACGCTGACGAAGAGCAAAACCTGTTTCCCGCCCTCATCGAGTCTATGGCCGGATCCGACGCGGTCTGCATCCGGGAACTGACCGGGGGCCTTACGGCCGACCACCGCCGGCTCGAAGCGATGTGGAAAGGCCTGCGGATTTCATTGCAGCAAGTAGAAGTGGGCAAGCCGGCCTTGCTGGACCAGGATGAGGTGGATTCGTTCACGCATCTGTACGAACGTCATATGAAGCTCGAAGAAGACGAACTGCTTCCCATGGCCAAGCGATTGTTAAGCGAGAGTGAAATCACCCGCATTGGACGCGCCATGCGCCAGCGCCGCGGCATACCGGATTAATGGCAGTCGGTGACCGTCTGGTCCAGGTATACCTCGAATGCAATGTCCTGCGCCGCCGACGTCGTAAGCTTCTGAAGATAGGCGCTGTCCGCCCAGTGCCTGGTCACCTCGCTTAGTGCTCCGCGCGACAGCGGATCACTGGATGATATGACTATGGCGAGGGGCGCCATGTCTCTGACCGGCAAGCGCGCAGAGAATTTTTTCCATTCGGGAAGCTTGATCAACTCATTCAATATGGCGCTATCGTGTACGGCAGCGTCGCAACTGCCAATACGCAGGGCGAGCAGTGAGTCGGCGGGCGCCCTGAATGACTTCTCGACCGCACCGTACCGGGCCGAGATTTGACCCGAGTAACGTCCACCCTCTGCCAGGCAGACCGTGCGACCCTTCAATTGTTCCCAGGTCTTGATGTCCGTGTCATTACGCATGATGGCCATGGCGCCCGACGAATACCCCGTCGGAATCATCCTGGTGGCGGGAGCCAGGGCTTCGGGGTCGCCGACCGGCACAAGCAGCACTCTGGCCTTCCCGGCAGCAAGCACATCGTCGGGTTTGGCAAGACCGACGCTAACGGTTTGCCCTGGGAGGACCAAGCGCTTGGCAAGGTCTTGGACCAGCGCCGCGGCAACGCTCTCCGGCGTGCGCACCTTTTCACCAGCAACGAACGCTGGTGGCACATACTGCACACCGGCCAGCAGCGCATCCTCCGGGGGCTGGCCCGGCATCGATTGACCAAATGCGATGCCCATGCTGGCATACGACAAGGCAACCGTCGCAACTCCTCGGATCATGACAGCGCGATGTGGCAAGGCAAAATAGTTCATGGCTATACGTACTGGTAGCGGAGCAGCTTGCGCTTCAAGTTTTCCAGAATGACTTGGTCGATCAAGGTTGCCAAAATGGCGATGGTAAGAATGTTGGCCATCACTCCGATCATATCGGCCGTTTCGCCTGCGTAGGCAAGTGAACGGCCAAGCCCCTGTCCGAAACCGATCAGCATCTCGGCCGAAATCAAGGCCCGCCAGGCATTGCCAAACGCCAGCTGGGCTCCGGTAATGAGTTCTGGCATGACCGCCGGTAAATACACACGCTTGAGCATTTCCCAACGGCTCGCCCCCATGACGCGTGCGGCGGAGACGTGAACATTCTGCACGCTTTCCGTGGCATTCATCACCGACAATGCGGCCGGGAAGAACGCGGCCAAGGCAATCACGACAATGATGGGCATATTGCCAAACCCCATCATGATCAGGAACAAGGGCACCCACGCAATGGAAGGAATGGACTGCAGGATGATGATGGCCGACTTGAGCACTTCACGAAAGAAAAACAGAACGGCACCGATTAGACCGAAGCCTATGCCGAACAGCAAGGCAAAACCGTAGCCAAAACCGAGCCGTGTCAAGCTGCCTGCCAGCACACTGCGGAACTCGGCCGTTTGTACGTCTTCCCAAAGACGGACCATGACCGTGGGAACGCCCGGCATGAGAAAGTCGGGAAGTATCCAGGCAGCAACCTGCCAGAACAATAATATGGCCGCGACCGCGACAACCATGGCAAGCTTCTTTCGGTAACCGGTGAGGCGAATCTGGGTGCTCATAAATGCTTTTAAATTCAGATGGCCGGGCTATCCCGGCCATCTTCGAACAATAGGACGCGACTGCGGGAGGCTACCCGCAACGCAAGGCCTGGAATTATCGACCAATTACAGCTTGCGTGTGTTTTGCCATTCCAGATCGACAATATTCCTGACGACGAACTCGGAACCGTCCTTGGTCTTCAAGGCACCGGCCTCCTGCATGATGTTGGCAATTTCCTGCATGCGATCCAATTCCTTGGGCGTCAGCACGGCACTGAACGTCTGGCTCTTGATGGCATCGCTGATGACTTTCTCGCGGGGCACGTCGCCATGCTTGAGTGTCTTGAGCGTAGGCTCTGCAATAAAATAGCTGGCAATAAGCTTGGCGGCTTCATCAGGCTTTTGCTCCATCAGTTCAATTGCCTCGCGCTGGGCATCAAGCGATTTCCAGACGCCTTCTTTATTCTTCTTCAAGATGTCGCCTGAAGTGATAACCACCATGCATGGGAAAGGCCAGACTTCGCCAATCTCGTAGATTTGTGTGACCGGCGCGATGAGACGGGCAATGCTGGCTTGGGGCTCGAACAGAAAAGCCGCATCCACCCGGCCCCCGACCAGCGACTGGACCGCCACTTGGGGGCTTACCCCCATAATAGTCAGATCATCCGGACCCAGCTTGGCATCCTTTAGCACCACGCCCCGCAGCACGGTATCTGCGGTGCTGCCCTCTTTCTGTGAGGCCAGCGTATGACCCTTCAGGCCAGCAACATCCTTGATATTGGCATCGTCACGCACCAAAATGGCATGGAAACCATGTTGGGCGCCACCCACGACTTTCAAGTCGGCGCCTTTGGATGACCACGAGGCAGCGTTGGTGAATCCAAGCACACCGGTGTCCAATTGGCCGCCCACAATGGCCTTGATCAAGTCGGTCCCCGACTTGAACTCGACCAGCTCGACGTCCAGGCCGTGCTTCTTGTAAAACCCGCCTTCGTACGCCGCAATTACCTGGGCGTCGTCCATGACGCGCAGATAGCCGACTTTGAACTTTTCGGCGGCGAAAGCCTGTCCGGCCATGGCCATCACGGCCAGTGCAGGGATCAATAAACGTGATAGCTTCATACTTCCATTTCCTCGATTAATTTGGCAACGTCATCCTGCTCGGCGTGAATGCCAAGCAGGCCTAGGATTTCCCTGCGCATGGCTGCAAATTCCGACAGATCATGCGTCTTTTCGTGCCGTGACAGACTGAATTCCTTGAGCACCGTCGCGGGACGGGAACTGAAAACCAGGATGCGGTCAGCCAGGAACAATGCCTCGTCCACATCATGGGTAACCAGCAATACAGTCGGTCCAGTCTCGCGTATCAGTTGGCGCAACGCATCTTGCAGCGTCATGCGCGTCAGCGCGTCCAGCGCGCCAAATGGCTCGTCAAGCAGCAAGGCTTTGGGATTCGAAATAAAGGCCCGCGCAAGCGCCGCGCGTTGACGCATGCCTCCCGACACCTGGTGGGGAAAGTATGCTTCAAAGCCCTGCAGCTTGACCTTTTTCAGCCATTCGCGCGCCTGTTCGCGTGACTGCTGCTTATTCATGCTCTGAAACTCCAGCGCCAGCGACACGTTCTGTTCCAGCGTCAGCCATGGATACAGCGCGTTTTCCTGGAACATCAGGGTACGTTCAGGATCCGGCCCCAAAATCGGTACACCGTCGACCAGCATTACACCCGCCGATGGCTTTTCAAGCCCGGCGGCGATATGCAGCAGCGTCGACTTACCGCAACCCGATGGACCGACCAAAGCGACCAGTTCACCGTCTTGTATGTCGCGGCTGAAGTTCTCAATAACGGGCAAGCCGGAGAACTGTTTGTCTATATTCTTGAAGGACAGCTTCATTGCATCTCATATTACGGATCGGTTATATCGAACTTTACTAAGCCCGCTAATGTGCCACAAGAACTTTTATCGTCTTTGCTTATGCATGAAAGGAATATAGAACTCGCAGTCCGGATTACAGCAATACAAGGTTCATGCCGTCACCAAACACCTTGCGCGCCGTTGGAAGCAAATGATCGTGGTGACTCAGAAAGATGACCTGAGTACTCCGCGACAGGTCGGCAAGTGCGCGCAGGCCCGCCTCGGCTCGCGCATCGTCGTAATTGATGAATAAGTCGTCAGCGATAAATGGCAACGCTGGGGCCTGTTGCAGGTGGAGTTCCAGCGCCGCCAGGCGCAATGCCAGGTAAAGCTGATCGCGTGTCCCGTCACTCATGCCGCCAATTCCCACCCGAACCCCATCGCGGCGCAAGCCCTCGAGCACCATGGGCTCGCGATCGAAGTCGACCGCGAGACGCTCGAAAGAGCCCAAGGTCAGGCTGGAAAACATCGTTCCCGCCCGTGCCAGCATCGGGCCCTGCTTTTGCTCGCGATAACGATCAATGGACCATCGCAACAGGCGCGCGGCGGTGAACACCTTGATATACCGCTCAGTCACGTCGGCCATGCGCGCCAGCGCCTCCTGGCGTTGCGACTCGGCTTTGGCTGCAGCGTCGGTACCCGCGATGGCATCGAGCCGTCGAGTTGCATCAGCCAGTTCGACGGCAAGACGGGTCTGCTCGATCGTACCGGAGTCGATATCGGCATTCAATACATCCAGTTGTGCGATCAATTGCGCGTGATCCACACTTTCAACTTCATCCTGGATCTGCGTCCGGGTGCAGCCATCACCAATGGTCCAGAGTTCGGCTTGCCCCTTCGTTACCGTTTCCGAGAGCGCTCTATGCCGGTCCGATTGCGCAATCGCCTGTCTCAACTCGTCTTTGTTGACGACGCCTGCGCGCTCGAACAAAGGACGCAGCCTTGCGCTGGCGGACAGAATCGCTTCGTCGGCCTGTTGCAGTTGCGCCTGAACATCCTGCAACTCGCGGCGTAAAACCGTTTTCTGTTCCTGGGCTTGACGGGTCGTGTACAGCCTGGTCATCAGGTCACGACTGGCCTGGCCCGGCTCGACGCCCGCGGGATCGAGATCCAAAGCTTGCAGAAGCCGGGCGGCCATGTTCTGGAAACCCTGCAGTTCGCTGCGCATGACATCCATCTGCTCAACCCGTCTCTGCCGTATCAACTTGAGCTTGTCCGCGATGGTTTCCATTAAGCCCAAGGCCGCCTGAACTTCCGCTGCCACCCGTTCGCCAGCCAGACCTGCCTCGGCCAGGGCCGCCGTCCATTCCAGCGTCCACTGCTCCATATCGCCGGCGGCGACGCGACCGGCTTGCTGCAATGCCGCCAATATGGGTTGGGCTTCCGTCAACTGGTCCGCCAGCGCTGCACGCCTGACGCGGGCGGCTTCGCCTGCATTGATGTATTCGTGGGTCCGCAGGCAACTGACCGTCAGCGTGTCGGTGGTCGATATGGGTAATCCCGCTGCATTCATTGCCTTGTGCAGGGCATGGAGCACACCTCTTTGAACGGCCAACACGGATTCGTGTTCTTGCCGCGTCAGGGCTAGCTGCTGCAACGCCCCAAGTGCTTTATCCTTTTGTGCCGACCATTCGGGCATGGTGTCCAGGGCCATGCCCGGCACGCCCAGACGGCGGCAGGTGTCGCGCCATGCATCGTCGAACTCCATCAAACTTGCTTCGACAGAACGGCACAGTTGCCCGGCATAATCCTGTTTTTGCCGCTCCTGTTCGCATAGATGCTGCAGGCTTTGAAGCGCGGCCGCCTCCTGGGCATTGTCCAGCCGTGCATCGGCCAGCGAATCGGCCCGGACCATGGTCTCCTCGAATGCCGGCGCCCCAGATTCGAGCGATACGGCGCCATTGCGCAAGGAACGCCACATGCCGTCGCGATGCTCACGCGCTTGGAGAACATCGTCGACCGTAACCGGATGGTGCATTTGCAGATACTGACGTAATGCCAATTCGCGTTGGCCGACGGCTTCGGATAGTTCGGCAAGCCGGGACCTGGCTGCTTTCACGTCCGATGATAGCTCCTGGCGCTGCGCGAGCAGACGCGCGAGTGCCTGCGAGGATGGTAACTGCAAGGAAATGAGCCTCGGCACATCATGGAACCATGTCCCTAGCGCTGCCAATGCCTTATCCAGGTCCATCTGCGCCCTATCTACCGCGACGGCAGCCTTGTCGAGCGCGGCTTGCGGCTCGCCCAGCGCTGTAGCGCGGTCCAGCGCAGCGCGTAATTCAACGGGTACGTCAATGACGGGCAACTGATTCAATCTCGCTCGCCACGCTGCGATCTCGGACTCCCGGCTTTGCACGGCGCGATTGGCCACTTGCAAGGCCTGGCGCAGGCCGCCAAGATCTCTCAATAGCTGTTCGATGCGCCGACGCACAGGAAGGGGCGGTAACCACGCGTGCATCGCGGCGGGGTCCATGGATTCCGCAGCAGGCCAACCCAATTCCAGAGCCGCTTCCACAGCGTCTTTCCATAGCGACGCACATTCCCCCTCGTAACGCTGAATATTTTGCTCATGTGTCGCATATCGATGACGCAGGGTATCGAGCGCCTCGATATCAGCGCCCAGCAAGAGCACCTTTTCGTCAATGCTGATGTCCCTGAGAACCGCCACAAGCCTTGCCGCGTGTGCACTATGAGTGCTCTTTCTTTGCTCGGCCCTGGCCAATTCGATCTCGGCCGACGCAAGAACGTCGGCCGCATCGACTGGCAGCTGGATAACTGTTCCTAGTCTCTGTAGCGACCTTTCATGTTCCCCCAGCACGGCCACCGCAGGGGCCAGGCGCCGTATTCTCTCGAGCCGCACCCGTTGCGCGAGCAGCTGCTGCTGTCGCTCCCGCCCTTCGGTCATTGCCTGCTCCAAGTCCCGCACGCGCCCGTGCGCCTCTGTCCACTCGCGAGCCCGCACGGTTACGTCTTTCAGCGCAGCGTTGGCCCCATCGAGTTCTGCTTGCGCCATATACCATAAGCGCTCCTTGGATTTCTTGGGCGACCACAGTAAAGAGGCCTCGGCTTGCAACGCTTCATATACCTTTCCAAGGCTCGCCACCCCGGCGGCCGCCTGGAACAACACCTGTCCAACGTCATCTTGTGCCTTGAGCATATCGTTGCCGCCACGCACCAGGCGCGGATGGTCCAGACCAAACATCTTGTCGAAGAAATCTCCGGTGGCCGTACCCAGATAGGCATCCAGCACGGTGTCGGGAAGAGGCGTGCCGTCGGGTGCACGCAGCGTATTCTTATTGCCTTTGACGCGCTGAAAATCCAGCCTGCCGCCAGCATGCTCGATGATGGCCTGGAGCCTGAGCTCGCTTTTGGGATGCAGGAAGTCCAGCGTGGTACGTATCGGAAAACCGAAAAGCAGATCCGAGAACGCTTGTCTCAGCGTGGATTTTCCGGCTTCGTTGGGGCCGACGATCATGTGAAAATCATGGGCGGCCAAAGGGAGTTCGATATTCCTGTCGGTAAACCTGCCATAACGTGAAAGTTCCAGATGGTTGAGTCGCATGCCGCTATTCTCCCTTTGCCAGATGGGCGACCAGCGACGGCCGAATCTCGCCTATCAGCGCGGTGAGATCGCCGCCCTTGATATCGTCGAAATGTGGCACGGCATTTCTCAATTCCAGCGGCACCTTGCCCAGCAGCCCGCACAAATCGGCGTGCAAGGCCTTCAGAAAAACCGGGTCGTCCTGAGCGCCGGCCAACAAGTCCTGGAGATCGGCCAACGCATCGGCGCGTTCGCGCAACGATTGGCCATCATCTATCGCATGGGTATCCAGCCGAACCTTTTCCAGCCAGACCCTGTCATTGCCCAGGGCCGCAATCGATGCGAGCACCTCCTGGCGCAATTGCGCTTCCATACTGAAGAGTTCGCCATGCGCCGCCGTTCTGCCGCTGACGATTACCCGAACAGCCAGCGGTATCGATTCCGTCGTGGCTTCCACCAAGCCTTCCAGCGCCTGCCCTATGGTGCGCGCCACGTCCTCAAAATTTGAACAGCCGGCCACATCGACATCAAGCCGGTGCCAACGCAAGACATCCACATAGACACGTTGTACATCCAACGCGCCCGACGGCCCAGATTCGACCAGTACGGCGCCGCGGGGACCTGTTTCCCGGATATGGCGCCCCTGCAAATTGCCGGGGAAGACCACGAGGGAATCGCCACGCCACAAGGCGTATTCGTGCACGTGTCCTAAAGCCCAGTAGTCGTAGCCCTTGGCATGCAGTTCGGCAAGGCTGCAAGGTGCGTAGGTGGCATGCATGGCATTGCCCTCAAGAGCCGTGTGCAGAACCCCGATATTGATCAGGCCTGGCACAGCGTCCGGATAGGTGCCAGCCAGGTTCTCCAGCGTGGCGGCATCCTTGAAGCTGCGGCCATGCAGCACAACTCCCAGGGAGTCCAGACGAAAACTGCTAGGCTTTCGGCTCTCGAACACAGAAACGTTTCTGGGCAGCAATAATTTGCGCGTCATCTCGCTTTCCGCGTCGTGGTTCCCATGAAGCAGGTAAACAGGAATATGGGCTTTGTCCAGCCGCCCCATCTCCTTCACAAAATAAAGCCCAGTGTTGTAGTCCTTCCAATTGCCGTCATAAAGATCCCCTGCAATCACCATGAAGTCCACCTGTTCGTCGATTGCGAGGCTGACCAGGTTGGTGAACGCGTCGCGCGTTGCCGTGCGCAATCTTTCGACCGGGGCATCGGCATAGGAGCTCAAGCCGGTAAGGGGGCTGTCCAGATGTATATCCGCGGCATGGATGAATCTCACGTATGTTTCCTTCTGTGGATGAATGAACCGACGAGGAAAACAGTAGCATGCCGCCAAACATGTCGTTTGCTTCCTGTCACATACCTGCAATGATGCACTGCAATAATTCGCCGACCACGAACAGCCTGGCCGCGGCGTAAGCGTCCAGGCTGCACAAAAACCGGACAGCCAAGAAAAGCAGATATGTCGAATTTCTTCTCACTAAAAAAAAGCTTTATTTTCTTCCTCGCCGTCTTGACGTTATTGTCGCTGCTGGTCCTAAGCGCCCTCTATAACCTGGCTCGAAGCGCGGACAAGGTGAAAGAAATAGAAGGATTGCGCTATGCGGCCACCGAACTGGCTACTGAATACAAGACAATCACCCGCGCCATGACCCGGGATGTCATGGCGTTCGTGGCGACCGAGCAGCCCGAGTTCCAGGAAAGCTATATGCATCATGCGGCTATCCTGCGCGGCGAGGCTACCAACGATCGGGGCACTCAACAATCCATGATCGAACGCTTCCAATCGGCGGGATTCACGAGCGCCGAGATGAGCAAGCTGGAATCGGCGCTTGCGCAAAGTGCCGGATTGGCCAAAACCGAGATAGAAGCGATAAGCACGGCCAGCGGCCAATTCGATGATGGACATGGCGGCATCAAGGTGGCGCTGCCGAACGCACTGATGGCCAAGGTCATGGTCTTTGGTCAACAATACACCGATGCCTCGAACGCCATTGCCCGCACAATAGACGATTTCGACACCATGCAGGCCGAACGCTACGAGCAGGAACTGCGCCAGGCGGGGGTGGCCAACAAAATGGCCTATCGGGTAGCGGTCCTGAGCATTGCAGTACTGCTGGTGTCGAGCATTCTCGCTCTATGGGCACTCTATCGGGTTATCAAGCGTCCTCTCGACCAGGGTGTGTGGCTTGCGCGGGAACTCGCAAGCGGAAACCTGAGCGCAGAGATCGGCATCAGCCGGCGCGACGAACTCGGCGAATTACTCGAAGCACTCAATGGCATAGGACGGGGATTGAATCGCGCCGTGGGCGAGGTACGGGATCGCAGCATGCATATAGCCATTGCCTCACGCCGTATATCCAGGGGCAATCGAGACTTGTCGCATCGAACCGACGAACAGGCGGCCAACCTGCAGCAAACGGCGACTGCAATGGAACAACTGAACGTCACAGTAAAGCAGAATGCCGACCATGCGCAGCACGCCTGGCAACTCGGCAACCAGGCGGCCGGGTGCGCGGCGCGTGGAAGCACTACCATGCAGATCGCCGTGGACACCATGCAGCAAGTTCGTCGAGGTTCGAGAAAAATGACGGATATCGTCAAGCTCATCAACAGTATCGCCTTCCAGACCAATATCCTCGCACTCAATGCTGCAGTAGAAGCGGCGCGTGCCGGCCAACAAGGCAAGGGCTTTGCCGTGGTTGCCACGGAGGTTCGAAGCCTGGCGTTGCGGTCTGCCCAGGCATCAAGAGATATCGAAGACCTGATAGCGGAGTCGGCCGCGCAGATGGACGCCGGTGCGTCCCTGGTCGACAACGCAGGCAGCTCCATGAATGAAATTGTGCAATCCGTACAGCAGGTTCAAGGCATCATGAAAGAAATTGCCGCGGCGTCGCGCGAGCAAGCCAATGGCATGGCGCAGATAGCGCTGGCAGTGGGCCACCTGGACACCATCACGCAAGAAAATGTACAGCAAGTACAGCTGGCCGCCCAAGCCACGCTGGCACAACAGGAACAAGCCGATGGTCTGGCCGCGACCGTGGCAAGGTTCACTCTTGCGAATGCGTACCACCCTGTGACGGAAGAGCCGCATGCGACAGCGCCCGACGAAAACCCGGCGCGTCGCGACTTCACTCCTTATTCCGGCAATCTGACCTATGAAGCGTAACTAATTTTTGACATAGTGAATGTAGACCGGTAGAGTTAACGCACAGTCGGCCAGTTCGAGCGGCGATAACTACACGGAGACAGCCCTAAATGAAAACCGCAACCAGGATACTCACAATCTTGGGCAGCAGTCTTGCCCTGTCATTTTCCGCTACCGCATTCGCGCAAAACGCTATCGTCGTCAAATTCAGCCATGTCGTGGCCGATGCCACGCCCAAAGGTCAAGGCGCCATCAAATTCAAGGAACTCGCCGAAAAATACTTGCCCGGCAAGGTGCAGGTACAGGTATTTCCGAATTCCCAGTTATTTGGCGACGCCAAGGAACTCGAAGCCGTCCTGCTTGGCGATGTGCAGTTCATAGCGCCTTCCCTGTCCAAGTTCGATCGCTACACTAAAAAAGTCCAGCTGTTCGACCTTCCCTTTCTGTTCGACGACATGGCGGCTGTCGACCGCTTCCAGCAAAGCGCAGAAGGCAAGGCTTTGCTCGATTCCATGACCAATCGTGGCCTCAAAGGTCTTGCATACTGGCATAACGGCTTGAAACAGCTCTCCACCAATAAAGACAAGCTTACGCGGCCTGAAGATGTCAAGGGCCTGAAATTCCGCATCCAAGCGTCCGACGTTCTCGAAGCGCAATTCCGGCAGTTGGGCGCAAATCCTCAAAAGCTTGCCTTCAGCGAGGTTTATCAGGCGCTGCAAACCGGCGTGGTGGACGGACAGGAAAATACCTGGTCCAACATCTACTCCCAGAAATTCCACGAAGTCCAGAAAACCATCGCCAATACCAACCATGGCGTCATCGACTATATGGTTGTGACAAATGCCAAATGGTGGGACGGGCTGCCGCCAGATGTGCGTGGCGGATTGGAAAAGGCCATGGCCGAAGCCACGACTTATGCCAACAATCTTGCCGCTGAACTCAACGAGCGTGATCGCAAGCGGATTGTCGAGGCCAATAATGCCAAGGTGCAGACGCTCAGCAAGGAAGATGTGGGCGCCTGGCGCAAGGCTATGGAGCCCGTGTGGAAGAAGTTCGAAGGCGACATTGGCCCGGAACTGATCCAGTCGGCGCTTAAATCCAATTCATAGATTCCAGATTACGGCCGTGCCGGCACGGCCGTTTGCTTACGCCCGACATCCGGAGCAACACGATGAAGAAAGTCTGGTTCGAGCGACTGGAAGAGGGATTGATTGCCTTTTTGCTGGCCGCAATGACGCTCGTCACTTTTAGTCAGGTCATAGCGCGCTATGTATTCAATTACAGCTTTGTCTGGGCGCTGGAACTGACCACCTTTCTGTTTGGCGGCTTGATCTTCCTCGGGATTTCCTACGGGGTCAGGGTGGGTGCGCATATCGGCGTGGATGCGCTCGTCAAAATCCTGCCGCCCAAGCTGGCCCATCGCGTCGGGCTGGCAGCTACATTGCTTTGCATTCTGTATAGCGGCATTGTATTTGTCGGCGGTTGGATCTATGTCAGCAAGATGTATGACATCGGCATACTGGCTCAGGACATCCCCATTCCGCAATGGATACCCCGTCTGGTCATGCCCGTTGGATTCGGTCTGCTGTTGCTGCGTTTCGGGCAGGTCATGTACAACATGCTTCGCGGCAAGGATGCCGCGCTGCTTGGCGATGAAGTCGAAGATGCGCTCAAGTATCGCAGCGATGAAGACCTGCCCACGGAGCAAAAATGACCACTGCCGCTCTCTTCATCATGTTGTTCGCATTCATGTTCATGGGCATGCCGGTGGCCGTGTCACTGGGGCTATCGTCCATACTGACCATCCTTCTTTTTGGTCATGATTCGCTCGCCTCGCTCTCCCTGAAAATGTTCGAGACGTCGGAACACTTCACCTTGATGGCCATTCCGTTCTTCGTATTGGCGGGAGCGTTCATGACCACGGGCGGCGTCGCCAAGCGCATGATCCGATTTGCCATTGCAGCAGTCGGCCACCTGCATGGCGGCCTGGCCATTGCATCGGTCCTCGCGTGCTGCTTGTTTGCCGCCGTTTCGGGCTCGTCACCTGCCACTGTGGTTGCTGTCGGGTCCATTGTCATCGCGGGTATGGTGCGATCGGGCTATCCGCAAGCCTTCGCCGCCGGCGTCATCTGCAATGCAGGCACGCTGGGCATACTCATTCCGCCCTCCATTGTCATGGTGGTATACGGTGCAGCCACCGAAACGTCAGTGGGCAAGCTGTTCATGGCTGGTGTCGTGCCAGGTATTTTGCTGGGCCTGCTGCTGATGATTGCCATCTATATCGTCGCCCGGGTCAAGAAGCTGCCGCGCCAGCCCCGAGCGTCATTGAAAGAAACATTCAGCGCCGCGCGCGATTCCTTCTGGGGCCTGATGCTGATCGTCATCATCCTGGGCGGTATTTACGGCGGAATCTTCACGCCCACCGAAGCCGCCGCCGTCTCAGCCGTGTATGCCTTTTTCGTTGCGGTTTTCGTGTACCGCGATATTGGAATGCGGCAAGTGCCGGAAGTGCTTCTGGACGCCTCGAAAGTCACCGTCATGTTGATGTTCATCATCGTGAACGCCCTGCTTTTCGCTCATGTCCTCACCACCGAACGTATCCCGCAGGCCATCGCCGAACAGATCATTGCATGGGATATGGCCGCCTGGCAGTTTTTAATTGTGGTCAACGTCCTGCTGCTCATTGCCGGCATGTTCATGGAGCCGACGGGCATCATACTGATTCTCGCTCCCATATTGTTCCCCATCGCCATGCAATTGGGCATCGACCCGGTCCATCTGGGCATCATCATCGTCGTCAATCTGGAAATCGGCATGGTCACCCCTCCTATCGGGCTGAACCTTTTCGTTACGGCAGGGATCACCAAAATGTCTATCGGGGAAGTCATGCGTGCAGCCTCGCCATGGCTGTTGATCTTGCTGAGCTTCCTGGCGTTGATTACATACATCCCCGCCATTTCCTTATGGCTGCCTGAACTTAAAATTTTCTAGCTGAATCTTGTCACAAGCACGGCCGGGCTCACTTGCCTCCCTTGCGCGACAAGGCGACTGCACGAGGGCTCACCGCAGTAGATTCCGCAACGGTGGCGCGCCGACGCCGCGCAGCCGGCTTCCTGCCGGTGACAAGGCTGGAAGTAAGGCGCTTGAAGGCAATGCCCATGTGATTCTGCATGGCCGACTTGGCCAGTTCTGGCTTCTTGCTGCGCAGCGCCTTCAATATCGCGCGATGTTCGCGGATGGCGTCCTGCCAAACGTCATTGGTCTCGAAGTGGCTGTCGAGCTGGTCGAAAAGCGGCCCCATGCGAAAATCAAACATGCGCTTTACCACATCGACCAGCACGCTGTTGCCGGTAGCCTCGGCAATACGCACATGAAACAGCCTATCGGCTTCAACGGGTTTTATTCCCGCCAAGGCATCGGCTTCCATCATGTCGATGGCTTCCTCGATGGCGTCGAACTGGGGCTTGTCTCCCGCTTTCGCGGCGATCGCGGCCACTTCGCCTTCCAGCAGGATGCGCGCCTGTATGACTTCCAGCGGCCCCTCTTCGCCGGAAAGGTCAGGATGGTTTCTGGATGGCGCCGGCGGTTCGCAGATGTAGATCCCCGAACCCATCCGCACCTCGATATAGCCCTGCACCTCCAGAGCGATGAGGGCCTCGCGCAGCGAGGGTCGACTTACCCCCAGTTGCACCGCCAGGTCGCGCTCGGAAGGAAGCCGCGAACCGACGGGGAACTCCCCGGCGACAATAAGCGTACGCAACTGATCGCTGATCTGCCGATAAAGGCGCTGTGGCTCGATGACCTTGATAGGCATAATAGGAATTCACCGCGGATTGATTGCTATACGGGGCTACATTTAACCACCGATCGGAGATGGGAACGCTATGCCGTAACGTTCCGAACACTCAGCCAGCATCGGCCCGATGGTAGCATGCAGCGCCACCCCGTCGGCCAGCTGTTCGGCGCGGCGGACCATGCCCCGATCGCCGGGCATCCGTACGGCCTCCACGCCGGGCACGGGTGGGTTGCTACGGCATGCGTCGGCGATCCAGTCGGTCTGGCGCTCGAAGGCGTCAGTGCCCGCAAAAGCGGATGGATCATAGAGCGTCATGAACACGGTGGCGCCCCAGCCCGCGGGCGCGTCCGCTCGACCATGGCCAGCCAGTCCGCCGGTCAGCGCCTCGACGATAAGCGCCAACCCAAAGCCTTTATGGCCGTATTCCTGCCCGCCTATCGGCATGATGGTACCGGGCGGATCGGTTTCCAGAACAGCCGGATCGCGGCTAGGTTTGCCCTGTGCATCCAGCATGCAATCGTACTTGAAAGCTTGGCCAGCCTTCTGCAAACGCGCGCTCAACCCATTGGTCACGATAGAGGACGAGATATCGACAAGCAGCGGGTTGCCGGAGGTGGGAATACCCGCTGCAATCGGATCGGGGGTGAACACGGCCCGGCGCCCGCCAAACGGGGCGACGCTGGCCACCGCTGGATCGGAACTGGCCAGCAGCAACATCATTCCCTGCTCGGTGGCACGCAGAAGGTAGGCAGCGAGGCAGGCAATATGATGGCTGCGGCGTATGACCAGGGTCGCACTGCCGTACTGCCGGGCGCGTGGCACCAGGGTGTCGAGTCCTTGGTGCACCAGCCACGGGCCCGGCAAACGGCGGCCATCCCACAGTAAAGAAGCGCCCCGGTCGGACACCACGTCGGCTGAGCCGGAGAGCGCCATGGCGCCGCCCTGCATCTGCTTTACATAAGGAGCAAGCAAGGCCAGTCCGTGCGTATCGTGCCCCAGCAGGTCTCCTTCAACCAGGGTCTCGGCCACAGCCGTCGCCAGTGCCGCGTCCATGCCCGCGGCGCCCAGCACGTCGGTGGCGTAGCGGACAAGGTCCGGCGCGGAATATCGATGTGCAGTCATCAGTAGGTCGCCCGTCCGCCGGAAATATCGAAGACGGCGCCCGTTGAAAACGAGCACTCTTCGGAGGAAAGCCAGGCCACAATCGATGCGATTTCATCCGGGGTGCCGAATCGGTTCATGGGAATCTTGGAAAGCATGAAATCAATGTGCTGCTGAGTCATCTGTGCAAACATGCCCGTACGCACTGCGGCAGGTGTAATGCAATTGACGTTGATGCCGGTCTGCGCGAGTTCCTTGCCCAACGACTTGGTCAAGGCGATGACGCCCGCCTTGGAGGCGCTATACGCCGAGGCATTCGGGTTGCCTTCCTTGCCGGCGATAGACGCTATATTGACGATTCGGCCATAACCTTTCTTGCGCATGACCGGGACCACGGCGCGGCAACATAGGAACGGGCCGCGCAGGTTCACGCTCATGACCTGGTCCCAGTCTGCAACCGGATAGTCCCAAACGGTGGTGTTCGGTCCGGTAATGCCAGCGCTGTTCACAAGAATATCGATGGCATCGCCCGCACCGAGCGTGGCGTCCCTGGCAGCGTTGACCGACTCCTCAAGGGAAACATCGACGCTGACAGTGCGCGGCACATTCTGCTTGAATGTTTTCAGTGCATCCTCCAGCATCGCGGCGTCACGATCCCACAAGCTGACTGTTGCGCCGCCTTCTATCAAGCGATGAGCAATCGCCAATCCAATTCCCGCCGCCCCTCCTGTCACCACGGCATGCCGACCCGTAAAACCATAATGATTGCGTTGTGCCACCTGTGCTCTCCTTGTTGGAATTATTCTGATGATATTTGGTCAATTGGCCTGACCGCATTCAAGGGCTAGATTTCCATAGCAGCATGGCGTTGTCAAGCCAAATCCCGCCATGTTTATCTGCGGGTAAATCCTAGGAAGTCGAATTGGTAATACCACTTTACCTGCAAACGCAGGTGTAATAGACTGCGCGGAGAAAGGCATTCATCCCGTCAACACCCACAGCGACCCATCCGGACAAACGCACAGGAAAAACAACGTGGCGCAAGAGATATCCATAGCAGTCGAGTCCATCAGCAGGCGCAGCATGGCGCCTGCTGCACTTCGACTCAATCCCAACGACGACGTACTGATTGCGACACGCGACATCCCGCCGGGCACACCGTTACCCGACCATCTAATCAAGTCGTCCGACGCCATCCCCGCCGGACACAAGTTGGCCGCCACGTCCATTGCCACCGGAGCGCCGGTGCGTCGCTACAACCAGATCATCGGTTTTGCCACACGCGACATCACACCCGGCCAGCATATCCATTTGCACAATCTGGCCATGCACGATTTCGAACGCGACTATGCCTTTTGCGCCGATGTCATCGACACACCTGTTCCCGACCAGCAACGGACGTTCCAGGGCATCGTGCGCCCGAACGGCACTGTGGCAACCCGCAACTACATAGGCGTCATCAGCAGCGTCAATTGCTCGGCCACGGTCTGTCGCCAGATCGCCGATGCTTTTCGCGGCGAAGCGCTGGCAGCATTTCCCAACGTCGACGGTGTTGTGTCGATCACGCACAAAACGGGCTGCGGCATGGCCAGCAACGGCGAAGGCATCGATGTCTTGAGACGCGTCACCGCCGGCTATATCCGGCATCCCAATTTTGCCGCGGTACTGTTCATTGGACTGGGGTGTGAATCGAATCAGGTCAGCTCCCTGCTGGGCGCCGAAGGCCTGGCCGAGTCCGACCGCCTGCGCGTCATGACCATCCAGGATATTGGCGGCACGCGAAAAACCATCGAACGCGGCATCGAACTCGTACGCGAGCTCCTCCCTGTCGCCAATCGGGTCGCACGCGAACCCCTCCCCATCAGCCACCTCACAGTCGGGCTGCAATGCGGCGGCTCCGACGGCTATTCGGGTATCACGGCCAATCCCGCACTGGGTGCTGCCATGGACCTCCTGGTGCAGCATGGAGGCACCGCGATCCTCAGCGAAACCCCCGAAATCTACGGTGCGGAACATCTGCTCACTCGCAGGGCCGTATCGCGCGCGATCGGTGAAAAGCTGGTCGACCGTATTCACTGGTGGGAACGTTATACAGAGCGGTTGGGCGGCGAAATGAATAACAATCCGTCTCCGGGCAACAAGGCGGGCGGCCTCACCACCATACTCGAAAAGTCGCTTGGCGCCGTTGCCAAGGCTGGCACCAGCAATTTATCGGACGTGGTCGAATACGCGCAACCTGTCACTACGCGCGGCCTGGTGTTCATGGACACCCCCGGCTACGACCCCGTGTCCGCCACCGGCCAGGTCGCCGGAGGCGCCAACGTCATATGCTTTACCACCGGCCGCGGCTCGGTATATGGCTGCAAGCCCTCCCCCTCGCTGAAACTGGCCACCAATTCATTGATGTATGGCCACATGAGCGAAGACATGGATATCAACTGTGGCGACATCCTTGACGGCGCCAGCACGGTGCAACAGAAAGGTGAAGAGATTTTCAACCGCATCATCGAGATCGCGTCCGGAGCCGCCACCAAAAGCGAAGAGCATGGCATGGGTGAAGATGAGTTCGCGCCCTGGATACTGGGTCCCACCATGTAAGCAGGCTCCACCCCAACCACGACTCGAGGGTAAATGCGTTGAACAACACGAAGCAGGCCATGAAAATTCTAATCACTGACTATGACTTTCCCGACCTCGAACTTGAACAGTCGCTGTATCGCGACGCAGGCATCGAAGTCGTCACGGCGCAGTGCCGTACGGAAGCCGACGTCATTGCGGCCTCTGAAGGCTGCCACGGTTTACTGGTGCAATATGCGCCGGTCAATGCTGCTGTCTTCCAGGCGCGCCCCAATATACGCATCGTAAGCCGCTACGGTGCCGGTTTCGACACGGTAAATACCGCCGACGCCAAAGCACATGGCGTATGGGTGGGCAACTCGCCCGACTATGGCGTGGGCGAAGTGGCGACCCACGCCTTTGCCATGATGCTGTCCCTCTTGCGGCACATTACCTTTTACGATCGCGACGTCAAGAACGGCATGTGGCATTTTTCCTCGGCAGGCCCCATACGCCGCGTTTCCGACATGACCGTTGGCATCCTTGGACTGGGCCGTATCGGCAAGCGTATGGCACATATCAGCCGTAATAGCTTCAAGCACGTCATCGCCTGCGATCCTTATCTGCTCGATGGCGACTTCCCATCCTACGTCGAGCGCGCCACGCTGAACGAACTGTTTTCCAGGGCCGACGCTATCTCCTTGCATGTTCCCCTCACCGAGGAAACACGCAATATCGTCAACAAGGATGTACTCGATCTCATGAGGCCCGGCAGCGTATTAGTCAATACGGCGCGTGGCCCGGTGGTAGATATCGACGCCTTGCTGGACACTCTGGACGAAGGCCGCCTCGACGGCGCCGCACTGGATGTCTTGCCGCAAGAGCCGCCCGCTACGGACGCACGCATCGTGCAACATCCCCGCGTTCTCCTCTCACCCCATGCGGCGTTCTATTCGGTAGTGGCCGAAAAAGAGCTCCGGCGCAAGGCGGCCCAGAACCTGGTCGACTGGGCCAGCAATGGGCGCCCGTCTTATGTAGTGGTTGAAGGAAGGTAGGGCAGCAAAGACCGATAACCCCCGAGACAAAGGAAAGCGGCATGGCATCAGTGCAAATTCGAAACGTACAAAAATACTTTGGAAGTACGCAGGTCATCCGGGGTGTAAACATCGACATAAAGGATGGCGAATTTGCAGTGCTGGTGGGGCCATCCGGTTGTGGAAAATCCACGCTGTTGCGCATGCTGGCCGGGCTCGAAGAAATCACGCACGGGGAAATTCTTATCGGCGATAAAGTGGTCAATAATGTGGCGCCCAAGGAACGCGACATCGCCATGGTGTTTCAAAACTATGCCTTGTATCCCCACATGACGGTGTACGACAACATGGCCTTTTCACTGATATTGGCCAGGTCGGATAAAGCCGTCATCAAGCAACGCGTCGACAAGGCGTCCGAAGTGCTGGGCCTGGGTGAGCTGCTGGACCGATATCCGCGCCAACTGTCGGGCGGCCAGCGTCAGCGCGTGGCCATGGGTCGCGCCATTGTGCGGGATCCACAAGTGTTCCTGTTCGACGAACCGTTGTCCAACCTGGATGCCAAATTGCGGGTGCAGATGCGCGCCGAGATCAAGGCCTTGCACCAGCGCCTGCGCACCACGTCGGTATACGTGACACATGACCAGATCGAAGCCATGACCATGGCCGATCAAATCGTCGTCATGCACGACGGCATCGTCGAGCAATTCGGAAAGCCGCTGGAAATCTACGACCATCCCCGCAATCTGTTCGTGGCAGGTTTCATCGGCTCGCCCGCCATGAATTTCATTCCAGGCATTCTGCGCCACGGGGCAACAGATTCACAGGTGGAGTTTCCCGACGGCACTGTCTTGCCCGCGCCGGCAAGCGCACAAGGCATGGGGTCGGATGGCGACAAAGTCATTTACGGCGTGCGACCCGAACATCTGACTATCGGTTCCCCTGGCGCCGGCTTGAAGTCCGTGGTCACCGTCATAGAACCCACCGGCGCCAATACCGAAGTCTATTCGCGGTTTTGCGATGTCAACATCATTTCGATCTTCCGCGAACGGCACGACTTTGCCGCTGGCGACGTATTGCATCTGGCGCCCGACGCCAACCACACTCATTTGTTCGATGCGCAGTCCGGCAACGCACTGACGCGCGTCTGATTTCTGGAGGCTTTGACGATGTAGCACCGCGGCATGGGACGTTGTCCCACTAACCAAAGGAGTGGATGACATGACAAAACTTACAAGACGCGATTTCCTCGTTTCGACAGCAGGTATTGCTGCCGCATCGGCTGTGGGAGGCAATGCATTTGCCGCCACCGGCAACCAATTGGTGTACAAGCCCGAAGATGGCGCGAAATTGCGTGTTCTCAGATGGAAACGGTTTGTACAAGGAGACGAAGATCTCTGGAACGCCAACACAAAAAAATTCACGGAAAAAACCGGCGTCGAAGTGCGGGTGGACTCTGAGGGCTGGGAAGACGTCCGACCCAAGGCGGCGGTTGCCGCCAATATCGGCAGCGGGCCCGACATTGTCATTGGCTGGTTCGACGACCCGCATCAGTACCCCGATAAACTGATCGATCTGTCCGAACTGGCCAACTATCTCGACAAGAAATATGGCGGCTGGTACGACGTATGCAAAAAGTATGGCATGCGCGGCGACAAATGGATCGCCCTGCCCCTGGGGGTGGTGGGTAACGCCATCGTATATCGCGAGAGCCAGGTCAAGGCCGCCGGATTCGATGGTATTCCGAAAGACACGGCGGGTTTCCTCAAGCTGTGCCAGGCCCTGAAAGCGAAGGACACTCCTGTGGGGTTCGCACTTGGCAAGGCGGTAGGCGACGGCAATAACTGGGCGCACTGGCTGCTATGGTCACACGGGGGGATGATGGTCGATGAAAAAGCCAATGTGGTCATCAATTCACCCGAAACGTGGGAAGCGCTTGAATACGCGAAGCAACTGTATGCAACCTTCGTCCCCGGCACACTGTCGTGGCAGGATCCGTCCAACAACAAAGCGTTCCTCGACAATCAGGTCAGCGTCACGGCCAACGGCATCTCGGTTTACTACGCCGCCAAGAATTCCACCGACCCCAAATGGCAAGCGTTGGCCAAAGACATCCAGCATGCGCATTTGCCCATAGGTCCCATCGGCAAGCCCACAGAACTTATGCAAATCACGCAAATGATGCTGTTCCAGCACACCAAGTACCCGAATGCAGCCAAAGCGTATCTGCAATTCATGTTGGAGGCCGAACAATACAACCCATGGATGGAAGCAGCCATCGGCTACGTCAGCCAGCCTTTGAAAGCCTACGAGGCCAACCCCGTCTGGACGGTTGATCCCAAGCATACGGTTTATCGCGATGCGGCGGCGCTCATGCTCGATAACGGCCACGCGGGTCCGCTTGGAACTGCCTCCGCGGCAGTCATGGCCGACTACGTGTTGCTCGATATGATCGCCAACGCCGCGAGCGGCGCCAAGTCACCCAAAGACGCAGCGGAACAAGCGGCCGAACGCGCCAAACGTTACTACAAGACCTGAATAATCGAACCCGTATAGCAGTGATTTGAGTCTGCCCCATGGTCTGCGTCGGCATTTGCACGGCGCAGACCGGCGGAACTTGCCGAGGACGACTATGCTTTCCCGTGTGCTGAACAATAGAAACTGGCTGGGCCTGGCTTTCATGCTTCCGACCGCCGTCCTGCTTTTGCTATTCCTGACCTACCCGCTTGGACTCGGAATATGGCTGGGCTTCACTGACGCCAAGATTGGGCGTGCCGGGGAATGGGTAGGATTGGAAAACTACATTTACCTCTCCGGCGATTCCGTGGCGCAGCTGGCCTTGTTCAACACCCTGTTCTATACCTTTATTGCCAGCGTCCTGAAGTTCGCGCTGGGCCTGTGGCTTGCGCTGCTGCTGAACAAGAATCTGCCGTTCAAGGCGTTTTTCCGTTCCGTCGTGCTGCTGCCGTGGATAGTTCCGACGGCGCTGTCCGCCCTGGCGTTCTGGTGGATCTACGATGCCCAGTTTTCCATCATCAGTTGGGTGCTGGTCAAGATCGGCATTATCGACACTTATATCAACTTCCTGGGCGACCCCTGGATGGCTCGCCTCTCGACCATAATCGCCAATGTCTGGCGGGGCATACCGTTCGTGGCCATCACGCTGCTTGCAGGCTTACAAACCATATCGCCCGCCTTGTACGAGGCCGCTTCGATCGACGGTGTGACGCCCTGGCAACAATTCCGTTTCGTCACCCTACCCTTACTGACACCCATTATTGCCGTCGTCATGACGTTCTCCGTCCTGTTCACGTTCACTGACTTTCAACTGATCTATGTCCTTACCCGCGGCGGACCGCTCAACGCCACGCATCTTATGACTACCCTTTCCTTCCAGCGGGCGATTCCGGGTGGATCGCTCGGCGAGGGGGCCGCCCTGGCCATAATGATGGTGCCGTTCCTGCTGGCAGCCATCATGTTTTCCTACTTCGGTTTGCAACGGCGTGCATGGCAACAAGGCGGAGACAAGTGATGAACAGTGATCAAAAGCGAAAGAAAGACGACAAGAATGAAAAACAGGGTATGGAGTATCTTCAATCGATTCCGCGACGCTGGGTCACGATCTACATTCCATTAGGCATATTCGTATTCGTGCTGCTGTTTCCGTTCTATTGGATGGTCATCACTGCGTTCAAGCCCGATGAAGAAATGGCGCTGAGTTCCGGCAACCCGTTCTGGGTGCTCGCTCCAACCTTGAAGCACTTCTATAAACTCATGTTCGAAACGCCCTTCCCAGGGTGGCTGTGGAATTCGATACTCATCTCCACCGTGGCAACCTTCATTTCCCTGGCGGCCAGCGTCTTTGCCGCCTATGCCATCGAACGTCTGCGCTTCCAGGGGTCCAAACAAGTAGGTCTGGGCATTTTCTTCGCGTATCTGGTTCCTCCGTCGATACTGTTCATACCACTGGCGGCCATCGTGTTCCAGCTGGGCCTGTTCGACACCCGGATGGCGTTGATCCTCACCTATCCTACATTTCTCATACCATTCAGCACCTGGCTTCTGATGGGCTATTTCCGGTCCATACCCTACGAGCTCGAAGAATGTGCCCTGATCGACGGCGCCACCCGATGGGAGATTCTTATAAAAATAATTCTTCCGCTGTCGGTGCCCGGTCTGATTTCAGCCGGCATTTTCGCCTTCACACTGTCATGGAATGAGTTCATCTATGCCCTGACCTTTATTTCCTCCACCGAGATGAAGACGGTTCCGGTAGGAATCGTGACGGAACTGATAGAGGGGGACGTCTATCATTGGGGCGCGCTAATGGCCGGAGCACTTATCGGATCATTGCCGGTGGCGATTGTGTATTCGTTCTTCGTCGAATACTACGTGTCGGGCATGACGGGCGCCATCAAGGAGTAAGCACCCTGAAAACACGCCGCAGCATTCCAATAAACGCCAGGCTCCACGCGAATACCGCAACAAAAAAGAACAGTGCGGGCACGGCGTTCAGGAAATCAAATCCCATGGCGGCATTGAGCTGCCACGTACTGGCGGCATACATGCCCAACGGAAATACCGCGCCCCAGTACAGCGGGTCATAGCGCAGCGGAAAGCGCCTATACACGTAGCGCCACACGCCCAGTATCAGGAGCATGGGTATCCACCAGGTTCCTGTAGCCCAATAGAAAATGGTGAAACCCTTCAGAAATGGCAGCAAAGAGATCAGATACGGCGCATCGGCCGAGTTAGCCACCAGCAATGATCCCGCCAGGGTCGAGATTGCCATGGCGCCCATATTTATCCAGTACGGCGGCGTAAGATCGTCCGGCGCCAGCCGGAAGTAGGTATAGCGATAGAAAATCAGCGACATCATCCATATATAAAGCATGCCGCCCCAGAGCCACATGGACAAGGCCAGGAAATTGAGTTCAAGCCGATAAGGCTGGGCGCTGACCGCGGCAAGCAAGGCGCTGCTCACCGCTATCGATTGCGTTGCCACCACCGCCAACAACCAACCTCCATTAATGCCGCGGTCGAGCGTCGGTTTGTCACGCTTGACCGTCAGCGCTGTGAATATCCAGTAGGTAAAGACAAACCACAGGAACACGGCGACGCTCCACAGAACCAGCCCGACACGAGTATCGTGGGCCAGCACCATGAATTGGCAGGCCAGAATGGAGGTAGCCGCGACCGTCGTGAAGAAGCCAGGCGCCCGAAGATGGTCCAGCAAATCGTCCCAAACGGCGCGCGGATACAGAACGGCACGCATGACTGTCAATAGCCACAAAATACCGTACATGCCGGTATTCAGCCAGAGCAGCCACATGGCAACCGACGCATAGCCTAACGCATGGGCGGCCAAGGACACGATACCCGTCGCCATGACCATGCCGAAGTTCGCCGGCGACATGCCAAGCAGCGTAACCGGAATTTCGCCATGGCTTTCCGGCGCTGTGAAAGGTGAGTCAGTATGTCCGGATGGTAGTGAGGAATCTATTGTTTTCATGGCTAATTCGACCTGTTCTCGGCGATAAGCCGCATTCTACGCTTCGCACAAGGTAAAATATTTGGTTCACCCTTACTCGCATCATTGCAAGTTCAACATATTCAGGAAAAGTTATGGAAGCCGAACGTCAAAACCAACTCGCCGCCCGCCTGCACGACTACGCGGACCGCCAGCTGGCGCTACGGGGGTATCTTTGACTACGATGCCAAGTCCGAACGCCTGCACGTCGTAAACGCCGAGCTTGAAAGCGCCGAGGTCTGGAACGACCCGAAACACGCACAAGAGCTGGGCCGCGAAAAGAAAAGCCTGGAAAACACGGTCCACACCCTGACTGAAATCGGCATCGGCCTGGCCGATGCCCAAGAGCTGTTCGACATGGCCATCGAAGACGATGACGAGGCAACATTGCTTGCGGTCGAGCACGATATCGAGTCCATCGGAACGCGACTCGAAGATCTTGAGTTCAGACGGATGTTTTCCAATCCTGCCGATCCGCTGAATTGTTTCATGGATATCCAGGCCGGAGCCGGTGGCACCGAAGCGCAGGATTGGGCATCCATGTTGCTTCGACAGTATTTGCGCTATTGTGAGCGCAAGGATTTCAATGCCGAAATTCTTGAAGTATCCGACGGTGAAGTCGCCGGCATCAAGTCCGCCACCATCAAGGTGATGGGCGAATACGCATTTGGATTCCTGCGCACTGAAACCGGCGTACACCGCCTCGTTCGCAAAAGCCCATTCGACTCCGCCAATGGCCGTCACACTTCCTTTGCCAGCGTGTTCGTCTACCCCGAGGTCGACGATTCGGTCGAAATCGAGATTAACCCGGCAGACCTGCGGGTCGACACCTATCGCGCCAGCGGTGCGGGCGGACAGCACATCAACAAAACCGATTCGGCCGTGCGCCTGACCCACATGCCCACCGGCATCGTCGTCCAGTGCCAGAATGACCGCTCGCAGCATCGTAATCGCGCTGAAGCCATGCAAATGTTGAAGTCGCGGTTGTACGAACTTGAGATGCGCAATCGCATGGCCGAACAGCAGAAGATGGAAGACTCCAAGACCGATGTGGGCTGGGGACATCAGATCCGGTCCTACGTGCTCGATCAAAGCCGCATCAAGGATTTGCGCACCAATGTGGAAATATCCAATACACAGAAGGTGCTGGATGGCGATCTCGATCCTTTCATTCAAGCCAGTCTGAAACAAGGAGTATAAAGTGGAAGCATCGACGGTCGCCATCGTAACCGGCGCCTCCCGCGGCCTGGGAAAGGCATTGGCCACCAGCCTCTTGAAGCCCGGCACGCACCTCATCAGCATTGCCCGAAGCGAGAACGCCGAACTGACTCAGCAGGCATCGGTATCCGGCGCGGTGCTCGAGCAAATGTGCGCCGACCTGTCCGACCCGTTGGCCGCACAGGCATGTGCCGACAGCATTGCGCTCCAGCTGCCTCGCCATGCGCAACGCTACGTGCTCATCAATAATGCCGGGACAGTCGAACCCATAAGCCAGGCTGGCGACCTTTCCGATGCCTCGGCAATTGCCCGGGCATTCAATCTGAACGTGACCAGCGCCATCGTGCTCATTGCCGCCTTTCTCCGTGCCGCACCCGCAACGTCCGACCGGCGCATACTCAATATATCTTCCGGCGCCGGCCGCAACCCCACGCCAGGCTGGGGTGTCTACTGCGCCACGAAGGCGGCGCTGGATCACTATACGCAGGTACTGGATGCCGAACATCACGGTGTCCGTGTCGCATCCCTTGCGCCGGGCGTCATCGACACCGGAATGCAAGCGAAAATACGCAGTAGCGACCCCAGCCAATTCCCCAACGTGCAACGCTTCGCTCAAATGCACGAGCATGGCCAACTCTCAACTCCCGCCGCCATCGCCGAAAAAATACTGCGCTACATCGCGCACGACAGCTTCGGCACCACCGTGCTCGACGATATCCGAAATCACGCTTGAAACCAACCATAATGAACGAACCTACGCCCTCCCCACTTGCCATTGACGAGAACCACCTGATCGCGGAACGTCGCGGCAAACTGGCAAAACTGCGCGCTACCGGCGTTGCTTATCCCAACGATTTCCGGCCCGATAACACCGCCGCAGCGCTGCACACGGACTACGACGGTCTCGATAAAGAAGCCTTGGCGGAAATTTCCAAGCACACCGTGGTGGCTGGCCGCATGATGCTCAAGCGCGTGATGGGCAAAGCCAGCTTCGCCACCTTGCAGGACAGCACCGGCCGCATCCAGATTTTCCTGGACAAGAACAATGTCGGCGAGGACGTCTATGCCCAGTTCAAGACCTGGGATATTGGCGACATACTCGGTATAGAAGGCACGGTATTCAAGACGAACAAGGGTGAATTATCGGTACACGCCACCTCCGTCCGACTGCTCACCAAGTCGCTGCGTCCACTGCCCGACAAGTTCCATGGCGTGGCAGACCAGGAGTTGCGCTATCGCCAGCGCTATGTCGACCTGATCATGACCGAAGAAACACGTCGTACGTTTGTCGCACGCAGCAAGGCCGTAGGCAGCATCCGCCAGTTCATGCTCGATGCGGGCTTTCTCGAAGTGGAAACCCCCATGCTGCACGCCATACCGGGAGGCGCCGCCGCCAAGCCATTCGTTACGCATCACAACGCGCTCGACATGGAAATGTTCCTGCGCATCGCGCCGGAGCTTTACCTGAAGCGACTGGTCGTTGGCGGGTTCGATCGCGTGTTTGAGGTAAACCGAAACTTCCGCAACGAAGGTGTGAGCCCTCGCCATAATCCAGAATTCACCATGATGGAGTTCTATGCGGCTTACACCGATTATCGTTGGCTGATGGACTTCACCGAATCGCTCATACGCGTGGCGGCCATCGCAGCCACAGGCAGTGCTGTGCTGAACTATCAGGAAAAGACGTTGGACCTCAGTCAGCCGTTTGACCGCCTGACCATCGTGCAGGCCATACTGAAATATGCGCCAACGTATGCCGCAGACCAATTGGAGGATGAGCACTTTCTACGCACTGAGCTAAATCGCTTGGGCGCCGATGTGAACGGACCGGTACTTGCGCGTGCCGGCATCGGCGCATTGCAACTGGCGCTGTTCGAAGAAACTGCTGAAGCTAAGTTGTGGAACCCTACTTATATCATTGACTATCCGGTCGAGGTCTCGCCGCTGGCCCGGGCGTCCGACACGCAGGAAGGGGTTACCGAGCGTTTCGAGCTATTCATGACGGGCCGAGAAATTGCCAATGGTTTTTCCGAACTGAATGATCCTGAAGATCAGGCAGCACGTTTCCTGGCACAGGTCGAGGCCAAGGACGCCGGCGACGAGGAAGCCATGTTTTATGATGCCGACTATATCCGTGCACTGGAATATGGCATGCCGCCCACCGGCGGTTGCGGGATTGGCATCGACCGCCTGGTCATGCTGTTGACCGACAGCGCCAGCATACGGGACGTCATACTTTTTCCGCATCTGCGCAAGGAAGACTAGCTGGCGGCGTCGCAGCTGGTCCATATGCCCCCGTCGATGGCGTTCTGCATCCCCCTATAGGCGAGTGCCGGGCCAACCAGGCTCGATCATCGCCCAAGGGGCATCATGCAAGCCGTGCCATTGCCGTAGCCCATTTATGAGCAACGGCCGGCGACGCAATGCAACTGGCCTTGTCAGTAACGACGCGGACCGCCCTTTCCAGCAGCTGGATATCCGCCTCGTGCTGTCGCGCCACATGTGGGTCTTCGAAAAATATGACCCGTTGGCAACGTCGTTCAAGAACCAGCTCGGCGATTTGCGCATCGCCACCCAAGGGACCGCTTAAATACGGCTGCACCCATGGCTGTTCGCCAGGCCAACCGCGCGACCACGCCAGCTCGTTCAAGCGCGAACTGGTTGTTCCGGTACCGACCCGCATGGCGAACCGGGACAGTAGATCAAAGTGCACGCTGGCGAACTGCACCATTTGGTCTTTCAGGGCGTCGTGCGCGATCATGGCCAGCGTTTGCCCCGTAAAATCGAACATCGGCTGCAAAGCAGGATTGGGATCGAGGCCCGTCGAAAGCCTTTCCACCTCTATCCATTCGATAGCACCCATCAGGGTCGAGACAAATGGGCGGCCATGCGTAATACACTGACGCTTCAGCGCCAATGCTTCCGGAAAAATGGACGATGGATCGACGGGATCGATGAGATAAATTGCTCCGTCAAAGGGCGAAGCGCCGTCGCGCCCCTCGGTGACCCTTGCCACGAGTTTCATAAGACCGCCCTCGCGGCCATACGGATAGCGGATCAGGCCAGGATAGGCTTCCAGCAGGTCTGAACGCTGGATGGCATCGTAAGTTCGGCCGACAGTGTGCAGCTCGATTCCAAGCTGACGTATTCCGGCGGCCGAGCATTCCAGCCACTCAAAGATCGCGGCACCATAGGTTTCATGGTGCAAACGGTTTGCCGCCAAACCGAAGCGTAAAGTAGTGTTAGCCATGCTCGTGATAGAAAATTGATGGAGTCAATCACTATACCCGAGCTGGGTTGAATGCATGTGACGTTGCCGCGGCAATGCCCAATATGTTCGATCGACCCTAATCAAACTGTGAACGATTCGCCGCAGCCGCAAGTGGCCTTTTCGTTAGGATTGGAGAATCTGAAGCCTTCGTTGAGGCCTTCGCGACCGTAGTCGAGTTGCGTTCCTTCAAGAAAAGGCAAGCTTTTGGGGTCGACAAACACCTTGACGCCAAACTGCTCGACCACCTGGTCTCCGGGGGCTGGTTCGTCGACGTACTCGAGTTTGTAGGCCATGCCCGAACATCCTGTTGTACGCACGCCCAGGCGCAGGCCCAGCCCTTTGCCTCGTTTCTCGATATACCGGCTGATATGGTCAGCCGCTTGTTGTGTAAGCGTAATTCCCATGATTAGTCCTGGTGCTTTTCCTTGTAGTTCCGGACCGCCGCCTTGATGGCATCTTCGGCCAGAATGGAACAGTGAATCTTTACCGGCGGTAAAGCAAGTTCCCGAGCAATTTCCGTATTGCGGATCTGTATTGCCTGGTCCAGCGTCTTTCCCTTTACCCACTCGGTGACGAGCGAACTCGAGGCAATTGCTGAACCGCAACCATACGTTTTAAAGCATGCATCTTCAATGATACCCGATTCGTCAACCCTGATTTGCAGTTTCATCACTTCACCGTCGGCGGGCGCACCGACCAAGCCGGTTCCCACGCGAATATCGGCCTTGTCGAATGCGCCAACATTGCGCGGATTCTCATAGTGATCGATCACCTTATCGCTGTAAGCCATCGTATGCGTCACCCTTCCCTTAACTTGCGACCCACTGTACCGTATCGAGGTCGACACCTTCCTGAAACATTTCCCACAGCGGCGACATATCGCGCAACCGTGCCACGCGGGTCGTCAGCAAATTTACCGCGAAATCCACATCGGCGGCCGTTGTATAGCGCCCCAGGGTGAATCGGATGGAACTGTGTGCGAGCTCGTCGCTGCGGCCCAAGGCGCGCAGTACATACGAGGGCTCCAGACTGGCCGACGTACACGCGGAACCGCTGGAGACGGCGATCTCTTTCAGTGCCATGATCAGTGATTCGCCCTCGATGTAGTTGAAGCTGACATTCAGATTATGGGGCACGCGTTGTAGAGGGTCGCCATTCAGGTAAACCTCTGGAATCCTGGACAGCCCTTCCCAAAGCCTGTCGCGCAATACCCGGATGCGGTCGATCTCTGCCTGCATTTCGAGCCGGGCCAGACTGAACGCCTCGCCCATGCCTACAATTTGGTGCGGTGCGAGCGTGCCGGATCTGAAACCTCGCTCGTGACCTCCCCCATGCATTTGAGCTTCAAGACGTATGCGCGGCTTGCGACATATATATAAGGCACCAACGCCCTTCGGTCCATACGTTTTGTGTGCGGAAAAGGACATCAGGTCCACCTTGAGCGCCTGTAGATCGATGTCGACTTTACCGGTGGCTTGTGCTGCATCAACGTGGAAAATGACGCCCTTCTCTCGACATATCTGTGCGAGGGCGGCGATGTCCTGGACCACACCAACTTCATTATTGACGAACATCACGGAAGCCAGGATGGTGTCGGGCCGCAACGCCGCCCTGAAGAGGTCGAGGTCCAGCAACCCGGAATCTTCAACCTGCAGGTAAGTGACCTCGTAGCCTTGTCGTTCGAGCTCCCGGCACGTATCCAGAACCGCCTTGTGTTCAGTCTTCACTGTGATAATGTGCTTGCCCCGCACCGAATGGAAAGCTGCTGCGCCCTTCAACGCAAGGTTGTTGGACTCGGTAGCACCTGACGTCCAGACGATTTCACGCGGGTCGGCATTGACCAGTTCAGCGACCTGGCTGCGCGCCAATTCGACGGCCTCTTCCGCATCCCATCCATAGCTGTGACTACGCGATGCCGGGTTGCCGAAATTCTGGGACAACCACGGGATCATCTTCTCGGCAACCCGCGGGTCAACCGGCGTAGTTGCCGAGTAGTCGAAATAGATCGGACGTGATGGCATGGACGAAAGTTCCTGGTTTGTTAGGCGGGCGCTATGGATTTTATGGCGATGGTTGCGGGGCGGTCTACGCGCACGGTCTTTTGATCTTTGGTCGCTTCTTGTAGCAGTCGCATACGCTGCTGATCCACCAGATCCTGCAATGACACCGAATCCAGATAATCTACCATTTTACGATTTAACGTGGACCACAGTTCGTGTGTCATGCATTTACCGCTATTGCCATTCCGGCCGATATTGCAATCTTCCTTGCCTCCGCAGCTGGTGGCGTCCAGCGGCTCGTCGACCGCGAATATGATGTCGGCCACAGTGATGTTGCGGGCCAGCCGCGCGAGAGAGTAGCCACCACCCGGCCCGCGCATGCTTTCGACCAGCTCGTGGCGACGCAGTTTCCCAAATAGTTGTTCAAGATAGGATAGCGATATATTCTGGCGATCGCTGATGCCAGCCAGGGTGACAGGACCGCTTTGCTGGCGTAGTGCCAGGTCGATCATGGCGGTCACGGCGAAACGCCCTTTGGTCGTTAGACGCATGGTGAATTCCTTGCCAAAACTTTTACAGATGGAGATGAAATCAGCCAGTGAGCCATACCCGACTAATTAACTCAAGTATAGTCAATTCCCGACTAATTTGCTAGGGTAATTCATCGTCAATGCGAGCGTCTCCGGTTGTCCGTCCGGAACGTGGCAAAAAAAAACCGTGCGGTCGCACGGTTTTGGTTGCAAGTGTATGAATTTATGCCGCCTGGTATTGGGTAGCGCGCTTGCGCACCATTTCGAGCACGCCCTGACACGCGTCTTCAAGGTAATCCAGCACCTTGCCGAACCCTTCTGGCCCGCCATAGTAGGGATCGGGCACGGTGGCCTCTTCAAATTCGTTGGCAAAGCGCATTAACAACATGAGCTTGTGCTGATAGATTTTCGGGCATTGCTGCTGCATGGCCGACAGGTTTTCCCAGTCCATGGCAAGAATAAGGTCGAATTCCCGGAAGTCGTCGGCGGTGATCTGCCGGGCAACGCAATGGGATAATTCGTAGCCGCGCTTGCGCGCGGCAGCCTGCGCGCGAGCGTCGGGCGCCTCGCCAATATGAAAGCTGTGGGTGCCAGCTGAATCTACGCCCACGACCCCAGAGAGCCCCGCCTCGTCGATTAAACGGCGAAAGACACCCTCTGCGCTTGGCGAGCGACAGATATTACCCATGCAAACGAAAAGTACCTTAGTCATCATAGGTAAGAGTGTGAGGGAAAACCCGCAATAAGGCAAGAGTTTTTGCAAGCAAACATATACATCGTGGCACGCATTGACAAAACCAAAAACGTAGCTGCAACAACACCTTACCAGCTTTTGAACGAGGCCGCGATCGCAGCATAGGTCATTGAAAAAACAAGATATGGGCACGCGATCATGCGCTGCACCAAACGAATTCATGTCCGGGAAACACGACGATGAATGAGGGTAAACCCGTATGTATCTTGATATGATATGCGGTTTCCAGGACCTGAAAGCGCAATCAAAATTGTTACGACGATATGTATGTCGGGATAATGTTGCACATTAACGACATCTGTACGATCGGCCTACCTTACGCAGACTAGGAAAATAACGCCTTTTGTTTAAGTCGATTCAATGCATCACGTGCGGCGGCCGCCTGTTCGAATTCAAGATTCCTGGCATGGTCCATCATGAGCTTCTCCAGGCGTCGAATTTCCTTGGCCAATGACTTGTCGTCATGCAGCACATCCGGAGATATATCATCAGCAGCGGATTTCTCAACAGGCGTAACCATCACGCCATCTATCATTTCGCGCACAGCCTTGCTGACACTGCGGGCCGTAATCCCATTGACTTCATTGAACTCCAGCTGCTTCAAGCGCCGCCTTTCGGTCTCGCCCATAGCGCGGCGCATTGAGTCGGTAATGCGGTCAGCATATAAAATCGCCCTGCCATTCAGGTTGCGCGCGGCTCGCCCCATGGTTTGAATCAGGCTGCGTTCGGAGCGAAGGAAACCTTCCTTGTCCGCATCCAGTATTGCAACCAGCGACACCTCGGGAATATCCAGTCCTTCGCGTAGCAAGTTGATACCGACGAGGACGTCGAATACGCCCAGGCGCAAGTCGCGGATGATCTCGACCCGCTCCACCGTATCAATATCGGAATGCAGATAGCGCACCTTGATTCCATGCTCGCTGAGGTAATCAGTCAAGTCTTCGGACATCCGCTTGGTCAGGGTAGTCACTAACACTCGTTCCTGGACCTCCACGCGCTTCTTGATCTCGCCCACCAGGTCGTCGACCTGCGTAGTGGCGGGCCGCACTTCAACTTCGGGGTCAACCAGGCCTGTCGGGCGCACGACCTGTTCAACAACATTGTCAGAATGTTCTTTTTCGTATGCCGCCGGTGTGGCCGACACAAAGACGCACTGACGCATCCGCTGCTCGAACTCTTCGAGTTTCAACGGGCGATTGTCGACCGCCGAGGGCAGGCGAAAACCGAATTGGACCAAGGTGGACTTGCGCGAACGGTCCCCCAAGTACATGCCACTGAGCTGCCCCAGGGTCACATGGCTTTCGTCGATGAACATCAAGGCATCGGCGGGAAGGTAGTCTATGAGCGTGGGCGGCGGTTCGCCTGGCGCGGCGCCTGACAAGTGTCGGGAGTAATTCTCAATGCCTTTGCAGAAACCCAATTCTTGGAGCATCTCAAGATCGAAGCGTGTGCGCTGCTCGAGTCGTTGGGCCTCGACCAGTTTGCCGTCGGCTACGAGGAACGCCAGGCGCTCACGCAATTCCTGCTTGATGGTTTCAATGGCCCGAAGCACCGTGCCGCGCGGAGTCACGTAATGGGAGCTCGGGAAAACGGTGAAGCGAGGCAGCTTGTGCTTGATCTTGCCAGTGAGGGGATCGAACATCTCCAGCGTCTCGATTTCATCATCGAACAAGGTGATGCGCAATGCGAGTTCCGCATGCTCGGCGGGAAACACATCGATGATTTCACCACGTGCCCTGAAAGCACCCCGCACGAACTCGACATCATTGCGCTCGTATTGCATCGCAACCAGGCGACCGAGCAGTTCCTGGCGGGCAATACGGTCGCCGGCGCGCAGCGTCAGCACCATGGCGTGATAGTCGCCGGGATTGCCGATCCCGTAGATACAAGATACGGTGCCTACAATAATGGTGTCGCGCCTCTCCAGCAGGCTCTTTGTCGCAGAGAGCCGCATTTGTTCGATATGTTCGTTTATAGACGAGTCTTTCTCGATGAACAGGTCCCGCGCCGCCACGTAAGCTTCCGGTTGGTAGTAGTCGTAATAAGATACAAAATACTCCACCGCGTTATTCGGGAAAAAATCGCGCATTTCAGCATACAGTTGCGCTGCAAGCGTCTTGTTGGGCGCCAGCACAATGGCCGGCCGACCGGTGCGGGCGATGACGTTGGCCATGGTGTATGTCTTACCGGATCCGGTCACGCCCAGCAAGGTCTGGAACATTAGACCGTCATTGATTCCCTCAACCAGCGCATCAATGGCGGCAGGCTGGTCGCCCGCTGGCGGATACGGCCGAAAGAGCTGAAACGGACTGTTGGGGTATTCGATGAAACCG
The DNA here is from genome assembly GCF_002849615.1 of Pollutimonas nitritireducens. GTDB lineage: Bacteria > Pseudomonadota > Gammaproteobacteria > Burkholderiales > Burkholderiaceae_B > Pollutimonas > Pollutimonas nitritireducens. Next base: position 93,915 of record NZ_PDNV01000007.1, read on the forward strand.
GGCGCCGGTAGGTTCATACTGGACATTTTCAGGGTAAACCCCTTATTATCACATTAATCCCGCGGTTTTCCGTATCCATTCCTTACTGCCCCCCAATCCTTCAAAATGCACTCACTATTCGAATCCGTCGAACTCGCCCCGCGCGACCCCATCCTTGGCCTGAACGAACAATATAACGCAGATACGCGTGCGGGCAAGGTCAATCTCGGCGTCGGAGTGTATTACGACGATGAAGGCCGCCTGCCCTTGCTGCAAGCTGTGCGCATGGCGGAGATTGGGCGTATCGAAGCCGCCGCCGCTCGCGGCTACCTGCCTATCGAAGGCATTCCTGGGTACAACACGGCAGCTCAGACCTTGCTGTTCGGACAAGGTTCTGAACTTCTGGCCTCGGGCCGGGTCTTGACAGCCCAGTCACTGGGAGGTACTGGCGCGCTCAAGATCGGTGCTGACTTTCTCAAGCAGCTGCTACCCCAATCAAAAGTTGTCATCAGCGATCCAAGCTGGGAAAACCACCGTGCGCTCTTCGAGCGCGCTGGTTTCACGGTGGACACCTACCCGTACTACGACGCAGAAACCCATGGCTTGAACTTCAACGGCATGCTGGAATGCCTGCAGAAATTGCCGGAGCAAACCATAGTCCTCTTTCATGCATGCTGCCATAACCCTACCGGCGTCGATCCCACGTTCGAACAGTGGCAACAAATCGTTGAAATCGTCAAAGCCAAAAACCTGGTGCCTTTCCTGGATATTGCCTACCAGGGCTTCGGCGACGGCATCGAAGAAGACGCGTCGGTTGTGCGCTTGTTCGCGCAGCACGATCTCACCATGCTGATCAGCTCCTCGTTCTCGAAATCGTTCTCCCTGTATGGCGAACGCGTTGGCGCCCTCACACTGGTATCTTCCAGCAAAGAAGAATCCACGCGGGTGCTCAGCCAGCTCAAACGCGTCATTCGTACAAATTATTCGAATCCCCCGACACACGGTGGCACCGTCGTCTCCACTGTGCTCAATACACCAGAACTGTACACATTGTGGGCAAGTGAACTTGCCGGCATGCGCGATCGGATACGCGCCATGCGCATCCAGTTGGTGCAAAAGCTCAAAGACCACGGCATTAAGCAAAATTTCGATTTCGTGTTGAAGCAACGCGGAATGTTCTCTTATTCAGGCCTCACCGCCGCCCAGGTGGACCGGCTGCGCGACGAATACGGCGTGTACGCCGTCAGCAGTGGCCGCATCTGCGTCGCTGCCCTGAACAGCCACAATATTGACTATGTCGCTGCTTCGATTGCCAAGGTGCTCGCTTGACACGGCTGGTCGCTTGATCTTTTCTCTAAAGTGTTGCAAAATCCAGACTGTATAAAAACACAGTCTGGATTGCCATGGCCGTTAAGCTCACCGAGCGTCAGCAACAAATTCTCGATCTTATCCGCAACGAAATTTCGCGCACAGGGTTTCCGCCCACGCGCGCCGAAATCGCGCATGCACTGGGTTTCCGGTCCGCCAATGCTGCCGAAGATCACCTGAAGGCCCTGGCAAAAAAAGGGGCCATCGAGCTCACCGCTGGCGCATCGCGTGGCATACGCCTCATTCCGGCATCCGACAACGGCCCCGCCCACGCTTTTGATCACGTGTCCAGCACCCTCAGACAAATGCTCATTCCGCTGGTCGGGCGCGTTGCCGCGGGCAGCCCCATTCTCGCTGCCGAACATGTCGAACGCGAGATCGGCATAGAACCCTCCCTCTTTAGCCAGGTCCCCGATTACCTGCTGCGCGTGCGCGGGCTCAGCATGCGCGACGTCGGTATCCTTGACGGTGACCTCCTTGCCGTCAAGAAAACACCCGATGCTCGCAATGGTCAAATTGTCGTGGCGCGTCTGGGCGACGAGGTAACGGTCAAACGCTTGTCGCGTACGGGAAACCGAATCGAACTCCTACCGGAAAACCCGGACTTTTCGCCAATTATCGTCACGCCCGACGACGAATTTTCGCTAGAAGGCATTGCGGTCGGTCTCATCCGAACGACAACCTTGCAATAATCCACCAAGGTCTCCCAAAAGAAAGGACATCCACGATTGGATGTCCTTTCTTGTCATGCGACCTGATTTAACGGTCTCAGTGCTTCATCAAGCCACCGGAAGACTCATCAGTACGCTTGGAATTTGCCAGCGATTCCGCAGCCAAACGAGCCACTTCCTCGTCAGAGAGTGGCGTTGGCATGTTCTGCAACGCCACTTCCAACACACGATCGATCCAGCGTACTGGAATGATCTCGAGGTGGTTCTTGACGTTGTCCGGAATTTCGGCCAAGTCCTTTACGTTTTCCTCGGGAATCATGACCAGCTTGATGCCGCCCCGATGCGCCGCAAGAAGTTTTTCCTTTAAGCCGCCTATACCCAACACTTCGCCACGCAACGTTATTTCACCCGTCATGGCTACATCTGCGCGCACTGGAATACCAGTTAGTGCGGACACCATGGCAGTGGTAATGGCGATGCCTGCCGATGGTCCGTCTTTGGGTGTGGCGCCTTCAGGAAAGTGCACGTGCAGGTCACGCTTCTCGAAGGACGTATTCGGAATACCCCATTTCTGCGAACGCGCGCGGACTACCGTACGCGCCGCTTCAACGGATTCTTTCATGACATCGCCAAGCGACCCGGTGCGCAGCACAGCACCCTTGCCCGGCATATCGGCAACTTCAATGGTCAGCAGATCACCGCCCACTTCAGTCCATGCCAAGCCAGTCACCTGACCAACCTTGTTTTCCTTCTCGGCCATGCCAAAGCTGAAACGCCGTACGCCCAGGAAGTCGGCAAGATTGTCGGAATTGACGACTACGCGCTCGATGTCGGCGATAGCTGCGGCTTTCCTGCCCCGTACACGGGGTGCGGGATTGGAGGCCAGCATTTTTTTGACGACCTTCCGGCAAATCTTGCTGATCTCCCTTTCCAGCGCACGGACTCCTGCTTCGCGAGTGTAGTAGCGCACGATGTCCCGCACGGCTGACTCTTCAATGGTGACCTCGCCTTCCTGTACACCGTTATTCTTCATAAGCTTGGGAAGAAGGTGATCGAATGCAATATGCACTTTTTCATCCTCGGTATAGCCCGACAGACGTATGACCTCCATGCGGTCAAGCAAGGCCGGCGGAATGTTCAGCGTATTGCTGGTCGCCACGAACATCACGTCAGACAGATCAAAGTCAACTTCGATGTAGTGGTCCTGGAATGTGTGATTCTGTTCCGGATCCAGTACCTCGAGCAAAGCCGACGATGGATCACCACGGAAATCGGCGCCCATTTTGTCGATTTCGTCAAGCAGGAACAAGGGGTTGCGTACACCCACCTTGCTCATGTTCTGCAGGATCTTGCCCGGCATGGACCCGATGTAGGTGCGCCGATGACCGCGGATTTCAGCCTCGTCGCGCACGCCGCCCAAGGCCATGCGCACGAATTTTCGGTTAGTGGCACGCGCAATGGATTGACCCAGGGACGTTTTGCCGACGCCCGGAGGCCCGACAAGACATAAAATGGGCGCCTTGAGCTTGTCGACACGCTGTTGCACGGCGAGGTACTCAATAATCCGTTCCTTGACTTTCTCAAGTCCGTAGTGATCGGCATCGAGTACGCTTTCCGCGTTCGAAATCGAATTATTGATTCGATTCTTTTTGCGCCATGGCAAGGCGATGAGGGTATCGATGTAGTTTCGCACGACAGTAGCTTCGGCTGACATCGGCGACATCAGCTTGAGCTTCTTGAGTTCGGAATCGGCTTTCTTTTGCGCTTCTTTGGGCAGTTGCGCGGCCGCGATTTTCTTTTCAAGTTCTTCGATATCGGCGCCGTCTTCGCCCTCACCCAGTTCTTTCTGGATAGCCTTGACCTGTTCGTTCAGATAGTAGTCGCGTTGACTCTTTTCCATCTGCTTCTTGACGCGACCACGAATACGCTTCTCGACCTGAAGGATGTCGATTTCCGATTCGAGTTGCGACAGCAGGCTTTCCAATCGCTGGATGGTACCGGTGACTTCGAGCATTTGCTGCTTCTGCTCGAGCTTCAATGGCAGGTGCGCGGAGATAGTGTCGGCAAGACGGCCAGCGTCGTCAATTCCTGTGAGCGAACTAAGAATTTCCTGGGGGATCTTTTTGTTCAGCTTCACATATTGCTCGAACTGTGCAACGACTGCACGGCGCAATGCTTCGGACTCGGCACCTTCGGTGACCTCGGATTCGACCTGCACGACTTGTGCCATGAAATGCGTTTCGACATCAGTTACCTGCTTGATGCGGGCACGTTCCAAGCCTTCGACAAGAACCTTGACGGTGCCGTCGGGAAGCTTGAGCATTTGCAGAATACTGGCGGCACAACCGATTTCGTATAAATCTTCGGGAGTCGGATCGTCTTTGCCGGCCGACTTCTGGGCGACCAGCACGATGTTGTTGCCTGCTTCCATGGCCAGTTCAAGGGCCTTGATCGAGCGGGGGCGCCCAACAAAAAGCGGAATCACCATGTGCGGAAATACCACCACATCGCGCAAGGGCAACAGCGGCAAGTCCGTGGGTTCCGAAGTAAGAATCTGGCTCGCAGACATAGTAATTTCCTTAAAATAGACCTCTAGATGCAAAAGGGAAGCCAGGGCCTCCCTTTTGCAGTACTACCTGTAGGTGTATGTAGTGACGATAGCCAAATATTCAAGACACAATCCGGAATACTGTTCCCCAGGGTTAATTTGCCGGAATGCCTACGCCGCGGCATCCTTCATTTTCTTCGGTACGGCTTGCTGAACCTGCGAGGGCGACTCAGCATCGTCCTGATAAATCAGCAGGGGCGTACCCTTGCCGCTTACGGCGTTTTCATCGACCACAACCCGTTTGACGTTTTTCTGCGATGGAAGTTCATACATGGTTCCCAACAGCGCGCCTTCCACGATGGACCGCAAGCCGCGTGCGCCTGTACGGCGCTTGATTGCGCGTTTGGCAATGGCGGCCAGTGCCTCAGGGCGCACATCGAGTTCGACCTCTTCCATTTCAAACAGTTTCTGAAACTGTTTGAGCAGAGAGTTCTTGGGCTCGGTAAGAATACGTACCAGCGTGTCTTCCTGAAGCTCCTCGAGGGTGGCGACAACCGGGAGACGACCGACCAGTTCCGGGATAAGACCGAACTTGATGAGGTCTTCGGGTTCGACTTCAGCGAAAAGTTCTCCCACACCCCGTTCGGATTTGGCACGCACCGATGCCGAAAAACCTATGCCTGAACGCTCGGTACGATCGCGAATGACCTTTTCCAGCCCGTCGAAAGCACCGCCTACGATGAACAGGATATTGGTGGTGTCGACCTGGACAAAGTCCTGGTTGGGGTGCTTGCGCCCGCCTTGGGGAGGTACAGACGCGATGGTGCCTTCGATGAGCTTCAGCAGCGCCTGCTGCACACCTTCACCAGACACATCGCGCGTGATGGATGGGTTGTCTGCCTTGCGCGAAATTTTGTCGATTTCATCGATATAGATGATGGCGCGTTGCGCCTTTTCGACATCGTAATTGCAGTTCTGGAGCAGCTTCTGCACGATGTTCTCGACGTCTTCGCCCACATAACCGGCTTCGGTAAGGGTGGTCGCGTCTGCCATAACAAAAGGAACGTCCAGCATGCGGGCAAGCGTCTGCGCCAGCAGCGTCTTGCCTGAGCCGGTGGGCCCGATAAGCAGGATGTTGCTCTTGGACAGCTCCACGTCGTCACCCTTGACGTCGCCATAGCGGATGCGCTTGTAGTGGTTGTAAACCGCTACTGCAAGTGTGCGCTTGGGGGTGTCTTGCCCGATAACGTAGCCGTCGAGAAATGACTTGATTTCATGAGGCGTCGGCAATTCGTTGCGTATGGCATCCCGGGCGGCTTCCTGTGTTTCTTCAAGAATGATATCGTTGCAGAGGTCGATGCATTCATCGCAAATAAAAACCGAGGGTCCGGCGATAAGCTTGCGAACCTCGTGCTGGCTTTTATTGCAAAACGAACAATGCAAAACCTTATCGTCCGACGATCCTTTTTTTTCGGGCATAAAACTCTTCGTTCAGTTCAGTGGACAGGACACGCGCCCTGTCGGTAATAACCGGTAGTGCGCAACGCGCTACCAGGAGGCTGGCCAATTACACTTCGTCAGTGCGGGAGGCCAGTACTTTATCTACCAAACCATACGATACCGCATCTTCGGCCGACATGAAATTATCACGCTCAGTGTCCACTTCAATGCGCTCAACCGGTTGGCCAGTGCTTTCAGCCAGGATGGCGTTCAGGCGCGCGCGCAGACTGAGGATCTCGCGAGCCTGAATCTGGATGTCGGAAGCTTGCCCCTGAGCACCGCCTGATGGCTGGTGAATCATGATGCGTGAGTTGGGCAACGTATAACGCTTGCCCTTGGCACCCGCAGCGAGCAGGAACGCGCCCATGCTGGCCGCGATACCCGTGCACAGCGTAGAGACATCGGGCTTCACGAACTGCATGGTGTCGTAGATGGCGAGGCCGGCGTAGACCGACCCGCCGGGCGAGTTGATATACAAGGAAATATCTTTATCGGGATTCTCGGACTCGAGGAACAGCAACTGCGCCACGACCAGATTGGCGGACTGGTCATTGACCGGTCCGACAAAGAATATTACGCGTTCGCGCAATAGACGGGAGTAGATGTCGTAGGAACGCTCGCCGCGACCCGACTGTTCTATCACGATGGGCACATAGCCCAACCCCGAGGGGGTCACCGAGTCACCACCATACATAGAGGCGTAAAAATCGGTAAATCGTGACATTTAGTTAGTCCCCATGAGTTCATCGAAAGCGACATCTTCGTCGGTTACCTTGGCCTGCGACAACACGTGTTCGACCACGTTATCTTCGAGGACGATGGCTTCGATTTCGGCACGCCGCTGACGATCGGAAAGATAGTAGGCTACCACCTGAGCAGGCTGCTCGTAGTTCTGCGCAAATTCCTCGATGCGGGTGCGGACCTGTTCAGGCTTGGCTTGCAGGTCGGCACTCTGGACAAGTTCCGAAACAAGCAGCCCCAGACGCACGCGACGCTCGGATTCCGCGGTAAAAGCTTCTGCCGGGATAGGCATGGAATCGGCATTCGGTACACCGCGTTGCTTGAGCTCTTCACGCGCTGCGACGACCCGGCCCTGAGCATCGTTCTGCACCAGCGACTTCGGTACGTCGAACGAGCAGGCTGCGATCAGGGCGTCCATGACGCTGGATTTAGTGCGTGCCTGGGCGCGCGACTTGACCTCGCGTTCAATGTTGGCGCGTACGTCGGCCACCAGCTTCTCGACGTCACCCTCGGGCTGACCCAGCGACTTGGCGAACTCGGCATTCATCTCGGGCAATACAGCTTCGGCGACTTCAGTGACGGTAATCTTGAATTCAGCGGTCTTGCCGGCGACCTCCTTGCTGCCGTATTCCTCGGGGAATGTCAGCGGGAATGTCTTGGATTCACCCGATTTCATGCCGCGCACAGCGGTTTCGAATTCAGGAAGCATGCGGCCCTGACCTAGGACGAACGGGAATTTCTCGGCAGTACCGCCATCGAAAGCCGCCCCGTCGATAGTGCCGACGAAATCGAGCGTAACGCGATCGTCGTCTTGCGCAGCACGGTCTTCGCGGACTTCGTAAGTGGCGCGTTGCTTGCGCAGGATATCGATAGTGCGCTGCACTTCGGTGTCGCCAATTTCAACACGAGCACGCTTGACTTCCAGGGTCGTCAGATCGGGCACGGCGACTTCCGGATAAACCTCAAAGGTGGCCGAGAACGCCATGGAGCCCTCATCGACACCTTCGGTCTTGGGTTCGAGGTTGGGCGTACCAGCCACGCGCAACTTGCTTTCGCCGATGACTTTCTCAAGCGAACGACCCACTTCAGTATTAATTACGTCGTAGCGAATGCCAGCCCCATGACTACGCTCGATAAGGGACAGCGGAGCCTTCCCCGGGCGGAAACCTTGGACTTTGGCAGTGCGTGCGACGCGCTTCAGTTGAGCCTGGACTTCTTTTTCGACGTCGGCAACCGACACGACCAGATCAACACGGCGCTCCAGGCCGGACAATATTTCAACCGCAGGCTGCATTAGGGACCTATTTAAATAAGTAATTGAACAAATGAACAGGACATTTTACCGGAAAGTAATGGTAATGATGTAACGGCTCCTGACGCAAACTATAGCCTGATTCGAAAAACACCATGATCAGGCAACCGGTATTTTGTTACTCGTATAGGCCGGGTAGCGTGTTAGCATTCTAACCACAAATAAAATCACTTTAAAATCAATCCACTAAAGGGTGCTCACCTGAGCGTCCGAATTAATGAAATACAGAATACAAAACGCGTTTACCTCCTCGCTGCTCCGCACGTTCTCTGCCCTGCCCTACGAACTCGTCGCCCGAGCCGGCGAGGCGCTTGGTTCGCTGCTTTATCTGATACCCGGCAAACGCAAGCATATCCTCCACACAAATTTGCGCCTGTGCTTTCCCGAGAAGACCGTGCGTCAGCGCGAGGAATTGGCACGCTCAACATTCCGCCACGTTATCCGCAGTTACTTCGAGCGCGGGATTCAATGGTATGGCAGCGCAAAGGCGCTTACCAGGCTGGTCAAGCTCGAAAGCGCCATCGAGCTCAAGGACAATTACGAACAGCCCACCATATTCCTGGGCTTTCATTTCACGGCGATCGAAGCCGGCTGCATGTATTACTCGATATTGCACCCTGTAGCCTCCGTCTATACCCCCATGTCCAACCAGTCCACCGAAGACATCTCGCGCGAGCAGCGCGGTCGCTTTGGCACCGAAATGATTGCACGCAACGGCAGCGCGCGAGAGATACTCAACGTACTGAAATCCGGCAAGCCCATCATGCTCGCGGCAGATATGGATTTTGGCCTGCGGGATTCGGTCTTTGTCCCTTTTTTCGGCGTACAGGCGTGTACGCTGACTGCCGTATCGCGCCTGGCACGCCTCGCCGGCGCGCGGGTGGTGCCCTTTATTACCGGCGTGTCGCCTGGTTATGTCGGCTATAAGCTAAGTATTTTCAAACCCTTCGATAACTTTCCTTGCGGCGATCCTACGGCTGACGCTTTACGCATGAATCAATTCCTGGAAGCGCAAGTTCGGCTGGCACCGGAGCAATATTACTGGGTGCATCGGCGCTTCAAGCGCCGCCCCGCAGGCGAGGCCGCCATCTATTGAAACGTTTACCATCAGACTTGCATGCGTAGCGAAGCTCAGCTACACTGGCGGGCTTCCTTACATGCGAACGTGGCGGAATTGGTAGACGCACCAGATTTAGGTTCTGGCGCCGAGAGGTGTGAGAGTTCGAGTCTCTCCGTTCGCACCACCCTTATTCAAGTTTAGCCGTGGTGTTGTGCCGATAGGCACAGGATGCCTCGAGGCTGGGCAGCGCAAACATACCGCCGTCGAATTTGGGGCGCTCAGCAAGACAAGCCTGCTAAAATCGCCAGCTTATCATTCTGTTGCAGCAGCCATGAATCCCCATTTAAGCGCGCTCCATCCGTATCCATTCGAGAAACTACGACGCTTGCTTGCCCAGGCCGGTACGCCTGCACAACAGGTTCCGTCGGTGAATCTTTCTATCGGCGAACCCAAGCACGCCACTCCGCCATTCATCGTTAAGGCCATGCAGGACGCAATGGACGGCTTGTCGGTCTACCCGCCCACAAAGGGAGATGCCGCCCTGCGTGGCACCATTGCCGCCTGGATCGCGCGCCGCTATGACATAACACAACCCGACCCGGAAACACAGGTACTGCCTGCCTTGGGGTCGCGCGAAGCCTTGTTTGCGTTTGCCCAGACCGTAATCGACCCGAACTCCGACGCAGTGGTAGTATGCCCTAATCCTTTCTACCAGATCTATGAAGGGGCCGCGTTGCTCGCTGGCGCCCAACCCTATTTCATCAATGCGCGGGCCGACCTCAATTTCGGCTATGACTGGCAATCCGTACCCCCGGAAGTATGGCGCAAGACCCAACTCCTATTTGTGTGTTCACCAGGCAATCCCGCCGGAAATGTCATGTCGCTGAACGATTGGCAAATCATATTCACCCTGTCGGATGAATATGGTTTTGCCATTGCCTCGGACGAGTGCTATTCCGAAATCTATCTTGACGAAGCCAGCAAGCCTTTGGGGGGCATGCAGGCTGCCAGCCTGCTTGGACGCCACGATTACCGCAATCTTGTCTCTTTCTCCAGTCTTTCGAAGCGCTCCAATGTTCCGGGACTACGCTCAGGTTTCGTGGCCGGAGACAGCAAGCTGATCGGACAGTTCCTGCTGTATCGCACGTACCATGGCAGCGCGATCAGTGCCGTGGTGTCCCGCGCAAGCATCGCGGCATGGAACGATGAAGCCCACGTCGTGGAGAACCGTCGGCTGTACCGCGAGAAGTTCGAGGCAGTGGTGCCCATACTTGCTCCGGTGCTGAATACCGGGTGGCCCGATGCATCCTTTTATTTGTGGGCTCAGACACCTTACTCCGATACGGATTTCGTTCGCGACCTGTACGGCGCGACTGGGGTCACTGCGCTGCCGGGAAGCTTCCTGGCGCGCGAGGCCCATGGCGTCAACCCCGGTGCTGGCCGCATACGCATCGCCCTGGTGGCCCCTTTGGAGCAATGCGTCGATGCGGCGCGCCGCATCGCTGAATTCGTTACCCGCGCCGCCGCGCCTTGAATCCGATCACACACTTACGTTCACTTCAATAGAGACATAAAAGAAAATCCATGACTATCGAACTGCAATCCACTATAGAAAACGCTTGGGAAGGTCGCGCCGAGCTCTCCCCCACCTCCGGGCATGCTGATGTACGCGCAGCGGTACAGGAAACGCTCGCCTGCCTCGACACTGGAAGCCTTCGCGTTGCCGAAAAGATCGATGGCGACTGGGTGGTGCATCAGTGGGTAAAAAAGGCCGTGCTTCTTTCCTTCCGGCTCGAAGACAATACCGTAATGGGCCAGGGTGCACTTCAGTTTTACGATAAGGTGCCTTCAAAATTCGAGAACTACGATGCGAAGGCGTTCGCCGACGGCGGCTTTCGCGTGGTGCCGCCCGCTGTGGCACGCAAAGGATGCTTCATCGGCAGAAACGTTGTCTTGATGCCGTCATACGTGAATGTCGGTGCCTATGTCGCTGAAGGCACCATGGTCGACACGTGGGCAACGGTTGGATCGTGCGCGCAAATAGGTAAAAATGTCCACCTGTCCGGCGGCGTGGGCATAGGCGGCGTGCTCGAGCCCCTGCAGGCCAATCCGACCATTATTGAAGACAATTGCTTTATCGGTGCCCGCTCCGAGGTCGTGGAAGGGGTCATTGTGGAAGAAAATTCGGTTTTGGCCATGGGTGTTTTCCTGTCACAAAGCACGAAAATCTTCGACCGGGCCACCGGCGAAATCACCTACGGGCGCATTCCTTCGGGTTCCGTCGTCGTGCCGGGTTCGCTGCCTTCTGCTGACGGCTCGCACAGCCTGGCTTGCGCAGTCATCGTCAAGCGTGTCGATGCACAGACGCGCTCCAAAACCAGCATCAACGAATTGCTGAGGGCCTGATGTCCGATTCCGTCGTGCTGCAACTAACCAAGGACCTGCTGGCCAGGGCGTCAGTCACTCCTTTGGACCATGATTGCCAGGGCGTGTTGGCAAACCGCTTGAATTCAGCGGGTTTCAACTGCGAAAGCATGATTTTCGGCGAGGTGGCGAACCTATGGGCGCGGCGCGGCACGACGCAGCCCTTGCTGGTGTTTGCCGGCCACACTGATGTCGTTCCGACCGGGCCGCTGGACCAATGGCATAGCGATCCCTTCATCCCCACGGAGCGCGACGGCTTGCTGTATGCACGCGGCGCCGCCGACATGAAAAGTTCGATTGCGGCCTTTGTCGTCGCTGCCGAAGAATTCGTAGCTGCGCATCCCGATCACAAAGGGTCGATAGCCCTGCTCATCACCGCAGACGAAGAAGGTCCTTCCGTCGATGGTACCGTCAAGGTTTGTGACGAACTCAGCCGTCGCGGTGTACAGCTTGACTATTGCATCGTCGGCGAACCCACTTCGGTGGCCGCCCTGGGCGACACCGTGAAAAACGGGAGGCGTGGATCGTTGTCCGGCAAGCTGACGATCAAGGGCAAGCAGGGGCATGTTGCCTATCCGCAGCTGGCACGCAATTCTGTTCATCTGCTGGCACCTGCCCTGCTTGAACTGACCTCCCAGCAGTGGGACGCCGGCAACGATTATTTTCCTGCCACGACGTTCCAGGTGTCGAACCTGCATGCGGGTACTGGGGCAACAAATGTCGTGCCCGGCACGGCGGTCGTCGATTTCAACTTTCGATTTTCGACTGAAAGCACGCCAGAGTCACTCAAGAGCCGGGTGCAGGCCATCCTGCTCGCACATCAACTGGACTATGATTTGCAATGGACTCTGGGCGGCAAACCCTTTCTCACCCCAAAGGGTGAACTGAGTGCAGCCCTTGCAAATGCCATCAAGCAGGAAACGGGCGTCGATACACAACTCTCCACCACAGGTGGCACATCCGATGGACGTTTTATCGCCCGGATATGCCCACAAGTCATCGAATTCGGGCCTATCAATGCCAGTATTCACCAAGTTAATGAGCACATCAGGCTGGACACCCTTGAACCATTGAAAAACATCTATCGCCGCACCCTCGAGCAACTTTTGCTCGATAAAGTCTGAACGGAGCCAGCATGCAAGTCACTGCCCACCACGAGCTATTCACCCTTCGCGATCTGCTGCGTTATGCAGTCAGCCAGTTCAATGCGTCCAACCTATCGTTCGGCCACGGCAGTGACAACGCCTGGGATGAAGCGGCGTACCTGCTGCTGCACACGCTGCACCTGCCTCTTGACACACTGGAGCCCTTCATGGACGCACGCGTGCTGCCCGAGGAACGCGAACGCTTCCTCACGCTCATTGCACGCCGCATGGAAGAACGCGTACCGGCCGCTTATCTGACAGGAGAAGCATGGCTGCAGGGTCATCGTTTCGTGGTGGACCAGCGCGTCATCGTGCCGCGCTCGCCGATTTCGGAGCTATTGTCCGACGGCTTGAGTCCATGGATTGCCAATCCCGATGAAGTCGAGTTCGTACTCGACTTGTGCACGGGCTCCGGTTGCCTGGCTGTGCTGGCGGCATTGGCGTTCGAGAACGCCCAGGTGGACGCCGTCGACGTTTCCGAGCATGCACTCGAGGTAGCAGACCAGAATATCGAACTATCTGGATTGGATGGTCGCATCACGACGCACCGCAGCGATCTGTTCGATCAGTTGCCACTATGCGAGTACCAACTTATCGTATGCAACCCCCCTTACGTCAACAACCACTCCATGGAAGCGCTCCCGCCCGAATATCGGCATGAGCCCACCATGGCGCTGGCCGGTGGCGAAGACGGCATGGATCTGGTTCGCCGCCTGTTGAGCGCAGCACCGAACTTCATGGCGCCGGAAGGCATACTGGTGCTCGAGATCGGAAATGAATATGAAAACTTTATTGCAGCATTTCCGACCCTTGAACCGGTGTGGCTCAGCACTGCCAATACCGAAGATCAGATATTGCTGCTGACCCGGGAACAATTGGCCTCGTGATCCGCGCTACAGGTTTGACATTACGCCGGGGCGCGAAAGTGCTTCTGGATAACACTGATTTCGTGGTTAATCCCGGCGAGCGGGTCGGCATAGTGGGCAAGAACGGCGCAGGAAAATCCACGCTGTTCTCATTGCTGCAAGGAAAGCTCGATGCCGATGCGGGGTCTGTGTTCCTGCCCTCAGGCTGGCGTATAGCCAGCGTCGAACAAGAAATCAGCCACAACAGTAATCCGGCCCGGGAATTTGTCATGGACGGCGATACGCAGCTACGCGCTATCCAGGCCGAGCGCGCCAGTACGCCGGACTCCGACGGCCATCGCATCGCGGAACTGGAATCCGCCTTGATCGAGGCAGGCGCATGGAGCGCCCCTTCTCGCGCCGAGCAGTTACTTGCCGGCCTAGGCTTCGCACCCGACCAATGGACAAACCCGGTAAACAGTTTCTCCGGTGGCTGGCAGATGCGCCTGGCCTTGGCCCGCGCCCTGATGGCGCCCTCCGATCTGCTGCTGCTCGACGAGCCGACCAATCACCTGGATCTGGACGCCATGCTATGGCTGGAGCGGTGGCTGGTCGCCTATGAGGGTACTGTCCTGCTTATTTCGCACGACACCGAATTTCTGGATGCCGTCGCCAGAACCATACTGCATTTCGATCAGGGCAAGCTGATACGGTACAAAGGAGGCTACGAAGATTTCCTGACGCAACGCGCCGAACGTATACGCTTGACGCATCTGGCGCTGGATCGCCAGAGCCGGGAAACCGCCAGGCTGCAAAGCTTCATCGACCGTTTCAAGGCCAAGGCCACAAAAGCCAAGCAGGCACAAAGCCGCGTGAAAGCCCTGGCCCGCATGGAAGTGCTGGCGCCCCTGAAACTTGAATCAGGCATAGACATACGTATCCCAGCTCCGACCAGTATGCCGGATCCCTTGTTGGTGCTCGACAAAGTGTCGACAGGCTATACAAGCGCCAATGGCGAGGCGCGCCCCATTCTGCGCAATCTGCAGCTTATGGTGCGCGGCGGCGACCGCATCGGCGTACTGGGCGTCAATGGCGCCGGAAAAAGCACGCTTATCAAGACACTTGCTGAAGAACTGCCGGTGCTCGCGGGCGAACGCCGGGCGTCCAAAGGCCTTGAGATTGGCTACTTTGCGCAGCACCAGCTGGACATGCTGGAGCTGGAATCGACCCCGCTCCAGCATCTGATGCGGCTCGCGCCCCAAACACGGGAACAGGAGTTGCGCAACTATCTGGGCGGGTTCGGATTCAGCGGCGATACGGTCAACAGCAAGGTAGCTCCCATGTCAGGCGGTGAAAAGGCCCGGCTCGCCCTCTCGCTGATTGTGTGGCAAAAACCGAATCTGCTGCTGCTTGATGAGCCCAGCAATCACCTGGACGTCGATACCCGGGAAGCCCTTGCCACCGCCCTGGCGGAGTTTGCGGGTAGTGTCTTGCTGGTATCGCATGACCGCCATCTGTTGCGCACAACAGTCGACAATTTCTGGATTGTGGCCGATGGACAGGTGCAGGAATTCGATGGCGACCTGGAAGACTACCGGGACTGGCTGACCGCGCGGGCCGCAACGGTACGCGCCGAAGCGCGCAATGAAGCACAAGGGGAAAATGCCGGGATGGCAAGCGTGGACCGCAAGGCGCAACGCCGCCACGAAGCCGAGGAAAGGCAGCGCATCGCCCTGTTGCGCAAGCCTCTGGATAGCAAGCTGAAAAAGGTCGAGGCCGACATGGAAGCGGCAAGCCGCCGCTTGAAGCGCCTCGACGTCCTGATTGCCGATCCGGAATTCTATTCGGACGCGCGCCGCGACGAACGCCTGAAAGTGCTAAGCGAGCATGGTGAATTAAGCAAGAAGCACGGCATGCTCGAAGAGCAGTGGCTGGCGCTGCAGGAAGAGCTGGAATCGCTTGCCGCAAGTTGATCAAGCGCCTAGCCGTAGGGCCGACCTGACGCCCAGGTTTTATTGCTCGTCGTAGCTGATGATGACGACGTCGGCGGCCTGCAAGCGTATGGGAACTATTGCCTGGTAGGCCGCCGATTCATGCCAGTCGTTCAAGGCGGCGCGGCTGGGAAAGCGTATGACTACGGTATCGGTAAAGGCATGATCGCCCGCCAGCACCTGTGCGTGCGCGCCGCGGAAAACCAGTGTGGCCCCCCACGCAGCGACGGTCGCCGGCACCTTGCTGCAATACTCCGCCCACTTGAGCGGGTCTTTGACGACAATATGGCCAATAAGATAGGCCGGGACCACTGTCGGGTTTTGCACCTTGCCCCCCCTTATCCGACGATGATTTCCAGCTTGGCCACGCCCAACGCCAGCGTTTTACTGCCGGCCTCGCGGAACTGAATCTGGGCCTGGGCATCCTGGCCCATTCCACTCAAGCCGATAACGGTTCCCTCGCCGAATTTGGCGTGACGCACGCCGGACCCTATCCGGAAATGTTGATCGCCCACTGTTACGCCGGTGGTAAGACTGCGTGGCATGCGTGGAGCCAGCGTGCCACTATCTGGCCGATTGTAGGCGTCCCCGCGCCGGAAAGCCCCGCTCCAGGTATTTTCCCGCACAGCGGCACGCCCTTCTTTCGGAGTAAGCCACTTCAGATGCTCATCCGGAATTTCGTCGAGAAAGCGCGAGCGCATCGCATAGCGAGTCTGGCCGTGTAGCATACGACTCTGCGCCAGCGTCAGGTACAAACGCTCACGGGCTCGGGTAATGGCTACGTACATCAGGCGCCGCTCTTCTTCCACCCCTGCCGCCTCGAGCAGGCTGTTCTCGTGAGGGAACAACCCTTCTTCGAGTCCAGTGATGAACACTGAATCGAATTCAAGACCTTTTGCAGCATGAACGGTCATTAGCTGAACTGCGTCCTGGCCAGCCTGAGCCTGATTGTCGCCGGCCTCGAGCGATGCGTGGGTAAGAAAGGCCGCCAACGGTGACATGGCAGAACCTTGTTCTGCATTGTCGCCAATCGTTGTGTCCCGATCATCGGCAATGCGTCCGGCAGGCAAATTGTCGAAATTCTCTTCCGCCACAAAAGCTGCTGCGGCGTTGACCAGTTCCTGGAGATTCTCCAGCCGGTCGGCTCCTTCGCGGTCGTTCTGATAGTGCGCCAGCAAGCCACTATGGTGGACGACATGCTCGACAAGCTCAGGAAGAGTCAGGACCTGCGCCTCGTGCGCCAGCTGCTGTATCAGTTCGGCGAAGCGCGCCAGATTGATCCCGCCCTTGCCCGCCATGAAAGGTACCGCCCGAAACAAGCTCGTACTCTGCTCTCGCGCGATGTCAGCCAGCTGTTCCAGCGTGCGCGCGCCTATGCCACGCGCCGGAAAATTGACCACCCGCAACCATGACGTATCGTCATGCGGATTGTCCATAAGCCGCAAATAAGCCAGCGCGTGCTTGACTTCCTGGCGTTCGAAAAAGCGCAATCCGCCATACACCTTGTAAGGGATGGCCGCTGAAAACAGAGCGTGCTCGATGATGCGCGATTGGGCGTTGCTGCGATACAAAATGGCGATTTCCCGCCTCAGGCGCCCATCGTTGATCAAGGCCTTTATTTCATCAATGATCCACCTGGCCTCGAGCGTGTCGGACGCCTGCTCGGTGACGCGCACAGGCTCGCCTTCACCCTGCTGCGTCCACAAATTCTTGCCCAGCCTTGCGGTATTGTGCGAAATAAGGGCATTGGCCGAATCCAGTATATGGCCATAAGAGCGGTAATTCTGCTCCAGCCTGATCACGTTCCCTTGTGCATAATCCCGCTCGAAGTCCGCCATATTGCCTACATTTGCACCGCGGAAAGCGTAAATTGACTGGTCGTCGTCACCCACTGCAAAAATGGATGCCCCGCCGCCCGCCAGCAGCGTAAGCCACCGGTACTGCAAAGTGTTCGTGTCCTGGAATTCGTCGACCAGAATATGCTGAAAGCGGCGCTGGTAATGCTCACGCACCGGCGCGTTACGCTGCAATAGCTCGAATGCACGCAACAACAATTCAGCAAAATCGACGACACCTTCACGCTCGCACTGATCCTGATACATCTGATAGATCTCGACCAGTCGGCGTCGATGCGGATCATCGGCGGCCACATTATGCGGCCTCAGTCCTTCTTCCTTAGCTCCATTGATGAAGCGCTGAACATCGCGTGGCGGAAACTTCTCGTCGTCGATACCAGCACCTTTGATCATGCGCTTTATGGCCGCCAGCTGGTCAGCCGTATCAAGAATCTGAAATGTCTGAATAAGGCCTGCATCACGATGATGTGCGCGCAGCAGACGATTGCATAAGCCGTGAAAAGTGCCGACCCACATTCCGCGTGTGTTGATTGGCATCAGCGCAGTCAATCGCGTGAGCATTTCACGCGCGGATTTATTGGTGAAGGTGACAGCGAGCAGCCCAAAGGGACTAGCCTGGCCGGTTTGAATCAGCCAGGCCATACGCGTGGTAAGGACACGGGTCTTGCCGCTCCCCGCGCCTGCAAGAACCAAAGCGTGGCGGGGAGGGAGTGTTACGGCGGCTTGCTGTTCAGGGTTGAGACTGGAGATCATGCCGCGTAGCGGCGCAACCGGTTGGCAAACTGCTCGAGGCCTTCAATACCGCTTTGCTGTGCCCGCTGGCACCAGGCCTGGAGATCGGCAAGCAGTTGCTCGCTGCTGGCACTGGAGCTTTCCCACAGGCGGGTCAGTTCGCCGCGCATTTGCACCAAGGTGGACAACGATTGATTTTCGTCCAACACAGTTTTAAGTTGTGCTCGCTGCGCAGGTTCCAGCGATTCGTCGTTGCGGCCTAACCATTCTTTACTGCGGCTGAGCAAAGCCCAGCGGCAATCGGGACTTCCTTGCTGCCGTGCTGGTTTCAGCTTGGCGAGCTCGTCGCTGGCCGCTTTTTTCAACAAGTCGGTATAGCGCGCAAGGATTTCGTATCGGTGCGTAATGACACCCTGCAAGGTACTTGCGTCGACGGTGCTCTTAGCGGGATCAAGCTTCAGCTTGGGTGCCACCCTGCGTACTTTGGCAAGGCCAAAGACCCGTAGAATCTGAATATATGCCCAGCCCAGGTCAAATTCATACCATTTAGCCGAAAACTTGGCCGATGTGCCATGTGCATGGTGATTATTGTGCAGCTCTTCGCCGCCGATAATAATACCCCAGGGCACCACATTGGTGCTGGTATCGGGACTGGCATAATTGCGATAGCCAATGTAGTGGCCCAGACCGTTGACCACCCCTGCTGCCCAGAATGGAATCCATGCCATTTGCACAGCCCACACCGTAAGTCCCAATACGCCAAACAGGGCCAGGTCGATGCCAAGCATGATGAGGATGCCCATCAGGCTGTGGCGGGTGTATAGATTGCGCTCGATCCAGTCGTCGGGAGTGCCGTGTCCGAATCGATTGATGGTGTCGGGCATGGTGGATTCCTGGCGGTACAGTTCGGCGCCACGGAAGAACACCTTGCCTATGCCAAAAACGACGGGCGAATGCGGATCGCCTTCACGTTCGACGTAAGCGTGGTGCTTGCGGTGTATGGCCACCCATTCTTTCGTGACCATACCCGTAGTAAGCCAGAGCCAAAAACGGAAAAAATGCATCACGACAGGATGGAGATCCAGGCCGCGGTGTGTTTGATTCCGATGCAAAAACAGCGTTACGCCAGCAATCGTGATGTGTGTGAACACCAATGCGGCGATGGCAACCTGCCACCATGACCACTGCAACAAACCGGCTGACAAATATGTAAATATGTAGTCCATAAACCTAGTTAAGGCCTCATGTTAAGACACTCAAAAGTGTAGCTGAGTTGCCCAAGTTATGACAGTTAAGTTTCAAATTAATTTTGAGGCAAATCAAGTATTAACGCGGCTTTTCCCTATCAACAACCTGGATATAACGGTTGTTTTGAGGGCCGACGAAGATATTCTTGACTGCCCGAGCGGTCTCGCATGTGGCAGCCGAGTCCTTCATACCTGCGGTGTTGCAAGGGACTCTTTGGTTGGTTCGGCCCCTGGGGCAGAGTCGGGCTCATCTGTGACCGCCTCTGGGGCCAGCGCGGGGTCGTGCTCGGATGTGTCTTTGCGTTTTTGAACACCGGATTCGACAACCGACACTTTATTTCGTTCCATTACCGCAGCGAAAAAGCCATCAGTGTTATGGACATCGGGACGCATGCTTAAATAAGGTCCCTCGAGCGTCAGATTTTTACAACGATCAGACACGATTGCGCTTGCATCAAGAAGGCTAAAATCGGGATTTTCGGCTAAAAAGGCCTCAACCTGCTCTTCATTCTCTTCCGGCAACACGCTGCATGTGGCATAGACCAGGCGTCCGCCGGGTGCCACACAACGCGAGGCTTGACGAAGAATGCTGGCCTGCATCTGGCGCAGTTCGTCGAGCGAATCGGGGTGTTGACGCCACTTCAGGTCGGGATTGCGTCGCAATGTGCCCAGTCCGCTGCAAGGCGCATCGACAAGCACACGGTGTGCCTTGCCCCGCAGCCGCTTCACGCGCTGGTCGTTTTCAGGGTTGATCACGACTGGCACGATGTTCGACAGACCGCTGCGGGCGAAGCGCGGCTTCGCCCGTGCCAAGCGGGCAGCCGACACATCAAAGGCGTACAAACGGCCGGTGGAACGCATCAGGGCACCGAGCAACAGTGTTTTTCCGCCAGCACCTGCACAATAATCGATGATCATTTCGCCACGCTTGGGCGCCACGAGGGCAGCTAGAATCTGGCTGCCCTCGTCCTGGACTTCGATCTCGCCTTTTTCAAACATAGGCCATCGATTGATGGGGGGACGCCCTTGCATGCGTATACCCCAAGGCGAATAAGGCGTGGGCTCGGGGTTATAGCGCGCGGCGGCGCCGTTGCGCAGCAGTTCCAGCATCCCGGCACGCTCTACCTTGAGAGGATTGACACGCACATCCAAGGGGGCTGGCTTATTGAGCGCCTGTATCAGTGCATCGGCATCGTGCAGTTTGGACAGACGCTCATCCAGCCAGTCAGGCAGACTGTCTCGTACTGCCCGGGAAAGGCTCTTTACATCGATGCGTTGGACGTGATCCAGCCAATGTTGCTCGTCCTCTGAAAGACCGGCATCCAGTATCGATCGTTCGAACACTGAGGCCAGCCCGAGGATGGCAAGACGGCGCGCAGCCGGCCCGCTGCCGCTTTCGGCGAACTGCCGATAGCGACGTAAATGACGCAATACATCAAATACCGCTTCGGCAACTTCTCCGCGGTCACGGGCGCCCAGCTTTGGATTCGCGCGAAGATATCGCGACAATACCGCATCGGCGGGGAACTTCCATTGCAGAATCTCGCCCAGTACGCTGCGTACCTGGTCAATACGCACGGCAGCCATCACGTAAGGCCGGCTGACGTAAGTGCCGCCCTCGGCCTGTCGCGCCACGGTGTCGTTGCCGCGTGCTGCGGGCGAGTGACGGTCGCGCTGGCTGACCCGCGCACCGCCACGTTCGTGTTCTTGCCTGCCAGGCGCGGGGCGTTTGCCCGGAGCGCGCCGAGGCTTGTCTGTACTGTTCATGATTACCTTTGATATGGCTGGACGCCGCCTGGCGTCAAGACGAAGGAGCGGCTGGCAATGCCTTGCACCTGCACGCGCTGCATGGAATTGAGCGAAATGCGCCCTTCGGCCAGCCAGCGTACCACGTTCGAATAGACTTTGTGTTCCACCTGCAGCACGCGGCCCGCCAACGTTTCAGGTGTGTCGTCTGCTATCACAGGCACGATACCTTGCGCGATGATGGGGCCATGATCCAGTACAGGCGTGACGAAATGAACGGTGCAACCATGCCATTGCACACCCATTGCCAGGGCCTGCTGGTGCGTATGCAAGCCTGGGAACGCCGGCAGCAGGGACGGGTGAATATTGATGAGCCTGCCGTTGAAGCGTTCGACGAAGCTAGGCGTAAGTACCCGCATGAAGCCGGCCAGCAATACATAGTCGGGCTGATGAATATCGATGACATTCGCCAACGCGGTATCGAATTCCACCCGATTCGCGTAATCGCGATGTGCCACGGCGTGTACGGGCAAGCCGCGGTCCCTCGCCCATGCAAGCCCGCCGGCCTCCGCTTTATTGGCGATGACGGCACAGATTTGCGCAGGCAGCGCATGATCGCGCACTGTATTGACGATAGCCTGCATATTCGAGCCGCGCCCTGAAATCAGCACCACAAGACGGCAAACAGAGGTAGAAAGAACGGCCGGCACAATAATTCCTGATGAAGTCCAGCCGAAATTGTAAACTCTCGGGTGTGAAAGCATCTCCCCGCATCTACCGCACCCTTCCTCGCTTCGATACGCAGCGCCCCAGCGCAGTAACGATAGGCAATTTCGACGGCGTCCACCGCGGCCACCAGGCTATCCTGGCGCGTCTGAGCGAATGCGCCGAACAACGGCATCTCGCTGCCACCGTCATGACGTTCGACCCGCATCCGCGCGCCTACTTCGCCCGACGCGGCCAACGCCCAGAACTGATTCCCACCCAGATCAGCAGCCTTCGCGACAAATTGCAAGCCCTGCATCAACATCGGGCAGATCAGCTGATCCTGGAGCGCTTCAACCAGGCGCTGGCCGACATGTCCGCCGACGACTTTATCGAAAGACTGCTGGTGCGCGGTCTGAACACCCGCTGGCTGCTCGTTGGCGAAGACTTCCGGTACGGCCACAAACGGAGTGGTGATGTCGATCTGTTGCGACGTGCCGGACAACGCTATGGTTTCGACGTGGAAACTATTGCCGACATAGCCGACGAGCACGGCCACCGGATATCAAGCTCCGAAGTGCGTACTTCGCTGGCGGTGGGCAATCTGCTGCGTGCAAGCCACCTGTTGGGTCATCGCTATCGCCTCAGTGGCCATGTGATCCACGGGCAAAAGCTGGGCCGCAGCATCGGCTACCCCACGCTCAACATCAGAGTGCCGGATCAATGTGCAGCCCGCTCGGGCGTCTATGTCGTACTCGCCCACGGCTTAAGCGATCAGCCGATCAAAGGTGTCGCCAGCCTCGGTGTGCGTCCCACGGTCTCGCAAGGCGGCCGCCTGATGCTTGAGGTGCACCTGCTGGATTGCAAATTGAATGCATACGGTAAACTCACATGTATTGAGTTCCTCGAATTTCTGCGGGACGAAGAAAAATTTCCCGACCTTCCCACAATGATCGCTGCCATCGACAACGATGCGCAAAGCGCTCGCGACTATTTCGCCCTCCATGGACTATAGAAAAACCTTAAACTTGCCCGAAACACCCTTCCCGATGCGAGGAGATCTTGCCAAACGCGAACCCGGCTGGATTACCGAGTGGGAAGAAAAAAAGGTTTACGCTGCCATACGCGAAGCGAGCAGAGGCCGACCGAAATTCATACTGCATGATGGCCCTCCATACGCCAACGGCGATATCCATATCGGACACGCCGTCAACAAGATACTTAAAGACATCATCGTCAAGAGCCGCGCGATGGCGGGTTACGACGCCGTCTACGTGCCCGGCTGGGACTGCCACGGCATGCCCATCGAAATCCAGATAGAGAAAAAGTACGGCAAGCATCTACCGGTTGCCGAGGTGCAGTCCAAGGCGCGCGCTTATGCTTACGAACAGATCGATAGGCAGCGTGCCGATTTCAAGCGCCTGGGGGTGCTCGCCGACTGGGATCGCCCTTACCTGACGATGAATTTCAGCAACGAAGCCGATGAGCTGCGTTCCCTGGCCCGCATACTCGAAAAAGGCTATGTGTTCCGGGGCTTGAAGCCCGTGAATTGGTGCTTTGACTGCGGCTCGGCCCTGGCCGAGGCTGAAGTCGAATACGCGGACCGCAAGGATACTTCGGTTCATGTGGCATTCAAATTCGGCGACAAGGAAAAATTGGCGCACGCCTTCGGGTTGCCGCAAATTGATGACGGAGCCATTGTCATTTGGACGACGACGCCCTGGACATTGCCTGCCAATCAGGCCCTGAATGTCCATCCCGAGATCGACTATTCCTTGGTCAAGCTGGACCAGCCTCGCAGCACGGGTTCCCTGTTGCTGCTGGCCAAGGATCTGGTTGCCTCCTGCCTCGAACAATGGAAGCTCAGCGGCAAAATTATCGCAACCGCCAAAGGCGATGCGCTTACCAATCTGGAATTCAAACACCCGCTGTACGACGCACACGATGGTTACCAGCGCATGGCCCCGATCTATCTGGGCGATTATGTGACACTTGATTCCGGTACGGGGGTAGTGCATTCCGCCCCAGCCTATGGTATTGAGGACTTTGTATCATGCAAAGCGCACGGCCTGACCGATGACCAGATCATCGGACCGGTCATGGGCGACGGCCATTATGTTGAGAGCCTACCGCTCTTCGGTGGCCTGATGATCTGGAAAGCCAATCCCCTTATCGTCGATGCATTGCAGAACGCCGGCAGCCTGCTGCACACCGAAACGCAAAAGCACAGCTATATGCATTGCTGGCGCCACAAGACGCCCATCATTTATCGTGCCACCAGCCAATGGTTCGCAGGCATGGACCGCCAGCCCGATTCCGGGAAATCATTACGGGAAACGGCGCTGGAAGGTATCGAGAACACCGAGTTCTACCCAGCGTGGGGTCGTGCCCGCCTGCATGCAATGATCGCCAATCGTCCCGACTGGACTCTGTCCCGGCAACGGCAATGGGGCGTGCCCATGGCTTTCTTCGTGCATAAAGAAACCGGCGAATTGCACCCGCGCACCGTCGAACTAATGGAAGAAGTTGCCTTGCGCATCGAGCAACACGGTATCGAAGCGTGGCAGTCACTGGAACCGGCAGATCTGCTTGGCGACGAGGCCGCGCACTACGAAAAAAACCGCGACACCCTTGATGTATGGTTCGACTCGGGCACGACGCACGCGACCGTGCTGGGCGGCCAGGACCACAGCGTCAAGGGCTCACACGCCGACGACCTGGCGTGGCCTGCCGACCTGTACCTTGAAGGATCCGACCAGCATCGCGGCTGGTTCCATTCGTCGTTGCTCACAGGCTGCATGCTATATGGTCGCCCACCCTACAAAGCCTTGTTGACACACGGATTCGTGGTCGATGGCCAGGGCCGCAAGATGAGCAAGTCCGTCGGCAACGTGATAGCGCCTCAAAAGGTGTCCGATTCGCTCGGCGCCGAGATACTACGCCTTTGGACAGCCGCCACCGACTATTCCGGCGAACTCTCGATCTCGGACGAAATTCTGAAGCGCGTCGTGGAAGGTTATCGCCGCATTCGCAATACGTTGAAATTTCTCCTGGGCAATCTGCAAGACTTCACTATCGCCACTGATGGCGTCGAACTCGAGCATATGTTCGAGATAGACCGCTATGCCTTGGCCATGACTGCCGCCATGCAGGCCGAAACCCTGGCCAATTACAAACGCTACGAGTTTCATCCCATCGTGTCCCGCCTGCAGATTTTCTGTTCCGAAGACCTTGGCGCATTCTATCTGGATGTGCTCAAGGACCGTCTTTACACGGCAGGTAAGGACAGCGTTGCGCGCCGTTCTGCGCAAACAGCCGTGCATCACATCTCCCATACCTTGATCAAGCTCCTGGCGCCCATTGTGTCCTTCACGGCTGAAGAAGCCTGGAAAGACCTGCACGGCAACCAGGATGTCGCAAGCATCTTTACCGAGCTGTTCCATGCGCTGCCCGAACAGGTCGACGCCAAGCTGCTGCGCGAGAGATGGGATCGTCTGCGCGACATCCGCGCCGACGTCATGCGCAAGATCGAAGAAGTTCGCACTTCAGGGGAAATCGGCTCCTCTCTGGCGGCGGAGCTGGACATCTACGCTGGTGCAGACGACCATCGGCTACTCGCCAGCCTTGAAGATGATCTGCGCTTCGTGTTAATCGTGTCGCGTGCCAATCTGCATGCTGACCCGCAAGGCACACTGCGCATCGTCGTCAATCCCACCAAGCATCCGAAATGTGAACGTTGCTGGCATCATCGCGAAGACGTCGGCGTGGATCCGGAACATCCTGTAATTTGCGGGCGTTGTGTAAGCAATCTGTTCAAACTTGGCGAGCTACGGCGGCATGCCTAGGCCCGACACAGAGGCGGTCGTCCAGACCCGGAAGGCGCCACCCTTCTGGCTCTGGATCGCAGGCGCGTTGCTGATCATTGCGCTGGACCAGGTGACCAAGCTCTATTTCGATAGCGCCATGCAGTATGCCGAGCGGTGGAACTTGCTTCCGTTTTTTGACTTCACCCTGCTGTACAACCCGGGCGCTGCCTTCAGCTTCCTGGCGGACGGCAACGGTTGGCAGCGCTGGCTGTTCACCGCGATCGCAGTGGCTGCAACAGGTCTGATCATCCATCTGTTGCGGCGCAGTCCGTCGCAAACGCTGTTTTGCCTCTCTCTCATGTGCATCCTGGGCGGGGCCATCGGCAATGCGATCGATCGCGTCCAACATGGACATGTCATTGATTTTTTGCTGTTTTACTGGAAAAACTGGTATTTTCCAGCTTTCAATGTGGCTGACATATCCATCACCTGCGGTGCGATCCTACTCGTGCTGGACGAACTGCTCAGGCTGCGCCGCGAAAAGCGTAAAGCAACGACATCAGCCTGACCCACCTTATTGAAGGCAAAGATCACATGGCAGAACTCGCACAAAAACGCATTGTATTAGGCCTGACCGGCGGTATCGCCTGCTACAAGATGGCCGAATTCGTGCGTCGCGCACAGGAGTTGGGTGCAACGATCGACGTGGTGATGACAGAGGCCGCCACCCAGTTCATTACACCGCTTACGATGCAGGCTTTGTCCGGGCGTCCCGTATACCTGAACACCTGGGACAACCGCGTCCCCAATAACATGGCGCACATCAGTCTGACGAGAGGGGCGGACGCCATCATGGTAGCGCCTGCCAGTACAGATTTCATGGCCAAGCTCGCGCACGGGCTTGCCGACGATCTATTGTCGACATTATGCGTAGCCAAAGGAAATTGCCCTCTCCTTGTGGCTCCCGCCATGAACCGTGAAATGTGGGTGCACCCCGCCACCCAACGCAATGTCAGGCAGCTCCGCGCTGACGGTGTAGGCATTCTCGGGCCCGGCGAAGGTGACCAGGCCTGTGGCGAAGTAGGCGACGGGCGCATGCTGGAACCCCACGAACTGTTGAGCGAGCTGGTTGCTTTTTTCCAGCCCAAGGTGCTTAGCGGAAAGCGTGTCCTCGTCACGGCCGGCCCGACTTCGGAACCCATCGATCCCGTTCGCGTCATCACGAATCGGTCGTCCGGGAAGATGGGCTATGCCGTCGCACAAGCGGCGCGCGAAGCCGGTGCGCACGTTGTGCTGGTATCGGGCCCCACTGCCCTTCCCACCCCATATGGGGTGGCACGCATCAACGTTGACAGCGCGCGCCAGATGCACGCAGCTGTCATGGCTGAAGCGCGTGGTGCCGATGTGTTCATTTCCGTCGCGGCCGTGGCAGACTGGCACGTAGTCAACGCCAGCGATAACAAGCTGAAGAAAAATGCCGCAGGCAGTGCGCCGCAACTGACGTTTGCGCCAAATCCCGACATACTTGCCGACGTCGCCAGGATGACAGCGGGACCGTGGTGCGTCGGATTTGCCGCCGAAACTGAAAACCTCCTGGAATACGCCGAAGCCAAGCGCCGACGCAAGGGAGTGCCTATGCTGGTGGGCAACCTTGCGCAGCAGGCCATGAACGCCGACCTGACCGAGCTGGTGATGCTCGATGATGCCGGCCACCGGCAGCTACCCGAATTGTCCAAGATCGATGCCGCACGCCAGCTTATCCGGGCAATTGCGCCACGACTCCCCGATTGATGCACTTACCCGTAAGATAATGAGAAAAATAGCACTTAAAATCCTGGACCCCCGCATGAACGACTACCTTCCCGCCTACGCGACAGGTGGTTCGGCCGGCCTGGACCTGCGTGCCTGCATAGAGCAGCCGCTTACCTTGTCAGCGGGCGCCACAGAAATGGTACCCACGGGATTATCCATACATATTGCCGACCCGGCATACGCGGCCATGATCCTTCCCCGCTCGGGGCTTGGCCACAAGCACGGCATCGTATTGGGTAATCTGGTTGGACTGATCGATTCCGATTATCAGGGTCCTCTCATGGTTTCCGCCTGGAACCGCAGCCGCACAGATTATGTCCTGCAGCCAATGGAGCGACTCGCCCAACTGGTTGTTGTACCAGTCCAGCAAATCGAGTTCGACATTGTCGATGATTTCGAAGACAGCCTGCGCGGCGCAGGCGGCTTCGGCAGCACCGGAAAGTCCTAGCCTGCCGCCCCACGGCAATGTGCTTTATGCCGCCTCTTCCTCGCCCAGATAGGCGGCGCGCACCTTGGGATCGTCGAGCAACTGGCTGGATGGTCCCTGGAGGATGATTTGTCCGGATTCCATGACATAGCCGCGACTGCTGGTCTCCAGTGCCAGCCTGGCGTTTTGCTCGATAAGCAGAATTGTGACCCCTTCCGCCGAGATGGTTCGAATGACCTCGAAAATTTTCTCGACCATCAACGGCGCCAGTCCCATGGAAGGTTCGTCCAAAAGCAGCAGGCGTGGCCGCGCAATCATGGCGCGACCCATGGCAAGCATTTGCTGCTCCCCGCCCGACAACGTACCGGCCGACTGTCGACGGCGCTCGGCCAGACGCGGGAACAGTTCCAATACCCTCTCCGTATCCTGCTGGACCGCGGCAGAGTCATTCCGGCTGTATCCGCCCATGGCGAGATTTTCTTCTATTGTCAACTGGCCGAAGATGCCCCGGCCTTCGGGAACCATGACAAGTCCCTGACGCACCAGCGTATATGAGGGCATACCCACTATGGATTTTCCATCGTAGAGGATCTCTCCCGCGGCCACGGGCACCAGCCCACAAATTGCCCGCAACGTCGTGCTCTTCCCCGCTCCATTTGCGCCGATCAGACTGACGAGCTCGCCTCGTCCCACCGTCAGATCCATCGTACGCACGGCTTTGATGCCGCCATAGGCAACTTGCAATTGCCGAATTTCAAGCAGGTTATCGGCAAGACTCATGGCATATCCTTTTTAGTTGTACCCGCGGGCACTTTCACGGCCTCGACAGCGGCGCCAGCGCCGAGATAGGCCTCGATGACCTTGGGGTTGCGCTGTACGTCCGCAGGTTTTCCTTCAGCAAGCACCTTTCCATACTCGAGCACCAGCACGCGATTGCACAAGCCCATGACCAGCTTCATGTCATGTTCGATAAGCAAGACGGTGACCCCATCATCCCTTATCTTCTCGATGAGGCGGCGCAATACCACTGTTTCGGAAGCATTCATCCCGGCGGCGGGTTCATCCAGCGCCAGCAAAGTGGGTTCAGTGGCTAGTGCCCTCGCGATTTCCAGCCGACGCTGGTCACCATATGGCAAGGATTGTGCGACGTCGTTTGAGCGATGACCGATACCGACATAATCTAGCAATTGCTGTGCACGCTGTTCGATGGCGCCTTCTTCAGCGCGGGTACGCTTGTTCCGGCTGATCGCCCCCCACAAACCCGCCCGCGTTCGGATATGCCGTCCTATCATGACATTTTCGATGGCGCTGAGGTTGCCGAATAGCCGTATGTTCTGGAATGTGCGGGCCAGGCCCACCACCGCGATCTGGTGCGGCTTCAATCGGGTCAATTGATGACCCATGAAATTGCAGCTGCCCGATTCCGGCACATACAGGCTGGTGAGAACATTGAACAGAGTCGTCTTTCCCGCCCCGTTCGGTCCGATAAGGCCATAGATGTCACCCTTGCAAATGGAGAAACTCACATCCGACAAGGCCTGCAAGCCGCCAAAACGCTTGTTCAGCTTATTGGCCACCAACAGCAGGTCGGGCATCGAACGTGCGTCGTTATTTATAGCAGCGGAACTCATGCCTGCCCTCCTTTTGCTCCGGTGAGCTCCCGTCGGCGTACCGCGGACGGCCAGAGCCCCGCTGGTCGAAATATCATGACCAGCACCAAGGCAAACCCAAACAGGAGCATGCGGATACCCTCTGGATCGATAATCACTTCACCAAAAATAGCTTGCTGTATAGGAACCACGATCGCCCGCAGAAATTCCGGAAATACCGACAGCAGGATGGCCCCAAGGATTACGCCTGGAATATTGCCCATGCCCCCCAATACCACCATGCACAAGACCATGATGGACTCGGTGAGACTGAAACTTTCAGGACTGACGAAACCTTGCATGGACGCGAACATGGCCCCGGCAACACCTCCAAAACTGGCCCCCATGGTGAAAGCCAGCAGCTTGATATTGCGCGTGTTGATGCCCATGGCCTTGGCGGCAATCTCGTCTTCACGCACAGCTTCCCAGGCACGTCCGATGCGGGAATTTTGCAGCCGCGCACAGATGACGACAATGACGATGGTGAGCAGCAATAACAGGTAATAGTACTTTTCGGGTCCGGTGATACGGATTCCCAGGATTTCTTGGGAACGGCCGAAATCGAAGCCGGCTATGGAAATGTCATCGATGCGATTGATTCCCTGCGGACCATTGGTAATGTTGATGGGCGCGTCCAGATTGTTCATGAAGATGCGTACGATCTCGCCGAATCCCAGCGTCACGATGGCGAGGTAATCGCCACGCAGCTTCAGTGTGGGCGCACCCAGCATCGCGCCGAAGAAAGCCGCCAGCACCACGCCAGCCGGCAGTACCATCCAGAATGGCAAGTGCAAACCGAAATGCGGCGAAGCCAGCATGGCCCATACGTAAGCACCCACTGCATAGAATGCGATATAGCCGAGATCGAGCAGGCCGGCGAAACCGACGACGATATTCAGGCCCAGCGCAAGCATTACGTACAACAAGGCGAAGTTCAGCGTGCGCACCCAGCTTTGGCCCGCCATGCCGAGGACGAACGGAAGAATCGCCAGAACCACGCCGAACAGGGCGATTCCCACCCATACCTTCAGCGATACACCCGAATGATTGGTAGCAGTTGGGTCGTTCATGCGCGATCTCCCACGCGCTCGCCAAGCAGGCCGGATGGACGAAAAACCAACACCAGGATAAGCACGATAAAGGAAAAGACATCCTGGTAGTTGCTGCCGAAGACGCCATTGGTCAGGTTGCCGATATAGCCAGCGCCCAGGGATTCGATAATGCCGAGCAGCAAGCCGCCCAGCATCGCGCCGCCAAGGTTGCCAATGCCGCCCAGCACGGCGGCAGTGAAGGCCTTGAGACCGAGCATGAACCCCATGGTGTACTGTGCCACGCCATAGTAGGTCGTGACCATGACGCCAGCCACGGCCGCCAAAGCGGACCCTATCAGGAAAGCCGCGGATATGACTGTATTGATGTTGACGCCCATCAGGCCAGCAACCTCGCGATTCTGTGCGGTAGCGCGCATGGCGGTACCGAGTCGTGTCCGATGCACCACAAGCAGGAGACACGCCATGATGGCGGTGGCGATAACGATTATGCTGATCTGCAGCAGGCTGATGCGTGCTCCGCCTATGGGGAAGACCACTGGTTCGATGACGTGGGGAAAACTGAGATAGTTGCGTCCCCACACCATCATTGCGATATTCTGGATAATAATGGAAACGCCGATGGCTGTAATAAGTGCAGCAAGGCGCGGAGCCCGTCGCAATGGACGATAGGCATAGCGCTCGGCGAGCCAGCCCAGCGCCATGCAAACGGGAATCGACACAAGCAGTGCAATGACGATTGCCAGCCATGCCGACATGCTGCCAGGGTCTGCACCGATAAGCGTCACCACCAGAGTGGTCGCTACCATCGCGCCGACCATGACCACGTCGCCATGGGCGAAATTGATCAGGCCTATGATTCCATAAACCATGGTGTAGCCAAGGGCAACCAGGGCATATACGCTGCCCACAGTGATGCCATTGATCAACTGTTGTATGAGAATGTCCATGTTTTATGACTCTAGAAATAGGGCCGGCACCGCCGGCCCGGAATGACTGCAGTAAAACGACGTCGCTTAGTTAGCCTTGCTGACAATGGTCTTGACCATTTCCCACTGCTCATTCTTCACTTGATAAATAGTGACTGAAATTTCTTTCAGATCGCCTTTTTCATCATAGGCAATGTTCTCGCTGGTCGCGCCCGCGCGTTTGAGCGACGCCAATTTTGGCAGATAAGCCTCTGGCTTGGCTGAGCCGGCCTCTTTCATGGCCGTGATCATGTTCCAGGCGCCGTCATAGGCATAAGGCGCATATACACCAGGTTCAACCTTGAAGCGCTCTTGGTAGTTGGCCTGGAATTTTTCCCCCGCCGCCATCTGCTTAAGTGGCACGCCAGCAAGCGACGCATACGTGCCATTGGCGGCCTCACCGGCTAGCTTCAGGAACGTGGCGCTGCGTGTCATTTCGCCGGAAACCAAAGGCGCCTTGATGCCTAAGGTAACCATTTGCCGCCGCATCGGACCCGACTGTGCATCCAGGCCACCGAAGAAAATCGCGGCTGGCTCTTTGGACTTGATATTGGTCAGGATGGAGGTAAAGTCATTGGCCTTATCGGTGGTGTACTCCCGTGCTATCACCTTGCCGCCGGCGGCCTCGACAGCCTTGGCGACCTGATCGGCGAGACCTTGCCCATAAGCGGTTCGATCATCAATCAGGGCCACCGTCTTGGCTCCGAGATCGTTGACGATGAACTGGCCGGCTGCCGCACCTTGCTGCGTGTCGCTGGTCATCATGCGGAAGGTGGTGTCATAGCCTTGGTCGGTATATTCCGGAGAAGTCGCCATGGCGATTTGCGGCAACCCTGCATCGTTATAGACACTGGAGGCCGGTATTGTTGTACCTGAATTGAAGTGCCCCAACATGCCGTTCACATCTTCGTCCACGATCTGCTGGGCAACCTGCACCGCCATCCGCGGGTCGGCTTGATCGTCACGAGCAACCAGTTCGAATTTTGCCAGCTTGCCGTCGAGCTGGATGTTCTGCTTGTTGGCCTCTTCCAACGCAAGCGTGAGGCCATTTTTCATGTCCTCGCCATAATGCGACTGTGGACCTGTCAATGGTGCAGCAAAGCCCAGTTTCACGACCGTGTTCTCGGCTGCCTGAGCCGGCCCGAAGGCAAAGCCGGCCATGACGGCAGCTGTTGCGGCTAAAAGTTTGAATCCCTTAGTGGACTGCATGTTTATCTCCGTTATTTGTAAGAACGCATATTGACTCGGGTGCGAGTAACACCCGAATTAAAC
Organism: Pollutimonas nitritireducens; assembly: GCF_002849615.1. GTDB lineage: Bacteria > Pseudomonadota > Gammaproteobacteria > Burkholderiales > Burkholderiaceae_B > Pollutimonas > Pollutimonas nitritireducens. The sequence goes on from NZ_PDNV01000007.1 coordinate 126,768, forward strand.
CAAAAGTACAACCCATTTATAATCGGTCGTAACCCTTAAAAAGCCTGTTGCATGGCTTCAGGACAGTCATCAGCCCACCATCATCAGGGTGGCGTTTCCACCCGCTGCAGCAGTGTTCACGCTAACCGAAACTTCACGCAGTAAACGTTCCAGGCGGTAGCTGGCGCCCGCTGCCAGTTCGTCGCTGCTCATTCCCTGTACAGAAACGATGGGACCCTGGCGCGTTGCGACGTGCTGGTTCAGGTCGCGCAATGTATCGCCGTCACCTTCAAACAGGACCGCCTGGTAATCGCCACGTTCGATCTCATCGTCATCCACGAGCCGTATTGAGACTTGCTGCTGCGCACTGCATCCGGCATAGAAAGCGCCGCCTGCCGGTGTGTTCAGGAGGGCCATGCGATTACCCGTGCTGCTACATGCCTCTCGCTGCTTGGCCGCACCGATCGCGGTCGTTGCAACGCACAGCACCGTGCCGCGCGGCTTGACATGGTACAAATTGCTCTCGCCAGTCGGACCAATGAGTTCGAGCGGTTTTTCAGCAATATGTTCGGGCGTGCACCATGCCGGCAAGCCTTGCGGCACCCGCGCAAGCAAACGCAGCAGGTATAGGGGGCCGCCGGCCTTCGGGCCGGTGCCGGAGAGCCCTTCCCCGCCAAATGGCTGTACACCAACCACCGCGCCCACGATATTGCGATTGACATATACGTTTCCGGCACGTATGCGTGCGGATACATGTGCCACGGTCTCGTCCAGCCGCGTGTGCACCCCGAATGTGAGCCCATACCCCGTTGCGTTGATGGCATCGATCAAGGCATCGAGCTCGTTTCGCTCGTAGCGGACAACGTGCAGAACAGGGCCGAACACCTCTTTCTTCAATGCGGCCACATCGCGTATCTCGATGAGGGTGGGTGCCACGAAGGAGCCATGCAGGCATTGATCATCCAGCTCGAGCTGGTCTACGCGATGCCCCGCGTCCCGCATGGCCTGTATATAAGCCTGAATCTCGGCCTGCGCCTGAACATCGATGACTGGTCCCACGTCGGCGGCCAAGACGTCGGTGCGTCCTACCTTGAGTTCGCGCATGGCGCCTCGCAGCATGGTCAACACATGGTCGGCGCAGTCTTGCTGGACACACAGTACCCGCAGCGCGGAACAGCGCTGTCCCGCCGAATCGAAGGCAGACGTCAAAACATCGAACACAACTTGCTCAGCCAGTGCGGACGAGTCCACGACCATGGCATTCTGTCCGCCGGTTTCGGCGATCAACGGGATAGGATGCCCGGTATCATCAAGTCGTTGTGCAAGCGTCCCGGAAATGCGTCGTGCGACGTCCGTGGATCCGGTGAACATCACCCCCCGCACGTGGTGGCTGGCGACCAGCATCGCGCCAACAGTTTCCCCTTGACCAGGCAAGAGCTGTACCGCGCCGTCGGGTACGCCGGCCCGCCGCAATATGGCCATCGCGGCTGCCGCGATCAAGCTTGTCTGTTCCGCGGGCTTTGCCAGGACGGGGTTTCCGGCCGCCAGCGCGGCCGCCACCTGTCCCGTAAAAATCGCCAATGGAAAGTTCCAGGGACTGATGCATAGAACCGGTCCCAAGGGACGATGGGTATCGTTGGAAAACGACGCTTCGATCTGAGCAGCGTAGTAACGCAGGAAGTCCACCGCCTCGCGCACCTCTGCAATGGCATTGGAAAGCGATTTACCCGCTTCGCGGATGATCAGTCCCAACAATGGCTGCATTTCGTCTTCAAGGATCTGCGCCGCACGCACAAGACATTGTGCGCGTTCGGCCACGGGCGTCGCCTGCCAGATGGGCGCAATATGAACCGCCGTCGCCAAGGCCTTTTCCACATCGGCCTCGTTCGCTTCGATGACGTGCCCGACTACGTCACGGCGATCCGCGGGATTGCGTACAGCCTGCGCACGTGTATCGTCCCAAACTGCGGTGTCATCGCCCAGCATCGGTGCTGCACGCCACTCATGACCAGTACCGCTCAGCAGCGCTGCCGACAAAGAGCTCAATCGTTGTTCGTTGGAAAGGTCGATACCTGCGGAGTTCAACCGTCCGTCCACGTGCTTGAACATATGCCGCGGCAATGGGATTTTCTCGTGAGGAGCGCCAAGAGGCTGGATGCGCATCGCAGATTGAACGGGATCAGCAATAAGCGAATCGATGGCAATCGTTTCGTCGCCGACCTGATTGACGAATGACGTATTTGCACCGTTCTCCAGAAGTCGGCGCACGAGATACGCCAGCAGCGTTTCATGCGTACCCACCGGCGCATAGATGCGGCACGGCCGGTTCAGCTTGCCGTGGGCAAGAGGCCCGGTGACCTCGTCATAGAGTGGCTCTCCCATGCCGTGCAAACACTGGAATTCATACTGGCCGGGATAATAGTTTTGCCCCGCCATGTGGTAGATAGCCGACACGGTGTGAGCGTTATGGGTGGCAAACTGGGGAAACACGGACTGCGGTGCAGCCAACAGCTTGCGGGCGCAAGCAAGGTAGGACACATCGGTATAGAGCTTGCGCGTGTAGACGGGATAACCTTCCAGGCCATCGACCTGGGCGCGCTTGATCTCCGTGTCCCAATATGCACCCTTGACCAGGCGCACCATCACGCGATGACCGCTGCGTTGAGCAAGATCGATGACATAGTCAATGACAAAAGGGGCGCGCTTCTGATAAGCCTGGACAACAAAGCCAATACCGTTCCACCCCGACAGATCCGGATCGAAGCACAATGCTTCCAGAAGATCGAGCGAGATTTCCAGCCGATCTGCTTCTTCGGCGTCGATATTGAGTCCAATATCGTAGCTGCGCGCCAACCTGGCCAATGCTGTCATGCGCGGAAGCAGCTCTGTCATGACGCGTTCGCGCTGGGCGCGGGAATAGCGGGGATGCAATGCGGAAAGCTTTATGGAAATACCCGGGCCTTCGTAGATGCCGCGGCCTTGCGACGCTTTGCCAATCGCATGTATTGCCTGCTCGTACGATACATAGTAGCGCTGGGCATCATCGGCAGTCGTGGCCGCCTCGCCCAACATGTCATAAGAATATCGAAAACCCTTGTCCTCGAACTTGCGGCTGTTGGCGATCGCGGCCGAAATGGTCTGCCCGGTGACAAACTGTTCACCCATCATGCGCATCGCGATATTCACGCCCTTGCGAATCAACGGTTCCCCGCCTTTACCGATGAGCCGCGTCAGCGCCTTCGACAGGGACTGCTCGCTGTTGACACTGACCAGCTTGCCGGTAAGCATGAGCCCCCACGTTGCCGCATTGACGAATACGGACGGCGATTCGCCCATGTGCGAGCGCCAGTCGCCATGGCTGATCTTGTCGCGTATGAGCGCATCGCGGGTGGCACGGTCCGGTATTCGAAGCAAGGCTTCAGCCAGGCACATCAACGCGACACCCTCCTGACTCGACAAGGAAAATTCCTGTATCAAGCCTTCAACGCCGCCACCTTTGCGCTTGCCCCGCAACGCCTCTACAAGACGGTGCGCCAACACATGTACTGCCTGGGAATGCGCCGATCGCGCCTGATCGAGCAGGACGGGCAGGCACTCTGTTTCGGGGCGACGGTAGGCGGAAGTGATGGCGGCGCGCAATACTGATTGCGGTTGTACGTCCTGTGCAAATTCGTAGAAAGGCAGGATAGGTTCGGACGATATCGCGATCTCGCCGGCAGCATCGTCGTCGTTGGTCAGAAAAGCAATTTCCGCGGGAAGCTGTCCGCGTTCGATCGCATCGATATAGGCGAGTACGGCCTGCTTATGCAGCCAATGGGGCGTACACCCCAACCTTGTCGCTGCTATTTTCAGCCGTTCGCGCAGCGTCTCATCCACTTTTACACCGAGCGTGGTTGTTGCCATAACCGTTCCTGTATTCCTATTTGCCCTGGCATGGGGAAGCAACGCGCCGCCCCGTCTGCCTTGCCGTCTCGCTTTTCACGAGTAGGAATACTAAACAGGTTGTACCTATTTTTGAACTATGGTTAACCCTTGTGTGATTTTGCCTTAAGAGGTGCAACCCTTGGCTTCAACACCGGTCATTTGATTATTCTCAAGAGGGGTAATCAATTGAGCCGCAATAAGGGTAGCGAGTTTCTTGAGCGCTTCCTGATGCCCCGCCACCAATGCCGACATGCCTGCTTCGACGGGCACCTGTATTTCGGCACGGCATATCATGGTCTTTTTGCCTGACTGGTGTATGGGAGTAAGGCGCCACGTTGCATCCAGAACCGCGCGCTGGTTATAGATGGAATCGAAGCGTTGCACTCGGAGGTTGACCCTCCAGACCGGCAAGGACTCAGGCGTCCCGCCGGACGGAATATCCAGTACACCAAGCTGGCGGGACAGCTCGTTGGACAAGGCATTTCGAATTTCGTCAGAAAGCGGCGACGCCCACAGTGCACTGTTCAAGGGAGTAACCTGTGCCGCATCGGCGTCGTTGATGACTATTTGGGGTCGGTCGACCTGTTCTGGCAGGACCACCGGCTGGACGCTGATTGCAAACTTAGGCGCGGTCTTCCCATCGTTGCCCACAAGCTCCGTTACCGTGGAGGCCGGCAGCAAGGTGTAATACTGTCTTGTCGGACTGGCGCAAGCGGCCAGACCCGCCACCAACGCTGCGACGTAAAAGATTCGGCCTGGGTTCATTCTCTTCCTAAGGACTGACGGGTACGGGATCGCGGGCGGGGCCACGCAAGATCGCCGTAGGGTTGGTTTGCAGATAATCGGCCAACGCACGCAAGGACTTCGCTGCGGCGGTCAGCTCGCGCAAGCTACCTTCGATGTTCTCGTTCATGGTTGAATTAGGCGCCAGCAATTTATCCACGCGCGCCAGGGAGCTCCGGGCCGCCTTGAGCACAGCGTTGGCTTGCGGTGTGACCTTGTCGTCGAGGCCGTCGACCAGTTTGGTGACCGATTTGAGGCTCGCTCGTAGATCGGTACCGATACCTTCGAACGGAATGGTGTCGATCTTGGCGACAATGCTGCTGATCTGTTGTTGCAGCCGATCGAAATCGCCCGCAATGGTCGGCAGCTCCATGGGTGACGACTTGCGATCAAGGACAACGGGTTCGGCATCCGGGTAGAACTCAAGGGCGACATACTGCTGGCCTGTGAGTAGATTGGCCGCTCGCATTTGCGCACGCAACCCACGTTCGATCATGAATCGCAACAACACCAGGCCGGGCTCTTTCGCGGCGGGATCAAGCTGGATTACATTCTGGTAGGCAGAACCGAAGCGCAAGGGGTAGAGTTCGCCCTTTACGAGAGCGTAAAAGGCTTTGTCCTTTACATCGAACTCAAGGTCGATGTCGACCACCTTTCCCAGCTCCAATCCGCGAAACTCGATGGGCGCCCCGACCTTCAAGCCGCGAACGGATTGCCTGAACTTCAATTCGATGCTCATGGGCAATCCATCGGGATCTGCCATCGCACGGACCTGTGTATCGGCGAGCGTGAAAACATGGTCAGAACCTGCAGGTTCCCCGTGTGCACCGTCGCCGGGCGCCGCAAATGCGACCCCTCCTGCCATGACCGAAACAATGGAGCCGGTTTGCACATTAAAGCCGTCAGCACTCAGGGAAACGTTGATGCCGCTGGCATTCCAGAACCGTGTGTTCTGGGTTACAAACTTGTCGTTCGGTCTATCGACAAAAACCTGGATAGCGACGCCTCTTCCGCTTTCGTCGAGATCGTAGCCCACCACCTGGCCCACCTCGATACGCCGATAATAAACCGGCGAGCCAATTTCAAGGGAGCCGAGATCGGAAGCCAGCAGTGTGAAACGGGTGCCTGGACGTCCACTGGCTATCTCGGGTGGCTTTTCCAGTCCGGTGAAGTCGTAGACCCGTTCCGCGTCTTCATCGACCTTGTCATCCGGTACGGCGTCAACACCGATATAAGCGCCTGAAAGCAATGTCCCGAGGCCCGAGACGCCGCTGATGCCCAGGCGCGGGCGTACCACCCAAAAACGGGTGCCCTCCTGCGTGATATACGAGGAACCTTCACGGTTCAGTTGAGCGTCAACAAGGACTTTCGTGCGGTCAGGGGCCACCTTGATATCGGTAACTTCGCCGACGACCACGTCTTTGTAGCGAACTTTGGTTTGACCCACCTCGAGGCCGTCTGCGGACTCGAAGCTGATGGTAACGGTCGGACCAGTATGCATCCAGTCGCGTACCAGCAGGGACAGGCCGACCAAGGCAGCAACGAGCGGGACCAGCCATATCCAGGAAAAACGTGCTTCTCGCGGCGGCTTGATATCAGGCTTGGGTAAGTCCGACACAGTGCGTACGGGCCCGCTGTCGCGGGCCGGCTCGCCGGGCGGTGTCGTGGGTGAGTCAGGCACCGGTGGATGGTCGGTCATACGATTCTCTTAAGACTGCGTTGTGCCGGACGCCGCCTGCCCGGAGGAGTCACGTCGCCAATATTTCGCGCGGGACCGTTGTTTTTCGGTCTGCCGGTCCCAACCGTGACGCGGATCATAGCTCATTGCCGCCAACATCGTGAGTATGACCACCAGCCCAAAGCTTGCCGCACCCGGCCCAGCGATGACTTGCGATATACCCGGAAAATTCGCCATGGCCGACATAACCACCACCACGAATACGTCCAGCATGGACCATTGCCCGATGAATTCGACGAGCTCGTAGAGACGGGTACGCTGGCGCTGGATTCTAGGGCCCCGCCATCGGCGGTTCAGCATGAGCACCATCAAGGCCAACAATTTGGTCATGGGGACTACGACGCTGGCGACGAAAACTATAAGGGCAAGGTCCCAGGAGCCGAGATACCAAAGCTCCAACACCCCGCCCAATATCGTGTGCGCACCATCGCCGGCTGCAGTGCGTACATGCATGACCGGCAGGATGTTGGCGGGTATGTAAATAATGCTGGCCGCAATAAGCAAGGCCCAGACCCGCGATGTCTCGTTGGGTTTGCGCGTATGGATGGGGGCACGGCACCGGGAGCACGCGCAGGCGTCTTGGTCAGGCAGCAGATTCTGGACAAATCCACAGGCACCGCATGATGCCACCAGCCTGCTGTCGGAAAGATCCGGCCGGGAAACAAGCACCACCCCGGCATCTTCGGCATAGCGCCACAAGCGCTCGGCGGTGACACGGCTCAGGCCCGTAAGAAGGAAAGCCAGAAGCGCGAAAGCCCATAGGCCCGGACCCGGAGCCAGGGTCGCGAGACCCGCGAACTTGACCATCGCGACCAACATGCCCAGCATCAACACGGGGATCATGTTGCTCCATGGTGCAAGCATGTGCAGGAAGCGCATGCCATACCGGAAATCACCCGGAAGCCGCCCGGAGCGGATGGACATCAAGGCCCACAATAACACTGTCAGTTGGGAAAATGGGAGCCAGAAACCGAACAGGCCCGTCATGATGGCCAGAACTTCGTGGCCTTGTATCCATGTCAACCATAAGGCGCCGGGAAACGATGCCTTTACCGTCTGTCCCTGCATGTTCAGGATCGCGACTGGGAAATAGTTGGCGATGGCGAATATGACCAAGGCCCCCGTGACCATCGCCAACCAGCCCGAAACCGGAACTGCGCTGAATCGGTACAAGACATAGCCGCAACGCGTGCACTTGGCCAACGCGCCCGGTTCCAGGGGCGTGCGTTCGTGCAGTGTTGCGCAGTGATGGCAGGCAACGACCGGACCTTCACCCATCAATCGACAAGCTCAGGTTCCGGGTGTGATGGCGATGCATGGTTAGACTTATTTAGTTTTTCAGGCTTGGAGAAGGTCAGTTCAACCTTGCCGTCTTGATCAAGGCCCACCACGACATGACCGCCATCGGCCAGGCGACCGAATAGAAGCTCGTCAGCCAACGCACGGCGAATGGTGTCTTGGATGAGCCTTTGCATAGGTCGGGCACCCATGGCCGGATCGAAACCCTCTTTTGCGAGGTGTTCGCGCAGTGGTTGCGAGAACACGACATCGACACGTTTTTCGTGCAACTGATCTTCAAGCTGCATGAGGAACTTATCGACCACACGCATGATGATCTCGCGCGACAACGGCGTGAAACCAATGATCGCATCCAGCCGGTTCCGGAACTCGGGCGTGAACAAGCGCTTGATATCGGCCATTTCATCACCCGTACGGGCAGGTGCGGCGAAACCGATGGTGCTCCGATTGAGCGCCTCGGCCCCTGCGTTCGTGGTCATGACCAGAATGACGTTGCGGAAGTCGGACTTGCGACCATTGTTGTCGGTAAGCGTGCCGTGGTCCATTACTTGCAAGAGGATGTTGTAGACGTCTGGATGTGCCTTTTCGATTTCATCCAGCAGCAGCACGCAATGCGGCTGCTTGCTGATGGCTTCGGTAAGCAGGCCACCCTGGTCGAACCCGACGTACCCGGGAGGAGCGCCGATGAGGCGCGACACGGTGTGACGTTCCATGTACTCGGACATGTCGAACCGCAGCAACTCGATACCCAGCACAAAGGCCAATTGCCGCGCAACTTCTGTTTTCCCCACACCAGTTGGACCTGAGAACAGGAAAGACCCGATCGGTTTGTCTGGCCGCCCCAGCCCGGAACGCGCCATTTTTATTGCGGCGGCCAGCGCCTCGATGGCGGCATCCTGACCAAAAACCACGGTTTTCAGATCGCGCTCAAGCGTAGCCAGCTTGTTGCGATCATCGTTGGATACGCTTTGCGGCGGTATGCGAGCGATTTTGGCGACCGTGGCCTGTACCTCGGCCTTGCCAATGACCTTCTTTTGACGCGAGCGCGGCAACAGCCTTTGGGCTGCGCCCGCCTCGTCAATGACGTCGATGGCCTTGTCGGGTAGAAAGCGATCATTGATGTGGCGTGCGGCGAGTTCAGCTGCAGCAGTGATGGCGGCTGCCGAGTAGCGGACACCGTGGTGCGCTTCGAAGTGCCCTTTCAGGCCGCGGAGAATCTGGATGGTCTGCTCAACGGTGGGTTCAGCCACGTCAATTTTCTGAAAGCGGCGCGACAGAGCGTGGTCTTTTTCAAAAATACCGCGGTACTCGTTGTACGTCGTGGCACCCATGCATTTGAGTTGGCCCGACGAGAGAGCCGGCTTGAGCAGGTTGGACGCGTCGAGCGTGCCCCCCGACGCTGACCCGGCGCCGATCAACGTATGGATTTCATCGATGAAGAGTATGGCGTGCGTGTTGTCCTTCAGCGACTTCAAGACCCCCTTCAGGCGTTGCTCGAAATCGCCCCGATACTTGGTACCGGCGAGCAATGCGCCCATGTCCAGCGCATAGACCTCGGCGCTGGCCAGGATTTCAGGCACATCACCTTGGGTGATGCGCCACGCCAGACCTTCGGCGATGGCTGTTTTCCCAACACCGGCTTCACCGACCAGCAAGGGATTGTTCTTGCGGCGACGGCATAATACCTGGATAACGCGTTCAACTTCGTGTTCGCGCCCTATCAGCGGATCGATGCGGCCATGGCGCGCCTCGGCGTTGAGGTCGGTTGCGTAGAGTTCGAGTGGTGATTTCTGTTGGTCGGACTTCGGCTCGGCTTCGATCGCTTGCGCCTTGGCGGGCTCGGCTGCGGGTTCTTCGCTGACCTTGGTGATGCCATGCGAAAGAAAATTGACGACGTCGAGGCGCGTGACGCCCTGCTGCTGCAGGAAATACACGGCGTGGGAGTCTTTCTCTCCGTACATGGCGACCAGCACATTGGCGCCCGTGACGGTGTTTTTGTTGGAATTTCCGGACGAGACGTGCATGATGGCGCGTTGAATCACACGCTGGAAACCCAGAGTGGGTTGCGTGTCGACCTCGTCCTCGCCAGGGAAGACCGGCGTGTTTTCATTGATGAACTTGCGAAGTTCTTGACGCAAGACGTCAATATTGGCCGAGCAGGCGCGCAGTACCTCGGCAGCGGCGGCGTTGTCGAGCAAGGAGAGCAGTAAATGCTCTACGGTAATAAATTCGTGTCGCGCAGTGCGGGCCTCGACAAAGGCCATGTGCAGGCTGACTTCAAGTTCTTCGGAAATCACGCTTCCTCCATACATATCGGAGCGGACAAACAATTCGATAAATCTTATTCTATGACTAAATCGACCTTGCGTATCAACATTAATAAAAGAGTTATCTTACTGTGACCGGCCGGCATCAAAAAAACCGCCGATAACCTTACTATACATGTACTTATTGCCTCTTGTGCAGCCCCCTGTGGGCCGACGCAACAGGTATGGCGTCAAGCTTCAGGTGCGGGCTCCATCACGCATTGCAAGGGGTGTTGACGCGCATGCGCAAATTGACGAACCATTTCAACGCGAGTGGCAGCGATATCGCGAGGGTACACACCGCAAACCCCGCGCCCTTCATGATGCACCTTCAGCATTATGCGTGCCGCTTCGTCTTCTGTTTTTCCAAAAATGCGCTGCAACACGACCACGACAAAGTCCATGGGCGTGTAATCGTCGTTCAGCAACACCACCTGGTACATGGGCGGCGGTGCAAGCTTCGCCGCTTGACGATCCAGGACGGTGTCGTGCTGGTTTTCGGTTTGAGTAGCCATGACAATACTAGTGGTTTCCATAGTTGACGAGCTAAGCAGAAATTGCGCATTATCTTGATATTCTGACAACTGAAAGATGGTACTTGTATGCCAGAATCTAGCAGGCTTAAGCTAACCCTTGTAGTCAAGTTTTAACCCTATACTATAGTCGAGAGGCAGTCCGTATGTCTGATACAACCGCAACCTCTGCACAGGGAGACACCCAAAAGCTGACAGGAACCGTCAAATGGTTCAATGATGCGAAGGGTTTCGGCTTTATTACCCCTGACAACGGGGGCGAAGACCTTTTCGCACATTTTTCATCCATCCAGATGAACGGCTTTAAAACCCTGAAAGAAGGTCAAAAAGTCGCCTTTGAAATTGCCCAAGGGCCGAAAGGCAAACAAGCACTTAATATTACGGCTGCCTGATCTCGCTCAACAACCGGGTTTGCTTCTAATAACAATGCATAAATTTTATCTGTTAACAGGGCTTTTGGGCCCTGTTTTTTTTCGCACCTTCGTGGCATTGGCATCACTCGGCCTGATGTCGGCACCCGCAATGGGGCAAGCCATGTTGCTGCCCACCGCGCAATTGATTGTAGGCACGCATTCCGTCAGCGCGGAAATTGCCGCCACAGACGAAAGCCGCTCCCGCGGTTTGATGCAACGGCAAACCCTTCCGCGCGATCAGGGCATGCTGTTCGTATTCCAGGAAGTAGGCACACCTTGCTTCTGGATGAAGAATACTCCCCTGGCCTTATCGATTGCATTCATCGATGCCCAGGGCGTCATTGTGAATATCGCCGACATGCAGCCCCACAGTCTTGATTCGCATTGCCCGACGGCACCGGTAGTGTATGCGCTCGAGATGGAACAGGGTTGGTTCCGGCAGCATCAGGTGAAAGCCGGGGCTGCAGTCAAGAACCTGCCCCGGCCTTAGCCGCCGTCGTCGGATGTGGCGGCGTCCGCATAAGCGCCGTCCAACCAGTGGGTTATACGCGTTCCAGAATAACGGCAATACCCTGGCCTACTCCTATGCACATGGTGCACAAGGCATAGCGTCCGCCAGTGCGATGCAACTGGTTGACGGCTGTAATGGCCAGGCGCGCACCGCTGGCGCCCAAGGGATGGCCCAGGGCGATGGCGCCACCGTTGGGGTTGACGCGTGGATCATTGTCGTCGAGACCAAGCAGGCGTGTGACGGCCAGCCCCTGTGCGGCAAACGCTTCGTTCAGTTCAATGACATCCATTTGATCAATAGTCAGGCCAGCCAACGCCAGCACTTTCCGTGACGCTGGTGCGGGGCCTATGCCCATGATGCGTGGCTCGACTCCGGCTGTCGCCATGGCCACGATTCGCGCACGAGGCACAAGGCCCTGCTCGCGCGCCATAGGCTCGGAAGCCACCAAAAGCCCGCAAGCGCCATCATTCACGCCTGATGCATTGCCCGCAGTCACAGTACCGTCAGGACGAACCACCGGCTTCAGGCGTGCGAGGCTTTCAAGTGTGGTCTGACGTGGATGCTCGTCGGTGTCGACGATGACAGGGTCGCCTTTTTTTTGCGGAATCAGTACCGGGACGATTTCCGACTTGAATATACCGGCGGACTGTGCGGCCGCGGTCTTGGTTTGGCTGGCCAAGGCAAAAAGGTCTTGGTCGGCACGCGATACCTTGAACTGGTCAGCCACATTTTCTGCCGTTTCCGGCATGGAGTCGACGCCATATTGCGCTTTCATCAACTTATTGACGAAACGCCATCCGATGGTGGTGTCATAGATGGATGCACTGCGGGAGAATGCGGCATCTGCCTTGCCCATGACGAATGGTGCGCGGCTCATGCTTTCCACACCACCTGCAATGACGAATTGCGCATCGCCCGAACGGATGGCGCGTGCTGCGGAGCCGATTGCATCGAGTCCCGAACCACACAGGCGATTGATGGTGGCACCGGCCAGCTCGATGGGCAAACCGGCCAGCAAGGTTGCCATGTGAGCCACGTTGCGATTGTCTTCGCCTGCCTGGTTGGCGCAACCGAACAACGTGTCGTCGACGCGGGACCAATCCACATCTGGATTGCGTTGCATCAAGGCTTTAAGGGGGACGGCGGCAAGGTCATCGGCACGAACCGAAGCAAGAGAGCCGCCGTAGCGACCAAAAGGTGTGCGAACAGCATCGCAAATGAAAGCTTGAGTTGTCATGGCTAAACCCGGAATCAAGGAAAGAAGTACTAGAAATGAACAGGCCCGAAAGCGGCGACGGAGTCGTGCCGCTGGTCTGGCTAATGTTAGCGCATTCGTCGAGCCTGCTTCGAGATTCCGGACCGGCCGTCCACGCTATGGTCGCATGACGGGCCGGCTTAATGCGCAATCAGGCAAGGTTGGAAGCGGCAAAGTCCCAGTTCACGAGATTCCAAAAGTTTTCCAGGTATTTCGGGCGCGCGTTGCGGTAATCGATGTAATAGGCATGCTCCCAGACGTCACAGGTAAGCAGCGGGATGTCGGACGTGGTGATAGGCGTTGCGGCATTGCTGGTATTGACGATATCTACCGAGCCATCGGGCTTTTTTACGAGCCAGGTCCAGCCTGAACCGAAGTTGCCGGCCGCTGATTTGTTGAAGGCTTCTTTGAAGGCATCCACACTGCCCCACTTGCCATTGATGGCCGACAGGAGGTCGCCGGTTGGCTCGCCGCCGCCATTGGGGGAGAGGCTGTTCCAATAGAAGGTATGGTTCCAGACCTGGGCTGCATTATTGAATACACCGCCGGATGACTTTTTGACGATTTCTTCCAGCGAAGACGACTCGAATTCGGTGCCGGCAACGAGATTATTCAGATTGGTGACATATGTCTGGTGATGCTTTCCATAGTGGAACTCGAGCGTTTCCTTGGAAATATGGGGAGCCAGAGCGTCGAGTGCGTAAGGGAGTGGGGGTAGCGTAAAAGCCATGTCTAAAATTCCTTAAAAATAACCAATCGAAGCACAGTGCCGTGCTTGGCAGACATTCGGCGTTAAAGCAAAGCGTGGATCTGTATCACGCCGACGTTCAAGCGGCCTTGACCAAGCTCAACGCCGAGCTGTTCGCCAACGCTCAAGTCTACCGCATTTTTAATGATTTTCCCCTCTTCGTTACGGACTATGGCATAGCCCCGTCCGAGTATCTGATGGGGACTGAGAGCCTGCAGCGTCTGTGTGGCAGCGGCCAGCCTTTGACGCTGCAGCTCCAGGCGGCGCTGGGCCGAATCCGCAAGCCGTTGCGCCTGCCTGTCCACATGCACACGTAACTCGTTCAGCCGGGGCTGGGCATGCACAAGCCTGGCTTTCGCAAGCGTCAGGCAGGCCGCGTGGCGCTGTTGAGGCGCGACAGCGGCTCGCGCCAACCTATTCTTCAACGCTTGCAGGCGCTCGTTCTGATGTTGCAGGCGCTGTTGAGGTGAGACCAGGCCGGCCACGGCCCTATCCAGTCGCAAGGCAGCACGTTCCAGCAAACGGTGGTGCCTGAGCGTCAATGCATTGAAGGTGGCATCCACTTGCGCAAGACAGGCATCCCGGGTTCGACAGCTCAACTCGGCGGCCGCCGTTGGAGTAGGTGCCCGCAAGTCTGCAACAAAGTCTGCAATGGTGAAGTCGGTTTCATGCCCCACCCCGCAGATGATTGGTATGGGGCTGGCGGCGACTGTCCGCGCCAGCGTCTCATCGTTGAAGCTCCACAGATCTTCCAGGCTGCCCCCACCACGCACCAGCAACAAGGTGTCGACTTCATTCCGCGCGATCGCCTGCTGGAGCGCTTGCACCAGCTTGCCCGCCGCGGCGGCACCCTGCACAGGTGCCGGATAAATGACGACGGAAATATGCGGCGCCCTGCGAGCCAGTGCGGTCAAAACATCGCGCAGTGCCGCAGCGGCCATTGAAGTGATCACACCCACGGCCACGGGCATCGCCTTGATCGGCCGCTTCCGATCATTATCGAAAAGACCTTCCGCTGCCAGCTTTTCTTTCAGTAGCATGAACGCTTCGTGTAAATCCCCTCGACCCGCGCGTCGCATGCTTTCCACTTGCAGCTGATAGTCGCCGCGCGGTTCGTAAAGCGTCACATTGACCCGAAATTCAAATCGTTCGCCGGGCTTGGGCACAAATCCCACGGCCATTGCACGGCCGCGAAACATGACAGCCTTCACGGCGGCGCCCTCATCCTTTATGGAAAAGTACCAATGCCCCGAGCTGGCCTGAGTAAAGTTGGAAATCTCGCCTCTGACCCAGATTCGGGAGAAATTCCCTTCCAGTAATTGTGCCACGCGGCGGTTCAGCTGACTGACCGACCAAATGCCATCTTCTGCGAAGGTTGAACCGGTTGAAAACATAGAAAAATCCGATTTGAATCCGCTTCTGTCCACAATCTTCGGGCGTTTGTCAAATGAATGAAATATCAAGCCGATTGGGCACAAAGATGCGAAAGCAGGTTAAACAAAATAGATAGGACGTTGATTTTAAAGAAAATTTAAAAACCCTAGAAAATGAGCGGTAATTGCCCATTGAACCTTGAGACCCACAAACAAGCGGCTGTCGGCGAGGTTATACACAGAATTATCCACAGTTTCTGTGGATACCTTCGGCAAACGCCCAGCACGCGCCGTTTGTCCTATATCTTTCCAGAGTTCCTGGCCGTTTGGGGGAGGCATATAACGGATATCCACGTTACTAGCCAGCTTCCAGGTGGGCCGGTACCAGCAACCGCTTGCCATAAGCTTTTTACGCTGTGTCGAAGCGCGAGGCCGCACAATCAGACCATTTGGCCGGGCCAGTCTGAATAGCGCCGCAGCTACGCTATCAACTGTAAAATGCCCTGCTAGAAACTCGCGCACGGAGAATATCTTGCTGGAAATCATTCACGCGGCCGGCTGGCCCATATGGCTGTTGGTGGCGACCTCTGTTCTTGGGCTGGCCTTGATAATCGAACGATTCCTTTCACTACGCAGCGGACTCGTCCTGCCGCGGCGCCTGCCTGGACAAGCGCTGGATCTGCTGCTTCAGAAGAATCATAACCCCGAAGCGGTGCTGCGGATGGCGGGAACGTCGCCCTTGGGGCGAATATTGGCTGAGGTGCTTGTCAATCAAGATGAGACAATCACCGTGCGGCAGGCCGCTATCGAAGACGTCGGCAAGGATGTGGCCCATAGACTGAATCGGTATCTGCCTGCTTTGGCGACCATCGCCGTCGTCGCGCCCCTGATGGGGTTATTTGGAACGGTAGTTGGCATGATAGAGATTTTCGGTTCGTACACACCCGCGGGGGGCGACCCGGCCCAATTGGCGCGCGGCATTTCCATTGCCTTGTACAACACGGGGTTCGGCATCATCATTGCAATACCGGCACTGATTTTCCATCGTTATTTCCGGTCGCGCGTCGACCACTTCCTGCATCAGATGGAGCGCGAGGCCAATGTGCTGGATCGGTTGGTCAGCCGCGGAGCAATCCAATGAACTTCAGGAGTCGACACGCTGATGACGAGCCCGAGATCAACCTGATCCCGCTGATCGACGTGTTGCTGGTCATCCTGATCTTCCTCGCGGCAACCACGTCGTTCACGCGCTTCAACCAAATCAAGGTCGCGTTACCCGAAGCCCATGCCGATGCGGTCGAGCCGGATGCCCTCAATATAGCAATCAGCCAGGAAGGCCTGTATGCATTGAATGGACAACTATTATCCGATAACACGACGCAGGACCTGGCCCAAGCCCTGCGTTCGAGCGCCGAGGACTTGAAGGAGGTTGTCCTGGTCATCAATGCCGACGCCCAAACCAGCCATGAATCGGTCGTGCGTGTCATGGAAGCGGCGCGCATCGCCGGAATTTCGCGCGTCAATTTCGCCACTCAGAGCCCCCCTTGATAACACCAGCCTTCATCAGTCGCACACTCCACAAGGCCTGGCAGCGTAAAGGGCTATTGAGTACCGCCCTTTTGCCTTTATCCCTTCCGGTGCTGGCGGCGACCGCCTACAAGCGCCGGCGTTATCAGCGTCGTCCGGATCTGGTGTATCACAGCCGCTTGCCTGTGGTCGTGGTCGGCAATATTTACCTGGGCGGCACGGGAAAAACGCCGGTTGTCATAGCGCTTATAAAGGCGCTTCAAGAACGGGGCTGGCGCCCCGGCGTAATCAGCCGCGGCTACGGCGTCAAGGTTGGAGACCAGGCCAGGGCTGGCACCGGCAACTTGGCCGCCACGGAATTCGGAGACGAGCCGGCATTAATCGCACGCACCACCATGGTCCCGGTTTCCGTGCATCCCAGCCGGGTGCTGGCCATCAAGCGACTCCAGAAAAGCTACCCGGAGGTCAACATCGTGATTGCCGACGATGGCCTGCAGCACCTCGTACTCGGCCGCGATATCGAAATAGTCGTCCAGGATGCCCGCGGTATCGGCAACGGCCGCGTCATGCCCGCCGGACCTCTACGTGAACCGGCTTCGCGCCTTCAGTCCGTGGATTATCTGATCAGCAATCTTCATGACGATCTGACCCCACCGGCTGGCATCGCGAGCATGGCTCGGCAACTCAGCATGCGGCTGACCCCCGACACGGTTACCCACCTCGTTACCGGGGCGTCACTGGACTGGGCTTCATGGCACGCGCGGCACGGCGCAGGGCCAATCAGCGCCGTCGCCGCCATTGGGCAGCCGGAGCGCTTTTTCTCGATGTTGCGGGCTGCCGGCATCACTCTGGATCGCGCGTGCGAGCTTCCCGACCACGATCCCTATGAAACGTCGCCATTCACCGATTTGACGTCGCCCCATATCCTTATCACGCCCAAGGACGCCGTCAAGTGCGAACGTTTCAACGACCCGCGTTTGTGGGTGGTGCACCCGGTGCCAACGTTTTCAGACCCCGACTGGCTGGACTCGATGGATCAAATGCTGCGGTTCATTGCCGCCAAAAAGCAGACGATGGCTGCACAGCGCGGCAAGCATTAAACTCTGTCTTTTAATCCATTGATTATGGAGCCTCCATGGAATCCCGCCTGCTCGAAGTACTGGTCTGCCCACTCTGCAAGGGGCCCTTGCATCACGACCGTGAACAGCAGGAGCTCATTTGCCGCGCCGATAAACTTGCCTTCCCCATTAAAGATGGAATACCCGTCATGCTAGAAAGTGAAGCCAGGGAACTGCTGCCGATAGCGTCGAATACCAACGACGCGACTTGAGCACATGAGTTTTATCGTTGTCATTCCCGCGCGAGCCGCGTCGACCCGACTGCCTGATAAGCCATTGCTCGATATCGGCGGAAAACCCATGGTAGTACGCACCGCCGAGCAGGCCTCCTTATCCGGCGCAAGCCGCGTGGTGGTCGCCACCGACGATCTGCGTATTCAGCTTGCCGTGCAGCAGAACGGTTTCGAGGCGCTGTTGACCCGCGCCGATCATGCCACCGGCACAGACCGGTTGGCTGAAGTCGCCGGGCTGCTGGGGCTGGAGCCAGACGCCATCGTAGTCAATGTCCAGGGTGATGAACCACTGATCGATCCAGCACTTATCGATCAGGTTGCGCAACTGCTTGCTGCGCAACCGGACGCAGCCATCGCCACTTGTGCTACTCCCATACTGGATGCCGGTGCATTCTTCAATCCCAACGTGGTGAAAGTCGTGTGCACGAGCGCCCGGCGCGCTCTGTATTTCTCGCGTGCTCCCGTGCCTTGGGCACGCGACGCATTGGCAGACGGCGCTCGACTCCTGGCCCCCGGCATTCCCGCCTTGCACCACATCGGCCTGTATGCGTACCGCGTGGCTTTCCTCGTACGGTTTTCATCCATTCCGCCCGGACCCCTGGAAACCTACGAATCGCTGGAACAGTTAAGGGCACTGGAGAACGGATATTCGATAGTGGTTCATGTTACGGGCGCCCATCCCGCTCAGGGCGTGGATACGGCTGAAGATCTGGCAAGAGTGCGTCAAAAATTCATAAATCGGTTATAAATCGACTTCAACTCGCTGATCCCAATGCCGCTCTGCAAAAATTGCTGCATTGCGGCATAATCGAAAAATCCAGAAAAACTAAACTCAGGAGGAATTCATGCGACTGATTCTGCTCGGTCCACCCGGTGCCGGTAAAGGCACCCAGGCGGCATTCATCACCGAAAAATTTGGTATTCCCCAAATTTCCACGGGCGACATGCTGCGTGCTGCCGTCAAGGCCCAGACCACCCTCGGCCTTGAAGCAAAAAAAATCATGGATAGCGGCGGATTGGTGTCCGATGACATCATCATTGGATTGGTGCGCGACCGCTTGCAGCAGCCGGACTGCCAGAACGGCTATCTGTTCGACGGTTTCCCACGCACGATTCCCCAGGCGGACGCACTCAAGAATGCCCGCGTTGCGCTCGACTATGTGGTCGAAATCGTGGTCGCCGAAGAAAATATCATTGAGCGGATGAGCGGACGCCGGGTTCATCCTGCAAGCGGCCGCAGCTACCATGTCAAATTCAATCCTCCCAAAACACCGGGAATCGACGACATTACCGGCGAGCCCCTGGTGCAGCGCGACGACGACCTCGAAGAAACCGTGCGTCATCGCTTGTCGGTATATCGCGAGCAAACCCGCCCTCTGGTCGATTATTACTCCTCGTGGGCACAGTCGGGCGAGACCGAAGCGCCGGCCTACCGGCAAATTTCGGGTCTGGGCACGGTAGAGGAAATCCGGGAGCGAGTCCTTCAGGCACTCAAGCCTTAAGCCTTCGGCCCGCAACGAGTTATCGACACAGAGACATAGAATGGACATCAAAAACAAGGTATTCCTGATCACTGGCGGCGCATCGGGGCTAGGCGCCGGGACCGCACGCATGCTGGTTGCCGAAGGCGCTTCAGTAGTGCTGGCGGACGTGCAGGACGAAGCCGGCGAAAAGCTGGCCGCTGAATTGGGCCAGACGTATGTGCACTGCGATGTCACCCAGGAAGCCGACGGCCAGGCGGCGGTCGCTGCCGCGCTCAAGGCGGGCAAGCTTTTCGGCTTGGTGAACTGTGCTGGCGTCGCGCCGGCATCCCGCATCGTCGGCAAGAACGGACCCCACGCACTGGAACTGTTCCAGAAAGTGGTCATGATCAACCTGGTGGGTACCTTCAACATGTCGCGGCTCGCCGCCGCGGCCATGAGTGAAAATACGCCAGAGCCCACCGGTGAGCGCGGTGTACTGATCAATACGGCGTCGGTCGCGGCGTACGACGGGCAGATCGGCCAGGCCGCCTATGCGGCATCCAAGGCTGGCGTAGTCGGCATGACCTTGCCCGTGGCGCGTGACTTATCCAAGGTCGGTATCCGTTGCGTAACCATTGCCCCCGGCATTTTCGGCACGCCCATGATCTTCGGCATGCCCCAGGAAGTCCAGGACTCACTGGCGGCCAGCATCCCGTTCCCCACCCGGCTGGGGCGGCCCGAAGACTACGCCAAGCTCGTCAACAGCATCATCACCAATGAGATGATCAATGGTGAAACCATACGCCTGGACGGCGCGATCCGCATGGCGCCGAAATAAGCCGTTGCGTACATGAGTTTGCTTCGGTCGGCCGCCACGGTCAGCAGTTTCACCCTGTTTTCACGCATCACCGGCCTGATACGCGACATCCTGATCGCCAGCGCCTTCGGCGCAGGACCACTGACCGACGCCTTCTGGGTTGCATTCCGGATTCCGAACCTGTTGCGGCGCCTGTTTGCCGAGGGCGCCTTTTCCCAGGCTTTCGTCCCCATACTGGGGCAGGTTCGCACTACGAAATCGCCCGAAGAAGTCAGGGTCTTGCTTGACCGTGTCGCCTTGCTGCTGACATTTGCCCTGATGATAGTGACAGTGGCTGGTATTGTGGCGACGCCCTGGGTGGTCAGCGCCATGGCAAGCGGCATGCGTACGGCAGCGCGGCAAACTGAATTCAATGCCGCCGTATGGATGACGCGCATGATGTTTCCCTACATCATCTGCATGTCGCTGGTTGCCTTTGCATCGGGCGTACTCAATACCTGGAGCCGCTATGCCGTACCGGCCTTCACGCCGGTGCTGCTTAATATCGCCATGATAGGCGCCTGCCTGTTCCTGACGCCCTACTTCGAAACCCCGATCTACGCACTCGCCGTCGGCGTCATGCTGGGCGGTGCCGCACAATTGCTGGTCCAGTGGCTTGCCTTGGCGAAGCTGGGCCTGCTGCCGCGGTTTTCGCCGCGCCTGCGTCAAGCCTGGAACGATCCGATCGTACGGCGCATCATGCGCCAAATGCTGCCCGCCATCCTGGGCGTATCCGTAGCCCAGATATCACTCCTGATCAATACCAATATTGCCACCTGGCTTACGCCGGGGAGCGTCACGTGGCTGTCCTTCGCCGACCGCCTAATGGAATTCCCGACCGCACTGCTAGGCGTGGCGCTAGGCACGGTATTGCTTCCCAGCCTGTCCGCCGCCCATGCACGTAAGGATCACGACGCCTACAGCGCCTTGCTGGACTGGGGACTGCGTCTGGTATTCCTGCTGGGCCTGCCCGCAGCACTGGGACTTGCCTTGTTGTCGGACGGGCTCGTCGCAACCCTGTTCAATTATGGCGCCTTCAGTGGGCACGACGTCATGCAGACGCGGCTGGCCGTCATGGCCTATTCAGCAGGCCTTATTGGCCTTCTGGCGATCAAGATCCTGGCGCCGGGTTTCTATGCCAAACAAGACATACGCACTCCTGTGAAGATCGCCGTGTTCGTACTGATTCTCACCCAGGCATTGAATGTGATCCTGGTGCCGCGATTCGCCCATGCGGGGCTTGCTTTGTCCATTGGCTTGGGGGCGAGCGTGAATGCCCTTTTGCTGGTCGTCTTGTTGCGTCGTTATAAACTGTACCAACCGCGCGCAGGGTGGATTCATTTCGGGTTCCGCATTTTGCCCGCCCTGGTTGCCATGTCGACGGTACTGTGGCTGGCCGGTCAAAGGCTGGATTGGGTGGCGTTGGGATCCAGTCCCGCGTTACGCGTGCTTTGGCTGCTGGGCGTGATCCTGGCCGCCGCTATTGTGTATTTCGTGGCGCTGTTCGCTTGCGGGTTCAGGCCCATTGACTTTACACGACGTGCCAAGTGATATAGAATAGCCGTCTTTGCCAAATAAACCTTAGCAGATCAGTCAGATCTAATAAAACGGATACGCAACACATGGCCAATACCGCCCAAGCTCGTAAACGTGCTCGTCAATCGATTGAGCGCAACAAACACAACGCCAGCCTGCGTTCAATGCTTCGCACGTCCATCAAGCGCGTGCGTCAGGCTATCGACGCTGGCGACAAAGCAGCCGCCGCCGAGGTTTTCCAGAAAACGACAAGCATTATCGACCGCGTTGCCGACAAGAACATCATTCATAAAAACAAGGCCGCTCGCCACAAGAGCCGCCTTGCTGCTGCGGTCAAGGCATTAGCCTGATTGCTGTAATGGTTTAACTGGCAAAGCAGGACTCGAGCCAGGGCTCGAATATGACGGGACGCATCAGCGTCCCGTTTTTCGTTGGCGTCGTCTGCGGTATAGTTCGGCATAGTAAAAATTCAATAAACCGATGCACGAGGCACTCATGACGACCGCTACACCTGTTCTGCTGCAATTGCTCCCTTTGCCATTTCCCGAAGCCCAGCAACGGCTGGCGCAACGCTTCGACCTTATCGAGTTATGGAAAGAACAGGATCCTGACGCCGTGATCGCGGCACGCCAGAATGAAATCGTGGCTGTCGTCACCAGCGCCATGACACCCACGTCGGCAAAGCTTATCGACAAGCTTCCCAATTTGCGCGCCATCTGCAGCCACGGTGTCGGCTATGACGCCATCGACGTCAAGCATGCGCAAAAAAAAGGCATACAGGTCAGCAATACACCCGATGTCCTGAATGATTGCGTGGCGGACCTTGCTCTGGGCCTGCTGCTTGCCACCGCGCGCCGGCTCGGCCAGGCGGAACGCTACGTGCGTAGCAATCTGTGGAGCACCGACGCCAAGTTCCCGCTGGGCGTCAAAGTCAGCCACAAAAAAATCGGTATCGTCGGACTGGGACGCATCGGCATGGCCATCGCGCAGCGCGCAAAAGGCTTCGATATGGAAATCCGCTACCATAACCGTCGCCAACGCACCGACGTGGGCCTGACCTACGAACCATCATTGGTGGAATTGGCTGCATGGGCAGATTTCCTCGTGATCGCGACGGTAGGCGGTCCGGATACGCGTCACCTGGTCAACGACGACGTCATCAAGGCGCTGGGCCGCGACGGTATTCTCATCAACATTTCACGCGGTACCGTGGTCGATGAAACCGCCATGGTAAACGCCCTGGTCAGCGGCGAACTGGGTGGTGCAGGCCTGGATGTTTACGAGTCAGAACCGACCGTACCCGACGCGTTGAAGACTCTGGACAACGTGGTCATTGTGCCCCATATTGCCAGCGCCACCAGCGAAACGCGTAAAGCGATGGCCGACCTTGTGGCGGCCAACGCGGAAGCCTTTGCAAAGACAGGCAACGTCATTACGCCCATTCCGCCGCTGTAACCCTGTCCTCACGTTTAGAATCCCAGCCTCATGAACCCTTCCACCCTAATAGGCATCGTCGCCAGCGTTCTACTGCTTGGTGTAGTGCTGTTCTTTTCCGCGGAAGATCCGGCCCTGTTCCTGGATATTCCCAGCCTCGCCATCGTGCTGGTCGGGACAATGGCCGCCACCTTCATCAGCTATCCCCTGCGCGAAGTAGTGCGTATCTTTGGCCTGATACGAACGGTGCTGCGTAACGAACGCCTTTACACGGCACACGATATCGAAGATCTGGTGGCCATCTCGCGGATCTGGATGACGGGCAACATCAGGGCGGTGGAAGAGGCCTTGGAATCGGTATCGAATCCATTCCTGAAAACGGGCGTTCAGCTTGTCATCGACATGACGCCGGAAGAAGACATTCTCGATCTCCTCCAATGGCGGATTTCACGGTTGCGTGCGAAGGAACACGCCGAAGCCCAGCTATTTCGGGTCATGGCAAACTACTCCCCCGCGTTCGGCATGATCGGCACGCTTATCGGACTTGTCAATCTTCTGTTCCTGCTGGGGGACGGTGACATTACTTCCATAGGCAAGCATATGGCACTGGCCCTGATGACGACGTTCTACGGCGTACTGCTTGCCAATCTATTGTTCAAGCCGGTAGCCGTAAAGCTGGAGCGACGCACCGAACAGCGTGTGGAAGTCATGAATATGGTGCTGCAAGGCATATCAATGATGTGCCAGAAGCGCAGCCCCAACCTGATGCGTGAAACGCTCAACTCGTTCATGATCGATTATCAAGATGAAATCGATGATGGCAGCAGCCGCCGTGCCCAAGCCGGCGCCGAGGCCTGACGGACAGTCCATGGCAAACACCAGGAACACCATGCAGTCCATGCGCGACGGTGGTCCGTCAACCCGGTCCGGAAACCCGTTGGCACAGCTCGCAGCGCGCCAACGGGAGCTTGAATCGGAGCTGGTGGCGGCGCGCAAGGCCACCTCGCATGCGCGCGCCAAGGCCGGTAACAAACAATGGCACATCAAGCCACCCCATATCCACGAGGATGAGGGGTGGTACACCACTTATCTGGATGTGATGACCTTGCTTCTGGTGCTCCTGGTGGTAATGCTGTCGTTCGCCGGCAAGGGTGCGCTGGAAGGGTTCCGGCAAGCCACAGGCGGCAGTACGATACCTGGGCTGCGGGCATCCGCGACACCATCGCTGGAAGGTGTCCCGCAAATCGACCTTGGCCCGCTGCGGGCGGGTATAGGACTCCTGCCGGCCAACAACGGCCTACTGCCTGAAATAGGCCTGCACCATAACCGCGAACCCAGTGCCTACGTGCCACTGCCGGGCACCGATATCGCGCCGATGTCCGAGCCACCCCTGCCGCCAACAGCTCCGCCGGAAAGCGTATTGCCGACGGGCGCCCCGCCCGAAACACTTGCCGGCGTCGCTGTCGCACCAACTGCCGACCCGCGCGAGGCGAACGCCACGCCCCCGCCGCTCGACCCGGCACGCGTTGGCCCTGCTCCCGTCGATCCACATGTCATTGCCACCGCGCCTATCGAGCCGGTGGCGGATGCGCCTATCCGACCCAACCCTGCCCCGGCTGTCCCCGCACCCCCATCGCCGGCACCCGCCTCTTCCAAGCAGGACATGTTGGCCGGATTGCCGGTGGGAGAGTTGGGCGATGATATCGACGTCATCGTCAATGAGCGGTCCGTCAGCTTTCGGATAAACAGCGAAATACTGTTCGGTTCGGGCGAGGCCGACCTGAGCGTCCCGGGCCTCGCCGTGCTAAAGCGCCTGATACCCGTATTCAATAGCGTCGACCATAAACTCACCGTGGAAGGACACACCGATTCGGTACCCATGCTGCGCAATCGCCGATATCCATCGAATTGGGAACTCTCCGGGGCGCGCGCCGGCAGCGTGGTCCGCTACCTCGAGGCGAATGGCGTAGCCAGCACCCGCCTGCGCGCTGTCGGCAACGCGGACACGCGGCCGCTGTCAGATAACACCACCCCCGAGGGGCGCGCGAGCAACCGTCGAGTCGAACTGATCATGGAACGGAAAGAAGAGTAGGCCGAGCCAGGATCAGGGCGTCTGCACGTCCCGCTCGGATATCTTCAGGTTGTTGTCCCTGGCGAAATCGCAAACGAATTTCCATGCCAGCGGTTCGAGTTCGCGCAAACGCTTGTCGACCACGACACAGCGAATGCCATCGACAACAACAGGAACGACATAAGGCGAATACGTGTTGTGTCCGCCATAAGAGCCGGCCGGACGGAACTGCGACATGACGCCGGCGAGACGCTCTGCCCAGTCGCTGGGGCGAAATCGATGGCCGTCGAGCGTGAGGCCGTGAATAAACATTTGCTGCACAAGATGTGTCATAAACTTCCGCGGACAAATCGTACCCATTTCAGGTGTACCAAATTTTCCCTGCGCCGCGAATTGTATATGATAGCCGCCTGGAAGATCATCCGGCCACTGCGTGGCCAAACCGTTTTTGCTGTCGGCCATCTTGCAAGGTAAGATGGCTCTTTTAAAGAAGGCTTACTATGTCTGGCGCCACACCGCAAACAGGTCCACTTCGGCATTTTCTGCAATTTCGCGACCTATCTAGAACCGAAATCCAATATGTTCTGGACCGCACCCGTTTGATTAAAAACAAATTCAAGCGCTACGAGCCGCACCACACGCTTCACGATCGCAACCTGGCCATGGTGTTCGAAAAGGCCAGCACGCGTACACGCGTATCGTTCGAAGCAGGCATGTATCAACTCGGCGGTTCAGTCATACATCTTACCACTGGCGACTCGCAGCTCGGGCGGGCGGAACCCATCGAGGACACCGCGCGCGTCATTTCCCGCATGGTTGATGTGATCATGATCCGCACCTTCGAACAGACCCGCATCGAACGTTTCGCTGCCCATTCAAGGGTTCCGGTAATCAACGGGCTGACAAACGAATTCCATCCTTGCCAGATCCTGGCCGACATTTTCACATTTATCGAGCACCAGGGCCCCATAGAAGGGAAAACAGTGGCATGGATAGGTGATAGCAACAACATGGCCTATACGTGGCTCCAGGCCGCCGAAATCCTGGGCTTCAACCTGCATGTATCCGCCCCGGCGGGGTATCAGCTGGACGCCAAGCGCATCGGCACCCCTGCCCCATCGGTATTGCAGGAATTCGCTGATCCCATGGAAGCCTGCCGTGGCGCCCACCTGGTCACTACCGATGTCTGGACCAGCATGGGCTACGAGGCCGAAAATGAAGAACGTCGCCACGCATTTGCCGACTGGTGCGTCGATGCCGAGATGATGGCCGTGGCCGACCCATCCGCCATATTCATGCATTGCCTGCCGGCCCACCGCGGCGAAGAAGTCACGGGCGATGTCATCGACGGCCCCCAAAGTGTTGTTTGGGACGAAGCTGAAAATCGGTTGCACGTACAGAAAGCGTTGATGGAATTCCTGTTGCTGGGCCGAATCGCATAATTCCAAAAAAAAGCACTGCTCGAAAACAGTGCCTTTTCCTTGTTGCGATCTGATGAATTATTGGTCGTTCTTGCCTTTCAACTGAGGCAAGGGACCCGTGCCAGTGGATGTCAGCAAGCCGGCCTTCGCGTAGGTAAAAAGCTTGGCGCGAGTATCGACGATATCAAGGTTGCGCATGGTCAGCTGTCCGATACGGTCACGGGGCGAGAACATCGATTCGCCCTTTTCCATTGTCAAACGCTCGGGCTGATACGTGAGGTTGGCCGACTGCGTGTTCAGGATGGAATAATCATTTCCGCGGCGCAACTCGATTGTGACTTCGCCTGTAATGGCGCGCGCGACCCATCGTTGTGCGGTCTCGCGCAGCATGATGGACTGCGGATCGAACCAGCGTCCCTGATACAGTAGACGACCGAGCTTGAGACCATTCATCCGATACTGCTCGATGGTGTCTTCATTGTGGATACCAGTCACCAGGCGTTCGTAGGCAATATAAAGCAAGGCCAATCCTGGCGCCTCGTAGATGCCGCGGCTTTTCGCTTCAATGATGCGGTTCTCGATCTGGTCGCTCATGCCCAGGCCGTGGCGTCCGCCTATGCGATTAGCCTCGAGCAGCAGCTCAACGCTATCGCTGAATTCCACGCCATTCAATGCAACCGGCTGCCCTTCTTCAAAGCGAATGCTGACCTCTTCGGATTTGACCGCAACGTCATCGCGCCAGAAGGCCACGCCCATGATGGGCTGAACGATCTTGATGCCTGATGTCAGGTGCTCGAGGTCTTTTGCTTCGTGGGTCGCACCCAGCATGTTGGAATCGGTGGAATAGGCTTTCTCTGACGACATCTTGTAATCGAAGCCGGCCTGACGCATGTATTCGGACATTTCCGAACGACCGCCCAACTCGTCGATGAAGGCCTGGTCGAGCCAGGGCTTGTAGATTTTCAGATCCGGGTTGGTAAGCAGGCCGTAGCGATAGAACCGTTCTATGTCGTTGCCCTTGAATGTGCTGCCATCACCCCAGATATTGACGTCATCTTCCTTCATGGCGGCAACCAGCATCGTGCCCGTGACCGCACGGCCGATGGGCGTCGTATTGAAATACGTTACGCCAGCCGTGGAAATATGGAATGCGCCACATTGCAGGGCCGCGATCCCTTCGGTTACCAACTGAGCGCGGCAATCAACCAGACGCGCTTTCTTGGCCCCGTATTGCATGGCCTTGCGCGGAATTTCTTCGTAATCGGGCTCATCGGGCTGGCCAAGATTTGCCGTATACGCATAGGGAATCGCGCCTTTGTTGCGCATCCAGAGCAAAGCGGCACTGGTGTCGAGCCCGCCAGAAAATGCAATACCGACCTTCTGGCCGGTAGGGACGTCTTCAAGAATGGTTGTCATTGTTGATCTAAGGCCTAGTAAATGAATTCAGCTAAGCAGGCATTATATCCTTGATGTTTATGGCAGCCGCGGTGGAAACGGCTAGTCATCAGGTCCTGGTCTACCCGGCGTCTCGGCATCTTGCAAGGGATACGCGTCTGCGACATAGGCCGGCCCTTTCATTACCATCACAATGAAAGCGCTCAGAGTGAGGAACAGGCATATTTGCCAATAAAGGAAAAAGACGCTCAGTGCACAAATATCTATGGCCGAAACCAACACTGCCCATTCGTCGCCGCCCGCAATCCATTGTGCCAGTCGCACGGTCAGCGATGGCAATCCAAGAGCAACGGTCCCTATTGCAAAGGCGCGCGGCATACGACGCAATATGACACGCTCCAGTCCTGGAGGTGTGCGAACGTAGCCTGGCAGTATATTGAAGATACTCATGATGTACGTTTGTCAGTCATTCCTGCACCGGCTTGAATGTCGTGATGCCTGATATGCCAGCAGACGTTGTGCCTGATTGGAGTTCGGCGCACTTTGAGAAAATGCGTGCGCGACTCCATTACCGAATGATAGAATTCAAATAATACGGGGGAGTAGCTCAGCTGGGAGAGCGCTGCGTTCGCAATGCAGAGGTCGGGAGTTCGATCCTCCTCTTCTCCACCAGTATTCGAAATCCCAACCTTGATCGGTTGGGATTTTTTTGGCCGGAGCGCCAGTTTTAGAGGGGGTGGGCGGTTCTGCCTCCTGAACGCTGCACACCGGATTTCTCGCTTTCCTCCCCATTCCTGCCAGTCTTCGCTTTCTATTCTCTGTTGGTCTTGAGCGTTCAAAGGGCGATATCTAGTATTTATGTGGGTTCCGGCCCGCGGAGTTGCATTTAGCAGCTCCTTGGACGGAGCGACCGACAAGAACCTGGGCACACTTACATGGCGAACCGCTTGCTTCGAACGTGCGAGGTCGAACACGGCTCTGCCTCGACAGATGGTACGCACCGAAAAAACAAATACACGGCCGCAATTTACTGGACTTGGCGTGCTTTTATCGTTATAACGTAACAAAACGTGTTGATTGCTACTAAAACTATAAAGGACGGGAATGCGGATTAGTCTTTCCATAACGCAGCTGCGCCGTACCGGTATGTCGAAGATCGAACTATGGCACGGTCCGGACAAAGGATTAATTGCTTGCTGGGAAAGGGGTAAGGATTTGTCTACTGAAGCTCCGGAGTTAGCTGAACTGACGCGTAACGGCGAGCTGGTACCGCTGCCATGGAAAGGAGGGGTAGAGAACGCTATAAAGTCTAAGTTGAAATGCGGCACATTCCGCTATCTTGCCATGTGGCAAGGCCTGTGTGGCACAGACCTGATGATTGATACCGACGTAGAGCTTACTCTGCGTTGTACGAAATTTGGAGTGCAGGTAGTTTTCACCGACAACTTCTCAAAGCATGTCGATTCATGAAAATACTATAAGACGCCGTGAGGAGTAATGCTATGGGATGGTTTAACGAAACATTCAAGCGACAAGGTATGGATGAGCATGGTCAACCCCTTAATAGAATGTACCGAGCTCATGCTGTTCAAGAAAGACAGGTCGACGAGCTAATCGGTTTAGTCAAGGGCGTCCTTGCCGATGGCGCGATCTGTCAAGGCGAAGTCCAATACCTTCTTAAATGGATCGAGTCCAATCGAACGGCTGCAGATCAATGGCCAGCTAACGTCCTGTATCCACGCATCGCAACCGCCTTGGCCGACGGTCACATGGATGAAGAGGAAGAAAGGGAAATTATGTCCCTCCTCATCTCCACAGTCGGCAACAGATCCCTTCCCAAAGATGGCGAGGCAAGCCACAGCACCGCTCTTCCCTTGTGCCACCCTACTCCCACAATACGTTACGCTGCGCAGACGTTTTGCTTCACCGGTAAGTTCAATAGTGGCACGCGCGACTGGTGTGGACGACAAGTCCACGACCGAGGCGGTTTTGCTGCAAGCGGTATCACCAAGAAATTAAATTATCTCGTGA
The DNA here is from genome assembly GCF_002849615.1 of Pollutimonas nitritireducens. GTDB lineage: Bacteria > Pseudomonadota > Gammaproteobacteria > Burkholderiales > Burkholderiaceae_B > Pollutimonas > Pollutimonas nitritireducens. Next base: position 156,715 of record NZ_PDNV01000007.1, read on the forward strand.
TTGGAGAGATTGGCAGTCGCGACTGGCTACACTCAACCCATGGGTTGAAGATTAAAAAAGCGCTCGAGTATAGAGACGCTGGCCAGCCGTTGCATATCGTCAGCGAGCAGCACTGGTACGGGTCCATACAAGCACAGGATTAACAATACAGACCATGTTGTGATTTATCTGCACACTCAATGGTCAGGCCACAAGATTATGGGCGGACTCTCCTAGCCAGACAATTTCAAAAACAATGTTCAGGAGATACTTAATGTTTGAGGTGCTGCGCAACCTGTTTCGTCGTTGGACAACAACGCCGGCTGCCGTAGCCACAACGTTGGGTACTCCGACCCCGAACCTAACTCCCGATGCTTCCCCCTCGACTAATTCGGTAGCCCCCATCTTTCTGGATACCGAAACGACGGGATTGAATAGGGATGGTACAGATGAAGTTTTGGAGATTGCCATCGTCGATGCTGGCGGTACCGCGTTGCTTAATACGCTGGTTCGCCCCGTGCGGAATACCGCTTGGCCTAAAGCCCAGGCAATTCATGGCATCAGCCCCCAAGATGTGGCCAACGCCCCAACTTGGATCGAGCTGCTGCCTAAGATCGCCGCCATCTGCGCTGATAAAACGGTCGTATTCTATAACGCCCCATTCGATATGAGCTTCTTCCCAACTGACTTCTTCTCATCTGTCGCCTGTGCCATGCGCGGGTATAGCGACCTTAATCCTAATCGTAACTCCTGGGTGAAGCTCTCAGATTCTGCTGCCCAAACGGGATATGTTTCAACGGGCGCATACCACCGTGCGCTCGAGGATGCTTTCGCCTGCCGCCACATCTGGCTATTCGGCATTCCGAATCTGGAAAAGGCATATCCGCCAATGAACGATCCGCGAATCACTGCCGAACTGTCCTTGGATACAGGTATGCGTCTGCCTCTGATGTTCAATGCGCTGTTTCAAGAGGAACTTCGGTTTGTGACCGTTGATGACCGCTGCAGTTTATGGACTAAAGACGACCGCGAGGAAATCAATGTCTATCGTGCGCGCACCATGGGCGGCAGCGGCAAGATCGCAACTCTATCCAAAGCGGACAACCCGAAGCTGGCCAACCGGATGGCGGCGGGCGACAAGATCGAGTTACGGCTTAGAGAACGTAGCAACGATGTACTGATGTTCGATGTCTTTAGCCAGAACCTAAAAAAGAGTGAGAGCGCGGCGCTACCCGGTACACCACTAAACTTCTCGACCATCGATGAGGACATTTTCGAATGCTTCATTGCTAGTCGCTCTGGCATGTGCAGCGCCATCGGAGAATGGGAAGATTTTTACAGAGTGGAAGCCGAAATTGGCCGGATATGCAAGGACCATGGGGGGCGCTACTACAAAACGAAAGCCAAAGGTGCGAAGTTTGCAATAATCTTCAATCCCCATTTCCATAGTGCCGAAGCGGTCTGGAGCCTGCAACAGGATGGCTATAAAGTCACTACGTTCGACCGGGTCGTCAATCATTTTGGTCTTACGCACCTATGGGATTGCTCACGCTACTCGGCGCATGTCAACACTCTGAAAAACTATGTGGACGACCCCATGTAACAGACCGCAAATCGGTGAGTCCGCTTTGCGATGGGGCGATGAACGATGAGTCAGGCGAGTTCGCTTTGGACGAACTTCCGCCTCGGACCGAACGAGGAAGCATAGTGAGCTTCAAGGCCCGGTAGAATTAAACGCTGGTTTGCGGTGTAATCCGGCACCTCGCCACTTTCGAATAGCTTGGCGGACTATAGACCAACAACGTCCTCGCACACGCGCATCGGTACGCCAGCCGCGGCTTCGTTATGGCAGTCGACTTCGGCCAAAAAACACTCAGTGAGCATGTTTGAAGTGCATCCCCATCTCAAACCGCATATTCAATTTCGAGCGTGATATTGGGACCAGTCCAATCACTACTCCCGGACGTTTCCCCATAAGAGATAACAAACAACTGCGATTTGCATACATTGAATTGGCCCGACGTCGTTGCCAGTCCTCAATTATTTTATGTCGTATACTGAATCAAATTGATACTGGAGGCGGAATGCAGTCACTTTTATATAAAAATTTGGCCATATTCGCTGTCGTAGTCAGCGTCTCCGGCTGTGCTACTTGGACCACCGGCAATGTAGCGCAGAACGATAGGCAGCGAGCCGTGTCACACGAGAAGACTCCACCTGCCAGCATCGTCTTAACGGAAGGTGACATCACTGATCGCCAATACACATCGATTGGCGATATCAGTGTGACGGTAAATAAGACCACCGTCTTTCATGCAAATCCGACAAAGAAATTGGTCAACGAAAAACTCAAAGAGAAGGCCGCCGGGCTGGGAGCTGACGCAGTTATCCTTGTGCGCTATGGCGAAGGCGGAATCAGCTTCATGAGTTGGGGCAGCCTCGAGGGGAAAGGTCGTGCGATCAAATTTGCTCCGTAGTCTAGCCGTGTGCATCATTTTCCTTTCTTTTGCCGGCTGCGCAACGTCAGCGCCGCCGCTTCCTCCCGAGAAAGTTATATAGGCCATCTGGGCGCGGGAGGCAGGCATCTACCTATCATAAATAGTTTTTCGTACAGCGTTAAATGGAGTTTGCAGAAGGTATCGCGGACCCGAAAGGCTTGGCAATGACCTCTATCAAGGTAAAACATGAGGGACTATCAAGATTTTTGCGAGATGCACGGCGGCTCGACGAGCGATCCAGACTTTTTGAATAAGTGGTTAATCAAAGAGGAGGAGCATGAAAGGTTACTGGAGAAGCACAAAGTTTCAGCTAAAGAACTGGAGCAGTTTGTCCAATACGTTGGAATTTCCCAAGAGGGTTCATTTACTGAGCTCAAGCATGTGAATAACTATATATCCGAGAACGGCCTTTGGGAAAAGTTTCCTGATATCAGATCACTAAACGATCATGGCGACTACACCAACATACCGGGGATACTACCCTGATTCTACAAAGTAGTCTGTGGATTCTAGGAGGAGACAGACACTTTGCAGAAGACTCGCCTACCCGTCATCGATGCCATGAAAGGCTTAGGCTGCATGGCTATCGTGTTCCATCATCTGGCGTTTTATGGGCCGATGTCAGACGTAGTGCATGCGGCTGCGCCGCATCTGATTGACTGGTTGTTCAATTATGCCCGCCTGGCCGTGCAAATGTTTTTTGTGTTGGCAGGGTACCTTGTCGCGGCCCAAATTGCGCCCGATGGAAAAGTTGCCGATATTTCCTCCTGGGCGTCACTCGTCTGGAAACGATACAAACGTCTGGTTGTTCCGTTCTTGTTTGCCGTGGTGTTGGCAACGTTGATCACAGCGCTGGTGCGTCCCTGGTTTCATCACTCATCACTTTCTGCACCTCCGGGGCTGATGCAACTGCTGGCGCACGCACTCTTGCTGCAAGATTTGCTGCACATGGAGGCTTTGTCTGCAGGCGTCTGGTATGTAGCCATTGATCTTCAACTGTTTGCTGCAACGGTGGCGTTGACGGCGCTGGCCGGCTATGCGCCACCGTCCTGGCGCGCAGGGCTTCCGATCTTGATTATCCTGCTTGCGGCAGTATCTTTATGGGGTATTAATCGCGAACCCGCCTACGAAGATTATGCCTTCTATTTTTTTGGAGCCTATGGCCTGGGAATGCTAGCCTACTGGTCCGGTCGCAACCTCGCATTGGGCAGCCTGGCACTGTTGGCGATGGGCGTAATCGCGCTCTGGCTGCAATATCGCAACTCGGTCGCCGTGGCGTTTGGAACGGCGCTACTGCTCAGTGCGATCGGGCGGAAAGATTCGCTGGAACGTTGGCCGAGCTCAAGGGTGTTAATCTGGCTTGGTCAGCGTTCCTATTCCATCTTCCTGATTCACTTCGGTATCTGCGTGGCATTTAATGCGGTCTGGCATGCGTTGTTTACGACCGGAGTCTGGATCAACGCATTTGGCATGCTGGCGGCAGCGCTCGCCTCTGTGGCGACCGGAGCACTGTTATACAGCCATGTGGAAAGCAAACGAAATGTCTTGGGATACAACAAAGCCACGACGGCGCTCGTCGCAATGATTACGATAGCCCTGATGATCGAGGCGCTGACCCAGCAACCGAGGTAAACGAGTCATCCTGACCTTGCAATGAGGCCGTGCCCAAAACCTAGGACAAGGTAGTCCAAACCGGTCGACTTCGGTGCATTCACTCTGAGAACCATTTCAGCATCAGTGCCCTGCCCCACCACCAGCATTCAAATTCCAACCTTAATCGTTGGGATTTTTTTTGCAGAAGGCCCTAATGGCGAGGGTTGGCGGTCGAGGACGCAACGCCTCTCTGAAGGCCTGCAGGCCTGCTGCCTATTGCTCACCACATCAAGTCATCCGGAATCTTGAACGCGGCATACGGATCGTCCTCATCGAGCTCGGTGCTGGCCTTGTTCACCCGTACGACCAGCGAAGGATCACGCTCGGCGATTTTATCCGCGACTATTCTGGGCACCAGCTCGGTCGCGCTGCCCAGACGGATAATCACAAGGCGCCCGGCTATTAAATGCGACTGGACTGCAGCTGACACATACAGCCGTTCAATCGTCTTGCCGTGGGTAAAATTGTAGGCGATGTCGCCGGCGCCCTTGCTCTGGCGGCTCTGCTGCACCATCTGTGCAATTTGGGCCATGATCGACTTTTGGTTCGCGGCGGCAACGCGCTGGGCATTAAGTTCTCGGGTGCGCTCGATATTCTTTTGTTGTGTTTCAAGCGCGGCCAACCTCGCCTCATCGATGCTTTGCGTTCCGGTTCGGCGTTCGACCTTCTTCTGCTTGCTTTTATCCTGGTGGGCCCGTTTCGCTTTGTTTTTATCGACCAGGCCTGCTTTCAAAAGCTGCTCTTGCAGCGAAACCATATAACTTGCTCCGTAGATAGTATTCAAGGATGACCGCTGATTCAGGTCTATGGCGTCCGAAAAGGTTACGCGGTCAGATTGTATAGGTTGCGGCCGCCATAGCTGGCATTTATCGGCCAGCAGGCTGGCGGCGCGCCGGGTATCCGGCCTTCAACGATATTTTCTGGACCAACGGCTTGCAGCCTTCGAGCACCAGCAACAAGCCGACGCCCAGGCCGACAGCCAACAGCATTTCGCGCCGGTCGATCGACCCGAATTTCAATAATTCTTGGGCCGCAGGCAGGAACAGGATTAGCGCGGTAACGCCCGCCACCGCCATGGCAACATAAGCGAGCGCCGCATTCTTGCGGGTGAGCGCGTCGCCTAGAGATGCCGTGAATGATCGATTGACCAGGATCAGTGCCACGATCTGGGCGATCAGTGCGAAGAAGATCAGCGCGCGCACTTCCACTTCCGGCATTCCTGACCAGGTTTTGACGAAAAAGACGGCAGCCAGCATGGAGAAGGCGACCGCGCCTTGTACGATGCTCCAGACGACCATCGGAATCGAGAACATCCGTTCGGCCGGATCACGCGGCTGCCGCTCCATGATATTGTCTTCCGCGGGCTCCGCCTCGAACACCAGCGAACAGACGGGGTCGATCACCATTTCGAGCAAGGCAATATGGATCGGACCCAGAAGGATGGGATAGCCGAAGAACAGAGGTAAAAGCGCCAGTCCGGCAATCGGCACATGCACGGCGAAAATGAACGCCATGGACTTTCGCATGTTGTCGTAGATTCGCCGGCCCAAGCGCACGGACTTGACGATGGACCCAAAATCATCGTCGAGCAGGACCATGGCGGAAGCTTCGCGTGCGACGTCGGTTCCGCGCCTGCCCATGGCGACGCCGATATGTGCCGCCTTGAGTGACGGCGCGTCGTTGACGCCATCGCCGGTCATTGCAACGACTTCGCCGCGGGCTTTGAATGCCTGAACGATGCGCAACTTCTGTTCCGGCATGATCCTCGCGAAGACCGTCACGGTCTTGAGGCGTTGCACAAGCTGTTCGTCGTCCAGCGCTTCGAGATCGGTACCGGTCAATACGTCGCCATCCGAGATGCCTGCCTGCATGGCGATCGATCGTGCCGTTGCCGCATGGTCGCCGGTGATCATCACGACGCGGATGCCGGCGCGCCGGCATTCGGCGATGGCCCCCGGGACGCTGGCACGCAACGGGTCGGCCAGCCCGACCAGGCCGGCCAGCGTATAAGCATAGTCCCGTTGAGATTCAGGCCAATTGCGGTCGGGCGCCGTAGCAGTCCCAACCGCCAACACGCGAATGCCGCGCGTAGCCATTTCCTCGACTGCATCCATTAGCTGCGTGGTTGCCTCCGGTGTAAGGTGGCACAGACCAGCTATCGCTTCTGGTGCGCCTTTGGCGCAAATCTTCAAGACCCCATCGTCATCCCATATGTTGGACATTGCCAGCAGATCGGGGCGCAGGCCATAAGTGTGGATCGGCCTGCCACTGAAGACACGCGCGCCCACGGCGGCGCTGTACGCGCTGTGCAAGGCGGTTTCCATGGGGTCGACCGGATCGACGGCGCTGGCCAGGGCCGCTGTTTCGATCAGGCTACGAGCGTTGCCGATAACCGGCGCTACACCATCCAGGACCACCTTCTCACCCGATGGAAGCCAGGCTTGCGCAAGCACCATCCGGTTCTCGGTGAGTGTTCCGGTCTTGTCGGTACAGAGCACTGTTGCCGATCCCAGGGTCTCGATGGCTGCCGCGCGCCGAGTAAGTACGCCGACCTTGCCGATCCGCCAGGCGCCCATCGCCATGAACACCGTCAGCACCACTGGAAACTCTTCTGGGAGCATCGACATCCCGACGGCAATTCCAGCCAGCATCGCCTCGAGCCATCCACCGCGCAATAGTCCGTATAGAAGCACAACCAGCAGTGCAACCAGCGTTCCGCCGATGGCGCACCAGGTAACGATTAAGGTTGTTTCGCGCCGCAGCCGGGGCACTTCAATGTCGAGCTTTGCAAGCGACTGGCCGATCTTGCCGATCTCGGTATTTCCACCGGTCGCCAGGACCAGGGCAACCCCGCTGCCGCGTACAACGAGCGCGCCGGAATATACATAGGGCTGGCCTTCGCCGCCGGGTCGCTGTCCTTCATGACGTTCGTCGTCGATGGCCGCAGGGGCCACCGCCTTGCCGACTGGCAAGGATTCTCCCGTCAGCAGGGATTCGTCGGCCTGCAGATCGACGGCGTCGACCAGTATCGCGTCGGCCGCAATGCGGTCGCCCTGTTCCAGAACGAGCAGATCGCCCCGCACGACTTCACGGCCCGCGATACGAATGCGTGCGCCGTCGCGGACGACGAGCGCGCGCGGCGAAGACAAGTCGCGCAACGATTCGAGCACGCGTTCGGTACGAACCTCCTGGAAAACAGTGATGGCGAGCGAAAAGCTTGCGAAGGCAAGCAAGATGATGGCCTCGGTACGGTCGCCCAGGAGCAAATAGGCGATACCACCGGCCAGCAGAAGCGCCAGCATTGGCTCGCGCAAGACTTCGAAGGCGACGCGAAAGACCGACCGCCTGCCTGCGCGTGGCAATTCGTTGGGGCCTTCGAGACGCAGCCGCTCGCTTGCCAGGCCGGTTGACAGGCCGTTATGCTGATTGCCAATGGTTCTCGTCATAAGACTGAAATCCTTGTGGGGAAGCCCGGTTCTCGGTGCTGGAACGGTCTTCGGCTGTCTCAGCCACTCGTTAGATGCGAATCTACGCATAAATGATAGAGCTGTCATCCTACTCTTTTCCCATCATGCAGCACTGTGCCACCACTATGCCCTATGCGACAATGACTCATCGTTCATCCACGAAAAACCTATGACGCCCTCAAATTGGAAACCAGCCCTACGCACAGTGTTGTGTAGCGCCATGCTGGCGCTTTTCACCTTTTCAACCGGTGCGCAGACCCCGAGTGGAATTCCTGGTACGAACGCAGCCGCGGTGGAAGCCCCAGGCATCATCCCGGGCGTCAACGTCACCAACCCCGATCTGTTCCAGGACGCGCAATTGCAGGAAGCATTAGTGCCATCGTGGTTCCAGCGCGGCAGACCTGGAGCGGATGCGGTTCTTGCCCTCAACACACTTGCCGACGCAGAGACCCACGGCCTGAATCCGCAGGATTATCACGTCGCCGAACTCTCGCGAGCTTTTGAGCAGGCCGCGAACGACCACGTAGAGCCGGCCATGGCGGCCAGGCTGGACGATCAGCTCACCGAAGCGCTTGGCCGTTATCTGCGCGACCTGCACCAAGGCCGGCTCAATCCGGAAATCCTCCAACATCGCTTCAAGGCCCCACCGCTCTCGACGTTCGACCCCAGAAGCATCATCGCCGAGGCCCGCACGGCCGGCCGGCTCGCGCAGGCCCTGAACGACGCGGCGCCTGAAGTGCCCATGTACGAATCGCTGCGCGCAACCATGAATGCCTATCGGGCCATGGGCCTGCCCCCTGCCTGGCAAAGGGACCTCCCTGCACCGCCCGCACGCTCGCTCAAGCCAGGCGAGGAATACACCGGGCTTGCCACCCTGGCCGCGCGCCTGATTGCATTAAGCGACCTGCCTCCTTCCACGATCGTTCCCACACGCTATGAGGGTGAACTGGTCGATGCGGTCCGGCGATTCCAGATCCGCCACGGACTGGACGGGGATGGCGTCATCGGCCCCACAACCCTGACCGAGCTTAATGTCACACCACCACAGCGCGTAAGGCAGATGGCGCTTACGCTAGAGCGCCTGCGCTGGACCCCGCTGCTTTACGGTCCGCGCATGATTGTGGTGAACGTTCCCGAATTCGTGTTGCGCGCCTACGAAACACAGGGCAATCGTGTGAGGCTTGACCTCGAGATGCGTGTCATCGTGGGTCGGGCATTGGACACGCGCACACCCATTTTTCTGGAAGACATGCGGTTCATCGAGTTCAGCCCCTATTGGAACGTACCTCGATCGATTGCGCGCAGCGAAACACTGCCGAGGTTGCGCCGCGACCCGTCGTACTTCACGCAACAGGGGTTCGAGTTTGTCGCGCAGGACGGCAAGACAGTGCATTCCCTGAGCAGTGCAGCGATCGACGCGGTCCAGCGCGGGGAATGGCGAATACGACAGCGCCCGGGCCCGCGCAATGCCCTGGGGGACATCAAGTTTATTTTCCCCAACGACCAGAATATCTATCTTCACCACACCCCGGCGCCACAGCTGTTTTCACGCGTGCGTCGCGACTTCAGCCACGGCTGCATCCGCATCGAGTCCCCAGTGCAACTCGCCCTGTTCGTGCTGCACGGCAACCCCGAATGGACGGAAATCCGGATAGACGAGGCGATGAAAGCCGGGAAATCTCGCACTATAAAGCTGGAGCAACCCATACCCGTGCTGATTGCCTACAGTACAGCCGTTGTCAAGAATGGTGGTAAAGTACATTTTTACCCCGACATCTATAAGCAGGATGCACGCCTTGAGCAGGCACTGCGCGATGTCGGCCGCGCCCATTAACGGTTCTTGCAGCATGTGTACGCTGCGCCGTACACACGGGTACGCGTATTTTTTCGGTATTGCCAATGACGACTTCCCGTTGCGCCGCGCGCCGACGTTTTTTGTCGGCCGCCTCGGGCCTGGCTGTTCTGGGCGCCATGCCCACCATAGCCCGGGCCACCTACCAGACCATATCCTCGTCCAGGAATCTGGCGATGGACCACACCCACACACGCGAAAAAATCGAGCTGATCTACGCCGTTGGCACCGACTATGTGCCTAAGGCGCTGACTGACCTCAGCCATTTCCTGCGCGATCACTATTCGGGGCACATTGGCAGGATGGACGCCGGACTCTATGACATCATGCACTCGCTACGCGCAGCGCTCAAGGTACAGACCTCGTTCGAAATCATTTCAGGATATCGTTCCCCAGAAACCAACGAGCGGCTGCGCACCACGCGGGGCGGCGGCGTTGCCCGGCGCAGTCTGCACATGGACGGGAAGGCAGTCGATCTACGCCTGCCCGGCGTCCCACTCGACGAACTGCGCGACGCCGCCTTGTCGCTCAAGGCGGGCGGCGTGGGCTATTACCCGGGCAGCAATTTTGTCCACGTTGATACCGGTCGCGTGCGCACCTGGCACGGGTAACACTGCCACGGCGGCATCCACTACGTCGCCCACGCATTCCTATGCCCGCTATTTTCACCCCTAACCGTACGTAGAAACTCGTAGCCTATCCTGCCGTGGCGGTTACAGGTTGCGAATTTCAGCGGGCAAACACTTCATACTTTCGCGAAAGAAGCGTCTCTCCGTAGGTCGGAGCTCGCTCATCATCCGTTCAAGACGATCAATTGCATCATAGGCCTGCTTGCATAAGCCATGTTCATACACGGAATACCATGCCGTCTCGAGCAACAAGTTAGCCAGTTGTAGCGGCGGATAACGAATGCGTGACGCGTCGATCTCTTCTATCGCGAACGCAGCGACGTTCGACCAGGCAGTGAACCCTTTGGCTTTCGAAAAAGACGACTGAAATGGCTGGACGGCATCCAGGGCGCTGGCCATCGTCAAGGGGCGCTGCGACTGGAAAGTCGCCAGATCCTTCGGTTGAAGGCAAGTGCAGTTGCCTCGCACGATACGAAGCAAAAAAATAATGTTCCATGCGGAGCCGCCGCCCACTCCAAAGCGGTCGCAAATCCACTCTGACAAGCTGATCCAGCGTACTGCCTGCAGCTGGACTGTCGTTTCGGTTTGAACACGCTCAGTATCCACCAGCTCGCTTTTCCAAAAGAGCCAGTTCGTAAAACCGATATTTGCCGCCACGTCTTGCGCCGCCTCGATCGAATCCGCTTCATAGGCAGCCTCCAGGGCGCCGGAAAGCGCAGTGATCGCCTCATCTGCCGCGATCAGACGTTCTCGCAAAGTCAGGTTTTTCTGACCGAGTGCACGTCCTTTACTTACTAGGGCCCACAGGTTCAGATACTCGAAACGCACTCGGGGGTTGTACCGAATCACCAATTGAAGGTTAGGCTCCAATAGTAACCTCTCGAGCTCCGCGTACGACGCATTCAAATCGCCGCGGCTGTAAAGATTCCACCCGCGCGCGATATGAGCCATGGCATAAAGCGTCGGCATTTCGCCGACGTCTTCGGGCTGCGCCAGCAGACGTTGCAGACGGTTGAGCGTAGCCTGGCTGCGACGCATATCACCCGTCTTGCGCCAGGCCAGGCTCTCCTTCAAGATGGCAAGGCGTCTCTGGAAATCGTTCTGCGCCGAATCTCTAGCCGAACGAAAATGTTCATTCAGCCGGTTGCTGACTTGCCCACCGAAGCCGTCTTGCGCAAGACGCAACGCTTGCGTCAGATGGCCCCAGTAGGCCACTTCGTCCATGATCTGGCCGACGCCCTTCCTCGCAGCAATTTCTGCAGCGGGCAGCCCAAGAAATATAGCTATGGATGCGAGGTCTGTCTCGACGCCTTCGACTTGAATGTGTATCCGGGGCAACGTTCCAGCGTCTATCCAAAACGGACCCTGGCTGCGACGTCGACGGTTCAGCAGGACAACACTGCACGAAACGTCTTGACCCCATCCGACAGCGATACCCCACTTCTCGAAATCGGAGAATGCCCTTGAAATCAACATTCTCCAGTTGGCCTTGCCGGGAAAGCGGGCACGCAACATCGACACTGGGAGGGCCGCCTTGCCACTTCTTTGGGCATGACATGTGGCTACCAGCAACCAGAGCGACTGATAACGCACGGCCGTTCCATTGACGCGCAGCGCCGGAGCGATCTCGATAGTTATTGAAGAATGAGCATCGGTAGTCATGTTATGTATGTTACGACATCGTGTTTTCACTTCCACGCCTGCGCAATTATTCTCGATCCTGCGACGAGCTCCCGCACTGTCATTCACCCATACATCTTAGGAATAAACATGAAAATTCTTCACCTCGCACGTGGGCTACTTGCTGCCTTTGGGATCGTGATGGCCTGCGCTGGGCACGCCGAGGCACCCGAAGCAAACCGGAACAGAGCCCATCTGGATCGCCTGTTTGCCGTGCAGGACGTTCAAGGTACCTTCGTGCTTTTCGATCCTCAGCGAAACACGTGGCTGTATCACAATCAGGCTCGAGCCAACACGCAATACCTGCCAGCATCGACATTCAAGATACCCAACAGCCTAATCGCGCTCGAGACCGGGGTCGCCAGCGGCCGCGACTTCGAGCTTGACTGGAATAGCGACAAGAACCCGCGACAATCCTGGTGGCCGACCACGTGGGCAAAGAAGAATACCCTTCATACGGCTTTGCAGCACTCCGTTGTTTGGTATTACCAAGAAATAGCACGGCGAGTGGGCCTGGATCGCATGCAATCATATGTGGATCAGTTTGACTACGGAAATCGCACCATCTCTGGCGGGATCGACCAATTCTGGCTCACTGGCGGTCTTCGAATTTCGGCCAAGGAACAAATTGATTTTCTCGAGCGCTTTTACTTCGGAAAACTAGGTGCATCGAAAAAATCCACCGCAGCCGTCAAGAACATGCTGATTCTTGAAGAGACGCCACAGTACCGCCTTAGCGGCAAATCGGGCTGGGCGGGACTGGGCGGAGTGGACCGACCGCAAACCGGCTGGCTGGTAGGCTATTTGGAGCGAGGCGAAGATGTGTACTTTTATGCGATGAACATCGACATCAAAAAGGGCGAAGACGCAATACAACGAATGGCGATCACCAAAGAAGTGTTCAAAAGCATGGCATTGATGTAAATCGATACGAGCATTTGTTCGCAGATGCTCCGCACATTCGCCTGATCCAACCAGACCGCCGTGTTGTTCCGCCCCCACGCTACTGGCGAGTCCATGCGCAGCGATCGCGTCGGGGATTACCCGCAATCAATTTTTTTAACTTTGAGTTATTTAATACGGATCAAGATTAGATATCAATATTTGGCAAATCGCACGGTTCATTACTTTTCATAATAAGCATGGATGAGAAAGGTCGTTTGAACTGTGATCCGTGCTCGGTACCATACGACGTATTACAAATTGAAAGTGGAATGTCCATGCGTACTGATTATCGTGTCCTGCGGGCCGCCGCCGCAGCAGCCATCGCGGCTGGATTCACGCTCCTGCCTGCGGCGTCGGCGCAATCGACCTTCGATGTCACCGTGCTGGCGGGCGCCTGTGTCAACTGTCATGGGACCGACGGCCGTTCACTTGGCGGCATACCCTCTATCGCGGGGCGGCCCGAAAGCATCCTTGCCAGCCAGCTGAGGGCCTTCAAGTCCGACAACCCGCCAACCAACACGACCATCATGAACCGCCTGGTCAAAGGCTTCAGCGACGACGAGCTTGCTGCGCTTGCGCGCCATTTCTCGCAGACCAAGACACAACCCCTATCCAGTAAGAAAGGCCTGTAAGATGAAGAGTCCAGTGAATCATTCCCGTCGGCACTGGTTGAGTCGTATCGGTAAGACGACCGCCGCCAGCATCGCACTTTTATCTATACCAGTCTTCGCCAAAGCCGCGGCAGGTAAAGTCGTAGTCATCGGCGGAGGATTTGGTGGCGCGACTGCGGCCCGCTACGTCAAACTCCGCAATTCGGCCATTGACGTCACGCTGATCGAGCCATCCAAGACTTTCTACACCTGCCCTTTCACCAATTTATACCTTGCCGGCTTGCGCACATTCGGACAGCAGGGCCATGACTACGACGACCTGCGCGCGTTGGGCGTGAAAGTCGTCCACGACGTTGCCTCGGCGGTGGATCCCGGGACTAAGAAAGTCCGCCTGGCGGGCGGTCAGGTGCTTGCTTATGACAAGCTGCTTTTGTCCCCCGGCATCGATTTCCGCTGGAATGCGCTCGAAGGTTACGACGAAGCTGCTTCGCAGTTGGCCCCGCATGCCTGGAAGGCGGGTGCCCAAACTATCCTGTTGAAAAAGCAGCTCGAGGCCATGCCTGACGGCGGCACTTTCCTGATGGCAGCGCCTGCCAATCCTTTCCGCTGCCCGCCTGGACCCTACGAACGGACCAGCATGGTGGCGCATTACCTCAAGCACCACAAGCCCAAGTCCAAGATTGTCATTCTTGATTCGAAAGATGCATTCTCAAAACAGGGCCTTTTCCAGGATGGTTGGAAACAGGTGTACGGGGACCTGATCGAATGGGTTCCGCTGGCAAAAGACGGCAAGGTCGTTCGCGTCGATGCCAAAAACCTAACGGTGGAAACCGAGTTCGGCCAGATCCATAAAGCAGACGTACTGAACATCATTCCGCCACAAAAGGCAGGTGCGATTGCGGAACTGGCGGGCGTGACGAATCAAAGCGGCTGGGTGCCCGTCAAACCTCAGACCTTTGAATCTGAGCTCGTGCCGGACATCTATGTAGTGGGCGACGCCACTGTGGCCGCGCCAATGCCCAAATCCGGATTCTCCGCTAACGCGCAGGCCAAGGTTGCTGCGGCCGCCATCGTGAACGCACTGGCAGACGAGCCCGCGGTGCAGGCATCGTTCTCCAATACCTGCTACAGCCTCATCGCGCCCGACTACGGCATTTCGGTGGCGCACCTGTACACGCTTAGAGAAGGCAAGCTTGCCGAAGCCTCGGGTGGAGTCAGTCCCAGGAATGCAGACGCCAATTTCCGCAAGCTTGAAGCACAGCATGGGGAAGCGTGGTACAACGCCATAGCGCTCGATACATGGGGTACGCGCGCCTGATGCCCAATGTTTACATTGCCTATGCCACAACTTGAATTGGTACCCTGGGCCGGCCTGGCCATTGGTGTTGTCTTTGGTGTCTGCGGCCAGATCACCGGGTTCTGCCTGCATCGGGGCCTTAGGGAATACTGGTCAGGCCGTGCCGGCTACAAGCTGCATGCCTACGCCCTGGCATTGGCGGTTGCTTTGGCGGGCACCCACGTTGCCGCATCATTGGGGCTGGCGGACATCACCAAGTCCATGTACATGACGCCCTCGTTTTCCTGGCTGTTGCTCCCTGTTGGCGGGCTCATGTTCGGCTATGGCATGGGCCTGTCCAATGGATGCGGCGCGCGCGCGCTCATATTGTTGGGCCAGGGCAACCTCAGATCGTTCGTAGTGCTGGTGTGCCTGGGCATATCCGCTTATATAACCCTTACAGGCATTGCGGCACCATTGCGTGTCCTTATTTCAGACTTCACAACATTCTCGCCAACATCGATAGCAGTGCCACAAGGCCTACCCCGATCCCTGACAGTGTGGATCCTGGTTGCAGCGCTGACGCTTTTCGCCTTGCGACCGCGCGAATCCGGGCAGCGGGCGACCGATTTGACGGGCGGGGCCATCATTGGCCTGCTGGTCGCAGCCGGCTGGCTGGTGACTGGATGGCTGGGCGCTGACGATTTCGAACCGACGCCAGTCGCATCGCTGACTTTTGTTGGTCCCATCGGCGATACCTTGCACTACGCAATGATTGCCACGGGCATGAGCCTGCGTTTCGGTATCACAGTGGTGCTAGGTGTGCTGGTCGGCTCTTTCTTGGCCGCGGTACTGCGGGGTCGATACCGGATCGAAGGATTCGAATCGGCCGGACAGATGTCGCGTTATATTGCGGGTGGTGCCCTCATGGGAGCGGGCGGCGCCCTGGCCCTGGGCTGCTCGATAGGCCAAGGCTTGACGGGCCTGTCCACCCTGGCCTATAGCTCAATGGTATCGGCGTTTGCCATTGTCGTGGGCGCGCGCCTCGCATGGGCGGGTTCATCAGGGTCAATCATGACAGCCTCCCCTACCGTTCAGTCAACATGAGCCCACACCTGAAATTGCAGTCTTATACGGAGCGCGAGGTATGCCCGCGTCTTGTCTAATGGGTTTTCCAGCAATTCATCCGGAAACCGACCGTTCCATAACGCGACGGCGGGTATTGCAATGTACGCTGGCCGGCGTCACTGCCCTATGTCTCCCACGGCTGACGACAGCACAATCGTGGCGAGGCATCGCTACCATCCGCGACTGGATCGGCGACGCGAAGCTGTCCGATGAGGCCTTGCTGATGGGTTTGCCCCTGGTGGCGGAAGATGGCTCCGCCGTGCCACTGACCGTTAATGCAGGTCTGGACCCAAGCAGGTCGCCCATCCGGCGCCTGGCTGTTTTTGCACCTGGAAATCCCACAGCCAGTGTGGCCGAATTCGATTTCGGGCAAGAAATCAACACATTGAACCTGAGCACCCGGATCCGGTTGAGCGAATCGCAAACAGTGATTGCGATCGCCCACATGGACGACGGCCGCGTCATGATTGCCGGGCGCGACGTGCGGGTCACCACCAGCGGCTGCATCGCGCCGGGGCAACCCGACAGCGCCAACGAAATGAAGGCACGCGTGCGCGTGCCGAAAACATGGAAGCAAGGCACCACGGGCGAAGTCCTGACCATGATCACCCATCCCATGACGACTGGCCTGGCGGCAGACGCGGCGGGTGTCACTCCCCCACAACGCATCATCAAGACATTCTCTGCGACACTGGGAGACAGGCCGCTGATTAAGGCAACCTATTACCGCTCGCTTTCGATGAACCCCTACCTTCGGTTCGAAGTGACACCCCGGCAGAGCGGCGAATTGCGATTCGAATGGATTGAAGACACCGGACGCGCTGTCGCATACAAGGAAACGCTTGCTCTTGTTAACTGAGCGATGTAAACCAAATCACCAATTATTCGAGCCTGCCACATAAGAGCCAGGCACACTGGTTTTTGATCATAGCGGCGTTATACGCTTCACAAGCAATTGGTCAATGCGGTAATGATCCACATCGACCACTTCAAATTTGACCCCGGCGTACTCCACGCTGTCTGTCGGCTTGGGGACTTTGCGCAACATGAACATCATGAAGCCTGCCGCGGTTTCGTAATTCTCTTCTTCGGGAAGCTGATCGATTCCCATGGCGCGTTTGAGATCTTCAATGGGAGTCCCTCCTTCGATAAGCCAAGACCCATCGTCACGTTCCAGAATCTGATTGCTTTCGTCCAGGGAGCTACCCCAGTTTCCCATGACGGTCACCATGATGTCGCTGAGCGTAACCACCCCTATCACCAGTGCGTACTCGTTGATCACCACTGCAAAGGTTTCTTTTGATGCCCGGAACTTATCCAACAGCTCCGACAACTTCAATGTGTCGGGAATGATCAAGACGGTGCGCAGACTCGCTTCGTTGATTTGAAACGACGACTGCCTGCCCAGCCAGAGAACCAGTATGTCCCGGGTGTCGACATAGCCGATCACGTGATCGATTACACCATCACATACTGGAAATTTGGAATAGGGATGTAGGGCTATCTTCTGGCGAATGCTTTCTTCGGATTCGCTCAAGTTAATAAAGACGACACTGTCGCGGCCGGTCATGCAAGATGACACCAGTCGGGACTCAAGCTCAAAAACGTTTTGAATGAAGTGCTGTTCTTGCTGCTGCAGCACCCCAGCCTGCGCTCCGGCCTCAACAACCGCCGAGATATCGTCAAAAGTGATATTGTCTTCGCGCGCGGTGTTGACGTTGAACAGTCGAAAAAGCAGGTTCGCCACCAGATTCAACACATAGGAAAACGGTCTGCAAATACGGATAAAGACGTTGATGGGGTTGATCACCGCGACCGCAAACCGCTCGGGAGCCATCATGGCCAGACGTTTCGGCATCAGGTCGGAGAACAGCACGAACAATAAGGTGACAAAAACAAACGAAAGAACGAAGCTGATCTGCTCCGCCCATGCTCCTATGTATACGTAGCTGAGCAAGCCAAGAAAATAAGGACGAAACGCCGCTTCGCCAAGAATACCGCCGAGGATGGCCACCGCGTTCAGCCCGATTTGCGATGCGGCAAAGAAACTGGCGGATTGTGCCTGTATTGCCATCACTTTCAAGGCGCGCTCATCCCCTGCTTCGGCCATGAGCTTGAGTTTTATTTTCCGCGCCGCAGCAAAGGCAATCTCCGTCAAAGAAAGAAAGCCGGCAGCCAGCACCAGAATTACCAACACCAGAATACTTTGAACTGAACTCACAAACCATCCTCACGCAAGGGCATTCGGGCGGTCGCGTCAATTAAGGCCACCCGTCGGCCCCACTCGTCGAGGAAGCCGGTGTAGATAATACCGAATACCTCGGTTGTCCGCGCGCAACTGAATCCTCAGTCGTTCATATCATCGTCATATTCGATCCCGGACTGCCCTATTTCCCTAGTCCTGAGGAAGTCCACATGAAACGCTTCCGTTTGTCGGTATTGGCCGCGGTAGTGAGTTCTGCCACGGCGGTCGCAGTGGCACAGCCGGAAGTTCCTGCCAGCCGCGACCCTAACCGGCAGGACGATAACGAACTGGTGCTATTGAACGCCAAACAGTTGCTTCAGGCAAAATAGTTTAATACGGCTGTAATGAGCACCCGGGATACTGGATGCTCACTTTCATCATAGTCGAGCAGTTCGATGCAAAAATATTACGCCCTGGATTCAGAAGACCTTCCGACCAACACCTCTGAAAATCAACATTTCCAGGATGTTGTTGCACGTGCAAGCAGCCGGCGCGGGTTTCTTAAGTCTGGTATTGGATTATCAGCCGCCCTATTCCTGGCCGGCCCTTTGGTTGCCAGGGCAAAAAGTGAAGACAAGGGCGACACTAAGCAACCCGCTACGCTACTGGGCTTCAACGCCATTCCAATTTCGACCGACGATACGATAAAAATCGCGGCGGGCTATACCGCCGCCGTGTTTGCGCCTTGGGGCACACCGCTGTTCGCAAACGCTTCCGAGTGGCAACCGGACGCCAGTGACGACTCCGCTGCACAGGCTCTCCAGGTTGGAGATAATCATGACGGTATTCATTTTTTTCCCATCGATGGCAGTAGCACTGAAGGCTTGCTGGTGCTGAATCATGAATACACTACCGTCGAGAACGGCGACTATACATGGCTGTTCGGCGCCAACGGCAGCAAGCCCTGGACGGCTGAAAAAACCGAAAAGGCCATGAATGCCCATGGCGTTTCGATAATTCATGTCTTGCGCGACGCCGCCGGAAAATGGGAGATCAAGCTCGATTCCCATTACAACCGTCGCATCACGGCTTCGACCCCAATGGACCTTACAGGGCCTGCTGCGGGTAGCGAACTCCTGAAGACCAAAGCGGATCCCACTGGAACGCGTGTGCTGGGTACGTTCAATAATTGCGGTAACGGCTGGACGCCATGGAACACCTACCTGTCTTGTGAAGAAAATTTCAACAATTACTTCGGCACTACATCTGGCAATGACTCCCGCACTGCCGCACAGAAGCGCTATGGCCTGGCAGCCAACAGCACAGAGTACCGCTGGGAGGAATTCGTCGATCGATTCGACTATGCCAAAGAGCCGAACGAGTCCAACCGCCACGGCTGGATCGTCGAAATCGATCCTTTCGACCCTGCATCGAGACCCAAGAAGCGCACCGCACTCGGCCGCATAAAGCACGAGAACGCGGCGTACGCATTGTCTGCCGACAAGCGCATCGTCGTCTACATGGGTGATGATCAACGCGACGACTACCTATACAAATTTGTATCCGACGGCGTCTATCGGGAAGGCGGCGACACCTCGGCCCTGCTCGATGCGGGGAGGCTGTACGTAGCTAGATTTGGAGATGGCAAAGCCAACGGCGACTTCATGGGCACGGGAGTATGGATCCCGCTGGACAAGGCCGCGAATGCCAAGCTTGCCAAAGACCCCCGCTTTGGCAACCAGGCTGCTATCCTCGTCAACACGCGCCTGGCCGCTGACGCCGCGGGTGCCACCAAGATGGATCGCCCCGAATGGGTAAGCGTACATCCGGGAAACGGTGATGTCTACGTTGCCTTGACCAATAATGACAAGCGTACGACCCCTGACGCGGCCAATCCGCGAGCCCGCAACATCTACGGGCAGATCGTCCGTTGGCGCGAAACCGGCGGCGACGCGGCTGCCACCACATTCGAGTGGGATATTTTCGCGCTGGCTGGCAATCCAAAAAAACACACCAACCGTGACGACCTGATGTCGGGCTCGGCCAACATCACCGTCGACAACACCTTCAACAGTCCTGACGGCCTGGCGTTCGATAGGGCAGGCCGATTGTGGATACAGACCGACGGAAAGTACAGCAACTCTGGCGACTACGAGGGCCAGGGCAATAACCAGATGCTATGTGCCGACCCAACAAGCAAAGAAATACGCCGCTTCTTCGTGGGGCCCAAAGAGTGCGAGGTCACTGGTATTACCTTCACACCGGATAGCAAGACTATGTTCATCAATATCCAGCATCCCGGCGAATCCGGCAATAGCCACTGGCCTGATGGCGGCAGCTCAATACCGCGTTCGTCCACGATCATTATCACTAAGGATGACGGCGGAATAATCGGCAGCTGAATGTCCGAGCGATGGCGGCTATGCCGGTGCCGAAGTCGCGCAGTGCTGTGCTAGCCGGCACGATCGAGCAAGGTCACATGGCCACGACTGTATTCGATAAGGCCGGCCTTTCGCAGATTGCCTGCCGCTGCTGTGACGCCTTCGCGGCGAACGCCCACTGGTCGACGGAGCCACCGATGCACGGCAATATGTCGTGCATAATACTTACCCAAAAAGGGGAGGAAACCAAAATACCGGTTTGACCTTTCCATAAGGGGGACTCAAATCGGAGACACACATGAAGAAGAAGTTGGTGGCCGTTGCCTTGTCAGCGGGATTTATCGGCCTCGCTCACGCGGAAACGTCCGTGATTTTGTATGGCAGTCTGGATGGTGGAATCGGGTATCAACGGGTAAGGGGCAATGATTTCAAGGCAACCCGCAAGGGAATGATCAACGGCATTCGTACTGAGAATCAGTGGGGTCTGCAAGGCGCCGAAGATCTAGGCAGTGGCCTGCAGGCGATATTCCAGGTGGAAAGCGGCTTTGATCTGAACACAGGCGACACTTCCGAGTACGAAACTCGTTTATTTGGCCGTCACGCCACAGTAGGTTTACAGTCCGAAACATGGGGACGGCTGGACGTTGGCCGGCAAACCAATATTGCCGCCAAATATTTTGCCGAGGTCGCCAGTCCATTCGGAGAAGACTTCAACCAGGCTTCAGTGTCGACAGCATTCAGTGCTGCCGACGTCCGCTATGACAATATGGTTATGTATCAGACACCCGAATTAGATGGCTTCCGGTTTGGCGTGGGGTATTCGTTCAACGCGAACGGCAGCCAGCAATATCGTCTGAACGGTGGCGGCGAGCCCAACGTTCGCGCCATCACAACGGGTCTGGTCTACGAAAACGGCCCTCTCGAAGCAGCCCTTACTTACGACCAGTTCAAGACGCCGACGGCAGTGAATGACCAGTATGACGAGGATGAGCGCGGCATAACAGTCCGGTCATGGAATATTGCAGCAAGCTACGACTTCGAAGTCATCAAGCTCCACGCGGGTTTCGGACAAACTCGTAACGGCTGGTTCTCCGAAATGGAAATTGGCGATGAGGGGTTGGAAGAGCTGTCGGCAGTGGACGGCCTGAAAGTGAACTCGTATGTAGCCGGCATCAGCGCCCCTGTGGGAAGTAGCGGGGAAATTCTTGCCGCCTGGACTGTGGCTGATGCCCGAAGCGAAGGCGACGCCAAGACGCAACATAGTTATAGCCTGGGTTATACCTACGCGCTATCCAAGCGCACCGACCTTTACGCTATTGGCTCCTATGCCAAGAATGTCGCTTTCCAGGACGATTTGAAAGCGACGCTGATCGGCGTGGGCATGAGCCACAAGTTCTAGTCGTCGGTACCTGCTTCATCGCTACTGTGGGCGAGTCCAGCCACCTCGGTTGCGGTCAGGTAGCGTGACTCGCCCGGCTGCAAATCAGCATCCAGCGCCACCGGGCCGATTCGTTCACAGTGCAAGGCAAGTACGGGAACGCCTATGGACTCGAACTTGCGCTTAATGTGAAAGTCCTTGCCTTCCTGGATGGTCAACCGGATGCTGCGGTCACCGACGCGAACAAGCGAGGCACACAAGCCCCGCTGCGCTTCGTCGTCCAACCCGGTGTCGGTCGCGACCAGGCTTTCGACATTTTCCGGGAGTGGGTCGGAAAGTGTGACGAGGTAGACCTTTTCACACCGGTTGCGCGGCGAAATGATGCGATGCATCCATTTACCGTCATCCGTGACAAGGATCAATCCCGTCGTGTCCACGTCAAGCCGGCCTACAGTCTGCAGACGGTCCCGTTTTTCCACGTCGAGAAGGTCGATTACCGGCGGATGTTGGCTATTGCGATTGCTGCATTCATGGCCGGC
Source organism: Pollutimonas nitritireducens (assembly GCF_002849615.1). Lineage (GTDB taxonomy): Bacteria > Pseudomonadota > Gammaproteobacteria > Burkholderiales > Burkholderiaceae_B > Pollutimonas > Pollutimonas nitritireducens. The sequence continues at coordinate 178,916 of NZ_PDNV01000007.1, forward strand.
GGGTTTATTCAGCATCAGGTAGCGTAGTCCGATGAGGCACAAGGTTTCGCCTTCCCATTGAACCTCGTCGCCTTCCCGCACCTCATGCGTGCCGCGCTTCATGATCTCGCCGTTGACCGTGACATCGCCGCTGAGGAGCACGGACCGAGCCTGCGAACGTGTGAGATCGGAGCTTTCGCAAAGGTACTTGTCCAGGCGCATTCGGTTTCCAGATGGGTTGTTAACGCACGTAATATACAGGCTTTGCAGACTGCAATCAGGCTATTCCGATACGCTCGGCGGCTTTGCGAAATAATGCTTCGGTATCTGCAGAGAGCCGAAATGCAGCCACGAAACCATCGATCGAATAGGACGGCTGCAATTTATGCAGGGTACTCACCAAGTTGCGCGCTTCCTCCACCCGGCCGGCCAATGCAAGACACTGTGCCGCGATCGCCAGGATGTGGGCATGGGCATGCGGACGCGCTACCGCCATCAGGCTCCAGTCGGCGGCTTCGTCAAAGCGACCCAGCCGGACCAACGCAATCGCGCGCACGGCCAGCATTCCAAAGAGCAGCGGATCGAAAGGACTGAGGCGGCGTGAGTGATCGGACGAGTCGATGGCCGCCTTGGCATCTCCAGACTGACAATTGACGAAGCCCAGGGTGTAATGCCCGAGTGCAAAATTGGGGCTGAGGTCTATGGTGCGCTGCAGCTCGGTCAGGGATTGGTCCCGCTCACCGCGCAACCAAAGGGCCCGCCCCATCGCCCAGTGCGCGGCCGGATCGCGATCGTCGACAAACACGCTTTGCCCGGCAGTCTCGAAGGCAAGATCAATCTCGCGCTGGTGTTCTTCGCCCCAACCCTGAAACGCGTTTTGCCAATGAGTAAAAGACAAGCCGGCATACGCCCGTGAGAACGTCGGGTCGAGCCGCAACGCCGTCTTGAAGAACTGCATTGCCAACTCATTATCACCGCGGTTGAACCTGTACATATGCCAGAGTCCGCGGTGATGTGCTCCCCACGCGTCCAGTGAGCTGGGTGGCTTGAGGATGGCCCGGTTGCGCTCCGCCATCTCGACTTCGGTGTCGATCGATGCAACGATCCGGTCACCCATTTCATTGAGCGCAAGAAAAGTATCGTCCAGGCTGTAGTCAAAGAAGTCGGCCCACACGATACGGGCGGTTCTTGACTCAACAAGCTCGACATTCACAATGAGACGCTTCGCCTGGCGACGCAGCGATCCGCTAACAAGATAGTCAACGTTCAACGTCCGGGCGGCCTCCTCCGGACCTATATTGCGCTGGTCCAGGGCAAACGCAGTACCTTGTGCAATAACAAAGAGGCTGCGCAGTTTTGCGAGTCGGGTAATGATGTCGAAGGCAAGCGCATCAGCTATCCCGCCTCGCGCACCGCTTGGGGCCGATCGATCCAAGAACGGCATGATCACGATCGAGGCGCGGCGCGCACCGCTCGAAGAAGCGTCGGATTCACTGGCGGGCAGCGTCGCCCCCGCGGCACAGAGCAGTGTGTGTTCCGGCCCTGAATGACCGGCAGCGCGTGTCTTTGCATCCCGCCATGCCTTGCGCAAGGGTACAGAGTCCAAGCCCTCCAGCTCGAAGGCGCGAACCGTGGCCGCCAGATGTTCTTCACCTTCCCGCAACCGTCCGCGATGGGTAAGCGCCTGCAGGACCAGCTCGTGCACGCGCAGGTCGAAGGGGACGAGCTGCAACCACTTGTCAAGGCAGGAAAAGCTCTCCTGGGAACCGGTAGCAAGGCGGGCGACGAGGTGTTCGAGAATGGCAGCATGGCAGGCCCGCAGGCGCCGTCGCTGGGCGTTCAGCCAGCTTTGAAAGTCCGGGCTGCGCTCTATCTGCAGCCCCTCCAGAAAGTCGCCGCCAAATATTCCGGAGAGCGCACGTAGCCGTTCTGTACCCAACGTGGGAAGACCCTGTTGCATCCAGCGGTTTATATCGGTCACATCGACATAGCAATCGGTCAGATCCAGGCGGACCGTATCCTTGTCCGTCCTGACCCTGCTACGGGCCGGTTCGTCCAGCAGACATCTTGCCTTGCTCAGGCACCAGCGTAGCTCGCCCCGGGGATCGTTGGGTATATCCCATAGAAGTTCACAAAGACGCTCGCGCGTCAGTGCATGCGGAGCGAGTGCAAGGTAAGCGATCAGGGCGCGCAACTTGCGTGACGCCGGCAGGGTCAATGGGCGCCCCGCCCGGCTGATAGACATGCGTCCCAGCAGACCCACATGGATTTGCACCCCCGAAGTAAGGTCAGCGTATCGATCAGATTCCACGGTGATTTCCATGATCTCTACCACGATCGCCCCCACGATGGATGCTTATCGTAGCCATTAAGAGTCCGGCCCGTGATCGCAGCGCGACACGAATTCCGGCTCTTCACCCCGGCGGTGATCCAAGCCGTCCCACATACCAAGCCTCAATGGAGAACGACGATGTCCACATCCACGATTACCCAGCCCACCACCAGTCAGGCGGGCGATTCCGCACAACCTGACCTTGCCGCCTTGAAAATGCGCCAGCAAGCGACCTAGTCTTCCGGAGACTATGCCGTTGTTGGAACGACCCTGCAGATTGTCGGCGAGCAATTGTGCGAAGCCCTTGACCTGCGCGCGGGACAAAGAGTGCTCGATGTCGCAGCTGGCAATGGCAATGCGTCCCTGGCTGCCGCGCGCCGCTGGTGCGATGTCGTCGCCACCGACTACGTGCTTGCGCTGCTGGGCCGGGCACGTGAGCGCGCCGCCGCCGAGCGTCTGCAGATCGAATTTCGCGAGGCGGATGCGGAAGCCTTGCCGTTCGAGGACTCTAGCTTTGACGCCGTCATGTCGACGTTCGGCGTCATGTTCACGCCCAATCAGGAAAAGGCAGCATCCGAACTGATACGGGTATGCCGTCCGGGAGGAAAAGTTGGCCTCGCCAATTGGACACCCGAGGGCTTCATCGGTCAAATATTCAAGACCATAGGCAAGCATTTGCCACCGCCTGCCGGCGTCAAGTCTCCCGCGCTCTGGGGTACGAAGACGCATATCCAGGAGCTGTTCGAAACACAGGCAGCGTCGATCAGTATTGAATCCCGCCACTTCGTGTTTCGGTATCGTTCGCCGGAACACTGACTGCAAGTCTTCAAAACCTACTACGGCCCACTGCTCAAAGCCTTCGGGTCCCTGGAATCGTCGACGCAAGCCGCCCTGACCACCGACATCATGGCGCAGATCGAACGGTTCAATCGCTCCGGCGATGCGGGTATGGTGGTGCCCAGCGAATACCTTGAAATCGTCATAACGCGCAGGTGAGCAGCCTTTGGCCCCGGAGCGTTGATACCCCTTGGCATTCAGGGTGGCGACAGAAAGGAATTGATGCACGGCACAACTCCAAAACCGCAGCCCGTAGCGTGCGGCGTGGATAGACCCATATTCAAAATCATACGCCCGACAGCGCTTCATGCAAATAGAAATGCCCCGGCCTGCATGCAGGCCGGGGCATTTCACCCTGTGACGATATTACTCGTTGACCGTGATTCCCTCTGCCTTGATCAGGTCGCCCCATTTCTTTGTATCGGCGCTGATGATGTCGGCGAACTCTGCGGGTGTCGTCGGGGTGACATCCACACCCGAGGTCCCAACATACTTCAGGACTGACTCGGATTTCAGAGCTGCATGTACCGCCGCATTGATCGTAGCGATTCTGTCCGAGGAAGTGCCTTTGGGAGCGAAGATCCCATACCAGTTATTGGCGTACACATTCTTGATGCCGAGCTCGTCAAAAGTCGGCACCTCCGGCAAGACGCGCGACCGTTGCGGCGCTGCAATAGCAATGGGCAGCACACGATCGTCCTTGATAAACGACACCAGGCCAGAAATGTCGCCGAAGAAGCCCCCCACCTGTCCGCCGATCGTGTCCTGTATTGCAGGCGCGGCACCTTTATATGGAATGTGCAGTATGTTGGCCCGTGTCTGCGCCTTCAATAGTGAAATTGCCATATGAGGCATGCTGCCAATGCCCGACGACGATAAGGTGGTGCCACTTGCATTGTTGGCTTCGTTCAAGAAGTCTCTTATGTTCCTGACCTTGCCCTTGGCCGGAACGACCAGAACCTCGGGCGTCGAGACCAGCATCGAAATGGGTGCAAGATCTTTGTCGGGGTTGTAGACAAGTTTTGGATACAACGGCGGATTGATCGCGATCGCACCGGCCGAACTCAAAAATAGCGTATTGCCGTCGGGCGCTGCTCGCCCCACGTAGCTGGCAGCAATAGCTCCGTTGCCGCCCGGCTTGTTCTCGACAATGACGGAAGTCTTAAGAGTTACCTCCATTTCCTTGGCGACTACCCGTGCCAGAGAGTCGGCCGGCCCACCTGCGGGAAACGCAACGACGATCGTGGTCGGTGAGCTGGCATTCACGCCTGCCGCCGACAGTCCAAGTGCCAACGCCAGAATAGTCTTGCCCAGGGCCAGTTTTTTAGTTTCTAACATACTTCCTCCTTGTAGCTCTCAGGCACCCGCAATTCCTTGCGTGTTGACGTAGAGCGAGTAAATCGACGTGCATGACGCCATGAACAAACGATTTCGATGCTTCCCACCGAAACATAGATTGGCACAACGTTCTGGCAACGCTATCTTGCCAAGCAAGTCGCCCTCTGCCGAGAAGACCCTGACGCCGTCGAGGTCTGCGGAGCCCATTCCCCATCCGCACCAGAGGTTCCCGGCAACGTCCACCCGAAATCCGTCCGGCGTACCATCACCCGCATTGAACAAGACTCGCGGGTTCCGCAAGCGCCTTCCATCCGGCGTAACGTCAAACACCAGGACATTACGCGGACGCGCGCGCGATTCGATGACATATAGCTTTTTCTCGTCGGGAGAGAAGGCCAGACCATTGGGTCCGTCCACCGAGTCAGCCACCATGGTTACCTGGCAGGAGTCCGGGTCTATCCGGTAGACACAAGCAGGCAATTCCTGCGGCGCCTTTTCTCCCTGGTAATACCCCACAATCCCGAAGGGGGGGTCGGTGAACCAGATCGAGCCGTCGGACTTGACCACAACGTCATTCGGTGAATTAAGCCGTTTCCCGTCAACGCTGTCAGCCAGCACCGTTAGTTTTCCGTCGTACTCCGTCCGTGTAACGCGCCGACCAAGATGCTCGCAGCTGATCAACCGGCCCTGCCGATCTCGGGTATTGCCGTTGGCAAAATTGGAGCTCTCGCGATAGCTGTGTACCTGTCCGCTGATTTCGTCCCACCGCATGATCCGATCGTTGGGAACGTCGCTCCATAGCAAGTAGCGGCCGTCGCCAAACCAGACAGGGCCTTCTGCCCAGCGGCACCCACTGGCCAGCTTCTCAATCACGGCCAACGGCAATACCAACTTTTCAAAACGCGGGTCAAGTGCAATGATCGCCGGGTCAGGATAGCGGGACGATAGGTTAGTCACATCGTGCACTCATGCCTCCATCCACAAGAATTTCAGTCCCGGTGATAAACCGGGCCTCGTCAGAAGCCAGGAATAAGGCTGCATTGGCCGTGTCCATCCCATCGCCCATGAACGGCAATGGAATGCGCGACTGCCGCTGCGCCAACAAGCCGGCTATGTCGCCACCCGAACGCTGCCCAGCAAGCCGTGTTTCAACCATAGGCGTATGCATCTGGCCTGGAATGACGGTATTGCAACGAATATTTCGCTTGGCGTATTCCACCGCCACAACGCGGGACAACTGGATCACTCCCGCTTTCGCACTGGCGTAGGCGACCTGGGCAGAACCGGTCCAGCGTATGCCCGAGGTCGAAGAAATATTGACGATGGAACCTGACTGCTGTTCCTCCATGATAGGCAACACGTGCTTGCAGCCCAGAAACACACTTTTCAGATTGAAATCGATTTGCTGATCCCATGCGGTTTCGTCGAGCTGAACAGGGCCGCCCTTTTTGGATCCGCCCACATTGTTGACCAACACATCGACACGGCCATATGTGTCGATGCATGCCTGGACCATGGACCGGACAGCCTCATCGGAGGTGACGTCAGCGTGCCAGGTCGCTATTTCTCCACCAAACTCACGGACTTTGGCGACAGTCTCCAAAAGGGTATCCGGATTAAGGTCAACCCCAAATACTTTTGCCCCCTCTTGGGCAAAGCGGTAGGCAATGGCTCGGCCATTGCCCCATCCTGGCCCCACACTACCCGCGCCACTGACGATAACGACTTTGTTGTTCAAACGTCCGGACATTGAATTTTCCTGAAACGATGATGCAGTTCGCACTGCCTGGCCTCAATCGTGGGCGTGTGCAAAGAATCGGCTTTCACCCTCGGGCGGCTGTATGTCAAAAACATTGAGAGTCATGGAGATCAAGGTGTAGTAGCCGGCCAGTCCGACCAGATCTACCACGGAGGGCTCGTCCAGCAACCGCACTGCCCTCTGGTAAAGCTCGTCAGGCACTCGCCGGTTCTCGACCAGGCTTCCAATGAATTCGTACACCAGCGCTTCATCCTGTTCGACGAAGACCGGCGTCTTGCCCTGGCGAATGCACTCGGTTATTTCCGGGGTAATACCCGCCTTCACCGCGATGGGCTGGTGCGCCCACCATTCAAAGTCCGAGCGCCATAGGGCCGCCATGGTCAAGATGGCAAGCTCCGACAAGCGTGGCGGCAGGCTGGAGTCGTACCGGCAGTACTGGCCCAGCGCCTGCGCATGCTCGGCCAAGCCCGGACGGTGCAACCAGACGGCCAGCGGCCCCCGGACCCTTCCGCGCGGACCGGCCATGATCGCGTCGTAGACGCGCCGTTGGTGCTCTGACATTTGATCTGGTTCTGGTGCAAATAACTTTGCCATGTCTACCTTCCGATTAGAACGAACCCGATGCTTTCTTGAACATGGTTCTTTTGGTGTTGATGAAATTGGGGCGTACCCGGGAGCTCCACTCGGTGCCACGGACCGTCAGCCAGGGCTCGGAACCAAAGGTTTCCCTGGTCTCCAGGTCGTAGGCGGCGAAATACTTTGGCGTGGCCTCGTCGCTGACGTAGCGTGTTGCCCGTATGGTTCCCGGTACTGCAGCCAAGCCTGGCAGATGCTCGCTGGAATACCAGTCATTGAAATCGTCTTCGGCAGCAGGCAGAACGTCGGTTTCGACCACATAGTGCCAGGCGACGGGTTTGCCGACGGAATGACCAGCCACGTCCAGCGTCTTTTCCATCCAAAGGACTTCGACCATGGGATGACCTGGGACAAGTGCTTCATGCAAGGCTTGGCATAGTCCTTGAAGTCCCTTCATTTCAGAGCCTTCCTCGCCAGCCAAGGGAATTTGCAAGTACACATAGGACTCAGCACTGTCGACGCCGTGATAGACCGCCATTGCGTCCTCCCGGACCTCAAAGAAATTGGCCGTCTCCCCGAGCTCGCTGAGAATTTGCGACGCGTCCAATTCCTCACCCGGGAACTTCATCAAAATGATTTTCATGATATCCACTCCTTAGTTTTTTTAACCCCGGCCCAAGCCGTTGCTGGCGTCAAATCGATACAGGGCCTGGGGGTTGGCCACCAATATCTGAGCTTGCATGGCGGGATCCGGACAGAGCTCGGTAAAAATATTCAGGACCTCTCCGTCATCTGGCATTTCGCCCCGCACATTGGGGTGCGGCCAATCAGTGCCCCACAGCACGCGATCGGCCATCGTATCGATCAGGGCTGCAACGAAAGGTTGCGCGTCGATAAACGGCCTTTTCCCGGAGCTCGATATGCGATCGATTCCAGAGATTTTTACCCATGCATTGGGCTGATTCTTCAGATCGAGCACTGCCCTGAATGCATCACTATCAATACCGTCTTGTGCGGCAACCCGGCCCATGTGATCCAGCACAAAGGGTAGGTCCAATTTTTTGAGCAGGGGAAGCACGCCCGGCAACGAGCCCTTGTCGGTATGTATACATAGATGCCAGCCAAAGGGGGCAACCAGCGCGGCAATACGTTCTACATCCTGCCAGCCGGCATTACCCAGGTGAGCGACAAAATTGAACCGTGCCGCTCGCACGCCGCAACGATCGAGGTGAGCAATCTGCCCCGCGGTGACGTCGGGCGCCAGTAAAGCCACACCACGGTACTGGCCCGCGCCCTTCTCCAGGGCGTCCAGCACTGCCGACATATCGAAGCCATGGCACCCTGCCTGCACGATGACCGCACGCGAGATTCCCAGCTTGCGGTGCAAGGCCCGCAGCTTTTCGAACGGCGCATCAGGGGGCGTATAGGGCGCCTCGTCGGCAAAGGGAAATAGGGCCGCGGGGCCAAAAATATGGCAATGGCTATCGCATACACCAGGTGGCAGCGAGCGAACCGGTGCCGTGATGTTATCCAGGGGTGGCGCACAATCGGACATGAAAACCTCGTTTTTTTCTAGATGGCTCCATCATGCGTACCACAGAGGTTTGATGCAATACCGGTATATGGACTTCAGCTATAGAAAAAACGTATATCATGCCGGGATGGACCTAAAGCAAATCCATTACTTCATCATTGTTTCTGAGCAAGGCAGCTTCTCGAGCGCCGTCGATATACTGGGCGTGTCGCAACCGTCTTTGAGCCGCCAGGTCCAGTTGCTGGAAGCCGAGCTCAAACAGCACCTACTGATGCGCACGGGACGCGGAGTTGTTCCCACTGAAGCAGGCCTGCGTTTCCTTGAGCATGCCAAAGCGATTCACAAGCTGGCTACGAATGCCAGGCACGATATGCAAAGCTTCCGGCTAGTGGAGCAGGGAAAGGTGCGGCTAGGCATGCCGCCACGCATTGCGCGTCGCTTGACGCCACACCTGGTGCAAAAATTCAGGACCATGTTTCCCCACGGCTCCATTACGATTGCCGAAGGACTCAGTACCGAGATGAGGGAATGGCTGATCAAGGACCGGGTCGATCTGGCATTGCTCTATGAGCCGCCGCCATCGGCCTTGATGATCTGTGAATCGATTTTTCGTGAAGAACTGGTATTGGCCTACACGCCGGCATGTCGGCCAACACCTCCGTCGACCGTCAAGGTGACCGAACTGGACCACTATCCTCTTGTGTTGCCCAGTGCCCCGAACACCATACGCGCGCTGGTGGACAGCACCTGTACCGATTTGAATGTTCGGCTGAACATCGTGGCGGAAGTCGATGTCGTGCAGACCATCGTGGAAACAACGTCATACGGAAACATGTTCACCATTATCCCGCGGTCTGCGATCAGCGATGTGCCGGGCCAGGCCGAACTGGCCTATTCCGCCATTACCGACCCGCCCATCAAGAACAATCTGACCTTGGCGTTGCCGGCGAACAGGTCGCACTCGACCCTGGTTGGCGCGACGGCCGATATCATTCGTGGTCTTGATATCGCCCATTACCTAGCGTGAGGGCAGTAGATTTGATCAGGCCGCCGCGTCGCTGTCGCCGGTCTGTGCCAGGCTTGTCACCTCGTCGGGTTTAAGGTATCGGGATTCCCCTGGTTGCAGGTCGGCGTCAAGGGCGACCGGGCCGATTCGTTCACGATGCAATGCAAGTACATGGTTGCCCAGGGATGCGAACATGCGCCTGACTTGATGGTATTTGCCTTCCTGGATCGTGAGGCGCGCGCAGCGTTCATCGACGCGCACGAGCACGGCAGGCAGCGTAGGCTTGTCCTCGCCCTCCAGCAGAATTCCGGTCGTGAACAAATCCTCGGCATTGTCGGGTAGCGGTTCGGCCAGCGTGGCGAGATAGACTTTGTCGCAACGGTGGCGCGGAGAAATGATGCGATGCGTCCACTGGCCGTCATCCGTAATCAGGATGAGTCCCGTGGTGTCCACATCAAGGCGGCCGACGGTATGCAAGCGTTCTCGTTTATCCACGTCGAGCAAGTGCATGACCGGAGGATGTTGGCTATTGCGTATGCTGCATTCGTAGCCGGCGGGCTTGTTCAGCATGATGTAGCGCAGCCCGATGGGGACTAGCGTTTCATCCATCCACCGCACGTCATCGCCATCCCGCACCACATGCGTGCCCTTCTTCATTACGGCGCCATTGACGGTGACGCGACCGCTGGCGAGCGCGCCGCGGGCTTGCGAGCGTGTCAGATCGGTGCTTTCACACAGGTACTTGTCCAGGCGCATTCAAAGTCCACGCAAAAGGTCAGTATGGTACGCGGTCAGGCTTATTCTGGTACTTTTTCCAGACTTCAACGGCTTCGTCGCGCATAATCTGCACGCTTGGGATGGCGCGCTGCGCCAATGGCTTCTTGATTTCCTCGTAGATTAGGCTGTCATCGAAATCGCCATATTCGAAAGCATCTTCGTTGGTCGATGCGTAGAAGATGTTCTTGATTCCGGCCCAATAGGCAGCCGCCATGCACATCGGGCATGGCTCTGCACTGGTATAAAGCGTGGCATCGCGCAGTTTGAAGCTGTTAGTGGCCTTGCAGGCATTGCGGATGGCCTCCATTTCACCGTGCCAGGTCGGATCGTTTTCGGCCACCACCCGATTTGCGCCCTCGCCGATGATGCTGCCATCTTGCACGATGACCGCGCCGAAGGCACCGCCGGCGCTGTCGATGAGCGATGTCCGCTCCGAGAGCTCAATGGCGCGTGCCATGAATTGCTTGTCGTCTTCCGTCATAAACTTCCTTGGTCTTCAGCCACGTCAGCATACAAGCAATAATGCAGCCCGGCAATTATGGCAGCGCGACTGTGCGTGGAGCAAAGAGGCCAACGGCACCGCTGTCGTGTCATCGTCATGTCATGTAGCGTCACTACTATGAAAACGTTTTCCAGAAATCGATTTCATAGGGCCAGGATGGAAAAGAACAGTGCAGGCGTCGATCCGGTTTCCATATTGGAAATTGCCCGGCGTGCGAACGTTTCTCCCGCCACGGTCTCACGGGTTTTCAACCGCCCCGAGAAGGTCAGCGGGGCAACGCGGGAACACGTACGAGCCATTTGCAGCGAACTGGGATATCGCCCCAACGCCTCGGCCAGGACTTTGCGCACGCAGCGCAGCCGGGTGTTGGGCGTCATTCTGCCGACCCTGGTCAATCCCGTATTCGCCGAGTGCCTGCAAGGTATCGCCCAGGCCACGGCGGCCCTGGGCTACTCGATCATGCCAGCCACGACCGACTACCGTGTTGAGATGGAACAAGAGGCGGTTGCGACCCTGCAGTCTTTCGGCGTCGACGGCATGATACTAGTCGTATCGGACGCCGAGACATCCCTCGCACTGCAAATGCTGGTCCAACGCCATAGCCCATATGCATTGGTCTACAACCGACATCCCCATCATCCCACAGTGTCGGTGGCTGGAGACACGGCGATGTGCGACATCGTCCATGAATTGGTGCAGTTTGGGCACCGGCGGATTGCAATGGTGTGTGGCCAGCTCGATGCGTCGGATCGCGCCCAGCAGAGGCTTGCCGGCTTCATTCACGGCATGCACAAGGCAGGCTTGGCGCCACACCCTCTGATTGAAGTGCCTTTCATCGAGAAGGCTATCGAAGATGTGGCGAAGGTGTTGCGGGCACCGTCTCGTCCGACAGCTTTGGTCTGCTCCAACGACTTGATTGCCATCCGTGCCCTGCGGGCGGCGCACGAGTGCGGGCTTAACGTCCCCGGTGATTTGAGCATCACTGGCTTTGACGGCATAAGGCTGGGCCAGGACTTGACGCCCATTCTAAGCACCATCGTGCAGCCCAACCATGAAATGGGACGCCGTAGCGTCGGGTTGCTGCTGCACGCCCTGCACGAAGGGCGCCAACCAAGAGCGTCAGAAAGCATCACCCTTCCCTACCATTTTTTCAGGGGCGAATCATGCGCGCAGGCCCCATTTTGATTGCTGCGCCACATCATAACTACGCCACACCACGTCCCCGTCATCGTTTCATGGAGATCAAGATGTCCATTCTTTTTAATAGATTCGTCCGCGCCAGCCTGTTTGCCCTTGGGCTCGCCGCTGCTGGCACTGTGTCGGCCCAGACAGCCATCTGCTACAACTGCCCTACGGAGTGGGCTGACTGGGGTACCCAGCTCAAGGCCATCCAACAGCACACCGGCGTCACCATTCCTGCCGATAATAAAAACTCGGGACAGTCCCTCGCTCAGCTGGTAGCGGAAAAAGGCAACCCTGTCGCCGACATCACCTACATGGGCATTTCCTTCGCCATCCAGGCCCAGGAAAAAGGCGTCGTAGCACCCTACAAGCCAGCACATTGGGAAGACATTCCATCCGATTTAAAAGACCCTGACGGCCACTGGTTCACCACGCATTCCGGCACGATGGGGTTCATGGTAAACGTCGACGCGCTGGAAGGTAAGCCTGTGCCGCGCACCTGGGCGGACTTGCTCAAGCCTGAGTACAAGGGCCTGGTCGCCTATCTGGACCCCTCTTCCGCCTTTGTCGGTTACGTAGGTGCCGTGGCCGCCAACCAGGCAATGGGCGGCACACTGGACAATTTCACGCCCGGTATCGAGTATTTCAAAAAGCTCCAGGCGAACTCGCCCATCGTGCCAAAGCAGACTTCCTACGCGCGTCTGCTTTCCGGCGAAATCGGAATCTTGCTGGACTATGATTTCAATGCCTACCGCGCCAAGTACAAGGACAAGGCCAACGTGGAATTCGTGATACCTGGCGAAGGTACAGTGGCCGTGCCTTATGTAATGAGCCTGGTGGCCAATGCACCGCATGCCGATAACGGTCGCAAAGCCCTGGATTTTGTCATGTCTGACGCAGGCCAGGCCATATGGGCGCGAGCATTCCTGCGCCCCGTCCGGTCGGAAGCAATGCCCAAGGATGTGGAAGCCCTTTTCCTGCCTGCATCGGAATACGAACGCGTCAAAGCAGTGAATTACAGCAAGATGGCTGCGGTTCAGCGGAATTTCGCCGATCGCTATCTGAAAGACGTCCGCTAAGCCTTCAGTAAACAGGATACCGAGCCATGTCGCGCCTATCGCCACCTTTTGATCGACGCCGCGCTGTCCTTGCCGGATGCGCAGCGCCAGCCGCGGCGTTTTTCGTGGCGTTCTGGCTGCTGCCGGTCGCGCGACTGATCGCGCTGCCGGCAGGGCAAGGATGGGCCACTTACTTCCTGGTCCTCACCGATGCTCGCTATCTGCAGAGCATGGTCAATACGCTAGTGCTGTCGCTAGCCGTTACCGTGGTCACGCTGGCAGTGGGCGCAACGGTCGGTATCTACCTGGCACGCCGCCGTTTCCCCGGCCGTCAGGCCTTGCTGTCGATACTGACTGCGCCGCTGGCTTTTCCCGGAGTCATTATCGGTTTCTTCATCATTCTTCTGGGTGGACGCCAGGGATGGATAGCACAGCTATCCAGCGCCGCTGGTATGGGCCGCGTCGCATTCGCCTACGGCCTTCTAGGCTTGTTTCTTGCCTACCTGTATTTTTCCTTGCCCCGGGCCATCGCGTCGTACACCGCCGCGGCCGGCGCCATGGACGCGCAGCTTGAAGAAGCGGCCCGAGTGCTGGGCGCATCCCGCTGGGCGATAACGCGCGATGTCTGGATACCGCAGGTGGCACCCACGACGATCGCCTGCGGCGCCATTGTTTTTGCCACTGCCATGGGTGCGTTTGGCACCGCGTTCACCTTGGCCAGCAAGTTTGAGGTGATTCCCATCACCATCTATAACGAATTCACCAACTACGCCAATTTCGCAGTGGCCGCATCGCTTTCCATTGCCCTGGGGCTTGTGACCTGGCTCGTGCTGTTCATTGCACGAGTCGCTGGAACCAGCGCGCCAACTACGTAAGAGCAGACCATGACAAGGCTTGATCCTGGCAGCCGCGCGCCGCTCATGTTTACGATGACACTGGCCGTGACGCTATTCATGGCGGTTCCCATCGCCATGTCCGTCATGGCCGGTCTCGTCGAGAATTACAGTGTGGGGCTGGCCAGCGGCCTGACACTGCGCTGGCTTGGTGAAGTCTGGGCGGTCTACGGCGGCACGGTTTTCGCCTCGATCGTCGTGGCACTCGCCTGTGTCGCATGCACCCTGGTTCTAGGCGTGCCGTGTGCCTATGCGCTAGCCCGCAGCCGCTCTCGCTGGGCCAGGGCTTTTGAAGAGCTCCTGACACTGCCGGTGGCCGTTCCCGGGCTGGCCACGGCGCTGGCCCTGATCCTCACTTATGGGCATGTCAGCCTGCTGCGGCAGAGCTTTGGATTCATCCTTATTGGGCATATTGTGTTTACGCTGCCGTTCATGGTGCGCACGGTGTCCTCGGCCTTCCAGCGTCACGAACTGCTCGCCCTTGAAGAGGCCGCCCGTACGCTGGGAGCCTCGTTCACGCAACGGTTCCTCGGCGTACTCGTGCCGGCCGTGTTCCCTGCCATCGTTGCAGGCACCTTGATGGTGTTCACCCTGTCTATCGGCGAGTTCAACCTGACCTGGATGCTGCATACGCCGCTGACCCGCACCTTACCGGTGGGACTGGCGGATAGTTACGCATCCATGCGCATCGAGGTCGGATCAGCCTATACGCTCATTTTTCTACTCGTTATCTTACCGATACTGTGGCTGCTTCAAGCGGTATCCACCGTCATCCAGAAGCGCTACGCCAACTGACAAGCATCTATTCATGACACCCGAACGTATCCCCATCCAGGTTATTGAGTGCGCGAAGACCTTTCCCGATGGCACCCGGGCCTTGCTGCCCGCCAATCTGGACATCGAAGCAGGTGAAGTCCTTGCACTGCTTGGCCCCTCCGGCTGCGGCAAGACAACCTTGTTGCGGCTCATCGCCGGCCTTGAGACAGCAGACGCCGGAAGTCGCATTCTGTTCGCAAGTCAGGACGTCACTGCCCAACCCGCCGAGAAACGCGGAGTGGGTATGGTTTTCCAGAGCTATGCACTCTTTCCGCAGATGACCGTCGAGGCAAATATCGGCTATGGCCTCAAGATCCGTGGCGTCCCCGTAGCGGAAAGGCGCAAAATTGTTGGTGAACTGATCGACCTCGTACGCCTGAGCGGTCTGGAGAAGAAACGGGCTCCAGAATTGTCGGGGGGACAGCGTCAGCGCGTTGCGCTAGCGCGCGCCGTTGCCGTTCGCCCTCGGGTCCTGTTGCTGGATGAGCCGCTTGCCGCGCTAGATGCCAAGCTCAAGGAGTCACTACGCGACGAGCTGGCCGAACTGCTGCGCCGCTTGGGCATCACCGCCGTCCATGTTACGCACGACCAGCAGGAGGCGCTCGCGATCGCGGACCGGCTGGCCGTCATGCATGCCGGCGCGATCGTTCAAGTGGGTGACGGTGAGTCACTTTATCGGAACCCGGCTCATCCGTTCGTCGCTCAATTCCTTGGACGGGTGAACCGCATCTCCCGAGACGCGGCACAGCGCGATCGAGGTGTGGTTCGCATAGGCGGACACGATATAGAATGCCCAGACCACTTGAAGCCTCAACAGGACTTGCTCATCCGTCCCGAAGACATCCAGGTCGGACAACCGGCATCGGATACGGCGCATGCGCGCGTCCTGCGGCGCACCTTTCTAGGTGATCGCGTGCAACTGCAACTGGGAACCGAAGGGCAAGCGCCAATCATGGCGGAGCTGCCCGGAAACACACTGTTTCGGGTGGGCGAGACCGTAGGAATATGCATTGACCCCTCCCGTTTTCTTGCCGCCCAAGAGGCCTGACCATGAGCATTATTGTCCAACTGACTGATCCCCATATCCGGGAACCAAAGCAGCTTGCCTACGGAAGGATAGACACCGCGTCCTATCTGCGTGCCGGAGTCGCGTCAATAAAGGCGCTGCGCCAACGGCCCCATGCCGTGGTCATTACCGGTGATCTCACCGACTTTGGCAGAGCTACCGAATACGCGCATTTCAAGGAACTGCTTTCACCGCTCGACATCCCGGTGTATTTGTTGCCCGGCAATCACGATGACAGGCAAACTCTGCGCGACAGTTTTCCGGAGCACACGTATCTGGGACAAGGCCCATTCATTCAGTATGCCGTAGACATCGGGCCGGTACGAGTGATCGCCATCGATACCTGCATTGCTGGAGAAAGCGGTGGATCGCTGTGCACAGAACGACTTGACTGGCTGGACGCCATGCTGCAAGAATGCCAGGACCGCCCGGTGATAATCGCCATGCACCACCCTCCTTTTCGTACGCTAATCGGGCACATGGACGCCATCGGCCTAAACGCCGGCAGCGACCTACTTGAAGCGATCGTTTCTCAATACAAAAATATTGAACGCATCATCTGCGGCCATCTGCACCGCGCCATCGATGTCAGGTTCGGCGGCACCATCGCTTCAACGTCGCCAGCGCCTGCGCACCAAGTGACACTGGACCTTGACGACGCCGCGGCGTCCACGTGGATGCTTGAACCGCCCAGCTTCCGTGTGCACGCCTGGGACGCCAGGAGCAGACGGCTGGTCACACACCTGGCGCCTATCGGTCAGTTTGAGGGTCCTTATCCTTTCCATGACAACGGTGCACTGATCGATTAGTCGCAGGCGCATGATGACTTGCCCGCGGGCCAACTGGTTCCTACTTGCCTATGACACCACAGGCAACGCGTGATCCCCCGCCTCCCAGAGGCTGAGGATGGTCGGAGTGGTTATCGCCGCCCATATGGACCATCAGCGCGCGATCGGAGACGTCGGACAGTTTTTTCAAGCGGGGAGCCAGGACCGGGTTGACGGCATTGCCATCGCTATCCACAAAAAGCGCCGGCAAGTCGCCCAGATGGCCTTGTCCCCAAGGAAAACCATGCTTCTTCGTTTTCTCGGGGTCGTAATGCCCGCCCGCGGCTCCCGCCGCAACCGGCTTGCCCTTTTGCTCCGCGGGATCGCAACTTGGATTCTCGTGGACATGAAATCCATGGATGCCGCCGCTGAGGCCTTTGATCTGGGGAGTGAAGACCAGCCCATAGGCTGTTTCAGAGATCACGACAGTGCCGACAGACTTGCCGTTCCCTTGTGCATTGACTTCATGCATTTCGACTTTGGTATCGGCCAACGCATAACTCGCCAGGCCAATGGTTGCCGATAGAGCAAAAAGAAGATGAACTCGCATAGGTATCTCCATAATGAATGTGATGCGCCGGCGCGCAGGCTTCTACTAGCACGCCGCATGCCACAGTACAATCACTGAATAATTCAACGAAATGAACGGCTGGTCCGACACTGCGCAATCGCAGAACGCCAGTCAATAACGGCGACATTGGAGAAGACTTTGGCAGCGAACCGTTACGGCGACTGGTATTTTGGGTGGAACATTGTCGCGGCGGCGTCCGTCCTGACCTTGTTGACCGTGGGTATGCGCTTGGGGATAGGGCCGTTTTTCTTGCCCATGGTGGATGACCTGGGCTTCAGCCGCAGCCTGCTCTCCACTATCATCGCCATTGGCATGCTGTGCTACGGCCTGGGCATGCCCGTGGCCGGATACCTGGTTGGCAGGTTGGGGACCCGTCCCGTGCTCCTGCTGGGCAATGCCGTCGTCGTGGCAGCATCAATCTGGACAGTCAATGCACGTGATCCGGTAGGATTCACGCTGGCCTTCGGTGTACTGTTGTCCATCGGCCTGGCCCTGGCGAGTCCGATCACCCTCACCCCCGTGCTGACAAAGTGGTTCGTGCGACGGCGGGGCAAGGCCTTGTTTTTCCTTTCCACAGGTTCGATGGCAGGCATCGCTGTCATGACACCCTTGCTGACCAGCGCCATTCAAGCGGTAGGCTGGCAGGCGACGATTCTGGGGTTCGCAGCGATCTACACCCTTTTCACTGTCCCTCTGGCCCTGTTCGTCATTCGCGACAACGCTCCTATGCATGCCGACCAGACTGCCGAGTACATTGCCTCCAAACCAGCGGGCACACAGCCTGTTCCGGAAAGCCTTACCCTACGCCAGGCCATATATACCGCACCGTTCTGGAAAATCACCCTGGGCCTCTTCGCCTGTGGCTTCAGTATGAATTTATTGGGCACGCACGGCGTTCCCATGCTGATGGACCACGGCTTCGATCCCACCACCAGTTCATTGGGCATCGGACTTATCGGTCTGGTCGCCATCTTCAGCACGCTGATCCTCGGAAACATGTCGGACAAAGTGCCACGCAAGAAGATGCTCTCCACTATTTATTTTGTGCGCGGCCTGGGTTTCTTTGCATTGCTGGTAGTGGGCACGCACTGGGAGCTCTATATCGCTGCATCCATTGGTGGCATCGTCTGGGCGGGCAGCATAGCCATGTCGTCCGCCCTCCTGGCCGATATCTATGGCGTACGCCTGGTGGGCGTGTTGTATGGTTGTTCCTACCTTGGCCATCAGGTCGGCGCCATGGTCAGTTCCTGGCTGGGCGGATGGGGCTACGAAAGGTTCGGAACGCATTGGGTCGCATTCGGCAGTGCCGGCGTGCTTCTGCTGATCGCCTCTGCCATTGCGCTGCGTCTGCCGTCGCGCGATTTCACCCTCATGGCCCCTCAGGCGCTGCGGGCCTGATTGGCAGGCGACGAACTTTCAGGCCGATGAGTCATTGCACCCCGACGCCATGCCGAAGGCGGCGATCCATACTCGCGCCGAAAAGCGCGATTAAAAGCCGCCTCCGACTCGTATCCCACTTCATACGCGATCCGGCATATCGGATCCGATGTCTCGAGCAAGCGCAGCGAGGCCTTGTCCAGCCGTTGGCGAGCCAGGTACCGCATCGGCGGTTCGCCCACCGCACGGACGAAACGCTCGGCAAATGATGACCGGGACAATCCTATTTCATTGGCGAGCTCTTCGGTGGTCCAATGCCGGCACATTTGATGATGCAATAGCCGTAGTGCGCGGCCGATCAACACATCTCGCATGCCCGCGACCATCGGTGCGCAGTCGCCGGGACGCAAGGCCAGGTACTGTCGGATCGCCACAAATAGCAGAAGCTCCGCCAGCCTGACGAGCAAGACGCCAGAATCGGCCGGCCCTTTGGCCGATTCCTGTACCGCGAACCTGAGTGAACTCTCTGTCCAGGCGGCCACGGTCCAATCCGCCGGGCCTACAATCAACAGGTCCGGCAGCATTGCAACCGTCGCGGCACCCGGAGTATCGGTTCCCAGGAAGCCGCACAACATATGCGTGACTTCACCTCCTCCGCCATACTCGATATGCGCCGGTCCTGCCCCGGTTCCCGGCTGGACAAGGTGATCCGCATGGACCGGCACTACATTCAACGCACTGGCAAGAAAGTGGGGAGGGTTGCGTGGCAGGATTGCGATTCCGCCAGCACTGACCGTAGCCGGCGGCTGCCCGGCCAGCGCAATCACGCAGTCGCCGAGGGCAACGTAGTGGTACGCGATGATGTGCTGCGGAACCGGCATGAATGGGCGACAGTCTTCAGGTGTTACCTGCGCGGCGACGCACCAGGGCGCCGAAAACTCGGCATCGAGAAAGATGCCACCAGTAAGACGCGTTCCGCGCAAAGTATTGAAAACGGTGCTCATCGCAAATCGCCCGCGGCATTCCTGGCGGCATGGTCAATAAAACCGGCGCTTCGCGCATGGTTTTGCGTGCATCGGTCTCGTAAGCTGTTTCCGCCCATCTGCACAAAGAGATGGCAAACCTTCAATGACACTATGCGCGCATCGGATTGGTAAGTCCATGCGCATCGATGAGGAAGAGAGAAACCAATGATTACAGATCAACAAGGCAATCGGCTTTCCGGCGCCACCGCGCAGGCGGCAGAGCATTACAACGAGGCACAGGTATCCTTCGCGCTCTATCGAGGAGACCCACTGGCCATGGTCGATCGTGCTATTGAGACGGCGCCCAATTTCGCGATGGCACATATCCTGAAAGCCTACATGCTGGGGGTGGCCACCGAGCCTGCCGCCAACGAATATGCGAAGGAAATAGTGGACAAATTGTCCAGCATGCGACTGGACGATCGCGAGGCATCACACACTCATGCGCTGGAGCTCATGCTGGATGGAGGTTGGACGGCCGCGGCGCAGGCCCTCGATATGCACAACGTCAATTATCCATTGGACATGGTGGCCGTGCATGCGGGTCACCTTCTGGATTTCTATCGTGGCTGTGCGCGGGATTTGCGCGACCGTGTGGCCCGGGTGCTGCCTGCCTGGTCACCCGACATACCCGGCTACTCCCTGCTGCTGGGCATGTACGCATTCGGACTCGAGGAGGCCGCAGACTACACCAAAGCAGAGGAAAAGGGACGCCGCGCCATTGAGCTGCAGCCCCTGGATTCCTGGGCTCATCATGCCGTCGCGCACGTTATGGAAATGCAGGGGCGAACGCAAGAGGGACTGGACTGGATGACCATACGCAAGCCCTATTGGGCTGACGACGATAATTTTTTCAAGGTCCATAACTGGTGGCACCATGCTGTCTACCTGCTGGACCTCGGCCGCGGCCATGAAGCACTCGCGCTCTATGATTCGCGGATCCGCGTCAATCAAAGCCAAATAGCCCTTGAACTGGTGGATGCATCAGCCATGCTGTGGCGCCTGCATCTTGCGGGCGTCGATGTGGGGGAACGATGGTCGGAAGTGGCAAACTGCTGGGAGCCGCATGCCGATGGAAATTCATATCCCTTTAACGATTGGCACGCGGTAATGGCCTACCTGGGCGCCGGCCGCGACAACGACATCGAATGTAACCTCCTGGAACTGCGAAGAAAAGGAAGCGAAGATTCCGAGATCGCGCAATGGGCACGCCTGACGGCCATTCCGTTGATTGAAGGCTTCACAGCCTTCTGGCGTCAGGATTACCAGACTGCTGCCGAGAAGCTGCACGGTGCCCGCTTCATCGTCGACCGCTTCGGCGGAAGTCACGCGCAGCGAGACATCATAGACCTGACCCTGATGGAAGCGGCAATACGTGGCGGGTATTCGAATCTGGCCACGGGACTGACCAATGAACGACTCGCTTTGAAACCTTCCAGCCATGCCAACGCCAATTTTCTGAAACGTATCCATCATCTCAACAAAGGTAGTAGCAAGGCTGCCTGAATAAAAAAGCCCCAAGTGCTGGACCGCTGATCCAATTCTTGGGAATGCATCAGCAGCCAGCCACTAGGGCTGGGTTCTGCCAGGACCTATCGGGCCTGCTGCTGGATCTTCTCGCCACCGCGCTCGATATCTTCGCCGGCTCCTTCCATTGTGTTGCAACCTGCCGTGAATGCCGCAAAAGCAAGGACTATAGGCAACCAGACTATCTTCTTCATATGAATCTCCTGTTGAGTAACGATGCGGCGGGGTCGATAACTTGACTTGACCCACGCTTCAGGGTTACACAGCAAGTGTCGTGCCCGCGGACAACGCAACGTGCGCTCAGACCGAATGGATTACTATATCGGCCGCGACATCGCCTCATCAGAAAATAGCGGCACCTCCGCTACCAGGACATGACCTTATCCGGGGCATGCCCTATTCAAGCTAAGGCAGGAATCCCATGCGAGGAATTGTTTATCTACTGCCCCTATTTTGGCTGACGGGCTGCGCCACTGCGCCACCCTCCGACCCTGAGAACCTGTGTGCCATATTCCGCGAAAAACCTGAGTGGCATAAGGCCGCCTTGAAGATGCGCGACAAATGGGGTGTACCGCCCCAGATTCCCATGGCGATGATGTACCAGGAATCCAGCTTTCGCGAAGATGCCCTGCCGCCCCGTGATTTTCTACTCGGATTCATTCCATGGGGACGCGTAAGTTCGGCCTATGGCTATGCACAGGCCAAGGATGAAACATGGGACGACTATCGGCAGGAGGCAGGTAGCTGGCTTGCAAGCAGGGACGATTTCGACGATGCGATGGACTTCATGGGCTGGTACATTAGCAAAACACAGCGCCTGAATGGTGTTTCAAAATGGGACGCCTACGGACAGTACCTGAATTACCACGAAGGCTGGACTGGCTACCGCAATCGAAGCCACGATGGAAAACCGTGGCTCAAGCGGGTGTCGACCCTGGTGAACCAACGCGCCGAACGCTTCGGCGCTCAATACAAGCGCTGCGAAGGCGACTTAAACCGTGGCGGTCTGTTCGGCTGGTTCTGAGGGCACAAAAAATCGGTCGCGCATTTCTTCCAATCCCAACAACTTGAGCAGACTCTCGAGCCGCTCAGTCGCCTTGCGTCGAGGCAAGTTCTTGTAGGTGGCGATGATCAACTCGTTTTTCATTGAATGCTCCCAGCCTACCAATTCGGTCACGGTAACCTGATAACCATGGGCTTCGAGCTGCAGGCTGCGCAATACATTAGTGGCCTGGCTGCCGAACTCGCGCGTATGCAGAGGATGACGCCAAATTTCCGCCAGAGCGCCGGCGCCCAGCGACATGGCCTTCTTGCGGCGCAGCACACCGGCCACTTCAGCCTGGCAACACGGAACCACCACGATGTATTTGGCCTGCTTGTGCAAGGCGAACCGTATGGCATCATCGGTTGCGGTATTGCATGCATGCAGCGCCGTAACGATATCGACGCGAGGCGGAATAAGGTTTGAGGAAATTGAGTCGGCGACGGAAAGATTCAGAAACGACATGCCCGTAAATCCCAGACGCTGCGCCAGGTCGGTGGCGCTCTTGACGAGTTCTTCACGGGTTTCAATGCCGTAAAGGTGGGAGCGGTCGTTCAGCTGCTTGAAGAACAGGTCGTATAGGATGAAACCAAGGTAGGATTTTCCCGAACCGTGGTCAACCAGCGTGATGCCGTCGCGGCCTTGTTTCAAGTCCGTCAGCAACGGCTCGATGAACTGGAACAAATGATAAACCTGCTTGAGCTTGCGCCGGCTGTCCTGGTTCATCTTGCCGTCGCGCGTAAGGATATGCAGTGCCTTGAGCAGTTCGATGGATTGTTCGGGACGGATTTCGTGAGCGGTGGGCATGGGTTGCGACAAGGTGGAGTCTCTCTGATGAGTACGTGCCAGTTTACTCATTATCCGAACTCATTGGTCCGAGTTTCACCGTAACACAGGGGCCTGGCTGCTCAGGCGCCGCTGTCTGCGGCGGGCGGTGTGGCAGCCACGAGCCGATTTGCGCAGAGTTCCGCTGCGCCACTGATGGGCTTTTCCATGTTGGCGAATGTTACCCAGCCACCTTCTTCAATAAAGCTGTCTTGTTTCCAGGAATCCGTTTCTTTTAGGGCGGCCAGCTTGGCATGGGCATCGGGGGCGGCAAGAAACCGGTTGGAACAGATATTGGCGGCCAGTGTAGCGACCGCTAATTCGGTGGAGGCCTCAGTCCGCTCCGCTGCCGTTCCGCTGGTCATCCAGCCGCCGGCGGTAAAGCCTACGATCATGGTCAAGCCCGCGGCACCGACCGCGGACCACAACCACAGCGTCTTGGAGGGTTTGTAATCGCTCCAGTTCTTCATCATTTCGTTGGACATAGTCTTCTCCTTGTGTTGGCCCGGCATACAACATCTATGCGGTTTATTTATATCCAGTAACAGATATATGTCTAAATTGTACCTATCCAAGTCAAAATAACTAGGGTTTGTTACGGTTCTGGGGCTCACGATTACCCTGTCAGGGATAACCACGTAAGATTGCATCCTATTAAAGCAATCGGGACACCACACGGATGGTCGACGTCACATCGCAACAAGGGCAAGCCACACATAGCAGTTTTTTTCTTGTGGCCTGTGCCGGCTTCGCCAGCATGGTCGGCATGCGAATTTGTGACGCCCTGTTGCCGGACCTGGCCGAATCGTTTCAGGTGTCCACCGGCGTGGCGGCGGGATCGATTTCGCTTTTCGTTATTGCCTATGGGGCACTGCAACTGGTGTACGGGCCACTGGGTGACCGCTACGGCAAACAACGCATCATTAGTTTCGCTGTCGCTGCCTCCGCGTTGTTGAATCTGGCCCTGGTTTTCGCGCCTTCCATGTCGGCTATCGTAGTCCTGCGCGGCCTGGCCGGCGCGGCAACGGCGGGGATTATCCCATTGAGCATGGCATACATCGGCGATTCGGTGCCTTACGCCGAGCGACAAGGCGTGTTGGCGAAGTTCATGTCGGCCACCATCCTGGGCATGATCTCCGGACAATGGGCGGGCGGGATATTCGCCGACCTGCTGAACTGGCAAGCCGCATTCGGTGTCCTGGCGCTGCTTTTCGGCGCGGTGGCCTTCATGCTATTGCGCACACTTCCTCCCGTCGAACCCGTCAATCCCGACAGGAAGAGTTTTCTCAGGCAGATGGGCAACGTGCTTGCGATCCCGTGGGCGCGCCGCATCTTGCTGATCGCCCTGATCGAGGGCGGTTTTGTATTCAGCGCCCTGGTCTTCATACCCACTTATCTTCATGACCGCTTCGCGCTGTCGCTGACAGCTGCTGGGGCCATCGTCGCCCTGTATGGGGCCGGAGGCCTCGCGTACACTTTCTTCGCGCGCCGACTGCTCGCACGATTTGGCGAGCGCGGGCTTGCATTGATAGGCGGCTCGCTGATGGGTACTGGTTTCGCCATGCTGGCCTTTGGCCCGCACTGGGCGTGGGCGATACCGTCTTGCCTGATATCCGGCCTGGGCTTCTATATGATGCATAACACACTGCAGGCCAATGCCACGCAGATGGCGCCAGCCACGCGCGGCACTGCCGTATCGCTGTTTGCCTGCAGTCTGTTCCTGGGTCAGTCGCTGGGCATCAGCGCCATCTCCTTGATGATCGACGAGTATGGCGTGGGTGCAGCATTCATCGCCAGCATGATCGCCTTGCCGCTGTTGGGATTCTGGTTTGCCAGCAGCATTTCACATCGTCCGTGACAGGCACTGTTACCAGCCAAACTTAACGGCCACCCGAACGCTTTACCACCCAGCGTGCAGACAGTTTTTGTTCAATCAAATCGCGATGATCGCCCTGGATCTCGATGAGGCCATCTTTCGCCGTGCCCCCTGAGCCGCAAGTTGTTTTCAGTTGCTTGGCCAGCGCGGTCAACTCGAGCGCATTCAGGGGAATGCCTTTGATGACGGTAACCCCCTTGCCGCGCCGACCTTTCGTTTCGAGCGAAATACGCACAACACCGTCGGAGACTGGAATGGCGCCCTGCATCCGGCAAGAGCATTGCGCCACGGGCTTCGAACACGCTGGACATATCCGTCCTTCCTCGGTGGAATAGACCAGGGCACCGGCTTGCCGCGCACTCAATTCAATGCTTCCTTGGCTGCCTCTTCGGGTGTCAGACCGTTATAGAACATATCCGTGAACCACTCTGCCTGTTCTTCGATATGATCCTGCGCTTCGCGCAAACTGGCGCCGGCGGCAACCAGATGCCCTTCCACTTCAATACACCATTCGATCAGCGCGATCTCATCCGGATCGGGCGCGCCCTTTGTTTTCTTCATGTCGATTCCTTCCTGTAACCCCATGCCATGACTATGCCAGCGCCCTGCAACCGGAGGCGCGTTGGGGACATAGGCATATTACAGAATATACCGCGTGATTCGCTAGCGCGAGGTCGCCACATGGCGCGCGCCAACAACACATGTAGCCGCAACGGCCATGACCACGACCATCGACCACTTGAACGGTTCATCCAGCAATGTGACGGCAAGCAGAAGCCCGAAAAA
Organism: Pollutimonas nitritireducens; assembly: GCF_002849615.1. Lineage (GTDB taxonomy): Bacteria > Pseudomonadota > Gammaproteobacteria > Burkholderiales > Burkholderiaceae_B > Pollutimonas > Pollutimonas nitritireducens. The sequence goes on from NZ_PDNV01000007.1 coordinate 204,427, forward strand.
TGGCTGCAGCAATTGCAATTGTCCGACGGCTGCGATCCCGCCCATGGACAGGCCCCGATACCAGAACATGAAACCGATCAGCATGCTGAACAACGACACATAAGCCAGGCCGATCCAGGCCGGCATTTGCACTGCGGCGAGGGAGGCCGGCCAGATATTCATGATTGCAAGCAGCGTCAAGGGTAAAGGCAAAACCAGAGCCCAGCATATGACTTGCCATCCTCCCATCCGGCGCGACAGCATAGCGCCTTCGGCATAGCCCAGCCCGCAAACCAGTATGGCGCCGATCATCAGCAGGGAGCCCACCACGGAACCTGTTCCCGCGTCGTCGAACGCAAATATCGCGACGACAAGACTGCCCGTGCCCGCAAACAACCAGAATATGGCACGCGGACGCTCCTTCCCCCGCAGGACGCCGAAAATACCCGTCGCTAGGGGTAGCAACCCGATAAACACCATGGACTGGGCCGCTGTAATATGCTGCAGCGCGAGAGCCGTCAACAATGGAAACCCCGCGACCACCCCGACGGCCACAACAGCGAGCGAAAGCAGGTCAGCCCTGGCCGGCCGTTTTTGCCGCAAGATTACGAGGAGCGTCAGTGCCAGCACGCCCGCAATCGCGGCGCGCGCAACGGTGAGGAACACCGGATCGAACCCAGCCACTGCCACCCGTGTGGCCGGCAGCGAACCGCTGAATATCAACATCCCGACAAAACCATTGATCCAACCGTGTGTCACTTTCGTCATTGCTGCGCTCCGAGAAGAAGACAGTGTCGAAGTATTTCCTTCCATTAGCCAGAGACAGTTCAGTACAATATTCAAAAACTGTATTGGTCAAAAAGGCGGTACACATGGATACGATTTCAAAGGGGCATCCCGGCGGCACGCGCGTCGCGCACGTAATGGATTCGATACGCCAGCGCATCGCCGCACGCCAACTCGTACCCGGCGCAAGGCTGCCGTCAATACGCGGCTACGCTGCGGCGACACAAGTATCCAAGTCCACAGTCGTCGATGCCTACGACCGCCTGGCCGCCGAAGGCGTCATCCGTTCGCGGCCGGGCGCGGGATTTTACGTAGCCGGCCATCTCGCACCGCTCGCTCTGGCTGAAATCGAGCCCCGGCTTGAACGCAGCGTCGACCCACTCTGGGTGTCGCGCCAGTCGCTCGAGGCCAGCGACGCCATCCTGAAACCGGGCTGTGGCTGGCTGCCGTCTTCATGGTTACCTCAAGAGGCCTTGCAGCGGGCGCTGGGCACGGTGGCGCGTGCCGGCGACGCGACGCTTGCAGAGTATGCATCGCCGCTGGGTTCGGCCGCGTTGCGCCAGCTGCTGGCGCGGCGGATCGCCCAGCGCGGGATCAGTGCCTCCGCCGACCAGATTCTCATTACCGACTCCGGCACACACGCCATTGACCTGCTCTGTCGGTTTCTTATCGAACCTAATGATGTCGTGCTGGTCGATGACCCCTGCTATTTCAATTTCCAGGCCTTGCTGCGCGCGCATAGAGCAAGGATTATCAGTGTTCCCTACACAGCCCATGGACCCGACGTCAACCTCTTTGCCAAGGCATTGGCAGAACACCACCCACGTCTCTACATTACGAATTCCGGCGTGCACAATCCCACAGGCGCAACCCTGACCCCGGTCATTGCGCACCGGTTGCTCAAGCTTATCGAGGCGCACGACGTGCACGTCATTGAAGATGACATATTCGCCGATTTCGAACATGAACCGGCGGCGAGGCTGGCAAGTTTTGACGGCTTGAACCGGGTGGTCCAGATTGGAAGCTTTTCGAAGACCTTGTCAGCCTCGATCCGCTGCGGCTATATCGTCGCGCGGCCAGACTGGATCGAGGGGCTGGTAGACCTGCGTATTGCCACGGCCTTTTCGGGATCCCGCGTGGCGCAGGAAGTCGTCCTGGCGATACTGAAGGACGGCAGCTATCGCCGGCATATCGACACGTTGCGCGCACGGCTGTCCAATGCCATGCAGGAAACGACAGATCGACTCGCAACGACAGGCATCACGCCATGGCTGCCGTCGGCGATGCCGCCGGCCGGCATGTTCCTGTGGTGCCGGCTGCCTTCAGGACTGGACGCTACGGCCCTGGCAGGCCAAGCCTTGTTGCAAGGCATCATCCTGGCACCGGGCAATGTGTTCAGCCCATCGCAGTCGGCTGGTGAATTCATGCGATTCAACGTGACTCAAATGAGCGACCCCAACATTTTTCGGATGCTGGCTCAAGCCACACGTGGCGTCCGCTAGGCATACGGACAAACCCTGCCGAATGCTACAATAAGAACCCCTTTTGCGCAGTTCTCTCGCCCTCCCCAATGATTATCCTCAAGAACGTGACCTTGCGTCGCGGCAGCAAAGTATTGCTCGACAAGACATCCGTCACGCTCAATCCCGGTGAAAAAGTAGGTCTGGTCGGGCGCAATGGTGCGGGCAAGTCTTCCTTGTTCGCCGTGCTTAACGGCACATTGCACGAGGATGGCGGCGAATTCTCCATACCGGCGCAGTGGCGTATGTCGCAAGTCGCCCAGGACATGCCCGAAACAGAGCAAAGCGCCACCGACTTCGTGGTCGAGGGCGATACGCTGTTGCTGGCGGCGCAGACCGAAGTGACGGAGTCCGAAACCAGCGACGATGGCATGCGCATGGCGCACGCCTATATGGCGTTGCACGACGCGGGCGCACATGACGCGCCGGCGCGTGCGCAAGCGCTCATCCTGGGCCTGGGCTTTAGCGTCGCGGAGCTGGACCGGCCGGTGAACAGTTTTTCAGGCGGATGGCGCATGCGTCTGCAATTGGCTCGCGCGCTGATGTGCCCGTCCGATCTGCTGTTGCTCGACGAGCCGACCAATCACCTGGATCTGGATGCCCTGGTTTGGCTGGAAGCGTGGCTGAAGAACTACGCGGGAACCATGGTGGTAATCAGCCACGATCGGGAATTCCTGGACGCCGTGACCAACGTGACGCTGCATATCGATCACAGTAAGCTGGTCCGCTACGGCGGCAACTACAGCAAGTTCGAAGATATGCGTGCCGAACAGATGCTGCTGCAACAGGCTGCGCATGCAAAACAGCAGGAAAAAGTGGCGCACCTGCAAAAATTTATCGACCGCTTCAAGGCCAAAGCCAGCAAGGCCAAGCAGGCGCAAAGTCGTGTCAAGGCGTTGGAACGCATGGAAAAGATTGCACCCATGCTTGCCGATGCCGATTTCCAGTTCGAATTCAAAGAACCACTCAGCCTGCCTAACCCCATGCTGTCCATGTCCGCCGCCAGCTTCGGTTACCCGGCGCCCCACGATGCGGCTCCGGGTACGCCTCCCACCGTTATTGTGCAGAACATCAACCGCTCCGTATTGGCGGGGCAACGCATCGGTATCCTGGGTGCCAACGGCCAGGGCAAGTCAACGCTGGTCAAGACCATTGCCGGCGCGCTCCAGGCTACAGCGGGTGAAATCATCACCGGCAAGGGCCTGAACATCGGCTATTTTTCCCAACAGGAACTCGACGTCCTGCGGCCTGCGGACAATCCTCTGGAGCACATGATACGGCTGGTACGCGATACGCCCGCCAGCGTGCGTCCAAGTGCAATGGACTGTCGCGAGCAGGGCTTGCGCAATTTCCTGGGCACCTTCAACTTCAACGGCGACATGGTCAAGCAGAGCGTGGGCAGCATGAGCGGCGGCGAAAAGGCGCGCCTTGTGTTGTGCATGATCGTATGGCAACGCCCTAATCTGCTGTTGCTGGATGAGCCCACCAATCACCTGGACCTCGCCACCCGCGAAGCGCTGAGCGTTGCCTTGAACGAATTCGAAGGTTCGGTCATGCTGGTCAGCCATGACCGGGCTCTGTTGCGTTCAGTGTGCGACGAATTCTGGCTGGTATCGCGTGGCGGCATGAAAGACTTCGATGGCGACCTGGACGACTACCAGGTCTATCTTTTGGAAGAAGCCAAACGCCAGCGAGAGATCGCATCGGCGCGCAAGGCCGCATGATGTCCCCGCTGCGCGACTGACCGCGACACGGGCTTATGCACGACGCCTGGTGCGTTCAGTTTTTGGGCTGGCGTGGATGTTCGAAAAAGAAACGGACCATCTCCTGGGTGGCATCCGGTCCGCGCTCGTCGGTGTAAGACCCCAGGCGGCTGCCGCCAGACCAGGCGTGTGGCGCGCCATGCACCAGCCAATACTCCGCAATGACCAGCCCGTCGGCGGCACGATGAACATGCCGTGTGTGCGCACGCTGGTCACCGCCGCCTATGCGTTCGGGCTTCACCGTCGTACCGGTTCCAACCGCCGCACTGATGACTTGCTGGCCATTGCCATGATGCACGGTGGCATCGGCATCGCCATGGAACACAATAGTTGGTACCCCACTGGCGGAACCACGCAGACCGGTGCCCCCGCCTTTCATGGCCGCCAGTGCCGAAGGCAGGTCGGCCGCGGCCCCAGACGCCAGCCCCGAATGGATCCCGACGGCCGCATACAGGTCCGGATAAGCCTCGCCCATGATGGCGGCCATTGCCCCCCCGGCTGACAAGCCCGCGATATAGACACGTTCTGGATCGATGATGTGCTTGGCCATGATCTGGCGCGTCATCCCCGCCAGCAAGGCCGGCTCGCCGCGGCCGCGAACCTGATGATTGTGCTTGAACCAGTTCCAGCAACCTTGGGGATTGGCTCGGCGCGACTGCGCTGGATATAACACGAAAAAATCCTGTGTCTGCCCCGCTTCGTTCATCTGCGTGCCGGCGGCAAAATCGTCGGGGTCCTGGGTGCAGCCGTGAAGCATCACGATCAGGGGTAGCGGACGAGTTCCCGCAGCGGGGGGAATGTAGAGCTTGTAATCTCGACGCGTGCCACCGTCGGCATAGTGACCGACGGTGAAGCCGGAGTCAACCGTCGGCCGCGCCTGATCCGGAGCGGATCGGGGCACGTCGCGCCGGATCGGTTCATGACGGGTCGAGTCAGAGATATCACGCATCTCAACGTCGATGACCTCCCCTGCATCGGAAGCGTATCCACCGCCGTTCCGTGCTGGTTCGCATCCAGTTCCGGTACCGGCTGCGACGCCGGCGCCGCGCATTGCGGATTGTATGGCGGCCATGGCTCCCTGCAAATCGCCGGAGCGGGTCATCTGGGTGGCTTCTATCATCAAGCGATTCAGGTCCAGTGTGGGCATAGTGTTCTCGATTAAGTAGGTTCAGTAGATGCGGCTGGCCAGCGCAGCCTTCACCGCCGGACTCGCGTGCAGCGCGCCCAGGACCGTAAGGGATTCGATGGTGGCAAGCGCAAGCTCGGGGGTTACGTCCGGCGCAATGGTGGCCAGACCCAGGACGCGAATTTGCAGCGTCTGACCCGCCTCTTGTACGGCGCGCAGATCGGCGGCACTGTAGTGCTGGATGCCAAGCACCAGCGTCTTGCGCGATACAACCTGTCGGACAACATCGGCGTGCGCAGCGAGCTGGTTGCGTATGGCAGTACGGATCATGTCGGTGCGATTGGCATAAAAGCCTTCCTGCACCAGCAGTTCAATTTGGCCAAGATCGACACAACCAAGATTGATAGTGATTTTCTCGTCGACAGGCTTCAGAGATTTTGAAGGAGTTGGATTAGACATGTGACCATCCTATCACCATCTGCATGGATGGTAAAGCGTAAATTTACCGTGGTGAACGAAAAGCTGCACTACCATGCAAACTGGAATATTCTGCAAAGGAAACGAGATGGCTTCCCAACCTGATAATGCCAGCATGGCGTTGTTCTGCGACTTCGAGAACGTTGCGCTTGGCGTGCGCGACGCCCGCTATCATGAGTTCGACATCAAGCTGGTGCTCGAACGCCTGCTCTTGAAAGGCAGCATCGTGGTCAAGAAAGCGTATTGCGATTGGGATCGCTATAAAAACTTCAAAGCCACCATGCACGAGGCAAATTTCGAGCTGATCGAGATTCCCCATGTACGCCAGTCAGGGAAGAACTCCGCCGATATCCGACTGGTCGTGGACGCACTCGATCTTTGTTATACCAAAGGACATGTCAACACGTTCGTGATAATCAGCGGTGACTCCGACTTTTCCCCCCTGGTGTCCAAATTGCGCGAAAATGCCAAGCAAGTCATAGGTGTGGGCGTAAAGCAATCCACATCGGACCTGCTCATCGCCAATTGCGACGAGTTCATTTTCTACGATGATCTTGTTCGTGCCACGCAGCGCAACGCCGACCAGCCCGTCCGCAAAGACACAATGATCGATCACGACACGCCGCCTGCCGCAGGAGACAAGCGCAGCGTCGACGAAGTCCAGGCATTGAAAGCCGAAGCCTTGAGAATTGTGGTGGACACGTTTGACGCCCTGCTGTCGGAACGCGGCGAAGGTGGAAAAATATGGGCGTCGACCCTGAAACAAGCGGTCAAGCGTCGCAAACCGGACTTCAATGAAACCTATTACGGCTTTCGAACATTTGGCAACTTGCTGGAAGAGGCGCAGGCCATGCAACTATTCGACATTGGTCGCGACGAGAAGTCGGGCATCTATGTCCATAGCACCCAGGCGGGGAAAAAACCTAAGCCGCCCGTGCGGGCACGGCGTAGCCGCATAACCACGCCCAAACAACAAGCCGAAACCGGTGACGAACAAGCGGATGCCATTGTGCCGGCCAGAGCAGTGCGCAAGCAAGCCAGTCGTACGCGCCGCAAGCCTACTCCAACTTGACCCCGACAGGAGCGAATTCATGAATCGCAGAACCTTGCTACGTCTCGCCGCACTGGGTACATTTTCTGCCGCAACCCTTAACAGCAGCCACGGTCGCTCGCTGGATGATTCCGAACTGGAAAGAGCGCTGAGAACGTTTGGCGACCAATCCCCCGACAGTGCTTCAGCCAGCATCGTGATCGAAGACGGCCTGACTACAGTACGACATAGCGTCAACGCCGATTTACCTCTTTTTGTCGGCAGCGCAATCAAGACATTTATTCTCGCCCAATACCTGAAAGAAGTCGAAGCAGGACGTCTCTCCGAAGAGGCACAACTGGACGTGGGGCCCAAAGTATGGTCGCCCAGCAGCCCGGTGCTCATCCATCTTCAAGGTACAACCACCGCGCGCAGCGTGCTCGAGGCCATGATCGCGCATAGCGACAACACGGCCACGGATATTGCCCTCAACACAATCGGACCGGACAAGGTACGTGCCTTGATCAAAAGTGCGGGGCTCGATCAGACACGCATACCTGATTCGACGCGCATACTGTTCTCATACTTGGCCGGCGCACCAGAAGGCACTGACGTAGGCTGGGCAGGCATCTCGAAAGTGATGGCGGGGACTTTACCGGGGCCGCCGCGCGCGGCCATCAACGACCACCAAACCATGGTCAGCACCGCTGCCGAAATGACCGACTGGTACCGACATGTCTTGGCCGGCAAGTATTTTGAAAAGCCCCAGACCCTGGCCGAATTCAAACGCATATCCGCCATGGCCGGCGCTATTCCGCAAACCATTCCACTCGACATCATGGGCTATGGAAAAGGAGGCAACTTAGACTGGAACGGATTCCATTGTTTCAGCCTGGCAGGTCAGATGGTGTTGCCAACACAACGCGTGAACTTTTGCTTTACCATCAACTGGACCGGCGACGACGCCAGTGTTCCTACAACGTTCAGTAACTATATAAAGCAGTGCCGACATCTGCTGCGCATGGTGGCCGCCGCGCAGCTTCCTTTAAAGGTGAATTGAATGTTTTTCACCCTGCTGCTGGCCACCTTCCTCATTGCCTCTATCGTCTCGCTGATTGTCGTGCGCATCTTCGACAGGCCCTTGAACCGGATCCTGGACCGGATTATCCAGGACGACATTGCCTCGGCATGGCGTCGTTACATCACGTTTGCGGCACTTGTCGTGGGAATTTCAGGTGGCGTACGCATTTACGAACTGGAGCGCTACATCGAGCCGCCCCAGAAAGATCTCGCGCCGCTTGTGCTAACGACCGAGCGGTGGGTGCTGGAGATTTATCGAACGATAATCGAATGCCTGCAAAGCATCGCCTGGATGTATCTGGTGGTGTTCGTGTTCGCGCTTATCGCCTATGTCATCGTAAAAATAAGCGAAATCAAGCAACAGCGTGCCGGCCGGACGGATTGAAATGCCGGCGGGCGCTAACGACCCCGGTAGTGACCGCCACGACCATGGCGATAGCCGGGGTCGCCTCGGCGTCCGCCGCCATGCCAGCCATCGCCACCCCGGCGTCCGCCGCCATGCCAGTCACGATGACCGCGATGAGGGTGACGGCCGCTGTAAGAGCGAAAGCCAAAGTTCAGAAATACGGGGGGACCCGCGTACCACGGGTCGACGTAGATCGGCGCAGCAGGGGATGCATAAACGGGTCCAGGTGGCGGGTAATAAACGGCGCCGCCGGGATTATAGTAGGCGCGCGTCGTGCCGTACATGGCGCAGCCGCCCAGCAGCGACACCAGTATCGAGGCCAGTACGATTCGGCGCACCACGTAGCTTACAATTTTCATAGTGAAAAATTAGACAGCGCGAACATGGTGGGAGGGATTTAATTATTCCGGAATAGAAGCCCACAATTAATCCGGAAAATGCAAGTTTAAGTGAGTTTAAACGATCGTAGCGGGTTGTTCGGAAGCTCTGAGGTGGAATTTATTTCGCGTGGTGGTAAAAAGTACGGCGAGCCCACTCCCCAAGGCCCAATAGCAAGACGGAAACGACCAAGATGGCTGCCAGGGTCATATTGGGTACGTAGTAGGTCGTATAGACATCCCAACCCAGCATGCGCAGCGCCACGGAGACTTCGGTATAGATGCCCACCAGATGACCGCCCAGCGTGCCGGTAATTCCTAGCAGCGCGCTACCCACCAGCGCAAAACCGGCCATGATCCAGCGCGACAAGCCATTCCACACGGCCTCACCACGGCGCCACCGAACAACCAGAACCATCGCCCAGTAAGTGATCGTCCAACTCGCAGCCAGAATGTGGTTACGGCCGAGTGCGGACGCAGAAATGGTTTCCCACGGCCAGACCAGCAATCCAAGGGCGAAAGCAATGATCCCGAAAACTAAACTGACGCTGAGCAGCGGCACGAGTGCCCGATCCACCGCATGGGCCAAGGCTCCGCCAGAAAAAGCACGCAACAGAATTGCCAGTGTGGCGGTGATCCATAACGCAATGGGGAAGTGCACCATTAAGACGTGATAGGGGGCCATGGTCAGTCTCCTTGCTTGCTTCTGAGCAATTGGTTAAGGGCAAAGCCGAAGGACACGATTAAGGCGATTCCGGCGAACAGTGTCCTCAGCCACTGGCGGCGGATTTCTTCGGCGAATTCAGCTTCAATGCCATATTGCGTAAGTTGAGCCTCGCTGTGGTGGGTGGTCACAGGCTGTCCCTTGCGGATGAACTCGGCACCCGCATGCTGGACGCTGTTGAGCATGGGCCAACTGACCTGACCAGGGTAAAACAGGGTGACTGTCTTCCACTGCTGGTCCCAGGACGGCTCACTGGCTTCGAAACGGCTGGCGACTACGTCGGCATCACGTCCCAAACCGAGCGTGACCGGCAGCGAAATGTTGTGCCAACGGCTGCCGTTTGCGTTCCGATGAACGCCGAAAGCCAGGTTGTAGACCCGTTTGTCGACGAAAATCTTGTCGTCTGCCGGGTGGCCGGTATCCATGGCACGCTTCAGGGTTACTTCCCAGAACCCGTCTTTCCAGCGTCCGCTGCCAAGCACCCGGATGTCCGCATGCGATCCATCGCCGCGTCCACGTAGCAACAGACGGCGCGGTATGGTATCTCCTTCTTTCCACGCGAAGTTCGGGTCGAAAGGCGCTGCAGTGTCGTCCGTGATGTAATAGACATCGTCAAAGCCAAGCTTGCGCTGGGCCAGATCGTCCCAGTTCAATGCCCGGTGATTAGTTTTCTGCGGGTCCAGCATGAACTTGGGCTGCTTTTTCTCTGGATCCCAATTGGTGGAGAAGGCCGCCTTGCCTGCATCGCCGGATCGGGCATCGAAGACGTATTCATCGTCGGAAGCATTGACCGGGTTGCCACGATGTGCGCGCCAGTGCCACAGATCCAGGAAATACCCGCCCTTGCGTAGTGCTGCCAGTTCATCTTCAGGCACAACGGAACGCCAGTCGTTGATGTCCGTGCGAGTTGCCGGAAGATACTTGCGAACCTCCTCCTGCTTGCGCTTGCGTCCAAGATACGGATGGGCCTCCACTTCCTCTTTCTTGGCCTCATGGGTGAAAAACCGCATGCTGTCGCCAATAGTGATGTAGCCGCCATAGCGGGCGAACTCAGGGACGCTGCCATCGTCCACCATCATCGACACCCGGTCCTCGTAGATGCCCTCGGTTTGTGGCCCGGCGACGCTTTTTCCAAGCCGAACCCATTTGCCGCCTTCGAACTTCAGCATGTCGTGATAGATCGATGGTTGTTTCGCCGGCCAGCGGTATCGGAAAAATATATCCGTCCCGTTATAGGCAACCTTGACCTGCAACGGCATGGTCAACTCATCCGGGATGTAGATATTTCGCTCGCGATCGTTATGGACCACCACGGTGCCATGCGTAAACCACGACAGCAGCAAGGCGCCCAAAAATAAAACCAGGGCGGCAAGAAGGCCCTTGCCCCGCAAATCATTGCTCATCTTGTTCCCCTTGTTGAGATTTCAATCCCCGATCGCCTGTTTCGGCCCGGAAGTGTTCAGCTTCCCAAGCTGCTGCACTTACCTTCCGATCCCCGCAGGCGCTCCGGATAGCGTACTTACAAAACCAATATCCTGATATCAGTATTTCGAGTACGACAAATTCAACCTAGGTGCTGTATTGTTCTTTTATCTGTCGTGCGACATGATCAGTATTTACTATTTCGACACGTTTATATTTGATTTGAATCAATACTTGAAATATAAATTCATGGTCGAGACCAAGTTAATGGCCGGTACGTCCGCTAACTGGCTGCGTGACTCGTCAACGAACGTTGCGGCCGTCCGTCTCGATTATGCCAAGATCGCCGCGCGGAAGCTCCGAAGGCGGATTAAATTTCGCATGGTGGTAAAAAGAGTCATTGGCGAAACTCCGGCTGCTACGAGTTCCTTTGCGGCCCCTTCATTCAGTCCGTCACGTCAGCATGTCAGCCTGCAGCGGAGCCCGCCGGCGGTCATAATGAATTCGTCCGCGCGCATACTTTCCCGTTTAATTTGATCCGTTTCCAGTTTATTTAACACCGTTTTCGGGTTAAATTTGGTCCGGCTTACTTGTAAAGGTTCGGTCGCAGTCCATCGCATGGGCAACAATATGGTCGGGCATATCGAAATGCCTGGCGGAGTCTTTCAGCAACTTCAAAATACGTTCTCGCAAAGTCGGGCTCCTGGGCAAAAATCTGTGTGAATGCAATGAGCGTAATGAATGATCTTCCGCTATTTGGCCCCGAATATCCATACGCTTGATACCGGTAGGTCAGTTGGTTAATGGGGAAAACCCGCAAGCTTCCATCCCGACCCGACCATCTTTTTAACCCATCGACATTGCCGTTTAATGACCGTCAGTTCGCCGAGGGTCGCGTCAGACCCAGATGTTCGCGCAGTGAGGTCGTTTCGTAGTCGCGGCGAAACAGGCCTCGCTTTTGCAACAGCGGCACAACCTGGTCAACAAAGTCTTCAATGCCGCCAGGCAAGGATGGCGGCATCAGGTTGAACCCGTCGGCCGCTTCGTTGCGCCACCACCGTTCCATTTCGTCGGCAATGGTTTCCGGCGTGCCAATCATCGTGCAATGTCCTCCACCAGCGGCCAGTCTGCCCAGCAATTGCCGCAACGTAGGTTTCTCGGTTTCGATGATACGCAAGACTGTTGCGTAACGACCTTTGGGTCCCACGAACTCTTCCAGAGGCATCAATGCAGGCACCGGAGCGTCCAGATCCCAACAGGTGCAGTCCCGGCCGATATACATGCTCAACTGTCTCAAGGCGTCGGGTGCTGGCAATAATTCATCAAGCTCGCGCTGCTTGGCCCGCGCCTCGTCCTGGGTCGAGCCGATATAGGTGACCAGGCCCGGCATGATCGGCACCGGATCCCGGCGACCGGCCGCCCGCACACGCGCCTTGATATCGCAATAATATTCCTGGGCCGCGGCCAAGTCGTAGGCTACCGCGTAGATGGCTTCAGCGCGACGCGCGGCGAGATCCCTGCCCTGCTCGGATGCACCGGCCTGGAACAGGACCGGGTGACCCTGTGGCGGACGCGGCACGGTCAAAGGGCCATCAACACGGAAATGCTCTCCCTTGTGATGGATCGCATGCACCTTGTCGCTGCGGGCATATACCCCTTTCCGGTCCAGCTCGAGCGCATCATCGGTCCAGGAATCCCACAGACGCAGGACAGTATCCACGAACTCTTCCGCGCGGGCATAACGCCAGGCGTGGTCCGGCATTGCATCGAAATTGTGGTTGCGCGCTTCGGCATCGAACATGGATGTGACGACATTCCACCCCATGCGGCCACGCGAAATGTGATCCAGCGAAGCGACCAGCCGCGCGGCATGAAATGGCGTGTAAAACGTGCTGGAGACCGTGCTGATCAATCCGATATGCCGGGTTGCGCGGCTCATCGCGGCTAGCGCCGTAAGCGGTTCCAGGAACCAGCGCGGACCATCCGCCACATTGTCTGCTGACTGTCCATCGGCAAAGAATACGGCGTCCAGCTTGCCGCGTTCCGCCGTCTGTGCCAGCTCTTCGTAATACGCGATGTCGCCCAGTCGCTCGACGGACGACATCGGATGGCGCCATGCGGCGCGATGATGTCCGCAGCCGAAGATGAACAGGTTTATGTGCATGAGCTTGCCGGAATCGTTCATCAGTTTTTCACCAATCCGCCGTCGACAACCAGATTCTGCCCCGTTATCGAACGCGACCAGGGCGCTGCAAAAAACAGCACCGCGTCGGCGAATTCGTCGGGAGTGGTCACGCGGCGCAGCGGCGTGCTGGCGGCAATCAGGTTGAACACGTCCTCCGGCGTGGCGGAAGACGCGTCAGTGGTACGCAGCAACCCTCCGGAAACCATATTGACCGTAATTCCCTTCGGTCCAAGATCGTGAGATAACGTTCGGGTCAGCGACAACAATGCCGCTTTGGCCGCCGTGTAATCGTGGTAGGGAACGACAGGATTCTGGAACAGATTGGTGCCAATATTGATAATGCGACCGAAGCCCATTTTTTCCATCCCTGGAAGAGTGGCTTGCGTGGTATTCAGCGCGCCCCGGACGATGCCCTGGAATTGCTGTTGAAGGTGGTCCCACGTCAGAGTATCGGCGTGCGGGCGGAGCTCGCCATTAAAGGAAAATGCCGGCAAGGCATTGTTGACCACCGTAGTGACGATTATGCCAAAGCGTTCTTGCGCCTGTTCGACGAGGGAACGAACGGCTCTTGCATCGCTGACGTCCGCTTGCACCGCCATTGCCCGCCCTGCTGATGACTCCTCTATCGTCCGGGCGGCTTGGGCGCTATTCAAGTAGTTGACGATCACCCGCGCGCCTTCGCGCAAAAAGGCGCGCACTACGTGTTCACCGAGGCCGCGTGCGCCCCCCGTTACAAGAACCAATTGTTGGTTGAGTGGGATCGCTGTGGTGCTGTCTTGCATGGCGGACCTTTGAAATAGACGAAGGTATGCTCATGCACGTGGCGCCATGCGCCGAAAGGCTGACATCCCTTCGCCAGCATGAACTGGATCAGGTTCGACGGGTGTTATCTCAGCCTCAGCCATCAATGACGTGGAGGGCACCCCGTGTCGTGATCGGAAACCATAGCACAATCGACGGCATTCGGCTTTGAAATTAATACATCTTGCACGGGCACTCGATTGACAATGCCATGTGGCTGACCTAAGCTTTGCGCCTGTTCCTGGGGGAGTCCTTTACGGGCTGAGATTCCGCATTTGCTTGCGGTAACCCTTTGAACCTGATCCGGGTAATGCCGGCGAAGGGAAGGAAATTCATTTAGCACTGTCTTTCCCCCTTACATCACATTCCGGCCACGCCCATACATGCGGGCCACATGGTTTGCAAAAGTTCCGGCACACCGGACTACTGGGAAATTGGCATGTTTGCGAGTACATCAACGATTTTATGGCTGCTGCTTTTCGCGGCGGGCTTTGCTGTTGCCGGCGTGGCCTACGCCCGACATGATCGGGGCAGCCTTGAGGACTATATTGTGGCGCGCAATAGTCAGTCTTCTCTTGCAACCATAGCGACCCTGCTGGCGTCCACGTTGGGGGCCTGGATACTATTTGCGCCAACGCAGGCCGCTACGTGGGGCGGCCTTTCGGCTGTCATAGGCTACGCGCTCGGCGCGATGTCGCCACGATTGCTCATGATACCGCTGGGTCAACGCATGCGCGAATTGATACCACAGGGGCACACACTTACGGAGTTTGTGATCGTGCGTTACGGCCGGCCTATGTATGGACTGGTCTTACTTATTATGCTGTTCTATATGTTCATTGCGTTGACGGCTGAAATTACCGCCATATCCAAACTGGTGGCCTTGCTCGCGCCGGTGCCATTATGGGTCACCGCCGCCATCGTGATGGGAGCCACACTGCTCTATACGTCCTACGGCGGGATACGCGCTTCCATATTCACCGACAAAGTACAGATGCTGGTGATCGTGCCCTTGCTTGTGCTGCTGATCGTGCTCGGCTGGCGGGCCGCGGGGGGGGCAACGCCGGTTATGGAGGGGTTGCGTACACATGCGCCGCGGCTCCTGAGCCTGACGGACCCCCTGGGAATCAAGGCCGGCCTGACCTTTTTCGTTGCCATCCTGCTGACCGGGCTGTTCCATCAAGGCAACTGGCAACGCGTTTATGCGGCGCGTGACAGCCGCAGCATGCGCAACGGCTTCCTGTTGGGTGGGCTGCTTGCCGCACCCGTCATATTCATCATGGGCATGTTCGGACTCGCATTCGTCGGACTTGGCCACTCCAGCGATAGCTCGGTGGCACTGTTCACTGTATTGATGCCCGGTGTTCCGGACTGGTTTGCGATTGCGCTGATCCCGCTGGGGCTGGCACTGGTGATGAGCACGGCCGATACCGTCATCAGCGCTGTATCAAGCATTATCGCCGTGGACATGCGCCGCTTGCTGCCCAAGACCGACAAGGCGGCGCTCATGGGCTTGTCGCGCTGGCTTATCTTCCTGCTTGCCGTTCCCGTGCTGATCGCTGCTGCCCAGGGTTACAGCGTGCTCTACCTTTTTCTGCTTGCCGATCTGCTGTGTTCGGCTGCCGCCTTCCCCGTCTTCTTCGGACTGTTCAATCGCCGGTACCATGGGACCACAGCGTTCGCCAGTACCCTGTGCGGGTTGATTTCCGGCCTGCTGGTATTTCCTGGCCCCAGCGAAAAGCCCGTTTATTTGCTTGAGTCGTTCCTGCTTGCCGCCATCGTTCCCATCATCGTGTCCGCGATAATGCTGCAATTCTCGAGCATCCGCCCGCAGTTTGATTTTGCGCGGCTTAACGCAGCCATCCGCAATCTCGATGACTAAGCCCTGCTCGATCTTCGATACCGCTGGTATGATCGATTCAGTGTCCCGAGCGGTTCAGGAAAAATAAATGAAAGCCTTTTGTTTCGATGTATTCGGCACCGTGGTTGACTGGCGTAGCGGAATCGCACGCGAGGCCGCGGGCTTCTTTTCACGCTACGGACTAGCTGGAATAGATCCCTACGAATTCGCCGCTGCCTGGCGGACTTTGTATCAGCCGGCCATGGAAGCGTGCCGCAGCGGCAAGCGTCCCTTCACCCGGCTTGATATCCTGCATCGCGAAAACCTTGTCGTCGCGTTGGGCAACTATGGCGTGGATGTCGCCCAGCTGGACACCAATGCATTGGATCAACTCAATACGGCATGGCATCGACTGGACCCCTGGCCCGATGTAGTCAGCGGCCTGACACGGCTCAAGCAGCATTACATCATTGCTCCCGCATCCAATGGCAATATTGCATTGATGGTCAATATGGCCAAGCGCGCCCACGTCCCGTGGGATGCCATACTTGGCGCCGAGGTGACCCAGGCCTATAAGCCGTCACCGCCCGCGTATACGCGCATGGTCGAGATCCTTGGCTTGCCATCCAAAGATGTTTGCATGGTGGCGGCGCACAACTCCGATTTGCACGCGGCTCGCGAATGCGGTCTGAGCACTGCCTTCGTTGCAAGACCGAAGGAGCACGGCCCGCAGCAGGCCAGCGATCTTGAACCCACCGAAGACTGGGACATCGTTGCGCGCGACTTCGATCATCTTGCAGACCTCGTTCTGCCAAAAAACTGATCACAGCATGGTAATGAATTGACCCACGTCCGCGCGTAAGCAATAATGCGGATCGTTCTCAATTACAAACACACTCTTATCATGCACACACGTTTCCTTTTGCATGCGGCGATTGTCGCCGCCTTCGCGAGCGCGTCCGCGCACGCGCAATCCGTCGCAGCGGAAACCTCTGTAGAGACACTGGCGCCGGTTACAGTACAGTCCAGTGCCGACGCCTCTGCGGGGGGCCTGCTCCCGGCGTACGCGGGCGGACAAGTCGCCCGGGGAGGTCGCAAGGGCTTGCTGGGTAATCTGGATACCATGGATACCCCATTCAACAGCATGGAGTACACCAGCCAGTTGATCAAGGACCAGCAGGCTGCCAGCGTGGCCGACATCCTGGAGAACGACCCCGGCGTGCGCATTGCGCGCGGCTTCGGCAACTACCAGCAACTGTATATGGTCCGCGGTTTTCCGTTGTATTCGGACGACATCACCTATAACGGCTTGTATGGCCTGCTGCCACGGCAGTACCTTGCCAGTGAATTCATCGAGCGCCTGGAAGTGTTCAAGGGCGCCAATGCGTTCCTCAATGGAGCGCCGCCCGGTGGGTCAGGTGTTGGCGGCGCGATTAACGTGGTTCCGAAACGCGCGCCCAACACGCCATTGTCGGAGGTGTCACTGGGTTGGGAAAGCGGCAATCAGGGCTATGGGGCGGTCGACCTGGCCCGGCGTTTCGGTCCGGATGAAAACACGGGAATACGTCTGAATGCGGTGCGCCGCGACGGCGGTACAGCGGTGGATCAGGAAAAGCGCAAACTTGGCGCCTTTGGCATTGGTCTGGATTGGCGTGGCGAACGAGTCCGCCTGTCCGCAGACCTGGGCTGGCAAGAGCACAAGCTTACCCGCAGCCAGCCTAGCGTCAACATTTCCGCAGGATTGCCCATACCATCTGCGCCCGACCCCGCAAATAGCTTTGCTCCTCCTGATACATTCTCGAATGAACGTGATTTGTTTGGGACTATCCGGGGCGAATTCGACATCACCGATACCGTGATGGCGTGGGCGGCCATTGGGGGTCGCAGCAGCGACGAATCATCATCTCTGGCCACACCGACCGTCACCAATCTGGCCGGCGACACAAGCGTCAGCAGTTCGGCATTCTCACGCAAGGACATCATTAAGACTGGCGAAGTGGGGATACGCGCAAAGTTCAATACGGGCAGCATTGGCCACACTATCAACGCTTCTGCCAATCACTTCCGCTTCGATAGCCGACAGGCCTATGCCTTTTACGATCCCACATCATCCAATCTCTACAACCCGGTGAACAGACCGCATTCCAGCGTAATTACTTTTTCGGGCGGCACACTGGGCGATCCGCTGCGCAGTCTGAGTACGCGCACCACCAGCTTCGCCATCGCCGATACGATCTCATTTGCCCAGGACAGCGTCCTGTTTACTGTAGGTCTGCGCCATCAGAAGATCGACAATCGCTCATACAGCTTCAATACCGGAGAACTCCAGCCGCCAGTCAACAGCACCAGCCGTATTACGCCGGTCGCCGGCTTAGTCGTGAAAGCCTCCGATGAGATATCCCTATATGCCAACTATATTGAAGGCTTGACGCAAGTCGGCGCTGCGCCAGCCTTCTATGGTTTCCCGGCCAGCCCGGTGGTAAATGCCGGCGAAGTATTCGACCCCTTCCAATCCAAGCAGAAAGAAATCGGCATCAAGTTCGACGGTGGAAAAATCGGCGGCAGTCTGGCCCTCTTCGCCACCGATCAGCCGGCCGCCTTTGTGGACTTCACCACCGGGATATATGGCAGCAACGGAAAACAGCGCAATCGCGGCGCTGAACTGACCGTGTTCGGCGAACCCATGCGCGGCCTACGCTTGCTGGGCGGCGTTACATTGCTCGATGCGAAGCAAGTCAGTACGCAAGGCGGCCTCACCGACGGCAAGCGCGCCATAGGGGTGCCTCGCACGCTGTTCAACGCAGGTGTGGAATGGGATGTGCCTTCCGTGGAAGGCCTGACACTGACTGGCCGGGCCGTGCATACCTCTTCCCAGTACGCGGATGCCGCCAATACCCAGACCCTGCCGGCCTGGACTCGCTTCGACATAGGTGCCAGGTACATCACCGAAATAGAAGGCCGCATGGTAACCCTGCGCGCCAGCGTGGATAACGTGGCGGATAAGAACTACTGGGCTTCCGCTGGCGGCTACCCGGGAGCGAATTATTTGGTACTGGGCGCGCCTCGCACGCTCATGCTGTCCGCTGCGGTCGAGTTTTAAACGGGTATCTGGGTGAGAGTTATTGCAACACTGCTGCACCGATGGGCCGGCCTCGCGATCGCGCTTTTCCTGATTGTTGCCGGCCTGACCGGCGCAATCACTTCCTGGGACCACGAGCTCGACGAATGGCTTAATGCCGACATCATGGAGACTCCCGGCCGTGGGCCGCTGCGCGATCCGATCGCCTTGGCAACTGCGGTCGAGGCGGCCGACCCCCGCATTGAGGTCAGCTACATCTCGCTGGGTCTGGTAGAAGGGCATGCTGCTTCCTTCCTGGTACGGCCACTGACTGACCCAGCAACCGGGCGCCCTTACGTCATCGACTACAACAACGTGTTCGTCGACCCCGTAACGGCACAAATCACCGGCCACCGCGATTCACTGGCTATTTCGCTGTCACGACGCAGTCTCATGCCATTTCTGCGGCATCTGCACTATAGCCTGCACATTCCTGCGTTCTGGGGCACGGATCGTTGGGGCTACTGGTTAATGGGCGGCGTCGCCCTGGTGTGGCTGGTTGACAGCTTCGTGGCTCTATACCTGACGACCCCGCGCCGTCTACGTCAGGCCAACGACGCCCCACAACGGCACCGCAAGCCAGGAAGTTGGTGGCAGCGTTGGAAACCTTCGTGGCTATTGCGCTGGAAGGACGGTGGCTACAAGCTTAATTTTGACTTGCACCGTGCCGGAGGACTTTGGGTCTGGGGCATCATACTGGTGGTTTCCTTCACATCGTTCTCGCTGAATCTTTATCGCGAAATCTTCTACCCCGTCATGTCCCTGGTGTCGCAGACCACACCGGGGCCTTACGAAACGCAGACACCGGCGCCCTATGGCACCTATCTCGAACCCAAACTCGGCTTCACAGATGCCGTACGCGTGGCCCAAACCGAAGCAAAGCGCCGCGGCTTTGAAACCTCCGCGGGAGGCATCTACTACGGCGGCGACTATGCCTTCTACAATGTCTCGTTCTTCGATCCGGAAAATGAAATGGGAGCCACGGGTATGGGCCTGTCCAATCTTTATATCGATGCGAACGACGGCACTGTGCTGGGCGAACACCGGCCATGGAAAGGCACGGCGGCGGACATTTTCGTGCAGCTGCAACTTCCTTTGCATTCGGGCCGCATCCTGGGTATGCCTGGACGCATCATGATGTCGTTGATGGGCGTAATGGTCGCCATGCTGTCGGTGACCGGCCTCGTGATTTGGGAACGCAAGCGCCGTTCGCGCCGACTGCGCGCGCGCCATGCTGCCCTATGAAGCCTGAAGACCTCGAACTGCTCGTGAGGCGCACAATGCCTTACGGAAGATACAAGGGCAGGATTATTGCCGACCTGCCTGGCAACTACTTGAACTGGTTTGCGCGTGAAGGATTCCCACCGGGAGAAATAGGCCGGCTGCTGATGTTGATGCAGGAAATCGATCATAACGGACTCGGCGCACTGCTGGATCCACTGCGCAAACGCGGCGGGTCCGGTACAGCTTGATCGCCGACTAGCTCGACGAGTTAGGGCCGGTACCACACCACCACGCTGCCCTTCACAAACACTGGCGATGGCAACGGACCGGGATGCGCAGCAACCACGGTGTGCACCAGATACAAAGGCTTGGAAGCGTCAAGGCCGTCGAACTCATGTGTGCTGACGCTGGCGCCAGTCAGGCTGACGCAACGGTCCGTCCCGTTCCAGCACAAGCGGGTCGTGATCTGCGCATTACCCTGGTAAGAACGGCTGGCCTGGACACGAGTAATGCGCGATGTCGACGTCAGTGTCGCAGACGATCCCGGTATATGGCGTGCAACAATGGCGACGTTTTTATGGTTGATTGCCGGGCTCACCGTGTCCTGCGACCACGCATGATCACCTGCCTGCACTGGCCCGACGCAAATCAACGTCATTGCGCCCGCAACGGCCAATCTCCGGTTTATCTTTAACGGCACGTGTTAATTCATTGGTTTCGATAAAAAGTCCGCACGCCCAAAAGCCTGCGGACCCCAAACATAGCTGACGGTTGCGAGGCAAGAATTGCCCCGCTGTCGGCCGCCTGCAATCGTAGCGCTATTTCTTTCTGAAAAATCCGCTTAACAAGGCGAGCACAGCTAGCACGATGAAGATGAAAAACAGGATCTGTGCGATAGACGCCGCCCCGGCTGCAATACCGCCAAAACCGAAGACGCCGGCAACAATGGCAATAATGAAAAAGACCACTGCATAATAAAGCATAACACTTCCCCCTTCTTATTTAAGCTTCCAGGTACATTCGCTTCTTTACGTGTCGAGAGAATGCAGTACTCAACGGTTTTTATCAAAGAATTCGTTGACTTCGCGTTCCGCTTCTTCGCGAGTACGCCCGTATCGTTCCTGGATAAGGCCGGCCAACTGCTCAGCATTGCCATTGATTCGGGTAAGTTCGTCGTCGGTCAGGTCGCCCCATGCTGCCTTCGCCTTACCCGCCAACTGCTTCCATTGGCCTTCGAGTGTGTCTTTATTCATGGTTTACTCCCTTAATTGACAACTGCGGCACGACGTTACTGCGACGTGCCACCGAGATGGCGTGAGGACATATCAATCCGGTCACGCTTGGTATTAGCCTATCCGTTTGCGCCAATACCGGTCAAGGCGAAAACGTGGGGAATGTAAGTAAGCCATTACAGCCCGTTGCCGCGATACCGCGTGAACGACACTCTGACCGGTCTCCTGTTTTTTCCTTGAGTATCACGGCCCGCGTACCTACTGCACCTTGCCGTGCGAGGTCAAAAAGCGCATGCGGTTCGGTTCGCAGGGTAACAATCACTTAACCTAAAGGCCTTACGGTAACAAGTACGCGGCGGCGTCAAACTGATAAACTGTACATAAACCCAGTTCATTCGACCTTTGTTTCGCTATCTTTACCACCCATGTCCTCTACGAATACGCTGGCGAATCCCTGGTACTACCTGGAAAACTTCGAATTCGTCCTTCGATGGATCGAACAACGCTACAGCGACCTACTTCTGCCTGAAGAACGAAACCAGATATCACGCTTTCTGCTTCTGCCGCGTCCCGCCCGTGGCCTACTGACACGCATGGTCATGCGTAAGGGCAACTTGTTCAGGGCATCCAAGCTGAACTATCCAGAGATCGGCGATGCGCTCATTGCCGCTGAGGGCCTGGGCGACCAGGGGTGGATCAGCGAGAACCCACTGCTTACCCTCGACGAATTGTTTGGCCTGCTGAGCAAGGCAGAGATCACAGCGCTATTCCGCCCGCTGCTACTGGCGGGCAAGGTCGCCACGTCGGTGAAAGCAACGCAGCTGGCCTGCCTACGCGCGAGTTTTCCAGATTCGCTCCGGCTTACGCAATGGATAAGCCTGGGTGCTTCCATGGGCTGCGAGGCAAATGAACTCGTGCACGAAGTGATCTATCGCGAAAACATGAACGCACTGGCAGACCGCTTTCGCCTGATGTTCTTCGGCAATATGCGTCAAGACTGGAGCGAATTCGTGCTGGCGGACCTGGGGCGCTATGTGTACGAGAAGGTGGACTTCCCGGAAACGTCACGAGCTTTCCACTCCCGTGAAGACATCGACGCGTATTTGCAGCTGCATCAAAGCAGAGAGCGGCTTGCGGCCGGTATTGCCGCAGGCGATACCGGCATCGTCGCCGAAATCGCCGTAACCATGCCGCCTCGCCATGACAATGACTGGATCGAGACACGACGGGGAAAGCTGCTGTTTCATCTAGGCCGATACCATGAGCGCCTGGGCAACTGGACCGATGCGCTGGGCTGCTACACAGCGTGCTCCTATCCGCAGGCCCGTGGGCGTCGCATACGCGTACTTGAACGCGCCGGCCGCTACGGCGAGGCCGTAGAAATCGGCACAATTGCCGCACAATCGCCAGAAAGTGAAGCCGAGCAGCAGCTCCTGGAACGTATGATGCCGCGCCTCCATCGCCGTATCGGTCTGCCATGGCAGTGTCGTGAACGCGCCCGTCCCTTGCCGCACTCCCGCCTGCGGCTGCCAACCCTTGCGCCACCTATGCGCGTCGAACGGCAGGTCCGCGATCATCTACACGAGCAGACACCTGACGCCCCCGTTTTCTATGTTGAAAACACGCTCATCAACACCCTGTTCGGACTGTTGTGCTGGGAAGCCATCTTTGCAGTCATACCGGGCGCCTTCTTCCATCCCTTCCAGCCTGGTCCGGCCGACCTCCTGCATGCCGATTTCCATGTCCGCCGCGAGTCTCAATTCGCTTGCAGCATGGGGCAGCTGGCATCTGGAAAATACAAACACACCATCCAGCAGAATTTCGTACGCAAGGCAGGCATACAGTCGCCCTTCGTGGCCTGGGGCATCATCACAGCCCAGGTTCTGGATCACGCCCTGTCCTGCATTCCCGCAGCGCATCTGGAGCTTGCCTTCAGGCGGCTGATGCACGACGTGCGCAATAATCGCTCAGGCTTTCCGGATCTGATTCAGTTCTGGCCGGCAGAACGACGCTATCAGATGATCGAAGTCAAGGGCCCGGGCGACCGCCTTCAAGACAACCAGATACGCTGGCTGGACTACTTCCACAAGCATGACCTGCCGGTCTCGGTGTGCTATGTCGACTACGAGGCGCTTTCTTTCACATGACCTACACCGTCGCCGTGCGTACCCTCTGCGAGTTCACCGCCAAGCGCGGCGACCTCGACTTGCGCTTCACGCCGTCGCCCACCGCTCAGGAAGGGATCGAAGGGCATGCGGCGGTGCGCGCCGGGCGAGGACCGGGTTACCGGTCAGAAATAAGCCTCACAGGCCAGTTCACCGAACTGCGGATCCGTGGGCGCGCCGATGGCTACGATCCCGACCTGAATCAACTGGAGGAAATCAAGACATTTCGTGGTGACCTTGATGCCATGCCGGCCAACCATCGCGCCTTGCATTGGGCACAGGCCAAGATCTACGCCCATCTGCTTTGCCAGGACTTGGGCCTTGACGAGATCAAGGTGGCGCTGGTTTATTACGACGTCATCCAGCACAAGGAAACGTCAATGGTGCAGGAATGTTCAGCGGCCATGCTCGAAGATTACTTTCAACGGCAATGTCGCCTCTTCATCGATTGGGCTCGGCAAGAAGTTGCCCATCGTGCCAGCCGCGACCAGAAGCTGGAAGCATTGCCCTTCCCGCACGCATCGTTTCGCCGTGGCCAGCGTCCGCTGTCTGAAAGCGTTTACAAGGCGGCCAGGCAGAATCGTTGCCTGATGGTCCAGGCCCCCACAGGAATAGGCAAGACGGTGGGCACCCTTTTTCCATTGCTCAAGGCCGCGCCTGGCGTGGGGCTGGATAAGGTTTTCTTTCTCACCGCCAAGACATCGGGGCGGCAACTGGCGCTGGACGCGCTAGCCGCGCTTGACCCCATCCCCTCAGACGGCAGCTTGCGCATCCTGGAATTGACTGCCAGGGAAAAGACATGCGAATACCCGGGACAAGCGTGTCATGGTGAGGCTTGCCCGCTTGCCCAGGGCTTCTACGATCGCCTTCCGGCTGCAAGGCAGGCGGCTGTGGCGGCGGGTACGCTTCATCGATCCATGCTGCGCGACATCGCCTTGCAACACCAAGTTTGTCCCTATTGGCTGGGACAAGACTTGACCCGATGGAGCGATGTCATCGTCGGCGATTACAACTATTTCTTCGATGGTTCAGCGCTCTTGTACAGCCTGGCGACGAACAACCAATGGACAGTGGGCGTGCTCGTCGACGAAGCGCACAATTTGCTGGAACGCGCGCGAAAAATGTACAGCTGCGAGCTGAACGAATATGACTTGAAAAGCTTGCGCCGGACCGCCCCACCCGCGCTGAAAAAAACATTGACCAGTCTTGCGCGGTGCTGGCGCGATACCTGGCGCGACCAGACCGCCAGTTATCAGGCGTACGACCAGGTACCTATCAAATTCCAGGGCGCTCTACTGCGAACGGGCAGCGCCATCACAGAATACCTCGCCGCACACCCGCAAGATACCAACAGCGCGTTGCAGCGTTTCCAGTTCGACATCCTGCACTTCTCGCGGCTTGCCGAGGTATTCGGAGGTCACTCGCTCTTCGACATCACCCTGCGCGGCGACGATAAGGCGTCAGACGCAGCCAGCTCGGTCGTATGCTTGCGCAATGTTGTGCCTGCGCCCTTCCTGACCCCGCGCTTCGCGGCCAGCCGGGCGACGACACTTTTTTCTGCAACGCTAAACCCCTGGACCTTTTACCGCGAAACCCTGGGCTTGCCCGATAATACTGCCTGGGTGGATGTGGAGTCCCCCTTCGAGGCCAGTCAGCTGCACGTACGTATCGTTCCGCAAATATCCACACGCTATCAACATCGCGCCCGGTCCCTCAGCCCGATTGCCGACCTCATGGCCAGGCAATATCGCGACCTACCCGGCAACTATCTCAGCTACTTCAGCAGCTTCGAGTATCTTCAACAAGTGCTTGACGAGTTTGTCCAGCGTTATCCACAAATCCCTGTGTGGAAGCAGGCCCGCAACATGAGCGAAACAGCGAAATGCGAATTCCTGGAACGCTTCAAGCTGGGCGGCGCGGGCATCGGGTTCGCCGTGCTGGGCGGCGCGTTTGCCGAAGGCATAGACTTGCCGGGCCAGCAGCTGATCGGCGCGTTCGTATCCACATTGGGGCTGGCGCAAACCAACCCGGTCAACGAAGGACTGCGCGGGCGGATGGCCGCGGCCTTCGGCCACGACAAGGGCTACGACTACACCTATCTTTACCCGGGGATCCAGAAAGTCGTGCAGGCGGCAGGCCGCGTGATCCGCAGCCATAGCGACCAGGGTGTGGTGTACCTCATCGATGACCGTTACGCGCAGGCACGCGTGCGCCGGCTCCTGCCGGCCTGGTGGCACGTGCAGTCGGAGTAAAGCCGGCTTTTACCCTTATTCCGAATGTGGTTCCACGGGGTTTTTGGGCCGCTCCTCCCTATAATTCCCCGCACCGGTTGACTCAACCCGGACCTACCAGGAGCTTACTGTGGCCGATACTTCCCTACCCATCCTTACACATAACGTTCACCCCTTCGACGCCCGGGGCGTGGCGAAACGATTCCGCCATGCCGCTATTTTCGGGGCGCTCTCCGCACTGCAACCCGGAGAAACCATGCGGTTCTGCAACGATCATGATCCCTTGCCATTGTTGCAGCAACTCCAGGGCCATTTCGGTGATCAGATCGAGTTCGAGTACCTGTCACGTCAGCCCGGAGAAATCGTCATCGACTTCCATATCGTTTCCTGACGCCTGATCGACGCGCCTGTGCGCGTCCATCCCTTCTACACAATAACGCGCGCTCCCCACCATGGAGCGCGCTTTTTTTTGTCTTGATTTAACTTGAATCAAGCATTCCTGAATTGATGTGGCATTGAGCTTGACCACACTATATATAGTATTTATTCTCCATCCAACCACAACATATAGTTATTACGGAGCTTACATGCCACATATTAATGTCGCGTCCTCCATCAACGAGTATCTCGAAAAGGTCGATTGGCGGGTGAATGCCAACGCGAACCAAGGTTACTCACTCGGCGGCTTGATACTCAATGTCTCGGGCAAGGTGATTGCCAACTACTGGCTCAGCCATGTCTACCCGGCCGCCGTCGGACAGGCGCATCGCGACGCCGACCTGCATGTGCATGACCTCGATATGCTATCGGGGTATTGCGCGGGCTGGTCGCTGCGCATGCTGTTGACGGAAGGTCTCAATGGTGTGCCGGGCAAGGTTGAATCCGGCCCGCCCAGGCATATGTCCAGCGCGGTCGGCCAAATCGTCAATTTCCTGGGCACGCTGCAGAACGAATGGGCCGGCGCCCAGGCCTTCAGCTCTTTCGATACCTACATGGCCCCCTTCATCCGCCAGGACCAGCTCAGCTATGGCGAGGTCAAGCAGTATATGCAGGAACTCATCTATAACCTGAACGTACCCTCGCGCTGGGGCACCCAGACACCCTTCACCAACCTCACCTTCGACTGGGTATGTCCCGAAGATCTGCGCCAGCAGATTCCCTGCATCGGCGGGAAAGAAGTGGACTACACCTATGGCGAGCTGCAGGCCGAGATGGATATGATCAACCGCGCCTACATCGAGGTCATGATGACGGGCGACGCCAAAGGCCGGGTCTTTACATTCCCCATCCCCACTTACAATATTACTGATGACTTCGATTGGCACAGCCCCAATGCCGAGCTCCTGTTCGAGATGACGGCCAAGTACGGCTTGCCCTATTTCCAGAACTTCATCAATTCGGAACTCAAGCCCAACATGATACGGTCCATGTGCTGCCGTTTGCAGCTGGATCTGCGCGAGCTTCTCAAGCGCGGTAACGGCTTGTTCGGTTCGGCCGAGCAAACGGGCTCGCTAGGGGTGGTAACCATCAATTGCGCACGGCTCGGCTACCTGCATGCCGGTGACGAAACCGCCCTGTTCAAACGCCTGGACGAACTGCTGGAGCTGGGCAAGATCAGTCTGGAAATCAAGCGGCAAGTCATACAGCGCTATATGGACAACGGCTTGTTTCCTTATACCAAACGCTACCTTGGCACACTGCGCAACCACTTTTCCACCTTGGGCGTGAATGGCCTGAACGAAATGATCCGCAATTTCAGCCATGGCCGCGACGACATCACTACAGTGCCGGGGTACGAGCTTGCCGTCAGGCTTCTTGATCACGTGCGCACGCGGATGCTCGCCTTCCAGGAAGAAACCGGTCATATGTATAACCTCGAGGCAACGCCGGCCGAAGGAACGACCTACCGCTTTGCCAAGGAAGACCTCAAGCGCTATCCGGCCATCCTGCAAGCCGGAACGACGCACATGCCTTACTACACCAACTCCTCGCAGTTGCCGGTAGGCTACACCGACGACCCTTTCGAGGCACTGGAGCGACAAGACGACCTGCAGCGGAAATACACCGGAGGAACCGTACTGCATCTGTATATGAACGAGCCACTGTCATCCGCTGATGCCTGCCGCAAACTGGTCCAGCGCGCGCTGGGTCGTTTCAAGCTGCCCTATATCACGGTCACGCCAACATTTTCCATTTGTCCGGTACATGGCTATCTGGGCGGAAGCCATCACTTCTGCCCCAAGTGCGACGATGAACTCATCGCCCGCAAGAGCAATATCGACGCACCACACGCCATGACCGCGTAAATTTTTTCAACCCAGAGAGAAACTCACCATGACATCCAGCCAAACACATATCCCCGCTGCCGCCAACAACATGACGTTATCCGACGAGGAGCGTCAACCTTGCGAAATCTGGACGCGAGTCATGGGTTACCACCGCCCCATGTCCTCGTTCAATATCGGAAAAAAAGGGGAATTCCACGAACGCAAATATTTCATGGAAGGAGCCCGGCTTGTCGCCTGACGCGACGCCACGCAGTCGTACCCTGAAGGTGGGCGGCGTCACGCCGTTCACGGCCACCGACTACCCGGGCCAGTTGGCGGCCGCGGTCTTCGTACAGGGCTGTCCGTGGCGCTGCGGCTACTGCCACAATCCGCATTTACAAACACGCACAGCTGCCAGTCCTATTGCATGGTCCGACGTCCTGGCCCTGCTCAGACGCCGGGTAGGACTCATCGACGCCGTGGTATTTAGTGGCGGCGAACCCTGCATGGATCCGCAGTTGGGCGACGCCATCGCACAATTGCGGGCGCTCGGCTTCAAAATCGGCATGCATAGTGGGGGCACGCATCCTACGCGACTGAAAAGCGTGCTTTCGTCCGTGGACTGGCTAGGGTTGGATATAAAAGCCGGATTTGCCGACTATTCCACCGTCACAGGGGTGGCAAACAGCGGCCGTCCAGCGCTGGCTAGTCTTGAGACCGTGTTGGCCAGCGGTATTGCCTACGAAGTACGTACGACCGCGCATCCTGTTTTGCTGCCGGAGTCCGCTTTATTACGCTTGGCACGCACACTGTCCGACATGCAGGTGGCGAACTACACCCTGCAAGTGTTTCGTGCACAAGGCTGCAGCGATGCCAGGTTGAACGCGACTATGTCGAACACGTATCCCAGCACCTGCGCCGTTGAACAGATTGCCCGGATGTTCCCAAATTTTCAGCTACGTCGCGGCTGAATCACGCTAGCAACGCCATTCCGCCTGCCTGGAGGAATGGCGCTTGTTGTTCCCCACATAAGACCAGCTCACCGGAGAAATACTGGATAATGCCGTCAGCCCGCTTTTCGCCGGAACAACCTGCCCGGCAGAAAATTGGTTGGCGAAAAGACAGACAGGTCGATGGAATCGAGCGTGTTCTTTACCAGCAGGCCAAGCTCCGTGTCGCCTTCCATGACCAGCCGGCGGCTGAAAAACAGCGTGTCCGGATCTTCCTTTCGCTGCACCAGCAGCAGGAAATCATGGACGCTGGCGCTAATGGCCAGATCGGTCTCGTCAGCATGGCGGGCGGCTGAAAACGAACCGTCGCGCCAGACGAAGTCGAAACCGACCCCTGCGTCCTTTGCCCGAATACGCAGTTTCTTGCCATCGAGCAAACGCAGAGTGTCCGGGGATAGATGACGCGCCAGCGCCAGGTTAAGCCCCGCAACAAAAAGGATGGAGCCTGGATAAGAAGGCAAGCGTGACAGAACTTTTTGCACCGGAACTGGAAACGAATAGGCGGTAGGGCTCATTGATAAATCCTTATGACAACCCATGACTCAAGCGACATAGGACACGACGGTAAAATAGTGGCACACACTGCCGCCCAGCACAAAAAGATGCCACACCCCATGGCCGTGGCGCCACTTTTCGTCGGAGACGTAGAAGACAATGCCTATGGTATATATCAGCCCGCCGGCGGCCAGCCACAAGAAGCCATCCCATGAGAGCGCCTGCACCAGGGGAACCGTAGCGACCACCGCCAACCAGCCCATCAGCACGTATATGACGAGTGAAAGAATGCGGTGTCCCTTGGCGAACCAAATTTCCTGCACGATGCCAAACAAAGCCAGCGCCCAGACGGCCCCGAGCAGAGACCATCCCCAGGGACCACGCAAACTGACCAGCGCGAATGGCGTATAACTGCCCGCGATCAGAAGATAAATGGCGCAGTGATCGAATTTGCACCAGATTTTCTTGGCTCGGCCCCGCAGGCTGTGATAGAGCGTGGACGCCAGGTACAGGAAGATCAGCATAGCGCCATAGATGCTGAAACTGATTATTTTCCAGGGGTCCCCGGCGATGGCTGCAAGAACGATGAGCGCCACCGCACCAACCGTTGCCAACGCGGCGCCTGCAAGGTGACTAATGCTGTTGAACCTTTCACCGTAATACATGATTCATTGCCTTTGTTGTCATGCCACAAGCAATTCCAGGCCGGGCTTGCCGTGCCAGTAACCATTACAGGGGGCAGCCGGCATCAAGGGCAGGAGAAGGTCGTAAGCCTGGGCGACAGATTGTGTTGCGTGAATCACATCATGGAAAAGACGTACGACTTCAGTTGTGTGTTCTGCTTGCGGGCTAATCCGCAGGATATCCACGCCCATGGCGTGCATGGTTCCTATTTCGTGCAGCAAGTTATAAACCAGTGCCGACTGCGTCTGCGTACCATTAAGCACCAGAAACGGTTGCCCTTCGCGCGTTTCTAGAAGCAGCCCGTCGGGATGATCCATGCACACGTACTGGCAATTGTCCTTGGGTATGTTGCGATTGCGCGCGGTAAAGCATCGCGCAGAGAACGCCAGGGGCATCCGCCCGTAGGCAAACACTTCCGTCTCCATGCCTGACGGACGGTCTTGTTGCAATTGGGCCAACCCTTCCCGCCCCATTTCCAGAGGCATCACCCAGCGGCGCGCTCCCAGGCCCGCCAGGATATTCAGTGTGGGCCCGCTGTAAATATTCAAATAAGGCCCCGCGACGAACGACTTGCCTTCGAGGCAATGCACGGCTCCCATATCGTTGGCTTCGACGGCGTAACGGCCGTTTTCCGCGATCTTCCGTAACGTGGCCAGGTCGTTGCCGGATTCCAGCAGCACCTGCGTAGACAAAACGACCTCTTTTCCAGCATCGGCCAGCATCTCGGCAACGTCCAGCCAGTCGGGCAGACGCAGCTCGTGGCGGCGCGAACAAACCGTTTCACCCAAATAGACGATATCGACCGGTGCTTCGGTCATGGATGCGTAGAATTGCATGATCGTCGAACGCGACCAATAATATTGCACTGGTCCCAAAGCGATTTTCACAGTACTGCCTCCTGCATGTTAATGCCTGTTCCTTCTGGACGGCCCAAAGCGATGTGGGGTTTCATTTCCATGGGCGGTGGTAGGCACCGAGCGTATGCTGCTGGCCTTCGGCGACTTTGTTGAGTTCTGCCATCCAGGCGGGTTTCACCGAATAGCGTTGCTGGCTGGCCAGGCACTGGTCGATGGCATCGCGCCATACGCGTGTAACCTGGGCCACATAGGCGGGGCTGCGCTGACGACCTTCGATTTTTATGGCTCGTACGCCGATTTTCATTAACTGGGGAAGGAGTTCGAGCGTATTCAAACTGGTGGGCTCTTCGAGCGCGTAATAGTTTTCGTCCGCAACATCGAATCGACCTTTGCACAAGGTCGGATAGCCGGCGTTTTCACCGTCCGCATAGCGGTCGATAAGTACACCGTTCAAGCGGGATTCCAGACCTTGTGCGGTTTGTTGCCAGCGCACCGACTTTGCCGGCGAACAAACCCCATGGGTGTTGGGCGACTCGCCCGTTGCATAGGAGGACAAGGCGCATCGCCCCTCCACCATGACGCACAAGCTGCCAAAACCGAACACTTCGATTTCAACTGGTGTCTTTTCGGTGACCTGCTCGACCTGCGCCAGCGATAGTACGCGCGGCAACACCGCCCGAACCACTCCAAAATGCTCGCGATAAAAGTTGATGGCTTCGTAATTCGTAGCCGAGCCCTGGACGGACAGATGCAGGCGTAACTGGGGGTGGTGCTGGCTTGCGTACTGCATGAGGCCCGGGTCAGCGACGATCATGGCGTCGATGCCGGAATCGGCGGCACGGTCGACCGCCGCACGCCACAACGCCCAACCGGAGGGCTGTGGATAGGTGTTCAGTGCGACAAACACCTTGCGCCCTTGCCGGTGCGCATAACGTATGCCTTCGTTGACGGCAGCGTCGTCGAAATTCAGGCCGGCAAAGTTGCGCGCATTGGTCACGTCGCGAAACCCCAGATACACGCAATCGGCGCCGTTATCGATGGCCGACTTGAGCGCCGGCAGGCTGCCGGCTGGGCAAACCAGTTCCATGGGTGCGGCGCGCGGCGTTGCGGAATGGGACGAGGAGGAAAGCGGTAGCGTCATGGTGTCGCCTTGATACGTTTGAAGCCATTCAAAAATGTTGGACACAGCAAGGCTCCTCTCGGGAGAGGTGGCCCGACCGGTACTTGTCCTGGTCTTGCGCTGTGTTGTCTGGTTTAGGGTGCGGCCAGTAAAGCGGAATCAGGCTGGAACGAGTGCCTGTTCGAACCTTATCGTGGGCGAGGCAACCGCAGCCAATGCAGGCCGGATACCGGTTAGCAGATACTCGATAAGTTCGCGCACTGACCGTATGGAATTGCCGAAGGGAAGTTTTTCGGAGCCGCGAAAGAACAGGCCGCGCCGGATGTCGCCTGCCAAAGCAAAGGCAAGCTGAGTGTCAATGCAAAACTGGCCGTGTTTGCTGATTCCGTCGCGCAAGCCGCATTGGGCGAGGCAATCGAAACCGACTGTGCATGCCTT
The DNA here is from genome assembly GCF_002849615.1 of Pollutimonas nitritireducens. Taxonomy (GTDB): domain Bacteria; phylum Pseudomonadota; class Gammaproteobacteria; order Burkholderiales; family Burkholderiaceae_B; genus Pollutimonas; species Pollutimonas nitritireducens. The sequence goes on from NZ_PDNV01000007.1 coordinate 236,784, forward strand.
GGGCTTGGCCATGCGTTGCAGTTTTTCTTCTTTTTCGAGATAGTTGGCCAACCAGGGTGTGCGTACCGCACGTGCCGGCAAACCGGCGACGCTCATGAAGGTGACGATATCTTCTGGACGGGCTTCGACCAGCACTTTCTTGAAATTGGGGTGCGCATCACCTTCTTCGGTTACCGCGAACGGTGTGCCCAGCTGCACGGCGCTGGCGCCCATGCCCATGAGTTTCACGACCTGCTCGTGGCTATGAATGCCGCCGCCGGTAATGACGGGAATATTCTCGCGCTCGAGACCCAGGTCTTTGAACAGTTGCAGGGTGCCCTCGAGTACGACGGGGAAAGCAAAGTTGGGATTGTTGACCGCGTCGGCGCTGGGTGCGCCCAGGTGGCCCGCGGCGTAGCGGGGATTTTCAATGACGATGGCATCGGGCAGGCGATTCTTGCGCATCCATTTCTTGAGAATGACACCAATGCCGCGGACGTCGGACAGAATGGGTACTAGCGCCACTTTGGGAAAATTGGTGGTGAGTTCGGGAAGATCCAGGGGAAGCCCCGCTCCCACCACAACGGCATCGGCGTTGCTTTCGCATGCCTGGCGCACGTATGCCGCATATTCAGCCACGGCTTTCATGATATTGACAGCCACCAGTCCGTTGCCGCTGGCCATTTTCTTGGCTGCATTGACTTCGCGGTCGAGAGCGACTAGATTGGCCGAATCGATAAGGGCCTTATTGCGTGAGCGACCCGTCTGGACCATGAGATCGGGATGATGGCGGCGCAGGTCGACGCTGGAAATGGTGCCGAAGGCCCCCAGCGAAGCTACTGTTCCTGCCAGTCGGTGGGCGGATACGCCCACACCCATTCCGCCCTGCACAATTGGTAACAGAGACTTGCCTTTCAGCTTGAGTAGTTCTAGAGCGGAGTGCAGCACGATAAGAGTCCTTCGAATATAGAGGCGTGGAAGCGCAGTAGCCACTATGCAGGCGAACGACGGCTCATTCCTTAATAAATATCAAGGTTAGGTCGTTTAGATAAATGTAAAAATGCTCTGTTGCCAATGTGGTCAAGAGCAATAACCCCCACAGCAAACCATGACTATCCCGCAACCGAAAAACGAAATCCTGCTCGACACGCGCGGCCTGCCCCCGCCCGAGCCCTTGGAACTGGTCCTGGAAGCGCTCAGCAATCTACAACAGCATCAGTGCCTTCGCATGTTGGTAGACCGCGAACCGCGGCCTCTGTATACCATTCTCGATGGCAACAACTTCCACTATGAAACCACCACTTCCGCAGACTACCGTTACGAACTCCTGATCTGGCATAAAAGCTGATGCGCCGAGCCCTGGCCTTTAACAACTCGCCGCATTTAGCAGTACCGCTACGCTTTTTCCTGACCGTACCCGTCTTTGCTTTGCTGGCCAGCATCCTGCTGCTGGTCGCCGGACCGCAAGCGCTCGCATCGCGCTGGACGCCCTATGCGCTGGCGCTGACCCATCTGTTCACGCTGGGCGTGCTGGCTAGCGCCATGGCGGGTGCGTTCATGCAAATCCTGCCGGTCGCAAGCGGCGTGAACGTCCTGGCCCCACGCCTGACGTCGGTCGTGGTGCATACCACCCTCACGCTGGGTACCTTGCTGCTGGCGGTCGCATTCTTGCGTGGACAAGCACTGCTTTTCGGACTTGCTCTGGGTGCGCTGCTGGTAGCGTTCACCTCGCTGCTGGCGGCATGCGCTGGCGGACTCTGGATCCATCGGGCCGATGCGGCGAAAGGCGCCGACGACGTACTGCTGGCAAGCCGGCTCGCCCTTGGCGCTCTATTCATTACGGTGGCGCTCGGCGGCACGCTCGCCGCCGCCTTCGCCTGGCCGGGCCTGACCATGCCTGTCTTGCTCCTGACAGACATCCATGCCGGCTGGGGTTTGTTGGGATGGGTGGGCCTGCTGGTAATCGGAGTGGCTTATCAAGTGGTGCCCATATTCCAGGTCACCGAACTCTACCCACGCCCCATTACCCGCTGGATGGCGCCATCGATCTTCATCCTGCTTGCCACCTGGACGGCCAGCCTGGTGTTCGATTTCGGTTCCTGGCATGCCGGGCGCGTCGCTGCGGCACTGGTTCTGATTGCCTATGCAATATTTGCAGCGACAACGATATACCTGCTTCATACTCGCAAACGGCCCAAGCCCGACGCCACGACCCTGTTCTGGCGCACGGCCATGCTAAGCCTATCGGCCTGCGCCCTGCTATGGCCAGTGCAAGTGATCACCAAGACCGACTATTCGATTGCACTCGGCATACTTTTCATCGTAGGCTTTGCCTGGTCTGCCATCAATGGAATGTTCTACAAGATCCTGCCCTTCCTGCTCTGGTTCCACGCGCAAAACGAGCTACCGATTGCGCTGAAGGGTGTGCCCAAGGTCAAGGACATCATTCCCGACCATGCTGCAACACGCCAGTTCTTCGCACATGCTTGCGCCCTGCCGCTGCTGGTCGCGGCGGCCGTCTGGCCAGCTCCGTTCACACGCGTGGCGGCTCTTGCCATGGCCATATCGGTGTGCTGGCTGGGTTGGAACATGGCCAGCGCAATCCGTCTGTTCCTGAACGCAAAAAAGCAAATCGCCGCAAGCCTCGAAGCGTATGCTGCGCAGCAGTCGCGAGCAGCCACCGGGCGACCCTAGCCCTGATAGGCGCTTAGCTTGTCGGAATCGAGTATCGTGATTTCACGGCCCTTTACCTTGATGAGGTCGTTGGCAGCCAAGTCGTGGAGTATGCGCGAGAAATGCTCGGGCGTCAGGTTCAGTCGCGAGGCAATGACGGTCTTGCTGGTCTCCAGCCTTAGTTGGTGGCCGTCCTCACAAGGTTCGCCTTTCAATAGGTAGCCGATCACGCGCTCGGTACCGGAGCGCAATGAATACGCTTCGACGTCGCTGATCAGGGCGTGCAGGCGTTGGCTCAAGCCAGCCAACATCTTGCGAGCCAGGCCGGGACGGCGATCGAGTTCGTCGAACAGCACCGACTTGTCGACATGCAGCAGCAAAGTGTCGGCCAAGGCCTGCGCCGTTACGATATAGGCCTTGTCCATGAACATGAGCGCTTCACCGAAGCTGTCGCCGGGACCGATAAGCCGCACGACCTTCTCGCCGCCCATCGGCGAGACGAACATCAGCTTGATCTGTCCATAGACCACCGTATGAAAGCCTACGCAGGGATCGCCCCGGTGAAAAACAATTTCGCCGCGTGCCGCCTGGACCTCAGTCGTACCCAGGGCAATATTGTCGAGTTCTTCGACGCCCAGCTCGTTGAACAATGGCACCCTGGACAGAAAATCCTGGATGCGTATCCTGTTTGTGCTCATATTGCTAGAATCCCATAACGGTGCAGTGTTTGCCCAGTTACAACTCGAACCTGAAGCAGAACAACCATAGTGATCAAAATCCTGTTCAATGTTGCGGGGACAGTGGCTTTGACGCTGGCCATCATTGGCATATTTCTTCCGCTGCTGCCCACCACGCCTTTCCTGCTTCTTGCATCGGCCTGTTTTGTGCGCGGATCAGAACGTCTTCACCGCTGGATGATGCGCAACAAGATATTCGGACCCTATCTGGTCAATTTACAAAATGGCTCTGGTATTCCGCTACGCGCAAAAATCATCGCCATCATTTTTCTTTGGACCTCGTTGGCCATATCCGCCTGGTTCGTTCCCTATGCGTGGGTCAGCGTCTTCTTGCTGATCCCCGGCTTTGGCGTCACCATTTATCTTCTGCGCAGCAAGACACTTGTTCGCGTCGATGATCGTGACCATTAGATAAGCTTGGAATACGTGGATACCGTGGGCTGACCCATGAACTTGTCAAACACCATGCCAATGGCGCGAACGAACAGGCGGCCTTTAGGTGTGATGGTGATGCCTTTTTCGTCGGTATGCATCAGCCCGGCTTCTTCGTATTGCTGGACACGCGCAAGCTCCGGCGCAAAATAGTCTATAAAATCAATACCATGCTGCACGTTGATTGCACAAAAATCCAGCGGCATGCTGCACATCAGGGTCATGATGATCTGGCGGCGCAGCACGTCGTCCGGTGTCAGGTCGTATCCCTTTTCCGTCGGCAGCCGTCCCTGGTCCAGATACTGGTAATAGGCATTGAGGGTGCGCACCGACTGACTGTACGAATTGCCAACCTTGCCTATGGCGGATACACCCAGGCCGACCAGGTCGCATTCCGCGCGAGTGGTATAGCCCTGGAAGTTACGATGCAGGCTGCCGTCCAGTCGAGCCTTGTTCAACTCATCCTCGGGCTTGGCGAAATGATCCAGCCCTATGTAGATGTAACCTGCCTCGAGCAACCGACGGGTCGACATCAGGAAAATTTGTAGCCGCTCTTCGGCCGTGGGCAGGTCGCTGGCGATAATCAACCGTTGCGCCTTGAACCGGCTTGGCAGGTGCGCGTAGTTGTACAAGGCGATACGGTCTGGAGACAGACGAATAACCTGATCGAGTGTGCGATTGAAGCTCGCCAACGACTGCTTGGGCAGGCCATAGATGAGGTCTACATTCACCGACTGGAAACCGGCATCGCGGCTGGCAAGTAGGGCTTTTTCCACCATTTCGAGCGGCTGTATGCGGTTTACCGCCGCCTGGACGGCGGGATCGAAATCTTGCACCCCGAAACTTGTGCGGTTGAAACCCAGGCCGGCCAGCATGGACAGCGTTGCCTCGCTGACCGTGCGCGGATCGATTTCGACACCCAGTTCGGCATCGGGCGCCATATCGAAGTTTCCGCGCAAGGAGTCCATCAACTGCGTCAATTCGGCGGCGCTGAGAAACGTAGGGGTCCCGCCGCCAAGATGCAACTGCATCGTTTTGCGGTCGGGTCCAAGATGCCGGGCCGTCAACGCGATTTCCTTGTCCAGATAGCGTAGGTATTCGGCGGCGCGGCTGTGGTCCTGCGTAATGATCTTGTTGCAGCCACAGAAATAACAGAGCGACTCGCAAAACGGCAGATGCACATAGACCGATAGCGGCGGATTACTGTCAGACGTCGCGCGCTCGGCCAGATATCTGATATACGACGGCTCGGCAAAATCCGGCTTGAAGCGGTCGGCCGTGGGGTAAGAGGTGTAACGCGGGCCGGAGCTGTCGAAACGGCGTATCAGCGCCTCTGAAATTTCAATATCAGGGAAGGCAATAGTGCCCGAGCCTTCAGGCGTGGCATCAACATTATTAGAGGCACTCATTACTTACTCCGATTATGGCCGGGACGCCGTTGGCGTCCATGCATGCCTGTCAATATGCGGCTTGCATCAACCTGACATTGTCAGGACATCGATCAAAATGCTTCTTGATCTACGTCAAGCAGAATAACAAACCTTGGATTACGCCAGTAAAACAGAAAAACCATCTGACTGTCGCGGAGCTGAAAGCAACATATCGTATTATTAGGGCTCGGATTCATTCAAGCCCCTCAGTCCCAATGCTCTTAGCACTTATTCTTGTCCTGCCTTTTGCGGGCAGCATTATCGCTGCGCTGCTGCCCGCGAATGCCCGAAACCTGGAGGCATGGCTGGCTGGGTCCGTTGCTATCTTCAGCGCAGTCCTGGTTGCCTGGCACCTGCCCGACGTCATCGATGGCAATGTCGTCAAAACCACCGTTCCCTGGATACCAAGCCTCGGTGTCGACCTGACCCTGCGCATGGACGGCTATGCCTGGCTGTTCGCCATGATCATTACCACCATGGGTGCCTTGATCGTCCTGTACGCCCGCTATTATCTTTCGCCGCAGGACCCGGTCCCCCGCTTTTTCGCATTCTTCCAAGCCTTCATGGGCTCGATGCTTGGCGTCGTGCTCTCGGGCAATCTAATCCAGCTTGTCGTCTTCTGGGAATTGACCAGTCTCTCGTCCTTCATGTTGATCGCATATTGGCACCACAGGCTCGATGCACGGCGCGGCGCTCGTATGGCGCTGATCATCACCGGCGCCGGCGGCTTGTGCCTGCTGGGCGGCATGCTGATGCTGGGACATGTCGTGGGCAGTTATGACCTGGATGTCGTGCTGGCCTCCGGTGATTTGATTCGCAATCATCCCTGGTACACCATCATGCTGGTGCTGGTGGCCTTGGGCGCATTGACAAAAAGCGCGCAATTCCCCTTCCACGTCTGGCTCCCAAATGCAATGGCGGCGCCCACCCCCGTATCTGCTTATTTGCACTCGGCCACCATGGTCAAGGCCGGCGTATTCCTGCTGGCACGTTTCTGGCCTGTCCTGGCAGGCACGCCCGAATGGGCCTGGATCATAGGCGGAGCGGGACTTTGTTCGCTGATTCTGGGGGCCTACGCCGCCACCTTCCAGCTGGACATGAAGGGGGTACTTGCCTACTCCACCATCAGCCACCTGGGCCTGATCACACTGCTTTTGGGCATGAATAGTAACCTCGCCCTGGTTGCGGCAGTATTCCACATGATCAACCACGCCACGTTCAAGGCCTCGCTCTTCATGGCGGCCGGCGTGGTGGATCACGAAACCGGAACCCGTGACCTGACCCGGCTGTCCGGCCTGTATCGAAGCATGCCGATTACGGCCACTCTAGCTGTTGTCGCGGCCGCCTCCATGGCAGGCGTGCCTCTGCTCAATGGCTTCATCTCCAAGGAAATGTTCTTTGCCGAAACGGTGTTCGTCAGCGGCGACTGGTTCAGCAGTTACGGCTTGCCCATAGCTGCCGTGGTCGCCAGCGCCTTCAGCGTGGCTTATTCGCTTCGCTTCATCATGCAGGTGTTCTTTGGGCCCGAGCCTCGCGATCTTCCCCGGGCTCCGCACGAGCCTCAGTTGCTGATGCTCATTCCCAGTGGCATTCTCGTGCTTATCTGCCTGGTGGTGGGCATCATGCCGTCCGTAACGCTCGGCCCTTTCCTGCACAGCGCAACCGTGGCCATCCTTGGCGCCGACACCCCACAGTACGATCTTCGCGTCTGGCATGGCTTGAACCTGCCCCTCGCCATGAGCTTCCTGGCCATGGTCGGCGGCGTCGGAATACTGTGGCTGCTGCGCCATCGACATCGTACGCGCCCTGGAAAGACGCCGCTCATATACCGTTTCGACGGTCGCCATACGTTTGAATCCATGCTGGAAGGTCTGGACGTACTGGCCTCATTCCTGCTTGATTGGGCACGCTCGCCTCGCCTGCAGCCGCAACTGTTGCTGGTCGTCGTTTCCACGTTCGTGGTCGCCATGTTACCGCTACTGGGAGGCTCATGGCTGCAGCCCGAATTCACAACGCCAATAAATCCTTACTTCGTACTGATGTGGGTGGCCGGTGGCGCCTGCGCCGTAGGGGCCGCCAATCAGGCCAAATACCATCGTGCGGCATCGCTGCTTATGGCGGGTGGCGCCGGGCTTGCCACGGCGCTGACCTTTGCCTGGATGTCCGCGCCCGATCTTGCCCTTACGCAATTGGCCGTCGAAGTGGTCACCACCGTATTGATCCTGCTCGGCTTAAGGTGGCTGCCGCCACGAGTCATGACGCAAGACGAACTGCCCGTCCAAAATGTGGTGCGCGCCTTCATACGACGCTTCCGCGATCTGATCATCGCGGTGGTCACCGGCACGGGGCTCTCGGCCGTTGCCTATGCCGTCCTGACGCGTGCTCATCCAGAAGGAATCTCCTCATTCTTTGTCGAGCAATCCCTGCCCATGGGCGGCGGGGCGAATGTTGTCAATGTGATCCTGGTGGACTTCCGCGGGTTCGATACGTTCGGCGAAATCACGGTGTTGGCCATCGTGGCGCTCACGGTTTATGCCCTGCTACGGCGCTTCCGTCCTCCACCAGAGAGCATGACCTTGCCCAATGCACGCACGATACTGCCGGCCAACGGCAAGTTGCTCGATCACTTCGCTGAACCTGATCCCAAGGCGCTCATTCCGGAAGGCGTCATGAAATTACCGGCCGTACTGGTGCGCCTGCTGCTGCCCCTCGCCACCCTGATTTCGCTCTATTTCCTGCTACGCGGCCACAACCTTCCTGGCGGCGGTTTCGTGGGCGGGCTCATCATGGCCACGGCCATCATCCTGCAGTACGTCGTGGGCGGTGTTATCTGGGTAGAGGCACGCCAGAGCCTGCACCCGCAAAACTTGATCGCCATAGGTCTTTTGCTGGCGGCGGCCGCTGCGATGGGGGTATGGTGGGCATCCAAGCCATTTCTTTCCGCCGTGAGCTGGGACATCTCGCTGCCCGTCATCGGCCATCTGCATCTTTCAACGGTATTGTTATTCGATCTTGGCGTGTATTTGCTGGTCGTCGGCGCAACGGTGCTTATATTGGTCGCTCTGGCTCACCAGTCCTTGAGGCTCCATCGAAAGCACTCGCAGGCCATAGTTCCGCCCATATCGCCTGAACAAGGAGCCCATTAATGGAAGCCGTGCTTTCAATTGCCATCGGGGTGCTGGCCGGGTCCGGCATCTGGCTGCTGCTGCGTCCTCGCACCTTCCAGGTCATCATGGGGCTGACGCTGATTTCGTATGCGGTCAATTTGTTCATTTTCGCCATGGGCCGCATTACGCTTGGGGCCCCCCCAGTGATCAATCCGGAATGGGGAGCGGACGCCGTGCACTATGCCGATCCACTGCCGCAGGCGCTGGTACTCACTGCCATCGTAATCGGATTCGCGACGACGGCCTTGTTCCTTGTTGTCATGCTGGCTTCACGCGGATTGTCTGACACCGACCATGTCGATGGACGGGAGACCCGGTCGTGAACCAGTGGTTGCAGCACTTTCCTATTCTTCCGGTTGCGATCCCCCTGTTGGCGGGGGCCTCCATGCTCATGCTGCGCGACTCGCGGCGGCGTACACGGCTTGCCTTTGGCTTCATATCCGTCGCCGTACAGTTGGCCGTGGCGGTGGTTCTGCTTTGCCTGGCGGCCGGCTACATCCCCAGCAACTGGCCTAATGGGGTGGGCGTCTACCTGCTGGGCGACTGGCCTGCGCCATTCGGCATCGTGGCGGTCGTCGACCGCTTGTCCACCATCATGTTGCTACTGACGGCCATGCTCGGGAGCGCGGCATGGGTTTATTCAACAGCGCGATGGGACCGCGCGGGCGTGCACTATCATCCCCTGTTCCAGTTCCTCTTAATGGGACTCAATGGCGCCTTTCTTACCGGCGATTTGTTCAACCTGTTCGTGTTCTTCGAAGTCTTGCTGGCTGCCTCCTACGGACTCACTCTGCACGGATCCGGCAAGGCGCGCGTTGCCGCCGGATTACACTACATTGTCGTGAACCTGCTGGCCTCCTTCCTTCTGCTGATTGCCATGGCGCTTATCTATGGCGTCACTGGAACACTGAACATGGCCGACCTGGCGGCGCGAGCCGGCGAGCTGAGCGGACCCGACCGCATCCTGTTCGAATCAGGCGCGGCCATCCTTGGCATCGCCTTCCTGATAAAGGCGGCCGCCTGGCCGCTGAACTTCTGGCTTCCCGCCACCTATGCCAATGCTTGCCCACCGGTTGCCGGGATTTTTGTGATCATGACGAAAGTAGGCATATACGCGCTGCTGCGTATCGGCTCGCTACTATTGCCGACCGGCGCGCCAGCGGCGTTCGGCGGCGAGTGGATGTTCCCCCTTGGCATGTTGACACTGGGATTCGGCACCATCGGTCTTCTGGCCGCTCCCCAGGTTGAACGGCAGGCAGGGTATTGTGTGATCCTTTCGTCGGGAACGTTGCTGGCCGCCCTGGGTATGCCAGGCGTGACGCTTACTGGCCCTGCCCTGTTCTACCTGATCAGCTCGGTGCTGGCGCTGGGGGCGTTTTTCATGCTGCTCGAAATGATAGACCGGACCCAGACCTTTGGCGCCGATTTGCTGGCCGTCAGTCTTGAAGCCTTTGACCTGGAAGATCCAGAGCCAGCCGATCGATCCGATGATGTGGTTGGAATCGCCATTCCGGCTGCCCTGGCGTTCCTGGGCATGGCCTTCATTGCATGTGCCTTGCTCATCATAGGTTTACCGCCCATGTCGGGGTTCGTCGCCAAATTTTCCTTATTGTCGGCGGCCCTGGAAACGTCCGCCACCGACACGCCGTCGCCGGCCGCATGGATGCTGGTGGCGGGCGTCCTGATATCCGGCTTGGCGGGCATCACTGCGCTTAGCCGGACCGGCATGCGATTGTTCTGGAGCGTCGAAGACTCTGTCACGCCACGGTTACGCGTCAGCGAGGCTGGCCCGGTTGGCGTACTTATACTCGCCTGTGTCGCACTGGCTTTCTGGGCGGGTCCCGTCATGAGCTACCTGGAAGAAACCGCCAAGTACCTCGACCGCCCATCCTCGTACATCAATGCAGTGCTTACACAGAACCCCGTGCGTGGGATCTCACCGGGAGCGATCCCATGAAACGATATTTGAATCGACTGGTCCTGCCAGCAGTGCTACTGGCCCTGTGGCTATTGCTCAACGACACACTGTCGCCGGGCCAGATTGCGCTGGGCGCAACGCTGGCGTTGTTGCTGGGTTGGGCTGCGAAGCGCCTGCGCCCCTTGCAGGCGTATCCAAAGAAGCCACTGACCGCTATCAGACTGATAGGCCATGTCGCAAAGGACATCGTACGATCCAACCTCGCCGTCGCCGTGATCATCTGCAAGGGCAATAAAGTCGATGACTACTCCGGGTTCCTGAAGATCCCACTGCGTATGCGCGATCCCCACGGTCTGGCCGCACTGGCCTGCATCGTGACCTACACCCCGGGAACGGTATGGTCGGACTATTCGGAACGAGACGGCATCCTGACACTGCACGTGCTTGATCTCAAGGATGAAGAGGAGTGGCGTCGCATCATCCAGCATCGTTATGAAGGTCCCTTGATGGAGATATTTGAATGAGCGATCTTATTTATTGGGCGGCGGACTTCGCGTTGGGTTGCTTCGTGCTGTCCCTGGGCTGCGCGGCACTGCGCCTGTTGCGCGGACCCACCGCCTCCGACCGGGTGCTCGCGCTGGATACCATGTATATCAATGGCATGTTGATCCTGCTTGTCCTGGGCCTGCAGTTCAATTCCAGTTCCTATTTCGACATCGCCTTATTGATCAGCCTATTTGGCTTCGTCAGTACCGTCGCCATGGCAAAGTTCCTGTTGCGCGGCGAGGTCATCGAGCCATGATGGATACCTTGCCGATCTGGGTTTCGATACCCGCATCCCTGTTCCTTATCATCAGCGGCCTGCTCACACTGATAGGTTCGGTGGGATTGTTGCGCCTCAATAAGTTTTACTGTCGCATCCACGCGCCCACCCTAGGAAATACACTGGGCGTCTTTGGGATGGTGATGGCCTCGATTCTCGTCAGCTCCGCACTCGAGGAACGTATTGTCGTGCACCAGATACTGCTTACCGTGTTCCTGATCATCACGGCACCCGTGTCCACCATGCTGTTGATGCGCGCAGCCATACGCCGAAAACTGCGCGTTGAGCAGAAGGAAAACGAGGGAGAATGACATCCTCGCGCTGCGCTGCGTGCCACAGGTACGCCAATTGCTATGGCAAGCATTGTCGGACACATGGCGTCTATTTTATGCGTTGTGAGAGCTAGGTCGATATACTGCCTACAGTCTGGCAGTTCCTCTGCGATTCGACATTTAACAAAGGAGTACATCCGCGATGCATACTCGATCAACAATATTGTCTTCCCGCCTATTGGCGGCATGCGCACTGGGGGCATGCCTGATCAGTCCACTGGCAATCGCCGCAGGTCCGGGCCCGGCCATGAGCGCTACTGATATCGAAGCACGGTACAAGACAGACGTCGCCCGATGCAACGCCGGTCAAACCAATCAGGACAAGGCCACCTGCCTACGCGAGGCCGGGGCAGCGCGTGAAGAAGCCAACCGCAACAGACTGAACAACGGCAACCCACAGGTCTATGACGCCAACCAAAAGGCACGGTGCGACGCCCTGCCTGTGGAGCAGCGCGATGAATGCATGTTGCAGATGTCGGGCGTAGGCACGACCACTCAAGGCAGCATTGGCGGAGGGGGGGTACTGCGCGAAACCACCATCACCACGACGGGGACCCCGGCGCCGGCGCCTGGAACCGCCCCGGGACTCACGCCCAACCCGCCTGCCGTCGTACCCGCGCCCTCACTGACGCCCGTTGCTCCCGGCTCAGTCCCGGGTACAGGTCCCAAATAACACTGGCTATAACTCCATCTGCATACCCATTTCGACCACCCTATTAGGCGGGATCCTGTAGAAACGGGTACTGCGGCTGGCGTTGCGGGCCATGAACGCAAACAAATGGCGGCGCCATGTCGTGTAGAACGGCAATGTGCGCCGCACGATGACCGTTTGCCGTGACAGGAAGTAAGAGGTTTGCATCGGATCCAGATTCAACTCCGGATGTGCCTGGCCAATCTGCTCCAAAGCCTGAGGCACGTTTGGCTCCTGCTTGAAACCCCATCGCGCGACAGCCTGCCAGCCACTGCGACTAAGCCGTTCGAGTCGATATCGTTCACTGGCCGGCACATAGGGAACATCCGCGCTTTCGACGGTCAGGAATAGAGCCTGTTCATGCAGAATCTTGTTGTGCTTCAGGTTGTGCAATAAGGCGGGCGGAACAGTATTTTCAATCATGCTCATGAACACCGCCGTACCCGGCACCCGTGTCGGCGGGTACTCTTCAAGTCCCTCCATGAAGGTCTTCAGCGGCTGTTGATCGCCAGCCAGTTTGTCGTGCATCGTTTGCCGGCCCTGCTTCCAGGTGATCATCAAGGTCAACAGGCATGCGCCGACCAGCAAGGGCACCCAGCCGCCGTCATGGATTTTCAGCGTATTGGACGAGAAAAGCAGAATATCGATGATCAGAAATATGCTGATCAGACAAAGCCAGAGCCAACGCCTGTACCCACGTGCGTACCGTGGCACCACCGCAAATGCCAGCAATGAAGTCATGAGCATAGTTCCTGTCACAGCGAACCCGTAAGCATGGGCCAGCCCTTCAGAAGACTGAAAGGCCAGTACAAGAACCAGCACCGCGATGAAAAGTAATATGTTCACACGTGGCAGGTAAATCTGCCCCTCTTCGTGGGCGGAAGTATGGAGGATTACCATGCGCGGCCAATACCCTAGCTGCACAGCTTGGCGAGTAACCGAAAAGGCGCCCGAAATGACCGATTGTGACGCAATGATCGTCGCCATCGTAGCCAGACCGACGAGCGGCACCAGAGCCCATTCAGGGGCCAAATGAAAGAAGGGATTCGTCGCGGTTGCGGGGTCTGACAGAATAACGGCACCCTGTCCAAAGTAGCAGAGGACCAATGCCGGAAGCACCGCGGCAAACCAGACACGGCGTATGGCGGAGCGACCGAAATGACCCATATCGGCATAGATGGTCTCTGCGCCTGTCAGTGCGAGCACAATGGCTCCCAGCAGCAAATAGATTTCCCACGGTGCATGGGCAATAAACCCAAACGCCCACATCGGGTTCAACGCAAGCAGGACTGTGGGTTCGAGCGCGATCCGCCAGGCGCCCAGACCTCCCAGCGTAAGAAACCAGACCAGCATGACGGGACCGAACAACTTGCCAACGGTACCGGTTCCGCGCGACTGAATCATGAAAAGTCCTGCCAGGACGACGATGGACAGGGGCACGACCCATGGCTGCAGCGTGGGTGAGATCAGTACAATGCCTTCCATCGCCGACAATACCGAAATTGCCGGCGTGACCATGCTGTCTCCATAGAAGAGACAGGCGCCGATAAGGCCCATTATCATCAGCCGCCACCTACGAGGACCTGTCACGCCCCGTAACGCGAGTTCCATCAACGCCAACGTACCGCCCTCGCCCCGATTATCGGCACGTAGCATAATAATCATGTATTTGAGCGAAACGACCGTCATCAGCATCCAGAACAATAGCGAAAGCAGCCCCAGGACCTCCGCCTCGCCGGGGTTGTCCAACCGGGCGAGCGAGGCCTTGATGGTATACAAGGGACTGGTACCGATATCACCATAGACCACGCCTAGCGCCCCCAGCATCATCGCCGCTGTAGGTGTTATGGCCGGCTTGACAGGCCCTTCTCCGATCGTTGACGCATCATTCATTGTGAGACTTGTCTTCTAAGCTTGGCGCCGATGCGCGGGCCGGGAAATACCACGGTAATACGGGTACCCGGAAATGTCGGACGGCTTGCGAGGTTCCACCAGCCGCCATGGGCGCGCGCGATTTCCCGGACGATGGCCAATCCCAGTCCCGAGCCGCCCGCAGAGGCTCGCTCTGAACGGTAAAAAGCTTCGAACACACGATTTCCATCTTGCGGATCGATGCCAGGACCGTCATCCTCTACCGTCAAGGTTGGAGGATTCGCAGCGACGCGCAGCGTGATGCTGTTGGCTCCTGCGCCATAGCGCAGTGCATTGTCGATCAGATTGCTCAACAACTCTTCAAGCAACAGGGTATCGGCGTCCACCCACACAGGCTCATCGGGCGCCACCAATTGAATGTCTACCAGCCTGGCACGGGCGGCGGGGATCCATTCGGCCCCGCTCGTCCGGACCCACTCGCACAGGTCGATGCGAACGAAGCTGTCCTGCGGGCGTATCGTCGAATCGGCGCGCGCCAACACCAAGAGTTGCTGGCCCAGCCGTATCATGCGATCGGTGACCGCCTTGATACGCTCGGCCCGCTCGCGCACATCGTCGGGCAACTGCCTGGTGAGCATCAATTCAGACTCAAGTTTGAGGCCGGCCAAGGGCGTGCGCAACTGGTGCGCCGCATGGCCGATGAAACGCTTTTGTGCCTGCATGGATTCGTCCAGGCGAAGCAACAAATCATTCACATGGTTCACCATGGGTGCCACCTCGGCGGGTAATCCCGTGGTATCCAGAACCTGCAAGTCGTCGATGGAACGTTGACTGATTTCCTGGGAGAGCCGGTTGACCGACGCCAGGCCCGAGCGCACGCCGGAGAGCAGAACCCATGCAAAAACAGAAACCAGGATGATCTGGCTAAATACCATGGTCCAGAAAATATCCCGAAGGAGCCATTCCTCCATGGTCATCTTGCGGGTCATGACCCATGTTGCGCCCAAGTCGAGCAGAACCAGTACGATAATGGCAGGAAGCAGGCGCAGAACCAGATGCCGCGCCAGTGAGCCGGGCGGCATCAGTTTGCCGTTCAAATCAGGCGGCACTTTCGACTTCTAGCAAGTAGCCGAAGCCACGTACGGTTTGTATACCGGTGCCGGTGCCTTCGAGCCTTTTCCGCAGTCGATAAACGTACACTTCGACGGCATTCTCGCTGAAGTCGGCATCCCATGCTGACAGCGAATTGACAATCTGTCGCTTCGTGACCACACGACCTACGCGTGCCATGAGCATTTCCAGCACGGACAATTCCCGCACCGACAAGGAGATACGCTCGCCGTTCACGCGGACTTCGCGTCCGACCGTATCGAACTGCAAAGGCCCCGCCTCGATGTAGGGTTGTACGTGGCCGGTACGCCGGCGGCCGAAAGCCCGGACCCTTGCGGCAAGTTCGAGTAATTCGAAGGGTTTGGTGACGTAGTCGTCTGCACCCGCGTCCAGGCCGGCCACCCGGTCTTCGACGCCGTCGCGCGCGGTAAGAATGAGCACAGGAACTTGATGATTACCGGACCGCAGCTTATGCAGGACGTCAAGACCGCTTTGACCCGGTAAATTCAAATCCAGCAATAGCAGGTCGTAGTCCTGGGCCGTTACAGCGCCCAATACCTGATCGCCGTCTTGCAGCCAGTCGACCGCATAACCCTGTTCAACAAGGAATTCCTGCAAGGCATGGCCCAAGGTTGCGTCGTCTTCGATAACTAGTACTCTCATACCTTAATTCTATATCGAAGCGCCTCGCAGGATATCGTGCCGCGACAATTTACCCGAGGCAGTTACAAACTTGACAAACGGCTTAGCGACACGCGCGAAGCTCGTTAATTTGACGGCACTGTCGCCGCGCCTTCCTTGATGCCGGGTTCGGCCTGCCTCGCATCCCTGGAGCCGGGCCGTGTAATGAAACCCAGACGTTTCAAGCCAGCCGCCTTGGCACTGCTCATCACCTGCGCCAGAACTTCGTAGCGCGTATTGAGGTCGGCCCTGATCCGTAACTCGGGCTGCGGATCAAGTCCCGCTTCTTCAGCGAACTTGCGCGTCAGGTCATCACGCGTCACTGGCTGCTCGTTCCAGAACATCTCGCCCTGTGCGTCCACGGCAAGATCGATAGTTCTGGGCTCCTGCTCGACCGGCTGGGACGATGCCTGCGGCACATTGATCTTGATGGAGTGACTGAGCAAGGGTGCGGTGATGATGAAAATCACCAAAAGCACCAGCATCACATCGATAAGCGGCACCATATTGATCTCGGAGACCGTATGGCTCGCCCCTTTGTTGTCAAAACTGCCGAATGCCATTATTCACCCTTCCCGCTGGCCAGCACGACGCGACGTGCTTTATTGGACGATTCAGAAACTTGCTGGCCCGTACTAAGGAATGTGAACAGGTCATGTGCGAAGACGTCGAGCCTGGCCAGATAGACGCGATTACTACGCACGAAACCGTTATATGCCAGTACCGCTGGAATCGCGACAGCCAGGCCCAAGCCAGTCATGATGAGCGCCTCGCCGACCGGGCCGGCAATGCGATTTACCGTCACGCCATCCGACAGGCCGATACCGACCAGGGCGTGGTAAACACCCCACACCGTGCCGAACAGGCCCACAAACGGTGCGGTTGATCCGATGGAGGCCAATATAGTCAAGCCGTTTTCCAGTCTTGCGGTTTCCTCGTCGATAACCTTGCGTATGGTGCGGGTCACAAAGGCGCCGGTCGAACCTTTTTCCTCCAGCTTCACCGCACCGTACTTGGCATGATGGTTGCGTGCATGAATAGCATGAATGGCGAGGTGTGCAAAGGGCTCGTTGGCACCGTGGGTGGCAATTTCATTCTCGACCTGTTCCAGCGAACTGGCCGTCCAGAACTCCGTCAGAAATTTCTTCGATCGCATGCCGATACGAATGTTGATGAATGTCTTGACGAAGATGAGGTACCAACTGGTCAGCGACATTGCGATAAGAAAGCCGAACAAGGTCTTGCCGACGATGTCGCTTTGTGAAATGAAATGCAGCATGCCGTCGCCACCTGCCGCTTGCGCCGCCGTAACACCGCCGGCCGCCGTGACCGCTGGCGGGACATCCGCAAGTTGGGCGATCACCTGCATGGCGCCATCAAGAAAATCCAACATTCGTTATGTCCTATAAAACAAAATCAAACGGAATATCGGCCATGGCCTGGTAGGCGATACCGTTTTCCGTATAAGGTTTGAAACGGGCACTGCTCGCCGCCTTCACGGCGGCCATATCCAGGCGCTCGTGGCCGGAAGAGGTTCTTACGGACGCCTTCAATACACTACCCTGCGCGGAAATCAACACCCGGACCACGACCCTGCCCTGCTCGCCACGCCGTTCTGACACACGCGGGTAGACCGGATTCGGTCGTTTCCCGAGGTAATCCACCTTTCCTATCATGCGCGGGCGGTCGGGATCCACCGGCGCCGAGGGCGCTTTAGGCACGGCTGGCGCAGCGGCCTTGCCGACCGGCGCCGCCGCCACAACAGGCTCGACAGGTTTCACAGGCGCCTTAACCGCCGGCTTGGGCTTGGGTTTAGGTTTAGGTTTCGGCTTGGGCTCGGGTTTAGGCTCGGGTTTAGGTTCGGGGGGAGCCTCGGGCGCTATGGCCTCGGGCTCAGGCTCGACGATCGGTTTGGTTAACGGTTCGGGCTCCGGCAACGGTTCAATGATCGGCTCAGGCTCAGGCTCGAGTACCGGCTCGGACTCAGGTTCGAGAGGCTCAGGTTCTAGAGGCTCAGGTTCGGGAGGCTTGGGTTCCAGGACGGGTTCCGGAACCGGTTCCGGTTCCGGTTCCGGTTCCGCTTCAGCGACCGCAATATCTTGAACGGGCTCGAGATCGGTTTCCTCATTGACCGCCGCGTCAACCACGTCGTCGGCGATTTCGACAAAACGCACCTCCACCGTTTCCGGCAAATCTATTTCCGGTTTGGGCGGGGGTGAAGAAAGTACTGCCCCAAGCACTGCCAGATGCAATCCCACCGCAACGGCAACTCCGGCCACTTTGATAAGCACGGATCGGGACATCGGTTCAACATGGGAACGCGGCATTAGTGGGCAATTGATGTATGGCCAACGCAAAGCCGGGGAGGCATGACGCTGTGGGTTAAAACAACTGCAAAATATTATCAGAAATGCGAACTATTCGCAATATCATTCTTCGTGGAAGGTTGCGAGCTGTCGTCTGTCCTTTTTAGTCGGCCTTCCTTTGCGCTCGCCTACTGGCATAGGCGCCAACTTCATGAGTTCCACGTGTCGCGCACGGGCGGCGATGCTGTTTATGGTCTCAGCGTATAACATCCTGGCTTCAGCCGCAGGACGACGTTGGTCGTTCAGTGCTCGGACTTCGACTTCCCAGCTTTGGTCGCCGGCACGAATATCCAGAAGGTCTCCGGGCTTGATTGCCTTTGCAGGCTTGGCAGTGGTGCCATTAACTTTGATCTTGCCCCCGTCTATGGCTGCTCCGGCCACCCCCCGGGTCTTGAAAAAGCGCGCTGCCCAAAGCCATTTATCTAGTCGCATAAACCCTCCGGTAAGGTGACAGCAAATAAAAAAGCACCTAAGTTTCCTTAGATGCTTGATTTTACTGCTATCTGCAACCAATAAGTGGTGGGTGCTACAGGGTTCGAACCTGTGACCTACGCCTTGTAAGGGCGCCGCTCTACCAACTGAGCTAAGCACCCATTGCATTGGGTACCACCAATTTGGTGCAAAACGCGAAGACGCAAGTATAGCCTAGCGCGTTTTCCATTGCAAATGGCCAATTATCAATTAACCGCGTCTTTAAGAGCTTTACCAGGACGGAACTTGGGCACCCGGGCTTTCTTGATTTTGATTTCTTCGCCAGTACGTGGATTACGGCCGATGCGTGCAGCGCGTTCCGTAACGGCAAAGGTACCAAAGCCCACCAGAGTCACGGTGCCTTTCTTTTTTAGTGTAGTTTTCACAGCCCCGATGAATGCTTCGAGCGCGCGGCCCGCGTCTGCCTTCGATAAATCTGCTTTGGTGGAAATGTGTTCGATGAGCTCTGTTTTGTTCATTAAGGATTACCCCTAAAAATTATTGTAGCCAAGCTCGTCCGGATAAGGAGTGACTTGGCGCTTGGTAGAAAAATACGTGACGCGGTTTTTTGCGGATCGTATTGCCAACCGACATGAGGATGGCGCAACCGGGCGGCGTTTCGGCTTCTGAATGCACACTCAGCTGACTACCGCGTATTAAGCCTTTGAAACCAAGGACTGTCAAGCAAAAAGCCTTGAAAACCCGCATAGTTGCTGACTTTTTCAATTGTGTACATCAACGTTAACAAATATGGAAAAGTTGCCGATGGGCCTATGCGTCGGCCGGAATTTATGGTAATTGTAACTCGGTGTGATTATTCAAACCCATTAATCAAGGGCCTGTACAAAGTCATCGATGATGTCCTGAGTATCCTCGATGCCTATGGAAACCCGCAAGAAGTTATCTGAAATACCCATCAACGCCCTTCGTTCTGCTCCCATCTCGTAATAAATGGTTTGTGCCATCGGCAAAACCAGCGTGCGATTATCGCCCAGATGCGTGGCCAGAATCAGGACCCGCAATCGATTCAGGAAATCGAATAGATCCACCTCATCGATAAGTTCGATGCCCATCAGCGCACCGAAACGACTGCCGAACAGTTGTTTGGCGCGCTCATGCTGCGGGTGATCGGTTAATCCCGGATAATGAATTTTGGCGACCTTTGGATGCCGGCTAAGAAACTGTGCCAGAGCAAGCGCGTTGGAACATGCGCGATCCATACGCAATGCAAGCGTCTCAGCACCTGCAGCAATACGATGCGCCGCTTCCGCCGCAAGGGTTCCGCCCATATCGCGCAGACCCTTCTTTTTTATCTGCGTCAGACCCCAGGAGCTGGGTTTGCCGTTGCGGTAAGACAACGCAATGTTCGTATAGTCGGTCCAATCGTACAGCCCCGTATCGGTCACGGCCCCACCCAGGGCGTTACCGTGGCCGCCTATATGTTTGGACAAGGAGTTGACGACCAGAGAGGCGCCCACCGATATACCTTGGCATAACCAGGGCGTTGCAAGGGTATTGTCGACGACATAGACCAGATTCTTCTTTTTGCACCACTCGCCGATGCCGACCAAGTCGGCCACCTGCGTACCCGGATTCGCCAGCGCCTCGGTGAAAACCATTCTGGTTTCCGGTCGCAAGGCGGCAACGACGTTATCGACATTGGTTGCGTCCACGACAGTGACGGCAACGCCGAGGTCGGCCAAGGTGCCAAGCAGGCTATTGGTATTGCCAAAGATGTGCTGGCTGCTGATCAAATGGTCGCCCGCCTTGAGAAGGGCAAAAAAAGTAGCCGCCAAAGCCGCCATGCCAGTGGCGAAGCTCACTGTTGCCACCCCGCCCTCCATCTGCGTCACCTTGGCCTCAAGAGCGGTCGTGGTCGGCGTACCCTGGCGCGCATAAGTGAATCCGGGCTTGCCCTGGAATACCGCAGCCAGTTCACGCGCATCGGAAAACGCATACTGCGACGAAGGATGCATAGGCTTGTGGATGGCGCCGTGCTCAACCGACGCACGTCGGTCTGAATGAAGAATCGTAGTGGTGAAGCCGTTTTTAGCCATGGTCAGGAATGGAAAAGTAGAGAGCAGAAATAAGGGAGCCGTCAACCCGGCGAACATAGTCCCACAACAGGGGCCATGTCCGTTTTTGCAAGGCCAGGCGGGTTCACGACCGGCGCTGGCGCACTGTCTCGTACAAGCACACGGCGCTGGCCACGCTGACGTTCAGGCTTTCGACGGAACCCAGCATTGGAATATGCACAAGCTCGTCACAGGTGTCGCGGGTAAGCCGGCGCATGCCCTCGCCTTCAGCGCCCATCACCCATGCCATCGGGCGTCGCGCATCCACCTGATGAATTGTGGAGGTAGCCTGATCGTCAGTACCAACGATCCACACGTTGCGATCCTTAAGCTGGCGCATCGTACGCGCCAGGTTGGTGACCATGATGTACGGCACCGTCTCAGCAGCGCCGCTGGCAACGCGTTGCACCGTGGTGTTCAATCCCACGGCCTTGTCGCGCGGTGCAATTACGGCGTGCACCCCGGCGGCGTCGGCGGTGCGCAGGCACGCACCCAGATTGTGCGGGTCGGTCACGCCATCAAGAAGCAGGAACAATGGCGGCTCGGACTTATCCTCGAGCCAGTCGAGGACCTCGTCGACATCGGCAGCCAACGTGTGCGGCTCGGCAAGCGCAACCACACCCTGGTGTCGGGTACCGCGAGCCAGGCCGTCAAGTCGATCGGTAGCAACCGGATGAACCCGAATATTTGCCGACTGCGCCTGCTCGATGAAAGTCTGCATGCGCTTGTCGCGCCGCGACGCTTCGACGTAGAGCTCTTTGATGGATTCCGGGGCGTGGCGCAAGCGAGCAATCACGGCATGAAAGCCGGCCAAAACCTGATGAGACGACATGTATATCCTTATGGAGTTGTATTTACAGCAAGCGTCGCGCTAGCTCACTGCAAATGCATTTTACCCCTCGGAACCATCATCGCCGCGCCAGGCTTGAATTGGACACTAGCGCCTGCGTGTTGTCTTGCTTGGAGATGCCGTCTTGGCTCCACGCTTGGCTGCCGCTCGTCGTTGCCGCGACGTTGTGCCCTTGAGCGCTTCAGGCTTCGTGGCGGCCGCCTTTTTTTTACGCGGTATGCCCTCTTCGGTCTCGATGGACGCTTTCAGAGCCTTGAACGTCGTGCCTTTCACCAGCCGGAACTCGATACGGCGTGCTTCGAGGTCGACACGCGCCACTTGCACCTGTACCGCATCGGTCAGGCGATAACGGATACCGGTGCGCTCGCCGCGCAATTCGTTCATGGCTTCGTTGTACTGGAAGTAGTCGGAACCCAATTCCGATACGTGCACCATGCCTTCGACAAAGAGCGTATCGAGCGTGATGAATATGCCAAATGGTGCGACACCAGTCACCCGACCGCTGAATTCTTCGCCGACATGCTCCTTGACAAACCAGCACTTGAGCCATGCCTCGACGTCGCGCGAGGCATCGTCCGCTCGGCGCTCGCGGGCCGACAGCAGCACCCCCAGCTTTTCCCATATGGCATGTTCGCGTTCGTCTATGGGCAGTGCTGCCAAGCTTCCGATATCGGCGACTTGCGGCACGTATTTTTTGCTTTGAAGAATACCCTTGATGACCCGGTGTGTGAGCAGGTCGGGATAACGGCGTATAGGAGAAGTGAAATGTGCATAATGGTCGTAGGACAGGCCAAAATGGCCAACCTGCTCGGGACTATAGATGGCCTGTTGCAAGGACCGCAGGCACATGGTCTGGATAATGGCGTAGTCTGGACGATTTCGGGCCGCCTGCACCAGCCTGGCGTAGTCATCGGTGGACGGGTCTTCACCGCCTTCAAGCGTCAAGCCCAGGTTGCGCAGGTAGTCACGCAGGTTCTTGAGTTTCTCGGGTGTCGGGCCTTCGTGCACCCGGTATAGTCCCGAGCGCTTGTTGCGCGTCATGAATTCGGCTGCGCACGTATTGGCGGCCAACATGCACTCTTCAATGAGCTTGTGAGCATCGTTGCGCGTGTAGGCTTCGATCTTTTCGATCCGACCCAATGGGTTGCAGACAATGCGCGTTTCTATGGTGTCAAAATCGATAGCGCCGCGCTTCTTGCGCGCCTGCGCAAACAATTGATAGAGTTCGTACAAGTTCTGGACGTGCGCAAGCACGGCCTGCATTGCTTGCCCGGCCGGGCCCGTGGGCTGTTGCAGGGCCGACCAGACATCGGTGTAGGTCGTACGTGCGTGCGAATGGATGACAGCATCGTAAAACTGGTAGGCGGTGATGTTGCCGGCCTTGGTGCCACTGGCGGCAATAACCATATCGCAAACCAGCACCAAGCGGTCGACGTCGGGGTTCAGCGAGCATATGCCATTGGACAACGCTTCGGGCAGCATGGGGATGACCCGACGAGGAAAATAAACACTGGTCCCTCGCTCGATGGCGTCGTTATCCAGGGCGTCGCCCGGCCGCACATAATGACTGACATCGGCAATGGCCACCAACAGGCGCCAGCCCGGTTTCTTGCGTTTTTCTGTGCCAAGTTCAACCGGGGTGCAGAATACCGCATCGTCGAAATCGCGGGCGTCTTCGCCGTCTATTGTCACGAACGGGACTTCACGCAGATCGATGCGTCCTTTGAGGTCTGCGGGCCGGACGGTGGCAGGCAGCTTTTCGGCTTGCTGCAAGGTGGCAGCTGAAAACTCATGCGGAACATCGAACTTGCGCACGGCAATCTCGATTTCCATGCCAGGATCGTCGATTTCGCCCAGGACTTCCACGACGCGTCCCAATGGCTGCGTGTGCCGCGTGGGCTGCTGCACGATCTCGACCGTGACGACTTGGCCAGGTTCGGCGTCACCGATATCGGACGCGGGAATAAGTATGTCGTGCTTGATGCGCTGGTCTTCCGGCACCACGATATATGAAGCGCGCTCTTTCAGGAAACGACCCACCAGTTTGTTGGTGCGCCGTTCTATGACTTCCACGATAGTGGCTTCGGCTTTGCCGCGATACTCGCCGTCTGGCTTCGCCAGAACGCGGTCGCCATGCAACACTTTAAGCATTTCGCGCGGTGAAAGGAATAAATCAGGGCCGCCATCGTCGCGCAACAAGAACCCAAACCCGTCGCGATGCCCTTGCACGCGGCCCGCGATGAACTCGAGTTTGTTGTTCAGCACCACCTGCCCTTGCGGGTTGATGAAAATCTGGCCGTCGCGCTCCATGGCGTTCAGACGGCGATCGAAACCTACGGACAAAGGCACGGAAGTGCCTAGCGCCTTTGCCAGGTCTTCAGGCGACATGGGAGTTTCCGAGGATCGGAGGTACTGCATGATTACTTCGCGACTGGGCACTTCGGGGTCGAAATCCGGTGGCAGATTGTGCGTGCCGGCCGAGCTTCCCTTGCCAGTCGAGTCGTTTTTGGAACGTTTGTTCAAAAGTGATTTCCGTTAGGTAAAAAAATACGTTATACTTTGCGCCTCTTAAAGATGTAATGCAAAACGCAGCAGTAGTTTGTAAAGCGATAGCATACACTTTATGCCCAGGTGGCGGAATTGGTAGACGCGCATGGTTCAGGTCCATGTGCCTTCGGGTGTGGAGGTTCGAGTCCTCTCCTGGGCACCATTTAATTCTGGCGAAAAGCCCGTGAATTCACGGGCTTTTTTCTTATGCAGCGCAACAAGCGCTCAGACAGTTAAAAGATGACGCATCGTTACATGCTCGATACCAGCATCCAAATAGGTGCCGCCTTCGGCCACAAAGCCATGTGCCGTATAAAACGCCAACGCATGCAGCTGGGCTGCCAATACAACTTCCAGATAGTGCTGACGACGCGCTTCGTCGACCAGCGCAGTCAGCAACTGTGATCCGACCCCTCGGCCTCGATAAGGTGCCCTGACTGCAAGCCGCCCTATGTGGGCATTGGGCAGCAGTCGGCCGGTTCCGATTGCCACACCATTTTCGTCGTAAGCCAACGCGTGGATGCAATGCTGATCTTCAGCGTCCAACTCAAGTTCAGTGGGAACATTCTGTTCCTGCACGAATACCTCGTGCCGAATTACCATCGCGTCCTGCATGCAGGTTGTCCAATCTCCCAGAATGACCTTTATGGGGCTCAACGTAAGTCTCCGAAATTGAATGTGCGGAAGGATTCTATGGGAACAATGACGCGAAGTGAAAATCCGTCACGCCGCCAGTTTCAAGCCGATGATGCCTGCGATGATAAAACCAACACTGATCAGGCGTGCGGGACTGGCGGACTCTCCGAACAAGAATATGCCTAATATAACTGTTCCGACTGCGCCAACACCTACCCATATGGCGTAAGCCGACCCTACCGGCAATTGTTTCATCGCCAGTCCCAACAACAACACGCTGGCCACCATGGCAAAGACGGTTCCCACACTGGGCCATAATCGTGTGAAGCCTACTGTGTATTTGAGACCGATAGCCCAACCCACTTCCAATAGCCCGGCAATAAATAGCACTATCCAGGATGTTGACACTGACATGATGATCGCTCTCCGAGTCCGAGGGGTCGTCCCCACTGTGTACGCCGCAATGATCGACGGCGAGGTCGTCCTCGCTGGAAACGGGCATTTTACTGAGTTCGCCGGAGTGCTCTATGAGCACGGAAATGCTTACGAGCAAGGATCGATACCGGTGGATTGATTGCAGCCTCTGGTATCGTTCCAAATTGCAACCGAAACAGGATATCCCATGCAACGTCTGTTAACGCGTTACTCAGCATTTCATTTTGTCATCGCCTGTACCATAGCTTCCCTGGTCTTCAGCCTCGTTTCAAGCGTCTGGTGGCTGCTGCCTGCCTTGGTATTTGGCGCGCTCACGGCCTTGGGCATATGGGATCTGCGTCAAACACGCCACGCCATTCGCCGCAACTATCCAGTGATCGGTAATCTCAGATTTTTCTTTGAATCGATCCGGCCTGAAATGCGGCAATATTTCATCGAAGATGATAACGACGCACTGCCATTTTCCCGCGTAGACCGATCGTTGGTATATCAACGCGCCAAACAGGAGATCGATAAAAGGCCCTTCGGTACGCAACATGACGTCTACCGACGAGACTACGAATGGATCAATCATTCCCTGGAACCTTCCCACCCGCAGAACAGCGACTTTCGCATTACAGTGGGGGGACCCGACTGTAGTCGTCCGCACTCCTTGTCGGTATTGAATATCTCCGCCATGAGTTTCGGCGCCCTTTCCGCCAACGCCATCCTTGCACTGAATAAGGGGGCATCGGAAGGCAACTTTGCCCACGACACCGGAGAAGGCGGGATAAGCACCTATCATTTGGAGCACAACGGATCGCTGATCTGGAATATTGGCTCCGGTTATTTCGGTTGCGGCAACGGCAAGGGCCAGTTCTCGGACGAAGTCTTTGCACAGCGGGCCAGGCATGACAGCGTCAAAATGATAGAAATAAAGCTCTCCCAAGGCGCCAAGCCAGGACATGGCGGCATCCTGCCCGGTCCCAAAGTAACGCCGGAGATCGCGCAGGCCCGCGGTGTCCCGCCTTGGCAAGACTGCAATTCCCCCGCCCGGCACAGTGCATTCACCACACCTATCGAACTTATGCAGTTCATCGCCCGCCTGCGCGGGTTGTCCGGTGGCAAGCCGGTCGGGTTCAAACTATGCATCGGACATCCATGGGAGTGGTTTGCCATTGCCAAAGCGATGCTCAAGACCGGTATAACGCCTGATTTCATCGTCGTCGACGGAGCGGAGGGCGGCACGGGCGCCGCCCCTATCGAATTCGTTGACCATGTGGGCACACCATTGCGCGAAGCGCTGCGGCTGGTGCACAACACCTTGGTCGGCATCGGTTTGCGGGATCACATCAAGCTGGGCGCTTCGGGGAAAATAATCAGCGCCTTCGACATGGCGCGCGTCATGGCGCTGGGCGCCGACTGGTGCAACAGTGCACGCGGGTTCATGTTCGCCATCGGCTGCATACAAGCCCAGGCATGCCATACCGGCAAATGCCCAACCGGCGTCACCACCCAGGACCCCAAGCGCCAGAAGGCGTTGGTCGTGGAGGATAAATCAGTGCGCGTCGCAAGCTTCCATGCAAACACCTTGAAAGCCCTGGGCGAAATACTTGGCGCTGCCGGGCTGCAACACCCGGGCGAATTACGGCCGCATCACATCGCCAAGCGAATTTCCAATGGCGAAATCAGGGTACTGTCCGCGTTGTTTCCAGATCTGGAAGACGGCGAACTGCTTGAAGGAAAGTTCCGGCTGACCATCTTCCGTACGGCCTGGCCGATGGCGCAAGCCGAGTCATTCGCGCCGTTATATAGTCTTAGCGCCGCCTTGTCCGGCAACACCAATAGCCCCATGCCGGACGACGCCAGCGAAGCCAACAAGACCCATGCCGCACTGTCAGCGTGAAATATTTTGCGAACCCACCCCAGCATCGATGGTTCCATAAACCTGCACCCCGGAACGGGTAGAGGCCGGCCCATGGTTAGCCGTACCGTTGGCGCAGGCGCCGAGGGAGAAAGCAAGAGAAGCCATAGCCAGCAGATGCCTCATCAGTAGTTACCCTTATTTCAAAGTTGAGAGCCCGGAATTATGATGGTTTTACTGCCTTAGGGCAGCGCAACTACCTTTCGAGGTAGTTCATTTGACATCACCTCTATTGGTAATGTCCACTGCTTTCGCGGCAGTAAGGCCCCGCCAAAAGGCGGGGCCTTTACGTTGATACCAAGCTGAATTTTCGACGCCTGGGCCTGCACACATGCTTAAAAATTTATGCTATAGTTTCGTGCTTTGGCGCATTAGCTCAGCCGGTTAGAGCGACGGAATCATAATCCGCAGGTCCCCTGTTCGAATCAGGGATGCGCCACCAAAGATATCAAGCACTTACGCCAACCTTTCGGGGTTGGCGTTTTGCTTTTTGCCGTCCGTGTACCCTCTGTGTACCCCCGAAGCCCCAACTCTGAGACTGACGGCATTACGGGGTAATGGTCTGGTCTATTGGCCATGACGTGGTGCCGCAGGCGGCGAAGCGACTACAGCCGCCCTGACGGCGTCGCAGGCTATGGCTATGCCCCTCTCCCACGCCTCATCTAGAAAACGTAGTCTGCGTCGTACTGGCGCGTCTGCGGGCCTGCCCAGATCACAAATGCACCCGGTCCTGACCCCACCCCCGGGTGGCTCCCCCTTATTGGGGGTCGCCTCGCTAACGGGTATAACTGTGATTTGATCAAACGGGCGCGCGATTTTGACGTATGCGCAGGGGTACGGGTCGATTATGGGAACACCCCCGGTCACGTTTTGAACGAAAACGGCCGTCAGATTTCGCGCAAAATTTGAAAGGGTCCTGCCGTCGCTGCGGTAGCATGTCAGCTTTACAATCATCACCGCCCGCCATGGTCGCCTCTGTGCTTATCGTACTGTTGGTTCTGTATATGCTCGTCGGCGTCGCGCTGTGCGTGCGTAGCAGGCTGGCGGTACAGGTCGCCTACGAAGTAGCCATACTCGCCACAAATACTAGTGTCCCGGCGCGCAAAGTGCGCGCGTACCATGCACAGTTGGAAGTGACTGTAGACCGAGATACAGCCTGGCTTAGTCTGGATCAGATGGCTGCCTTATTTGATCGCGATAAATCAGTTATCTCGCGTCATATCCGCAATGTATTTAAAGAGGGAGAATTGGAACGGGGTTCAGTTGTTGCAAAAAATGCAACAACTGCGTTGCGAAGGACAAATGCCTTCGAAGAATCTCCAATCCAATTTCGATTGCGGAATCTGGATGAGCCTCTCCGCAAAATCAATTAACGCCCTGGAAAAATTGGGCTCATCAAAACATCCGGTACTTCGTTAGTGGAAGGCCGTATTTTCCAACGAAAGCATTGGAACTCTCGATGGCTTCCTGGTTCTCAGCAAGCCAGCGCTCGCTGCGCGTGCATGCGGTGGCCTGAACAACACCGGCTTCAGCCGCCTGCGAGATATTGATTTGCAAGGCCTTTGCCTCGGAAAGAAGGTCCTTGGGCAGTGACACATTCGTAGCACGCTTGCGGAGACGGTTGCGGGACAGGCTGGAACTGCGGCCGTGCACTGGATGACCATCCCGTAATGAACGCAGTCTGTGTAACTTCTGAGCGTTCATTGGTTTTCCTCCCGTGGTACCTCTCGACGTGGATATTCGAGCTGCATGGCCACGACCCTGGCGATGCGATCCCCATATCGAGCTCCGATTTGAAAAAGCGCTTGATCCAGTGCTTCTGCCGGTTTGCGATCGGCGAACGCAGGGACGAGCTGCTCATCCGGCCACTCCGTGGCGACCCTGTCGGGGATGATGCGCAAGCCACTGCGGCTGTCTACGGCATCGGCCGAACTTGCGAACGTTACCGTACTTGATCGGTAGGTCCGCGACCAGGCGTCTGCCACGATGGCGAGCGACACCTCATCCATCCCTGCTACCAGTTCGATGCCGAGCTGATCCCGTTTCCAGAAGGCAAGGACGTTGCCGAGCACAGTGGCGGCGAAAGCGCGCGTGATCTTGAACGCGCTGCTATTGTGGCGAGCATCCCACGTGCTGAGGCCAAGATCGCGTGCGACAGCCATCGCCTTATCACGGCCAGCAATGGACTCGATCAAGGTCAGCATCATGGGCATGGAGGCGGATATGCCGGTCGTCGTGGCAATGCCCTGGTCAGCCACCAGCCGCCGGTCTGCGACGTAATGGAGCGAAGGCACTCTATCACGAAGCTCATCGACAAAATACCAGTGCGTCGTTGCGCGCTTATTGTCCAGCAAGCCGGCCTCGCCCGCCACCTTTACCCCCGCGCAGACGGCGATGACGATCGCGCCTTTTCCCGCCTGGCCCCGGATCCACGTGAGGGCGGCGGGATCGTCATCACGACTCATGGCCGGGACGACAATATAGTCGGCGCCATCAGGATATTGGGCATCGAACTGCGCGATCGTCGCATCGGGCTCGACCTGGAGGGCCGGATAGAGCCTCAGCGGCCCTGGCTCCGTTGCCAGCGCCACGACGTCGGCGACATCAGTGCGCTTCAGGATGCCGTAGGGCATAAGATAGTCGGTGACCTCCGTGCCTTCGTTGATACCTATAATCGCGATCAGCGGTCGCTCGCGTTTAGGCGGCTTCAGAGCCGCCAGCATGGCGTCTGTCTCTTGCGTTTCAATGGGCGGCGCGGCGCCGGGGTCCGGTGTGGCAGGCAGCGAAAATATCCAGGCCACGCCTATTGCCGCGAGAAGCGTGGCCGAAGCCAAGATGATCCTCAACCCAAGCCGCTTATTCATGGCGATTTTCCTCCAAGAAGACCCCGGTCTGTAAACGTTATCTCTAATATTACCGTTACGACGATTCGCCTGAAATGAAATAATTCTGGAAAAAATCGCCATTCGACAAGCCGGACCGCAACGCCGAGAACGTCGCTTCGGCGATCTCGGGCGTATGCGCAGCGCCTTTTTCGCCGCTTTAGGCAACCGATGGTCCAACTCTTTTGCCTTTGCCTCAAGGGTCGGCAAGCCGGGATGACACCACGTTACCGGGCTTCTTTTCGGTGCTTTTGTGTGTACATTAGTGATCGGGTGGCGCAGGATCCGCACATGGTGTGCAGGGTCCTTTTGATTCGGTGCGCACAGAGCTCGCGCCACCTCGTCAGAGCACGTCCCTGGGAGCCGCTCCCGCAAGCACCTGCATCAAATTATCGGCAGCGCGATGCTCTATTGCCAGACGGACACTGGCAACGGCCGATCCGATATGGGGCGTCAATATCGTGTGCGCGGACTGCAATAAATTTGCATCAATGGAACACGGCCTATCAGGAAGCAGCCAGTCTTCCATTTCGTACACATCTGCCGCGTAGGCTCCGACCACGCCTTGGGCAAGACCTTTGGCAATCGCCGCCTCGCTAATTACCGATCCCCGACCGACGTTGACGATGACCACGCCGGGCTTCACATGGGCGAGCAAAGCCTCATCCAGCAAATACCGTGTCTGCAGCGTCAACGGTACGGCAAATAGTAAATAGTCCGCGCGCGTCACGGCATCAGCCAGACTGACCGGGATAGTGCGCGGATCCGGATTGTGCGGATCCACCCCCAGAATCGAGGCACAGCCAAAACCGGACAGACGGTCTACAATCGCCTTGCCTACAGCTCCCAAACCCACGACAGCAACAATCGACCGGTGCAGGCCCATTCCATATAAAACGGGTCGCCAACCGCAAAACCGGCCTGAACGAACGATACGGTCTCCAGCCACTATATGCCGGCCTGCTGCAATGGCCAACCCTATGGCCAGTTCTGCTGTCGGTTCGGTCAGCAGGTCAGGCACAAAACTAATCGCTATGCCCGCCTTCCCGCAGGCCACCAGATCGAAATTGTCATAGCCTTTCAAGGCGCACGCGATGGTCTTCAATCGCGGCGCATGCCGCAAGACGTCGGCATCGATACGATCGGGCATGAATGCCATCAAGGCGTCGGCGTCAGCGAGATGCTGATGAAATTGCTGCTTGTCCCAAGGCTCGGGGCCAGGGTTCATGACAACGTCTCCCGCCGCCTCCAGCTTGCACAGTACATCCGCATGAACAGGCTGGGTCACCACTATTTTTGGTTTCATAACTTCATTGACTTGGAAATTTGGTTTATTTATTTAAGATATCGACGCAGCGCGGTTCCTATGCTGTCTACGACAATGACGCAAACCAGAATCGATAACAGAATGGCCGACACCTCGTCGTACTTGA
The DNA here is from genome assembly GCF_002849615.1 of Pollutimonas nitritireducens. Taxonomy (GTDB): domain Bacteria; phylum Pseudomonadota; class Gammaproteobacteria; order Burkholderiales; family Burkholderiaceae_B; genus Pollutimonas; species Pollutimonas nitritireducens. The sequence goes on from NZ_PDNV01000007.1 coordinate 268,227, forward strand.
TCAGACGCAAGGCGGCCATGAGCTCGAAGCCAATTCCCCCGGCACCTACGATGCCCAGAACTGCGGAGGCACGAAAGTGATATTCCCAGCGATAAATCGTAATATCGGCGAGCTGGGGAAGAACTTGAGGCAGAACCGAATGCATGATCACCTGAAATCGGCTGGCGCCGGCGGCCATCGCCGCCTCCATGGGTTTGGGATCGGCGTGTTCAATGGCTTCGGCATAGAACTTTCCGACCATGCCGGTCGAGTGCAAGGCCAAGGCAAGCACGCCAGGCAAGGCACCAAAACCCACCGCAGCCACGAAAATAATGCCGAGAATAATCTCAGGCACGGAGCGAAAAGCGGCAAGCACCATACGCAATAGACGTCCTAATGCCGGATGGGGCGTGGTATTGGGCGCGGCCAACAGTGCCAGCGGCAGCGACAACACCACAGTGAGCGCCGTTCCGGCAACGGACATCGCCAGCGTGTCCCTGAGCGGCATGATCCAGTGACGCCACCGTTCGAAATTCGGTGGGATCATTTCCGAACCGAGTTGTCGCATCGCCGGCGCCCCCTCGACAAATCGCTGGATATCGAAGAAACCTGTAACGTCCAAAGCCAGGAGGCAGGCGATGAAAATGGCGAATGCCAACAACAACTGACGCTGGACGCGCAAACGATCCGCGGCCAAAAACGCCGCGTACTTTATTGGCATGGTCACTTCATTTTTCCGATATCGAGTTTTAAAATGGCGGCGGTGTCACGCAGCACGTCGTACGCCTTGTCGTCCGTTGGCGCAAAGGCCTGGATCCTGAAGGTCTTAAGCACCTCTGCATCAGTCATATCAATGAACGCTTTCCTGATCGCGTCCTTGAGCTGAGGTTTCAGATCGGCCTGCATGACCATGGGGTAGTTGGGGATAGGCGCGCTCAGGTCCAGTTCAATTATTTTCGACGCATCGATGATGCCCCTTTGAATCAAGGAATCAAGAATGGGCTTGGAGAGCGCGCCGGCAGGAACCTGCCCAGCCTGGACAGCACGGGCAACTGCATCGTGTGTACCCAGATGTACAGGCCGATAATCTTTTTCGCCGTCCAATCCTGTGGTCTTTAAGAGGTGGGCCCGGGGAGCCAGATGACTGGAGGTCGACGCATGGTCTCCAAAAGCAAAGGACTGTCCACGGATATCCCCAAGTGTTTTAACGGGGCCGTCCACCTTGGCAATCAGCACCGACTGATAGGTGGGCGACCCGCGTTCCACACCCACTGCAAAAGGTTCAATATTCTTGGCTTTCGACTTGGCGAGGACATAGGAAAAAGGTCCGAAATAGGCGATTTCAATGCGTCCGAACCGCATTGCCTCGATCATCGAGGAATAGTCCGTTGTCACGATGAGCTCAATTTCTTTGTTCAATGCTTTTCGCAAGTATTGCTTGAGCGGCTGGGCGTTCTGAATCAACGTGGCGGCATTCTCGTCCGGCAACAGCGCGACGCGCAGCCGTGAGGGGTCTTTACCCTGGGCGGACACTGAGAAAGGAATCGCAATCGAGAACAGGCCAACTGCCATGCAGTTGACGAAACGTCTACGTGGGAACATAAGGGTGTAACTCCTGAGAATTAAGCGGCGTAAAGCGCGGGTGCGACGAAGCCGGATGATGGTTTGCTGGACTGGGAAGATGTAGCGTAAAGTCGTCGCATGGCGTCGTCGCCCAAGGCGTCGGGCTTGCCTTCGAAGACAACGGTTCCGTGACTCAGACCAATAATGCGGTCGGCGAATTTCTTGGCGAACTCGATCTGATGCAGGCTGACGACGGCGGTCAGGTGGTCTGTTTTGCAGATGTCGTGCAACAGAGTCAACACGCTTTCCGCCGTCACCGGATCCAGGCTCGCCACAGGTTCGTCAGCAAGCATTAGTCGCGGTTTCTGGATAAGCGCTCGCGCGATACCCACCCGCTGTTGCTGACCTCCCGAAAGCGCATCGGCGCGCACCAGTGCCTTATCGACAAGACCTACGCGGTCAAGCACGGCCAAAGCCTCCAACTTGTCCTCACGCGACCAGGGAAACAGGGAACGCCAGTTGCCACGAGTTGCGACCCGGCCCAGCAAGACATTCGCCAGGACCGTGAGCCGCCCGATAAGATGATGCTGCTGAAACACCATGCCGGTCTTGCGTCTGTGCTCTCGCAATACGCGTTTATCGCGCTGCGGCCGACCGATGTCGCTTAGTATGATTTCACCTTCCGAGGGTCGCACCAAACCATTGAGGCTACGCAGCAAGGTCGACTTACCTGCCCCCGAAGCTCCCAATAAAACCAAAATCTCTCCGGGGTATATCGTGAGCGAGGTAGGATACAAAGCCTGGTGGCCGTTGGGGTACGTCACCGCCAGATCGCTGGTCTGTACCAGCCATGGAAGCTTTGTTGAAGGAATCATCGGGGTTGCCCCATTGCATTAAGTGATTCGGACAGTACGACCACATGAAGGTTGAGCACATGGCGAACTACAATGCTTGCCAGTATGATCAAAGGTTATGTCATCCGTGTTTACGTTTTCTCCTAAATAACAGACCAATGTATAGGTGGCGCCTATGTCAGGGATTACCTTACTGGCCGCGCTGAAGGCCTTCGATGCCACCGCACGCGCAAGTTCGATTACAACCGCCGCACGTCAACTGGGATTGCGCCAACCCACAGTATCGGCCCACATTTTGCGGCTGGAGGCGGAATATGGCGTCGAGCTTTTCTTTCGCAAAGGCCGGCGCCTGGTCCTCACTGAGTTCGGCGATGCTTTGCTGGAACACACGCGGCGGATATTCAGCGCAGAGGACGATGCCCGCTCGATGTTGACAGCGGCGAAAACCCATTACAGTGGAACCCTGAATCTGCACGCTATCGGGCCGTACAACGTCACACCTATCATCAAGGCCTATCGGATGCGCTACCCGGGCGTGCAGGTCACCGTTACCGTCGGTGACTCCAAGTCCATCACACAGCGCATACTGGACTACCAGGGCGATATTGGCCTGGTGTTGAACGAGATTACCGACCCTCAGATCTTTTGCATGCCTTACCGGGAGCAGGCCCTTGTAATTTTTTCAGCCACATCACATGAACTGGCCGACGCGGACGAATTGAACCTGGCCGACTTGACGAATCAGGAGTTCGTCATGCGCGAAGAAGGCTCAGGAACACGCAAGGCATTCGAAGATTTCTTGAAATCCAACCGGATAAAAATCAAAACAAGCGTCGAGATGCGTAGTCGGGAAGCCGTGCGAGAGGCGGTAATTCAAGGATTGGGGCTAGGAGTCGTCGCCGACAGGGCTTACTTGCCGGGCCCCGGTCTGGTAAAGCTGAACGTCAGAAATTTCGATGCAAGGACGTACACAAGACTGATCTGCAGAGCTGAACGAAAAAACTCCCCTCTCATTGCCCAATTTCTACGAATGGCGCAGCAATTGATCTGAAAAGCGAGCCGGAGCGAGCCGAATCCAGTTATCGGCTGTGCGGTACCCGAGCAATCTTTGCGGTACTTGCTGAAGGCGCTGCGCGCCACCGGCACGTCGTCGTCGGACGGCTCGGAAAGCATGGGTTCATTCCTTCCATGAAGCGCGCCGCCCGACTTTTTCGGTTTATTTCAGCCAGCGATCTTCCGCCTGGTCCAGCGTGTCGCGTTCGTCAACGAGATCCCAGGCAAACTCCATGACACGCACGTAGTCGGCGTCGTCAACAGGCAGCATGAAACCGAGCTGACTCTTGGGTGTCAAAGGCGCATCGATGAATATGGCCGCAAGACGGGGATCTGCCTTGCTGTAATGCAACGCTTCGTATGTCTCGGTGATCATGACATCGCCTTTGCCTTCGGCGATCAGCGCCGGGATCTCCGCATTTTTCCCGTGAGTGCTGACATGAGCTTGTTTCAAGTTTTCTTGCACGAAAATTTCATTGGTGCCACCCGGGTTTTTGATGACACGAACCGAAGCCTGATTCAGATCGTCGACCGATTTATATTTGGACGCTTCATCTTTGCGGACCAGGGCGACCTTACCGAATGAGGCGTAGCCCGGCAGCATGGCTGCTTTGCTGATACGGGCGACATTACGGGTGATTCCTCCCACAGCGACATCAAACTTGTCCGCCAGCAGATCGTTCATTAAATTGGGCCAGGAAGTTGGCACATACTCAACCTTTACCCCCAGGCCTTTCGCCATGGCTTCCATCACATCAATGTCGTGGCCTTCGTAGCCGCCTTTATCTGATTTGATGGCAAAAGGCCTGTAGTCGCCAGGGGTGCCAACCCGGATCACTTTGTTTTCCATGATGCGGTCCAAACGAGGACCGGCTTGCGCGGCCAAAACAAGCGTCATGGCCATGGCAAGACCTAAGAAATAGCGCGAAATATGTCTCATGAGAACTCCTCTATGAATGTCATTTTGAATTGAAAACAGGCGTGGCTTTTCTGGCGCACCGTAGCGCTATGGCACTATACCTCCTGGCGGAAAAAACGACTGATTTTCAGCCCGCTTCTCTTCGCCAATACTTGCCGGACCTGTTCTTCACTGACAGGACGCCCCAACAGATACCCCTGGATAATGTCGCAACCGGCGATTTGCAGCCATTCAAGTTGGGATTCCGTTTCAACGCCTTCGGCGACGACCTCCAGGCCAAAGCTGTGCGCGAGTCCAATAATGGCCGTGACGATAGTGTCGCCCGATCCGGGTAAACGAGTGATAAAACTTCGATCAATCTTCAGGCGGTTGAGCGGGAACTTCTGCAAATATGCCAGGGAAGAAAAGCCTGTGCCGAAATCGTCAATGGATATCTGGATGCCATGCTCCTGAGCGGCGCGCATAAACACAATCGCCTGTTCAACGTCGTCCATCAGCAGGCTTTCCGTCAGTTCGAGTTCAAGCAGCGAAGGCGGCAAACCCGTCTCGGCCAAGGTCCGGATCACGTCCTTCAAAAGCCCGGGATCGCGCAACTGGCGAGCTGAAACGTTGACCGATACCCTTATATGACCAAGGCCCTGATCAGCCCACGATCGCGCATGGGTACATGCCTGAAAAAGAACCCACCTGCCCAGGTCGACGATCAGACCGGTGGATTCGGCGACGGGAATGAACTCGCTTGGTCCGATGACGCTCCCATCCGGCGGCATCCATCGCAACAAGGCCTCCACGCCGACGAGCGCATTCGATTTCGCGGAGAATTGCGTCTGATAGTAGACGACAAACTCGGAATTCTCCACGCCCCGGCGGATGTCGCGCTCGAGCTCAAGCCGGTTCTTGCTCATCAAAAACATTTGGCTGTCGAATGCAAGAAAAGCATTTTTACCCGACTTCTTGGCCGCATACATCGCCATATCCGCATTGCTGACTAATAGCGTCAGGTCAGTCGTATCTGTCGGAAAAATGCTCGCCCCGATGCTCACTGTGCTGAACACCTGGCGGCCAGCCAGATCGCAGGGTGCCGCAATGGCCGCCAGGATTCTCTTGGCCGCGTAGCGAACGATGCCGGTGTCTTTAAGCGGATAAAGGATAACGCCGAACTCGTCGCCACCCACGCGATACACGACGCCGGCGCTTTTTACGGAATCGCGCAGGCGCTGCGCCAATGACTGCAACAGCTGATCGCCAACGGAGTGTCCGAGCGTGTCGTTGACCGATTTGAAATCATCGAGATCCAGCAACAAGACGCCAAGCAACGAGCCGGTCGATTCCGCATGCTCGCCGGCCTCGAGCAATTTCGCCTGGAAGGCGCGGCGGTTGGGCAGACCAGTAACAGGATCCGTAAACGCATAAAAGTCCAGGCGCTCTTCGGCCTTAATGATCTGCCTGCGCAGACGACTCACAATAGGCAGCGACAGACCAATAGCCACGATCGAGGCGGCCAAATAGAAAAACGCGTAAACAAAAAGCTTTTCGTACAGCTGCGTCATCGTCGCCGTCAACGCGACATAGCCATGCAGCTGATCCTTGAATAAAATAGGCCGCATGACATTGACCGTGGCCAGGCCGAGCTGGGTGGTCTTGATGGCGGTCAACGTCTCCGGCCGTAATACCGGCTTATCCGCGTCCTTCGAATACCGCGCAAACGGCTTGCGATCCAGATTGAAGATGACAGCTGACTCCAAATAAGGTGCCCCCTGAAAAGAGTGGAGGATCTCCTCGGCAGTCTGGGAATCGTTGAACATCAAGGATGCCGCGCTATTTTTACTGATAATCACCGCCAGCGTTTCCACGTCATGCGTCAACGCATCCCGCGATGTCAGGAACTGATATGTCAATAAAAACATACCCATCAGACAAAGCGCACTCGCGGCCACAATGAAATGGCCCAGAGTCAATGCGCGTCCAAAACCCCTGGGCCTGGCGGTCAACGGGTCAGGTTTCATAAGACGCTTCGGGCCAACCTCAATAGATTGGAACTTAGCGATACCCCTCGCTCTTTAGCCGCACCCAGATCGACGTCGAAATGCAATAGGTCTTTTTCAAGCGTGAGCGTGATGACCGCGTGATTCTTCCGGGCTTCGCCACCGTCGGTCACAAGCAATACCGAGTTTCCGTACACGGCGGCGGCGATCTCGTTGGCGAGGCCGCCGTTCTGCGGGTCGTACACAACGATCTGGCAGATCGATGCGTTCGATACGGGCGGCATCGTACGTACCGTCCATGATCGATTATCCACCGGCCTGCCGGAGAGCTCGCCCAGCGCACTTCTCAGTGGACTATCATCGCCGACACAGACATTGAACACGGGACCTTCGGACGGGTGAGCCTTCCAGGTCGTAAACATCGCGAAGTTGTAGATGAATGCTGCCTTCAAGGCATTCTCATCCACTTGGGCGAATGCCGGCTGCACGCCGCCAAGGAACGCCGACAGGGTCAGGCTCAAGAGGCCCTTCAAGCATGGTGCAATCATCTACAGCTCATAGGTAAATTTCAACAAAAACGTCCGGCCATCCTGGCGGATGGAGTCCTGAACCAGTCCTGGACCAGCCGGATCTGCGTAGCGCCTATTGAACAAGTTATAGGCGCTGAACGAGATATTTCCGTGCGCAATAAGCTTCGGTAGATTGACCGTCAAATTGGCGACATAGTAGCTGGGGACGTTGTCCATCGCTGTCCGGCGAGCACTGATGTAGCGGATCTCCGTTCCAAGCCGGACCGCATTATCGAACAGTGGAATTGCCACATTAAGCTTGGCCATGGATCGGGGCGAGTTGTCGAGCACCGCATTTGTCATGCCGTCGCGAGCGAGTTGCCACGAATAACTGGCCCTTAGCTGCGCGCCTTCACGCCATTTGTGCTCGATGTTGAGCTCTGCACCACGTCCGTCGGCCCGGTCCATGTTCTTGTGCACGTAAAGACCAGTCTCGGGATTCACTGTCATCGAAATGAGATCATCGATCTTGTATTGAAAGATTGACAATGTTGCATGTGTCGCATTGCCTAGTGCCTGATCCAGTACGAGTTGATGCGTGGTGATGCGTTCAGGCTGGAGATCGGGGTTAGGCTCCTGGCCACCCTCACCGGAATAGGCATAATACGTCTCGTAGGCATTGGGGGAGCGAAACGCCGTGCCGTAGATCGCCTTGATTGTTGTGGTCCGGTTCAGCTTATGGATCAATGCGATTCGAGGACTCACGCTATGTTTGCCGTCGGAAAGCATGTCATAACGTACGCCAGCGTTCAGCAAGAAGTTGTACGGCAAGGTGATCTCGTCTTCCACGTAAAATCCGGCTTGGCTGCCTGTGCGATGGTCGTCGAGTTCAGACCAATATGGTTCAATACTGTAGTTGTACTGATCCTTTCTCGCATCATGCTGAACATGCGTTCCGACGACAATTTTGTGACGATCAAAATTCGTCAGAGTAGCGTGCAGATCGAGTCCATACCAGTTCGCGCGCGACCCGTCGGTATTTTTTTGCGGCGCGGACCACGCAGGCACGGACTCGGCCTTGTAGTCATACCGACCGGCGAATACATGCCCATCAATGGCGACAGAGCTTGTGAGCGCCCGGGAATACTTCACGCTAGCCAGTGTCTGCTTGTCTTCGGTGAAATAGGGTTCGTTGAAAACAGTGTCGTACGCGGCGGTTGGCACACCCTTCTTTCGCGTGGCGTGTGATAGCGAAAAGCTGAAGTCCTCATACGTGCCCTTAAGCAACAACTTCAGTCCGCGCTCGTAGTCGAGGCCGTTGGCGATCCCGTAATTCTGATCAGGCGTGTCAAAATCGCTGAAGTACAGATCGCGCCCACTTCGCTCGTGGGTCGTAGCTGAAATCAGGAAATCATTGCGGCCTTTTCCCTGTCGCCCATAGGTGATACGGGCTTTTTTATTCCCGAAACTGCCCACGGATGCTGCCGCTTCCACACCGTCGAAATCACGCCCTTTCTTTGTAATGACGTTGATCGTACCGAACAGGGCATTTGCCCCGTACACGGCCGACCCGGGGCCTGGTGAATACTCGATGCGCTCGATCAAATCCATGTCGAGCATGAATTCGGAGCCTATCGCCGCCTGATCGTAAATGGGATCATTCGCCCGGTGGCCGTCTATAAGAAGCAGGAAGCGGCTGCCATAATCGCCAACACGGAGAAATCCGCGGGATCCAAGATAGGCATAGCTTCTGTCGTAGGTAGTATAAAGACCGGGCAGCGTCGCCAGCGCATCGCCCAGTGTGTCCCATCCATACGTTTGGATATCGGCCGCTGTCAGCACAACCACGGCAGACGGGGCATCGGACACGCGCTGTGGAATCCGGGACGCCGTAGTGACGACACGCATCCTTAACAAGTCTTCCAGCGACATCGACGCCAAACCTGCAGCCGTACTCGTCTTGTGTGCGGAGGATGTACCGCCGGCATATCCGACAGGCAGGTGGAAGGTGCTTGCTATAACAAACGCACAAAGCATGCGTCGGTTTCCAAGCTTGGAAGTCAAATTCATTGGGATCAGCAAGGAGAGGAAAGTCATCAGGGCCATGAAACCCTATACCGTATGGTTAACGGCATGATTCTCGGAAACTTGAGCTACAACCGGCTATTCAGAAGGCGCGAATGCCCAGGGCGCTATCAGGATAATTTTGCAGTGACCACCAAATCCTCTGGGTGGACCATCAATTCACGCACGCGACGCAGCATCGGATATTGATTTAGCACAGCGCCCCACCGGGTTGATTCCAGTAGCTCAAGCCAGACGATCTGCAGGCCTTGCGTACTCACATGCTCATTCTGCGCCAAGGCACATGCAAATTCGATGCTGGCTGGCGCGGTCAAAAGCTGCATCCGGCTGGCGGCACTGAGCAACCGCGATGTCATTTCTGCTGGTGCATCGCAGCAATAAAGAACTGCCGTCGCCAAGCTCGCCTCATCGGTCGGAAGCTTTCTTAACGAACTTCCGCGCAAGTGCACCGCTCCCTGCCTCGTCTTGAACGTATAAACGGCGTCTTCTTCAGCGTGCGCAAGCAGACGCAAGCCGCGCAGCAAGCGCGGCAGGTCGCTTGTTGCGGCATCGACAGAAGCCTTGGCTTCTACCAGCAAACAGACATCCCATTCCGATTTTTCGCCAGCCATCTTTGCACGCCTTAGCAACACGGCGTCCCACTCACTCTTGGCGCGGTCGCGAGTGGCAGGAATCGAGGCTGGCACGCGCATCGAACTTACCACACGGTATGCCGTCACACCACCCTCTTCGGCGTTGAGGCGTCGGGCCAGCACGTCGAGTGCATGTATTGCGGATGCCTCTACAGCGACACCACGCTGTTTCGATATCGAACCTTGGGCGATCGCACCAGGACTTCCCATGCGCGGACCATTCCTGTCCCAGAGCGATTGATAGCGGAGCACATGCCTGTCCGATGCCAAGACTTCGAGACGCCGCAATCGCCCCAAGGCCGGACTCACCAGCAATCGGTCCAGATCGTACTTCAAGGACGAATCGCCATCAGCGACCGCAGGCATCGCAAGTAGACATTGCGCTTTGTCGCCGAGAGCCGACCATGTCGCGGAGGCCGAGAAATCATGTAATTGTGCCAGGGCCTCACGCTGTCCACCTGGCGGGATACGCTGCTGTTTAGCCGGATGGGCGACAGCATCGACAATGCTGCGGACCAAGCGGCGATCCTGATCGGCGTGCGCGGACAGCGACGCGTATTCGCGCACTGTCGCCACCCGATGTCGCAACACCATAGCCTGAAAACCAGAATCGCCCGAGTCTTCACGCATTGCGTCACGAATCATGCTCGCAAGCGCTTCGATGAAGCGAAGTTTCAGTCCTGTGTCTGGCACTTCGCCTCGAACGATTGCCTGGCGTGCCAGCTCAATCGACAAGGCTAGGGCCGTGGCGGGACTTGCATCCTGTACTGGCAGTAATGGGGCTGCCAACGCCGGCAGACAGTAACGACGAGCGACGACGCGCAACATCTGGTCCAGCAATGCCGACGATTTCAATGACGGTGAATTCGAACGATCAACAGAATTCATGAGGCAGTCCACGCGCAGCTTAGCGGCCATAAAGGAGCAACATCCACTACTTTCCCGATGCCATCGTGCGTGCCAGATCAACGACCTGCTTCAAGAACACGGAGTCATCATTCTTGCGCCAGCTGAGCATGACGGGCGAGGTGAACCCCGGCTCGTCCAGGTCGACATAAGCCACATCGGCGCGGAGCAGGCCACGTACCGACTCAGGCACCAGCGCGACGCCCACCCCGGCGGCGACCAGTCCGATGGCGGTTTGCAGCTCGTTCACTTCCTGGATCACATCCGGTGTATATCCCTTGACCCTGAACAGATCACAAACATGGTCGGCATAGCTTGGGCGCGGCCGGGCGGGATAAAGAATCAGCGGTTGCGGCACCACATCTTCCAGGGTCAGCTTCTTATGCTTTGCCAAGCTGTGATGTACGGGCAGCGCCACGACGATACGTTCATCGCGAAGAACAAGCCGTTCGACTTCATCGTCGTGCAACAGGATGCGGCCGATGCCCACATCGATACGCCCCGTTTTCAAGGCATCGAACTGTTGCAGAGTCGTCATCTCGATAAGGCCGATGTCAACCTGAGTGTCGAGCGCGCGCAGCCTTGCGATGAACTGCGGCATGAAGCCATAGAGTGTGGACGGCACGAAGCCAAGGCCGAACCAGCGTTTGTCTTTATGTCCGATACGCTGTGTCGCCTTGACAACTTCCTCCAGTTTGCGGGTCAAATTTTCAGTCTGATCCAAGAAATACCTGCCTGCATCGGTCAGCCGAATGCCACGACCTATCCGTTCGAAAAGGTCTACACCGAGCTCCTCTTCGAGCAACTTGATCTGGCGACTCAAGGGAGGCTGCGCCATATGCAGCATACGAGCCGCCCGGGTAAAGCTGAGCTCGGTCGCAACCTGTCGAAAATACCGTATCTGACGGAGTTCCACTTTGATACCCAAAAAGTATTGTTGGCGACAAATATAGTCTTAGACATGCCTCTGCCACAACCAGGATAATCGAACCATACCCGTCCTCCATGACGACGTACCTATACTAAAAGGAGATGACTTTGGAAACGACCCGCTTTTATTCACAGAACCGGCGCGGTGCCTTCGCCGGGATCGCAAGGACGGTGCTTTCAATGGCCGCCGCGTCAGTGCTGACGCTCGGCGCCACAACAGCCCAGGCGCAGACCTACCCCGAACGCAGCATCAACTGGATCGTACCCTTCCCTCCGGGTGGCGCCATGGACGCCATTGCGCGTGTGGTCGGCGAGACGATGAGCAAAGATCTTGGCCAAAGCATCGTGGTCGAGAACAAACCGGGTGCGGGCGGAAATATAGGCGCCGCGTATGTGGCGAAGGCCAAGCCTGACGGCTATACGATCATGATCGTTGCCAACGGCATGGCCGTGAATCCGTCGCTGTACAAAACGCTGCAATACGATCCCGTCGCAGGTTTCGAACCCATATCGCTGCTGGCCGCCGTGCCCAATATCCTGGTTACCCAGTCGACCCGCAAGGACGTGAACTCATTGCAGGACGTGATTTCACAGGCCAAGGCACAACCTGGGAAGTATACGTATGCATCGGCCGGAGTAGGAACGTCCATCCACCTGGCGGGCGCCCTGTTCACCTATATGGGCAAGCTGGACATGCTGCATGTGCCCTACAAGGGCAGCGGCCCGGCCGTGTCCGATTTGCTGGGCGGACAGGTTGACTATATGTTCGACAGCATCACATCGGCCAAGCCGCATATCGATTCCGGCAAGCTCAAGGCGCTGGCCATCACCACCGCCAAGCGCTCTACTGCCCTGCCCGATGTACCCACCGTGGCCGAAAGCGGCATGGAGGGCTATGAGCTGACCCCGTGGTTTGCCACGTTCGCGCCCGCCGGTACGCCGCCCGACATCATCAAAACGCTGAATGCTTCCATGCTCAAAGCCATGAAGTCCGAAAAGGTGCAACAGATATTCGCCGGCATAGGCGCAGAGGAAATCGGCAGCACTCCTGAGGAACTAAAGACCTATCTGGCCGACGAAACGACCAAGTGGGCAAAAATCATCAAGGAAACCGGTATTTCACCCAACTAGGCACCCGCGCAGGCGCCAGGAAATCTGCCCCTCAGCCGATGGGCATCTTGCCAATAAAGAAGCCGGACTGTCAATCAGTAACAGACCGGCTTTTTCACGCCGCGCGTGCTTTGCTACCTGCGGGTGTAATGCCGAACCTTGTCCTCGTCCAGCGTCACGCCGAGCCCGGGACCTTTGGGCACCTTCAGTGTGAACTCACTGTAATCGAGGGGCTCGACCAGGATGTCGTCCTTGAGCAATAGCGGGCCGAACATTTCGGTTCCCCACTCCAGCTTATCGACCGTGGCAAACAGATGTGCCGCCGCCAGGGTGGAAATGGATCCTTCCAGCATCGTGCCGCCATACAGCGCGATATCAGCGGCCTGGGCAATGCCGATCAAATCGCGTGCACGCTGCAGGCCGCCGGCCTGCTCGATTTTGATGGCAAACACATCGGCGCACTGGTTCGCGGCCAGCGCGAAGCCATCTTCCCTGCCCTTGAGCGCTTCATCGGCCATGATGGGCACTATGCCCAAACCCGTCAAACGCGCCATGCCCGCCAGGTTTTTCTCGTGTATGGGCTGCTCGACCAGTTCAACGCCTATATCGGCCAGAGGACGCAGCATGCGTAGCGCCTGCGTTTCCGACCATCCCTGGTTCACATCGATACGCACGCTTATGTCGTCGCCCAACGCAGACTTGATGGACGCGATGTGGCGCAGGTCATCCTTCAAGGCGCGCATGCCTACCTTCAATTTGAAGATGTTGTGTCGACGCGTATCCAGCATCTGCCGGGCTTCGACGATGTCTTTTTCCGTATCGCCACTGGCAAGAGTCCACGCCACGCTGATCTCCTCATGCACGGCGCCGCCAAACAACGCACTCAGCGGAACGCCGAGCCGCCTGGCACATGCATCGTATAGTGCGGATTCGACCGCGCTCTTGGCGAAATGGTTGGCCTTGATGGCCTTGTCGATACGAACTCGCAACGCGGCCGGCCTGTCAGCAGCCTGACCCACGATCAGCGGAGCAAAATACGTGTCGATATTGGTCTTGATGCTTTCCGGACTTTCACCCCCATAATTAAGCCCCCCTATTGTCGTAGCCTCGCCGATGCCTTCAATGCCATCCGAGGTCTTGATCCGGACCAGAACCATGCTTTGGCACTGCATGGTCGCAACCGACATCTTGTGCGGCCTGATGGTGGGGATGTCGAGTATATGGGTGCTTACGTCTACGATGGTGGGTTGCATTGCGGCTCCGGCCTACACAAGTTAATCGGACTTCACGAGTATAGGTTTCGGCAGTGCACCGGTCTAATATGGATTGGGTCGGCAATGATACCCCCAGGGTATCGGTGCAAGGCATCAGCGTAACGACAACATGGCCGCCGGGCACACGGATGTGCAGTATCGGGCGGCCACTGCGCTGGATTAAAACGTATGGCGCTTATTTGTCGAACGCCGCCTGGAGATCAGCCTTGCTGCTCACACCACTTTGCAGTGCCAGCATCAATAAAATGCGCGCTTTGGGCGGGCTGAGGTCATCGGCCATGACGGCGCCTGCATCGGCAAGTGTTTTGCCACCACCCTCAAATCCGTAGTTGGGCAGGACACGCCCGTTGTAAACCCGTGTGGAAACGACGACAGGTACTTGCTTGGACAGCGCATACTTCACCGCCTCGAACATGGACTGATTCATATTGCCCATTCCGAGTGCCTGGACCACGATACCTTTGACTCCGCGGTCAACGGCGTTGCGCAGCCCGGCTCCGTCAGCACCGCCGTACATTGGGAATATTTCCACCGCGGGCATCGTGTCGGTACTCAGGGCAATGTGCTGGCGCCGTAATGGCGAGTTGGCATACATGAGCCGGTCAGGATAGACCTCGCCGAGAAAACCGAATTCACCTGAATTGAAGGTTTCCACATTTCCCGTGTGCGTTTTCCTGACATAACGCGCGGAATTGATCTGATTGTTCATGGCCAGCATGACACCCTTGTTCTTCGATTTTTCATCCACCGAGATTCTGACGGCGTTCAACAAGTTGCGCGGGCCATCGAAGTCGGAAGATGATGCATTACGCTGCGCTCCGATGAGGGTTACCGGCTTGTCGGACTTGACGGTAAGGTCCAGCCAGAATGCGGTTTCCTCGAGCGTGTCGGTACCGTGGGAAACGATCACACCGGCCACGTCGGGCTGATCCAGGGCTTGCTGCACGACTTTAGTCAATTCTACCCAGCGCGGCGGATCCATGTAGTCGGACGGAACATTCGAAAGGCTTTTCACGCGGATCGTGGCGTATTTGGCCACATCGGGCACCGTGGCGAGCAAATCTTCGCCTGAAATGGCTGGCACTGGCGCATTCTTGACAGGGTCTATCTTCATTGCGATTGTGCCGCCCGTCGCGAAAAATTGCACCACAGGCTTATCCTGTGCCACCGCAGTGGAAGCGGCCACCATACAACAAAAACTTAAAAACGATAGCTTGAATATCATGCGGGTCTCCTGCGGCTTGAGCCGGTTTATAGGTTGGGTAACGTCAACTATTGCAACGGGTGCAACGTCGATGAGTGTCGCCGTTCCCGGGAACCAAGTCTAGCCCCCTGCATCCCGGGCTCACGCCTGAGTGAATCGCCCCGGGCATGTTACTTGCTTCAGCCCTCACACTTACCATTCCGGTCTTAAACCGTAGAAGGATGAGCCATGGTGCTTACAGAAGAAGGTCTTATGGACCGGTTGCGAAACAATGATGCCCGAACTCCCTATGAGCAACATGTTGCCAAGGGTGCTCTGGCCTCGACCGGTCGTGTCGCCGATGGCCGTACCCCGCATTTCGACGCGAAGCAGATATATTTTGGATTAATGGGAGCCCGCCCCGACGACTTGGCTGTGGCGCGGTCACGCCTGTATTTGACACAGTTGCTGGCGGAGGCCATCGCCTGCGATGCGGACTTGCCTGACAGGCCCGAAAAGCTTCAAGCCTGGAGCATTGCCCACACCGAAAAGGTCGGCACCCAGTATCGCCAATACCTTAAGGCGCGCAGGGCTGGCGACACGCGGCAGTACTTCACAAACAAATCGCATGCGCTGTATTTCCTGAAGGGCGTCGCCCCAACCAAACTGGTGGATGGAGCGTGGTTGTACGGTTTATTGCAACATTGGCGCGATCCACGCTTCTTGCCGCTGATACAGACATATCTGGAAGAATTGGGCGAAGGCGCGGCAGATAAAAACCACGTGGTGCTCTATAAAAAGCTGCTGGGCACTCACGGTTGCCTGCAGTGGCATTCCTTAAGTGATGCACATTTCATCCAGGGTGCAATTCAGTTGGCCCTTGCCCAGCACACGGCTCATTTCCTGCCCGAAGTCATCGGCTACAACCTGGGTTACGAACAGCTTCCCTTGCATCTGCTGATCAGTGCCTACGAGTTGAATGAACTGGGCATCGATCCCTATTACTTCACCCTGCATGTCACGGTCGATAACGCGAGCACCGGTCACGCCATGCAGGCGGTGCAGGCCGTCTTCGATGCGCTGCCCCAGGTCGCGGACAAAAAAGAGTTCTATCGACGCGTCGTCAACGGCTACAAGCTCAATGAGCTGGGAGCCAGCACCAACTCGGTCATCGCCAGCTTCGACCTGGATGAAGAGCTGGTGGCTGTCCTGACCGCGAAAGCCGGGGTAGGCGCCCAACTGCACTCGGACTACTGCAAAATTGCGGGTAAAACGGTGAACGAGTGGCTGGCTGTACCCGCGCAAATACCTATGTTTCTTGCTTCCCTGGAAGAAAACGGGTGGATCAAGCGGCACCAGAATCCCGAAAACAGCCGATTCTGGAAATTGATCCAGGGTGAACAGGCGCATATGTTCGGCGTATTTAACGCCTATGAAAAACAAGTCATCCACGACTGGATCGCGGGAGACAGTGCGGGAGGGACCGGTTCACGCCCCATCAGCTTCAGGGCCCGGCAACGCCTGGCAACCCAGGATAGTCCAGCCACCATGCACTACCGCAATTCCGCTTTGAGATCCGACTGCAGCATACCAAAGGCCTGGTGCGACTCCGATGCAACCATGCCTTCGCACAGCGATATCGATGCTGACCTGCACCAGCTGGAACAAAGGCTGGCCAATGCGCCGGGCAAGGACGGCGCGATGACCCTGCTTATTCCATTGCTATCCCCGGTACACCATCACACGGCGCCAGGCCTGATGGCAACCCGCCTCTATACGCGCCTGCTTCATGACGCTTGAGGACGCGCCCACCGGGATGACAGGAACTTTAGGACTATGAACGCCTTGGAAACCGTACTTCCCGACCGCCACCCGCAGGCCGCCGCATCGAGCGAATCAATTCAGGATGCCGCCCTGCTGCGCCTGGGCTTGGCATTGAAAGATCGGGGATACCGTTACACCGCAGTGACGCCGGCCACCCATAACCTGGTCAATAAACGTACTGGCAACGAATGGGCCCAACAGGTGGAGGATGTCCTGGGCTGGAGCCGGCCGTTCAACGCCGATGTGCTGCCTGCCGCGCTGGTAGCGCTTATGCGCGAGGCCGGCATCCTGAGGGAGCATGGAGACGGCTGGCGATGCCGGCTCCGTGCCTCAACGTTGAATGACTCGCTGTTTTTCCATTCGGCCTACCCCACCAACGATACCGACGCCGTGTTCTTCGGTCCTGACACGTACCGATTCGTGGGCGCCATCGACCAGTATCTGGCGGCTCGGGCTGAACCTGTACGGCGCGTCGCCGATATCGGCTGTGGCGCGGGACCCGGGGCCATCGCCGTCGCCTTGCGTCATCCGCACGCGGAGGTGCTGGCCATCGACATCAACGACCAGGCCGTGCGTCTGGCGCGAATCAACGCCAAGCTGGCCGGCACGGATAACGTCCACCCCATGCACAGCAATTTGCTGGATGCCGTCGGCGGCACGTTCGACCTGATCATTGCCAACCCGCCCTATATGATTGATCCCGCACAACGTGCGTATCGTCACGGCGGAGGTGCGTTAGGCGAAGGACTGTCTCTTTCCATCGTTGACGTGGCCGTGCAGCGTTTAAGCCCACACGGCACATTGCTGCTTTACACAGGCGTAGCCATCGAGCGGGGAGTCGACGCGTTTCGGGTGGCGGCCACAAAAACGCTTCAAGCCGCCGGTTTCGAGTGGCACTACAGAGAAACCGATCCCGACGTGTTCAGCGAAGAACTTGTATCCAACCCCGCCTATTCACACGCAGAACGCATCGCCGCCGTCGTGCTGACTGCGACCCGTCCCGGCTGACAGCCCATAACGCTATGGAGCCGCTACGGCTCCCCGTCAACCGGCTCCGCCTCCAATGCCGAGGTGGCCGGGCCATGGACGACGGCGCCTTCGGGTGTAAAGCGCGAGCCATGGCATGGACAGTCCCACGTGCGATCGGTAGCGTTCCAGCCAACGACGCAGCCCATATGAGTACATAAGGCCGATACCCTATGCATGACACCCGCGTCGTCGCGGTAAGCCGCAAGCAATTTGTCGTCTTGCTTGACGATGCAGGCCTGGCCGGGATCAAGGTTTACGTCTTTGGCGTGTCCCGCTAAAAACCGATCTTCGACAAAGTGTTTTGCAGTCTGAAGATTGGATTTGATGAACTCCCCGCCGCCCACCAACGGTTTGACGCGGGTCGCATCGAGCAATTTGGCGCCCAGATTTTCCCTGCCCATAATGCGATCAGCGATCAGGCTTGCGGCCATCGTACCGTTACTGATGCCCCAGGCGTTGAAGCCGGTGGCGACGTATAGGTTTTTGGATTTGGAACTGGCTGATCCGATAAAGGGAAGTCCATCCATGGACTGGAAGTCTTCGTTGGTCCAGCGATAAGCGATATTTTCGATGGCGAAGTTCTCTTGCAGAAAGCGCTCAAGCTCCTGGAAGCTCTTTGCTTCTTCGGTGGCCACGCCGGTCTTGTAGGTCCCGCCCACCGCAATGATATGCGGCGTACCGCTGGAGTGATCCATGCGGAAGGAATGGCTGGGCGTGCCGGTATCAAGAAACATGCCGTCCGGAATACGGTCGGATTCAACTGGCGCGGCCGCCATGGGGTGACTGATCGTGTAGGCTTTGGCAAAAAACATCCCATCGGGAACGATAGGCAGATGAGTGGCAATGATGACATCCTGCGCTCGTGCGGAAGCCCCTGCTTCGGTATGCAAGCGGTAATGAGAACCATCGTCTTCCTTTTCGACTTTGGTGACGCGCGTCATTTCAAACAGCCTCGCATTGGCTGCCACCATAGACGCCAGACCTCGCAAGTACTGGACAGGATGAAACTGAGCCTGATTAGCAAAGCGCAGCACCCCTGCGACTGCAAATGGCTTGCCCAGTGGCGAGTCTACCGGCGCACCCATGGGTAAAGCAGTGTCCGTACTGAAATATGCAGGCAAGCCCAGCTTGATGGCGGCGTCAGCCTCGTCCTGAAGGTCTTTCAGGCCGTCCGCGGTACAGGTGTACAGGAACGCCGGCTTGCGTTCAAACGAACAGGCAATATTTCCGATTCGGACCAGTTCCGCGATATAGGCTATGGCGGCTTCGTTGGCCTGGGCGTAATTGCGCGCGGCAGCCACGCCAAAGTCCCGGATAAGGCCGCTGTAGATCAAGCCATGCTGGGATGTTATCTTTGCCGTGGATCGCCCTGTGACTTGCTCGCCCACGCGCAAGGCTTCAAGGACGACGACCGACTTGCCGGCCCGAGCCAGTGACTCGGCCGCAGTAAGTCCCACAATACCCGCGCCCACCACCGCCACATCCACGTCCAGCTGCTCGGACAAACTGGGATATTGCGTGGCGCCAGCCCCGGCGGTGGCCGACCAGTACGATCCGGTAAACGCATGTTTTGTCAGCATAATATTTCTCCGTTATTGCGGACACCGCAGCAACTTGTATGCCACCGCCAGCGTCAAACCTGGGCACGGCTATTGCTCTGACGATCGTACTACCACCCCTAACCGGCTGGTCGGCGCACTGGACCATCACCGAGACCTAAGCCATGAAACTTATTGAAAAACGCCTGCTACGCGGTCCCAATCTATACACGCGCCGACCCTGCATAAAAGCCATCATCGATCTTGAGGAGCTCGATGGCCAGTCCTCGGCTGATCTTGGGGACTTCACCGACGGTCTCTGTGCGCTCCTGCCCTCATTGGACCGCCACCGCTGCTCGGTAGGCAAAGCAGGCGGCTTCGTCCAGCGACTGCGCGACGGCACCTATCTGGCGCATATCGTCGAACATGTCACGCTAGAGCTCCAATGCTTGGCCGGCAGCGAGGCTGGATTCGGCCGTGCACGGAGGGTCAAGGGCATGCCACGCTGTTATCGCGTGGTCTGTGCCTATCAGATCGAAGCGCTGATCGAGCCTGCGCTCAACGCCGCCATTGAGCTGGTTGGCGCAATTGCCCGCGGGGAGCGTCCGTCCATCGATGCTGTACTGAGTCCCTTGCGCGAACTGGTCAGACGCCATGGCGTGGGTCCCAGTACACAGGCGATTCTCGACGCGGCCAAGGCGCGCGGCATTCCGGCCTTACGGCTGACACACGACACCAGCTTGTACCAACTGGGCTTGGGCGCACGGCAGAAACGTATCCAGGCAACGATTTCCAGCCAGACCAGCCACATAGCCACAACTATCGCCAAAGATAAGCAGCTGACCAGGGATCTGCTTGCCCAAGCCGCCATCCCAGTGCCCCAAGGCTGCATCGTGCGGGATGCCGACGAGGCGATGCGTGTCGCGTCCCGACTGCGGGGACTTGTGGTCGTGAAGCCCGCCGACGCCAACCATGGCAAGGGGGTACGCACCCGTCTGAAGGATCCGCAAGACATCAGCCAGGCCTACGCCGATGCACGCCAGTACAGCACGCGCGTCATCGTCGAAGAGTTCATCGTGGGCGACGACTATCGCTTATTAGTGGTCGGCGGAAAAATGGTCGCTGCTTCGCGACGGGAACCGCCCTGTGCGGTCGGAGACGGCCACACGACCGTGTACGGGCTGGTCGAGCGGATGAATGAAGACCCGAACCGTGGCGAAGGCCACAGTAAAGGCCTGACCAAAGTACCGATCGATCGGCACATGAGCTCGCATCTGGAACGCATGGGAATGAACCTGGACAGCGTGCCCCGTGAGGGCGAACGCGTGGTGCTGCGTGACAACGCCAACCTGTCGACCGGCGGCACGGCGCGCGATGTCACCCACCTGGTGCACCCTGACACGGTGCACATCTGCGAGCGAGCCGCCCGTCAGGTCGGGCTGGATGTGGCCGGGGTCGACCTGGTGTGCCGGGACATTGCCGTGCCCTTGCTCCAGCAGGGTGCCATCGTTGAGATCAATGCGGCGCCCGGCCTGCGCATGCACGAACAACCCAGCCATGGCATGAGTCAAGCTGTCGGATCCGCGATCGTGCAGTCGCTGTTCGCCGACGGCGATGACGGCCGCATCCCTCTCATAGCCGTCACCGGGACCAACGGTAAAACAACCACTACACTATTGATCGGCAATGTATTTCGAACGGCAGGCCTCACCACCGGCGTAGCCACGACGCAGGGGCTTTTCATCGACGGCCATTGCATACACCAGGGTGACTGCACGGGTTTCTGGTCGGCACGAGCGATATTAGGCTCGGCGGAGGTGGACGCCGCGGTGCTCGAAACCGCTAGAGGTGGAATCCTGAAACGGGGCCTCGGTTTCGATCGCTGCGATATCGCTGTCGTCCTGAACGTCACAGCGGATCACCTGGGCTTGGATGGCGTGGACACGGTGGAAGACATGGCGTGCGTCAAAGCCGTCGTGGCCGCGACAGCAACCCACGCCGTGGTATTGAACGCCGACGACGCGCACTGTGTGACCATGGCGTCACGACTGTGCACAGGCGTTGAAGTCGTCTACTTCTCGTGCCAGGACAACAACCCAGTCTTGCAGCGGCATATGCAGCAAGGCGGGCGAGCCGTATTCCTGCAGGAGGGCCATATCGTAACGGCCGGTCCGGGCGGCCATCATGCGCTTATGCGTGTCGATAGCCTGGCGGTGACGTTGCACGGAAAAGCCATGCACAATGTGGCGAATACCCTGGCCGCCATTGCGGCGCTGGAGGTTCAAGGCGGCTGTTCCAGAGAAGCGATTATCGAAGGATTGCGGTCATTTCGCTGCACGACAGAGACCAACCCGCTACGCCTGAACATTGTCGATATCGAAGGGGTGACCATACTGCACGACTATGCTCATAACGCTGCCGCGTACCAGGCAATTCTGGACACCGCCCGCGCCATGGGACGCGGGCGCATCATTGGCGTAATCACTGCCCCGGACGACCGGCGCGACGCCGATCTCCAGCAGATCGCTCGAGTGTGCGCGGCCCAGGTGGATGAGCTGGTCGTGTATGAAATTACGAACCACCGCAGCCGGAAACCTGGCGACACCTTGCGCCTGTTGTACGAAAGCGCCTCGGCGACCGCGCCATCCCATGTACCGGTACATGCCGTAATGGGCGCCCAAGAGGCTGTGTGGGCCGGCTTCCAGCGCTGCGGCGAGGGTGATTTGTTGCTGGTGGGCGGAGCCACGCGACTGCAAGACCTGGATTATGTGCTGGCCCGTGCGAAGAGCATGAGAAGCGCAACCATGGCTGAATCAACAGGCGGCCTGCAAGGCGCCATGAACGCCGCGCAGACCGACTGCGCGGTCATCCGAACAAATCCAATTGAGGATCTTCTATTGCAGGCCGGCGAAAAAGATCAACTGTCAGCGACGGTCGGGCCTGGTTCAGGCCTGCCTTTGCACACGTCTTTCTAAAGCGTTGTTCAAGCAATTCGGCAAAAACGCCGCTGCCTTTCATGCGCGTCCTGAATTCCGAATCGTAGTCTTTGCCGCCCTGCATCTGCCTGACCAGATTCATAACGTGTGCCTGCTTCAAGGGATAGTGCGCCTTCAGCCATTCGCGAAAAAGGTCAGCGACCTCGAGCGGCAGACGCAACAAGACATAGGCGGCATTCAATGCGCCTGCGTCACGAGCACTGAACAGGATGTTTTCCATGTCGTGGTCGGTCAATGAGGGGATGACGGGCGCCACCAGCACGCCGGTGGGAATCCCGGCCTGACTGAGTGCACGCACGGCGTCGAGGCGGGCACCCGGCGCGCTGGCGCGGGGTTCCAGCGTTCGGGCGATGGCTTTGTCCAGCGACCCTATGGACATGAATACACGCACCAGGTTCTTGCGCGCCATGCGCTCAAGCAGCGGAATGTCGCGGGTGACCGACGCCGATTTGGTCGTGATGGCCACGGGATGATTGAATTCTTCCAGAACCGCAAGAATACTGGCGGTGATGCCAAGTCGGCGCTCGATAGGCTGGTAGGGGTCGGTGTTGGCGCCCAGCGCAATCAGCTTGGGCTCATAGGAGGGTTTGGAAAGCGTTGCGCGCAGCAGTTCGGCAGCGTTGCCCTTGGCATAGAGCTTGGTTTCGAAGTCGAGCCCGGGCGAGTGGTTCAGATAGGCGTGCGTGGGTCGCGCATAGCAATAGATACAGCCATGCTCGCAACCCCGGTAGGGGTTTATGGACTGATCAAAAGGAATGTCCGGCGAATTGTTACGCGAGATGATCGATTTGGCGGTCTCCATCGAGACCGTCGTTGCGGGCCTTGCTGGTGCCCGTTCGTCGTCGATGGCCCATTCGTCGTCAAACGATACACGCTGGAACTGGTCGAAGCGTGATGTCTTGTTCGAGACACTTCCCCGGCCTTTGATTGGTGTCTCGTGCATGGTGGCCCCTGTTGAATAAACTGTATATAAAAACAGTATATTCGTCTTTCCGGCCGAGCTCAAGCGGCGTTTTTTGCCGCCAGCCCGTCACAAACCAAACTGGAATACTTCGAACTGTTGCAGCTTTTCTTCAATCGCCGGCTTATGCAGGCCTGGTTCTCCTTTACCGACCCAGCTCCATTGTTGAATCTGCAACTCACGACGTACCCGGTCAGCCTTGAGGTCGATCACGGCCACGACCTCGTCGCCGATAAGAACAGGCAAACCCATATATCCATAAACGCGTTTCTGCTGCGGCAGGTAGGCTTCGAACAGGTGCTCGTAATCAAAGAACAGTTTCAACCTCTTGCGCTGGATCACCAGCGGATCGAACGGCGAAAGGATATGAACGACCTGCTCCATTGGCGGAATCTCGTCGAATGCCTGCGGCCGCGCCCAATGTTCCTGCCGGCCTGCTCCTTCGATCGCGACTGCAACCAGGTTCCCGCGCCGCAGCCTGGCCTCGATGACGCTGCGAAGCAATGGTTTGCGCGCCGCATTCAAGTGGCAAATTGAGTCCAGACTGACCAAACCCTGGGATCGCAACGCCCGATCCAGCAGATAGTTTGCGACTTGAGCGTCAGTGGCTTGCCTGGGCGGGCGTTCCCACTGGAAATGCCTCTTCATGAGCTCGTACGTCTTGAACATGCCCGAGCGCTCACTGACAGTGAGCTTGCCGATGTAGAAGCCCAATTGCAGAGCCCTTTTCGACGGTTTCCGACTCGCCCAGGCATGGTCCTTTTCGACCAGCACGTCGTCCTCGATGTCGCGTATGGACAAGGGGCCATGGTCGCGAATGCGCGTGATCACCTTGTGCAGATCGCTTTTCGTGACTGAGTTGAACCATGCCTTGGGCGACGTCCGATGTGCCTTCATATCGGCCATGAAAAACTTCAGGTCGGTGCTGGGAATATACGAAAGCGCATGGGTCCAATATTCGAAAACGGTTTTTTCGACTGTCTGCGCCTGATGCAAGTGTTGACGCTGATAAGCGGGAATGCGACTCCAAAGAATATGATGATGGCAGCGCTCGATGACGTGTATCGTGTCGATTTGCACGTAGCCAAGATGCGCAATCGCCGCCACAGTGGCCGCTGGCCCGCCGCCGAACGGCGCTGCTTCGTCCAGCCGCTGGGCGCGCAGCCATATGCGGCGAGCCTGTTCCCGGGTCAACGGTGTCGCGGTAGTACGGATAGAATTCATGCGTATGGCTCTGGAGTCATGGCCGGCTTATTATTGGACCACAATGGTCTAAAATCGAATACCCCTGGTCGTGACGGACTGATCGCGCCGACCTAATCCTTTCTTCTTGGAGAAGAAATGCCCAGCTTACTGCCTGACAACGATCCCGACGGACTCCTGGAATACTCGGTCGTCTATACCGACCGCGCGTTGAATCACATGTCCCAAGCGTTTCAAGGGGTGATGAAAGACATTTCAAGGACACTGAAACACGTCTATAAAGCAGACACTGCCATTATCGTCCCAGGTAGCGGCACGTTCGGCATGGAAGCCGTGGCGCGACAGTTTGCAACAGATAGACAATGTCTAGTCATTCGCACTGGGTGGTTCAGCTATCGCTGGACGCAGATTCTCGACATGGGCCACATACCCTCGGGCACCACGGTGCTCAAGGCGGCGCCGGTGGCACCAGGATCGCAAGCCGCCTTTGCGCCGCCTCCGATCAACGATGTGGTCGAAGCCATCAAGGCCAACAAGCCCGCGGTGGTCTTTGCGCCGCATGTCGAGACATCCTCGGGCATCATGCTGCCCGACGACTACATGCGCCAGGTGGCCGCGGCAGTCCATGAAGTGGGTGGCCTTTTCGTACTGGACTGCATTGCATCCGGAACGCTCTGGGTCGACATGCAGGATATCGGCGTCGATGTCCTGATCAGCGCGCCGCAAAAAGGCTGGACTGCCTCGGCGTGCTGTGCCCTGGTCATGCTCGGCGCCCTGGCCCGCGAAAAGATCGATACAACGGTCAGCACCAGCTTCTCCTGCGATTTGCGCAAATGGATGCAGATCATGCAGGCCTACGAACAAGGCGGCTTTGCCTATCATGCCACCATGCCCACCGACTCGCTGGCCGTCTTGCGCGACGTCATGGCCGAAACCGAAGCGTATGGCTTTGACAACGTCAAGGCTGAACAGCAAGAATTGGGTGCCAAGGTACGTGCCCTGCTGCGCGAGAAAGGCTTCAAGAGCGTTGCGGCGCAAGGCTACGAAGCACCCGGCGTCGTGGTCAGCTACACCGACGACGACACCATACAATCGGCCCGCAAGTTTGCGCAGGCCGGCATTCAGGCCGCCGCGGGCGTCCCCCTGCAATGCGACGAGCCGGCCGACTTCAAGACCTTCCGCATTGGCCTGTTCGGGCTGGACAAGCTGCATAACGTAGACCGGACGGTCGACACGCTGAATAAAGCGCTGAAGGCACTAGGTTATTAAGACATGGCAATCAAACACCGTATCGAAGGGCCGGAGGCCGTCATTGCTTTCGTGCACGACACCCGACTGCCATTCGGTCCGCAGCAAAGTGCACAGGCCGATTTACTGGTCTCGGCCAAGGCCGGTGATAAATGGCGGCTGACACGGGTGACGCTGCCCGTGGATTTCGCCTATGCCGACGACACGCTGGAAATTCATATTGAATCGATCGGGACGCCTTTCTACCGAAAATACCGGTCAATACCCGGGACGCAATTTGTCTACGACACGCTGAAATCGAAACTATTCATCGAAGGTCACCTGAACAAGGGGCGCGGCGACCCCTTTGTCATCCTTATTTCCCGCTAAGGGACACCGGTCCTGGGCATGGTACTTGCTACATCCAGAACCACACCGAACAGGAGCAGTCATGACCACAAAACGAACCGACGACACCAAAAAGGATACGCCGCAGGACGATGATCTGGCGCGCAAAGATCAGGCTAGTCATGGCGACCAACAAAATCGCAGCAAAAAAGAGGGACACACCAGCCAGATCGGCTCCAGCCAGGACCAACTCAGCCAGCGCAATCGCGGCGAAGGTGCTCGCCGCAAATGATGCGGTCGAAATAGATGGGATCCGCGCCCCAGGCCGGATCCCGTTTGAATGCCAATTCGCCTTCCGGCTGTAACAAATAGGGGTTAACGCCCCACATCGAAGCCTGAAATCAGCCGCTGATTTCTACGGAATAACCCTGCTACCCCGCCTGTTCGGCGTGCCGCGCACCACAACCACGCATTTCCTCTTCATTGCTCGAAACCCGCATGAACATTGGGTTTCGAGCAATCATCCCGCAACTCTTGCACCCATTTCCGCCCTACCAGTACGCGCATTCCGCGTGTTGACGCCCTTGGTCGGATCGCCTATAAATGCGACGGCAGTTGAACGTTTGTACCTTGTTGCAACTTACGACATATCGCATATAAAAAGCCAGGAGACACACAATGAAGAGCAGTTCGAAAGAAGTCAGCCCAATCGCCACAGGCAAGTCGTCACGCCGCCAGTTCCTGGGCGGTGCCGCAGCCGGCACGGCGGCCGTAGTATCCATGGGATTCCCTTCCATCGTCAGCGCGCAGTCACCCGTCAACTTGCGCTTCCAAAGCACCTGGCCAACCGTCGACATCTTCCATGAGTTCGCCCTGGACTTCGCCAAGAAGATCAACGACATGACCGGCGGCGAACTAAAAATAGAAGTCTTGCCAGCGGGCGCGGTCGTGCCGGCGTTCGCGCTGCTCGACGCTGTTTCCAAAGGCACACTGGACGGCGGTCACGGCGTGCTGGGCTACAACTACGGCAAACAGAACGCCTTGGCGCTGTTCTCGTCGGGTCCCGCCTTCGGCATGGATGCCAACATGATCCTCGCATGGCATAAATACGGCGGCGGCAAAGAGCTCCTGGCCAAGCTGTACACATCCATCGGCGGCAACGTTGAATCCTTCCTTACCGGCCCAATGCCCACGCAGCCTTTTGGCTGGTTCAAGAAACCGGTTACCAAGACCGAAGACCTGAAAGGCCTGAAGTTCCGCACCAACGGCCTGGCCATTGACCTGTTCACCGCCATGGGCGCCGCCGTGAATGCGCTGCCCGGCGGCGAAATCGTGCCGGCCCTGGATCGCGGACTGCTGGATGGCGCCGAGTTCAACAACGCCACTTCCGACCGTCTGTTGGGCTTCCCCGACGTGTCCAAAGTTTGCATGCTGCAAAGCTTCCACCAGTCGTCGGAAACGTTCGAAATCATCTTCAATAAAGACAAGTACGCCGCACTGCCCGACAAGATGAAAGCCATCATTGCCAACGGCGTCGAAGCCTCGTCGGCCGACATGTCATGGAAAGCGGTCGACCGCTACTCGCAAGACTATATCAAGCTGCAAAAAGAAGACGGCGTGAAATTCTACAAAACGCCCGACGCCATATTGCAGCAACAGTTGGTCGTATGGGACCAGATCGTCGCAGAGAAAGGCAAGACCAACGCCATGTTCAAGGAAATCGAGACATCGCAACGCGAATTCGCTTCACGCGCACTCGCCTGGGACATGGACACCAACAACAATCGCCGCATGGCCTACAACCACTATTTCGGCCGTAAAGCAGCTCCCAAAAAGAGCTAAGCCGTAGCGCTGTTGCACTGAACACCACCCGTACCATGGGTGGTGTTTTTAATCGGCTTACCGTAAGCAGGTGAAACTATCATGCAAAGAATTTTGCTAACCATCGACCGGGTCAATACCTGGATCGGACAGCTGTTCGGCTGGTTCGTCCTGGCCCTTACCCTGTTTATTACCTATGAAGTGTTCTCGCGTTACGCATTGGGCGCGCCGCACTCCTGGTCCTTCGACGCCATGAACATGATGTACGGCGCGCTGTTCATGATGGCGGGCGCCTATACCCTGTCCAAGAACGGCCACGTACGCGGCGACGTACTGTACGGATTTTTTCCGCCTCGGCTGCAGGCCGGGCTGGACTTGACGCTATATATCATCTTTTTCTTCCCGGGCGTCATCGCCTTGTGCTGGGCCGGCTATAGCTACGCCGCCGAATCTTGGATGATCAACGAGCACTCCACCATCACAGCCGACGGCCCCCCCATTTATCCCTTCAAAGCCATTATTCCTTTGGCTGGCATCACCTTGCTCTTCCAGGGCTTTGTGGAAGTCGTCTACTGCATACAGTGCCTCAAACTGGGCAGCTGGCCCAAACGCGATAAAGATGTGGAAGAAGTCGACGTCGACAAACTCAAGGAAATGGTCAGTGTCGATGAAGACATGGGCGAGCTGGACAAGCTTGTCATCCAGCAACAGAAGAGAAGCCCGTCATGAGAAAAGAAGTATGGTTTGGCCTATCCATATTGGCCTCTGTCATTATCGCGCTCGTCGTATTCATGCCGGCTCCGGCCGACATCACCAACGGGCACCTGGGTTTGCTCATGCTGGGTCTGATCGTCGTGACCATCATGCTGGGATTCCCCACCGCCTTTACCTTGATGGGCATGGGGGTCATGTTCACCTATCTGGCGTACCGGAACATGGGTCCGCAGCTGGCCATCCAGCAAACACTCGATCTCATGGTATTGCGCGCCTACTCGGTCATGACCAGCGACGTGCTTATCGCCGTGCCGCTGTTCATATTTATGGGCTATCTGGTTGAACGCGCAAACCTGATCGAACGCCTGTTCAAAAGCCTGCACCTCGCCATGGCGCGGGTACCGGGTTCCCTGGCCGTGGCCACCGTCATCACCTGCGCCGTGTTCGCCACGGCCACCGGCATCGTTGGCGCCGTCGTGACACTGATGGGCCTGCTGGCATTGCCCGCCATGCTCAAGGCCGGGTACAGCGTGAAACTTTCGGCCGGCGCCATCACGGCTGGCGGCTGCCTGGGCATCATGATCCCGCCTTCGGTCCTGCTGATCGTATACGGCGCCGTGGCCGGTGTCTCGGTTGTCAAGCTGTATGCAGGGGCTTTTTTCCCAGGCATCATGCTGGCCCTGATGTACGTCCTCTACATCATGATCGTAGCCAAGATCAATCCCAAGGCGGCACCTCCGTTATCGGTCGAAGAGCGCCGGGTCACGCTTCCCGAGTTCGCGGAAACCGTCAAGCGCACTATCAGCAATCGCGCCGTGCCCGGCCTGGTTGGGGCCATCAAAGGCAAGCGCAATGCTGGTGTACCCATGCGCACGCTGGTCAACAATTTGTTTATCGCCCTGCTACCGGCACTGGCGTTCGTGGCCATCATGGGCCTGAGCTACAAAATGGTCACCGCCCCCCTTCCGCAGGAAGCCACCGGACTGGTTGAAATGGGCTTCGGTTCCAGTTCCGGTTTCGACTCGCTCTCCAACGGCGGCGGCCTGCAAGAGCCTGTAGCCGAAGGCGGACTGGCCGAGCCCGCAGGCACGGAAGCCGTGGCCGAAACGGCGTCCGAACAGGCGGAAGCCAAGGAAGCGATCGCTCCGAATGAGAGCCGACCCGCGCCCATGGCGTTCTGGATAATGCTCGCCATCGGCACGCTGATATTCGCGATTTTCTACACGATCTTCACCTTTGCACGGCTTGAAATTTTCAAGATGCTGCTCAGCTCGTTCTTTCCGCTGGCCATCATGATCCTGGCGGTGCTGGGCAGTATTGTGTTCGGCCTGGCTACGCCGTCCGAAGCCGCTGCCATGGGGTCCTTCGGTGGGTTGCTGCTGGCGCTGGCCTACCGGCGTCTGAATATATCGATGCTGCGAGAATCGGTCTACCTGGCGGCAAAGACCAGCGCCATGGTGTGCTGGCTATTCGTGGGTTCCAGCATATTTTCGGCGGCATTTGCGCTGCTGGGTGGACAGGAAATCATCAATACCTGGGTATTGGGCATGGACCTGACCTCCATGCAGTTCCTGATCCTGGCGCAAGTGGTGATCTT
Organism: Pollutimonas nitritireducens; assembly: GCF_002849615.1. Taxonomy (GTDB): domain Bacteria; phylum Pseudomonadota; class Gammaproteobacteria; order Burkholderiales; family Burkholderiaceae_B; genus Pollutimonas; species Pollutimonas nitritireducens. The sequence continues at coordinate 298,467 of NZ_PDNV01000007.1, forward strand.
CCTGCTGGGTTGGCCGCTGGAATGGACAGAAATCATCGTGATTTTCATGCCCATCTTCCTGCCGCTATTGGCACATTACCAGATCGACCCCTTGTTCTTCGGGCTGCTGGTCGCCCTGAACCTGCAAACAGCGTTCCTGTCGCCACCAGTTGCCATGTCCGCGTTCTACCTGAAAGGCGTTTCACCGCCCCATGTGACGCTGAACCAGATATTCGCCGGCATGCTGCCTTTCATGGGAATTCAGATTATCGCGATTGTCCTGATGTACATGTTCCCGGCCATCGGCCTGTGGTTGCCTGAAGTGTTGTATTAACAGTAGTCCGGCAAAACCTTGCCACGTTGCCCGTACCGGCTCCTGACAAGGTCTTCTGGATCCGGATAAACTGTCACAGCACAGCAGTCTGACAGGCTATAGCAATAAGGGCGATCCTCGGATCGCCCTTATTGCATCCCCAAGCCGCAAGACGCTACATGAAATCAGGTACGTCTTCCCGGAAGAATATGTCACGACGCCACTCCAGATAGGGCTTAAGCCGTTTAACGCTGCTTATATCCTGCCTTAGGTCCCTTAACGCATTGGTGAGCGCCTGTAGCTCTTTCAGATGCTTGGTGATCGCACGCTTGCTTGCTGCCGGCGTCCTTCTGTGGAATCGTCGGTATAGCGCGCCGGCCAAGGGGTTTTCATCCAGAATGGAGTCTTCCTGTTCGCGCAGGTCAAGAAAGTGCCGGTCAAGCAACTGGGCAGCATCATCCAGGTTGCCGCCAAGCTCATGCAATGGCGACTCGCCCACATATTCGGCGTAAAACGCAAACAATTTCGGGATGTCGTTGCTGTCCCTTGCCTGAATCAATTCGCGCATCAGGCGGTTTTTTTCCATGCGTAGCGTTGCGTCGCGCTCTTTGTCCGGGTGCAGGATGCCGGCAAGCTTGCGAAACAATTTATTGACAGACGATGACCTGATCAGTTGTTTCAATGCCAGGTTTTCGTCCCGGCGTTGTTGTTCATGCGCCTGATGCCGTTGGAAAAACTCCTGGTGAAACGCGTGGTCCGAGTGCATCTCATCGTGCTGTTCAAACGATGCACTGGCGGCGTCACTCTGTTCAAACGCCGCAAACAATTCCTCAAACATATCCCGACTGCCAAATTCGCGATCCGGCGCAGAGCCGTCGTTTCCGTTGAAGATGAAATCGTCGGCGTCTTCTTCACGTAGTAGCTGTGATTCGGGGAACGCGACCGCATAGGCATCCGCCATGCGCCGTTGCAAGGACGACATATCCAGATGCTGGCTAAAAGGATTCCTTGACATGGCATCCGCGTATTCGCCGGCCCACTCGAGCAGCATCTGGCGCTGCCATTGTGCAAGAGACTTCCTGCCGCAAAAGGATAGCAAATGCAGGCAGGCGAAATACATGGCGTCCATGTACGCTTCCTCATGATCCTGAATACGACTTTGTATGTCACGCGCGAAGGCCTGCGATTCGGCTCGCAGGGTATCGTTCTTCTTTTGCTGATCAACGACGCGCTGCCAAGCTGCATTGAATTTTTTTTCATCGTGCGACTGCGCTTTCGCCGTGGTATGAGGCTGGATCGTCTTGGTACTTACTTGCATAAAAATCTCTTCTGCCGTGGGCTGCTGGAAGTGTGCTCCCGCTTCTTCTCCGAGCATTGTGGTGTGTACGTCAGTGTACGGGCATCATCGAATCAATTTCCAGGGTGTTCAACGTTGCGCGGCTATCCGCGTAGTGCAAACGATATCAATAACCTTATCCATTGTAGGGTTATAATCGTGATGTTAAATGATGTAACGTTTAACCAAGAAATCTAACTGATGCACGACGCTCCGCTACATCGGCCCCAATCTTACCTGGATCTTTTCATGCTTCGCACGCTTGCCAGCACAGCGGCTGCGGCTGGCTACAGACACACATGCGACATACATTACCCGTCACCGACACTGAAACCAAAGTCCGAGCAGACCAGTACCTGATTTCCAAGACTGACACCCGCGGCAACATTGTCTATGCCAATGCGGCCTTCGTCGACATCAGCGGCTACAGCCGTGCTGAGCTGATCGGCCATCCTCATAATATCGTTCGCCATCCGGACATGCCGGCCGAAGCATTCAAAGACCTGTGGGACACCTTGCAGGCCGAGAGACCCTGGTTGGGCCTGGTCAAGAACCGTCGCAAGGACGGCGGTTACTACTGGGTGCTGGCCAACGTCATGCCCATTTTCGAACACGGCCAGGTCACGGGCTACGCCTCCGTACGCGTCAAGCCCAGTGCCGCCCAGATCGAAGAGGCCCAGGCGTTCTATGACGATATCAATGCAGACACCACCCACGGCTACACCGTCAAGGAAGGACGGCGCGTGCGCAGCGGATGGCGCCGCGCTTTGGATATTGCCGCGCAACCATTCCACAATACATTAAGCGCCGGCATGATCCGCATGGCCGTCGCCACCACGGCGACGATCGCCGCAACGCTATGGTTCGCCCTGAACGGCGAGACCTACGCCCAACACCAATGGTGGTTCGTGGGCGGAGTCGGCCTGGTCACCGCGGCCAACCTGGCCTATGGCTGGCACATTGCGCGGCGCATTATTGCGCCGCTGAATGGCGCGGCCAAGATAGCGCGCCAGATTGCCGCCGGCAACCTGCAGATTGCCATCGATACCGAACAACCGGGAGAAGTCGGCAGCCTGTTCTTTTACCTGGACATGATGCGCAAGAGCCTGATGGGCATAGCCAACGACGTGCACCTGGGAGTCTACGCCACCGCGCGCAGCGCGGAAATCCTGGACGTGAATAACACCAACTTATCCTCACGCACCGACGACCAGGCATCTTCCTTGCAGGAAACCGCCGCCAGCATGGAAGAGCTGACGGTCACCGTGCGCCAGAACGCCGACAATGCCAATTTGGCGCGTGACCTGGCCGACGCCAGCATGCAAACCGCCCAGCGCGGCGGTGCCGTCGTCAACGATGTAGTCACCACCATGCAGGGCATACGGGACAGCTCGCGCAAGATCGGCGATATCGTGTCGTTGATCGATACCATTGCCTTCCAGACCAACATTCTGGCATTGAATGCCGCTGTTGAAGCGGCACGCGCCGGGGAAGCCGGCCGCGGCTTTGCCGTGGTGGCGGGCGAAGTACGCAGCCTGGCCCAAAAAAGCGCGGCCGCCGCCAAGGACATCAAGACACTGATCGACGATTCCGTCAGCCGTATGCAGGTCGGCGCCCAGCAAGCCGACCGCGCCGGCCAAACCATGCAGGACATCGTCGAATCGGTGCGCCGCGTCACCGACATCATGGGCGAAATCTCCACCGCATCGGTCGAACAATCCTGCGGCCTGGAGCAGATCAACCAGGCCATATCCCAAATGGACGGTGTCACCCATCAGAACGCCGCCCTGGTCCAGGACCTGGGAACCACGGTAAGGAGCCTGACCATGGACGCGCAAACCTTGCGCTTGGCCATTGAGGTCTTGAACACGGGTAGTGGAAATATCCAATACACCGGCATAACGGACAAAGCCCAGGACAAGGTCCTGGGCTTATCTCCGACTTATGCATGATGGCGCCAACGTACAGCCCGAATCGATCCGATTTCAGGCCATGTTCATTGGGAAGAAGCGCCTAAAACTCTTCCCACTCGCCGCTACCCGATGCCGACGCGGCTGCCGGTGCCAGACGCATGCGGGCGGCTGGTGCCGTCGGCCGCGGCGGCGCCGACATATCGCGACCATAACCGGACCCGGTCACCTTAGGAATAATGCGCTGGCCGCTTGACACAGCTGCGGCGGCGCCGTCCTGGTCAACCTTGAAAAAACTGATGACCTCGACCAGCGTACTGGCCTGTTCGCTGAGGCTGCTCGACGCCGTGGCCGATTCTTCCACCAGCGCGGCATTCTGCTGCGTCACATCGCTGAGCTGCAAGACAGCATCGTTAATTTGGCTCAGGCCGGATGTCTGTTCCGTCGTCGCCGCACTGATCTCGCTGATCAAGTCGGTCACCTGCTTGACCTCTTCCACAATACCCTGCATTGCCGCGCCGGCTTCGTCCACCAGCTTGCTGCCTGTTTCCACCTTGGCGACGCTATCGTCGATCAGTGTCTTGATGTCCTTGGCGGCCGCCGCGCTTTTCTGTGCCAGACTGCGCACTTCCGACGCCACCACCGCGAAACCCCGGCCCTGCTCGCCCGCACGCGCCGCTTCCACCGCCGCGTTCAGCGCCAGGATATTCGTCTGGAAGGCAATGCTATCGATCACGCCAATGATATCGACGATACGCCTGGACGAATCATTGATGCCCGCCATGGTCGTCACCACATTGTTCACCACCTCGCCGCCCTTGGACGCGGACAGGCTGGCCGTCGTCGCGCGTTGCGCCGCCTGACGGGCCACATCGGCATTGCTGTGCACCGTACTGGATAATTCCTCCATTGCCGCCGCGGTTTCGGTCAAATTGGCCGCCTGCTCTTCCGTGCGCTGCGACAAATCGGCATTGCCCGCCGCAATCTGCCCCGCGCCCGTGGCGATGCTGTCGCTGCTCGCCAATACCGATGCCACCAATTTGCGCAAGCTTTCCTGCATGGTGTTCATTGCCATGATGACGCTGCCTTTTGTGGCATGCGATGCATCGATGCGATTCATCAGGTTGCCGCTGGCGATGGAATCGGCAATTGCGGCCACCTGCGCCGGTTCACCACCCAATTGACGCGTCAAAGCCCGCGTTATGGCCCAGCCCAGCAACATGGCAAGGATTGCGCCCGCGATCGTCAGTACGGCCAGCGTCACGACCGTGCTGGAATACACGTTGGCGATCTCCCCTGCAAAGCGCGCCGCATTCAACCGCTTGCCGTCGACCAGTTTACTCATCACCGCTTCCGCCGCCTCACCCAATGGGCGAGCGTTCTCGAGCAGTTCTATGGTGGAATCGTTCGCCTGCCCCGGGGGTTCGGGCTTGAGCAACACCAACACCTTGTCAATTCCGACTTTATAGGCGTCGACCGACTCATGCGCTGTCTTCAGCATGGCCTTTCCCGCCTCGGTCACGAACAAAGGTTCAAGCTCAGCCAGTTCGGCGTCGACACCGGAGAAACGCTCGGCGATCTTCTTGATTTCCACATCGCGCGCGCTGTAGGTTTGCGCCAACAGCGCCGTACGCGCTGACCGTCCTGCACCGATCAACAACGCATTGGCGGTTGACGCATGGTGCAAACCCACCAGTTCAATATTGTGCATGCTGGTGGCCATGGTATTGACCTGCCCGGTTGCCCGAACTCCCAGCCACCCAATAAGGGCAGCGATCACGGCAACAATCAGGAAGGATCCCGTCAGCTTGGCTCTGACGGTAAGGCTGGCGAACCAACTCATGAATTTTTACTCCAGTTTCTTGATGGAACGACAGATGTGCGTTCTCTACGGGTTAACCCGAGGCGAGTTTAGACTGGATTCGTAACAAGGAAAGGCGGGAAATGAGGGTATTCCCTAGAGTGGTTCGAAGAAACGGCAGGATGGCGCCAACGGACTGAGTGTGCGTCCAACCTCATCGGTCCGCCATTATGCTCCGCCCAAATTCGCCTCTTTCAATCATTGCGCATGACCACCCTAAAGTTCCGGCATCGCTCGCCGTTAATGCCTATGAACAGGATGAAACCGGCTTTGCTTTACTCGGTACCAGGCAACACACCAGGCAAAACAGGCTTTTTTCGTCTTGGCAACCAGGCGGAGCTAGATTCGCCGTACTTATTCCCTCAGGAGCTACAAATGGCTGTTATCAATACCAACTCGCTTTCCCTGATGTAAGTGATCCAGCAAGCACATCCTTGTCGGGTTTCGATGAAAGGCGCAACCTTCAGTCTGTTCAATTTCGGAGCAGGCAGATATGTCGAAGGGAATGCAATACTGGTCGGATCACTTAGCAGCCAT
>NZ_PDNV01000008.1 GCF_002849615.1 Pollutimonas nitritireducens
ATGGCTGCTAAGTGATCCGACCAGTATTGCATTCCCTTCGACATATCTGCCTGCTCCGAAATTGAACAGACTGAAGGTTGCGCCTTTCATCGAAACCCGACAAGGATGTGCTTGCTGGATCACTTACCTCATGAACAACCAAAAAAGTCTTTCGATCGCTGCCATCGTGATGACCGTCGCACTAGTCATCCTCATAGCAATTTTCCCAGCCCAAGCAGCAGAATCGGAAAAACGAATGGCCTTGCACGACGTGATGCAACAGCTTGGACGCGACATGCAAGCGGTGACGGGAGCTATTTCGGAGGAAAATTGGGGCTTAGTGGCCCAGCTTGCTCCGAAAATCGGTCGCCACCCCGAGCCGCCTATAGCGGAAAAACTGCGCATCCTCGCTTGGCTTGGAACTGATGCCGGAAAATTCCGAGGTTTTGATGGACAAGTTCAGGATGCCGCCACCCCCATGGGCGAAGCTGCAACGCGCGGCGATGGCCAGGAGGTGATTGTGGCATTTAGCGAGATGCAACAGCGCTGTTTGAGTTGCCATCAAGAGTTTCGCAAACCGTTCCAGGAGCACTTTTATGGAAAGCGCTGATCTGACTGGGCCTCAGGGCACAGCACATCATCCATATCATGAACCGTGCACACGATAGGCTACTGCTACGACTTTGCACCTTACCTTTTATTGTTGCCAGTCTCAGCAGTTGCGCAATACTTAATAACTTCGAGCCATCAGTGACGGTAAGGCCGATAACGCCAAATGAGTACATCACACTACAACGCGGAGACATTCTTGTCTCTCGTCAACTCAGCGCTCTAACCACCCAAACCATTCGCGTGGCCGGCTTAAATGTGGATGAGTGCGTTACCCACTTGCCCTTAGATTGCACATTGGCATTGACTAATACGAAAGACATCTCAGATGAGCGCAAACTATCGGCACTTGCCGAGCTTTGGCTACAGCGGGCCATAACCATGCATACAACAGCCGCGCATGCTGGCGATAGCGTAGCCACCCTCGCGCCCTGGATGGAAGCCGCGCGCTATGCCTATGCTTATCTCTTCTTTACCCGAAGGACACCCGACGAGCGCGCGTTCGAAAATCGTCAGACCCAGGTTCGCGATTGGTACAACTATACGGTGCAGCAGGCAATTACGCAATTATTCAAGGGGCTCTCTACACAGGCGCGCATTACAACAAGTGACAAGGTCAATACCGTCAACATAGACGGCTGGACCGCACACCTCAAATTCGATGCACGCCAGCCAGAAGGCGTTACCTTTCCGCAGGAACTCATACCAACATCCTCATTGGCCTTTCAGGGCCTGCACAGCATCTACCGCCGAGATGGGTTCGGTGCGGAATTAGTAGCAGTGATGGATCATAAGTCGTCGCCACGCGACGATACTCGCAATACAGCATCAAGTTCCGGATCAAAAGACGCCAATCGAAGTCGAATGCGTGCTCCTCCATGGAGTGAGATGCCTTCGCCGAACATGACTGCAGTGTTCAGTTTTGATGCGAAAGACTTGGATGAATTAGTTCATGTCCGTGAGGTCACTGTCAGCGTCCACGACCCACTTGTCGAGAGCCAATTGATGTTGCATGGCCACCGCGTACCGCTGGCCGGCAATTTCACCGCAGGTTACGGATTATGGCTCGCTCGCTCAGGCTTCAGCAGACAATCGCTGCACACTCTATTCGGGCGTGAGCACGGAATTGAGCACCCCCACGTCTATATGATGCAACCATATGATCCTGATCGTCGAATCATTCTGATGTTACATGGGTTGGCTAGCAGCCCAGAAGCCTGGGTCAATATGACCAACGAAATTCTAGGAGACGAAGATCTACGGCGTGAGTTTCAGGTTTGGTTAGTTTCCTACCCAACGAATATGCCGGTTATTGTCAATCATGCAACGATACGTCAGTTGCTTCAGGAAACATTACGTAATTTCGATCCGCATGGGCAGGCGGTAGCGTCACGTGGCCTGGTTATAGTCGGGCATAGTATGGGCGGCTTGATTGCGCGACTGATGGTGTCCTCGGCAAGGCATGAGTTAAGGGACTGGGCACTCACCGACTCCAGAATTAATATGAATGCCACGGATTTCACCCATTCTTTACTGGGCCCAATACTACGCTTTCAGCCTTTCCCTGGGGTGACTCGCACTGTTTTTATCGCGACACCACACCGTGGCACGGCCGTCGCTGGCTATAGGCCTGCTCGCTGGTTGTCTGGATTGATACGGCTGCCCTTGACGGCCCTTGAGAACATCGGTGACGCGCTACACGCCAGTGCCATGGCCAGTTCCGAATCAGGCGATCGCATTTTAGTAGGCGTTCCAAACAGCATTGACAACCTAGATGAGCGGGATCCATTTATTAAAGCGGCCGTTGACTTGCCGATCTCAGATCAAGTGTTCTACCACTCCATCATTGCCAGATCATCCACGGCTGGGTCGCTTGAAGACTCCGACGACGGCCTTGTGCCCTATAGCAGTTCTCATCTGACAGACGCTGTGTCCGAAAAAATCATTATCTATGGACATAGCGTGCAAGAGGCCGCCGCCTCGATCCTGGAAGTTCGGCGGATTCTGCGAGAAGACATCACGGCACACCGTCGAGCAGTTGTGCCCCGGGAGCATTGATGAGGTGCCTGAGCTGCGTCTGGATCTACAAGCCTCGCCCACTTTACATCTGCGGCTTACTCAGCAGCATCAGTGCATGTTGCGCGACAACCCATTCCTCGTTGGTAGGCTCCACGGCCACTCGCACCCGGCTATCGGGCGTGGAAATCAGTGCGGCATTGCCGGCATTGCCGGCATTGACGTCGTCGTCGAGCTCGACGCCCAGAAAAGCGAGATCACGGCATACGCGCTCGCGTACAAACGCATTGTGTTCGCCGACGCCGGCGGTAAAAACCAGCAAATCCAGCCCGCCCAGCACCGCCGTCAAGGCGCCAATCTCGCGCACAATACGACGCACATAAAGCGCCAGGGCCAGGGGAAGCTGTGCTCGCACGCCCCTTTCACCGGGGTCGTTTTCATGCTGCACGATCACGCGCGGTTCGGATGAGAGGCCCGAAACACCCAGCAGGCCGGATTGGTGATAGAGCATGTGGCCGACGTCCTGCAGCGAGCGCTTGTCGATCTCCATCAGGTACAGCACTGCACCCGGATCGAGTGCGCCCGTGCGAGTCCCCATCATCAGGCCGTCCAGGGCAGAAAAACCCATTGTTGTCGCCACGCTTTGGAGCCCTTGCATCGCGCACAGGCTGGCACCGCTGCCCAGGTGTGCAACAATCACCCGACCCTGAGCAAGATCACCGTATCGCTCGGGCAGGACATGGGTCATATATTCGTAGGAAAGACCGTGAAATCCATAATGGCGCAAGCCCTGCTTCCAGATTGAATATGGCAGAGGCAAGATTTGTTCCACTAACGGCAGATCATGGTGGAAGGCGGTGTCAAAGCAGGCGACCTGTGGCAGCTCGGGGTGCTGAGCAAGCAAGACGCCCATGGCTTCAAGCGGGAACGGCTGGTGCAAAGGAGCCAAGGGAATATAGCTGCGCATATCGTCGATGATTTCCGCAGTAACCAGGGTCGGAGAAAAATAGCGTTTTCCGCCATGCACCACGCGGTGTGCCGCCGCAACAAGACGCCGACCTTGCAGTCTCTGATCTACCTGCTCGCGGATCAACTGCAAGGCGGCCGTGTATGGATGTTCGGCATCCAGCTGAACGCGGCGAACCGGTATGCTGGTTTCGCCAAAGTCTGGTGTCGGCCCGCCAATACCTTGCACCTTGCCGTTCCACAGGGGTCGGCGCGCCAGCGCCTCGGAGCGCGCCTCGAACAGCGCAAACTTGATGCTGGAAGAGCCGCAATTAAGAACGAGGATCAAATCGCCGGACATAAGCAAACCTTGTACAGTGAGATCAGGCGGCGGTATAACCACCATCCACGACCATGGCGATGGCGATGGCGCAAGATACCAGGCGTGTCTGGCTGGAATCGGCCCGACTGGTCAGCACGATAGGTACTCGCGCGCCCATGGCGATACCGGCGCTGTCGGCCTGCCCAAGAAACTCCAACTGCTTGGCCAGCATATTGCCACTCTTCAAATCAGGCACGACCAGAATATCGGCCTGGCCCGCAACTGCCGAATGGATCCCCTTGACCCGAGCAGCATCTGGCAAGACGGCATTGTCAAGAGCTAGCGGTCCATCGAGCAAGCCGCCTTTAATTTGGCCGCGATCAGCCATTTTGTACAGTGCGGCCGCATCCAGCGTTGATTGCATGCGCGGGTTGATGGTTTCCACTGCGGCAAGAATCGCCACCTTTGGTTCGGCCACGCCCAGTGCATGCGTCAAACTGATGGCATTACGTATGATATCGGCTTTGTCTTCCAGTGTTGGCGCGACATTGACAGCGGCATCAGTAATGATGAATGGGCGTGGATAGGCAGCGGTTTCCATCACGTAGCAATGGGTGATGCGGCGTTCGATATGCAGCCCGGCACAGGCTGAAAGGATCGCGCGCAGAAATTCGTCGGTGTGCAGGCTGCTCTTCACCAAGGCCTCGACTTCACCCTGACCAGCCATCTTTGCCGCGGTGGCAGCGGCGGCATGGCTGTGCGGCACATCGATGATCTCGCAGCCGGCAAGGTCGATGCCGGCCTCTTTTGCGATGGAGCGCAGTTTGGCCTGAGGCGCCACCAACACCGGCGAAATGATGCCGGCGTTGCGCGTATCGATCACGCCGGACAGGCTGAGAGCATCACAAGGGTGCGCCACCGCCATGCGAACGGCCTGCATATCGCGTACATGCTCGATTAGGCGCTGGGTGCCGCGTATTGTGTTGCTTGGCATTGTGCCGGATTGAGATGAGCGTGAGTCCGCATCAGTCATAAAGTTATTTTCGTTTTACGCGATAGAGAAGGGCTGCATGTACCATCGACGATGCTATTGCATATGCTGGCCGCCGTTCATGGAAACTTTGCTGCCGGTCATGAAAGCGGCGGCATCACTGGCAATGAACGCCACCAGCGCCGCGATCTCGGCTGGTTGTCCCAGACGACCCACGGGGATTGCGCTGATGATACGCTGCAGAGTCTCTTCGGGAACGGCTGCCAGCATCTCGGTGGCAAGGTAGCCTGGTGCGACGGTAATTACGGTGACACCTTTGCGCGCAACTTCTTGCGCAAGCGCCATGGTAAAGCCGTGCACTCCCGCCTTGGCCGCCGAATAGTTGGTCTGGCCGAACTGCCCCTTGCTACCGTTAATCGAAGAGATATTGATTATGCGCCCCCAGCCCCGTTCCATCATTGCTTCAACAAAAGGCTTGGTGACATTGAACATGGAGTCCAGATTGGTGCGAAGCACCAGATCCCAGTTGGCTTTATCGAGTTTACGCAGGGTAGCGTCTCGGGTAATGCCCGCATTATTGACAAGAATGTCCACTTGCCGACCGTCAGCATGAATGTTGCGGGCCAATTCCTGCACGGACTCGTAGACGGAAACATTCACGCTATAGGCTGAAAAATGCATGTCTTGTGCGGCGAGTCCCTTAACCCAATCGGCAGCCTTGTGATTGCCCGGCGTATGCGTGATGATCACTTCGTGGCCGGCATCATGCAGTGCCCAGGCAATCGCCTCGCCCAGACCCCGATTACCACCGGTCACCAGTGCGGTGCGCTTTTGCTCGCTCATATGATCATTCCCTATTCCGCAGTCTTTTTTTGCTTTGCAGCCGCAGCTGATTTACCAGCCAACGACATACTGCTTGGCAACCATGGAGCGAAATTTGCACTGCTGCCCAAAAGCTGAGTCACTACCTTTTGCCAATCCTGAAGAGCCTGCTGGAGACCAGCGGTAAACTCTGTCTGGTTCTTAATGGCTATTTTGTTCATTGTTTGCGTGCTGCTCATACCGGCCTGAAACAAGCGCCCAACCGTATCAGCGGGCAGCGTCCCAAACGACTGCAAATTCACCACCTGCGACAAACCTTCAATTTCAGTCTTGGTCGTCGCCATGGCATCGGTATTGCGCTGTTGTGCGGCCTCCAGCCAGCGTCGCCGGCTGTCTTGCAACAGTTGCAGGATGCGCAACTGCAGTTCGAGGTTGGTTTTATAGAGATTGACGGAAAAAGTTTCGGTGCTCATTATGACCTCCTTGGTCTGGTAAACCTTAATCGAATACAAAGCCAGCTCACCCGATGGGCAAATCGTGTTTGCGCCAGTCAGCCGTTATGCGCACTCTGACCTTTATCTTTCCATGACGTAGGTACCAGGCGCATCGGCGATCGGCGCATATCCCGCTGCTTTTTCCCCCATGGACGGTGGCGCCACGCGCCCCGAAGAGCGCCCGGAGAGCCACTTTTGCCAGCTTGGCCACCATGAGCCTTCTTGGAGCGGCGTGTCGGTACGCCAGCTCTGCGGATCGGTATAGCGCTCGCCGGCCTTGCGCGTGGATATCTGGAAGCTGCGTCGGGGGCGGCCCGGCTCGCTTACCACCCCCGCATTGTGTCCCCCGCTGGTGAGCACAAAACTTACGTCGGCACCACTACTTAATTGATGGATCTTGTACGCAGACAGCCAGGGCGTCACGTGATCACGGACGGTACCGACGGCAAAAATCGGTGCGCGGATATCACTGGGTACCGCCGGCCTGCCGTCAACGTCGTAGCGTCCCTCCGAGAAGTCGTTGTTAAGATACAGGCGCCTGAGATATTCGCTGTGCATGCGAAACGGCAGACGCGTGGTGTCGGCGTTCCAGGCCATCAGGTCGAATAGCGACTGACGGTCACCCAACAGGTATTCGCGCATACGTCGCGACCAGATCAAGTCGTTCGAATTGAGTAGCTGAAAGGCTCCCGCCATCTGCTCGCCATCCAGATAGCCTTTGTCCCACATGAGTGATTCCAGCCAGGCAAGCTGGCTCTCGTCTATGAACAGCGACAGCTCGCCGGGTTCACGAAAGTCGACTCCCGCCGCCAGCAGCGAGAGACTGCGCAATCTTTCGTCGCCGTCACGCGCCATGGCAGCGGCGGCAATTGAAAGCAGAGTCCCGCCCAGACAGTATCCGACCGCGTCCACTTTTTGCTCCGGCACGATAGACGTGACCGCATTGAGCGCGTCCATGACGCCGAGTCGTCGGTAATCTTCCATGCTCAGATTACAGTCGGCAGGGCCGGGATTCTTCCAAGAAACCATAAAAACCGTGTGGCCCTGGTCAACGAGGTACTTGACCATCGAGTTGTGTGGCGACAGGTCGAGAATGTAGTACTTCATGATCCATGAAGGGATGATCAGTATCGGCGCGGCATGCACCTTGGGCGTCATGGGGGCGTACTGTATTAATTCGATCAGGTGATTACGATAAACCACCTTGCCCGGCGTGACGGCCACGTCCTTGCCGACCTCGAAAGCCTCTGTTCCGAAAGGCGGTTCATTCAAAGCCTGGCGCCGCGCGTCTTCGAGAAAGTTCATTGCCCCGCGCCAGAGGTTTGCGCCACCCGCATGTACGGTTGCCTGCAAGACCTCGGGGTTAGTCTACGGAAAGTTGACCGGCGACCACATATCAAGCCACTGACGACCGGCAAAGGTAACCAGGTCTTCGTGATGGCGTGATACGCCGCGCACGCCCGTCGTTGCGTTGTGCCACCATTGCTGTTGAAGCAGAAAACCCTGGTGGATCAGGTTAAAGGGCCATTGCTGCCAAGCAGGATCGACAAAGCGGCGATCTTGCTCCAGGGGTTCGACACATTTTGTGCAGTGAGGCGTGGCCGTTGCTCGCAGCGCATATCGGGTAAAGCGCTGCTGCTTATCCAGCGCTTTGTCCAGCAGCTTGCGCTGCTTGCCTGGCGATATCGCAAGATGGATCGCCCAATCATGCCACGCCAGCAAGCCTGCCGTCGGCGACAGCCCGCGCGTGAGGCGCGCCAGCCCCGTGTGCGCCAGGGAATCGAGAGCATCTGGCAGGCTGTTTACCGTTGGTTCAGACGTGTTAATTGCGATCGCATCGGCCATCTCAGTATCACTCCCCAATAAGTAAGTGATATATTACTTACTTCGACGGGTTGAGGCAATCTCAAAATCAGGCTTGGCACGCGTTTCGGCTTGACATTTCGCAAGGAACGAGCTGACGGCAGCTTTACGACATAGAACACGCGGGCTCAACTGGCCCAACGACTATTCAATCTTCGACAATTGCCAAAGCAGTGGGCCTAATTAGCGATATCTAATCCTCAAGCCTCGACTGCTCAGGACGCTGTGGGTATGACGACTCATGTTCTCTTCAAGCCCACCGGCCACTTTTAGGTGCTGATTGCGCAACTACTGACACAGCAAAACTCAGTCGGCTTAGCTGCTCAGCTACGCCAACCTACTTACAGCGCTGCGCTATATCAAACATTGGGAGGGAGGGTACGTAGGTTCGGACGAGAGCGTGATGTAGCAGCGTCACCTGTGCGCGTAAGTCGAGCATCAAAGCCTGGAATCTATCCGATTGATATGCCTCGGTGGACTCCAAGCTCCCATGAAATAGATCCCTTATGAACCGTCGCAGCGACTTGCTGTCCTATCCGTTGCTCAATCACCGGTTTCCATGGCACCAGCCTGAATCCCAGGCCATTGTCCAGCATGGCAAAACGCCCACTGGCGAGCATCACGCTACGCCGGTAGATGCCGGCCACGCGCTGGCCGTCGGCCACAGGGCGATGCTCCAGGCCGGTGTCGTCCGCAATGTCCTTCGCGGCCTGCGTCAACTCCCGATTGCGCAAGGTGGCCCGCAGGTTCCGTCGCAAAGAAAACGGATACTGCCAGCAGCGACATTGAACTAATGGTGGTTAGTGACGAGATCAGCTACGGCGAACTCTTCACTGCGCTGGAAGACGCAAGCGCGGCCCTTGGCCGCCAGGTTAATCCAACGATTCTGTCGAGGGCTAAGTTTCGAAAACGCATTGCGAACCAGGAGTCGTTTCTGACTCGTGTCATGGGGCAACCCAAGATCCGGATATTAGGGGAAGACAGTGACCTCAGCGTTTGAAAATCTGAGCGGCCCAGGCAGGCCATTGCGGGCCGAGAAAGCCGCTTCGATCTGGCCTATAACGCTGCCCACGCGTTGTGCCTGGCTGCTTTACGCTGACATGGCTATCGCTCCAGCAGCCGATATGTCGTGTTCCAACTATTGCCGCACACGCTGAATCCTGGCCCAGCAGTCTGGCGCGTTCTCGACAAGTGTCACAACATCCGTAACCTGGGTGAGTACGAGGGCGACTTAAACGTCGATGATCGTATCGCCACAGATTTGGTTGCAGCCTCCCAGGCTGTTGCAGACCGAGTCGATGCTTTAGCGCGCTTGAAGTAGCCCCGGGCAAGGCGACCGGCTGACTGGCCAATGATGCGTGGTATGACATCAGCACGCCACTATGGGTTGGCGTGAGTGGCAGTGCAAGAACTGGATGAGCGACAAGCTTGCATCCAGGATATGGTCGGCTTGTGAAACAACGTATACCGGGAAGAGGTGGCCATCTTCAGCGCGTCCAATAAGAACGACTCGGAGGCGCACTCTTGCGAAATCTTAATCACCCTGCCATTGAAATCTTTACGGTTTTTTTACGCCGAAATGGGTAAATTGTGGAGCTTCGAACCTCACAATGACATTAATGCTTGGTCGGCTATCACGTGAATTGCCTCCTTCAGCCAACTCTAGCTAATTGTTTGGTGCAGGCACTCGTAGCTTGCATTGATATCAGGGCCAGGACGGCGCCATCAGCGCACGGTAATGCTCGCCCAGTTAATACAGCACAGGTAAACCTTGACTCCCCATCCTCAAAAAAGCCCCGTCGCCATACTCACATTGGGTGCCTTGGGCGTCGTCTACGGCGATATCGGTACCAGTCCACTGTACACAATGAAAGAGGTGTTCTCGGCGGAACACGGCCTGGCACTCAGTGAAGCCAATCTGTTCGGCGTCGTTTCCCTAATTGTTTGGGGGCTCATCATTATTGTTTCGCTCAAATATGTAGTGTTGGTTCTGCGCGCTAATAACCGCGGCGAAGGCGGAATCATGGCGCTCACGGCGCTTGCCCTGTCTGCCGTCTCCCGCAAGTCGCAGTGGTACCACCCTGTTCTATTAATTGGGATGATCGGCGCTGCTATGTTTTATGGTGATGGCGTTATCACCCCGGCCATCTCAGTGTTGTCGGCTATCGAGGGACTTGAGATCGCCACCCCTGCATTAAAGCCTTACGTGGTTCCGTTGACCGTAGCAGTATTGGTCGCACTATATATGCTGCAGCGACGCGGTACCGCCGGAATCGGAAAATGGTTTGGCCCCATCGTCTTACTCTGGTTCATCGCGCTCGGGCTAATGGGCATCGTTAACATCGTTGCCAATCCGTCCATTCTGGCTGCGCTCAATCCACTCCATGCGGTGAGCTTTCTTGCTCAAAACGGCTGGCTGGCGTTTGTCGCCCTAGGCGCAGTTGTACTTGCTTTTACTGGTGCCGAAGCCCTCTATGCGGACATGGGGCATTTTGGGCGAAAGCCTATTCGATTCGCGTGGTTCCTGGTTGTTTTCCCCGGATTGGCACTGAATTACCTTGGGCAAGGGGGACTCTTGTTATCGAACCCTGAGGCGATTTCCAATCCGTTCTATCAACAGCTGGGGCCATGGAGCATTTACCCCTTGGTGGTTCTGGCGACGATGGCTACCGTCATTGCATCGCAGGCAACAATCTCAGGCACGTTTTCAATGACGCAGCAAGCCATAGCACTCGGCTTTCTGCCGCGCATGCGGGTGCTGTACACGTCTGAGCGCGAAATAGGCCAAATCTACATCCCGGCTGTCAACTGGATGCAATGTATTGTGGTGATCTTAGCGGTTGTGGGTTTCGGTTCGTCGACTAACCTGGCTGCGGCGTACGGGATTGCCGTGACCGTCACGATGTTGATGACAACAATACTGACATTCTTCGTCATCCGCTATAAATGGCGCTACAACCTGCTGCTATGCTGGGCGGCAACGGGATTCTTTCTTATCATCGACTTCGCGTTCTTTTCCGCCACTGCGCTGAAACTGCTACATGGAGGATGGTTTCCGTTGGCACTTGGTGCGACCATGGTCTTTATCATGCTGACTTGGAATACCGGTCGGGAACTGGTGTTTGAGAACTTGAAAAAGCATGCGATCCCGCTTGGGAGTTTTCTGCAGTCACTCTTTTTAAGCCCACCTCATCGAGTGCCGGGCACCGCTATCTTTTTTCGCGCAGAAGGCGACGGCGTTCCGCATGCAATGCTTCACAATCTGCTCCATAATAAGGTGCTTCATGACCGTACTGTGTTTCTGACGGTCTTCAACGCCGACATCCCGCAAATTGCACAGTCTGAGCGTGTGGCGGTCGAACCGCTCGGGCACGAGTGTTACCAGATCAACGTGTACTTCGGGTTCAAGGACGACAGAAATATCCCGCAGGCGCTCCAACTATGCAAGCAACAAGGTTTGGCGTTCGAACCGATGGAGACGTCCTACTTTATCGCGCGCCAGACAGTGATTCCAAGTATTGGCAGTGGTATGGCCTTATGGCGAGAGTCGCTGTATGCAGCCATGTCTCGAAACGCGCGCGATGCAGCTGACTTTTTCCGTCTTCCAACCAATCGCGTTATTGAGCTGGGCGCGCAGATCGAGATCTGAGGGCAAGTATTGGCCTACAAGACAGTGGAGCAATCTCTTTAAACGCTTAGAATGGTAGGCAATCCCGAACAGCCCCACCATTCGGACACGGGTCCGACGAAGCCTACATCAAGTCATTTATCACCGGCGAATACTATGCTCAGCACGCGCAACCGGATACGCAAAAGCCTGGCGACGCTGACTGGCATCGACAAAGACCTGGCCAAACAGTTGTCGTTTGGTTTGCCTGCCGCTCAATTGCCCGGTAGCTCTGGGCGGTTCTCCGGTTTCAAGTGGGCGATCGGCGCGTGTTTGGTCGCCACCCTATTGGCATTGCCCATCCGAGGTTTGCTCGATTTGGCAAACATCGTCATGGTGTATCTGCTTGCGGTGGTACTTGTGGCTGTTCGGTTCGGTCTCGGTCCGGGTGTTTTTGCGTCGATTTTATCCGTCCTGGTCTTCGGCGTTTTCTTGGTCCCGCCATACCAATCGCTTACCGTGGCGGACACTCAGTATCTATTTATGCTCGGGGTCATGTTCGCAGTGGCTGTGATCATCAGTAGTCTGGCGGCAAATCTGCGCCGGCAGGTAACGATCTCACATTATCGCGAGCAACGAGCCAATGAACTGTTCGAGCTGTCCAAAGCGCTGTCTGTCGCCATAACGAACGAGCAGATCGCTGCCGTAGCCACCAACCATGCCAACGCCATGTTTCAGTCTGGCGTCGTGCTGCTCCTGCCTGATGCACACGGAAAGTTGTGGCCTGCCGACACAAACGACGACGCTCGCGCGTCTATTTCGCCTGTCGCACTTCACAGTGCACAAGCGGTATTTGATAGTCAGCCGCTTTCTAATCCAGACAGCGTGAAGATCTCCGCTCGAGCGCTATTCCTGCCCTTACGGGCGCCGACGCAAGTCAGGGGTGTCCTCGTAGTCATGACCGATGACGCCCGGCGGCTGCTTTTGCCGGAACAGCAGCGTCTACTGCAAACGTGTGCCACGCAAATTGCCTTGGCTTTGGAACGCCTGCATTTCGTTGAACTGGCAAAAGACGCGCTGGTTTCCGTGGAATCTGAGCGGCTCCGTAATGCATTGCTCAGCGCAGTCTCGCATGACGTACGTACGCCACTTACGGCCATTATCGGCCTGTCGAGCACCCTCGCAACGCAACAGTCGACACTTTCAGACCAGACACGCGCAGAGCTTATAGAAGCGATACAGCAAGAGGCGTATCGGATGAACAAGCTCGTGACGAACCTGCTCGACATGGGGCGGCTACAAACAGGGAATTTGAAGCTGAATCGGCAGTGGCAGATGTTTGAGGAGGTAGTGGGAAGCGCCCTGAGTCAGCTATCTCGGGCTCTAGATGATCGTAACATCGAGTTGGCACTTCCCCCGACGCTGCCATTGCTGCACTTCGACGCAGTACTGATTGAACGGCTACTTTGCAATCTCCTGGATAACGCAATCAAGTATTCGAGTCCAGCCGCTCCGATCCGAATCGCAGCCGTGCTGGACGACGGCAACGTACGCGTTTCCATTGATGATTGCGGCACCGGTGTGCCGGTAGGCCTGGAGCAGGCTATTTTTGAAAAATTCGTGCAAGCAAATCCGCAATCCACGCTGTCGGGAACCGGGCTAGGCCTGTCGATTTGTCGCGCAATTATCGAGGCTCATGGGGGACGTATTGGAGTGGACGAGCGTTACCGACCCGGTGCCCGCTTTTGGTTCACGCTCCCCTTAGGCTCACCTCCTTCATATGAAGGATGCGCGGAGTTCGACACGTTAGATCGAACGAGATCCGCATGAGCGACCGGGCAATTCGTATTGTCATTGTTGAGGATGAGAAGCAAATTCGGCGGTTTCT
Source organism: Pollutimonas nitritireducens (assembly GCF_002849615.1). GTDB lineage: Bacteria > Pseudomonadota > Gammaproteobacteria > Burkholderiales > Burkholderiaceae_B > Pollutimonas > Pollutimonas nitritireducens. Next base: position 13,537 of record NZ_PDNV01000008.1, read on the forward strand.
GCGCATGACATTGCAAGCCGAAGGCATGGTTGTAATTGAAGCTGCGACGGCCAGAGAAGGTGTGACCGAAGTTTCAATGCAAAAGCCAGACCTCGTTATCCTGGATCTCGGTTTGCCTGACCGCGACGGGACTGAGGTCATCCGTCAATTGCGAAGCTGGACGGCACTCCCTATTCTTGTCCTATCCGCTCGCGGCGATGAAGACCAAAAGGTCAACGCCTTGGATGCCGGTGCTGATGACTATTTGACCAAGCCTTTCGGTAATGCTGAGCTGTTGGCGCGCATTCGAGTTCATCTACGCAAGCGCCCCAGTAGTGATGCGCAGATAGCCGAACCAGTATTCCAGTTTGGGGAGGTGGTCGTTGATTTGATGCAGCGCCGCGTTATCCGCAACGGTCAGGACGTACATCTGACACCAATCGAGTACAAACTATTGACCGTACTGGTGAGAAGCGCCGGTAAGATGCTCACACATGCACAATTACTGCGGGAGGTTTGGGGCCCCGGGCATACGGACCGAGGCCATTACCTTCGGATTTACATGGGGCACCTCAGGCAAAAGCTGGAACACGATCCCGCTCGACCACAACACATAGTGACTGAGACCGGTATCGGATATCGCCTGATTAGCGACCGGCCTTAGCTGATCCAAGGGGCAGGGTCACGATCAGGCAAGGCTCATCGCACTCCAGTGGTTGAACCTGCTGTACGGTGAATGTGGTCATAGATCAGAGTAATGAGCGGTGGTGGGTTTAGGCTCTACCCCATTAACAATGGAATGCCCCCCCTCCTGAGATGCAGTGAGTGTTGACCCCTAACTTTAGAGCGGTCTCAATTCTTACCCCAAAGCTGGGGGATTTTCCAAGTTTGTGAGCTAGGTACAGTTTCGGTACAGTGGTGAAGCGCCGAGTGTATTTTTCGGACTATTGACTCACATGGCAACTATTGTTAAGGCCCCTTCTGGAACCTGGAAAGCCGTCATTCGAAAGACGGACTAGCCGACCACGTCCAAGACACTCAGAACCAAGCGGGATGCTGAGGACTGGGCGCGGCGTTCCGAGGATGACATGGTACGGGGTGTTTATATTCAGCGAGCACCAGCTGAGCGGATCACGCTGGAGGTGGTGCTAAGGCGGTATTTGGCGAAAGTGACACCCACCAAGCGGGAATCAACCCGGATTTCTGAGCATAAAAAAGCGCAGTCCGGCTTCGATATATTGGCAAGTATTCACTGGCTGCCTGAGTGCCGACATCGCTGCACAATACCGCGACATGCGACTGGCTGGCGACCCTGGTGAGAACGATAAGCTAGTTTCACGCAGCAACAACACCGTAAAGCTGGAGCTGGCATTGCTGAGCCATTTGTTTACAGTAGCCGTCAAGGAATGGGGTATGGGGCCGCCGCCAATCCAGTTACCCAATCCGCCGCCTGGTTCCCGGTGCTGGATGAAACCCTCAATTGACGCTCGCAGAGAATAAACGCCTGCTTACTGCTTTGGATCCTTATTCGAACCCAATGTTTAGTTGGATAGTGCGGATTGCTGTAGCTAATCGCGGTGGTGGTGGGTGTTGCTCACGCTGAGTGCAACCACGCCGCCTTCCAAGCCGAATACGGGACACAGCACGATAATGTATGAGGATTAGCGTGGTCAATATCACGCAGTCTCAGCCCTGCCAAAGTCCCGGCGTAATTTATTTGGCGGTGTATTTAGCTCGTGCCGCTCACTGATGCCGTCGCAACGAAATGGTGTCGCTGGGATGCGTGCCAGCTCAGCATGCGGGCTTCTATCAACTCTATGGCTTTGAACAGTACGACGCCTAAAAAGCATAGCAGTGCAAGGGCAACGAAAACGGTTGGTGTGTCGAAACTGCCCTGGGCCACCAGGATTACGTGGCCAAGGCCTGATCCTCCAGCTACGAATTCTCCAACGATCGTGCCTACCAGCGCGAACGATACGCCCACTTTCATGCCAGCAAAGAGGCTTGGCAAGGCGTTGGGGAACCGCAGCTTCCACAATATTTTGGACGGGCTGGCCTGGTTGACGCGCGCCATGTCAAGCATCTCGGGATCGGTGGACCTTAAGCCAAGAACAGTATCGATGAGAATGGGAAAAATGGCGATCAACATGGCGACGGCAATCTTCGGGGCTGAACCCGTACCGAGCCAGATCACGAACAAGGGTGCCAGGGCCACCTTGGGTACGGCGTTCATGGCCACAAGCAAGGAGTAAAGCGTGCGGTCGAGGAATCGAGAGGAAACGATGCCGATCGCGGCGATCACGCCAAGCACGACCGCCAGTGCAAACCCGGCCAGGGTGGTCTGCAAGGTATCGAGGCTTTGCATCAATAAATACCCGGGCGCCTCAAAGAATTCGACGAAGATCTTCGAGGGCGGGGGCAGCAGGAATTCGCGCACACCGCTTAGCCGAACCCCGATTTCCCAAATGCCCAGGAGTATGGCCACCGTGATCGATATAAGCCTGCTTTTCTCGGTTTTCGACCATAGTTGCTTCATCTCGCCTATCCTTTATAGATTCCCAACTCGCGAAACGTCTCGCGAATATCGACGACGTATTCAGCAAACCGGGCCGTATCTTGCACAGCGGCTCCGCGCGGCCTCTGGAGCTCGATGGGAATAATCTTTTCGACCCGGCCCGGATTGCGGGACATGATCAACACCCTGTCGCCGAGATACACAGCCTCGGTGATCGAGTGCGTAATGAAGACGACTGTCTTTTTTGTGGCTAGCCAGGTCCGCTGAAGCTCGGCATTCAGTTCGTCTCGTGTAAAGGGATCAAGCGCCCCGAAGGGCTCGTCCATTAGCAGCAATTGAGGATCCGTCAGCAAAGCCCGGCAAATCGAAACTCTTTGTCGCATGCCCCCTGACAATTCACGGGGATATCGGTCGACAAACGCAGACAATCTAAACAAGGCCAGCAACTCTTTCGCGCGTTCCTTGTATTGTCGGGCATCGTACCCATGGAATTCCGCCGCAACAAGGACGTTGTCCAGCACGTTACGCCATTCGAGCAGAAGATCGCGCTGAAATACGACGCCCATGTTCTTGGGCGGCGTGACGATATCCTTTCCCTGCAATGCCAGCCGGCCCGATGAAATGGGCTCGAGGCCGGCCATGCATCGTAGTAACGTGCTTTTGCCGCAGCCACTCGGCCCGACTATGCAAATGAACTCGCCTTCTGTGATGTCGATGTCTATGTTCTCCAGAGCGTGGACGGGCGCCCGTTCTGAGTGATAGACCTTGTTGAGTTCCTTTGCTTGCAGAAAGCCGGCCACGGTAGATTCCCTATTTCAGTTCTTCAGCAGTTCGTTGGTGTAGTAGTCTGACGGCTTATGGCCGGCTTTGATTAAGCCGGTTTGCTCCATCGAATTGATTGCCGCCTGCCAATCTGCGTCGAACTGCTGGCCAATCGGCGCCTTACCCTGTGTGGGACTGGAAAAGAACGCTTCGTACGCGATCAGTTGTCCGCGCAGTACGTCCGGATCGAGTTTCGCGTTGGGGCGCTGAGCTAGTATTGCCTTGACTGCCTCCTCGATATTGCCATCATAAATATAATTCCACGCGCGCAGCTGAACCTGTACCAGCTTCTTGATGGCTTCTTTCTTCGATTCGATCATGGACGGTGTCGACACAAGACCATAACTCGGAAAGCTGATTCCACTGTCCGCAAGCAATAGCGCATTCGCGGGACGCGTCTTCTTTACCATCGGCTGTCCGAAGGGAGCTTGGGACATAAAGCCGTCGGCGTTCTCTGACGCATACGTCGACACCATAGCGCTTGGGGCCACCATGACGACCTCGACTTCACCCTTCTTCAAGCCGTTGGCTTGTAGAAACGGTTGAATAAAGGGCGCCCATGGGCTGGCGGTAAAGCACACAATCTTCTTGCCGACAAGATCCTTGGGTGACGTGACCCCCGCCTTTTCATCGAGCATGACGGCCAAATCGCCCGTCCGTGCAAACCCCACGATGGAAATCAGGTCGAGCCCGTTCTCTTTCGCTACCGCCATGGTGCCTACTGATACCTGCCCCACATCCACTTTACCGGCCGCTAAAAGTTGCAGCGTATTAATGGTGCCGGTGCCGTCTTGTATTTCGACTTTGAGGCCTACATCGGTGAACCAGCCTTTTTCTTGCGCAAGATGCATAGCCCCATGCATGCCCCAAGGAGAGAAATCGAGGCGTACTAAAAGCGACTCGGGGGCTTGTGCCCATGAACTCAATGCGGCCACGCCAAGTGCCGCACCGATTATATAGCTGGCAAAACGTCTGAACATGCAATTTTTAATAATCACGAGTTTCTCCTTATGGCGGACCCTATTCCAACCGAAATGGCTCTTGCATCAAATGGTAGCTGGGGCGAGTACGTCAGCCCTCAGCTTGCTGGTGGCATCCAGGTCGATTGCACCGGTCTCGCCGTCGACGACGACTTGATGATGCACGCGCGCATAGGCAGCCGTAATTTTCTGGTTCCATACGTCTCGGCTGATCGAGGCAAAATCGCGTTCGAGCGGATCGCCGAAGCCGCCGCCGCCGGGCTGACAGTGAATGACCAGGTCGTTGCGCGAAATGTTCATTCCGACCTTGCTGGGCAACGATTCCACATTGCCGTGCTGGCGCTGCAGTTCGTTCACCGCTGGTGCGGCTGCGCCGCCGCCGGCAAGCCCATAAGGCTGATACTTCATTCGGTCGGCACGCAACTGCAGCATGCAGTCTTCAGTCAGCGAACGATAACTGCGCCGAATCCCCAGTCCTCCGCGATACCGCCCCGCACCGCAGGAATCCGTGACGAGCTCATACGCCTCCACTCGAACGGGGTGCTTGGCTTCCATCGTTTCAACCGGCGTGTTGGAAAGGTTCTGCGAAGCGTTGGTAATCGCTTCGATGCCATCACTGTCGGGACGCGCGCCCCAAGCTCCACAAATCATGTCCACAATAATGTAAGGCTCGCCGGATTTCTTTTTTCCGGACAAGCACACAACCGTGTTGCCGCCCTCGCCCGCCGCGGGAATACGGTCGGGGATCACCTGAGCAAGAGCGCCCAGCATGGTGTCGAACACGCGATAGCCGGTCAACGCGCGCGCAGCCACCGCCGCTGGCTCGCGCGGATTGAGCACTGAACCCTCCGGAACGGATATTTCCACGCATCGGAAGACGCCGGCGTTATTCGGTACGTCTCCTTTCAATGCACACCGGACACTAAGGTAAGTGCACGACTTGGTGTAGGACAATGTAGAGTTGATCGCCCCCCGGACTTGAGAAGAAGAACCCGTATAGTCAACGCTGATTCGGTCATCGTGAACGGTAAGCGATACGCAAATGGGTATGGGCTCCGGTGATAGGCCATCGTCGTCGATATAGTCGGTAAACGTGAACGTACCCTTAGGCCAACCGCGTATTTCGTCCCGCGTAAGGCGTTCGGCGTAATCGAGCAATTCGTCAAGATACGCCCGGCTGCTTTCCCGGCCATACCGATCGAACAAGCTGGTGAGCTCGCGTACGCCAACCTTCGAAGCCGCATATTGCGCCCGCAAATCGCCCAGTACGCGGTCCGGCACTCGTACGTTGCGGGTAATGATCGCTTCCAGCGTCTCATTAACCTTACCGGCGTCATACAATTTGAGCACCGGTATGCGCAGGCCCTCTTGGTAAATTTCGGTGGAATCACTGGCGTTGGAGCCCGGAACCCGCCCTCCCACGTCGGTGTGGTGGCAAATGACGACACAAAACCCTTCCAGTTCACCCTTATAAAAGAACGGAACGAACATGAAAATATCCGGCAAGTGCATACCTCCTTGGTAGGGGTCGTTCAGGACGACTGCATCGCCCGGCTTCAAGTCGTTTCCGTGCCGCTTCAGCACTTCCTCCATGGCTTCCGGGATAGCACCGAGGTGCAATGCGATAGTTTTCGCTTGGGCGACCATTCGCCCCTTTCGATCGCAAATGGCTGCCGAATAGTCCATTACGTCTTTTACGATCTCTGAACGCGCCGTGCGCAAAACGGTATAGGCTACTTCGTCCACTATTGCGTCCATCGCGTTCTTAACGACGGCGAAGGTGACTGGATCCATCGCTATTGTCATACGTTCTCCAGCTCGATATCTATAAGGATATTTCCTACGGCGTCGGCCTTGGCGGTGCAACCCGGCGGCACAATTATCGTCGTGTCGTACGACTCGATGACCAATGGGCCGGCTTGGCCCAGAGGACCGATTTCCGATCGCGGAACGACTTTCGTTTCACGTGGTGGCGAGTCCGGGTCGAAGCTTACTGGCCGCGTCCCCGTCGAGCCAGCCAACGCGCTTGCATCCACCTGTATGCCGGAAAACTTCAGCCGTTTCTCGCTGCGGCCCGAAGCAATGACCCGTACATTGACCAGCTCGACGGGTTCGTCGCTGCAATAGCCAAAGGTGCTTTCGTACAAGGCGTTGAAATCTTTCCGGATGATATCGGCCATGCCATCGGAACTGAAACGGCCCGCCACCGGTACCGTGAGCTCGGAACTCTGTCCCACATAGCGCAAGTCGGCGCTCACGGCGATACCGACGTTGTCGGCGTCGTAACCCTCGGAACGCATAATCGCCTTGCCCTGTCCAACGAGATCGTCGACAGCGGCATCGGCGGCCGTCAAGTCGCCAACGCCCAAGGTTTGTAGCACCGCCCTAACAAGATGATGCTCGGCATCCGCTGTCAGCATTCCCACTGAACAGAATACCCCCGCCATGATGGGCGCGATAACGCGGCTGATTCCAAGAAGCTTGGCAACGTCAATGGCATGCAGCGGACCTCCCCCCCCGCAGGCCACCATGGTCATATCGCGCGGATCGCGCCCGCGCTCCACGGTTACGGCGCGAATGGCGCGCGCCATGTTTACGTTCGCAACACGGCGAACACCGTGCGCGGCCGCAATGACGTTCAGCCCCAGGGGCTCGGCAATATGTTTTTGTATTGCGTCCAGCGACTTCCCGGGATCAACTTTAAGGCTGCCGCCCGCAAGAGATTCGGGATTCAAATAGCCCAGTATCATGTTGGCGTCTGTGACCGTTGGGCGGTCGTTGCCTCGGCCATAACAAGCGGGACCGGGGTCAGCGCCGGCCGATGCTGGGCCTACACATAGCAGGCCCCCCGCATCGATCCATGCCAGCGACCCCCCGCCTGCACCCACTTCTGCGATATCGATGGCGGGAACCTTCAGAACGTAACCCCCGCCTTTTATGAAGCGGCTGGGCGAGCTGATTCCGTCACGAAATTCATACTCGGTGGTAAGCGATGGCGCTCCATCCAGCACTATCGAGGCCTTGGCGGTGGTGCCGCCCATGTCGAAAACAATAAGTTGCCGCTCGTTCGCCGTTATACCTAGTTGGGCGGCGCCTGCCACGCCTCCTGCCGGCCCGGAAGCCACGGCGAATACAGGCTTCTCAGACGCCGAAGCGAGGCCCATCATGCCGCCGTTGGACGCCATGATTTGCAGGGAAGCTCTGACGCCCATGCGTTCCAAATCCTCTTTCAGCCGCCCAAGATAACTACGCATGGCGGGCAATATGTAAGCATTGACGACGGTCGTGCTGGTGCGTTCGTATTCCTTGATTTCTGGCAATACGTCGTACGACATGCTGACGAGCAAAGAAGGAAAGTGCTCGGCGACTACCTCCCGAGCGATGAACTCATGCTGCGGATTGATGTAACTATTAAGAAAGCAGATTGCGAGCGACTCGACGCCCTCGTCCACCATCTCTTGAACGACGGCTTTGACTTCGGAGCGGTCTATCGGCGTAATGACGGCGCCATCGGCGGCCATGCGCTCGCTAATTCCTCTTCGATAACGGCGCGCTGCCAGTGGAGCAGGCTTTTGCCACGCCAAGTCGAACATAGTCGGAGTGCGAATGCGGCCAATTTCCAGGACGTCGCGAAAGCCTTCCGTGGTAAGCACCCCGGTCAGCGCACCAACCTTCTGCAAAATCGTATTGGACGCAGTCGTCGTTCCATGGACAATTTCGGTTATATCGCCCGGCGTGATACCTGCCTGCTCGATCAATGCGCGCAGCCCGCTGGTGATCGCCTTGCCGAGGTCATCAGGCGTGGAAGATGTTTTGTTGACGTAAAGACGACCGTCCGGCATTGCCAAGACGATGTCGGTAAACGTGCCGCCGATATCGCAGCCGACGCGTACGCCGAGTCGGGATCCAATCATTGTGTCCATTCAACCATCCTCGTTTCGCTGCAGCCGCTTGAATTCGTGCTCACGCAACGCCATGTTCCAGAACTGACAATTAACTAACTAGTAAGTACAATAAGCACCAACCAAAACATTGTCAAGAATTCCAATATTAGGGTTTGCCCGCGAAGGCAAGGCGTATGCGGCCAGCGTGTACACTCGGCTTTCTATCGGGAGATCCGCAACAATAAAGACGTTTCTATGTCAGGCACTCAGGCATCTGCAAGCAAGCCTCGGACGCGCGACGCCCGTGCGACGCGCCAACGCATCCTCATGACCGCTTACAAGGAGTTCGCGGCGCGAGGCTATGACGGCGCCCGCGTGGACGCCATTGTTACGCGATGCAGAGTAAGCAAGAATTTGCTATATCACTACTTCGACGGCAAGGAGGCACTGTTCATCGAAGTAATGGAATATGCGTATGGAGCCATGCGCGAACGACAAAATGAACTGGCGCTGGTTGGCGACGATCCGGTTGAAGACATGCGCGCCCTCGTTATCCAAACCGTCAAGTACTTCACAGAGCATCCTGAATTCCTGCAGCTCCTTTCCAATGAGAACCTCCATAAGGCGCGGCATATAAAAAAGTCAGTCAAGATCAAGGAGATGTTCAATCCGCTGCGAACGGCTCTCGACGATATTCTTCAGAAAGGGAAAGCCAAGGGGGTGTTCCGCGAGGATGCCGACTGGATCGACCTTTACGCATCGATATCGGGCCTGGGGTCTTATGCGATCACCAACCGCTACACGCTTTCGTACGTCTTAGATGTAGACCTTGGCGCGCCCGACCGAGTCGATGGCCGGCTGAAGCACGTCCCCGATATGGTACTTAGCTACTTGTGCAACCTTAGCGGCGATAGCGTCGATTGACCGAGTCTACCCGTTACCGCCCTGCTCACCCATCCTCGGCCTGTTCCAAGGCCACCTGCCGTACCACTTCCTCCGAGCCACCTTCATGCAATCCTTTCTCGCCCTGCGGGCTGGAGCGCCAAAGCTTGCCTGCGTCCTGGCTCGCGTCACTCATGCTGCCGATACTGCTGACCTCCTCACCGGCATCCCCGTTTGGTCTGCGAAGCAATGCTATGCTTGTCTGTCAGCTTGCGGCCTGGCAAATGCAGTCCATCGTAGGACCACTACTTCGACATCAGGAAATACAACCAACATGGTTTGGACTGATCGGCAACCGTCTCAGCGAGCCGTTTCTTTTTTGTCGCAGTGCACTGCGTCCGGCGACCCAGGAATGTCAGAGCGCATCGACGCCATTTCACGGGGCGCTGGAAAATGCGATCCCGAATCTTTGAACCAAAACTATGCCGCTACTGCGTACAAATGGCGCAAGTGTGATTACGGCGGCGACAGCAGGCAGAACGTCTATGAAGTCCATCCGCTTGCCACAGTCGCACTCGACCAACTGCCCACCTATTGTGTCGTTTACAACGATCACGCCTGAGCTTACGAGCTGTCGGTACGCTACGTTGGCAGGCCAACTATGCGCGGGCACTGGGTCAAAGCCGAAGAGTATGAGGCGGCGCAAGCCAAATGGGTTGCCGACCATAGTGGGCTATGGGCTAAAGGCTGGAATTTTTCCTTGACGAACCACAAGCACCGGGGCGGACGGTAAAGGAGCCAGGCATGATCGCAAAACTTGCAGCCTTGGCCTTGAGCTGCGCACCTAACATTCACCCAGTCACGCTGCATGCACTGATTCGCCATGAGTCACGCGTCCGACAGTTCGCCATCGACGTGAACCGCAAGGGCCAGCACCTGCGGCAGCAACCTAGATCCTTTGGCTGAAGCCACCGAAGCAGCGCAGCGATTCATTGACCAGGGCATCGACTTCGATGCCGGACTGGGACAGATCAATGTTCGCAACTGGGCGTGGTTGGATCTGGATAGAAAGACCGTCTTTGATCCCTGCCGCAATCTGGCGGCCGCTCAGACTGTATTGGCAGAGTGCTATGCCGGAGCGTTGCCCCGACACACGGATCCGCAGTCTGCCCTACGCGCCGCGGCGTCCTGCTACAACACTGGCAATTTCAAGCGCGGCTTCACCAATGGCTATGTAGGTAAAGTGTTGGCCCAAGCCAAGTTCAAGGTTCCGGCCTTGGCGCCCGTGACAAATTAAACAACCGCGATCACGACAAAGGTCACACAGGAAGAGTCAGCGCAAAAACCCGATCAAGAACCGCCTACCCAACTTGAGGGTACACCGGACGGCTTCAGCGCCAACCTGGCAACCGACGGCTTTTCACAAACGCGTGACGGCGAACTAGAGATCAACCCCGACTCCGACGCCTGACGGTCCCCTCGCTACGACCAACCCACAGGGTTGCGATCGTGCCTCAGAAAAAACTTAGTTCATAAGCCCTTCCAACGCCCGGAGATGACCCTCTCCCGGCATATCGAAGCGGGTGTGGGTACCCAATGTACGATAGACCTAGGCGGCAAGACCGACATGCCGGCCGTCAACCTGCCCGGCAAGCCCTTGAGGGTTACCGGCACGGTGGTGAACATCACAGACGGCCGCTATACCGTGACCGGTCCGATGTTCACCGGTATGCAACTTTCTTTGGGGCGGACGGTGGTGCTGGACGCGGGCGGCGTGTTGATCCTGGTGTCGGAGAAGCCGCAAGAGCCTTTTGATGTGGGTATTTTCATGCACGCAGGCATTGACCCGGCGGCAAAGAAGTTCATTTTGATCAAGTCGAAACAGCACTTTCTAGCTGGGTTTGGGACGCTGGCGAAGCACATCGCTATGGTGGCGGGGCCCGGCGTGTGCGGTTCGGATTTTTCGCAGTTCAACTATACAAAGTTGGAGCGGCCGATATATCCTTTGGATGCGTTCTGACCGTGTCGCTCTTTAGACGGCCTGCTGTGTACCTGTAGGGCGTTTAGGCTCCCGTGCCTCGGTCCTGCTTCGCAAGACTTCCCGCATAAAGCCAGTCTGTCGGAGCGGCCGCAGAACTCGCGCCGTCCCGGCGCACACAGCGCGTCATACACAGCGTTTTCCCAATCGGTCCGTGGTTCAGTTCGTTTTCTGGCTTCCATTCTGTTCTCCCGCACCAATTAACACCCGGCGATGCCGGGGCAAATCCCTCAAATACACATCCAGGCGCGTCCTGCACCTGCCTCAACGCGCTGCCTGCCAAGACCTAGGGCATGCCGCCCGGCCAACCCGTTGGGCTGTGCGTATCGGTTGCCGAACGCGCCGTGCTGGAAATGCTGTACGACGCCGGTACCACGTAAAGCCTGGAAGAAGCACGCAATCTCTTTGACGGCATGGGTTCGCCACGCAAGGAACTGCTCGGTCAGCTGCTAGCTTGCTGCACCAGCGTGAAGACCGTTCGCCTGTTCATCACCTGGGCGCGAGAAACCGAGGTGGTGAACGTCGATGATCTCCTGACTCGCTATCCCCTGCGCACGGGCAGCAACAAGCGTTGGATGAGCCAGCTCTCCGACGGCACATTATTAAGCCTGAACCCACATGGATAAAACCTACGCTAATACGGTTCGCCGACTGCTCGCGGGTAGAGTCACGGCTGGAATCCAGAATCTATTGCAACAGTGACAAGCCGATCAAATAATCTAATTTGTGCAGAAATACTAATTTTTAATCGTTTTCGAGCAGGCATAATCCATTTTGTGCAACAGCCAGACCGAAAAACCTCGTTTTCTGCCGAGCAGGTAGAAAAATCAAATTTTCACCACAAAACGATTTTATAACTAATTTTATGCAGGCATAATCGAATTAACGCGTTGCCAGTATAAATTCATCATTTTTGCGCATCCTGCGGCAACAGCATCAGGAACATTCCATGAGTGACCTTCCCAACGACCCTATTGGCGCGGCGTGGCTAGCCCAGGCGTATCAGCTTCTCCCAACCGGGCGTATGCCAGTACAAAGCCAGATCGGTGGACGACGGGCCACACAGATCAATCATGGCGACAGACTGGAGACTTACCCGGAGGCCATGCGCCCCTCACCAGAGCCCGCAGCACATCTCCAATTTCACTTGCGCCACGAAGTGCCGCACCTCGAATTCTTGTCTCGCCTGTTCGCCAAGACTGGTCCCGCCTTTGTTCAAGCCTGGGTCGATGCCGAACCGACCGGGCAGTATGCCCGCCGGGCTGCCTTTCTGTACGAGTGGTTGACCGAAGATACCTTACAGATACCGGAACGCATCGGCGGTAATTATGTCCATGCCATCGACGACACCAAGCTTGTGGCTGCCTCGTCAGATTGCGTCGTGAAAGTATCGCGCTGGCGCATCAATGACAACTTGCCGGGTACACGATACTTTTGCCCGACCATCATCAAGACTGATGCAACGATCCAGGCCATGGCCTTGGATGTACCGCAGCTCTTCCAGAACCTGACGAACGAATTCGGCGAAGACCTGCTGCAACGCGCCGCCGTATGGATGACGCTGCGTGAAAGCAAGGCCAGTTTTGCCATTGAGGGTGAAGCAGACCGTACCAGCCGCATCGAACGGTTCGCAGACGTCATAGCCCGACGAACGGGCCACGGCGACAGCCCGTTAAGCGACACCGCACTTGCTCAACTGCAAGGCGAGATACTGGGCAGGCGTACTACGCTCACCCATTTCGGCTTGCGCCAGTCGCCCGTCTTCGTAGGAGAAACGGTACGCTATCAGGATGTTGTGCATTTTGTAGCGCCACCAGCCGATGACGTCGCGGCCATGCTGGAAGGCCTTCGTGTGTTCCTTGAGCGCACACAAGGACAATCGCCTGTCATGCGCAGTGCGGTAGCCGCTTTCGGCTTTGTCTACATTCATCCGCTGGCTGACGGCAATGGTCGCGTACATCGTTTTCTAATCAACGACATATTGCGGCGCGATGGCGCGGTGCCCGAGCCGGTGATTCTGCCCGTATCAGCAGTCATCACCGACGATTCTGGAGAGCGTCGCAGTTACGACCTCGTACTGGACGAGGTATCCAAACCCCTGATGCAAGAGGCACGTGAATATATAACGTTCACATCCAGGCATACCACCTATCCGGATGGCGTCGTTTCCAACTTCGAGTTCAACGGAAATGAACAGGTTCGCCCTGTGTGGCGCTATCTTGATTTAGGTCCGCATGTGGTCTACTTGTCCAACATCGTCAAACGTACTCTGACGGAACAGATGCGCGAGCAATCGCGCTATCTACGCAACCATGGGCGCGCTCGCCAGGCGCTCAAAGAGGTGGTTGAAATGCCTGACCAACAGGCAGACCGTGTTCTTAGATCCATTGAGCAAAATAATGGTGAATTGAGTAACGCACTGGCCAAGCAAATGCCAATACTGAGTGAGCCCGGCGTATGGGCGGAGATCATCGAGGTCGTATCCCTGGCTTTCCAAAAGGACCCGCCCGCCGATAGTCATATTCTCGACCGCTACCATCCATCACGGCCCGCCGGGAGGGAATCATGAACGCACAGCGATGCGGGGGGGGGGCGGCGCCATGACGTGCGATTCGGTCGTTGATGGCTCAGTGACCGAAATCCACGCCGCGCCTTCCTCCGGGCTTGCGCCGGACGCCGCGCGCCGACAACTCATCCGAACCTCAACCATTCATGACGAATGGTGAAATCGCGCACATGATGCCGGGAATGAGGAATGGCTGCTATTTGCCGGGCGCAAAGTCTATATGTTCCACGAACTTGATTTTTCCGTCTTCATTCTTGACGATGTTATAGCCGTGCAGTCCGTCGCCGTTCTCGTCATAGGTGTAGGTGCCTTCTACGCCCTTGTAGTCCTTGATGGCCCGAATGGCTTTCTGGACGGCTGCCGGCTCGGTGCTGTTGGCGTTTTTCATGCCCAGAGCCAGTATCTGTACTGCATCGTACGCCCATGATGAATACAGGTCGGGTTCCATGTTGAATGCCGCCTTGTAGCGCTCGGCATAGGCCTGTGTTTGCGGGCTGGAGCCCACCGCATAATCGGCAATCGAATAGGTGCCGTACAAGGCGTTCTGTGCGAGTTTCATCGCCGTGTCGGTTGAAATCGATGGAGATCCTACCCATGCAATGTTCAGACCCAATTGACGCAGTTGCTTGGCAAAGATGCCGACGTCGGTCGAATTGGCGATATAAGTCGATACGACATCCGCGCCGGATTTTTTGATGGCCAGGACGATGGGGGTGAAATCCTGCGAGTTGCTGGTGAAGCCTTGCACAGTGATTGGCTCCAGGCCGTGCTCTTTGAGCGCGGCCGTCAAGGCCTTGGCACCGCCATTCCCAAACGCGTCCGTTGAGTGCACGATTGCCCATTTTTTCAGCTTCAATGTATCCACGCCAAAAGACGCGATCACTTTGGCCGAGTACCCATCGTTGGGTCGGGCGCGGAAGATCCAAGGGTTGCCGCTGTGCGTCAGGCCCACGTCAGTGCCGCCGACCATCATGGGAAGTCCTGTTTTTTTTACTGTGGGCGACATCGCCTGCACCTGGGTGCTGCGCACTGTGCCAATCAGGGCCGTGATGTCGCCGCGGCTGGTTAGCTTGGACAAAGCCAGTATCGATCCCGGGTTCGTACTGCCGTTGTCTTCAATATGCAGTTCGAGTTGCCGCCCAAGCACCCCGCCTGCCTTGTTGATCTCTTCGACTGCCATCTTGGCGCCATTGTTCTGGTAGACACCCGCCTCGGCATTGGCGCCGGTGCTTTCGGTCACCATCCCGATCTTGATCGGGTCGGCGGCCTGGGCGTAGGACGACATCATAGCCAGGGTCGCAATTGTGCAGATTGAAGCCAATCGTGTTCTCATTTGTATCTCCTAGAGTCATTTTTATGATGTGTGGCGCTTATGAGTAATTAAGTCGGTCAATCGCTCGTCACGCCACTGCTGACGTGCCGGCCGTTGCGCGGCCGGCAATTCCTGTTGTCGTTCGTCTTCCAGCCTGGCGAGCAGCGTTTCGTTCCATTCACGCGGCTGGGCCTGACGGGCAATGTCCAGGTAAAGCGGCCCGTACCGGTGGCAATAGTCACGAATCCCGCCTGGTGCGTTTAAATCAATCGTCTCGAATGGGCCCATGAATGCCCAGCGCAACCCCAAGCCATCCTTTACGGCCTTATCAACATCGGCACTGTCGATATAGCCGTCCTCCACCAGACGGAATGCCTCGGCCAACAGGGCCCCCTGTAGTCGATTGACGATAAATCCCAGGATTTCTCGACGTACCATGATGGGCACCTGGCCTGCATTTTCGTAGAGGGTTCGGGCGCGCTCCATGACCACGGCGTCTGTCCATGGCGCGGGCACCAGTTCTACCAATGGCACCAACGAGGGCGGATTGATCGGGTGCGCCACCAGACAGCGAGAGCGGCCTTTGAGATTTTCGGTAAAGCTGGAAGCGGGTATGCCAGAGGTGGAGCTGGCCAATATCGTATCTGGATCGGCTGCTTCGTCCATGAGGGCAAAGATTGCTTGCTTTGCGTCAACCGCTTCGCGAATATTTTCTTGTACCAGCGACGCGCCGCGCAATGCTTCTTTCAAGTCGGCATTGACGCACACACGCTGCATGATCTTCTTTGGGTCTTCGCTGATGAGCCCGGCGTTACGCTGCGATACCAAACTGGTCTCTATGACGGACAGCGCCCCCTCAAGTGCCACGGCCTGGGCGTCGTACAGTACGACGGGGTGGCCTGCCCGTGAAAATACCGATGCCCATGCACATCCAATAAGTCCAGCCCCAATGATCGCAATCTTTTCCATGAGTTTTCGTCCTTCAGATGATCAGGCAGGCCGTGCCTGGATGGCTGCGGTACGCCGCTGGCGGTATAGAGTTATTTGCCGCCACCCAGATAGGCGGCCTTCACTTCCTCGTTGTCTTGCAACTGGACGGGTGTGCCTTCCACGATAAGGTTGCCCGTCGCCAGCACGTAGCCTCGATCAGCCACCGATAGCGCCATATTGGCGTTTTGTTCTACAAGCAATACCGTTGTGCCGTGGCTGCGTATATTGCGGATAGTGGCAAAAAGCTGCTGTACGATGATGGGCGCCAGGCCTAGTGAAGGCTCGTCCAGAAGGAGCAGCTTCGGCCTGGACATCAGGCCCCGGGCAACAGCCAGCATCTGCTGCTGCCCGCCAGACAAGCTCCAGCCCAGCGCACCGGTCAGGCGTTTGAGGTCAGGGAATATTTCGAACATTTCCTCAACTTCCGCGTCCATTTGGCGTCGGGGCAAGTGGCCTCTGCCAGAGGTGCCGATCATGATGTTCTCTTTGACCGTCAGGCCCGCGAAGATGCGTCTACCCTCAGGTACGTGAGCGATGCCTTGGCGCACGATGTGCTCGGCCTTGACGCGCTTGAGCGATTTGCCTTCGAACAGGATGTCGCCATCGCTGACGGGCGTGAGGCCGGAGATGCTGCGCAAGGTCGTGCTCTTGCCGGCGCCATTGGCGCCCAGCAAGGTGACGATTTCGCCTGCTTCGACATGGAGGGATATGCCCTTGAGCGCTCGCACATTTCCGTAGGCGCTATGGACATTCTTAAGTTCAAGTAGCGGCATGCGCGGGCGCTCCCAGATAGGCGGTGATGACATCGGGGTGACGCAGGACTTCCTGAGGCGTGCCTTCGGCAATTTTCTTGCCAAAATTCAGCACTGTGATTTTGTCCGATATCTGCTCGATCAGGCCAATATCATGTTCGATCAGGAAAATCGTCAGGCCATGGCCACTCAGGCGTTTGAGGAGATCGCCAAGTTCTTTTTTCTCTGTCTGGTTCAGGCCGGCCGCAGGCTCATCGAGCAGCAGGAGCCGAGGGTGGCCGGCCAGGGCGCGCGCAATCTCAACCAGGCGCTGATGGCCATAGGGCAGGTTCTGCACGATTAGTTCGGCCTTGTCGGCCATTTCGACGAATTTGAGTGCCGACAACGCTCGCTGCCGTAACGCCTCGCGGCCCGGTTCGATAGGATTGTTGGCCCGCTGCGCGCCAATCATCACGTTTTCGACCACCGACATTGTGGGGAAGAGGCGAATATTCTGGAATGTACGCCCTATGCCCAGTCCAGCTCGCTCATGAGGAGACATGCTGGTGATGCCAGTGCTGTCGAACGTGATGCTGCCACTCGTAGCGCTATAAATTCCATTGAGCACATTTAGCGTCGTGGTCTTGCCTGATCCGTTAGGTCCGATCAAGGCATGCACCGTGCCGCGCGCCACTTGCAGCGACACGCCGTCCACTGCTTTCACTCCGCCGAAGTACTTGCGTACGTCATTGATCTGCAGGATGGGCGACTGGTCGTCTATCGGTACGGTCAAGTCGAGCGCTGCGATGGCATCCACGTCTATTGTCAGGCGCTTGCGGCGCCGGTCCAACGGTGCTCGCAACAGGCCCCAGATGCCGGCAGGGAGAAATACCATAATCAGTATGACCGCCAGACCGTATACCGCCAGGTACACCTCTTTCAGGAAGCGCAGCCATTCGGGCAGCAGGATAAGAAGGCTGGTGCCCAGCACGCCGCCAAACGCCGATTGCGCACCACCCAGCAATACCATTGTCAGGAACTCGATAGAGCGCGTGAAATTAAAATTGTCTGGGCTGATGTAGGCGAAACCGGCTGCGTAGAAGGCTCCGCCTACACCAGCGAGACCCGCGCTCATGGTAAAAGCGACGACCTTGACACGCAGGGTGTTGATGCCGCTGACTTCAGCGGCCAGCTCGTTCTCGCGTACGGCGCGCATGCCCCGCCCGGTGCGGGTCTGCGGTAGCCACCAAACCATGAAAATCGCCGCATACAAGATGACCATGCACAGCAAAAGATAGTAGCGGTCGTCGATCAGTTCGAAGCCGAATAGCGACGGCCGCTCGATGCCGGCCACGCCGTCCGGGCCTTGCGTGACTTGTGACCAGTTCACCAGAACCAGATCGAAGATTATTTGAAAACTAATGGTGATCATGGCCAGGTAATGACCGCCCAGGCGTAGCGTGGTCAACCCCAACACAAAACCGGCTACAACGGCCATCCCGATACCCATGAGCAAGGCAATCCAGAAATTCAAACCTAGTACTACAGTTCCGATGGCTACGGCATAGGCGCCAAGCCCGAAGAAGGTAGCCTGGGCCAAATTGATCTGTCCGGCATAGCCCAGTACGATCGTCATGCCCAGCACGGCGACGGAATAAGTGGCGGCCTGCATGAGAATATTCAATATGTAGGGACTCAGGCTCACGAACAGCGGTGCTATGGCTACCAGCACGCCCAGCATAATGAAGAACGCGATTTTGGTGCCTGTGCCAAATGGGGGGCGTGTCTTGACTGACGGCGGAGCGGCCATGCTAGCGACATCGGTAGATTGCGAGTCTTTCATGCTTTCTCCGAGATTTTTTCGCCGAAGATCCCTTGAGGCCTGACAAGCAGGAAGATGAACAGAAGGAGAAAGGCAAAGGCGTCTTTATAGGGAACTGAAATGTAGGCTGCGCCGAAGCTCTCCACGACCCCCAGAAGAAGTCCGCCGACGATGGCACCCGTTATATCGCCAAAGCCGCCGATGATCGTGGCCGCGAACGCCTTGAGCGCGATGATCGCCCCCATTCCAATGGAAACAAATAAGACGGGCGAAACCAGTATGCCGGCGATCCCGCCCAGAGTGGCGCTGTAGATGAAAGTAAAGGCGATCATCCCCGCGACCGGGATACCGACCAGGCGAGCCATGTCCTTGTCTTGCGAGGTAGCCTGCAGTTTTTTACCCAGCAGCGTATGTTCGAACAGGAAGTACTGGAAGGCCACCGCAATTGCGGTGACGGCCAGTATCACCAAGTATTGCGTATCCATGAACACGCCGCCCACTTCAATGCCTTGCGTCTCGAACACGCGCTGCATGGGCTTGGGTTGCGGCCCGAAGAAATAGAGCACCGTGTTTTGCATGAAGATCGAAGCACCCAGTGTGCTGATGATGACTGGCAGGAATGAGCGGTGGCGCAGGGGATAGTAGACCCCCAGGTTGAAGACCATGCCGATCACCGCCATGATCAGTAGCGCCATGATGACGCTCAACCAGTAGGGCAAGCCTGCGCCCATGAAGGCCACCATGGCGAAGCCGCCCAGCATTGCAAAATCGCCTTGCGCGAAATTGACCACGTTGGTTGCGCGAATGATCAGCACGAATCCTAGAGCTACAAGGGAATAGATTGATCCAAGCGCAAGGCCGGCAAACAGCACCTGGAAATTCATGGCAAAGAAATCCAAAGCTTCTCCTCCTTTCCTGTGCCAGCACCGCGGTCCGAAGAGGCTGGGGCTGGTCATTGTTTTCAGTCGGAACAACTCGGCGTAAGCCCGGAGGGCTGATTAAGACCGGTGTATCTTTATAAACAACAGTTGCCGGGGGTAAAACATTTGATGAGGCACAGCAGATCGACCAAATAGCCAGAAATCAGGGCGTTAGCAGAAATACCAGTAAAGACCAGACTAAACTTGAGCTCCGCCTCCATCCCATGTACGATCAGATCGGAAATCATATCGGCAACTCTACAATGCCAATATGGACGCGTCAAGCTATTTGAAGGAGTCGAGTTATGTCCAACACGATCAAGGCAGACCGCTTTGCCCGAGCGGCAGAGCCGGATAAGCGATTACGTATCGCCCGTCGAACTTCGTTGGGTGATGAGGTCTATGAAACGCTGCTGGCACAACTCGTTTCCTTGAGAATTCCGCCGAACGCGCGAATTTCCGTGGACGCGCTGGTGCGCGAACTCGGAGTTTCGCAGACGCCTATCCGCGCGGCGCTGATACGGTTGGAAAATGAGGGCTTAGTCGTCAAGACCCATAACGTGGGTTATAGCGCTGCCCCAATGCCTTCGCGGGACAAATTCGAGCAAATCTATGATCTGCGTCTGTTGCTCGAACCTTATGCAGCCGAGCAGGCCTGCCAGAAGCTGGGCGACGTGGCGCGCGGTGAGCTGGCTGAGTTGGCACTCGCCATGACTGAGCCCGAACCAGAGGATGCTGAGCGGGCTTATGGCAAGTTTGCGTTGCATGACGCCAAGTTCCATGCGCTGATTGCCACGCAGAGCGGCAACCTCCTGGTGGCCGAGGCCTTGGCGCGTTCTTATGCGCACTCGCACTTATTTCGCCTGCGGTACCATGCTGCGGCCACGGAAGGCGCTGTGGAAGAGCACGCCAAGATTATCAGCGCGATGGCGGCAGCCGACCCCTCCGGCGCTCATGCCGCCATGGAAGAGCACATCGTTCGTTCGCGTGCGCGCTGGCGCCCCTATTTTGTCGAATGACCTGACCGCTGCGCAAAGCCCTGTCCGGCTACCAGCAGCGACGGCGAGCGCTACCAGAGCAATGATCGCCAGCGGCCAGAGACTGGCGAGGATGTCTCTGAGCGGCAGTGCCTTGAGAAAGCTGCCCTGTACGATGATCAGGAAATAGGTCAGTGGAATGGCCTGAGCCAGCCATTGCATCAGCGTCGGCATGATGATTTCCGGCGTGGAGGCGGGTGAAACCAAGAGCTGATCGAAGGCGCCCAGCTCGCGTTCGCGGGCGATCAACAACGAGGTAATGAGCAAGGCGCTGAAAAATGCCAGAATACCGGAGAGGCCGGGTACGATAAACCAGCGGCAAATCAGGTTGGGATTGAGCATAACAACGGTGAACTGAGCAATGCACTGGCCAAGCAAATGCCAATACTGAGTGAGCCCGGCGTATGGACGGAGATCATCGAGACAGTATCACTGGCTCGCCGCACGGAACCCGATCTACGGCTTCAACCCCCCCTCTCACCGACTCAACCCGACCCCGCAAAGCCCCCAGCACCTCCTCATTATGCTCGCCCAATACCGGCGGCGGCACCACCTCAGTACTCCGCTGCCCGTCAAACGAAACCGGCGGACGCACGGTGCGAAAGTCGCCCATGGTCTTATGCTTGGCCGAAACCAGAAGCTCCAGATGCTTGGCCTGCGGGTCTTCAAGCGCTTCGCTGGTGTCGTACATGGGGGCATAAGGCACATCTTCCGCGTCCAGGCGGCGGCACCATTCTGCACCGGGATGCTTCGCAAATATACCGCCCAGTATCTGGATTAATGCTTCCTGGTTCTGGATGCGTCCGTCGCGGTCGGAAAAGCGCGGATCCTGGAATAATGAAGGCTGCTCGATCGCTGTCGCCAGGCCCTGCCAGAATTTTTCGGGCGAGGACATATGCAGGGCCACCCATTTCTCGTCGGCGCACTTCATTACGTAGGACTGGGAAACGCTGGGCCGGCTGTAAGGCCCCATTACCTCGCCCGCCGAATAGTAGTGCGTGAAGGCATCCAGATTGAAGTGGCTCATGGCTTCCAGCATGGACACCTCGACTTTGCGGCCGACGCCCGTGCTGTTGCGCTCGTGCAGCGCGCCCAGGATGCCGTAGGCGGCATAGAAGCCAGTGATGGAATCGGCCAGTGCGGGGCCGACGACACGCGGGTTTTCGGGATTGATCAGCAAGCCCAGGAAACCGCTGGCGGCCTGCGTGACGGAATCGTAGGCAGGCCGCCCGGCCGCTGGACCCGTGGGACCGAAGCCGCTGATCGAGCAGTAGATCAGGCGGGGGTTTAGTTTGCGTACCCGCTCTTCGCCCACATTGAGCCGCTCGGCGGCGCCGGCCGAGCTGCATCGCGAATCCCTGGTCTTGCTGTCGCCCAGTTTTTCAACGCGCCGCCTGCTGGACGAATGCTTCAACGTTGCCGGCGCGACGCCCAACGTTATCGCGGAAATGAACACGATACCGGCCATGCCGGGACTGCTCATGCCTGCAAACGTGGGCATCATCGCGGCGCCCAGCGCGGTCGCGGAACATAACAAGCCCCTTCGCGTCATTCCCCTGGAAGGCCCCACTCCCATCCGTACCCACGGTTTGCTGTTCATGGACAGGCATGATCAGACCTCGGCCAGCACGGCCCTGATCGCCCTGATCCGGAAACAAACGAAGGCCAAGGCCAGCCAACATGGCTCCCGGGGCCGAATTGATGCAAGACATGACCGACGTCAAAGGATGCGCCCGGCCCTACTTTAAGAAAAACAGAGCCGTCATGAGCAGTCCAACCGCAACAATCCCCCAGCGCAGCCACTGAGCAGCAACTCGCCTTGCCATGCGTGCCCCCAGATAACCACCTATGGTTGCGGCCACCATCATGACAAGCGCCTGATGCCAGGCCACCACATTACCCAGTGCGTAGATAACAACAGCAATGAAGGTAAGCAGCGCCGACACCAGATTCTTCATGCCATTCATGGCGTTCAGTTGGCTTTGACCCAACAAGCTGAACAGCGCAAGCAGCAAAATACCCAGGCCACCATTGAAATAGCCGCCATATACGGCAACAGCCAGCATGCTCAGACGGGACTTCCAGAACGACACAGCCCGGCCGTCAGATGAGCCTGCCCATTGTCGCAATTGAGGACCGAACGCAAACACGGCTGTGGCCACCAGCAACAGCCATGGAATGACTTTGCTGAACGTTGCCTCCGACGTCACAAGTAACAAGACTGCCCCTGCTGCCCCGCCCAGCAACGACAGCAGGACGATTTCGCGCATGCTCAAACTGGGGGGAGATTGCATATCTTCCCGGAACCCCCAAACCCCTGCCACATAGCCTGGGAAAAGCGCAACTGTGCCCGTTGCATTGGCAGCAACGGGAGGAATACCCGTAAACACCAGTGCCGGCAAGGTCAGGAAGCTACCTCCCCCCGCGACAGCATTGAGCGCCCCCGCAGCAAATGCTGCACCGAGAATAATCAGCCAATCCATTAGAAAGTCAGTACGTTAACGGCGAGCCAGGGCATCAAGCTCTACATCCGACATTCCGAGTGCTACCCCGCCCAGCGCACACGTCACTTTGAGCGCTTGCCGTAGTTCCGCTTCCTGAATAATGGACCGAACATCTCCTGGAGAAAGAATATTGTTCACGCGAGAGTCGGGTTTATCAAAGCCAGCAACCAACCTGAAAGCAGGAATCCCATGTTTGGCAAAGTTGGCATGGTCAGAATTAGGCATGAGCGGCAGCCAGGTATCAATAGACACACCGGCAGCAGCCGCCGCTTTCTGTATATAGGGCTCCAGTGCAGGAAAATCACTCAACAATGCTGTCAATTTCGTATCACCGGCCACGGTATCCAGATTGATATCCAGCTTCATCCGCGCCCGTTCATTGCCATCCAGGTCGGCCAGATAGCGGGCCGAGCCTGCCAGCGCCCATTCCTCTGCGCAAAAAAAACAAATTCGCAGGCCTGGGGTGTCTGGGCCAACATGGGCAGCCAAGGCTCGCCCTGCAGCGAGCGCCACCGCTACGCCCGTGGCATTATCAAGTGCACTTTCACCCAGATCATGCCCGTCCATATGGGCGCTGATCACAACACGGCTGTCTCGCCCGCCTGGAATATCCAGGATGCCAACGCCAGCGTGGGCATCGGGCTCTTCTTCGCCATTGATGACAAGCGCAATGGTTGCCCGGCCACGAGCAGCCTCACGCAATGCCTGTCCGGTTTCAAAATCAACATAGGCAGCAGGAATACCAAACTGGCCATACCCCCTGCCTGACGAGCCTGATAAATGGCCCGCACCAGGCCACGGGCTTGCGATCAGGAATGCAGCGGCGCCGCCATTGACGGCAAGGTCATATTTTCGACGGCGATGCATATGCTCGCCAGAGAAAGGATATTCGTGGCTGACCAGCACCGCTTTGCCCTTGATGCTGTCACCTGCACGCTGGAAATCTTCCTGGCGACCTGCCCCCAAGTCAATCAGCTCGACATTCAAGCCTTCTGGCGGCGTAGAAGCCGAGCGCAACAGCGGTTGGCACTGCAAGGAAGCCTGACTTCCAACAAGGCCGAGTGTGGCAGCGACACAATGCCATCCGTCATAGGGGACATCGATCCGACGCACATCGTTGCCAATTTCGCCCAGACGTCCAAGCGCCCAGTCCAGCGCAGCACTGTCTTGCCCGGTTCCCGACAAACGACCACCAAAATCGCACACGGCGTTGAAATCCTTCATCAATGCAGCATCTTCAGCTGCATTCGCCAACCACTGTTCCATCTATATTCCTTTACTACGGTTTATCAGGTATGCGCCGACACCGGGCTCGGCCTGTCAGTTCAAAACGATATTGGCAGAACTGATGACGTCTTCCCAGCGGCTCAGATCTTTATCTATCACGTCGGCCATGGTTGCAGGATCAGCCTTGTTTGGAACATCCACCCCTAAAGAGCTCAGGCGTTCTTGCAATAGAGGATTTTTCAACCCTTTCAAGACAGCTTCGCTCAATTTAGCCCGGACGTCCTCTGGCGTTTTCGCAGGAACGACCAAGCCCCACCAGCTTGGAATAGTCATGCTTTCAAAACCGGACTCTTTGAAGGTAGGGACATCAGGCGTATCGGCGTGCCGTTCGGCCGAAGAAACACCAATCGGCACAACTTTGCCTGCATGGTAAAGCGCCGCAGCGCTGGCCAAAGAACCGAAGCCTGCATCGATCTGGCCGCCCGCCAGATCGGTAACGGAGGCGCCCGAACTCTTATAAGGAACATGCAAAAGCTGGGTACCGGACTCACGCATGAATAGCTCAGCCAGCAAATGAGAGAAAGAGCCATTTCCACCTGAACCGATCGTGATCGTGCCAGGTGCCGCTTTAGCCAGGTCTGCCAATTCCTTGGGCGTGTTAGCCTTGACGTTGGCATTTACAAACAGGTACATGGGAGACTCGCCAACCAGAGCGATCGGGGCAAAAGTTTCCCTGGCATTATATCTGATTCTATCCTTATACAGCGTAGGCACAATTGTGAACGGTACATCTACCAACAATAAGGTATAGCCGTCAGGCACTTCCTCTGCTGCATAGCCTGTGCCAATCATGCTGCCGGCGCCTGGCTTGTTTTCGATGATAACCGGTTGCCCCAGCTCTTTTGACAATTGGTCAGCAACCAATCGACCAATACTGTCTGAACTACCGCCCGTGGAATAAGGAACAACAATCTTGATGGGTTTATCCGGAAATTCGGCCATAGCCGGTTTCATCATGGCCAACGGTGCACATAACAGCACGGATGCTGTAAATATCTTTCTTAAGCTTTTCATCTTTTTATCCCCTTCAGAGAATGCGCAGCGGGCCAGTCTACGACAATGTCTGCCGTGCAAGAACGGATATATGGGCATAAGCCATGCCAGATCGGAATACCTGATCGCGAACTCAGCGACTTATAAAATCATTTACCCGTTGCTGCAGCTGGCGAGCTGAATACATGACCCAGTCAGAAAAGGCTTCCACATGTGGATCATAGCGTCGTGCTGCGGGTTTCATCAGATAGTAGGCGTAACGCCCTATGACCGCTTCGCCCAAGGGCCTGACAACTGTGCCCTGATCGAGCGCGTCCAGCGTCATACATAGCGGCGCAATGGCGGCACCCAGCCCATGAGTGACTGCAGGCAGCAGCATGGAGAATCCTTCGTACTCCGGCGCATCTGCCGGAGGGCCGGACCAGTTTGGTGCCATAACAGCCCGCCACTCGCTCCAGTTATAGCCTCTCTGTGCACGTTTGAGCAGCACCAGGCGATCCAGGTCTGCAATACTAAAAGCACGCTCTCGCTGCACGAGGTCCGGCGCGGCAACCAGCGCCATTTCCCGACCACACAAGTACTCAGTGCTCAGGCCACCGGCATGGCCGGTATGCAGCTGGATAGCTGCATCAAAGGGCTCAAATGCCTGAGGCTCATATAACAATCGAGGACGGATATTCAGCTTGATGTGCGGATGCTTGGCAAAAAACTCGGACAAGTTGGGCAGCAAGCAAAAATGAGCAAAAGATGGCGAAACGACGACATTGAGCGCCGCGCGAGCGTCAGAATGAGCCACTAACGCACTCGCCTCATCGATCAAATGCACCGCCGGGCCAATCCGTTTCAGGTATTGGATGCCGGCGTAGGTCAGTTCAAGGCCTCGGGCTTTGCGGTCAAACAATGCCGTGCCCAGCCTCTGCTCCAAAGTAAATATATGCTTGCTGACTGCACTTTGCGTCAAGCTCAATTCTTCAGCACTACGGCTGAAATTCAATGTCTGTGCGGCACTAATAAAAATACGCAGCGACTTCAATGAGTCTCGCGACCCTTTCATCAGCGATGCTCCTGTAATGTGATCCTGCCTCGATTCCACGTACATTCGGTCATGCTGCTTTCCCAATGGCTTTAGCGGCGACCGGGGTCTGAAATCCGTTCGAGGCTCGGTATAGCCTTTCGACTTTCAAGGTTTTAAAGAAGCTCTCCATAGATGCATTATCCCAGGCATTTGCTTTTCAGCGATCGATCACGCGCACCGACGAGCACTGCGAGCCCGCTTGCATGCCTACCCGTTCCGCCCGGTGTCGAGGCGGCACACCGCGAAGGCGGCCTCGCTGGCAAGCCTATATGCTCGAACATTTGAGCGAACGCCTGCCGGTTATCATGGTCTCGAGCCATTGCGAACTGTCAGTCGGGCGCTTGCAAGCCTTGTTCCAGGACGAATGCGGGCAGTCGCCGTTACAATGGTGGCGCATGCAGCGTCTGCAAGCGGTGCGGGGCAGCAAAACGGCTTTGCGGGTAATGCTTATGCCTGCTCCCCCACGATCTTGTCCTGCGTCTTCGTATCGAAGTCGCTGGCGTCATGCCGCTCATGTAGCTGGCTGGATAGCGCGCCGCGCATGCGGTTGACTTTACGACCACGCTCGACGGCTGGCCGGGCCAGGAGTTGGTCGGCCCAGCGCACGACGTTCTTGTAGTCCTGTACCGAGAGGAACTCGGCCGCTTCGTACTGCCAGCCCTTCACAAGCCCGCCGTACCAGGGCCAGATGGCCATGTCGGCAATCGTGTAATCGGCGCCGGCCACGAACTCGTTGTCGGCCAATTGACGGTCGAGCACGTCGAGCTGGCGCTTGACTTCCATGGCGTAGCGATTGATTGGATATTCCTGCTTGGTGGGGGCATAGGCATAAAAGTGGCCGAATCCGCCGCCCAGAAAGGGCGCCGAGCCCATTTGCCAGAACAGCCAGGAAAGCGTCTCGGCGCGGGCCGGCCTCTCCGTTGGCAGAAAGGCGCCGAATTTCTCGGCGAGGTACATGAGGATTGCGCCGGACTCGAAGACCCGGATCGGCGTCGGTTCACTGTGGTCTACCAGCGCCGGAATCTTGGAGTTGGGATTGATCTGGACGAAACCGGAGCTGAACTGGTCGCCTTCGCTGATTTTGATCAGCCAGGCGTCATACTCGGCGCCGGTGTGGCCGAGTGCAAGCAGCTCTTCCAACATAATGGTGACCTTCTGTCCATTCGGCGTTCCGAGCGAATAGAGCTGCAGCGGATGCCTGCCGACAGGCAATTCCTTGTCGTGGGTGGCGCCGGCGACGGGCCGGTTGATACTGGCGAAAGTGCCGCCGCTTTCCTGGTCCCATGTCCAGACTTCAGGCGGCGCATATTCGGTTGTGTTGCTCATTGCTGTATCTCCAAGGATAAGGATGGCGCGACGGCATGGATGCGCCGGGCAGGTATAAGTCTATGTGTTGCTGACAATTTCTGGCACTTCGTCCAATCCACGAACCACGTATGATGGCGCCGTGCCCAGTTCGTCAAATGTATTGTCGCGGCGATTAACCCAGCAGACGTCGAATCCGAAATAGCGCGCACCCGATGCGTCCCATGCATTAGACGAGACGAAGAGAATCTCATGTGGCGCCAGACCCAACGCTTCGCAAGCGAGCGTATAGACGCGTAAGTCGGGCTTGAATACCCCGATCCGCTCAACACTGAGCAGCTGAGTGAAATATTCTTGCAAGCCAGAATTCTTTACAACGCTGTCTATCGAGAAAACCGACCCATTGGACAAGATGGCCAGCGGCAGCCCCATATCTTTCAATCGCTGTAGTGCAGCGGGTACCTCCGGATGCGGCGACAGGTTCAGATACGCATTGCACAGCACGGTGCTGGTTGTCTCGTCGAGATCCAGTTTCAAGCGATTGCAGGTGTAAACCAGCGCGTCGCAGGTCGCCTGCTCAAACGAAATATACTGCCCCATCATGCTGCGCAACCAGGTGTATTCGAGCTGTTTCTGCCGCCACATCGTGCTGATATCGATGCCTCGGCCGGGATACGCAGCATCACACCGTTGAACGACCGAATGAACGTCGTACAGCGTCCCGTAAAGATCGAACACGATAGCCTTTATACCTGTCCTGGGATGGCCCTTAACCGCTGCTTTGTTGCCCTGTTCGTTCATGTTCAGACCTCAAACTATGGGTTATACAAATGGCGGTTCAAACCACCGGTGCGAAGTTCGAGGGAAACAGCGCACGTTGGGTCTCCTCGTCATTCACTTTTTTGAACTCGACATCGGATGCGACCGCGCGTGCGCGTGCAACAGCGGGTCGGGCATCGACCCCCCGAAACCAGCGTTTGATGTTCGGGTACAGCGCCAACGGATCCTCGTCTCCCTTCATCACCCTGGACGCTCTATCCAGCCATCCCCAAGCAGAAATGTCGGCGATCGTATATTCATTGCCGACGATGAATTCTCGATCACTCAAGTGATCGTCCAGGACCTTGTAATGACGCTCGGCTTCGCGGCGGTAGCGATTGACGGCGTAGTCCAGGCCCGCAGGCGCAGCGTGCTGGAAATGTACAGCCTGCCCCGAGAACGGACCGATGCCGCTTGCGATAAAAAGCAACCACGACAAGAGTGCCGGACGGTCCTGCGTCTGGCCAAGAAATCGGCCCGTCTTCTCGGCCAGATAAAGCAGGATGGCAGTGGAATCGAAGACCGCCGCGGGCTGTCCGCCGGGTCCTTCCAGATCGACGATTGCGGGAACCTTGCCGTTCGGGTTGATCTTGCGAAACTCCGGGTCGTGCTGCTGGCCTTTGCTGGTGTCCACCGGGACCACTTCATAATCCAGCCCGGCCTCTTCCAGAAAAAGTGAAATCTTGGCGGGGTTAGGTGTTGGATGATAATAAAAACGGATCATTTGCAAATTCTCCAATTTGGTAGTTTCGCAACGGCATAACCGAGTCTCAAAGAGAAAAATTTTCTTTGGCAGCTGGCAAGCTACTGAACATGAACTTTATGTTTTAAATCGGTCGATCTAAAATACTTGTGTTTTATATCAATCGATCTAAAATAGTCAAGCACGAGAGCAATACATGCCATGTGCAGGAACACGTCAATGGCCGTTATATGAGCAGACCACGCGAGTTCGATGAAACTGAAGTCCTGGAAGCCGCTATCGACTGCTTTTGGGAACGCGGCTACGAAGCGACCTCGATCAGGGCGCTGGCCAAGAAAATGGGGCTGACCGGCGCCAGCCTGTATAACGCTTTCGGCGACAAACGAACCCTATACCGCAGGGCGCTCAATCATTACATCGAGACCAGCTTTGCAGACCGCGTGCGCCGGCTGGAAGGCAAGCTGCCGCCACTCCAGGCCATCAGCGCTTTTTTTGCGGAAATCATTCAGCGTTCTCTGGACGACAAGCAGCGAAGAGGATGCATGCTTGTGAACTCCGCATTGGAAGTCGCTCCCCACGATCCGGAATTCCGCAAGATCATCACCGAGGTTCTCGAGCATATCGAGGCGTTCTTTCGCCGATGCGTCCAAGCCGGCCAGCGAGACGGAACGATAACCGCAACCCAAACCGCCACAGACCTAGGACGCATGCTGTTGGGCGTTCATATCGGACTGCGCGTCATTGCCAGGACAAGGCCACAACGGGCATTGCTCGAAGGTATGGTTCGCCCCACCCTGGCTCTTCTCGACTCCCGGGTAGGTGGAACAACATAATTGCCCGTGCAGAGGCAAGGTCAGCCATCATTCCTGCCGCACACCCTCCGTTTCAGCCGCCATTTTGGCCCAGCGCGCGACGTCAGCGCGAATGAATGCCGCAAATTCATCCGGTGAATTGCCGACGACCTGGGCTCCCTGCTCGATGATGAGCTTGCGCATTGCAGGCTCTGCTATCAAGTCCATTGCCGTTTGATAAATTCGGTCGACAACCGGACGCGGCGTACCGGCAGGCGCCAGCAAGGCATACATGGTCGCCATGTCGAGTCCCTGCAGGCCGGCTTCGGCGAATGTGGGCACATCGGGAAAATCCGCGAAACGCTCATTGCTTGCGACGGCGATTGCCCGTATGCGCCCGCTCTTCAAGAAGGGCAGCGCGGACGAAAAGGTTGAGAAGCTTATGTCGACCCGGCCTGCTGCAACGTCCAATAATGCGGGTGCCGCGCCGCCATAAGGGATGTGGGTGATCTGCACGCCGGCCAGCTTGCCGAACAATGCGCCGGCAAAATGCGGTGGGCCGCCGTTGCCGCTGGATGCATAGTTCAGCTTTCCGGGATTTTCTTTGGCAAGACTGATCACCTCCGCGACTGTTTTGGCCGGCAAATCGGCTTTGGCGAAAAGCACCATGGGCATGAAGGCGATATTGGTGATGGGAGTGAAGTCTTTGACGGGATCGTAATTTACATTCTTGGTGATGGCAGGATTCAAGGAAAAATAGCTGGTGGTGAACAGCAGCGTGTAGCCATCGGCTTTGGCCCGCGCCACTTCGGCAGTACCGATCGCGCTTCCTGCCCCGCCTTTGTTTTCTACGACGAAGGTTTGACCTAGCTTCTCGCTTAGCCCTTTTGCAACGGCACGCGCCACCACGTCCGTGCTGCCGCCGGCGTTGAATGGCACGATGACGCGCACCGGTTTGGCCGGGTAAGATTCCGCAGCCCACGCCTGTGGTGCCAGTCCAAAGACTGACAAGCTTAGTGCGACGCTTAACATGCGCCTAAATGATTTAAGTCCCTTAAATGCCTTTTCAGTCATGACGTTCTCCGTAGGTTGTTGGCAATGCGATGGCGCCATGCGCAGGCGGGTGCAAGCGTTGTCAGGGGATAAGCCTCGCACGCCGGAGCCGATGCAGAATGCCGATAATGGATTGATGCGTGTTTGCGTGGCAGTCGAAACCGGCCTGTTGGATTTTTCTTGTATCGATAATGTCGATGCGCGCGGGGGAAAAAATGCCGTCGGCATAGGCCCATTCCTTTGCGCTCGGCCAGGCAGTCCCGACCAGGCCGTACTTGTTTACGATTCCGGACCACGCGCCTTGGTGGCGCGGCATTTCTTCGCTTAACCGCAGGCTTGCCGGCTTACCCACTTCAAGAGAGAAAAAATTACAGATATCAGGCCATATCGCTTGCCAACTCAGCACATCGCCGTTATTGATATTGAAAGCCTGGTTGGCTGCCGAAGCCGATGTGGCGGCCCATACTGCCGCTTTGGCCAATATGTCGGAATTCGTCGCGGTGGTGGGCAGCACGTAACGGTCCTGCGTTCCTGGAAAATCCAGCGCTTGGCCGCGCTGCGCGCATATCGCGGCATAAAGGGCCATCAGGAACAGAATGTTATGTAAAGGCCGGGGCGAAAATCCCAGAACAGTATGGGGTCGCAGCGCCGACCAGGTCAGTTCTGTGGTTGCCGCAAAGCGTTCCAGCAAGGCTTGCTGCTCGTGATAATAGTACGGCGTGGCACTTTGATCGGTCTCCACGGCGGGCACAAGATAACGCCCCAGATGGCTGCCATACCACTTGCTTCCTTGCATCAGCATGACGCGTTCTATTAGGTTGTCTCCGTGAAGCAGCTCGGACAACAGATTCTCGAGCGCTTGAACATTGCATTCTATTTCGCTATCCAGAGTGGCTGCGTTCAGCCTGGCGCTGAAGAAGAGGTGCGTAATGGGTAGGCCGTCTGCCAGAGCGGCATGCAGGCTGTCGGGCTCAAGCAGATCGGCGTATAGCGCTTTACGAAGAGAGGGCTCCTTGCTGCCGCCGTCTTCCGCCAAGGAATGCGCCGGCCGTCGATGCAGTGTTGCAATAGACCACCCTGCGGCATTGTTCAAGGCGCGATATATGGCGGAGCCGGCTGTTCCTGTGCTGCCAACGACCAGGGCGCACCGGCTGAATTGCGGATGATTGATCGTTGCCACACTGTCTCCCGCCCTGGAAAGGCTTGTCTCCATCATTTTTTTCCATTCGCACTTGGTTAATGGAAGTTGAAGACATTCTGCCGATCAGGCGCTTTTGAATCAATCGCGGAAGCCGAAAACGCTTTTCGATAAATACGAATATAAATCCCGGACTTTTCGGCGGTATCCGGAACCTTCACGTAATCGCGTAGACAAAACTGGCGTGCTCGCACTCTACCAACATGTCCGGGGCTTGCGTCTGGAGGTGGCTCATAGCCTCGGCAAGATCATGAATAGGCGCTGCGGCAGCCAATGCCCCCATGGCGCCAGCTAAGGCCGCGAACGGTCAGCCGGATATAAGACAAAAGTCACTCACCGCGCTACCTAAGACCTGAACGCTTCCCAATATCCATTGTCGACCACCATCAGATCACGTTCCCGTACGCGGCCACGCAGCGCGCCATCATTCTATACCTCCAGCTCGATCGTCGCCTCGGGTGGCTTGACCATCCCGTCCCGGGGCATCGGCGGGCATTGGATCGTCAAACTGCCTTCTCGAGACTTCAGGCGTGTGCCTGAGAACGAGTTCTCAATGATGACGCTGGCCAAGATGGTGGGCATCGACGTTCCCGCTATCGATCTGGTCGATGTCTCGTCCATCAAGAACCTGCCCGAAGGTATCGACCACTTGGGCAGCAAAGCATTCATCATCGAACGCTTTGATCGAATGGATGATCGCCATAGCGTTCACATCGAGGATTTTGCCCAAGTGTTCAGTGTGTACCCGCAGTCGAAGTATGAAAAAGCCAGCTACCGTAGCCTGGCCCGGGTCATCGCTGCCGAGTCCGGTAACGCTGACATTGCCGAGTTTATCCGCAGGGCGACGTTCAATGTCCTCATCGGCAACGGCGACATGCACCTGAAGAACTGGTCGCTCATCTATCGCGACCGACAGCATGCCGAGCTGTCGCCCGCGTACGACTTCGTCTCCACTATTGCCTATATTCCGGGAGACAGATCCGCCCTGACATTCAGCCGCAGCAAAGAATTCTCCGACTACACCATGGACGAACTGGAGCACTTGGCCGCCAAAGCTGCCCTGCCACGCAAGCTGGTGTTGGATACCGCGGAGGAAACCGTTGCGCTTTTCATGCAACGCTGGGCCAGCGAGAAAGGCCACCTGCCTATGGATAAAGACGTCCTTACCGCAATCGACAAGCACCTTGACACACTGCCGATCGTGACCACGTAGGTAGCCATGACTCAACACTCTCCGGTCCCGCTCCGGGCTCTGCAGAAAGCCTTCAATCGGGTCAGCTCTGGCCACCACCATGCGCACAAAATCTTCGTAGCTGCCGGGCGTATGCGTGGGCGAAATAACAAAGCCGTCACATCCTCCTTCGACAAACCATTTCTCCATTTCATCGGCCACGGTTGTCGGCGAACCTACGAATACGTTGAACTCTTTCAGTCGGGCACGCTTTGAATAGTCGATAAAATCACGAACCGCGCTCCGCTGCCGAAGGCAGCTTCGCGATGACTTTGATCTCGAAGTCGAACCCTGCAAGCCAGTTGACGCCAATCGCCGTCCAATTCGGATACGGCGCTTCCGGGAAGATTTCGTTTTTAACGGTCATGATCGTGCCAAACTGATTTTCGGGGTCGGTATGAAAGGTCGTCACGTCGACAATGTCGTCAAGCCCGCATCCACCCGCTTGCAGGGTAGCCTCGAGATTGGCGAATGCCAAACGGACCTGAGCTTCGAAGTCCGGTTCGGGCGAGCCATCGCTGCGACTGCCGACCTGGCCTGATACAAACAGGAGATCACCTGATCTGATCGCTGCGGAATAGGTATGCAGCATGTAGAGGTCATGCCGACCAGCGGGAAAAATGGCGTCACGTGTTGTCATTGAAGTATCTCCATCATCTATCGGTCGACATCGACCGGTGTTAGTCATGAAGCAACTTTAACGATCTGCACTTCGACGATAAACTGGCAATCACACTCAACATTGTTTGCAAAACCCAAACAATAAAACAGACTGGAGTACAGATGGACCGTTTCGATGCAATGCAGGCATTCGCCCGTGTGGTGGAAACCGGCAGCTTTACCAAGGCAGCCGATACGCTCCACATGAGCAGGACCAGCGTGACACAGCTGGTGCAGCAACTGGAGGCGCGCTTGCGTGTCAGATTACTTAATCGCACCACACGCAAGGTGAATGTCACCGCCGACGGCGCCGCCTATTATGAAAGAGTGCTGCGGTTGCTGGCGGACATGGACGATGCCGAAACCAGTCTGTCTAGTGCCTCGGCAGTTGCACGGGGCACACTGCGGGTGGACGTGCCCAGCCCGTTTGCCAGCATGATTCTTGTGCCAGCCCTGCCTGCGTTCCATGCAAAATATCCCAATATCCAACTACACCTGGGTGTCAGCGACCGGGTAGTGGATTTGATAGATGAAAATGTGGACTGCGTGATACGTGGCGGCGACCTCAACGACCTGTCGCTGGCGGCGCGGCATGTGGGCAGCCTGCAGATGGGCGTGTACGCTGCACCTGCTTACCTAGCACAGGCGGGCCTACCCACCCGTCCGCAAGAACTGGAAGATGCCCATCACCGCATCGTTGGTTTTCTATGGTCGCGCACCCGAAGTGTTCTTGCGCGCACCATGCATCGCGACGGGTACAGCGTAACCGTACAGGGCCGCTACGCCTTGGCGGTCGACGACGGCAATGCTTATCTTGCGGCTGGCCTGGCCGGAATGGGCGTGCTTTGGATGCCAAGCTATATGGCCAAAGCACACGTCGAACGTGGTGATCTGATCCACCTGTTCCAGGACTGGGTGCTGGAACCCATGCCTATCTACCTTGCTTTTCCCCCGAACCGGCATGTCAGCACGAAACTGCGTGTGTTCATGGATTGGATCGCCGAGCTGATGGCGCTGCACGTGCCTGTTACGACCCTCAAGAGATGACTGAACCGCTGCGCTGGGCCGACCGTGGGCGGGCAAGGCCGAGGGTGACTTACCAACGAACGCTAAAGCCGGTGTGCTTGCAGCATTCTTGCTGGCTGTCCTCCACGGCATGGCGGTGCAGGCCAAAGCGGGCTTTAGCATAGGCAGCCTTTTATGCAGAATTTCTGACAATCCAGAATCACTTCGAATGCCAGCAGCTGTGTAACCTGGCTGGCGTTGAAATTATCATCCGACACCAGCACCAGGCTGCCATGCCCATTGGCAAGTCTGGGCCCTCACGCCATGCCTTCGATATTGTTCAGCTTGGGCCGATCAAGCGTCGTCAGGTCGAGCACCAGACGCTTGGCCACCGGTTGAAAATCGGCATGTGCCAGCGACACTACATGGCTTACATCCATGGCGTCGGATGTATCTATTTCGTAGACACGAATAAAGTTGCGGTACTGCCCCGCCTCGTTTTGCGCTGCCGAGCGTTCCACGACCAGGAACCGTTCATGATCGACCGCCAGTATTTCGGTGACGCCATTATCCGCAAACCCTCCCCTGGCAGGCGCCACGGGGATGGCATCGATGGGTATCGAGAATTTCCACATAATCGCCCAGGCGAAACGGGCGCGCAGTGAAGATCAAAAAGGCGCAGAAGATGTTCGAAAGTACGCTCCGGGCGCCGATCACAATAATCAATACCTGGACGAGCAGAACAAGCGACCCCAGCCATGCGTGGGTCCAGGCAGGGAAGTAATGCGTTAAAGTGGCAAACAAGAAAAGGTTCCAGGTATTGACGATGCCAGCGAACTCAAGCAATTCATGTTTTTGTTGATCATTAAGCTTTCCATGGATTCAGGGTGGTCACACCAGATGATTGAAAATCACTACATAAGAGATCAAAATTTGAACTCGGTGTCGTCCCGTAAACAGCTAAATTCCGGCGCGAGCTCGGTTCCAAGCGCCCAGTACACATCAAACACTTTGTTGCACGCAATAAAACTGCCATCGCATTCATAAGATACTAGACATGGGCATCCTGAGTAGCCTTTTCACGCTGACTGGATACTACCTCATGGACGACGACAAGCTTGCTGATTTTGCTAGAGCCCCGGCGACGAACTGGGCGATCTTGATCGCCCCGGCGTGATATGTGATGACAGATGGCGCCGTGATTCGGTTCC
This sequence comes from Pollutimonas nitritireducens, assembly GCF_002849615.1. Classification (GTDB taxonomy): domain Bacteria; phylum Pseudomonadota; class Gammaproteobacteria; order Burkholderiales; family Burkholderiaceae_B; genus Pollutimonas; species Pollutimonas nitritireducens. Next base: position 49,850 of record NZ_PDNV01000008.1, read on the forward strand.
AGTTGAAACGAAAGCCTGCGGCAAAGACAGACCTCCAACTTTGTGGCTAGTTCGCCAAGAATAACAAAATGAGAGCGAAGACCAGTTAGCTGGAAAGTCGGGATAACTACCAATCGACCTTTCTTCAGCTGAAATACTATCTCTTTACGTTACTAACGAATTGCGTTAGCATTCAGCATGATCAAGTCCTTTGCTTGCCGAGACACTGAAGCCATGTTCCAAGGCACTCGAATTGCCCGTTACGTCAATATTGAAACGGTAGCGATGCGCAAGTTGGCCATGCTGGAGCGGGCCGCCCGGATCGAAGATCTACGGATCCCGCCGGATAATCGGCTTGAGCAGCTGAAAGGCAACAGAAAAGGACAATACAGCATACGCATCAATGATCAATGGCGCATTTGCTTTGTCTGGACCGGCCATGACGCCGAGCGCGTCGAAATCGTGGACTACCACTAAAGGAGACGACTATGCGCACCGTACCCTACCCCACCCCTGGCGAAATCCTGATGGAAGAGTTCCTGAAGCCAATGAACATCAGCCAATACCGGCTGGCTAAAGAGATCGGCGTGCCACAAAGGCGCATCGGCGAGATTGTGGCGGGTAAACGTGCCGTGACTGTCGACACCGGGCTGCGTTTATCGCGTTACTTCGGTACCTCTGACGAATTCTGGACCGGCCTACAGTTAAGCTACGATCAAGCGTACGCCAAAGATGCCTTGGCCGATGTGCTTGCCAAAATTCAGCCTCTGGAACACGAGCACGTATAGCTGATCTCGGGACATTGATGCATTGGCCTGATGGCACGAGTAAAACTAAGAAAATTCCCGCAGCAGATGATGCAGGCGATCGCAAGCATTCGGAAGCTGCCGTTCAATCGCTGTCGCCACACCCAGAAGCAGTCCCGATCGCTGTGTGGACGGAGAACAATACATTCCTGATAGCGCTGCGGGTGCAAGCCCGTAGGCATAGGCTTCCCGAGCTATCGTGGTGTCGTCGGCGCCATCAGGCAGCCTGACGACCGCGGCAAGCCCAGCCGGATAGGCCTCGAACCCCCTGGCTTCCAGAGCGGCCAGTAGTGCATTGCTTCGGGTAGCATAGATGCGCTTCATGCGACGCAAATGCCGCATATAGTGCCCTTCCCGCATAAATTCGGCGGTTGCCATTTGCACGGCGGGCCCAGGCGCGGAGGCGAAACAGGCAACGACTTCCTCGAATCGGGATACCAGGTTGGCCGGTACGACGGCAAATCCGAGCCGCAGCGACGGACTGATCGTCTTGCTGAAAGACCCGATATGAATCACCCGGCCCGCCCGATCCAGCGATGCCAATGCGGGAGCCGCGCGGCGTCTCAACTGGAGTTCGCCCAGGTAGTCGTCTTCGATGATCCAGGCATCCGCTCGTCGTGCCCATTCCAGGAGTTGAACGCGCCGAGCGAGCGATAATGTTGGGCCTAAAGGCGCCTGCTGCCCCGCGGTTACCAAAGCCAGCGCCGCGTCGGGTGCGTATGCTTCGCCGTAGCTGACATCCATGCCTTCTTCGTCCACCGGAACGGGTACCGTCGTGAGCTGCGAAATCTCCAATGCCCTGCGGCTGAGCAGAAAACCCGGGTTTTCCACCCAGGCCTTTCGGCCCTCGGCCTGTAGCACCCGCAACACAATGCCGAGCGCCCCTGAGAAACCCGCGGAAATGAAAATCTGCGAAGGCTGGCATTCAACGCCGCGCGACAAGGCCAAGTGCGCCGCGATCTCGCGTCGAAGTTCATATTCGCCTCGCGGGTCGGGATAGGTCGCCGGCGCGTCGACTTCTTCGCGTGCCGCACGCGATCGCAGCCGTGCGAACAACGACACTGGAAAACAATCCGATGCCGGAACACCCATTTGAAATACCGCAGGGCCGGGCAGGAAATGCTGGTATAAGGCGGAACGCAGATCCGTATCGATGGACGTCGTATTTCCAGTAATGGGACGCAGGACGGCAGTGTGGCCAGCGACCCTGGTTCCGCCGGCACGCGATGAGACGACCATCTGCGCATCGCTTAGCCGCTCATACGCCGTCTTGACCGTGCCGCGAGCCACGCCCAACTGCACGGCCAAGTCCACCCATGATGGCAGCCGGGCGCCAGGTACCAGTACCCCGCCCTCGATTGCACCGACGATACCCCGCCGAATCTGCTCGGCCAACGAAATTCCGGCCGCACGGTCAAGCTTCAGATCCAGGTGGTTCATGGCGCGTAGTACATTAAAAATTGGTGTTTTTGGTTCTTTTTTATGAACTGATAATCGATCATGATTCTACCCTTTAAGGAGCAGATCATGAAACTTCATCGCGTTCTTCTTCCTCTCGTAGCGGCTGCGGGCATGGCCTTTACCGGGGCTGCCGCGGCCGATGGTGTCGGCGTTACGGCCAAGCCGAATTTAGAAAAGGCGATACCCAACATTCCGGGCAAATCTCTCATTGCCGTGGAAGTGCTTTACCCACCTGGAGAAGCCTCGCATCCTCATGCCCATGCCAAGTCGGCCTTCATCTATGCATACGTCGTTTCGGGCAGCATTGTCAGTAAAGTGAACGACGATCCGGAGCAGGTGTACAAGGCGGGGGAGAGCTTTTACGAGGAGCCTGGCTCCCGCCATCCGGTTAGCCGCAATGCCAGCAAGACCGAGCCGGCAAAGCTGCTTGCCGTATTTGTCGTCGATTCCGACGACAAAAAACTGACCATCAATGATAAGTAGGAGGTCGAGATGAGACTGGATTACACCAAAGCATCGCCCGGCGGTGTGAAGGCACTTGGCGGCGTCTACGGTTATGTCGTGCAATCGGGGCTGGAGGATGTACTCGTCATGCTGGTCTATCTGCGCGTGAGCCAGATCAATGGCTGCGCCTATTGTCTGGACATGCATACACATGATCTGATCAAGAAAGGCGTGACACCTGCAAAGCTTGCGCTGGTGCAGGTCTGGCAAGAGGCGGGACCACTGTTCAGCGACCGCGAGAAGGCTGCGCTGGCGTGGGCTGAGTCCGTTACCCGCGTCGCGGAAACCCAAGTGCCTGACGATGAATTCAACGCCGCGGCGGCGGTGTTCAACGAGAAAGAATTGGCTGACCTTACGGTGGCCATCGGCCTGATGAATGCCTTCAACCGGCTCGCCATCAGCTTTCGCCGTACACCCGAATCCGTATTGGCTGCCACCATCGTTGACTGACATTGCCGGTGCACGGCAGCGCTTGCCGGTGGCCACGGACTGTGCAACCGCCAGGATTTCGTGCTATGGAAACTTGCCCTCCAATCCGGCAACCTTCTCTAATTTTCAACCTTCACCAAGGGCTTTGCCGCGAAGCGCCGAACGTTCCTGGAACGAAGTTTACCCCATCTGCAATCGCGCCGAAGTGCCGCGATAATGGGCCAAACGCCACGCGGGTTCCACCTGGCGTACCAGCTGGCCGACCCAACTGACAAACGCGCGGACGGCTGGCGAAAGATGGCGGTTCTGAGGGTACATGATGGATAACGGCACCTCGGGCGCCCCATATGATCCAAGAATGCTCACCAAGCGTCCATCTTGAAGATATGACCGGGCTATAAAATTCGCTATCCGGATCAAGCCTAGACCTTCCAAGCCACAGGTGACATACGCGTCGGTATCGTTGACCGCAAGATTTCCGGACACGCGAACGGTACGCTCTTGGCCATCGACAAGAAAGCGCCAATCAACCGAGCGTCCGGTCCGCCCGGACAGGAACTGAACCAAGCGGTGAGCTTTCAGGTCTTCCAGGGATTTCGGCTCGCCGTGATTTTTCAGATATTCGGGCGAAGCACAAGTCACCCATTCAAAGCTGCCGATCCGGCGGGCCACCAACACCGCCGATGATTCGGGTATGCCGGCCCGCAGCACACAATCGATTCCCTCCTGGACCAGATCGACCGGACGATCTCCCAGGGTCAGAATGAGATCGATATCGGGATACTGGCCCTGAAAGTCTTTGATAGACGGCAGAATAACCCGTCGAGCCAAGGAAGGCGACATGTCCACACGCAGTTTTCCGCGTGGCGGCACAGTGCTGCCAGACAACGAGGACTCGACCACATCGACCTCGCTGAGGATTCGCCGGCAGTGATCATAATAAAGAATGCCGTCGGGCGTCAGGCTAAGTGTGCGCGTGGTTCGTTGCAACAGCCGAGCACCAAGATGCGCTTCCAGATCCTTTATCACCCTGCTTACGGTCGAGGGCGGCATGGAAAGACCATTTGCCGCATTGGCGAAACCATTCATTTCAACAACGCGCACAAATATACGCATGGCCCGAAGTTTGTCCACGTTCGAATCTCCAGATAAAGAGCCCGGTCCGGGAGGTCGGGCCTGCTATGAATGCGTGAATGGAAAGCCGTCCAGATCGCCATATTATTCCATTTTTTGCAATATTAAAACCAATACGTACGACTTTATCGGAGCCCCAATCCATCGATACACTTGTCTCAAGGCAGCTCCGGATCTGCTCTGGAAAGATGAAGTCAGCAGAAGCGTGACGATTATGCAGAAATATGGAATAGATTAATTCCATCGTCGGGCTGGAGAGTTATCCGGGAGCGTGGAAGCGTCCTTGCAAGAAAGCAAGTTAAAGCCATTCGACCGACGCAAACATTCGAAGCAAAGGAAATACAACCATGAATCAACACCACACCGACGTGGATATTGAACACATGCTCGTACTTGGCGCGGGTCAGCTAGGCATGGCCGTACTGCGGGAGCTGGCGCCCCGTCGAAAGAAAGCAGAAACACCGCTGACAGTTCTAATCTCGCCCAAATCCATGGAATCGCGCAACGCATTGGACAAACAGTCAACTGCCGAGCTGCTCGGCCTGGGCGTTGAGCTTCTGCCCTTCGACCTATCCGCGTGCGCAGAAGAGAAGCTGACCGAAGTATTCAAGCGATTTCGGACCGTCATTAATTGCACGGGTTTTGTTGCAGGTCCGGGCACTCAAATGAAAGTGACACGTGCCGCGCTCGCTGCAGAGGTACGCCGATATTTTCCATGGCAGTTTGGTGTGGACTACGACATCGTCGGAAAAGGCAGCGGGCAACCCGTCTTTGATGAACAGTACGACGTTAGAACGCTGCTGCGGTCACAGGACCAGACCGAGTGGGTCATTGTTTCCACCGGCATGTTCACGAGCTTTCTGTTTGAACCGGCCTTCGGTGTCGTCGACTTCAACACCAGGACAGTCCATGGCCTGGGCACCTGGGAAACCAAGGTTACGGTTACCACACCCGAGGACATCGGACGGCTCACTACGGAAATCGTGCTGGAACAGCCCCGTATTGCAAATCAGATTATCTACATTGCCAGCGATACCCTTTCGTACGGAACACTTGCAGATATCGTGGAAGAGGTGACGGACGCCCGGTTCAACCGCGAACTCCTTACAAATGAACGTCTGAAGGATGCGCTGGCCCGACATCCGGACGATGTCATGGCCCGGTATCGGACAGCTTTCGCACTGGGCGATGGGATGTGGTGGGACAAAGCACTCACTTACAACGAAAGCCGTTCTATTCCGACGACCGATGTCAGGTCATGGTTGCAACGCCATTTGAAGGCGGTGGCCTCAAGCCAGCCGGGGCAGCACTAAGCGGCAGCCCAGCGTAACTGCGGATCTGGCTTATGCTTCCTGTACTTACGCTAGACCAAGGGTTTCGAGTTGAACGAAATGCGGTAATTTATCGCTTATTGCCCAATGAAGGAGTATAGCCATGCAAGTACGTCTCGATTTCCCGAAAGCGGCGCCCGACGCTTACAGGGCGGTCGCCGAGCTCGATAGATATGTAAGGGAAGAGTCCGGGCTGGACCATCAGCTACTTCACCTGATAAAACTGCGAGCCTCTCAGATCAATGGCTGCGCCTACTGCGTGGACATGCACGTCAAGGAAGCGCGTCGAGACGGCCTCAGTGAGCAGTGGATCAACCTGGTCAGCGTTTGGCAAGAGTCGCCGGTCTTCACCCCCCGCGAACGGGCAGTTCTCGCCTGGACCGAGGCGCTGACCAATCTTGCTCAAACTCGTGCACCGGACGCTGACTTCGAGCCGCTGCGCGACTTCTTCTCTGAGGCTGAAATGACGAAGCTGACCGTGGCAATCGGCACGATTAACGTATGGAACCGCCTCGCCGTAGGATTCCGCTCTCAACACCCTGTCGATACGACAAGAAAGGCTGCTTGAGTTCGATGCCGTTTCGACCGGGCCTATATCCAAGCCCGGACCCTCGCCTTGTACGACGTAAAATCAGCACCGAAATTTTCTTGAAGAAATCGCTCTTCGGGCCGGATCTGATACCGATGAATGTAAAGTGCAAAGGCGAAAGCAAACAGCAGCGACAAGGCGTTGCCCAGGAATACCGCCCAAGCGATCAGCATCAGCAGTATTCCCAGGTACATCGGGTTTCGCGTAAAACTATAGACACCGGATGTGACCAATGTTGATGCAGCTCCCGGGTTTCTTGGATTGGGTGTGGTTTGCGCCTGCTTGAAGGCCATGATGCCTGCCATGCTGATGCCGAGCCCGATCAGGCTGATGATAACCGCCGCTAAAACGCTGCTGAGTGACGGCAGAAAAAACCCCGGTAGAAGGACGGAAATCAGCCACATGATCAGAGCGGTCACGAGCATAATAATGGGTGGCGGAACGGCTAGCTCAAGAGAATTCATACCTGTCTCCAACTGGAATAATATCGGGTAAAACAAGCATGCATTTAGCGAGAGTGCTTACAAGAGCCACGGCAATAATTAGCCGCTCGCAGGAACCGCTACGCGGTCGCCTGGCTACACCACCTGCTTGGCCTTAGGCCACGCTGTCCACGACCGATGCGCCTGGCGCATCTTCGCTTACTGAAAAAATGCCCTGGTTACGTGCTGCCTCGGCTTCATAGAGGTGGCTCGTACCGATAACCTGCCCATTTGTCGCCTTCAGATTAAACATGTATTTTCCAGACGAGGCCTGCTTGCGCTCGAAGTGTGCGTCGTTCGTTGCATTCTTCTTTACGGACTCAACGCCACTCAGACATGATGCTTTGGTCTGATAGCCCTCGCTGGTAAGAATTGATTCCCCGTTGCTGGCATTCAACCTGAATCGGAACTCGCCACCTTTGTCTTTATATATTTCGAATTTTCCGGTCATGAACATGCTCCTTTGGAACAGATGAGTTGACCCCCTTATGCGGCAAGGGTCGAATAAGAGTATCAGGTTCTGGTGACGAACAGTGTTATACCTTCGGATAGCCCTGCCCCCACAGCAACGGCACAGCGAACACAAAACCGTACGATTATTTCTCCAAATGAAATTAAGAAGTGTCGAATCAATGGATTCCGCATACACCGTGACCTAATTTAGACTTCATGAACGGTGCCAAAATTGGTACGCCATCATCGGAGCTACGTCATGAAACTCTTTCACCACCCGCTTTCCGGCCACTCGCATCGCGTTCGCCTGTTCCTGTCGCTGCTCGGGCTGTCCCATGAACTCATCGAAGTCGACCTGAGATCCGGCGCGCACAAGAAGCCCGACTTCCTGGCGCTTAATCCGTTCGGCCAGGTCCCCGTCCTGGACGACGGCGGCGTCGTTATCGCCGACTCCAACGCGATCCTTATCTACCTTGCCAAAAAGGCGGGCCGCAACGACTGGCTACCCGACGATCCTCAGGGCGCGGCGGCTGTGCAGCGCTGGCTCTCCGTCGCGGCTGGCGAGTTGGCGTACGGCGTCGCTTCAGCCCGCCTGGTCACGGTATTCGGCGCGAAGTACAACCCCGAGGAGGTCATCGCACGGGCGCACGCTCTTCTCGACAAACTGGAACACCACCTGGCCGGACGCGACTGGCTGGTCGGAGCACATCCGACCATCGCGGATGTCGCCATCTACAGCTACGTGGCGCGGGCTCCCGAAGGGAACGTCGCACTCGGGGGATATCCGGCGGTCAACTCCTTTTTGCGTAGAATCGAGGCACTGCCAAATTTCGTGCCGTTCGCCCAGACTCCTTCCGGGCTCGCGGCGTGACAGCGTTGCTCGCCGCGTCGGCAACGTGCGAGCGTCTGGATCGAGCCAACAAGGACACTGAAATGGCCAACAGACTGTCGAAGTTGCCAACGTGGCACGCGGGCGAAACCTTTATCCAGGAGAAATCTGGCGTGCTCGATCGCATGCGCCTTGTCGGCCAGCGGGTCGTGCGCGACCACATGCCCGACCAGCATCGCGACTTCTACGCGCAGTTGCCCTTTATTGTGCTGGGAAGCGTGGATCCTGACAACGACGCGTGGGCCACGATACTGTGCGGCAAGCCCGGCTTCATGGCTTCGCCGACACCAACGATCCTGGATATCGCCGCGCGTGCCGACAAAAGCGATCCCGCAGGTGCCGGCCTGCAGGCTGGACTTTCCATCGGGCTTCTCGGCATCGAAATGCACACGCGCCGCCGCAATCGCATGAACGGCATCGTTGCAAGCACCGAGGACGGCCTGCGGGTCGAAGTGGACCAAAGCTTCGGCAACTGTCCCCGGTACATCCAGCTGCGCGATTTCGATTTTGCGCGCGACCCCGATGAGCCGTTCACCGCTCGGTCGGAGGATCTCGTCCAGCTCGACCGACCCGCTCGTGCGCTGATCGAGACGGCCGACGCGTTTTTTGTTGCCTCGTATGCCGACCGGAAAAGTCGCCGCCAGGCGGACGTCTCGCACCGCGGTGGCAAGGCCGGTTTTGTGCAGGTCGGCGACGACGATGTGCTTACCATTCCAGACTTCAACGGCAACGGCTTCTTCGCGACGCTCGGCAACCTCATCCTCAATGGCAAGGCGGGGCTCATCTTCGTCGATTACGAACGTGGCGACGTATTGCAGATGACGGGCGATGCAGAAGTCATTATGGACTCCCCAGCGATCGCCGCAGTCAAAGGTGCCGAGCGACTCTGGACCTTCCGTGCACGCCGGATCGTGCGTCGTCGTGCCGCGCTTGCGCTGCGGTGGAACCTTCCCAGGAGAACCTGAATGCCCAATCCCCCTCTACCCCCGTTCAATACGCAGACCGCCATCGAGAAAGTCCGTCTCGCGGAAGATGGCTGGAATAGCCGCGATCCGGCGAAAGTTTCATTGGCCTACACCGAAGACACGCGCTGGCGCAATCGCGCCGAGTTCGTGAAAGGTCGCGCGGAAGTCGTGGGTTTTCTCACTCGCAAGTGGAACCGTGAGCTCGAATACCGCCTTATCAAGGAACTCTGGGCATTCAACGGAACCCGCATCGCGGTGCGCTTTGCCTACGAATATCGAGATGACAGCGGACAGTGGTATCGTGCCTACGGCAACGAAAACTGGGAGTTCGCCGAGGATGGGCGAATGCGCGAGCGGCACGCCAGCATCAACGAACACCCGATCAGTGAAACAGACCGGCAGTTCCGGTGGCCCCTCGGGCGCCGCCCCGATGATCATCCCGGTCTGAGCCATTTCGGCTTTTGATCAGAACGCGGGAGGCACAAAGTTGGATCGCTGGCAGGCAATGCGGATTTTCGTAAAGGTGGCAGAAACAGAGAGCTTCGCGGCGTCGGCGCGTCAGTTGCACATGAGTGCGCCGGCCGTGACGCGGGCAATTGCTGCGCTCGAAGACGTGATCTGCGCACGCCTGTTCGTGCGCACGACGCGCTCGGTGAGGCTCACCGAGCCCGGAAGGCGCTACCTGCACGATTGCAAACGTATCCTGGCGGACATCGTTGAAGCCGAGACCGCCGCAGCCGGTTCCTATGCCGTCCCGACCGGAACGCTCGCCATCACGGCCCCCATGCTGTTCGGACAGATGTACGTCCTGCCCATTCTGCACGAGTTTCTGAAGCGCTATCCGACAGTCAACGGCAGGATGCTATCCATGGACCGGCCGGTAAACCTGATCGACGAAGGAATTGACGTGGCCATCCGGATCGGACACCTGCAGGACTCCAGCTTTTCAGCGATTCAGGTCGGCACGGTACGGCGGGTCGTATGCGGTTCCCCGGCCTACTTCCAAGAGTACGGTATTCCGGAATCGCCCGCCGACCTCAAGAACCATCGCATTGCGGCATCCACAGGTGCATGGGCGTCGCCAGAATGGCGATTCGCGGGCGATCAAAGAGTGACGCTCCCGAACTGGCTGCAGTCCAATACCAACGAGGCGGCCATTGCAACCGCCGTAGCCGGTTTGGCTGTGACCAGAGTACTTCATTACCAGATCGATCCGGCATTGCGAGATGGCAAACTGCAGATCGTGCTCGCGGCGCATGAAGAGCCGCCGCTGCCCATCCACGTCCTTTATACAGAGGGGCGGCAGGCATCGGCGAAAGTCAGGGCGTTTGTGGATTTGGCGGTTTCGAGGTTGCGGGGGGAGTAGTACTTATTCGATCTTGATGCCCGCCTCATCAACTACCTTCTGGATGGCGATGGTGTCCTCGCGGATTTGCTTGGCGAAGTCGGATGGTGAGCCGCCGCCAGCGACGGCGCCTTTATCGCCCAGTACCTTTTTCACTGCCGGCATCTGCAGTATTTCGTTGATATTCTTGTTTAGAAGCTGCGTGACGTCATCAGGCATGCCTTTGGGTCCGAGGATGCCGAACCATTGGCCCATGGTGACTCCAGGGTAGCCCACCTCGGTCATCGTGGGTACATCCGGAAGCAGCGGCAGGCGTTCCGGGCTGACAGCGGCAATACCCACCAACTTTCCTGCCTTGATGTTAGGCACCATCAGCGGCGGAGAATCTACGTTGAAGTCCACTTCGCCCGATATCAGGTCAGTGAGCGCCTGGGCGCTGCCCTTATAGGGAATATGCGTCATCTGGACGCCGGTCGCCTTGGAGAACTGCGCTGCCGCCAGGTGCTGGGAACTGCCCACCCCCGACGATGCATAGTTCAGGGGCCTTTTCTTGGCGAGCGCCATGAGCTCTTGCATGTTCTTCACATTGAGCTTGTTGGAGGCAGTGAGTATCAGGGGTGTACTCGCCACCATGGCAATCGGCGTAAAGCTGGTGTTGACGTCGTAAGGCAGGCTCTTATACAAGGCGGGGGCGGTGGCATTGGAATTGGAGTGCCCCATCAGCAAGGTGTAGCCGTCAGCCTGCGAGCGGGCAACTTGGTCGGCGGCGATCGTCCCAGCGGCACCGGGCTTGTTTTCAACGACAAAGCTTTGACCCAGACGCTGCTCCAGCTCTTTGCTGACCAGTCGCGCCACCACATCGGTAAAGCCTCCGGGGCTGAAGCCCACGATCATGGTTACGGGTTTTTCCGGATAGGCTGCATGGGCAGTCGTATAGGCGATAGTACTTAGGGTCAGGGCCAGAATCTTGGTAACGCGTTTGCTGAGCATGTCTTCTCCTTTGGCTTATTGTTTGCAAGGCTGGCAGTATGCTTTGCCATTGCTTCGTATTTGCTGCTGGGTGATCTGTCTATAACACTAATCTGTCTACAACACTAGTTATCGCTACTTTTTTACTGCGCTCCTTGAAATGATGCTTCGATGTTGCTTAGTGGGCATCGCGGGCCAGTGCGCGCTCGCGCGTCAGCTCGAGATCTGGCGGGACGGGAAAGCGCTTGTCCCAGCGGCCGGCCTTCATGACCTGGCCAGGTACATCGTGTCCAACCATCTCGGCCATCTGCTTTGCACAAAATACCAGACGATCCAGGTCGACGCCCGTCTGCAGCCCCATGCTGTCCAGCATATGCACAAGGTCTTCGCTGCAGATATTGCCTGTTGCGCCGGGAGCATACGGACACCCGCCCAGGCCGGCCAATGAGCTGTCATAGCGATCGATGCCGGTAGCCAAGCCCGCGATCACATTGGCCAGCCCCATCCCGCGCGTGTTATGAAAATGTAGCGTTAGCTCCAGGGGCCAGCGCTGCGCCAGGCCGGTGCACAGTGCTTCGACCTGGGCTGGATTTGCCATTCCGGTGGTGTCGCATAGCGTGATGCCTTGTACGCCAAGCGCGGCGAACCGGTCACCGAGGCGGAGGACGTCTTCGGAGGGCACAATGCCTTCCATCGGGCATCCGAACGCCGTCGAGATCGAGATGTTGATGTCGATTTTCCCCTGCAGCTCGGCGGTGATTTCCGACAGCACGCGCAGCGACTGTTCGCGTGTCATGCGCAGGTTCGCCAGGTTGTGGGTTTCGCTGGCCGACATTACCAGGTTGATCTCGTCCACGCCGCATTGCATGGCGCGCTGAGCCCCCCGCATATTGGGGACCAGGCAAACGTATTTCACGCCGGGCGCGCGTTCTATGCCCATCATGACCTCTTCCGCGTCGCGCAACGCCGGAATAGCCTTGGGCGAGGTAAACGATGTGGCCTCGATCTTCGAGACTCCTGTGCGCGACAAGGCGTTGATCAGGGCGATCTTCTGTTCGGTGGGCACGAAGTTGGGTTCGATCTGCAGACCGTCCCGCATGGCGACGTCGTGTATGTGGATACGGCGTGGTCGCTGCTGAACCATCAGATCACCTCCAGGGCTTTGAGTTGTTCAATATCGGCTGACTCCAGGCCATGCTTGCGCAGCACTTCTACGGTGTGCTGGCCGAGCTGTGGTCCGCCGCCTTCGAATGCTCCTGGCGTCGCGCTAAGCTTGGGCACCACGCCCGGCACTTTGAGCCTGGAGCCATCGTCCAGCGTGATCTCGCGTATCATCTCGCGGGCGCGGTATTGTTCGTCTTCAACGATATCCTTGACGGTGAATATCTTGCCGGCCGGCACGCCCGCCTTGGCCAGCTCTTCAAGCGCTTCGTCCATGCTGCGCTGGCTGCTCCAGGCAGCGATCGCCTCGTCTATGCGCGCCATGTTGGCCACGCGCCCGGGGTTGCGGGCCAGTGCAGGGTCGCGGCCCAATGCCTCGTTTCCAATCAATGACATCAAGCGTGGGAAGATACTGTCGCCGTTTCCGGCGATCAGAAAATACCTTCCATCCTTGTCCGGGTAGGCGTTGGTGGGGGCGACGCCTTGCAGCGCGCTGCCAGCGGGTTCGCGTATGGTCCCCAGGCGGTCGAATTCGGGTATTGCACCTTCCATCATGTTGAATACCGATTCGTATAGGGCCACGTCAATGACCTGGCCCTTGCCAGAGTTCGCCAGCCGGTGGTAGAGCGCCATCATGATGCCTATTACCCCATGCAAGGCGGAAAGTGAGTCGCCGATGCTGATGCCTGGACGCACCGGCGCCTCGCCTGGCACCCCTGTGATATGGCGGAATCCACCCATGGCTTCGGCAACCACGCCGTAGCCGGTCAGGTCGCGCAGGGGGCCGCTTTGGCCGTAGCCGGAGATGCGCAGCATGATCAGACCTGGATTTTCTTTGCTGAGCGATTCATAGTCCATTCCCCATTTCTCGAGCGTGCCTGGCCGGAAGTTTTCGATCACTACATCTGCTTCAAGTATGAGCTTGCGCGCCAGCGCCTGCCCTTCCTTCTTGCGCAGGTCTATCGCCACGGACTTCTTGTTTCTGGCTTGCACATGCCACCACATGGAGGTTTCACCCTCTTGCGTCCGCCAGGACCGCAGGGGATCGCCCTGGCCGGGAGGTTCTATCTTGATGACGTCGGCACCAAAATCGCCCAGGGTTTTTCCGGCAAAGGGGCCTGCGATCAGGCTGCCCATTTCGATAACACGTATGCCGTCCAGGGGTCGTTGATTCATAGGTTGATGATCCAGTAAATATCGGGGAGAGTGCGTGCTGGTTTGATAAAGACCGGACACGTTTGCACATCATCATAAGAACCTGCAACGGCTCTGTGAAGCAATACTTTGGAACACGAGCCATCGCGATAGGAGATGGCAAGGTGGACGTGGCCGGCCCATGCTTTGCTATGGTTCGCCAGCGCGGCGCAAATGTTCGTGCAATAGGCGGGGCAACATGGGCCAGGCGTCCTGAAACTTGCGCACCAGCATCAGTTCCCGGCGCGCCCACGGTTCATCAAGAGACGCGGCGACGAGTCCTTCAGTCTGCAGGAATGGCTCGACGCTGCCGTGCGGCAATATGCCTATGCCCAGGCCCAGCGCGACCATCCGTCGCAAACCATCAAAGCTGGTGGCCTGGATGCGCAGACGCAGGGGCAGGTCCAATTCTTGCGCCGCGGTGACCATGGTGTTGCACAACGAAGAGCCCCGCGGCAAGCCCACATAGTCGTAGCCGAGCGTTTCGGCGAAACGCAGCGAGCCCTGCTTGCTTAAAGGATGATCGGGCGGCATCAGCACCATCAGCTCATCGGCACGGTAAAGACAGGCGTGCAGTCCATCCAGAGGACGCTGCGGCACCATAATGCCAAGATCGGCCGATCCGCCTGCGACCATCTTGTGGACGGCATCGCTGGTGTGTTCTTCGAGATCGATCTTGACTGTCGGATGGAGTTTCAAGAAGCTGGATAAGTCGTAGGGTAGAAACTGGACGATGGCCGACGTATTTGCCACCAGCCTCACCTGGCCCCTGACGCCGTTGGCATAGTTGCCCATTGCGCTGTCAAGGCCTGCCATTTCGGCCAAGATGCGCGTTGCGTACTGGTGCAATTCGCTGCCCGCCAGCGTAAGCTTCACGCCGCGTCGGTGGCGGTACAGGAGTGTAGTCGCCAGGCTTTTTTCAAGGTCAGAGATGCGTTTACTGACGGCCGATGCGACGGTATGCTCCTTGGCTGCAGCGCGGGCAATTGAACCTTCGCGGGCGACGGCAAGGAAAATCTTCAGGGTTTGAATGTCGTATTTCATGAGCTATGGATCGGAGCGTTCCGCCTGGCAGTCGCCGGGGTCAGTGGATGTCGGTGATCCGACTACCGAAGGAATACATGGTATCGGAGAGCTGCCGATCAGCATAGCCTCTATCCAGCGCAGGTTTAGTGATAATCACGACAGTCGGTTATTCGGGCTTTCGATAGTTGTATTGTTATCAATACATGTATATGATTACGTGCAACGTTGCCCATACATAATCGAGAGGAGATTGGGGATGCATAAACGATACGCAGGCGTCACATTGCTGGGCGCAATTCTGACTTTTTCCGCAGCCATTCCAGCACTGGCGGTCGCCGACCAGCCGCCGCTGAAACTTGTCGTCGGCGCCTCGCCCGGAGGCACGACTGACCGCGTGGCCCGTGGCATCGCTCAGGAAATGACGGGAATTCTAGGCCAGACTGTCATCGTGGAGAACAGGCCGGGCGCCGGCGGAAATATTGCCGCAGACGCTGTGGCCCGCGCACCCAAGGATGGCAACACGCTGCTGGTCAGCTTTACCAGCTTCACGGTTAACGCAAGCCTGTATAAAAAGCTGCCCTTCGACCCGGAAAAAGACTTCACGCCCATCAGCCTGTTGGCGGAGGTGCCCAGCGTACTCGTGGCCCGGAAGGACTTTCCTGCTTCCGATGTCGCAAGTCTGATCGCGATGGCCAAGAAAGAGCCGGGCAAGTATTCGTTTGGCATTGGTGGGGTGGGATCGTCCTTGCATATGGCTACGGCAAGCTTCGAAATGGACGCCGGCATAGAAGGCCTGTCGGTGCCCTACAAGGGCACTGCGCCTGCCCTGCAGGATTTGGTCGGCGGACAGGTCGACCTGATGTTTGCCAGTGCGGTGAATGTGATGCCGTTGGTCGGCAGTGATCGCGTCAAGTTTCTTGGCGTGACCAGCCCCGAGCCCATGAAACAATTTCCCTCCACGCCACCCATCGGCGATACGGTAGCCGGGTTCTCATCCAAGGCCTGGTTCGGCATGTTCGGGCCCGCCGGCATGTCCGCAGAGCGTGTAGCCCAACTTAACAAGGCAGTCAGGGAAGGCGCCAAACGGGAAGGTTTCGTCAAACTGATCCAGCCCGAAGGCGGCAAAGTTGTAACGAATACTCCCGAAGAGTTTGCGCAATTCGTTTCTGAAGACATCAAACGCTACGCCGAGGTCGTAAAATTCACCGGAGTTACAGCCGACTGACCAAAAACATGATCGACAATCCGACGCCTCGTTATTACAAGATTTATCGCCTGCTCAAGCACGCAATAGAAAGTGGGCAGTATGTCGAGCACAAAGCGATGCCGGGGGAAAACGCCCTGGCAGAGCAATACAAGGTTTCCCGCCTTACCGTGCGCCGGTCCCTGGAGCTGCTGCAGCGCGAGGGGCTGGTGGAACGGCGCCAGGGGTCTGGCACTTTTCCGGTCCCTGGCAATATGGCGGCTCAGCCCTTGCGGGCAGACATCAACAAGCTGGTGGCACACCTCGACAAGATGGGCACCGGCACCCAGGCACGCGTCCTCGGCTTTGGCTATGAAATGGCCAATGAAATGGCCAGGCATCAGCTTGAGCTGCCCGCCAACAGCAAGGTGCAGAAGGCGATTCGTGTCCGTTATCACAACAAGGTTCCATTCTCCTACTTGGTGACTTACGTCCCAGAGGATATTGGACGGCGCTATACCAAAGAAGACATGACGCGCGCACCTTTGCAGGCGCTTCTAAGGGGGCTGGGAATACGCCTGGGGTCCGCAGAACAGTCATTTACCGCCACCGCGGCTGATGCTCACCACGCCGAAGCGCTCAACGTAGCAATCTCGTCGCCATTGCTGTGCATCAAGCGCCTGAACCGCGACACGCAGGGCAGGCCCGTGGAATATCTGGTGGCTGTCTACACGCCTGAGCATTTTGAATACCGCATGGCGCTTTCCAACAAGCGCTCAAGAGGGGTAGACGGCTGGACGGTCGACGACAGCCGCTAAGCCCCCAAACAGTCGGATCACTCGTAGCGTTTCGCCTGCTCCAAAAGCGCGGGTGTACCGATCAGTTCATTGAGCTGGTCGAAATTAAGCATGGCGCCGGCCGAACCTGCTGTCGAGCCACTCTGTTGCAACAAGCCATAGTAGCTCTGTAGAGCATGCGACGCGGCACGGGCGGCGCCTCCGGGGAAAATGACAATGCTGAAGCCCAGCTCACCCAGCTCGCTGGCGGAGTGCACCGGCGTCATGCCGCCTTCCACCATATTGGCCAACAAAGGCGCCTTGCCCTTGAACCGCGCGCAGGCTTGGCGCATCTGCGTCTCTGTTCGCAACGCTTCGACGAACAGTACATCCACGCCGCACTCCAGATAGGCCTGCGCCCTGTCCATCGCTGCGTCCAGCCCTTCGACCGCCACGGCGTCCGTGCGTGCAAGAATCAGTGTGTCGTCGCTACGTCGGGCGTCCAGCGCGGCCTTCAGCTTGCCGCACATCTCGGCAATCGGCACGACGGACTTTCCCGACAAATGCCCGCAACGCTTGGGAAAGGTCTGATCTTCCAGCTGTATCATTGCCGCGCCGGCTTTCTCGAATCCCTTGACGGTGCGCATCACGTTCAGCGCATTGCCAAAGCCGGTGTCGCCATCGACAATAATGGGCAGGTCGACACGATCAGCGATACGCGACAAGGTCTGCTCGACCTCGGTGTAGGTTGTCAGGCCAACATCGGAGCGACCCAGCCGGGTGTAGGCAATGGACGCCCCGGATAGATATGCCGCCTGGAAGCCCGCCTGCTCGGCAATCAACGCTGACAAAGAGTCGTAGACGCCGGGCACCAGCAGGCACGACGAATTTTGCAAAAGAGGTTTCAAAGTTTTCATCAGTTTTTATGAGCTGTGTTTCGATGTGTTTAATTGGGAATCGAAATCGATGAGGAAGTCGCAAATTTGCGTTGCAGCTGAGCCAGCAGCCCGCCGGCAGCGGCCATGTCCACAAGAAACGACGGAATTTTCTGACAAGCGAGTATCTTCGAGGGTCGCCCGCCGCCATCGGCTTTGACATCATAAAGACGCAAGACCGATCCTTCGGTATCGATCTCGACCTCGCTGCCTTCAGGTATCTGTTCTGCCTCCGGACAAACAATGGCCAGAAGACCCAGGTTGAAGGCATTGCGAAAATACAGCCCGCTGAAGGACGGTGCAATCACTGCTCTTACGCCGAGCTGCACCAGCACGCCGACAGCTTGTTCACGCGACGAACCAATGCCAAAGCCCGCTCCTGCGACAATCACGTCGCCGGGGCGCAGGGCATCGGCCAGGCCCGGATAGCGGCTCTCCAGACAGTGGCCGGCCATATCGGCCAGGTCCATTTTCATATAAGCCCCGGGCGCCAGGGCGTCTGTATCAATGTTTTCGCCCACCCGCCAGATACGGTGTCTTTCCATTATTTGCGCTCCGCCAGGATGATCCGGGGGTCGGTTATGCGGCCTGTGATAGCTGAAGCGGCCACGGTGTAGGGCGATGCGAGATAAACACTTGTATCGGCCGAGCCCATGCGGCCTTTGAAATTGCGCGCCGTGCTTGAAATGACGTTGGACGCTCCGGCCAGCGCGTTTCCGTAGCCTGAGCACGCCCCGCAAGAGGTTGCGAACACCTGCGCACCTGAGTCGACCAGAATATCCATGATTCCTTCATTTTGCGCATCCTGCTGATCGCGCAGGGTGGCCGGTGCCACCATGAGGCGAACGCCTGAATCGATACGATGACCTTTCAGTACCAGCGCTGCGGCCCGGAGGTCGTCCAGCTTGGCACCGGTGCAGGCGCCAATATAAGCGACCTGGACGGCAACGTCAGTAAAATCGCCCACGGGATGCACATTTTCAGGACTGTGAGGTGCGGCGACCATGGGAGCCAGGCCAGCGGCATCGAACGTCCTTATTTCACACTCGGCCGTTTCGTCCGTCTTCCAGTAACTCAGGTCAACATCAGCCTCCACCCCCATGGTTTTCAAGTAATCCATGGTGACCCGATCGGGCGCAATCAAGCCCACTTGAGCCCCCAGTTCGGCACTCATGTTGGATAAGGTCATGCGTTCCTGCATGGACAAGGCGGTTACCGCCTCGCCCATATACTCGACGGCGCTGTAGTTGGCGCCGTTCGTGCCATAAAGGCCTGTCATGTGCAGCATCATATCCTTGGCAGTAACGCCCTCGGCCAATCGACCCGACCATTGCATTGCGATAGTCGGGGGCGTCCGGACCCAGATCTTTCCCGTAGCCACCACGCCGAGCATTTCGGTGCTGCCGATACCGAACATATACGCGCCGAATGCACCGCCCGTTGGCGAATGCGAGTCGCCGCCAACGCAAAACATGCCGGGGCGCAGGTGTCCCTTCTGAGGCAACACCACGTGGCAGATGCCTATCGAGTCGTACACATGGGGAAGTTGCTGCTCCTGCGCCCAGTCTCTGGTGATTTTAAGGATCTGGCGCGAATCATCATCTTCTTCGGGTACGTAGTGATCCATGACCAGGACAACCTTGGATTTGTCCCAGATGCGGGCGCCGATCTTCTCGAGCATGGGCTTGAGGCGCCTTGGACCGCTGGAATCATGAAACATGGCCAGATCCACGTCGCATGTGACGATTTCATCGACGGCGACCGAGTCGCGGTGACAGGCTCGGGCAATCAATTTCTGAGCTAGGGTCTGCGCAGCCATGGGAATCCTTCAGAAAAAAGAGGCATGGCTTTGATTGTAGAGATGTACTTATAACAATACAAGCTGGGATGATGGACGCAACTGCTCGACCTCGTATTTCAAACCCGATTTCACCCCATCGCGCAAACCCGGAATCCACAATTGCTCGCCGCGCTGTCGGGCGTGTTGCCGTTGCGCGCGCCTACGCGATAACGGTTGCAGTAAGAAACATGGCACAGGAATGACCCGCCACGCATGGAGCGGCGACCGGTATCATCCAGGAACGCAGGGTTGTCTATACCGGTGACCCGGTGGTAATGCGGCGTGAAGGCGTCGACGCACCATTCCCACACATTGCCCGCCACGTTGTACAAGCCGTAGCCATTCGGTTCGAATGACCGGGCGGGCATGGGGCCTGCGACCCAGCCGGCTGCCGGCTCGTTGGGGAAAGCACCTTGCCAGATGTTGCATCGAGGTTGGCCTTCGTGCAGCAGCTCGTCGCCCCATGGGTAGCGTTTGCCGTGCAGGCCGCCACGTGCGGCACATTCCCATTCCGCCTCGGTAGGCAGCCGTTGTCCGGACCAGGCACAGTAGGCTTGCGCGTCGAACCAGGAAATATGCACGGCGGGATGGCCGGGGCGCTCATGAATATGCGAACCGGGTCCTTCGGGACGCTGCCAGGACGCGCCTTCGACAACCCGCCACCATGGCAGGCCGCGAGGCCTTGGGAGCGCCACGGCGTCAGCCTGGGATAAAAGCTGGCCCTGAAAGACAAAGGAAGCGCCCAGCCGTTCAGCGTCGGTCATGTAGCGCGTGTCGCGTACAAAATCGGAAAACTGGCTGTTGGTGACGACGGTAGGGGCAATATGAAAGGAGTCCAGTGTGACAAGTCGTGGAGGACCTTCGCCATCATCCGGAAAACTGTCCGGATCGCAGGAACCCATCAGGAATTGCTGGCGGCGGACCCGTATCAGACCGTCGCTGGTGTTGCGCATCGTACCGCCCGCCTGACCAGCTTGCACACACTGCGATGTATCAGCGTTCGTGCTGGCAGGCAAGCGCCCGCCGTCGGTTCCAGCCGCATGGGCCGATTGCTGCCGCGGCATGCAGCATGGCTTGCGCGCGTCGCCGCCCATGGCCGTCAGTCGTCCTCTTTTTCCCAGAAGGCGGGTTCTGATGTTTGCTCTTTCATCATGGCCAATACTTTTTCTCTTGGAAGAACGCCGCAACGGGCCGCCCACGCCTCGTACTGCGCAGTCATCTCCCTGACTCGCACGGGATCTTGGCTGGCCAGATCGTTCAGTTCCGTACGATCTGCCTCCATGTCGTAGAGCTCCCATGGCTTGGGGTAGTTGCGAACCAGCTTCCACTTGCCGCTGCGAACGGCAGCATTGCCTTCATGCTCCCAGAACAAGGGCGCACGCTCCAGGCCATCCCGGTCGAACAGTGGGCGCAAGCTGCTTCCTTCAAGCGGCGCCACCCGAGTACCTTCCCACGATTGCGGATAAGGGGTGTCGGTGATGTCCAGCAAGGTCGCCATGATGTCGGGCAGGTAGCCTGGAGCGTGGCGTATTCCACCTTTCTCCTTGATGCCGTTGGGCCAGTGGCAGATCAACGGAGTCGATATGCCGCCCTCGTGAATCCAGTGCTTGTACAGGCGGAACGGCGCGTTTGAAAGGTTGGCCCATGCCACGCCGTAGCTTTGATATGTGTTTTCCGGTCCCGGCATGAGCCCGGGATTATTGCCGAAATGAACCTCTTCGCCGGCGCGCGTGCGGGCTTTGGCAATCATAAGCTTGTTGACGAGTTCGTCCACCGTGACGCCCTCCGGGATATCTTCTGCGCAGGCGCCGTTATCCGACAAGAAGATCACCAGGGTGTTGTCGAGTTGGCCGGTTTCTTCGAGCGCGGTGATGATGCGTCCTATTCCCTGGTCCATGCGATCGACCTGCGCCGCGTAGACTTCCATGCAACGCAGCAGCCAGGCCTTCTCTTGTGCTTCTGTCCAGGCGGGCTGGCTTGGGTCCCGGTCGGACAGCGCCCACTCAGGCTTGAGTAAGCCTTCACTGACCAGGCGCTTGAGTCTTTCGGCACGCAAGGCGTCCCAACCCTTGTCAAAACGGCCTTTGTACTTGGCGATGTCTTCGTCGTGCGCGTGCAGGGGCCAATGCGGGGCCGTGTACGCGACGTATTCGAAGAACGGCTGATCCGGGTGCTGGCCAGCATGCTCGCGAATATAGGTTGCGGCCTGATCACTGATGGCGTCGGTATAAAAGAAGTCCTTGTTGTCCCGGGCTTCGTGCTCGATGTTTTCATTGCCTCGCGTCAAGGTGTTGGGGTCGTAGAAGCTTCCGGCGCCAATAATGGTGCCGAAAAACTCATCGAACCCGCGCTGCAACGGCCAGGTGTCGGTAGGCTCCGTAAGGCTGCTGGCCACATGCCATTTGCCGCTCATGTAGGTTTTGTACTGACTGGCCTTTAGAGCCTGCGGAATGGTCACGCAGTTCTTGCCCAGGTTTCCGGCATAGCCTTCCGGGCCCATGTCGTAGGTCAGCACACCCACACCGGTCTGGTGAGGATGCAGGCCCGTTAGCAGCGATGCCCGCGAGGGGCTGCAACGCGCGGTGTTGTAGAACTGCGTGAACCGCAGTCCGTTCGCGGCCAGCCGATCCAGGTTGGGGGTCTGGATTTCGCCGCCGTAGCAACCTATGTCGGAATAACCCATGTCATCGTTCAGGATGAGCACGATATTGGGCTTGCGTATGTCGTTTTGGTTCATGGCGTGTTTTTCGATGTGATTCAGGGCTGGGGCTTGGTTCAGGCGGACGGCAGCCGCTCGCCGGTTTGCCGGTCGAATAGGTGTGCCGCGGTAGGAGCAAACGTCAGGAACACCTGCTGCCCTTCCTGCAGGTCGGCATGCTGGTCAAGACGCATCTTGATGTGCTGGCTTCCCACGGTAAGGATGGCAATGACGCTGTCGCCCAGATCTTCCACGAACTCCACGCGGGCTGGAATGCCCCTGGCAGGAGCGCCCTGATCGGGCGTGACCGGGTCACGCTGGACCGGATCCGCGATACGAAGATCGCCGGGCCGCACGCCCAGGGTGACGTCGCGCGTGCCCTGGACCTGGACCCCGCTTATGGGCAGGCTGGCGCCTTCGAGGCTGACCTGGCCATCGGCCAAGGTGGCCGGCATCAAGTTCATGGGCGGTGTACCGATGAAAGCCGCCACGACGGCGTTGGCCGGACGCAGGAATACTTCCTTGGGCGTGCCCACCTGCACGATACGCCCTTCCATGAACACGGCCAGTCTATCGGCCACGGTCATGGCTTCTTCCTGGTCGTGGGTGACGTATACGGTGGTGACGCCCAACGATCGTTGCAGGCGACGCAATTCAGCGCGCGTTTCCACCCTTAGCTTGGCATCCAGATTGGACAAGGGCTCATCAAGCAGAAACAGCCGAGGCTTGCGCACGATGGCGCGCGCCAGGGCGCAACGCTGCTGCTGGCCGCCGGACAACTGGCCGGGCCGGCGGGCCAAAAGATGTTCGATGCCCACTTTGGCGGCGGCCTCTTTCACACTGCTTTCGATGGTGGACGCGGGCGTCCTTATCATCTTGAGCGGGAAGGCAATGTTTTCGGCCACCGTCATGTGCGGATACAAGGCATAGCTCTGGAAAACCATGGCGACATCGCGCTCGCCCGGCTGCACATGGGTGACATCGACATCATCAAGCAATACCCTTCCGTCATTCACCGGCTCAAGGCCGGCCAGAATGCGCAAGGTCGTGGTCTTTCCCGAACCCGACGGCCCCAGGAATGCAAAGAATTCGCCTGGATTGATTTCCAAATCAATGCCATGCAGCGCGGTGAAGCTGCCATGGCGCTTGACGATGTTTTCCAGTTTTACTGATCCGGGCTGGCTCATCGACGACCCCCTCCTTTGACTGCGCCCACGGTAAGTCCTTTAACGATATGGCGTTGAGCGACGAGGCCCACGATAATGACGGGCGCCATGGCCAGCATGGCACCGGCCGCAAGCCGGGCCCACTGGGTCTGCTCGACCGAGATGAAATTGAACATGGCCACGGTGACGGGCCGAACGTTGTTGCCGGTAAGCACCACAGCAAACAAGAATTCGTTCCACGCATTCAGGAATACGAAGACCGTGGTTACGGCAATGCCGCCACGCACCTGCGGCAGGATCACATACCACAAGGTGCGAAAGCGTCCTGCCCTGTCGAGCAGCGCGGCCTCTTCCATTTCGAATGGGATATCCTCGAAATACGACACCATCAGCCAGATCGCGAAGGGCAACGAGAACGTCAGATAAATGGCAGTGATGCCGCTGTAGGTATCCAGCCCACCTATCTTCTGGAGCACCAGGTAGAACGGAATAATTAGTCCCACGGGCGGCAGCATCTGCGTGGCCAGCACATAGAAGCCGCTGCCTCGCTTGGCGGGATACCGAAGCCTGGCCATTGCGTAGGCGGCGGGAACCGCAAACAACATGGTCAGCACGGTGGTCGACACAGAAATGATCGTGGTGGACCACAGATTGGGCAAAATGGACGATGAACCGAAAATGACTTCGTAGTAATTGCTGAGCGTCGGCTCGAATACGATCAACGGCGGGTAGGCCAAGACATCGCGTTCCGTCTTGAAAGACGTAAGCAATCCCCACAGCACCGGAAATACCCACACAGACAGCAAACATGCCGCCAGCAGCCACAACAGCGCCTTCCTGATCGCCGCCCCAACGGTAATGGACATTAAGGTCATTCGGGCCTCCGCAGACGGAATATGATCCATGCAATGATGAGCGTCAGCACAAGCAGGACGACAGCCAGCGATGATCCGTAGCCGATGTTCAATTCCGAGAACGATGTGCGATACGCGTACAGATTCAGGATTTCGGTTGATGAACCGGGCCCGCCGCCGGTGGCCGCAAAGATGGCCGCGAAAGCCGAAAGCGCCGTCACCATTCGCAGGATCATCACCATCACCAGGGCCGGACGAATAAGTGGCAAGGTAATGTAATAAAAGCGTTGCCAGGCCCCGGCGCGATCAAGGCGTGCCGCCTCGTAGATGTCGGGAGGGAGCGTGGAAAGTGTGGCAAGCAACACCAGAAATGCGAAAGGCGTCCATTGCCACGTGTGAATGGCAATAACGGAAATCAACGCCAGTTGCGGATCGCCCAGCCAGTTGTAGCTACCCAGCCCCAGCCAGCGCGTCACCAGATCCACCAGTCCGACATCGGGTGCCAGCACCAGCGTGCGCCAGAACAGGCCAACCACCACGGGCGCCAACACAATAGGCAGAATCGCCGCCACGCGCAGCAGGCCCTGCCCTTTGGGAATCTGCAACACCAGCAGGGCCAGCGCGAGCCCTAGCGTCACCTGCAGGAATACGGTGGATGCCGTGTAAATCACGGTAAGCAGCAGCGAATTCCAGAACCGCGGATCCTGGCCCATGTGAATGTAGTTGTCCAGGCCGGTGAAGCCGGATAAATACGGCATGGCCAGATCCAGGCGCTGCAGGCTGCTCCACCCCAGATAGACCAAAGGAATGGTGGTGGCGCAAAGCAGCACGAGCAGCGCCGGCGCAAGCAAGACCAGCGCGAAGCGGCGCTCCTGGCTGGCCAGCGAGCGGCCGATGGCCTTTGCGCCGCCCTTCGCCTTGCCGGCGGACTCTGTGTCGGACACTGATGCAGAAACACTCATGAGCCGGTCATGCCTTCATGATCTGGTCAATACGGGCCTGAGCCTGATCCAGAGCATCCTTGGGACTGCGCTCGCCCACCAGTGCCGCCTGGATGGCCACGGCCATGGTGTCGCCGATGGCAGGCCACTGCGGAACGCGTGGACGCCACTCCACATCGGTATCATGTTCCAGCGACTCGAGTGCTGCGGGAATGAAATTTTCCCCGGCTCCCTTCATCGCTTCGGCAAACTCCGGCGCCTTCCATAAAGAAGTGCGATTCAGGCCGGAACGCGGTGTGGCGCTGTCCGACTTCCAGGACGTGCGCGCCTGCGTTTCAGCCGATGTGGCCCACGCAATGAACAACCACGTCGCTTTCTTGGCATCGTCCTTGAGCGCCGCATTGATGGGAAAACCCCAGTTCCAGATGGAGGTTACCCGCTTGCCGTCCGGCCCTTTGGGCCAGCGCGCATAGGCGACCTTGCCGACAACGCGGGACTTCTGCGGGTTGGTGATGACGGCAGCCGACGAATGCGCATCGATATAGCATGCCACCGTGCCCTGCGAAAATGCGTCAGCGATGTCGGGCCAGTTCCAGTTGCGCACGGCTGCCGGTGCGTACTTGGACAGTGCATTCACATACCATTCGAGCGCTTTAATGGCCTCGGGCGAATTGACCACGACCTTGTCGCCCTTGAACCACTTGCCGCCAAAACTACGAAAAATGGACGGGTAAATATACATATTCTGTCCGGCCCCGGCAAAGCCGCGCAAGGCCAGACCGTACTGCCTGTTGTCAGGGTCGTTCAAGGCTTCGGCATTGGACAGCAACTGTTCGAACGTGTCGGCCGGTTTAAGGCCTTTGGCGTCGTACAGATCTTTGCGATAGACCTGCACAGTCACTTCGCCGTCATACGGCACTCCGTAAGGCTTGCCGTCCACGGAATCCGCCTCGCGCCAGGCCTGCAGGATGTCGTTGTAGTCGTACCAGGCCGGGTCCGTAAGCGCAGGATTGTTCAAATAGGTATCCAGCGGATCGACCCATTTATTAGCCACGTACAACGGGTAGTACATGGGATCGGCGGCGTGGGTGGCATAGGTTCCGGTGCCCGACGACAGGTCCAGCATGGCCTTTTGCCGGATCTGCCCAGGCGGCACTTTTTCCATGCGCACTTTTATACCCGTCAGTTGCTCAAACTGAGGCACCAGCGAGATGAGGTTTTCGAAATAGCTGGCGGGAATGACGGCAACAGTGATCTGCTGGCCTTCCACCTGGCGCCAATTTATCTTGGCCGACTGGTAAGGACCAAGATCGCTGGCCCCCTGTGCATAGGCCCGCGCTAAAAAACCGGGCCCGGCCATGGCCAGTGCGCTGGCCGAGGCGGCTTGCTTGAGCACTCTGCGCCGGGAAGCCGAATCAACCTTGTCGCCGTTGTGGGTGTGGCTTGACGTTTTATTCATAATGTCTCCTGACGTTAATGCCGCCCCGGCGGCGTAGTTTTGTGCCTCTCTTCGGAGGCTGAGCTGTCGGTACGCTCAACGATCTGCGCCGGTTCCCGGGAGAATGGACTCGTTATCGAATTCTGGGAAGGCATGATGTAAACGTTTACATGGTGGTAATTTATCAGCTTGATCTAAGTTAAACAATGATCATTTCTAGGTAAATACCCCGATTACTATTGACACCTTTACCGCTTGTAATCGTTTTCAGTACATCGTTTTATACTGACCATAATGCTTAAGCCTACCAACCCCGAGCGAGCCGCTGCATCGCGATCTCGATCAAGCTCCAAAGACGTCGCGCAATTGGCGGGCGTGTCCACCGCCACCGTGTCCAGAGCCTTGAACAGCCCCGATGCGGTCGACCCCGAGACGCTGGCGCGCGTACGTGCGGCGGCCGCCAAGCTGCGCTACGTTCCGCACGGCGGCGCACGGTCTTTACGCAGTCAGCGCACGCGCATGATCGGCGCTGTCGTGCCCTCCGTCGAATATGCCCTGTATGCGCGCACTACCAGCGCCGTGCACCAGCGCGTAAGCGCGCGCGGCTATTCTCTTGTGCTTGCCGAGCACCATTACGATCTGGACGCCGAATTGCGGGTGACCGCGCAATTGGTTCAGCATGGCGTGGATGCCTTTGTATTTGTGGGCCTGGATCACCATCCCGCCCTGTTTTCCCTGCTGGATGATTACGGACGGCCCTACGTGCTGACCTGGGGCGTGGATCCTTTGCGGCGGCATCCCAGCGTCGGGTTCGATAATCATGCCGCGGCCTATCAGGTCACCCGCCATTTGGTTGAGCTGGGCCACCAGCACATCGGTTTGCTCAGCGCCCCCCTACAGGGCAACGACCGCGGCATGGCGCGTGGAGAAGGTATGCGGGCGGCGCTGGCCGATGCGGGGCTGGCGCTCGATCCGCGTCATGTGCAATATGCGCCGATCCACTTGGACACTGCAGGAGAAGGCATGATGAAGTTGATTTCGGCGCCCAATCGTCCGACGGCAGTGGTAGCCACCAATGACATCTTTGCGGTCGGCGGGATGGTCGCCTGTCGCAATGCGGGGCTACGCATCCCTCAAGACATCTCCATCACCGGCATCGATAATACCGATCTGGGCGCCACCCAGACGCCGGGCCTGACCAGTGTTCGCACCCCCATCATCGAAATCGGCCACGCCGCCGCCGAGCAACTCATGGCCAGGCTTGAAGGAAAGGACTATGAAGCATTCCAGTCCTTCCCGATTGAAGTGGTTTACCGAGGCAGCACGGCGGCGCCGAAAAAGGCCTGACCAGGCTCGCCAAGAAAGCGTCGCCGGCCGCGCTGCAATGATGGTGGCCCTGAAGTTCGGCCACGGTACTGTGGCGTCCACGCAGGACTACCGGTCGGCCGCCTGATCGGTCGGCGGCGAGCGCATCAAGGGCGGTTCTGCACCACGGGGGCCCGCCTGTTACTTGCCGAGGTCACCGACAGCACGACGACGGCCAGCGCGAGCGGAACGAACGAGACCCAAAGCACCATGTCCCAGCCGTAGGCTGCCAGCAATCCGCCGGACGCAAACGAGCCCACCGCCATCGTGCCGAAAACGATAAAGTCGTTGAACGATTGCACCCGCGTTTTCTCTTCGGGACGATGACACTCTAGCACCAGCGCGGAAGCGCCCACAAAACCGAAGTTCCAGCCAATGCCGAGCAGGATCAAGGTGAGCCAGAAGTGGGCGACATCCAGGCCAGTCAAGCCGGCGGCGGCAGACGCGCCGGTAAGTACAAGGCCCGCAATCACCACTCGCCCGGCGCCGAAGCGCGTGATGAGCCGACCCGTAAAGAAGCTGGGTGCGTACATGGCGATCACGTGCCACTGAAGGCCGAGATTGGAGTTTTCCTGCGAGTGGCCGGACATTTGCATCGCCAGCGGAGCAGCCGTCATGAGGAAATTCATCAGCATGTACGAGACCGCGCCACAAATCACCGCAGTGATAAAGAGTGGCTGGCGCACGATGACGCTTAGCGGCCTGCCTCCGGCGACTTCCGCCGCCGTGGGCCTCGGAAGCTTTACACCCAGGAGCACAAGGGCCGACACCGCCGCGACGGCCGCCTGGGCCATGAAGGTGACCGCAAACATATGTGCCGGCCACACATTCATGGTGTGGGTCACCAACTGCGGCCCGACAATACCCGCGACCACTCCTCCGCCCATCACGAAAGACAGGGCACGCGGCCGCATCGCGGGACTGACACCATCGGCGGCGGCAAAGCGGAACGAGAGCACGACGGAGGCGTAGGCCCCACCAAAAAAGGTGGCCAGGCAGAACAGCCAGAACGAGCCGATCATCACCGCAAGCGCCGCCAATACACCCACCAGAACACCGCAACCGGCGCCCGCGAGAAAAGCCATGCGACGGCCATACCGACGTGCGATGGCGCCAGCCGGCAAGATACAGGCAGCCATGCCAACCACAAAAATGGATATCGGCAAGGTCGCCAGCGTCTTGTCGGGCGCCAGCATGTTGCCGATGATAGCGCCGGTGGCGTAGACCACTACCGAGTTCGCTCCAGCCAGCGCCTGCGCCACTGTCAGGCGCATGATGTTGCCGCGCTGCACAGTTTCAGAAAATAAGGGGGATTCTGTTTGCCGGGCTGGGGACGCTGTGTTCGTCAAGATGTATCTCGTGTTAAAGGCGTTCCGACAGCGATGTCTACGCCGACCTTTTACTACTTTTAGATATAACTTAATAACCTGATGATTTAAGAATGTACACCCAAACCACCAGGCATAACAACTGGACACCTACGCTGCGTTATCCGGCGATATTCTCCGACAGGCCGTAAGCGTCGAAATTGAAATCGGTCGACGACCAGTTAAGCCGAAGGCGCCACTGCAGCGCCCTGGATGCCGTGGCGCTGCAATGCCTGCGCCACGAATCCGTTGGCTTTCATTTCTTCCACGAAAAGGCCGAGTTGCGCAGCGGCGGCGCTGCCCCGCCCCTTTGGTGTGCCCATTGCTTGTCGGATCTCCATGAAGCTGCCAGGCAGCATGCGTAGACCCTGGATGCGGCGCATGTCGGCTTCCAATTGCTGCTTTACCCCGGCCGCTA
Source organism: Pollutimonas nitritireducens (assembly GCF_002849615.1). GTDB lineage: Bacteria > Pseudomonadota > Gammaproteobacteria > Burkholderiales > Burkholderiaceae_B > Pollutimonas > Pollutimonas nitritireducens. The sequence goes on from NZ_PDNV01000008.1 coordinate 79,548, forward strand.
CATCGGCATTCTCGGCCAGAAAACTATCGACCACTGCGGGAGACGTGGGTGCCCGCAGGATTCGCGCATGCTTGAGTTCCCGGCTCAGGTGCAAGTCGTATGCACTGCCCTTGCCGACCATGACGCGGATTCCCTCACGATCTACAGCGTCACGCTCGCGCAGTGGAGAAGCATCGCGGACCAGATAGGCACCTTCGATCAGTACATAGGCGTCAGTAAAGGAGATACCGGCGCCACGCAGAGGGTCGATGGCGAAAAAGCCGATATCCGCCTGCTCTTTCGTCACGGCATCAACCGATTTGCCCGCGCTGTCCCATACAACCAGTTCCAGTTCAACACCCAGCCGCTCGGCAAAGGCACGCGCAAGGTCGACTGAGACGCCTGCCGGCGCGCCGGTGGCCGGATCGCGTCCAGCAAGGATGGGGTTACCCAGGTTGATGGAGGCGCGCAGCCGTCCACAGGGGGTGAAAGCGTTGATGATTGCGGTGTCGATGGTCATGGGGATCCGTAGGTTCAGTTGATCATTGGCCTAGCTGCGCGGCGTAGCGTTGCAGCAGTGTAACTATGGCCGGGTCGACTGCGATTCCGTCGCGCTGCTGGCGAGCCATGTTTGCCAGCTCTATCTCGCCCGGCACAATGACAGGCCGATCAGCATCCGCAGCCGGGCTGGCATGCAGGATCGCGGCGAAATCGTTCATGCGTTCGGCAAGCCATGATGGTGATCCCAAGCGCGCGGTGTCGATCAGAATGAAGAAATGCCCTAAATTCTGTGGTTCATCAGGCGCATCCACCCAGGATTTCACATGGGTCAGGTACGCGGCGTTCGACAGCAATCCGGCCAACATATCCACCATAAGTGCCAGTCCGTAACCCTTGTGTCCCCCGATTGGCAGCAGGAAGCCTTCGAGCGCGAGGGCGGGATCGGTCGTGCTGCGGCCGTCGCGGTCAGTAGCCCAGTTGTCGGGGATGGACTCGCCACGTTTAAGTGCGTTGCGGATCTTGGCACGCGCCACAACGCTCATCGCCATGTCCAGCAAAAACGGTAGGCCATCTGGATTGGGCACGCCGAAGCCTAGAGGGCTGTTGCCCAGCCGTTCGTCGGTGCCCCCCCACGGAGCGATGGTGGTGGTGGCATTGCTGCCGATGATGCTGGCAAAACCGTGCTGCGCCGCGATCATTCCATAAGGCGACACGGGTCCGAAATGATTGCTTTGCCGGGCAAGGGCAACGCCCACTCCGCATTCCCTGGCAGCCTGCATGGCCGCACGCAGAGCATGCATGCCAACCAGCGGACCAACGCCATTGTCGCCGTCCACCAGGCGCAGGGCAGGCGCGGGGCTTTGCACAGTGATACGGGCCTGCGCCTTGATGCCGCCCACCCGCAGGCGTTCGCCATAGGATTCAATGCGACTGAGCCCGTGGGTGCTCAGGCCGAACAGGTCTGCCTGCACGAGGATGCGTGCTACGTCTACGGCGTCTTCGGCGGGCAGGCCCAGCCCAGCGAAGGCACGCGCGCCAAGGTCCAACAGTTCAGCTTCAGAAAAAAAGGGCTTGTCGTTCATAGTGGTGTCCATATGCAATAAAAACCTGTCGATACAAGTGATCGCCGTTTATCGAGTGCGTAGATTGGCACGACGTACGACTTCACCCCAACGCTCACCTTCGGTCTGAATAAAGTCGGCGAATTCGCGCGGTCCCAGGCCGACGGGTTCGCTGGAGTCGTGGGCCAGACGTTCACTGACCGCCTGCGACCGAAGTGCGAGCAGCGCATCCTTCTTCAACCGGTCAATAATCGGCGCAGGCGTACCGGCCGGAGCGAGCAGGCCAAACCATTGCGAGCTTTCAAAGCCCGGGTAACCTTGTTCCGCCACGGTGGGCACATCGTTGAGGACAGGCAGCCGCCGCGCCGATCCCACTGCAATGATGCGTACGTTGCCTGCCTGCGCATGCGGCAGCAGGCCCGGCGTGCCGGCCGAAGCGGCGTCGATATTACCTGCCAGCAAGTCGGTGGTTTGAGCGCCCGTGCCCCTGTAGGGCACATGCATTACGTCGATGCCGGTGGCCATCTTGAGCATTTCAAATGCCAAGTGGCCGGCGCTGCCATTTCCCGCCGAGCCATAGTTCAGGTCGCCAGGCTTGGATTTGGCCAGCGCCACGAACGAGGCTAAGTTAGTGCCGGGTACATTCTTGCCCACCGCGAAGATCATCGGCACCTTGGCGAGCAACGCAATGGGTGCGAAATCGCGCTGTGGGTCATAAGAAAGATTGGGAACCATGGCCGGGTTGACGGCCAGCGTGCCGACGTGGCCCAGTAGCAATGTATAGCCGTCAGGTTTAGCTCTTGCCACTTCCATGGTGGCGATGATGCCCTGTCCGCCGCCCTTATTCTCGACAATGACCTGCTGTCCCAGCGTGCGCGACATTTCCGCAGCCATCGCGCGCGCGATTACGTCCGAACTGCCGCCAGGGCCATAAGGCACCAGCAAGCGCACGGGCCGTTGGGGCGTCCACTCAGCTGCTGGCACCGTCGCCGGCCCCAACCCGAGCATCACGATGAATGCCATCGTCAAGCCCGTCAGAACGCGCCGCTTCAGAAATCGTTGGATCGCATGCATTTGTTGTCTCTCTCCGTTTTTTTGGTCATCCGCATGAAGCGGCCTATTGAAATGTGAATGATGCCCACGCTGGAATATGGAGTAAAGTGCAAATATTCGATGAATTATTGATTAAAACGCATGAAATTCGACCTAGCCGATTTGCGCGCATTCCTCACTGTTGCCGATCTGGGAAGCTTTCGTGCCTCCTCCGAGGCTTTGCACTTATCGCAGTCCGCCCTATCCCGTCGGGTGGCCAAACTGGAAAAAGCGTTGGGCGTCCAGCTATTTATGCGCACTACGCGGAAGGTGGAACTCACCACCATCGGTCGTGGGTTCGTGCCGCGCGCGCGCAATGTGCTGATTGAATTGGAAGATGCGCTGATCGGCATCCAGGATATAGCCGAGCGGATGTCCGGGCAGGTGACCATTGCCTGCGTACCATCAGCCGTCGCGCACTTTTTACCAACGGTCATCCGTGAATTTCACCGGCAGTATCCTCGCATCCGCATCCGCCTTATCGACGAGTCATCCTCGGTGGCGTTGACGGCCGTGGCTGGGGGCGACGCGGATTTCGGCTTGACCTATATCGGGACACAAGACGCCGACATTGAGTTCCAGCCGTTACTGGAAGAACCTTTCGTGGTGGCGCTGCCCACCGATCATCCGCTGGCGAAGCGGCGCGGACTGACTTGGCGCGACTTGGCGTCGTGCGAGTACATCAGTCTGGCCCAGGGCAGCGGCAACCGCTTCCTGATCGATCAGGCGTTGGCGCATAGCCCGGACCGGCCACGATGGTTTTGTGAGGTGCAGCATGTGCCAGCGCTGGTCAGCATGGTTGAAGCAGGGTTGGGAATCGGCGTGGTGCCGCAACTGGCCATGCCACCGCGCGGGCACACTGCCTTGGTCAGCGTGCCGTTGAGGGATCCTGTGGTCAGCCGCACAATTGGTTTGATCCATCGGCGTGGGCGAGCGCTCAGCCGCGTCGCCCAGTTGCTCTATGACATGGTGGTGAAGATGCGAGGTGCTGCGGATTAAAGCGGTGGCCCGCCTTTCCAACGACGCACGATACGTTGGAACACGAGCGCATTGGGTATCTGCAAGAGCGCGCCCCGATGCTCTTCCGTGCTGTCACGCAAGGTGACATACAGCAGACTGATATCGACAACTTCACCCCTGGCGCCCGGCTTCTCGGCTGTATCCAGGATCTCCACATGATCGCCCAGGCGAAACGGGCGCGTGGTAAAGATCAGGATGGCGCAGAAGATATTCGACAGTACGCTCCACGCGGCGAAAAAAGCCACGGCGGCTACCGCCGAAAAACCCGTAAAGGCCGTCCACAACACCGTTCCGGAAACGCCCAACCGGCCAAGCACCAACAATGCGGCGGCCGTCATGATGATCCAGCGCGCAATAGATGCGGTAGGCCTGATCAAATGAACCGGCAGGTCGTAGCGCTGACTCGCACGCTGCAAAATTCGCCACAGACCGCGTTGCAGAAGCCAGGCCACGAGCATGATGGTCAGCAACTGGAGGGTTAAAAAGATCAGACCCAGCCATTCGTGGGTCCAGGCGGGAAAATAAGGCGTCAAGGTGGCAAGCATGGAAAAGCTCCGGGGAGAACTGGCAGACGTGCAACTTTACCTTGTCCGCCTGGCGCCCAGCGATTCACTGTCACTTCAGGTAAACCGCAAATTCCCGCAGCTGCGCCTCGCTTTTTTCGATTTCCTGCAGGCTCGCCCGCCCACCTCTGGCCACCAATAGCGCAACCAGCGTTTGCGCAATCGAAAGCGCCGGCACGACTGACGGGAACAGCGACGGCGTGGCATTGGCCGCGACGATCAGAGCGGTGGCCTGGGCGGCGATTGGTGATAAGACGCTGTCGGTGATGCTGACGATGCGTAGGCCACGTTCGCGCGCAAACCGCAATGCCGACACCGCATCGCGGGCATAAGGCTCATAGCTGAACACCAGCAGCGCGTCGTCCGGGCCGGCGCGGCGCAAGTCGTCAGCAAAGGTACCGGCGATTCCCGACAGCAGCGTCGTGTTGTGCTGGAACATGCTACAGGCGTAGTTAAAATAGAATGCCGCGGGAAACAGGCTGCGCAGACCCGCCACATAGATGTGTGGCGCCGAAGCCAGCACATCGCAAGCTGAACGGATCGCATCCAGTGTGGTCGGCTCCAGCATGGACTGCAGATTCCCGCAGTCGCTGTGGACGAGTTCCTGCACCAGGCTCTCGGCCTTGTCCCGCGTACCGCGTTGCTGCAAAACCGTAGCTCGCTGGGCGAATGTACCCGCCCCTTGCGCCAGCCAATCACGGTACACGCTGCGCAAGGCTTCGTAACCATCGAACCCCAGTTGGCGCGCCAGCCGGTGCATGGCGCTGGGCTGCAAACCGGCCTCGGCCGCCACCGCACGCATGGAATTCAGGGCGATTGACTTGGGATTGTCGATGGCAAAGCGCGCAGCGCGCTGCAAGGTGGGAGGCAGGCTGGAATAGTGCTCTTCGATGAGTTTGTCGACCGTGCGTTTGTCCATCGATGCTCCTGTGTTGCCGCCGGTGCGGACGCCTATTGTACTGTCGCCACGCCAGCTATAGAGGCATCAACGGCCGCGCCCAGGATATCGACGGCGGCATCGAGTTCCGCCCGCGTCGTCAGGTAAGGCGGCGCCAGCAGAACATGATCGCCGCGCTCGCCGTCTATCGTGCCGCCGCCGGGGTAGCACAACAGGCCGCGCGCCAGAGCTTGCCGTTTGATATGGGCATGAAGCTGCAGCGCAGGCTCGAATGCTGAGTCGGGTCCGCGCCGCGCCACTAGCTCGATCGCCTGGAACAAGCCGCGACCCCGTATGTCGCTCACATGAGGATGGTCCGTGAAACGCTCGCGCAACCGCAACTGCAAGTACTCACCCAATTGCGCCGACTGCTGGACCAGCCCGTCGCGCGCCACGATGTGCTGCACGGCCAGCGCTGCGGCGCACGCTACTGGATGACCGACATAGGTATGGCCATGCTGGAATGCCCCCGAGCCACCCACTATCGTATCGACTACCTTGTCGTGCGCCATGACGGCGGCAATCGGCTGGTAGCCGCCGCCCAGGCCTTTGGCCAGGCACAGCAGATCAGGCACCACGTCTTCGCGCTCGAAGGCGTGATAGGAGCCAGTACGCCCCATTCCCGACATGACTTCGTCCAGGATCAACAGCACGCCATGGCGGTCGCAAACCGCCCGGATCTTGGGGAAGTAACCGGGCACGGCGCAGACGGCGCCCGCGGTAGCGCCGATAACCGTTTCGGCGATGAAGGCACTGACCGTTTTGGGACCCAAGGCCAGAATCGTCTGATCCAGTTCATCCGCCAGGCGGGTTCCGTACGCCTCATCCGATTCGCCGTCCTGGCGGTAATGGAGGGCAAAGCACGGCGACACATGGTGGCTTTCCGGGAGCAAGGGCTGGTATAGCGCCCGGCGTCCACGATGGCCGCCGATGGCCAACGCACCCAGGGTATTGCCGTGATAGCTCTGCAAGCGGGAGATGTTATGGCGGCGACCCGGTTCGCCGGCCTCTACGTGGTATTGACGTGCCATCTTCAAGGCGGTCTCCACGGCTTCGGAACCACTGGACAGGAAATAGGCATGGCCCAGCCCGGGCGGCGAATGCTGAACCAAGATGTCCGCCAGCCGCTCGGCTGGCTCGGACGTAAAAAAGCTGGTATGAGCGTATTCAAGCTGGCGGATCTGTGCGATCACTGCTTCCACGACCTCGGGATGCGCATGCCCCAGGCAGGACACCGCCGCGCCGCCGGAACCGTCGTAATAGCGCCGCCCGGCAGTATCGATCAGGAAACTGCCTTCGCCACGCAGGGCAAGTTGGGGAAGGCTGCGCGGCGTGCGATGAAAAATGTGAGTCATGTCGGTTAATGCGCCTACCGGTTGACTCGGCGGCGTTAAAAGTAGATCATATGATTCATATTACCAGAACCTAGATCGTATGATCGCCACATCACTCCAGGCCGTACAGGTATGAACCGGACAGCAGCCCTATCCATCCCAAGGAAACAGTCATGAGAATTGCATGTGTGCAAATGCGCAGCAGTGAAAACCTGCAGGATAATTTGGCCAAGGCGGTTGCCTACGTTGAACAGGCAGCCGGCCAAGGGGCCGGGCTGGTAGTACTTCCGGAATTCTTCAATACGATATTCTTCGCCCAATACCAGGACGCGAAATACTTCGCGCTGGCCGAGCACGACTCCGGTCCTACCATCACCACCATGCGCGAGGCCGCGCAACGCCATCGCATCGCGGTAGTGGCCACTATCTATGAAAAAGTCGAGGCCGGCCTGTACTTTGATACTGCCATGCATATCAATCCGGCTGGCAATATCGTCTTCAAATATCGCAAGACGCATCCGGCCGGGGTGCGCAGCCTGGAAAAGATCTACTTCCGGTACGGCACACGCTTCGATACCTATTCCCTGGACGACTGGCGTGTAGGCCTTGGCATTTGCTATGACATGGGTTTTCCAGAAACAGCTCGCTGCCTGGCTGTCAACGGCGCCGAACTGCTGATAGCGCCTTATGCAACCTCGCGAGTACATATGTTCCAGGAAATGCTGCGCACGCGCGCGTTCGAAAACGGCTGCTACTTGGCGGCAGCCAACAAGGTGGGACAAGAAGGCGATTGGCAAATGGGCGGGGGCAGCCTTATCGTGGCACCCGACGGAACGGTATTGCAAAGTGCCGATACGGCAAGCGACGCGCTGCTGGTGGCAGATATCGACCGGACGCAAGTGGACCAGGCCCGGATAGCGTATCCCTCGCGGCGCGACCGGCGGCCGGATCTTTATGGCAGCCTGGTGCGCGAGGCGGATGCGCAGCCCTAGCTGTTCGGCATTTTATTTTCTTCGGCAGGACCACTACACAAGGATATGCATATCATGCAAAAGCAAACGTATACCGGCCGCCGCACGGCGCGCCGCCAAGCCGTCAGGCTCCTGACCCTTCCGTTCGTGGCCGCCGCATTTTCGTTGGCGGCACTGCCCGTCGCGGCGGCCAACGATTGGCCGACCAAACCCATTCAACTGATTGTGCCCTTTGCCGCTGGCGGCACCACCGATCTGCTTGCCCGACTGGTGGCCGACGGGATGTCCAAGGGTTTGAAACAGAGCGTCATCGTCGAGAACAAGCCGGGCGCCGGCGCCAACATCGGCGCGGCGGAAGTGGCGCGCGCCAAGCCCGACGGCTACACGCTACTCATGGGTACGCCCGGCCCGCTGGCTATCAATCCGCACGTTTATCCGAAAATGCCGTTCGACCCGGCCAAGGAGTTCGCCGCAGTGTCGTATGTGGCCGATGTGCCGAACGTCATCGTGACCAACCCACGCACCGGCCTGAAGAACATTCACGATCTGTTGGAGCGGGCCAAGGCGCATCCCGGCCAGCTCAACTGGGGCTCGCCTGGTGTAGGCAGCACCGGCCACATCCAGTTGGAGCTACTGAAACAGCTAGCCGGCGTAGACATCACCCACGTACCTTATAAGGGTGCGTCGCAGGCGTCGGCCGACTTGCTCGCCGGTCATATCGAGCTTGCGGGCGACAACGTCCCCACCTCGCTGGAAAACGTCCGCGCAGGCAAGCTGGTGGCCCTGGGCGTAGCCAGCAAGGACGAACTCGAAGTACTGCCTGGCGTGCAGCCCGTAAGCGCAGCAGTACCCGGCTACCTGCTTCCGTCCTGGTTCGTCATCGTCGCCCCGGCCGGCACACCTCAGCCCATCATCGATAAAATCAGTGCGGTGATCGACGCCTTCGAAAAGGAACCGGCCACCCTGGAAAAATTCCGTGCATTGGGCGCCGTACCGGTCGGCGGCCCCGCCGATGTATTGGCCAAGCATCTGAAAGCCGAGCAGGCGCGCTACGGCGACGTACTCAAGAACATCAAGGTCAGCATCCAATGACGCGCAAACGCTTAGCCGTCGCCCGCCTCTGGTTCGAAGGCAACGCTTTCGGGCCGGTTCCCGCGGGCATGGCCCAGTTCGAGCAATACGAATGGCAAACCGGGTCCCGCGCACTGGATACGATGCGCGGCACAGCCACCGAGCTCGGTGCGGTGGCGCGCTTCGCCGATACCCACCCGGAATGGGAAGTCGTGGTGCTGCGCTGCGCGGCCGCCTTGCCAGCCGGACCGATCGATGATGCCGTCATCCAGCGGTACACCCAGGAAATAAAGGAGGGCGTGCTGGCCGGCGCGGCACAAGGCGGCTGGGATGCCGTCTATCTGTCGCTGCATGGCGCCGCAATCACGGCCACGCGCGAGACGCCGGAATTGGATGTGGCCCGAATGCTGCGGGAACTTCTGCCCGATGTGCCGCTGGGCGCCAGCTTCGACCTTCACGGCAATATGCCGCCGGATTGGGCCGATGTGCTGGACATTGCCACGGTGTACCGGACGCATCCCCATGTGGACATGGATGAAGCAGCCGATCGAGTGCTTGACGGATTGCTGCGTTGCGTAAACGAGGGGTTGCGCACGCGCCGCGTACTGCTCAATGAAGGCATCATCCTGCCCAGCATCAATATGCGCACAGCTCCCGGCGGCCCCATGCACGCACTCGAACAGGCAGCGCGCGACGCCACCGTCGATCCGGTACTGGATGTGTCGGTATTCGGTGGCTTCCCCTACTCCGACACGGCGGCGACGGGCGCGTCGGTCTTCGTCGTCAGCGACGCCCACAGAGATCCGGACGGCCTCGCGGCCCGGGCGGCGGCCCGCAAGGTCATGGACCGTATCCATGCACTTGCCGCGGACTTTCGCATGCGCCTGCCCACGCCCGAAGAAGCCGTGGCTGCAGCATTGGCCAGCACCAAGCCGGGCCTGATTGCAGTAACGGATTCTGGCGACAACCCCTTGTCGGGCGGTGGCGGCGACACCCCTGGGCTGTTTCAAGCATTGATGGCCGCGCGCCCGGGCGTACCCACCTTGTTCGCGAGTTTTGCCGATCCGCTTACTGTGCAAGCGGCACGAGAAGCGGGTGTCGGGCAGACGCTGGCAACCACGCTGGGCGCACGTAACGGGCTGCATTTCGGCGACGGCGTGCCGGTACAGGCGATAGTGGAACGCTTGACCGATGGCACCTTCCTCAATACCGGTCCGATGCAGACGGGTGTAGAACGTCGTTGTGGCAATAGCGCGGTACTGCGCATCGAAGGCCTGACTTCACTGCGCGTGATCGTTACCGAAAGAGTGGTGGCCGCCGACGACCCGGCTTTCTATGCTTTGCACGGCATTGATCCCGGCAAGCTGCGGTTGTTGTGCGCGAAAGCCAAGAACCATTTCCGCGCCGCCTTTGCCCAGCGTTGCGCGCAGATCATTGATTGCGACGCCCCCGGGCCCGCCTGCCTGGATCTTTCTTGCCTACCCTTCAAACACAGACACATTCCGGTCGGGTACTGAGCATATGCCGTTCAACTGAAAGACTGAAACAGTCCTTCAGTACGTGTGCAGTGAATACCGCGATCGCCAAATGAAAGGGCCCGCTCGGGAGCGGGCCGGCTGCAGCGTTGAGGCTTGCTTATTTTGGCATAACAACAGTATCAATAACGTGAATGACGCCGTTATCCGCAGCAATGTCCACCTTGATAACATTAGCGTTGTTCACGGCCACTTTCCCGCCATTGGCAGTCACGGAAAGCGAACTGCCCTCGACCGTTTTTACCGGACCTGCCTTCACATCCTTTGCCATGACTTTGCCGGGCACGACGTGATAGGTCAAGACCTTGGTCAGCGCCGCCTTGTCCTTAAGTAGCGCGTCGAGCTTTTCTTTCGGAATCTTGGCAAATGCGTCATCAGTCGGTGCAAAGACAGTGAATGGGCCTGGTCCTTTAAGGGTGTCGACCAATCCGGCTGCCTGCACTGCACTGATCAATGTGTTGAATGAACCCGCCGATTTCGCAGTGTCTACGATGTCAGCAGCTTGGACGGTGCCGAGCGCCAGGGCGAGAGAAATTCCAGTCAGAATACGTTTCATTGTTGACTCCTGTGATTTGAAGAATAAACCCGGTCCGATCCGGAGTAACGGAACACGCAGGCCAATGATGGGATACGTGAACCGCTTGAGTACAAATTTAGTCGTTTAACGCATCCTCGTCCATCTTTTGTACCGCTATAATGCAGCAATTAGCGGTTCAAATGCGGGTCAATTGAAAAGGCACGATAGATGAAAAAACGTGAGGAAGCGACGGAAGACAACCCCATCGCCTACCGGAGCGGGGTTGCAGCCCGCCTGGCCGGACTCTCCGTCGAAACCCTTCGCGTCTGGGAGCGCCGTTATAAGCTGTCGGACACGCAACGCTCGGTACGCGGCCAGCGCTTGTATTCAGCTGACCAGGTCCGCAGGCTCGGGCTGCTGAAGCAGTTGGTGGATCAGGGCCATGCCATCGGCGTAATTGCCGGCTTGTCTGGCGAACAGTTGCAAGCGTTGATCCGCACACCAGCTGAAAAACAACGGACCGAGGGGCCGATCAGGGTGGCAGTAATTGGAGGCAGCCTTGCCAGGCGCATCGCCGCGAGCGGGCGCGAGGGACTGGATATTGCTGTCCAATGCAGTTGCTCACAGCTTGAACAAGCGCCATCGCTGCCAACGGATGCGAACGTCGAGGTCCTGCTGATCGAAATCTCGGAGCTTCATGGCAACGCGCTCCCGCTGATTATGTCGGCCCGCAACACATATGCTGGCGCTGCCATTGTCATTCTTTACCGCTTTGGTGCAAGCGCGACAATCCGCGCTTTGCGTGCACAGGGATGCATGGCCGCGCGTATCCCGGCCGAACTCGGTGAATTGCTGTCGTTATGTCGTTCGGCGCTTGCCGGAGAACGGTTGCCCGCGCCGCAGCAACCCGCCGTGCCGACGCTTCGCTTCGATGAGGACATGCTCTTTACAATTACAGCGGCTGGCAGCGGCTTGGCTTGCGAGTGCCCGAAGCATTTGGCGGAGCTTCTTCTGATGGTCGGTAGCTTCGAGCGCTACAGTGCGCAATGCGCGTCCCGCAACGAAGACGATGCCCAGTTGCATAACGACCTGGAACATGCCGCCGGCCATGCCCGCGCCATCCTGGAAACCGCCATGGAACAGTTGGCGCGTGCAGAAGGGCTGCCTTTGCCAGCATCACTGGGCGGGCATTGATTGCAATGCCAACAAGCATAAGCCACCCCACTCCCCAAGGGCTGAAGAAAGCCGTTTAAGCTTGAACTGGCCCAAGATGTTGGGCATCAGGAATTCAGCAACACACAAGCCGGTCAGGTACCCGGCGCATCAGGCCACATCTCCATACCAATTTGGTATGAAAACAAAAATCTAATCATTCGCCTTGATGACAGAACGCCAGTAAAGTGAACGTCATAGGTCCACCTTGCTGATTGGCACCCCGGCCCTATGCATGAAAGGATTCGGAAAGTGGAAAAGAATGTTTTCGATGTGGTAATTATTGGCGGCGGAATTCATGGTTGCGCCAGCGCATTCTTTCTTGCACGACGCGGCCTGCGCGTAGTCATCCTGGAAGCCGATTATTGCGGTCGCCATGCGTCGGGGGTCAATGCAGGAGGGGTGCGCACGCTGGGCCGCCCACTGGCAGAAATGCCACTGACGTTGGCATCCTGCGACCTGTGGCACGAATTGAACGATCTCATCGGCGACGATTGCGGGTTTGTTGCACAGGGGCAAATCAAGGTAGCCGAAACCGAAGACGACGTGCAAACGTTGCGTGACCGCGTCGACTTGCTTGCAGCTCACGGTTTTAACCATGAGGTCCTGGTAGATAGACAAACCGTCCGGGAATTGGTGCCAGCCATTTCTGAACACGTAACCGGCGCCATCTGGGTTGAGCGCGACGGCTTTGCGCTGCCTTATCGTGCTGTGACTGCCTTTCGGCGTGCGGCCGAAGCCGAGGGCGCGGTCGTCCACGAGAACTGCCGCGTCAGCAATGTTACCCAGGGTGCGTCAAAATGGCAGGCAACGACGAACCAGGGCGCGTTCGAAGCCGAATACATGGTGGTGGCGGCCGGTGCCTGGTCGGGCGGCATTGCGCAAACCATCGGCGAATTTCTGCCCGTCACGCCTGGCGGCCTGATGCTGATGGTTACCCAACGGTTGCCACACTTTATCAAACCCGTGGTTGGAGCAACAAGCCGGGGCCTGTCCTTCAAGCAGTATGACAACGGTACCGTCGTGATCGGCGGCGAATTGAATTGCGGAGTCGACATCAATGCTGGCCATGCAGAGCTGGACTTTTCCCGCTTGGCGAACAGCGCAAAAATCGTGACCGACCTCTTCCCCTTTCTGAAGCATGTCTCGATCAACCGGGCTTGGTCCGGCATAGAAGGATATACCCCGGATCACGCGCCCATACTGGGAGCCAGTGCCGAGGCTTCCAAGCTGATTTATGCTTGCGGCTTTTCGTCGAGCGGTTTTCAACTTGGACCGGCATCAGGACAGGCTGTGTCCGAGCTGATTCTCGATGGCGCCAGCAAAGTCCCTATCGATGGTCTCGCGCTCAGTCGGTTTTCACTAGCGGCTGCGGCGTGAACTCCTTCACGTCTTCTGCCAGCAGCTCCCGCACGACGTCTTCGAACCGCTGCGCCAGTATGCTTGCCGGCCGATGGCTGGGGCTGAGCAAATAGACGGGAAAGTGGATGGAAGGCGCAAGGGGCTTAAGTATCAGGCCCTGTGCGACAAAGTCTTTCGCCACTAAGGGATTGACCACGCTCAGGCCTATGCCGCTCATCACCATGCAACAAACGGTTGCAAAGAACTCGGTTTCGACCAGCATACTGCGCCGGACGTGCAGGTCATTGAAAAATGCGTCGACACGCTCTCGCATGCCATCATGGAGTGATAGCGAGACGAACGGCTCGTCCTCGAAATCACTTGCCTCGATAACAGGGCGGTCAGCCAGGCGATGGCCGGGTGGTAACGCGCACATGCCCCGTATGTCGGCCAGCTTTTCGACGCTTACCGCATTGGAGTTTCCGCCGCTGGCGTAGACTGCCAGCGCCAGGTCGCATAATTGCGAAGCGATAAGCTGTTCCAGCGTAGCGGAATTATTGGTGCGCACCGATACGGTTACGCCAGGACAGACTTCTGAAAAACGCCTGACGGCACGAGCAATAAACCCCAGTCCAAGTGCCGGCGCTGTTGCGATACGCAGCCTGCCGGAACCGAAACGCTTGATATTGCCGGCGGTCTCCGACAGTGTTTTCAGCCCAAGGTAATACCGTTGGACTTCCACCAGAAACGCAATGGCCTCATCGGTTGGCGTGAGCTTGTTGCCCGCCCGCTCGAACAGCTTCATATCCAGTTCGTATTCCAGATGTGAAATCAGCCGACTGACATTGGGTTGCGTTGTGTGGATGTCGCGCGCCGCAATAGTCATCGAGCCGGTAAGCATGACCGCCCGGAAAGCCTCGATACTCTTGGGGTTCATGATCCGTTCAACTATTGACCGTTCAGGCCTGTGAGGCCGTGACAATAATTTCGACCAGCAAATCGCCGCGGGCCAATTTGGATTCACCCGTTGCCCGTACCGGCGCAACACCTTTGGGCACCCAGGCATCCCATACCTCGTTCATGCCCGCGAAATCCCGCTCAATATCCTTGAGCCAGATCTGTGCCGATAACATCCGGGTGTTATCGGTGCCTGCCTTGGCCAGATAATTGTCGATTTTCTGGAGTACCTGCTGCGTCTGCCCCCTGATGTCCTGGCTTGCATCACCTGCGGTCAGTCCGCCAATAAGCACGATGCCGTTATGGATGACGACGCGGCTCATGCGTTCGTTGGTTTCGATGCGAGTGATATCTGACATGGACGATCTCCGTTGTGGTTAGTGTGACTATAAATCGCGTGCGGCCGACAGTTCCGCCAATGTGATGGGTTTGATCGGCGGACGGATGCGGTAATACCCCACCTCTTCCGGCGTGGTGTTGCGCGCTTCGGCAATGACTTCGGTTACGGTGAGGCCGCATAGCCGCCCCTGGCAAGGACCCATCCCGCAGCGGCCAAACGATTTGGTCTGATTCGGTCCCGCGCAGCCCAGCTTAACAAAACCGCGTATTGCTCCCGCCGTGACTTCCTCACACCGACACACTAGCACGTCATCAGCGGGAATCCGGTTCGCGTCTTTTGGACGATACATGGCGTCCAGGAACGGGCGAATCCTCAGATGGTCTTGAAGCGCGTTGTTCGCGGCGTTCACCTGCGGCGCGGCCTGGTCGGCGCTCATCAGACCAAGGTCCTGCAGCGCAGCCAACGCGGCGAGACGGCCCTGTAGGCCAGCCGCTTGGGCGCCACCAATGCCCCGGCCATCGCCGGCCACAAGCACCTGTTCCACTTCGGCGAGCCGGCCCAGGTCGTCAACATCCGGACGCCAGCATAATTGCGCGGTATCCCAGATGTGCGGCGCACGCAGCGCCCATGTGAATTGCGTATTCGGCACCACCCCCTGATGCAATAGTACGAGTGCGGTTTGCAGCCGGTGTTTTTTCCCACGAGCGACGAAGCGTATGGCCGTCACGGCATCGGCGCCTTCAATTTCCAAATTAGTGGCGCCCTTGAAAAAAGGAATTCCCTTCTTGCGCAACACGCGCAGCAGGCCAAGCCCCTTCTTCAAATAAGGCCATGCCCTCAAGGCGCCTGGCAGATGCGGCACTGCGCGGCGGTAATCGCTGGAATCCGTGGTGTCTATGATGGCGGCAATGGGCACCCCTGCCCGTACGTACTGCCAGGCAAGCAAATAGAGCAACGGTCCGCAGCCCGCCAAGACCGCGGGCTGGGTGGGCACCGTAGCGGCGCTCTTCAGCAGAATCTGAGCCGCGCCGGCGGTCATCACGCCCGGCAACGTCCAGCCCGGGATGGGAAACGGACGCTCCATCGCCCCGCTGCATAAAATGACACGTTGGGCGCGTATCGAACACGATGCGCCTGCGTGCAGGTAATTGACGACGCCGTCGCGGGTTACCTGCCACACCGTCGCTCGCGTGATATGTTGTGCGCCGGATTGCGCAAAATCACGTGCCGGAGCAAGCCCGGCAGCGTAATCGGGCCCGAGCGTCTGCAGCCGCGCCTCGGATGCCGCCGTAATACTCCGCCAGATTTGCCCCCCCGCTCCATCCTGCTCATCAAGGAGCATGACCTGGGCTCCGCAACGGGCGGCGAGCGTGGCGGCGGCCATGCCCGCCGGCCCGGCACCGATCACGACAATATCTGCATCGCTACTCATGATGACTTGACTCCGGCTGATCCGCCAATTGCGCCCGCCCTTCCTGCGAGCGTACCTGCATGCCATCCCGGACCGGAATAAGGCACCCCTGCCGGTTTGGCACGCCATCGATCTCAACAAGGCATTCGAAGCAGACGCCCATCATGCAGTAGGGAGCGCGCGGGGCCCCGCTGACCGGCGACGCGCGCAGCCGCATTTCACCTGATCCCAACAAGGCGGCGGCGACGCTCACGCCAGCAGGAACCCGACGCGTCTCGCCGTTAAAACTGATGATGATCGACGACGTGGAAATGCCGCCAGGCAGTACCGAAAACAGGTTAGTGGTCATTGTGCAACTCGCGATGGGGGTCGAGGAATCGGTCACCGGAAAATACATACAATTCATCTGGCTGGGCCTGCCCGGCCATCCATGGCGCGATGCGCATCGCATGCGCGGCCGCCAGCGTGACACCGCTGTGGCAAGTGGCCACAAAGGCTCCCGGGCAGGATCGGGACTCTTGGTATATCGGGTATCCATCAGGTGTCATGACGCGAAGCGCGGCCCAGCTACGGACGATGTTCAAGTTCGCCAATTTGGGAAAGCACACGATGGCTCGCGCGGCAATTCCGGCCAGCACATCAGTGCGCGTGGTGTCATTGAAGCCGCAGTCTTCCATGGAGTCACCGATTTGTATCGTGCCTTCATCCGTTTGACGAACGTAGATCGTGGGATTTTTCAGAAACGGCGCAATTCGCTCGCCTATTAACACTTGTCCCTGGTTCGGTTGAACGGGGGCATGGAGCCCGACCTTGTCCGCCAGCAGTTTATTGCCCAGGCCAGCCGCCAACACCAGGCGCGGCGCTTGAAAGGCGCCATTGGACGTCGCGACATGGAATGTGCCGTCGGTGTGCAGAATGTCTTGGACCCGACGATTGACATGCAGGACCGCACCGCGGCCCAAACAGGCCTTATGCAGCGCATGAAAGAGTTTCAGCGGATTCACATGACCGTCCATAGGCGTGTAACTTGCCCCGGTAACGTCCGGACCGACGCCCGGCAATCGGCCGCGCATAGCGGTTTGCTCGAGCATTTCAAATTCATAGTGCGGTCCGACCTCAGCCTGCAGCCACTCGAGGCGCTCACGTCGCTCGACAAATTCCTGCGTATTCAGGCAGAAGTGAAAACCGCCATTCTGGACAAGCTCTACATTGACCTGTGTCTCGTCGAGCAAATCGGCCGCGAAACCGGGCCACAGACGCGACGAGGCCAGGGACCAGCGGGCATATGCGCTGCAACCAAAGCCCTTTCCCTGGACCCATACCAGGCCAAAATTCCCGCGCGACGCGCGGAAGGCCACATCACCCTCATCGAGCAGCGTGACGGTCAAACCTTGCCGCAGCAGTCCGTACGCAATGGCGCTTCCGACCAAGCCTGCGCCAACCACCAGCACATCACTGTCGTTTGACATCGTCATCCCTTACCCACCAAAACCCGGTCAAGGCCAACCAGCCGGTCCAGAACGAACATGGTGATCGTGGTCACCACGATCAACACGGTGGAGAGCGACGCGACCAGAGGATCGATGCTTTGCGAGATGTAGCTGTACATTGCGACCGGCAAAGTGGTGGTGCCGGGTGTCGCCACAAAGATCGTCATAGTGACCTCGTCGAAGCTCTGAATAAACGCCAGCATCCAGCCGCCCGCCACCCCAGGCAGAATAAGGGGCAGCACAATCCGCCTGAAAACCGTGTGGGGCCTGGCGCCGAGCGATCGCGCGGCCAGCTCTGTGTCACGGCTCAGCCCAATAACAGAGGCGAGGGTCAAGCGCAGCGCATAGGGAAACACCACAATCACGTGCGTCATGGACAACCACCCAAAGGAACCGCTGAATCCTGCCTGATTGAAAAAACGCAAAAAGGCAATACCCATCACCACATGGGGAATCATCAAGGGCGACAAGAAGAAGGCAGTCAAGGCATTGCGCCCGGGAAACCGATAGTGCGCCAAGCCAAGGGCGGCGGGGACGGCGAGTATCACAGCCACTGAAGCGCTCACCAATGCCAGCCAGGCAGACATCAGAAAGGCATCGATGAACTGGCGTTCATCCAGGATGGCGTAAAACCACCGAAGTGACAGTCCGTCGCTGGGCAATGAAATGTAGCCCAGCGAGGTGAACGATACCGCCACAACCACAAGCAAGGGGGCTGTAATGAACAGAATAAAAAGCGAATGATAGGTGAGCCCCAGCCAATGATTCTTTTGCATGACGGCTCCTAGCGCTCGAAGACGGCGTGATAGCGTCGCTCGACCAGATAATTGCTTCCGAGAATGATGAGAACCATGGCTATCAGCAGCAATATGGCAATGGCGGCGCCCAGGGGCCAATTCAAGGTCGCAGTGAACTCGTCATAAGCGGCTGTGGCAACCACCTTGAGCCGGCGCCCACCCAGAATGGCAGGTGTGGCAAAGGCCGACGCCGCCAGGGCGAACACAATGATGCTTCCCGAGAGAACCCCCGGCATAATTTGCGGGAGTATGACGCGTCGCAATACCGTCAAAGGCGATGCGCCCAAGGAAAGCCCTGCGTTCTCCACGGAAGGATCCAGCTTCTGGATGGAGGCCCAGACCGAGATGATCATGAATGGAATCAGCACATGCGTGAGCGCGATGGTTACGCCACCCATGGTGTAGAGCATCTTGAACGGGCTGCTGATAAGACCCAGCGATTGCAGGGCGGAATTGATCAGGCCTTCATTGCCCATCAGGATCGCCCAGCCCAGCGTGCGCACGATCACGGAGATCAGCAACGGCCCCAGAATGACGACCAGGAAAATCGCGCGCCAGGGGCTGCGCATGCGGGAGAGGATCAGCGCCTCGGGCACGCCCAGTGCGACACACAAGACGGTGACCGCCAGCGACATGCCGCCCGTGCGCAGAAATATTTCGTGATAATAACTATCGGTGAGCACTTCAACGTAATGGGCGAATGTGTACCCTTCACCCGTCCCTGTGGTGCTGTCATAAACAGAAAATGACAACACCGCCGTCAGCAGCAATGGAATCAGCAGCAAGCCTAGAAACAGCAATAGCGCGGGGCCGCAAAGCAGCCATGGAGTCGGGTTGCCGAACCATGGACGGTGAGAACGGCGCACGTCCGCGCTGACAGCCACTGAGTCAGCCATGCGCAGTCTCCGCGTCCAACATGCGCATGTCTTCGTCCTGCCAGGCCAGGTGCACCGTGTCGCCTTCAACCGCAGGCGGGATGCCCACGTTGGGAATATTGACCCGTAACCGACCGAGCGGCCCTTCCACTTCCATTGCCCAATGGTTGCCCAGGAACATGCGAGCCCGTACGACACTGCTTATGCGGCTGTCTGTGGGTGTCGCCACACGGATTTTCTCTGGACGGATATAAACCTGGATTT
Organism: Pollutimonas nitritireducens; assembly: GCF_002849615.1. Taxonomy (GTDB): domain Bacteria; phylum Pseudomonadota; class Gammaproteobacteria; order Burkholderiales; family Burkholderiaceae_B; genus Pollutimonas; species Pollutimonas nitritireducens. The sequence continues at coordinate 98,816 of NZ_PDNV01000008.1, forward strand.
CGTCGGCGTACTGGGCGCTTTCATGTGGAATGCGTACATTGAGCCCGCCCATTTGCACCCGACAACAATTCGGCTGCCTTTCCGTAATGCGCGCGGCAATACAGTTGGTCTTGCCCAGGAAACTGGAGGCGAACGCCGACCTGGGACGTTCGTAGGCCTCGAACGGCGTGGAGACTTGTACGATTTTTCCGCCATGCATGACGGCAATCCGATCACTCATGGTCATGGCTTCAATCTGGTCATGAGTAACGAGTATGGTCGTGATGCCCAGCTTTTTCTGGATGGCGCGCAACTCGATATGCATTTCCTCGCGCAATTTGGCATCCAGATTGGACATGGGCTCGTCCAGCAACAGCACATTGGGACGTATTGCCAGTGCTCGGGCAACAGCCACGCGCTGGCGCTGGCCGCCGGACAGTTCGCGGGGAAAGCGATCGGCCAGGCCATCGAGCCGAACCAGTTCCAGCGTTTCGGAGATGCGCTGGCCGCGCTCACTGCGGGCCATGCCTTGCATCTCCAGGCCGAACCCTATATTGGCTGCTACTGACATGTGCGGGAAAAGGGCATAGCTTTGAAAAACAATGCCCATGCCGCGTTTTTCCGGGCGAGTCCGCGTGATGTCGCGACCTTCGAGCAGGATGCGGCCGCGGGTCGGTTCGGTGAAGCCCGCCACCATCTGCAAGGTGGTGGTCTTGCCGCAGCCCGACGGACCGAGTAAGGAGAGGAACTCGCCGCGTTCGATTTCAAGGCTGATGTCTTCGACGACGGTGAGATCTCCGTAGCGCTTGGCAAGTCCTTCAAGAATCAAGTAAGTCATGGCGCGCCCCTCTCTTTTTTACGCGTACGGCTGACAGAAATCAACGTTCGACCGTACGGTTCCAGCGTGTCGTCCATTGCGCCCGATTGGGATTGATAGCAGTCCAGTCCATGACCAGCATGTTTTCGACGGCTTTCGCACCATACGGCACCTTTTTGGCGACTTCAGGCGAGAGTTCTACCGTCTTGTTGGTAGGTCCCCAGCCCTCGGACTCGGCAAGCAGGGCCTGATTTTCAGGACGCACCAGGAACTCGATAAAAGCCTGGGCTAATTCCGGTTCTGGACTTTTGTCGATCGCGCAGGCGGCGATCTGCAGGGAAACCGCGCCTTCCTTGGGGTAGACCATCTCTACTGGAAAGCCGGTATTCTTAAGCGCCTGGACTCGACCGCTTCCGTGCGCGGCAAGTATCACGCTCCCGTTCTGGAACATCTCCGCCAATTTGCCGGGTGCAGGCTCCCATGAGACGACGTTCGGCTGCGCCTCCTCAATCATGGCCTTGAAGCCGGGCTCAATATTCTTTTCACCACCTCCGCGCAATCGCGCAAACACGACCAGTGTGTGCAAACCATACGTATTGGTGATCGATGGGATCACCACTTTCTGTTTGAATTGCGGATCGACCAGCGCTTCCCATGAATCCGGCGGGGGCAGACCCAGTTTCTTGAACGCCTCGGTGTTATATGCCAAGCCTGTAGCCACCAGCCCTATACCCACAGCCTTGCCGTCGATATTCGACATCGAATACAGATCCTTGTAGGTTTCCGGTTTGACGGGCGTACAGAATCCTAATTGAAGCGCCTGCCACATCGGGCCATCATCAATCAACGCAACGCCTATCTCGGGTTTTTTTCGTTGAGCTTGCAGCTTGGCCAGCGTTTCTGTCGAGGTTCCGGTGACCTGGACGACCTTGGTCCCGGGATGCTCTTTTTCGAAGGCGGGGAAAATCTTCTCCTTCATCAGCTTTTCGGTCGACCCACCATTCGCAGCCACATAAAGCGTGGACTCAGCCCAGACAGCCGAAGTGCACAGGGTGGCAAGAATGGCTGCCGTGAGTTTCATACGTAAATGCATATACATCTCCTTGAATGGGACGACCGGATGAGCACGGTGAAACACTGCTGCAAGGAGATTGTGCTAGGCGCCGCCTCATGCGGTCAAATGCAAATAAAGGCCGCATCAATAAATTTTTGGTATGCACCGAACACCATCGACGTGCCGTTGCACGGGACCGGCTTGGAGTGGGCGAGCGCTTCATGTCGTGAGGTTTCATGTACTTGACACATTGGTCACGTAAAGTCCGTGCCTATTGATGCAACCCACGGAAGAACTCATGAACGTTACGCGTCGCGGCATACTGGCACTCAGTTCCGCCTTGATCATTTCCCCTCTCTCCATCGGCTCGACGGCCCTGGCCCAAGAGGCCGATAAGCGCCGCGTCATCACGGTGGCCGTCCAACAAATCGTGAATTCGGGATCGCTGGATCCTTTGCGCGAACAAAGTAATGTGGGCAGCCGGCTCTTGCCCATGATCTATTCCAGCCTGATCGAGCTGGACGCCCAGGGCGACTTGTCGCAAAAGCCGGGCGTGGCTGAATCCTGGAAGCGGATTGACGATAGAACCATCGAAATCAAACTGCGCAAAGGCGTGCGCTTTCATAACGGCCAGGAATTGACTGCGGAAGATGTGGCGTTCAGCTTCGGCCCCGAGCGCATGTTTGCGGACACCCAAGCACGCCGCCCCGACCAGGATGACAAGACCATCGCCGTGGACAATGGCAAGAAGCAGATGACGACGGCAGGCAGCACCATGGCAGCGCCTCCCCCGGAAGTTACGGCAATTGCCAGGCGTCTATGGCCATCGCTGGAAGCGGTCAAGGTGGTGGATGCGCACACGGTCCACTTCGTGAACGCCGTAGCGGATCTGACACTCGAGGGACGCATCGCTCGTCTAGGCTCAGAAATCGTCTCAAAACAAGCCTACCTGGCTTCAAAAAACTGGAATGAATGGGCGCAGGCGCCCGTCAGCGCCGGACCCTTCAAGGTCAAAAGCTTCAAACAGGATCAATCCCTGACGTTGGCAGCCCACGACGACTATTTCGGCGGCAAGCCCAATGTGCGCGAAATCCGTTATGTGGTCGTGCCGGAAGTGTCTTCGCGCATCAACGGCCTGCTGTCGGGTCAATATGATTTCATCACGGACATCCCGCCGGACCAGATCAAAACCGTGGAAGCCAATCCAAAGTTCGAGGTGGTCGGCGGCCCCGTCCTGAACCATCGCATCATGGTGTTCGACACCAGCCACCCCATACTGGCCAACCTCAAGATACGCCAGGCGCTCACGCATGCAATTGACCGGGACGTCATCGTACAGGCGCTCTGGGACAATCGCACCAGCGTGCCTGCCGGCTTGCAGTGGGAGTACTACGGCGACATGTATCTTCAAGACTGGCGTGCCCCCGAATTCGATCTTGAGCTGGCGAAAAGATTGGTGAAAGAATCAGGATACAAGGGCGAGCCTATTCCTTACCGTGTCATGAACAACTACTACACCAATCAAGTGCAGACCGCGCAGATTCTGGTGGAGATGTGGCGCGCTGCCGGCTTGAACATTGAACTGCAAATGAAGGAAAACTGGCAGCAGGTGTGGGACCGAAGCAGTCCTCGCGGCATCCGCGACTGGTCCAACTCCGCGCCCTATAGCGATCCAGTCAGTTCGCTGGTCAACCAACATGGACCCAACGGTCAACAACAGCAAAACGGCGAATGGACCAATGCCGAGTTCAACACGCTGTCTTCCGTCCTGGAAACGTCGGTCGATGCCGCGCAGCGCCGTAAGACCTTCCAGCGCATGTTGGAAATCAGCGAACGTGAAGATCCGGCGTACACAGTGCTGCACCGTACCGCCCTGTTCTACGGCAAACGTAAAGATATCGACTGGAAATGGTCACCCACTTTCACGATGGACTTTCGCGCCAGCAATATCAAGTTCGACAAACCATGAACGCGACCCTACTGCTACGGCCGCCGCTAAGACGCAGCGCGGACACTACACCGGCCCTATCACCGCGATATCAGCCGACGCAATTGGAACTGCCTTATCGTCCTTCGGGTGATGTGTCGCCGCAAACTGAGCCGCTGCCGTCGTTGCAGCAAGTGCAATCGCCTGCACTGATAAGCATCCGCAATCTGCGTGTAAGCTTCGAGCAAAACGGCCGGATAGTGCCGATACTGCACGGTATTGACCTGGAGATTCAACAAGGCGAAGCCGTCGGCATCGTCGGCGAATCCGGGTGTGGCAAAAGCATTACGTGGTTGGCCATCCTGGGCCTGCTGGGCAAGCAGGCCCGCGTCGAAGGCTCCGCGCGTTTGAAGGACCAGGAAATCCTGAATGCCACGCCGCAAGCCATCACCCAGATCCGTGGCAAGCGTATAGCCATGATTTTCCAGGATCCGTCCTCGTCCCTGAATCCAGCCCACCGCATCGGCACGCAGGTGGCCGAAGCCGTTGCCCTGCACCAGGGGCTGGGCCGACAAGCCGCTAAAGCCGAGGCAAAGCGCCTGCTTGAACGCGTGCGTATCCCGAACGCAGCACAGCGGCTTCAGGCCTATCCGCATGAACTTTCCGGAGGCATGAATCAGCGCGTCATGATCGCCATCGCATTGGCGGGCAAGCCGGATCTGCTGGTTGCCGACGAACCCACGACGGCGCTGGACGCCACCGTCCAGGCGCAGATCATTGATCTGCTGAAGGAAATTCGGGTCGATTCCGGCATGGCGCTGGCTCTGATCTCGCATGACCTGGGCGTGATTGCCGATGTCAGCGACCGCGTCATGGTGATGTATGCCGGACGCGTCGTCGAATCCGCCGCCACCGACAGGCTGTTCTCGGCACCCATGCACCCTTATACCCGTGGACTGATCGCCGCCCTGCCCGACCTCGAGTCTGAGAACGGCCGTCTGGAAGCGATCATGGGCACCGTACCGGAAGCCGGTAAACTGCCCAGCGGGTGCGGTTTCCGGCCCAGGTGCCAGCATGCCAGCGATAGTTGTGCCAGTGCGGTGCCGCCCTTGCTCCCGATGGTTCAAGGCCATCACGTTGCCTGTCTCAAGGCGGATGTCCAATGACGGCTTTGCTCAGCGTCAACAACCTGGCACGCCATTACGCAGTGCGGAAATCCGGCGCATGGTTTGGTCAACGTGACGTACTGCGCGCGGTCGATGGCGTCAGCTTTGAGCTCGCGGCAGGCAGGACCCTGGGACTGGTCGGCGAGTCGGGCTGCGGCAAATCCACCACGGCCAAGATGGTGCTGGGCTTGCTGGCTCCCAGTCGGGGCAACGTGCAGTTCGAAGGGGCGGCAGTGCCTCACAAACGCACCTCGGCTTGGCGCCAACTGCGCAAACGAATGCAAATGGTCTATCAGGACCCCCTCAGCGTCCTGGATCGCCGCCTGCCGGTCATCAACCAGGTTACCGAGCCGCTGATCGTGCTCGGCGGCGCTAGCGCCTCTGATCAGAAACACCAAGCCCGCGAAATCATGGCAGCCGTTGGACTCACACCGCACTTGTTCGAACGCTATCCGCATGAGCTGTCGGGTGGACAACGCCAACGCGTTGTGTTGGCGCGCGCCTTGATCTTGAAGCCCAGCCTGCTGGTTTGCGATGAGCCGATTTCCGCGCTGGACGTATCTATTCAGGCACAAGTGATCAATTTGCTGGGCGATCTGCAGCAAAAGCTTGGCGTGGCCATGCTGTTCATCAGCCATGACCTGAAAGTGGTGCGCCACGTCTGCGATGACGTCGCCGTCATGTATCTGGGCAGGATCGTCGAGCAAGGATCCGCCGAACAATTATTTCGTGATCCAGCGCACCCCTATACCCGCGCGCTGATTTCAGCCATCCCTTCCCCGAGGCGCAAACAGCAAACCCAACGGATTATTCTGCAGGGCGAGCCGCCGAACCCTATCCAGGTGCCCAGTGGCTGTGCGTTTCACCCGCGCTGCGCACACGCCACCGCCGTCTGTCGGGAAATTCGCCCCGAACTCGCGATCGTGGACGGCGCGCGCCGGGTCGCCTGCCATTTACACGCCACGACTGTTCCCCATACTTAGGACCACCCCATGCTGGCTTACCTTGCGTCTCGCGGGCTACGGTCGTTATTGACGATCTTTTTAGTCCTTAGTTTTGCCTTTGTCATTTTGCGGATGTCGGGCGATCCCGCCCTGATCATCCTGTCGCCCGATGCGCCACCGGAAGCGATTGAAGCCTTCCGTAAAAGCTGGGGGCTGGACGTTCCCTTGTGGCAGCAATTTGTTGGCTACTTTGTCAGCCTGGCCCAGGGGAACTTTGGCGAATCCATGCGCGATGGCACCCCGGCCATGCAACTGGTTATCGACGCCATCCCGGCCACCCTGGCCATCGCTCTGCCCGCCTTCCTGCTGCATTTGCTCATCGGCATTCCCACCGGAATTTTCGCAGCCCTGCACCGCGACTCTTTCGTTGACCGGGCTGTCATGAGTCTGTCGGTTGCCGGGCACTGCCTGCCCAGCTTCGTTCTAGGCCTGGTACTGGTACTGGTTTTTTCCGTCAGTTTAGGCTGGCTGCCCAGTGGAGGCTACGGTACGCCGGGGCATGCCGTACTGCCAATCCTGACACTGAGCGTTGGGGGCGCCGCCGTGCTGGCACGGTTTACGCGGTCCGCCATGCTGGAAGTCCTGGGCCAGCCCTATATCCGGGCGGCCTGCGCCAAGGGATTGACGTGGCGCCAGGTCGTGATCCGCCATGCCCTGCCCAATGCCGCCATGCCCATGATCACGATAGCCGGTCTCATGCTGGGCGGCCTGGTAGCCGGCGCGGTAATCGTAGAAAGTGTTTTTTCCTGGCCAGGCATCGGTCGCCTGATCGTCTCGGCCGTTTCCAATCGGGATCTGTCGGTGGTTCAGGCGGCCCTGCTGCTCATCACCATCACCATGGTCCTGTCCAATCTAATCGTAGACGCTGTGTATTGCCTGGTCGACCCGCGCCTGCGTAGCGCCTCATCCAAGGCGGGGGTCTGAACAATGAAACTCTCTTCATCGATTATGACCGCCGAAGTGCCGTCTATGGAATACACGGTTCCCGCGAGACGCGTCAGCCCTGTGGCGCTGTTTCTGCGCGACTGCTCGCCATTGGTCCTGGCGGGCATGGGGTGGATAGTCGGCATGTTGATCATTGCCTTGCTGGCCGACCTGCTCGCTCCGTCTACCTATAGTGCACTGGATCTGAAAGCCCGGCTGCAACCGCCCGCCTTTTTCGGCGGCACCCGCGCACATTGGCTCGGCACCGACGAACTGGGCCGCGATGTCCTTTCGCGCTTGATCATTTCGATTCAGATCAGCTTATTGATTGCGTTTGCCAGCACGATGATTTCCGCGCTGATCGGCGTTGTCCTGGGTTTTTTGGCCGCCCATTTTCGCGGCTGGGTGGAACAACTGGTCCTGACACTGATCGACTTTCAGGCGTCCATGCCCTTCATGATCATTGCCCTGGCCGTCCTGGCCTTCTTCGGTAATACGCTGACTTTGTTCATTTGCCTGATGGGTTTCTACGGCTGGGAACGTACCGCCCGGATCACCCGCAGCCTGACCATTGCAGCCAACGAACAAGGCTACGCCAGCGCGGCTCACGATATCGGCGCCTCGCCATGGCGCGTATACGGGCGGCACGTTCTGCCCAATATCGCCAGCACGATTATCGTGAGCATCACCCTGACTTTCCCCGAAGTCATTCTGCTTGAATCGGGGCTGTCATTCCTGGGCCTGGGCGTGCAACCACCATTGACCAGTCTTGGGAATATGGTTGGATACGGACGCGAGTATCTGCAATCCGCGCCCTGGATCCTGCTGGCACCCAGCGCCATCATTGTTCTGACTACCTTTTTTATCAGCCTGGTGGGCGACTGGCTTCGCGACCATCTCGATCCGACCCTGCGTTGATCCTACCTATAAGAGAACCATAGTGACCAAACCAAAGAAAAACGTCCTGTTGATTGTTGTTGACCAATGGCGCGGCGACACGTTGGCCAAACTTGGCCACCCGGTTATCAAGACCCCGAACATTGACGCACTCGCCGAGCAAGGCGTAACGTTTGCGCGCCATTTCACCCAAGCCGTACCCTGCGGTCCAGGCCGTGCATCGCTACTGACGGGTCTCTACATGATGACCCATCGCGCGGTGCAAAACACAATTCCTCTGGATGCCCGTCATACGAATATCGCCATGGAAGTGCGCAAGGCAGGCTACGAGCCCGCCCTGGTCGGCTACACCACGACTACTCCTGATCCCCGCCACGTTGACGCGCAAGACCCACGATTCAAGGTATTGGGCGGCGACATGGAAGGATGGAGGCCGGTTGGCTCATGGGGTTTGAAGATGGAGGCCTATTTCGCCTGGCTGGCGGCCCAGGGCTTTCCCATGCCCGACAACCCCTGGGACATCTGGCTGCCGCAAGGCCAGACCGACGCTGACCAGGGCGCCACCAACAAGCCCAGCGCGGTTCCTGCCGAACTGTCCGACACAACCTGGTTTACTGACCGGGCCATCGAATACTTGCATGGAGTGCAAGATAAGCCCTGGTTCTTGCATCTGGGCTACTACCGCCCGCATCCGCCTTTTTCCGCCCCGGCTCCGTACCACCAGATGTACGATCCCGCGGATTGCCCCTCGCCCATACGCGCCGCATCGGTTGATACCGAGGCCGAACAGCACCCCTTGCTGGAGTTCTACCTGGACAATATTGAACGCAAGAAATTTTTCCAGAACGGCGACGGCCTGGGCTGCAGCATGGACGACGCAGAAATTCGACAGATGCGCGCCACCTACTACGGGCTGATGAGCGAGGTGGATGCACAACTGGGCCGCGTGTTCGACTACCTGAAGAAAACAGGCCAGTGGGACGACACCTTGATCGTATTCACCAGCGACCACGGTGAACAGTTGGGCGACCATCACCTGCTGGGTAAACTGGGCTACTTTGATCAAAGCTATCATATCCCTATGATTATCCGGGATCCCGCCAAGTCGGCCGATGCCACGCGCGGCAGTATTGTCGAGCGTTTCACCGAAACGATAGACACCATGCCCACCCTGCTGGACTGGCTGGGCCTGCCCGTACCGCGCACCTGCGACGGCTATTCCTTGTTGCCGTTCGTCCATAACGGCACCGCCCCGGCAGACTGGCGCACTGAAGTCCATTACGAATTCGATTTCCGTAATATTTTTTATTCCAAGCCCGAAGAAGCCCTGGGCCTGAAAATGGATGAATGCGCTCTATCGGTGATCCAGAACGAACATTACAAATATGTCCACTTCGCCGCCTTGCCGCCTTTGTTCTTTGATCTGCAGAAAGACCCGGATCAACTTCATAACGTGGCGCAAGACCCTTCTTATACACATCAGGTATTGACTATGGCAGGAAAAATGCTCAATTGGAAATTGCTACACGCCGACCGCACGCTCACCGGATATGCCGCATCGCCGGCCGGATTGACTTCACGATGAGCGCGGCCCGACTCGTCGCTTCGCGCAAGGCCTTGATATTCGACCTGGACGGCACGCTGGTCGACACCCAACCCGATATTCGCAAAGCAATCAATGGCGCATTGCGCGATTGTGGCTTCGAGGAAATGGCCGAGGATGCAAAGGTACCCAATCTTCACGCCACCTTGCCCGTTATTCTTAGTGCCGTCATGGAACAGCGGGGCATCTGCACATCGTCCATGGAAGCGTTACGCCTGTCCTATATAAAACACTACCGGGGGCAGGCCCATGCCGGCTCAGTGATCTATCCGGGTGTCATGGAGCTACTTAACGCCCATCAGGACCGCGGCGGCATCATGGCGGTGTGCACCAATAAAAATCGGGCGGATGCGCTGAACGTACTGGAGCGCTGCAATATTTTGCCCTTCTTCCAGTACGTGACAGGCGGCGACACCACCGCTCATCCCAAGCCCCACCCGGCGCCTCTGGCGCACACACTGCAACAGCTGCAAACCGACTCCGCGGACGCCATTCTTATCGGTGATACTCATGCCGATGCTTTGTGCGCTCAGAGTGTGCAAACCGGTTTTGTGCTGCATGTGGCCGGGTATGGCGGCCAGAAGGCGCTGGACTGCCCTAACGATGCGCAGTTCCACCGTTACTCGGAGCTTCAAAGCAGATAGTCACCTCCCGCCGCCACACCGGTTAAGTGATATCATTCTGTCACTTGCATTACATCAGAGTATGCAGTGGTCCTTGAATAGTCAGGGGGTTTGCAAGCAGCCCACCTTCTATGAGACATCGCGCGCTCACACCCATAACTGGATCGCATTCCGCTAGAAACAAATTAATGATTCTGGCTATCGTTCTGTTGAAATATTCAAGAAAAGGAAAGCTGTGAGAGCCGTCGACAGAATTTTTTCGGTGCTTGACGCTTTTACACCGAGTCAGCCGAAACTGACGCTACAAGAAATCAGTGATCGTATCTCGCTTTCAAAAGCAACCACGTTCAGATTAGTCAACAGCCTGTACGACGCTGGCTATCTTGTCCGACTGGATGATCAAAAATACTGTTTGTCGATGAAACTCATCAAACTGGCTGGCGTCGTAGCGACTGGTCTGAGTATTCGTGACATCGCGCATCCGATAATGGTGGGCATTGCCGATCAGACTGGAGAGACCATTAGTCTGAATACCGCCGTCGGGCGCGAACGCGTCTGCATCGATGTCGTTGAATCCAGCTCTCGCTTAATGCATATTGTGAATCTGGGTGAGCATGCCCCATTGTATTTCGGTGCTACTGGAAAGGTACTTCTCTCGAACCTGTCCCAGGACGAGCAGGCCACCGTTCTAAAAACATTACCGGCCGACTTTCCCCTCACCGCCAAAAAACTTAAAGCCCAACTGGATGAAATTCATACGCAACGCTACGCAGTCACCAGGAGCGAACGCGTCATTGGGTCTCTAGCAATTTCTGTAGCCATATTTGACATCAATGATCAGGGAAAATTCGCCATAACACTTACCGGTCCTGAAGAACGGATGAAAATCCAGGAAGAGCGAAACCTCGACCTTATGCTTACCGCACAAAGAGAGGTTTCTTCCAAAATGGGATCCAGCCTTTTTTCACCCAATCTGCAATAAAACAACTTCCCTGCCCTACGTGTGCCAAAGGCAATGGGTAAGCAAGTTATAGCTCAACCCTGAGTCGCTTCAATTTGTCCTCATCCAGCGTCACCCCAAGCCCCGGTTTGTCGCCGATGAAAAGATGCTTACCTTTTCTGGGTATTGGTTCAGTGACGATATCCTCAGCGAGCACCTCATTGATGCCAACGGCGATCGGGCCCTCTAACAGCGGGCCAGGCCACGAGGTAGCAAGATGAATAGCCGCCGCCGACACTACGCTTGCTCCCGGATGGTTGCCGGGAAAAATCCTCATTCCACCCGCCGAGCCTATTTCCCATAAGCGTTTACACGCCCAGGCACCGCCATTTTTAGCGATCTTTGTTTGGAACACGCTGGCTGCCTTCATAGAGATCACTTTCAAGAGATCATAGTCGGAGGATACCGCCTCGTCAGCCATGAACGGAACATTGTAGCGACGTGCCAGCTCTGCCATGCCATCGAGATTGGAGGGGGGTAGCAATTGCTCTACTGCATCGAGTCCCAAGTGCTGAACCCGATTCATGAAGCGTAAAGCGCCGGCCCAATCCATACCACTGTTGCCGTCGGCACGAATGATCGCCTTGTCACCAAAGGCGTCCACAACTTTCTCTACCACACCCGCATCGCGATCCGGATCATTGCCAACTTTAATGGTAAAGCTTGTAAACCCTTTTTCTATCCAGTTTCTGACGTCGTCAAGCAAGGCTTCTTCATCCTCGGATATGCCCAGTGTGATGCCGGCACACACCGAGTCTCGAGCCTTACCACCCAATAACTGATACGCTGGTATACCAAGAACCTTGCCCTGAAGGTCGAGAAGAGCATCAGAGATTGGAGCCAGCGCATAGTTGGAACTCCAGACGCAGTCCCTGAGTTCGCCAAGAATCGATGCATGATTAAACACATTCTTGCCAATCAAGCGGGGAGCGAATTGTTCCTGGATTATCGAAATAAGGCTTCTTAAGGTATCCCGACTGCCTTGGCGCAACCACGCCTGTGTTTCGCCGATACCCACCAGGCCCGATGTTGTGTGCATTTTGAGCACGAGCACATCAATTCCCGGACGTGGGGCACCAAATGCTATCTTGAAGTCGGTTTTAAAAGGTAACCGAAGAGGAATCAACTCAAGCTCACGAATAACCCCAGCCTGGAAGGCATCTGATTTCACCCAATTGGCGGGCTCGGAATGTTGGCTAACTTGAATATCACTGTTGCTGAGTTTCATGGCTGTCCTCTAGTAAAGCGCTTAACGAGTAAATGTCACTAGTGCTTAAAAGGCTTTCGACACACTCAAGAATGGCAACTTGCTGGCCCGTAGAAATGTGTCCTGCGGTCAGAAGCAAAAACTTGTCTTTTATCTCCGGTCTGTGAAGTGGGTTCGCCGCCGAACCGGAGCAATCTTGTATGGTGTGCGTCAGCGTCCGACCATCACGCAGATTGATGGTGATTGAACCCGCGTACTTCTGTGGAAAAAGCCTGTCTAATTCGTCGCTGACAACGCCAGAGATAGCATCGGCTACATTAAGCAACACGGAAGAGCGCAAACGACTTTCGCCGAACTGTGTGGGATCCCCGGCATCGGCGCACAAAGCGACAGCCAGAGAAAACGGAAGAGAGTACTGAGCCGACATCACTGACTCAGGTCTGTATTCCATATGGCCGGATATCATGTGCCTGGACCCATACGCCTTGACCGCGAGAATATCGTCGACGGAGAAAGAGTTATGTGCCTTCAGATATTTGATCGCATCGATAGCTGAGTGAAACAGTCGGCAGCATGCGTAAGGTTTGATACTGATCTCGTCGACAATCCACCTCTGGCCGAGATTTTCCAGAATCTTGTCCTTATCGGCGCTTGAGGAATTGGTCGCTACGTAGCCTCTCGGGCGGTCCAGTGTTTCCCTCGGACCTGTAAAGCCCAACCTCGCCAATTTGGCTGCTACAACGCCACTGTGAGCCGGCCAACCCGCATGCAAACGCTTGACCATCGTTCCCATGGCGTCCTCGGTGAAGGCCATGCTTCCGGAATGAAGTGACGTCGCAATACCCCACGCAATATTCAGTTCGGCGCCGCTTAAACCAAGCAGTTTGGCAACGCCAGCACATGCCCCGAACACGCCATGGTTAGCGGTAGGATGCCAGCCTCGTGCCATAAAGTCCGGATCGAAGGCAGCGCCTATTCTGCCCATGGCTTCGTAACCAGTGATGATCGCAACAATAGTTTCTTGCGGGGTGCTCTTCCGCTCTTGTGCAATGGCCAGCACGGCGGCAAATACTACCGCGCCTGGGTGGCTGACGGAAGCCTCATGCGTATCATCGAGCTCTATTCCATGTGCCATGGTTCCATTGACCAGGGCTGCCAGATCTGCGCTTGTACGGTGTGCTCCGTAAATTAGCGAAGGTCCGCTTGCGTTTTGTTCTTGCGCATACTTAAGAAGTATTTGCGTCCAGGGAAGCTTCCTGCCGGCAATTGACACCGCAAGATGATCTATTAGCAGATCAATACATCGTTCCCTGGTTGAGGACGGTATATCCTCGTAGGCTAGCGACATTAAAAAGCCCGCCAGCTGTTGCGTAATCGTTGGAGTTACCATGATAAACCCTGAGAGTGACCCGTTTAACGTTATCCGCCGCCACAAGTCCGCAATAGTGCAGAAGAACCGGTCAGGCTTTAACTAAAGCCTGACCAGCTCAACTGGCTACTATCAGCGACTTGGTTTTCCGACTTACGATGGAGTGACGCCGGCCGCTTTTGCTGCCGCCTTCCAAAACTCCAACTCAAGATTAAAGAACTTGTTCATTTCCTCGGGTGTGCCACCCAGGGGCATTACGCCAAGCTCATCAAACCTTTTGATGACATCGGGCATCTTGAGAATCTCATTCACTTCTTTGTTGATCAACGTGACCACATCTTTCGATATACCCGCCGGCCCTGATAGACCTAACCAATAGTCGGAGACCAGTCCAGTCAGCCCAAACTCTTCCAGCGTTTCCGCTTCTTGCATTTTGCTGGATCGCTTTGCAGACGTAACAAATAGCGGGGTGACAGCACCGCTTTTTACATGGGCCTGTAACGATGAAATGGTGCCGAAGTACGCGTCGATATTGCCACCCAGCAGATCCTGCAAGGCAGCGCCGCCCCCCTTATAGGGAATATGATTCAGCTTGATGCCTGCGCGCTCTGCGATGACTTCCATGAGCAAATGGTGAATCGAACCAACCCCAGCTGAACCGTAAGCAAATTCCCCCGGCTTTTTCTTGGCGTACGCCACCAATCCTGCTATGTCCTTGACCTCGTTCAAAGAAGACCGCACCCCCATAAGATTGGGAGCCGAAGCAACGAGCACGATGTGTTCATGATCCTTTTTATAGTCATAAGGTAGCGACTCCTGTACAGATGGATTCGTGGTGTTCATGCTGTTAGTAAGCAGCAACGTGTATCCATCCGGCTTAGCTTTCGCAACGGTATTAGACGCAATGATGGTGTTGGCGCCGGGTTTGTTATCGACGACTACCGGAACATTCAAACGAGCGGACAAATGCTTGGCGATTTCGCGGGCCACAGAATCGCTGGAAGCGCCAGGGGTGAGGCCGACTACCAAGGTAATAGGCCGCTCGGGATATGCCGCGGTCTGCGACTGCGCCTGAGTCGATAAAGTCAGCACAGCGGCCGTAGTGGCCACATATAAAATTTTCTGGATGGTCTTACGCATCTTGTCTCCCTTACTGTTTTGATAACTGATATGTCAGTCAATACTCGATTAGAACCCGATTTTAGGTTTCATTAGATGAAACGAAGTCCATTCTTATATCATAATGCTTTAATGAAACGGCCATTGCAATAGATGTTTCCCCTAACCTCTGCCTCGAGAACAATGCCATTACTGCGCACCCTGGCACTGGCAACACGGCGCCACGTTTAGAGCACGGTAGCCGTAGTCGGAATATCGGATGCTTTGCGCCGGCCAGAATTTCGTGTATGCTTTTAATGAAACCAGTTTTAGTACACGAAACTTATATGTTCGCGCCGAAAACGCGATGAACTGTGTGGCGCATCAACAAGAGAATTATCATGAACTTTGATCTCAACCCAGACGACCAGGCATTTGCTGACTCGGTTCGACGCTTTGCCAAAGACAAACTCACTGACGGCACACTCGAACGAGCGCACTCCCCCCACTATCCCTGGGACATTGCAAAAATGCTGGCTGAACAAGGCCTGTTTGGTATTGCATTTACAGAAGACGACGGCGGACAGGGCGGCACACTGATGCAAGCCGTGCTTGCCATCCAAGAGATTGCCCTGATATGTCCCAAAAGCGCCGACATCGTGCAGGCAGGAAACTTCGGTCCCATCCGTACATTTGTCGAGTATGCGACCGCCGAACAAAAAGAGCGTTTTCTGCCTGATCTTCTGGGCGGAAAAAAACTGATTTCATTAGGCATGACGGAACCTGACGCCGGCTCCGCGGTCACCGAACTACGCACCACGGCACGCGCGGACGGTGACGAATATGTCATCAACGGCACAAAGATCTTCTCAACGCACAGTCCCGAAGCAGAGCTGTTCCTCATCTACCTGCGTTTCGGCCCCGGCCTGGACAATATCGGTTCGGTGCTGGTCGAAAAAGGCACCCCGGGATTTACCGTAGGTAACCCGTCGAACTTCATGAACGGCGAGCAATGGAGCCAGCTGTATTTTGAGGACGCCCGCATTCCCGCCAGTAATTTGCTCCTGGGACCTGGTGGTTTCAAAAAACAGATTTCAGGCTTTAATGTCGAGCGCCTTGGCAACGCCTCGCGCTCTTTGGCTTTGGGCCGTCATGCATTCAACATCGCTCGTGAACATGCAATGAATCGCAAGCAGTTTGGCCGTGCGCTCTGCGAATTTCAAGGTCTCCAATGGAAGTTCACCGACATGGCCATGCGTCTCGAACAAGCGCAATTGCTCCTGTATAAAGCTGCAATGGAGGGGGAGCACAGCTTGCCCAGTGCACAAAGCACGGCCATGGCGAAACTGGCCTGTAACGAAGCTGGCTGGTTCGTTGCCAATGAAGCACTGCAGGTGATGGGCGGCATGGGCTTCAGCCAGGAAGCCATTGTCGAGTATTGTGTACGCCGCATCCGCGGCTGGATGATTGCGGGCGGTTCGATCGAGGTATTGAAGAACCGTATTGCCGAGGGCGTCTTCGGTCGTTCGTTCTCGCAACGAGCCCCGAAAGCACAGTAGCGCCCAACGCGGCGCATTACGCCAGTCGTCTTTGATTGACGCACTGAACAGAAATTATCTGGAGATAGCGATGGATTTAGGTATCAAAGACAGGGTTGCAGTAATAACGGGGGGCGTGCAAGGCATTGGCCTTGAAGTAGCGCGCGAGCTGGCGCGAGCTGGGGTGAACCTGGTCCTTGCCGACGTGAACGCAGCGGCCGGCAGCGATGCGGTAAGCGAATTAAGCAAATCGGTCACGGCAGAATTCGTACTGACCGATCTCACCCAACCTGAATCTGTAAAGGGCATGATAGACGTCGCCATGCAAAAATTCGGTCGAGTCGATTTCTTTGTGAACTGCGCTGCCATCCTCGACGACAAGACGTTCGAAGAGTCATCGCCAGATGACTGGAAACGAATGCTGGATGTGTGCCTGTTGGGGCCCATGCACTGTTTGCATAATGTTCTGCCAATCATGAAGGCCCAGGAATTCGGTCGCATCGTGTGCTTTTCATCAGACTCCGCCCGTATCGGCCAAGCCCGGCTGTCTTACTACGCAGCCGCCAAAGCCGGCGTCACCACATTGGTAAAGTCCATCGCCCAGGAAATGGGCCAGCACGGGATCACGGCCAACATTGTGTCACCCGGTGCAACAAACACGCCCTTGCGCATGAGACGCGAAGAAGCGCTACGCGAACAAATGGGCGAAGAGAAATACCAGCGCAGGGTGAAAACGGTTGAAAAAATGTACCCCTTGCGTCGCATCGGAGAACCTTCAGACATCGCGCCCATGGTGGCGTTCCTTCTCAGCGAGCACGCAAGCTGGATGACTGGTCAGGTGATCAGCATCAACGGCGGCTTTACGATGGTGTAACGGAAATGAACTTTGAATTAACGACAGAACAACGCCAGCTCCAGGACGCGGCAATCCGACTCTCGCAGAATAAACTGATGCCAATTCTGGCGGCCCATCCAAAAAGTGTGTCATTGTCCAAGCCCGTCATGCTGGACATATTCAAGATTCTGGCGGAATTCGGGCTCACCGGCGCGCGCGTTCCAGAAGAGCTTGGCGGCAGCGGGCTAAGCATGCTCGACTACGGCCTTGTATTCGAACAGCTGCCACCGGTTATCGCTTTGGCGCTCATTGCCCATGACGGCACCACGTCACGCCTTTGTGCAAGCGGCGTCGCCCAAGACTCTCCCCAGCTGATCGAAGACCTCCTGACGGGCAAGAAGATCGCATGTACAGCGTCCACCGAACCGACCACCGGATCTGATCCTCGCAGCGTCAAGTTGCGCATTCGCGAATCGGACGACGGCAAAACAGCGTTCCTGTCGGGCACTAAGCAATGGATCACCAACGGCACTATCGCTGACGTCGCCTTCGTGACGGGCAAACTGGACGGTAACGGCGAGCTTCAGCGCTATCTTGTAGAACACGCCGTGTCGCCGTACACCGCTACCGAGATCCCATGTATTGGTTTGCAGCAAGGCCATCTAAGCGAGCTGATGTTCGACCAGGTGCCGGTGCCGCTCAGCAACGCCATTGGTAACGACAACAGCACAATGAAAACGCTGACGCAAGCCTGGCTCGTCAACCGCCCGCTGCTTGGCCTGCTTGGCCTTAGATCCGCAGAGCGCGCAAAAGAAGCAGCCTTAGAGCATGTGAAAGACCGCATACAATTCGGCTCTGTTCTTGCCAGCAAACAGCTGATGCAGGAAGCGTTGGTCGATATCGAAGCGTCCATTCAGAGCGCACGATTGCTCTGTTACAGTGCGCTGGATGCCGCCGATCGCGGCGTGGCAACCCAAGCGTTATCTGCCATGGCGAAGCGCCAGGGTGTAGCCACCGCCGAAAAGGCCGCCAGCATTGCAATGCGACTTTGCGGCGCGATGGGTCTTGCAATCGAAACAGGCGTGGAACAGCACGCTCGCGACATCAAGATGTTGACCATCCCTGACGGCACCTACGAGATTCTGACTCTCATCGCCGGTCGGGAAATTACCGGTCAAAGCGCTTTCTAAGGATGCCCATGATTATTGAAGAACTTTCCCGATATGCCGCGGATCAACTTGAAACAGGCCTTACCGCCGATGTGTCGCATGCGGCCAAGCGCGCCCTTGTTGACTGGTTCTCCGCACTGTTTCCCGGTACGAAAGTGCAGCCGGCCGCCATCCTGATGCAGGCCCATGCGCATGAGCTGGGAATGGGTCGAGCCAGCCTTCCGGGACTGAAAACCATGGCACTTCCTGCTACAGCGGCATGGATTAATGGTAGTGTTTCCCATGCGGTCGAATTTGACGATATTTTTCGAGATGCCATATATCACCCCGGATGCCCTACCATAGCCGCCGCGCTAGCCGTAGCCGAGCATCGGCAGGCTTCCGGCAAACACCTGCTCGAGGCGATCACAATTGGCTACGAGATTTCCACCCGTATTGGCGTAGCAGTACAGCCGTCACACTACAAGTATTTCCACACTACCGGTACCGTCGGGTGCTTTGGCAGTGCAGCGGCGTCCGCTGCACTGCTTTCCAATCAGCCCAGCGTCACGGCGCACGCCTTAGCCACATCTGCCACCTTTGCTTCAGGCCTGCAACAGGCGTTCCGCTCCGAGGCGATGACTAAAGCGCTGCATGCGGGGCATGCAGCATGGGTGGGTGTAAGCTCCGCATTTGGTGCCGAGAAAGGTCTAACGGGTGTGCTCGACATTCTGGAAGGCGCTGCGGGTTTTGGGGCGGCGTTAGCCGATGGGCCGAACTGGGCTAAGGCCACCGAAGGGCTCGGAAGCCGCTACAACATTGCCAGCATGACCGTTAAGAATCATGGTTGTTGCGGGCACACCTTCGCGTCAATCGACGGGCTGCTTGCCCTACGCGACCAGCATGGCTTCGATATTCAGGCCATTGATCGCATCGAGATCGCAACCTATGCGGCAGGCGTAGAGGTGGCAGGCATCAAAGACCCCAAATCACCGTTCGAATGCAAATTCAGTATTCCGTATGTCGTCGCTCATGCTGCCAAGTACGGGTCCGTCCGCCTTGCCGCGTTCGACACCGACCGTATCTTTGACGAAGAGTTAAGAGCACTGATGCCTCGCATTCAGCTAAAGGCCGATCCCGAACTGACCAGCAAGTTTCCCAACGTCCGTGCCGCCCGGGTTCACGTTTACTTGAAAAACGGTCAAGTCATTGAACACTACCAGCCGTTTCGTATTGGTGACCCCGAAGCACCACTGAGCGACAATCAGATCAGCGAAAAATTCCTGGAGCTTGCCTCACCAGTAATATCCGACGCAGCGGCTACGCAATTGCTGGCACGCCTTTGGTCAATTGATAAGGTAGACGACGTGCGCGCGTTGAACTTAAGCGCGCTATAGCCACCTATGCATAACATAGGGTGCGCCAAAACTCTTTGGCGCACCCTATGTCAGCTTCAGTCGCAAACTGCTGCAGAAAACAGCCCGGCCCCCATCTTCAATGAAATCTCCTTTTGGGCCTGAAGCATCAGCGCCAGATTACACTCTTGCTCATCTCGCATCCGCTCTTCGGGCCCGGTCAGCGTCAGCGCATACATACCTCGGTCGTCCATATCGAAAAGCGCCACCGAAATGGCGAGAGATCCTGCCACGCGTTCGCTTTTGGTAACCGCATAGTAAGATTTCCGAATCTGCGCGAGCCTGGCTTTTAGTTCGGCAGACTCCATGGAAAAATCAGCTGGCAAGGCACTGATAATGGCGGACTGCTCATCTGGAGGCAAATGCGCCAACAGCACCTTGCCTGTGGCGCCATAAAACAAAGGTGCATGCTCCCCCAGATTTACGATGTGCGTCAGACGAGATTCTGCTTCGACAACATCAATGCAGACACGATCTGTTCCTACCACGGCGTTCAGGCTAACCGTTTCGCCTGTTTTTCTCCCAATCTCAACCATCGTCGGACGCGCCATATCGCGAACGCTGAGCCCGCTGGCGACAACACCCGCCAGCTTGACGAGTTTCATGGACAGGCAATACCTCTGATCCTCCAGCTTCACCAGGTAGCCTGCGCCACACAGGCTGTTGACCAAGCGGAATGTCGTTGCTTTGGAAAGCTGGATGCGATCGCCGATTTCCTGCAGCGCGAGCTTGGTTCTGTCGGCGGTGAACGCATCTAGTATCGAGAAAATTCTATTGACAGCCCGCACCGCAGCCTCAGGCGTTATGGGAAGCTGCAGGCAGCTCGCCAAGCACGACCAAGCCGTCAAGCGCCCTGACACCTTGCCCTTTGGCAAGAATAGCCAATGGGTTAATCTCTGCCTCGGCCACCTGGGCATTTGCGCACTTTGCGAGCGTAGACATCTTGGCCACTACATCGGCCAACGCATCCAGGTCACCTAGCGGCAAGTTCCGATAGCCAGAGAACTGCGCAAACGCCTTGACCTCAGTGATCATCTTTCTTGCTTCCTGAGGTGAGACCGGTGCCGGACGGATACTGACATCTTGATAGAGCTCGGCAAGCACGCCCCCCAGACCGACGGAAATAACCGGGCCGACGGCAGGATCGTGCGAATAGCCAACCAACGCCTCGCCAAGCCCTCGCACCATTTCCTGGACCTGAAAACCTTCAATGAATGCGTCGGGCAACGTGGCATTGATCCGAACCAGCATGTTTTGAGCCTCATGTCGGAGCTCGTTTACGTTGGCAATGCCCAGTTTCACGCCACCCACTTCGGTTTTGTGAGGTATTGACGCAGATGATATCTTCAGAACACAAGGGAACTGGATCTGCTCTACCGTCTCGCCCAGCCAGGTAGCGGGTTCAGCGGATAACGTCCATTCCTGCACTTGCGGAATACCGAGAGAAGCCAGTACATTTTGCGAATCAACCGAACTGAGCGTTTGACCGGGTTCATGACCATCAAGCGCAGTTACGACGACAGCACACGAATCCGAATGCTGTCGTGGCGCCTGCCAACGGGCCCAGGCGCTCAATGCGTCGGCGCAGGCTTCAGGTTGTGAAAACACCGCGACACCCGCGTCACGCAATAACTTTCTGGACCGCTCGGCGTTAGGAGTAAGAAATACTGCCAGCGGCTTGCTGGTTTGAATCGAAACAATCGGCGACACCGCGCGATCAGGGCGAAACTGCGAGGAGGAACCTACCACAGCCACCACGGCGTCGATGTCGGGCGAGTCAACAAATGCAGACAATACGGCGCCGTAGGTTGCGGGATTTGTACCCGTCAACGTTAAATCGACCAACGGCGCATCGCTGATATGAATGCCCTTGCGCGCCAGGCCGGCTTGCATCTCGAGTGACGGCGAAACGACATCGATATTGCGTTCGCCCATGTTGTCAACGATCAAGGCGCCGCCCCCGCCCGTTGTCGACATCACGCCAATGCGCGCGCCTGTACCGCGACCATGGCGAAACAAGGCCGGCGCATCCAGCAATGCTTCGAAGTTGAATAATTCGACTATGCCGATATCCCTGAGGAAAGCAGAGGTCGCTTTACCGTTACCCGTTAAAGCGCCCGTATGCGATACCGCCAAATGCTGACCAATTGCCGAGCGCCCCAGGCGATAGGCCAAAATGGGCTTGTTGGCCTCATGCGCCTTCATTGCGGCGCGCCGCAATGCCGCCGGGGAGCGAATGGTCTCGAGAAAGAGTTGAATAACCTGAGTTTGCGGGTCGTCCACCATCATTTCGACCAGCTCGGCCACCGAGATGTCAGCCTCGTTACCGACCGATACCAGCTTTGAAAAACCGATACCAAGCGCTACACCGCGTGAAAGGATGGCACCCAACAAGCTGCCGCTCTGAGAAATGAGACTCACATCACCGGCAGGAAGCTCGCTTAACGACAGCACTTCATTGGCCGACAAGGCCACCTGTGCGTGCACATCGACAACGCCCAACGCATTCGGCCCCAAGAGCCGGGTCTGGGATCCTTTGAGCATGCCCAGAAGCTTTTCCTGCCGGGCCATACCGTCAATACCCGCCTCGGAAAAACCATTGGACATGATAGTGACGCAACGCACCTTGGCTGCAATGCAGTCTTCAACCGCAGAGAGTACGTGCTCGGTGGGAAGCATGATATAGGCGTGTTCGACCTGTTCCGGTACTTCGCTTACCTTTGGGTAAGCCTTCAGTCCCAGTACGACATCTCTGCGCGGATTGATGGGAAAGATGGTACCTGGATAGCCATGCTGAGTAAGATGTTTCTGCGGCAACGCTGAATGCTTGTCTACGTCGGCGGAAGCGCCAACCAAAGCAATCGACTTGGGGCGAAAAAGGGCGCTGATCAGTTCTGACATCTGGTCATTCTCCTTTGAACTGGGCTGTGCGCTTTTCCAGGAATGCCGAGATACCTTCAGCCTTGTCCGCCGTTCCATACACCGTGGTGACAAGCATTGTTTCGAACTCGATCGCAGAAGCAAGATCCATTTGCATCCCGCGATGGACTGCACGCTTCACGAACGCAAGCGAAAGCGGCGCGCGAGTAGCATAGTGTCCAGCCAGCTTGACAGCGGTTTCAAGCGCCGCGCCACTTGCTACGCGCCGATTGATCAGCCCCATTCTTAACGCTTCGCTGGCGTCGATGGGTTCAGCGGAAAAAAGGATATCCAACGCATTCGCCAGGCCTACAACGCGAGGCAGACGTTGAGTACCACCCGCGCCAGCGACCGTACCGATACGCGAGCTGGTAATGGCAAACGTCGCGCCCTCGCCGGCGACACGCAGGTCTGCCGCCAGTGCAAGTTCCAGCCCACCTGTCATGCAGAACCCTTCGATGGCTGCAATAACCGGCTTGGACGACTGTTCAAGTGCTTCATTAAGACGGTGCCAGTGACTGAAGTATCGCCGTCCTTCCTGGGCCGAGCTGATTTTGAACGCCTCGTTGAGATCGGCACCCGCAGAGAAATAGTCGCTTCCGCCGGTCAGTATGATAGCCGACATATCTTTGCGACTTTCAACCTCCTGGCAAGCTGAAATGATCTCGTCCATCATTTGCTCGCTGATCGCATTCCGCCGCTCGGGACGGTGGAGTTCAATGATAAATGCGGGGCCTTCACTACGAGTGTTGATTGTTTGGTAATTCATGTTTTGTTCCTTCTAGATGGAATTGACTGATTGTGGTATTGACTGCGCTGCTGGCTTCATACTGAAGCCAATGCCCCGCACCGGGAATCATTTCGACCCTTGCTTTGGGTAACGACTGGTTCAAGAGCGCTTTACGCTCAAATTTCGACGGGAAGATCAGAGGATCTTGCTCACCCAGCAGTATTTGCAGGGGAATGTCCAGTCGTTGCAAGTTCTTGATAAGCGAATTTTCGTAACTGATAACCCTGCTGTCGAACCTGGCCAGGCCGACGTTCCGCAAATGTATTTCAACTGCCGGGTCATCGACCGAGGGCTCTTTTGCCAGCATCCAGCGCCCAAGATTGCGCGCGGTTGCCGCATTGATTTCATGCATGGGAGTGCTATCGCTCTTCCGGACCTTCTCGAGCGTGATCAATCTGCCCGTTGGCTTGCCGAAGCCCGAGGGGCTGATCAAACTTAAGCGGCTGGGGGCATGTCCTTGCGCAGCCAGCTGTACGGCAACACCCGCCGACACTGCGCCACCGAAACTGAATCCGGCCAAATGGAAAGGCTGATCGTTGACAGCAAGGCGAACTGCCTGGGCCACCCAAGCGAGGTATTCCTGGGTGCTTATACCTTCCGAGACCGTTGCGGACTCACCGAAGCCGGGTAGGTCCAGCGTCACGACGGTGAAACTGGCCGCGAGCGTTTCGACATTATTGGTCCAGTGCGTGCGGGAGCCCGCCCCACCATGGATCAAGATGAGATTGGGCCCCTGCCCTATTGTGCGTACGGAAAGGCCTACCTTGTAGGCGCGCGAGCCAAAAACTTGCATTGGAAGGTTCTCTTTATCAGCCATTTGATGTATTCTAGTCAATGAAACTACTTTTGACTAGTGGAACTTTATATCCTGATCGAAAGCAAGTCAGGAAGTGCGTACGCTATAAAGGAAAGTCACAACGGATCACGTTCAGGAATCGAGATGTCCCACAAGCCTTATTCAAATATTCATGTTGTCGAGCTAGGCGCACGCACTGGCGCAAGCACTTGCGGCCGGCTATTGGCCGACCTTGGAGCAACGGTCTACGTCATAGAGGCCCGCTCCGCGTCAAAGCCACCGAAAGGTAAATGGCGTGACCGCATCGCCGCGGTGGCCGGCAAAGAAAGTTTGTTGGCCGACCCCTCAAATCCGGACGACATACAGGCATTGACAGAGTTGATAAGCGCGTGCAATGTTGTCGTTCGAAGCTCCGACCTTGATGAAGACCATTGGCCGGCCAGTTTGTACCAGGCGATCGCCGACTGTCCAATTGTTTGCGACATAACCGCATTCGGCTCAACCGGCCCCTTGGCAGGCCGCAGCAGTGAAGAGTGGGAGCTCCAGGCGCTGACGGGTATCATGCACACCACCGGCTTGCCTACAGAGCCCCCAATCCCCGTGGGCGTTCCCGTCGTTGAAATGTCGTCAGGACTCTACGCAGCGGCAGCCATCTCGGTGGCGCTGCGCGTGCACGCGCACTCAGGCATAGGCCAATCCATCGAGATCGCGCTCTACGACGTTGCAATCAATACTCTCACCACATTCGTAGCCCCTCACTACGCCGGGCTCCAGCCTCGGCGACTGGGCAACGGGCATGGCATGGCCGTTCCCTGGAACGCCTACAACACGTCGGACGGCTGGATACTGATCTGTACCACCAACGATGCGCAATGGAATCGTTTGAAGCCGCTGATCGGTTCAGCCGCCGACCGCGAAAAGTATGCAGCGCTCAAGTTGCGCCTGATCTACCGCGAAGAGATTGACGCACTAATGCGCGACTGGACGAGCACTCAAACGTTGGATGCACTGGAAGCACTCCTGAATCAAAGCGGCATACCATGTGGACGCATTGCAGCCATCGATAGTCTTGCCCAAGAACCCAATCTGAAGTTTCGCGGTACCGTACAACAAGTTGCGGACCCTGTCAGCGGAACAACGGCCAAGGTGTGTAGCGCCATCTACCGTTTCATGGGCCAGTCTCCGTCTCGCGTTTGCATTCCGGAACCTGACTCCGGCCGTGCGGCTGCAAAAGCCCTGCTGCTCCGACCAAAGCCCGTAAGCCAGCCACGCACGGCGAATGTTGCTGCTCAAGCATTGCAAGGACTGCGTGTCATTGAAATCGGGCAACTCACGACCGCACCCTTGGCCGCTCGTCATTTGGCCACATTGGGCGCGGAAGTCATCAAAGTGGAACCGCCGGATGGTGAAAGTGCGCGCGCGTGGGAACCCAAACGCAACGGCATCAGCCACTTTTTTGTTGTCAGTAATGGGGAAAAACGCAGCATATCGCTTGACCTGCAAAACGC
Source organism: Pollutimonas nitritireducens (assembly GCF_002849615.1). Taxonomy (GTDB): domain Bacteria; phylum Pseudomonadota; class Gammaproteobacteria; order Burkholderiales; family Burkholderiaceae_B; genus Pollutimonas; species Pollutimonas nitritireducens. Next base: position 124,433 of record NZ_PDNV01000008.1, read on the forward strand.
TGATGATCGTGACTACATGTCGGAGCTTATTAAAGACGCGGACATTCTTCTGGAGAATATGAAGCCTGGGGCGCTGGCACGCATGGGCTTTGGGTATGAACGGCTACAGACCCTTAATCCGAATCTCATCTATTGCGCCATTTCTGGATTTGGGATCCATTCAGCTTATCCCGGGCGAGCGGCAGTGGACACCGTCATACAGGCCATGTCCGGCATCATGGATACTACGCGCAGTCGCGGAACACCTGTAAAGGCGGGCATTTCGGTCGCCGACATCGCGGGTGGCCAAACCGGCTTGCTTCTGGTTCTGGCTGCACTTGCCTGGCGTGAACAGACCGGCCAAGGCTGTGCCATCGACATCTCTATGCAAGATGTCGGCGCCTGGATGACTCAATACCAATGGAACGGCGCCCAGGCCCAGTCCAATATACCGGCGTTCGCCAGCAGCGTCGGAGACGCCTGCACCCATGAACAAACGCGCGCACGTGAACTGATTCAATTACACCAAGATGCCAACGGTCAATCATGGGAAGTCTTCGCCTCGCCAATGCGTTTGTCTCTCACGCCAGCCCGGTTAGGCACTCTCATAGGCCCCACAAGTCGTGACCGCTTGCGCTGGCGTCCGCGTACGCACTAACCCATCGCCCACCCTTGCACACACTATTTAACTGATCCATTCTGGAGATAAGCATGAACTACGAAGATATTCTCTACGCCGCGGTGGACGGAATCGCCACCATAACTATCAATCGTCCCGAAGTGCGCAATGCCATTCGCCCCCGCACTTATGAGGAACTTACCGCCGCCATGCACATCGCCGCGGACGATCCCACTGTGGGTGTCGTCGTTCTCACCGGTGCGGGCGACAAGGCATTCTGCTCGGGCGGCGACATCCGCGATCAACAGGCACGGGTACCGGAAGTCGGTCGCAAACATATGCGACGCCTGTTCGCACTGTCGTCTGTCATCCGCATGATGGACAAGCCCGTTATCGCCAAGGTACGCGGCTACTGCGTAGGCGGTGGTAACGAGATCAATTTGTTCTGCGACATGACCATTGCCAGCGAAGACGCAAAATTTGGCCAGACAGGCCCTCGAGTAGGCAGCGTTCCCATCTGGGGCGCATGCCAATTGCTTGCGCGCTATGTGGGCGAGCGCAAGGCGCGTGAAATCCTGTATACATGCCGCCTTTACACCGCGCAACAGGCACTGGACATGGGCTTGATCAACGACGTCGTGAAAGCGGAAGACCTGGATGGCGCCGTTGATTCGCTTTGTCAGGAAATCCTGGACAAGAGTCCGCAAAGCATTCGTATTGCCAAGCTCGCGCTCAATGCCGGTTCAGACCAAGAGTTCTACAGCTCTTTCTTCCCCAATTCCGAGCTGCTTGCCTCTATTTACGGCAACCCCGAGAACATGGAAGGCATCACCGCATTCCTGGAAAAACGCAAACCCGAATACCGCAAGTATCGTACCTCCCGCGCTTAATACGGCACCAGCAAGACGCGGCCCGGCACAGGTAGAGCCGCGCCATATGAAGACAACAGAAGTATTGACGATATGGAATTTCATCAATGAAAATCATTGTTCCCGTAAAGCGTGTGGTTGATTACAACGTCAAAGTACGCGTTAAATCCGATCAAAGCGGCGTGGACATCGCGAACGTCAAAATGTCGATGAACCCTTTTGACGAAATAGCCGTCGAAGAGGCTACGCGGCTTAAAGAAAAAGGGGTCGCGACCGAAGTCATTGCCGTCACCTGCGGCGTGGCCCAGTCGCAAGAAACGTTGCGTACCGCCATGGCCATCGGCGCGGACCGCGCAGCGCTGATCCAGACCGATGTCGAATTGCAGCCCCTGGCGGTGGCCAAGCTGCTCAAGGCGCTGGTCGACAAAGAGCAGCCTCAATTGGTCATCTTGGGCAAACAAGCCATCGACGACGACTCCAATCAAACGGGTCAGATGCTGGCCGCCTTGCTGGACTGGCCGCAAGCCACGTTCGCCAGCAAAGTCGAGGTGTCGGGCGATTCGGTATCCGTCACGCGTGAAGTCGACGGCGGCCTCGAAACGCTGACGCTCAAACTGCCGGCCATCATCACCACCGACTTGCGCCTGAACGAGCCGCGCTATGTCACGCTGCCCAATATCATGAAGGCCAAGAAAAAGACGCTCGACGTGATCACGCCTGAAGAACTTGGGGTGGACGTTGCCCCGCGCCTGAAGACCCTCAAAGTTTCCGAGCCGCCTGCGCGTTCGGCCGGGATCATGGTGCCCGATGTGGCCACGCTGGTGGACAAACTGAAGAATGAAGCGAAGGTGGTTTAAATGACGATTCTAGTAATTGCAGAACACGATAACTCGCACCTGAAGGGTGCCACCCTGAACACCATTGCCGCGGCGTTGAAGCTGGGCGATGACGTACATGTACTGGTTGCCGGCAACGGTGCGCAAGCGGTGGCCGACCAGGCTGCGAAAGCGGCCGGCGTAAGCAAAGTGTTGCTGGCCGACGGCCCGGCACTGGCCGATGGCCTGGCTGAAAACGTAGCGGCCCAGGTCCTGTCGATGGCCGGGGGGTATAGCCATATCCTGTTTCCGGCCACCGCAGCGGGCAAGAACGTAGCGCCACGCGTCGCGGCCAAGCTCGATGTTGCGCAGATTTCCGACATTATCTCCGTGGAAGCCGCTGATACGTTCACGCGTCCCATCTATGCGGGCAATGCCATCGCCACCGTGCAGTCGGCCGATGTCGTCAAGGTCATCACCGTGCGTACCACGGCGTTCGATGGCGTGGCCGCTGAAGGTGCAAGCGCAGCCGTGGAGTCCGTAACGGTGGTGGCCGATTCCGGCTTGTCGTCGTTCGTGGGCCGCGAAGTGGCCGCCAGCGATCGTCCCGAACTGGCGGGCGCGAAAGTGGTGGTGTCCGGAGGCCGGGGCCTGGGTAGCGCCGAGAATTTCAAGATTCTCGATCCGCTGGCCGACAAGCTCGGTGCGGCGCTAGGCGCATCGCGCGCCGCGGTTGACGCGGGCTACGCGCCCAACGATTGGCAAGTCGGCCAGACCGGCAAGATCGTGGCGCCCCAGCTGTATGTGGCGGTGGGTATCTCGGGCGCCATCCAGCATCTGGCCGGCATGAAAGACTCCAAGGTCATCGTCGCCATCAACAAAGATGCCGAGGCGCCCATATTCGGCGTGGCCGACTATGGCCTGGTGGCAGACTTGTTCACGGCAGTACCGGAGCTCGTGACCAGCCTGTAAAAAATCACCCGGGGAATCATCCCTGGGTGATATTCAAAGGCCGAACCACACTACTTAAGATTTTCTTTTGCGGCCAGTTCTTCCAGAATTTCGTCGGTATGCTGCCCAAGAAATGGGGGCGGTGTATCGGCGCTCAAGCGTTCACCCCCAAAATGAAACGGACTCATTACTTGCGGAATTGACTCGACCGTCGGTGTTTCAAAATAACGAAGCATATCCCGGTGCTGGACCTGTGGTTCTGTGAACACTTCGGGAATGGTATTGATGGGGCCGGCTGGCACACCCGCTCTCGCCAGCTTTTCTAACCAGAAACTACGGTCCTGTGAGGCGAATATTTCATCCAGAATGGCGTGCAAACGGGGTTGATTTGCCACCCGCACAGCGTTATTGACGAAGCGCTCATCGCTTGCGAGTTCGGGCCTGCCCAATGCGGTACAAAGATCAACGTATTGTTTGTCATTGCCAACCACCAGAATAATGTTGCCGTCTCCGCAGGAATAGACCTTCTGGGGTTGGATATTCGGGTGGGCGTTACCGGTTCTGACCGGCGCCTTATTCGACAACAGGTAGTTCATGGCCTGATTCGACAACACGCTCACCTGCACATCAAGCATTGCCATATCGATATAGGTTCCGTGCCCCGTCACCGCGCGCCCGATCAATGCCGCCAGAACTGCACACGCGCTGTAAACGCCGGTCATGAGATCGACAATGGGAATTCCCACTTTTTGAGGGCCCGCACCCGGTTCACCATCGGGCACGCCAGTGATGCTCATTAGCCCGCCCATCGCCTGAATGATGAAATCGTAAGCAGGATCGGCGGCCCTGGGTCCGCTTTGGCCAAAGCCCGTTATAGAACAATAAACAAGCCTGGGGTTGATCGCAGAAAGATCATTCCAGGCCAACCCATAACGCGCCAGGGTACCGGTCTTGTAGTTCTCGAGCAGAACATCGGAATCCATCGCGAGCTCTTTGACAATCGCCTGCCCTTCAGCGGTACTGAGATCCAGCTCGATAGAGCGCTTGCCCCGATTTGCCGCCATAAAGTAGCCGGCACCCATGGGTTCGCCGTCGCGGCTTTTAAGGAACGGAGGTCCCCATGCGCGGGTGTCGTCACCACTGCCCGGGCGCTCTACTTTTATGACATCAGCTCCGAGGTCAGCCAGGATTTGTCCCGCCCAAGGGCCCGCGAGAACGCGGCTCAAGTCCAGCACCCGGATACCGGATAGCGGTTTTATAGAATTATTCACTACGCGCCTTTCAAAATGCAAATAGTCAGAACCGTTTGATCGCAGCCCAGCAGATGTCTGATCAGGCGGGCAGATTCAAAACCTGCTTTGCAATAATGTCTCGTTGTATTTCGTTGGTACCACTGTATATCGTGGGCAATCGGGCGTTGTAATAGGCACTCAAGACATTGCCAGCACTCTCCCCTATATCGTCTCCGGGCAGCAAGGCTGCGGTCGGCCCGGCTGTTTCGAGCAACAGATCTGCAATGCGTTGATAGGTTTCCGTTGCCCAGATCTTCAACATCGACACATCCGAACCGAGGGCGCCGCCCGACGTAGCGATTTGTGCATACTTCTGATAAATGGCCGAAAGATGCTCGACATCGAGCTGAAGCTGTATATATTTGTCCTGAAAAACCGGATTGTTGGCCAGCCCCTGCTTTTCAGCCAAACGGGTCAATTGCTGCAAGGCGTTTTCAGGAAGCTTCGGGCTGCCGATAAAAATCCGCTCGAACCCTAGCAAGGATTTGGCGACTGTCCAGCCATTGTTCAGTCCACCCACCAGATTCGAGCTGTGCGTACGCACATTATCGAAGAACACCTCGCAGAATTCTTCCTCTCCGGCAAGGTTCTTGATCGGGCGAACCGTAATACCCGGTTGATCAAGATTGACAAGAAAAAAGCTGATTCCCACCTGCTTTTTTACGCTCGGATCGGTTTTGGCCAGCACGTAGATATGCGTACAGTCTTGTGCCATCGATGTCCAGATTTTGTGGCCATTGATTACGTAACTATCACCGTCGACTACGGCGGATGTTCGAAGGCTGGCCAGATCAGAGCCCGCGTTGGGCTCGGAGTAGCCTTGGCACCATCGGTGCTCACAATCGAGAATTCTGGGAAGGTATTTTTCCTGTTGTTCCGGCGTGCCCCACTTGATCAGCACAGGGCCGACCATGTGTATGCCATGGTCGGCGTAACGGCCTACTCCAATTCGTTCGTGTTCGTCCAGGAAAATCAGTTGCTTGGCCGGCGCGAGACCCAGGCCACCAAATTCGAGCGGCCAATTAGGGGCTAACCACCCCTTTTTCGCCACTTGCCGGAACCAACCTCCATTTTCAGTCCAACGCAGCCTTCTTTGCACATGCCTGAAATCTTCGGGATAGTTTTCTTCAAGAAATACACGTACACGTTGACGAAAATCGTCGTCAGACAGCGTATTCCAGTCGAGCTCCTGCTTGACGCCAAAGTTCATCTCAACCCTTCCTATAAGTTGCATAGCGTGCCCGGTGCAAGGCGCTGTTACCCAGATACGCCGAAAGCACGATAGCCCGATTGAAATATAGGCTCAGATCGTATTCATCTGTTATACCGATGGCCCCGTGCATCTGAATCGCCTGCTTGCCCACCAGCAACGCTGTGTCAGAGGCCCTGGCCTTTGCGCCGCTTGCAACCGCGGAGTGATGACTCGGCGACAGGCGGGTGTTATCCAGCTCATTTGCCGCCTTGCGGGTTGCCTCTTTAGAAATTTCCGTATGCATCCATAAATCAACAGCACGATGCTTCAAGGCCTGGAAGCTCCCAATCGGCTTGCCAAACTGCTGACGGGTCCGAAGGTAGTCCAGGGTCATTTCGACCATTTTCGCGGAAGCACCATTAAGTTCCGAAGACACTGCAGCAAGGCCCGCATTGATTGCGCCATTCACTGCGCGCTCTACAGAATGACCGCAGGCTAGCCGGTTCTGCCGGGGAACCCGTACCGCCTTGAAAGAAATCGTGGCGTCGTAACCCCGATCTGCTCTGGTGCTAAGTTCCACGGCGAGATTGTCCGATGTGGTGGGAACCCAATATATGCCTAGACCATCAGGACCCGAGGCAACCGCAATGACCGCATCCAGTCCACAGGCCATAACGTAATGCGCACTGCCATTAAGCACGGTGCCTTCCGCGTCGAACGTGGCCGTCAACGGTGTTTCGTTCGGATCGAGGCTACCTGCTACGTTTTGCCATGCCAAGGCACAGACGAGCTGGCCCGAAGCGATAGCCGACAGCTTGCTTCCAAGATCAATGTCTGTTTCACACGCGGACAGTAAAGTCGCGGGCAGTATGCCGGCCATGACGTACGGTTCCGGCAATGCAGCCGCGCCTATGTGGGCGGCAATAACATTTACAGAGGCGTTGCCCATACCCAAGCCGCCTTTGTCCGCTGGTATAACGGCGGAGATCCAGCCTTGATCGGCGATTCGTTTCCAAACGGCCTTATCGTATCTGAACTCCAGTTCACGAGACTTTCGAACTTGCGAGGCACATCCACTGGTAAAGTCAGACGCCGAGTCTTGAAGCATTCTTAGCGTGTCTTCATCAATTAATTCCATTTTCTGCGATTGCCTAGTCGTTTTTGTATTGGTAATTCACGTCAGTGGACGACGGTCGGCCGGTCCGGTGTAAGCAACGTGCATACACCGGACCGCCTTTTCGAACAGCATTATTGGATCTTCATATTTGCGCGCTCAACAATCTTCGCCCATTTATCAATTTCTTTGGCTTGAAACGCTTTGAGCTCTTCAGGTGTGCTGCCAACAGGCTCGAGGGTCTGAGCTTTCAGCAGTTCCTTGATGCGCGGCACTTCCAGCACCCCGGCGATGTCGCCCGACACCTTTGCTACGACGTCTTTGGGGGTATTGGCGGGCGCAAATATGGCGAACCAAGGCACCAGCTCGTAATCGGGTACACCTGCTTCCATCATGGTGGGCACGTCGGGCGCAGCTTTGCTACGGTTGGGACTCGTAACCGCCAGCGCTTTAAGCTTGCCCGACTCAACGTAGCTTGCTGCCGCATTCCATACGTTGAACATCATGTTTACGTGTCCGCCAAGTAAGTCGGAGAACGCGGGAGCATTACTTTTATACGAAACATGCATCATGTCGACGTCGGCCAATATGCCCAACAACGCTCCACCTGCCTGGGCCGAACTGCTGCCCCCGGCGTAATTGATTTTCCCCGGATTTTTTTTCGCGTACTCGACCAGCTCTTTGACGGAATTTACTGGCAATGCGGGATTGACAAGCAACACCAGAGGGGTCGTTGCAATGAGGCTTACCGGTTCGAAATCTTTAACGGGATCATAAGACAGATTCGTATACATGCTGGCGTTAGCGGCATGCGAAGTTTGTGTAGCCAGAACCAAGGTGTAGCCGTCCGCGCTCGCCTGCGCCACTTGCTGCGAGCCGATGATAGCGTTAGCGCCGGGTTTGTTTTCTACGACCACCGGCTGGCCCCACTTTATCCTTAGCTCCTCGGCGATTTGTCTACCCAGAATGTCGGTTGGCCCACCAGCGGAAAATGGAATGACAAGCTTGACCGGTTTGCTTGGATAACTACTTGCCCATGTAGTGCCAGCCGTTAGCGCCGACCCAACGGCTATCAACGAACATATGATGGTATTTTTTAATAATCTCACTTAAGTCTCCGAGAATAATGATTTTTTCCTCTACTGCCATTTCTGATCAAACCTTACGCCTGCAAGCGATCGGCAATATGAGCCTCGGCAATTCAACCGGCCGTAAGTTTCATTTAACGAAACTGGTATCACTCAACGTTCTTGAACTTTAGAGAGTTTCAGGACGAGTGTCAAGCACGCGCACGAGGTACGGGCTCATGTTTCTCAGGAAGGCCGCTCTGGGGGCCAAACGCCAATGACACAGTGATGAACTGGAGGAGGTCCACGTTATCGGGTGAAGCTCGTGTAGTATGTTATTGGAGCGCAATGCGCATTCATTATTTTCCTGGCAATGTATCTACTGACATTTTCTACCCGGTTCCGTCCTATCAGACGCCCTTTCAGCTTCGCATCCCTGATCCGACCGTACGGCCGATCATTCGCAGTCCTTGTTCTGGCGGCGTTATTGGCCTCTTGCGGGACGACTAAACCCGTCGGACAGGGCCAATATCGCGTCGTGAAGGGGGACACCCTTACGCAGATTGCGCGCCAACATGGGCAGACCGTTGATTCGCTTATGCGTTCAAACAACCTGAAAGACAGCAACAGCATCCGGGTTGGGCAGGTTTTAAATGTAAAAGGTGGCGCGACAGCGACTGCGACGCCTGCACCGGCAGCCTCGACAAAAGGTCCGTCTATTGCCGCGCCACGGTCCATCGACCTCGTCTGGCCGGCAGAAGGATCATCAACCCGGGGAACATTGGCTCCCAATACCCAGGGTGTCTATATTGCCGCGGTGGCAGGATCGCCCGTCAAGGCGGCGGCGGCCGGTAAAGTAATGTATGCAGGTAACGGCCTGCGCGGTTACGGCAATATGCTGATCGTGAACCACGACGCTGACTTTTTAAGCGTTTATGCCCATAACCAGACCTTATTGGTTAAAGAGGGCGCACAGGTCAGGCAAGGCGAAACGATTGCCACCGTGGGAAGCTCAGGCAGCAATGCCGTTAACCTTTATTTCGAACTGCGCTACGGCGGTAAGGCCGTCGACGCCTTGCGGTATCTGCCGAAATCGTCTTCACGTTGATGAGTTAATAAGCGCAACGTCGTACGACACGTATTTTGTCAGGCTGGCGCGGACGCCAGAAAGGCAGTACAACTATCTGGCCGACTCGTCGGCCACCGATACGACCAAGCCTTAACATTCACATCAAGGAGTGTTCACATGAGTATCCACGGATCTTTCATAACATCGCGCCGGGCTGTTCTTGCCGCCAGCCTGTTCGTGGGCGTTTGGACTGCAGGCGGCATCGCCATGGCAGCCGGCGCTCAGCTCACTTTAAGCGGCGCCAACGAAGTTCCCGCTGTGACGACCTCGGCCAAAGGTAGCGGTACGATCACGGTAGGCGACGACAAAAGCGTCAGCGGCAGCGTAACAACGTCAGGCATCAATGCCACTATGGCCCACATACATGAAGCGCCCGCCGGCAAGAACGGTCCGGTCATCATCCCGCTGGAAAAAAAAGGGGACAGCGAGTGGGCCGTGCCGGCGAATGCCAAGCTGAACGATGCGCAATACAAGTCTTATAAAGACGGCAATCTATACGTCAACGTGCACAGCGATGCGCACAAGGGCGGCGAACTGCGCGACCAGATCAAACCCTGACGCGAAGCATCCGCGCGAACGCGTCAAATATCGCCCAGCAACATGAGCCGTTCAATTTCTTCGCGTTCGCGGCGCAGCATCGGGACAATTTCTTTCCCGATGCGCTCGGTTGAATAGTCGTTGATGTCAACTGAAATACCCAATGCCAAACTTCTGCCGGCGTTGTTGGGCACGGCAATGCCAATGGAGACCAGTTTCCTGTCCGGGTACGGGGCGATCGACCATTTATCGGCAACCAGGTCAAGCGCCGTGTAGAGCCCGATGTAGTGTAGGAGTCGCCATTCATACGGAGCAACACGAGCCATGACCGATAACTTCCACGCGCCACACGCCATCGTTATCGGCGCGGGCATCGTCGGCCTATACACCGCTTACTTTCTGAACCAAGCCGGATGGCGCGTTACGGTCATCGACCGCGACGAGCCTGGCATGGGGTGCTCCGCGGGAAATGCCGGGGCGCTTAGCACGGGTTCGGTCGCACCGCTTGGAATGCCGGGCATAGTGCGGCAAGCGCCGCGTATGTTGCTGGACCCATCCGGCCCTTTGTCCGTTCCCCCGCACTACTGGCTGGCCGCCGCACCCTGGCTGCTGCGTTTCATCCGGGCATCCTCGCCGGACCAAGTGGCCGCCATTTCGTCTTCACTCAAGCAGTTGCTGGCTCCGGCCCTGGACTACCATCAACAGGTCATGCAGTCCTTGGGCGAAACCGGCCTGATCCACGCCACCGGCCAACTTCACGTCTATCCCGATGCCGCTGCCGCTGCCAAAGACAGTAACGGCTGGGCGCTGCGGCACAAGCATGGCATACCGGTTCATGAGCTGGATCGGGATCAGATACATGAATTGGAACCTCAAGTCGGCACGCACTACACATTCGGCTATTTCATGCCCGATCAATGCATGGTCGTCAATCCCTTGCGGCAAGCCCGGGCAATTGCCGCTGCGCTGGCTGCGCGGGGCGTCACGTTTGTGCGCGATGAGGCAGTGACGCTCCAACTTGAAAGTCATCGTGTCAGTGGCGTCGTTTGCCAGCAAGCTACCTATACTGCTGACCATGTTGTGGTAAGCGCCGGCGCATGGTCTGCAAGGCTGTTGAAGCAACTCGGTTATCGGGTTCCGTTGGAAACCCAGCGCGGCTATCACCTGACGATAGCCGACAGCGGCATCGACCTGCGCCGGCCCGTGGTTGCGGCCGACCGCAAGATCTTTGCCTCCCCTATGGAAATCGGCCTTCGACTTGCAGGCACCGTCGAGTTCGGGGGATTGGAGCGGCCAGCCACACAACGGCGTGTCGACCTCTTGAAGCATTACGGAAAGCAGATCTTTCCTGATATGAACGAGAATGCAGCCGCAAAGTCGTGGATGGGGCATCGTCCCTGCCTGCCGGACTCCTTGCCGGTCTTAGGTCCAGCGCAAGCTTTCCAGGGACTCTGGCTGAACTTCGGCCACGGCCACCTTGGGCTGACCATGTCAGCGGTCAGCGGGCAACTTATGGCGCAGGCCATGCTTGGGAAAGCAACCGATATCGACTTGTCACCGTATGCCATAGAGCGTTTCGGTTCGGATGCCAAGCCGTGATCCGCACAGTAGACCTGCAATCACGACTAAGATGATACGCAAACTAAAATACCCTCGACAAGCCGATAACTGACGGGAGAACACCGATGTCGCGTGTCGTTCGCTTTCACTCCCTGGGCGGCCCTGATGTGCTGCGCCTGGAAGAGCGCGAAATACCTGTGCCCGGTCCAGGCGAGGTACTCATCAAAATAGAGGCCATTGGCTTGAATCGCGCTGACGTCATGTTCCGCACGGGACGCTATCTGGAAAAGGCCACGTTTCCGTCGCAGATGGGTTTCGAAGCATCGGGCACCGTGCTCGCAACCGGTGCAGGCGTCACAGGCGTTCGCGAGGGCGACTCGGTGGCTGTCCTGCCCGGCTTCGACATCAGCAAGTATGGGACTTATGCCGATCATGCCATCATCCCGCAAGCGCACGTGTTGCTGCAGCCGAAAGGGTTGAGCAACGTTCAGACGGCAGGTCTGTGGATGGCTTATCTGACGGCCTATGGCGGCCTTATCGAAGCAGGCCGTTTGACAGCCGGTGACTGGGTCGCCATTTCAGCCGCCTCCAGCAGCGTAGGCCTGGCCGCCATCCAGATCGCCCTCCAAGCCCGCGCCCTCCCCGTTGCCACGACGCTGACGAACGACAAGCGCGATGCCTTGATGCTAGCCGGTGCGCACGCCGTCATCGCCACGCAAGAAGAGCCGCTGTACCAGCGCCTGCTTGAGCACACCGGCGGCCGATTGAGCTGTGCATTCGATGCGGTCGGCGGTCCCCAGGTGGTCGACCTGGCGCAGGCCATGGCGCCAGGCGGAATCATTATCATCCATGGTGCGCTAAGCGCTGAAGACACGCCCTTCCCGTTGAAGCTTGCCTTGAAGAATAGCCTGACTTTCCGCGGCTACGTTTATACGGAAGTGACGCAGAATCCTGAATGCCTCGCACGCGCCCAGGCATTCATTGCGGATGGCATAGCGTCTGGCACGTTGCGGCCCCATATCGACAGCACATTCAGCCTGGATGAAGTCGTCGAGGCCCATAGATACCTGGAATCGAATCAACAGTTCGGCAAGGTCGTGTTGACGACATGAGCCGAGGGTACGACTTTGCACGAACGCAATGCAATATCGTATGCAGTGTGCGCTGCCTGGTTGGCAAATAAAGGCACTTGCAGCGACTGAGCAAGTTCCAGCGCAAGTACGGAATCTTTACGGGCGGCTTCCAGCGGCATGCCGCCTTCGTAGTTACCCTGCATGATCCGCTCCGCATATCGGTGTGTAAACGGGCGATGCAAGCCCATTTGCCTGTCGGACAGCGCCGCGGCGTCGTGATCATGGGTGCCTTGCCCTCCGCCTCGCTGACGCTCGTTCCCGCTGCGCTGGCCGCATTACGCAGTCAGTTCCCGGGCCTCGAAGCCAGGGTCATGGAGGCGTATAACGATGAGTTGATTACTATGCTGCGCACCAATCAGGTGGAGTTCGCACTGGCCACACGGTTGGACGAAATGTCCGACATGGCATTCGAGCCACTTGTGGAAGACACTTTCTGCGTGGTTTTCCCGCCCGGTCATCCCATCAGCCATCTGGACTGCGTCACATGGAAGGACTTACTGGCTTACGAGCTGGTGTTGCTCTCCCACGGTTCCAGCGCACGCAGCCAATTCGATAAAGCGGTTCGAACCGAATCGCCACCCACCCTACTGCACTATGACATCACGCATATGACGACGGCAGTAGTGCTGGTCAAGCAAGGGTTGGGCATTGCAGTGTTGCCAAAGCTCCCGCTGAACGCGCTGCCAATGGCTACGCTACAGTACAAGCCACTCTGCGATGCTACGGCACAAAGGAGTATCGGCATTCTTTACCGCCGCGACCGCCACCTTTCGCCCGGCAGCCGTGCCTTCATCCAGAAAGTGAAAGACGTTGTGGCGGCGATGAAAGACTGCCCTACTACGCAGCCTTCTTCAAACGTTTCAATAACACGGGCATGAACAGGAACAGGAAGGAGATGAGCAGGAAGGTCACGGAAATTGGCGTTTCGAACAGAACGGACACCTTTCCCTGCCCCGCTGCCAGGGCGGTCCTGAGCTGATTTTCAGTCAGCGGCACGAGTATCAGGCCTATCAATAGCGGTGGAATGGGAAAACCATAAACCCGCATCACATAGCCGAGCACACCCAAGGCGGCCATCAGGCCCAGGTCAAACACCGAACCTGATACGCCCCAGATACCCATCACCGCGAAGACCAGGATACCGGCGTACAACTGCGGCCGTGGAATCTGCAGCAGCTTTACCCATATGCCAACCAAAGGCAGGTTCAGCACCAACAGCATGGCATTGCCGATGTACAGGGACGCGATCAAACCCCAGACCAGTTCCGGGTTGCTGGTGAACAGGAAAGGGCCTGGCTGCAGACCGTAGTTCTGGAAAGCTGCCAACAAGATGGCTGCCGTGGCGGAAGTTGGCAGCCCCAGCGTGAGCAGCGGCACCAGAACGCCAGCCGCGGACGCATTGTTGGCTGCTTCCGGTCCCGCGACCCCTTCGATCGCGCCTTTACCGAATTCATCTTTGTGGCGGGACAGCTTCTTCTCAAGCGTGTAGGACAGCATGGTGGGTATTTCAGAGCCGCCGCCAGGAATCGTACCTATGGGAAAGCCGATGGCCGTACCACGCAGCCACGGTTTCCAGGAACGGCGCCAGTCTTCGCGCGTCATGAAGGCTTTACCCTTGATGGCGACGATCTCGTCTTTCGATCCTGAGTAGCGACTGGCTACGTACAGGATTTCTCCGATTGCAAACAACGATACCAGGACGACCGTCAGTTCCACGCCGTCCAGCAGCGCAGCACTGCCGAAGGTCATGCGGGGCTGGCCGGTCATGGCATCAATGCCTATCACCCCCAATGCCAACCCGATGAACAAGGAAACAAATCCACGCACCCGCGACGCGCCCATGACCACGGCCACCGACGTGAAGGCAAGTATCGTCAAGGCGAAGTAGTCGGCAGGCTTGAGCAGAAAAGCCAATTCCGCGACGACAGGCGCCGCAAACGTCAATAGCAGTGTCGCGATGGTTCCTGCAACAAAGGAGCCGATCGCAGCCGTAGCGAGCGCTGCAGCCCCTCTTCCGGACCGCGCCATTTTATTGCCTTCGAGCGCGGTCATCATCGACCCCGCTTCACCGGGCGTATTAATGAGGATGGAAGTGGTCGACCCGCCGTACATAGCTCCATAAAGGACGCCGGCAAACATGATGAAGGCCGACACCGGCCCCACCGATACAGTGACCGGCAACAACAATGCGATGGTCAGGGCGGGGCCTATACCAGGAAGAATGCCGATAGCCGTTCCCAATATGGACCCGACTAGCGCCCACATCAGGTTGGTGGGCGTCAACGCGACTTCAAAGCCTTGAAGCAATAGTGCCAGAGTATCCATTACACGCCCGCCAATGGGAAGAAACCGCCCAGCTGCAGCCCGAGCCATCCAAAGATAAACCAGCATAAGCTGGCCAGCACAAACCCGACGACAAGGTCGAAGACAAGACGTCGTGAACCGAACGCGCGCGCCACCAGCATGAACGACAACATGGCCGTCACCGGCAGGCCGAGCGTTTCAATGGTGAGCGCGGGAACGATGGCAGCCAGCAGTGCCGTGAAAAAAGCACGTTTGTCCATGGACTGGCCTGGCACCGCATTCTCGGCCTCTTCTGGTTCGAACACTTCGCCACGAGCGATTTGTACCAGCACAAGCACACCGAGCCCGATCAACCCAAAGCCGACACCACTGACGAACATACCAGGCCCAATGGCCGCATACTGCGCGGTAGCAGCCAGGCCGGTCGAGGCATAAAGACAGACGGCGCCCATTAAGATTACCGCCAACCCCAGCCACCAAGGGCCCTTGCGCAACAACGTCATCGGTATTCCTTCCCTGGTGCTACGTGCTTACTTGGCCAGCCCTGCGTCTTTCAGGATCTTGTTGATGCGGCTGCTTTCGCTTTGGATGAATTCTCCGAATTCATTGCCAGGCAGGAAATAGGCGTCCCAACCTTGCTTTTGAAGAACAGCTTTCCAAGCCTCGCTTTCGTTCAGCTTGGCGAAGCGTTCCACCCATTCCTTGTGATTGGCCTCGGGCATGTCGACCGAGCCCAGAATACCGCGCCAGTTCGCAATTTCCACGTCGTAGCCTGCTTCCTTGAACGTGGGAATGTCCGGTTGGCCCTTCATGCGTTCGGCGGTCGTGACGCCCAAAATACGTATGCGCCCTTCCTGCGCAAACTGCTGGAACTCGGAAATACCGGAAATGCCGGCCTTAAGTGTTCCGTTAATGATGCCGATGACCGTGTCTGCGCCACCGGCCTGCGGGATATAGTTCAACTTCGGCACAGGCACGCCCGCGCTTTGCGCCAGCAAGGCCAACGCGATATGGTCCACACCACCGGCGGAGCCGCCGCCCACGGCCGCAGCACCAGGGTCGCTTTTGAGTGCGGCAACGAAGTCACCCAGGGTCTTGTGCGGAGAATCTGCCTTGACCGCAAGCACCAGGTATTCCGCGGTAAGGCGTGCGACCGGCTTGAATTTGCTTAGATCGACGGGTGAACTGTTCAGTGTGATTGCACCCACCGTGATGGCACCGAATACCGCCAGTGCATCCGGCTTGCCTTTCTGCGAGCGCTGAAAATCGGCCAGGCCGATCGTGCCGCCCGCGCCGCCTTTGTTGGAGAAGTTGACGGTACCCTTGTAGATGCCGGCCTGGTTCATGGCCTGGAACGCTTGGCGTCCCGTAGCGTCCCAACCGCCGCCCGGATTGGCAGGCAGCATGACGCTGACCTGGGCTTGCGCCGCGCCCGCGCACAGCGCGGTCACAACGGCCAACGATTTCACTAACTTGACAACTTTCATTGCGGACTCCTCGGATTCTTTCTGATTTTTCATCACGTGGTGATGCCTGCGGGCAGAGTAAGCCCCAGGCTAGGCAGTGTCAATTCGTTTATCGCCGTCACACTCGCTTCCGCGGTACAGCGACATTCCCACTTTCATGAGAGCGCCATTCACCACGTTACCGGTTTCAATCCATTCGCCGCCTGCCGTATTGCCGACGTCGGCGATGTGCCGTTCACGGATTTGTGTATCTATTTCGATAATGCCCTGGGAAATCTGCACGCGCCAGCGTTTCCATGGTTAGGCGGGCTCCGTCGCCGTATCTGCCCTTGCGCGTGAGGACGCTGGAGCGCCGCACGGACAGGACGGCGGCCCCGACACAAGGAGGGCAAGGGCTTTCCTCGCCGCAGACAAGCAGGGTGTGACATACCGGGCCGACACCTGGCATCATGGACTCACCGTGTTCGATAAACCGGCGCTGTTCGCCTTATACATGTGGCGTGATGGCACATCAGGCGACGAAGCGTTTAGGCAGATCCGGCCTTTCGCCGTTGTGGCCGACCCCATAAAGATGACCCATCGAACTCCGGAAACGTGATCTACCTGCGCTCTAGCTACTTTTTTTGGAATCGCCCGGCAACCGGTACAATTCGCTCTCGACGAGCACAGTACAACTGCGCCCGGTCGAAAGACCAATCCGGACGCTGCGCCCACCCTGCGCTGCAGCGATTCCTGGATCGACACGGCCCCCCCCACCCGGTGTTGCCGTTCCATCCCGATGCGTGTTTATATCTCAGTACAGAACCCAACAAAGGTGCTTCATGTCCAAGCGACTCAATCTATTTACCAGCCTCATGGCTTGTGCCCTCGTCAGCGCAGCAGGCTTCGCCCATGCCGCCTATCCCGAACGACCCATCAATCTGGTCGTACCGTTCCCACCCGGTCAGGCCACCGATATTTTTGCGCGCATGGTGGCGGAAGCATTGGCCAAAGAAGTCGGCCAACCCGTGATCGTAGAAAACAAGGCAGGCGCTGGAAGCAATATCGGCATGCAGCACGTGGCTCGCGCGAAGCCAGATGGTTATACCCTTGCGGTCGGCGGCAGCGCTGGCGCAATCAACCAGACGCTGTATAGCAACCCAGGGTATTCCTTAAAGGACGACTTCAAGCCAGTCGGCGGGATTTTCACCGTCCCGCTGATTTTCCTGGCCAATCCAAAAAGCGGCATCAATTCCATGGCCGACCTTATTGCCAAGGCCAAGGCAAAACCCGATGAGCTCGCGTATGCAAGTGCCGGCATTGGCGGGACTCAACATCTGTCCGCGGAAATGCTGAAGGCCGACGCCGGTATCGAGTTGCGCCACATACCCTATAAAGGCAGCGGTCCAGCGCAGGCGGATTTCCTTGGCAACCATGTGCCCCTGATGGTGGATTCGGTCACGGCCGCCCTGCCACACCTGCAATCCAAATCCGCCATACCGTTGGCTGTTACCACGCGCGAGCGGGTGGCGCAGTTGCCTGACGTTCCCACTGTGGCCGAATCCGGCTATCCGGGCTTTGAAGCGGTTGGCTGGGCGATGATATTCGCGCCTGCCGGCACGCCCGACGACGTGGTCAAGTATCTGAACCAGAAAATCAATGCCATCCTTGAATCGCCCGAGATGGCGAAGGCACTCAGTGCGCGTGGAGGCCAGCCGCTCGTGTACACGCCGGAGAACGGACAACGTTTCGTCGCTGACGAGATCCAGAAGTGGGGCAAGGCAGTCAAGCGTTCCGGAGCGTCCGTCGACTGAACTGTCGTCGGTAGCCGGGCCTAGAATCCCAGCGCGTAGCCATCCTTGCGGTGATCCGAGGCGGCCAGATATCCGCCTTGTTCCATACGCATCGCCATCTGCGCGCTGCCGAATTCCAGATTGAAACGCGGGGCAACCGTCACAGGATGCCCGTAGCGGCGCAGCTGGTCGATAACCTCAGACGCGGTGTTCCATTCCACGGCCACGCCGATGTTATCGTCCTGAACACGCCAGCGCGGCGCGTCGCTGGCCGCCTGCGGATTCTGACCAAAATCGGCCAGCCGGCTAACAATCTGCACATGCCCCTGTGCCTGCATGGAGCCGCCCATGAGGCCAAAACTCATGTGCGGCGTCCCGTTCTTCATGAGAAAGCCCGGGATAATCGTATGGAATGGCCGTTTCCCAGGCGCGACCACGTTGGCATGGCCCGGGCGCGTGCTGAAGCCCCAGCCCCGGTTATGCAACGCAATACCCGTTCCAGGTACCACCACACCTGACCCGAACCCCTTGAAGTTGGACTGGATCAGCGAGATCATCGTGCCATCCTTGTCGGCTGCCGTCATGTAGACAGTACCGCCCGAGTGCGGCAAGCCATGGCGATGCGCACTGCAGCGCTGCGGGTCGATCAGGCGGGCACGGTCGGCCAGATAGGCAGGATCAAGCAACTGTGCGCTGGACACGTTCATGTGTCCGCTGTCTCCGACATATTCGTACATATCGGCAAACGCAAGCTTCATTGCCTCGATTTGCAGATGCATGTACCGTGCGCTGTCACGCTGCTGGCCCACCATGTCGAATTGATTCAGCATACCCAGCGCCATCAGCGCCCCTATGCCTTGTCCATTGGGACCTATTTCCAGCAGTTCATAGTCGCGATATCGCATTCCGATGGGGTCTACCCAATCGGCAGTATGGCCAGACAGGTCGTCCTCGGTGAAGAAACCGCCGGTATTGCGTGAATGGGCAAGGATCGACTGCGCCAGCTCGCCCCGGTAAAAGGACTCTCCCTTGCTGGATGCGATCGACGCCAATGTCTGCGCCTGCCCGGGGCATTGAAAGCGCTCGCCGGGCATGGGTGCGCGCCCATTCGGCGCGAAGGACTCTGCATAGCCGGGCTGATCTTTGAGCTTGGCTACTTGCTTTTGCCACTGGCGATGCACGGTAGGCGAGACCAGGAAGCCGTCCCATGGGGACTCGCCTATTCAAACGGCGGCGGGAAGGGATGGTGCTTACCCAGGCGGGAGAACTTCTCGCCGACCACGCTCGTCGCGTTGCCATGGATTCCGATGGCGTGCTGCGTCACATCCGCAATCTTCAACACGCCGCACACAGTACCATTCGCATCGGAACCAACGAAGGCGTAGCGCACAACCTGCTGCCTGATATCAAAAGGTTCCCTGGTTGCCGTACCGTTAGTCGGCGAGGCACTACCCCAACGCAGCCTTCAAGTGCTGACATCCGAAAGTGGGTCACTGACACATGATGCAGAATCTTTTTTGACGCTTCTGATCGAGGTATTGCAAGCCCACGATCGAACCGCCCGCAGTACGAACGCTCGGCACCCATAGTACCGGTCGCAACATTGCATCAACGTCTTCAGCCGCCCTTACTCGCGCTGACCACGTACTCCGCAACCGCATTCAGTTCGTCTTCGCTCAAGGTGTCCGCAAATGATGGCATGACACCTACGCCGTCTTTCAGGGCGCGACGCACCTGTTCCAGGCCCGGCTTGAGTTCATCCAGGTTTGGGCCGATGGCACCCTCGGCGCCAGCATCCGCCAAGGTATGGCATATGGCACAGGCCGGCGTCGCCTGCGTCTGGAACAAGGCCTTTCCAAGGGCCAGCATCCCGGCATCCGCAGCACCATCAGCCATACAAGGGACTGCGGCGCCGGCCAGCGTGAGCGCCACAATACTTACTGCAAATTTCATTACTATCCTTCAGAAAGCTTAAGCGACGTCTATCGCCACCATGTGGTCACGCCAGCTGTTGTTCATGTACCCCCGATTGTTTTCCTTGCGCATTTCCGGCTGAGAGGTGCCGTCTGCATTGGTGACCCGGCTGGCCAGCTGGTATTTGCCCGGCTTCAGGTCGGCGGCCAGTACGAAGCCGCGCCAGGCATACTTGCCCAGATCCGGTCCGGTAAGCTGCGCCTCTTGCCAGTCCTTGCCGCCATTCACAGAAACCTCGACCTTCTTGGCTTCACTCATGCCGCCCATGGCAACACCACTGATCTGGACCCTTCCTGCCTTCACAGGCGTCTCGGGATCCGATGGCAACGTGACCCATGATTTAGGGTCCATTTCCCAGATCGAATCAAATTCCGGCGTACCTTTGACACCAATGGGCGAGAAACGATAGCTGCCTTGCTGGATCTTGGCGGGGGATTGCTCCTTGGTGAAGGCGACGTGCTTGACGTACTTCACGTTATTGACGCCCGCATAACCCGGCACAATAACGCGCAGGGGACCACCGTGGGCCAATGGCAGGGGCTCGCCATTGATTTCCCATGCAAGAATCGCGTCTTCAATGCCGGACACCGGCACCGAGCGTTCGACCATGATGGTATTGGGATCAAGCCCGGCCGGAATTTCTTCGCCGCCGGTGCTGGTCATATAGGTCATGCCGTCCGCCATGCCGCCGGCGGCCTCAATCACCGCCTTGACCGGGACACCGGTGAAAATGACGCAGCCCGCCGCGCCTACGGTCCATTGCGTGCCGCTGGGCTTGTGCTCGGAAAAGCCCCTGCCATTGCCGGAACACTGCAACACCACGGCGACCGAAGCCAGACCCAGCGACTTGAGTTCAGCCACGGTAAAGCTGCGCGGTGACTTGACACCACTGACCTCGACCTTCCAGGCATCTGGTTCCTTCATGATGTCTTCGGACGGCGGCGAAATATTGTTTCGTATGTAAAGCCTGTCCAGCGGTGTAATGCCGCTGGACCCGAAAGCATTGCGCCGCGTCTCGATGGTGTTGGCGCTGTGGACTATCATGCTGTCCGCATCTTTCCACTTGGCGTAGGGAGGCAAGGGCTTGGCATTGGATACAGGGCCCGGCGAGGACTTGGCTGCCGGTTCGTTGGAATCGGCCAGTGCCAAGCCGCCGCCAAGGCCGGCCCAGGCAACTGCACCGCTCGCGGTGATAAGCATGCGCCGACGCGTGATGTCCGTGGTGTTGTGCATAATGGATCTCCTGTATTGGCGGAAATGAATAAGCAATTTTTATTGTTTTAAGCTATGAACTTATAGCCTATAACCATAACAACGGCAAGGCTTTAGCCCAAAGAGCCCAGTTGGGACCACTTCGTCGATGTGCAACATGACCCCGCGAGTCACCACTGGCCGAAGAACACGCCCGCCTTCTTGTAGGCGTTGGTTCCCCGCTCGACGTCCTCGAAACCCACTGTCGTGCGCCTTTTCAAGCCGGCGAACCACGCCAGCAGCCGTTCGCGGCACTCCGCCCGCACCTGCGCGTGGGCAGGATCGCCCCCCAAGTCGTGAAACTGATGCGGGTCCGCGTGCAGGTCGTACAACTGTTCCGGCTCATCCATCCAGTACACGTAACGCCACCGGTCGGTACGAACGGACCAGGCGCGCGCATTCTGCGGCGTCTTCCCGACCAACAGGCGCGACTGCCGATAGCTGTAGTCCAGCTCGGAGAACACACAGTCCCGCCACGCTACCTGCTGGCCATGCAAAAGGGGCAGCAAACTGCGCCCCTCCAGGCGATGCATGGGCAAGGGAAGCCCCAGCCAATCGAGCATCGTGGGCAGTACATCCACGGACTCGACCATTCTCGATTCGACACTGCCCCGGGTCGCATCCGCCGCCGTCGAAGGATCGACCACGATGAACGGTACACGTTGCACGGTATCGTAGAACAGCTCTTTCTCGCCCAGCCAGTGGTCGCCCAGGAAATCTCCGTGGTCGGCCGTGAAGACGATCAAGGTATTGTCCATGAGGCCAGCTTGCTGCATGTAATCGAACAGCCTGCCCAGGTGGTCATCCAGCTGGGTGATCAAGCCCTGGTACGCGGGGCGCACGGTGCGTATGCACTCGTCCATCGAGAAGCTGACGCTTTCCTCTTGCTGCCGGTAGGCCGCGACCACGGGATGGGCGTTGCTCCGTTCGTCTTCGCTGCGTACCACCGGCAGGCACTCGTCATGAGAATACATCGCGTGATAGGGGGCGGGCGCAATATAGGGCCAGTGCGGCTTCACGTAGCTCAAGTGCATGACCCACGGCTTATCGCCCTGCTGCTTCATGAAGCCTAGCGCCTGGTCTGTCATATAGGCGGTTTCGGAGTGCTCATCCTTCACCAATGAAGGATAGCCTGCATTGCGCATATTCCAGCCGCTGACGGGCTTGCCTTCAGGACCCTGTGCCGAGATGACGTAGTCCGTCCACGGGTCATCCGACACATAACCGTGGCGACGCAGGTAAGCGGGATAGCCGCTTTCATCGCCCGGCTCATGATGGCCATCGTAGCGATCTATTTCCTCGAAGCCGCCGCTGCTGAGCAGGCGCCCCAGTTCGCTGCCGCCGTCCAGCGCAAGACGCTCAAGTCCGGCATGATCCACCATGACGTGCGTCTTGCCGGCAAGCACCAGCTTGCGGCCGCTTTCACGCAAGTATTCGCCCATCGTCACTTCGCCCACTGATAGAGGTACACGGTTCCAGGTTGCGCCATGCGTGGAAGGATAGCGACCGGTGTAGTAGCTCATGCGCGAAGGTCCGCACACGCCGGAATTCACGAAGGCGCGGTCAAACTGCACGCCCCGCTTGGCCAGCGCATCGATATTGGGCGTGCGAATGAAGGGATGGCCATAGCACCCCAAATGGTCGGCGCGCAGCTGGTCCGCCATGATGAAAAGAACGTTTTTGGGTAGTCTCATCACTATTGTCCGCTATCCCACTATTGGGTGACGACGAAACCGGAGTCCTTCACCACGGGAGCCCACTGGGCGCGGAATGCGTCCACCAGCTTGCCGGTTTCCTGCGCATTGGCCGACACCGGAATCAGGTCATTCTGCAGCAGTGTCTTGCGTACGTCGGGATCGGCGGTTACCGACTTGAGCGTTTCACCCAACATGTCGGCCTTGGCCTTGGGCATCGCGGAAGAAGCAAAAAAGGTATTCCATCCTGCCGCTTGCAGATCGACGCCGGCTTGTGTGAACGTAGGCACGTCCGGCAGCGCTGCTTCGCGCTCTTGCCCTGAAGTGGCCAGGATACGAATGCGCTTGCCCTCATGCTGACGTGTCAGGACGTCGAGCGTGTCGATGGCAACCGGAACGGCGCCGCCGATCAGATCGGTAATGACCGGAGCGGAGCCGCGATAGCCGATGATCTGACCTTCGGTCCCGATTTGCTCCGAGAGCATCAAACCGAAGAAATGCGGAAGGCTGCCCGTTGCGGGAACACCAATATTGAATTTATCCGGATTGGACTTGGCCCAGTTCACCAGCCCTTTCATGTCCTTGATCTGGCTGTCCGCCGAAACGGCGACACCAAAACCGTATTCGGTCACCATGGAAACGGGTTGGAAATCTTTCACGGCATCGTAGGCCAGGCTTTCGAAAACAAAGGGCGCCACCACCATCACGGCAGGGTTGCCGAGCAGCAGCATATTTTCATCCGGGCCGGCATTCTTGACATGCTGCGCGGCGATACGGCCGCCCGCACCTGTTTTATTTTCCACCACGACCGACACGCCCAGCTTGGCTTGCAGGCTGGTAGCCACGATGCGCGCGGCGCGATCGGTCGCGCCGCCTGGTGCATAACCCACGACTATCGTCACCGGCGTGGACAGCTTAGGGGCATTGTCCTGTGCAGCGCCGGCGGTACAAGCTGCGAACAACATGCACGGCAACAAGGCGGCCCTAAAAGCGTTCTCTATCATCGCTCGTCTCCTTAGACTTGATTTATCTTAATATTGGATGGCAGCTTATCAAGCGAAGTAATACTTGTTCTAATCAACTATCCGACTGTCAGGGAAAGCCCCGTCCCATGAATATAAAAAAGACTGACCTTCTGCGAGCGTCGGACCGTGCACAGGATTTGGTGGACCACTTGCCCACGCTGGACGACATGATGATGTTCAGGCTTTACCGTGCATGGTCAGCCGGAAACCCCATTTTCACGCGCCTGTGCGAAGGGCGCTTTAATATCACGCGTCGCGAATGGCGTCTGCTGGCAGTCGGAGTTCAGCACGACGGGCTGACATCGACCCAATTGGCTCGGGCAGTTGGCCTTGATGCCCCCCGCACGTCGCGCGCCATCGGCACGTTGTGTAGTAAGGGGCTGCTGATGCGCCGTCGCGACCCGGGCGACGCAAGGACAGTGCACATATCCGTTACGCCTTCCGGTATACGCTTGTATCGCCAGATCATGCCGGTAGTTGCGTCGCTGAATAAAGGAATTTTCCAGGACCTGGATGTGGACGAGCTGCGTGCGCTCGGCTCCATGCTGGACCGCGTCGTACGCCGGGCGGGCCAGATGATGGCAGATGACTTGATCAAGGAAAGGCCGCACAGGAGTCGCCCGGGCAACGCCGCTGGCGGATGGAGCGCACCAGCGCATCGCCGTACACCATAGTCTATGCAAGCAGCGAGTACGGGGTTTCGAACAGGCCCTTCAACTCTGCCAGAAAGCGAGCGGCAGCGGCACCGTCTATCGCCCGATGGTCAGCGGACATCGTCACCGTCATGACGCGAGCGATAGACAGGGCGTCGTCCAGGACGATGGGCCGTTTTTCCACGGCCCCAAAGGCCAGGATAGCCGCTTGCGGCGGATTGATGATCGCAGCAAATGCCTTGATGCCCTGCATTCCCAAATTCGATATCGTCAGCCCGCCACCCTCATAATCAGCGGGTGCCAATCGTCCTGCCCTGGCCTTGTCGACCAACGCGTCAACCTCTCGGGAAATCTCCACCAGTCCTTTGCGGTCGGCATCCCTGACTATAGGCGTCACGAGGCCCTTGTCCGTCGAAACCGCCACACTGATATCCACACCGCTGTTTTGCTGCATGGCGTCGGCAGCCCAGCGTACGTTCACATCGGGCACTCTTGCCAATGCCCGCGCCACCACATAGACGAGTACATCGTTGATCGTAATGTTCAGGCGCTGGCCTGATCCAGCCAATATGGCGTTTATCTGCGCTCTCATGTCCCATGCCGCATCCATGCGGCAGTCGACAGTGAGATAGAAATGCGGGATCTGCTGCTTCGCTTCCTGCAAGCGTCGCGCGATCGTCTTGCGCATCGTGCTGTGGGGAATACGTTGGGCGTGCGTCGACGATTCTGGGGTCGATGAGGGGCGCACTGTGGATGGCGCGGATGTCGGGGCTGGAACACACGCGGCAAACGTAGCGGCTGCTTCGACATCGACGCGAACAACCCGCCCCCCCGGGCCACTGCCTTTCAAGGTCGTGACATCGACGTCGGCCTGTCGTGCCAATCGGCGTGCCGATGGGCTGGCGAAATGACGTGGGAAGGCCGTTGTGGGCGCGATATCCTTGGGCTGGTCCTGTACCGAATTCGATAATATCGCGATGACCTCGCCAGCCGCGACTTCGACGTCGCCGGCTTCCACCACGATTTCCTGCAAGACGCCTTCATCGAAAGCCTCGACGTCGATCACGGCCTTGTCGGTTTCTACCTCGGCCAGGATATCGCCGGCGGACACCTTGTCGCCTTTTTGTTTAAGCCACTGGATGATCTTTCCGTGGGATGTTCCTGCGCCCGCACCGGGCATCAGAACTTGTATGGTCATTGCACCAGTCTCCTGTCAATCCGATAAATTGGCGATGCTTTCGATATAGTCGGCAGCATCACGGATGTCCGCGACGACGGCTTCGCGCGCCGCCTGCCCGTCCCGCGCAAGCAGGGCCTGTACCAACCGGTCGTGGTGGTCGAACGATTCCCACTTTTCGGAACGTCTGTCCTTGGTACTCATGCTTAGCGCGAACACAGGCGCGATCTGCGTCCAGATGTTCTCGATCATCGTCTCGAGCATGGGCATTCCCGCGGCGGCATACAGGGTGAAGTGGATGTCGCGGTTGGCCTCGATGACGGCCACCATATCGATCTTTTTCTGGCGGCCCAGGCGATCGAACTTTCGCACATGCGCTTTGATTTCCGCAATGGTCTTCTGATCTATATTGCCCACGGCTTCTTCGGCTGCAAAACCTTCAAGGCAGCAACGCAATTTAACGATTTCGTGAAACTTTTGACGCTTGGGCTTAAAGACGCGCAAGCCTCGATTTGGCAGCATGTCGAGCGCCCCCTCGATGACCAGTCGAGTCGTCGCATCGCGCACGGGCATGGGACTTGTACCAAGCACATTGGCCAGCCCGCGCAATGTCACCTTTTCACCCGGCGGAATTGAACCCGACAGCAATAACCGCTTGATATCGAGATATACCTTGTCGGCCATCGTCGTTCTTTCCTGACGTGGCAACAATCCTTCCAACATACTGCTCATAAGATTCCAGGTTCAATTCATATAGACGCCGCCATTGACGTCCAGGATGGTTCCACATATATAGCTTGCGGCATCGGAACACAAAAAGGCGATAGGTAACGCGATCTCGCGCGGCGTAGCCATTCGCCCCAGTGGAATGGCCTGCTCGTCGAAAACCTGGTTGCGCACCATATTGGTGGCCGTGGCGCCAGGGGCAACTGCATTTACTGTAACGCCATAGGGCGCCCCCTTCCTTGCCAACCACTTGACCAGGGCATTGACGCCACCCTTGGCGATAACATAGTGTGGGCTCGCCTTGAGACCACCCATGCGACCCGCTACGGACGACACCAGCACCATACGGCCGGCGCGCTGCTGCGTCATTTTTTCGAACGCGGGTCGCAGCACATTGACGACTCCCAGCGCGTTGATGTCGACAGTTTCATGGAAGACGTCGTCCCACTCTGGATCGTTCCAGTCATCCCAGGGGCAGTAGCCGGCATTCGCTACAATGACGTCCAGCCGTGGCACCTGACCCAGGAAGTCTTCGCACGCCTTGCGGTCACGCACATCGAAAGCGGCGGTTTGTACCGATGCACCAGTGCCGCGCAACTCATCGGCAATTTCATGAGGACTCCTGACATCGACCAATATCAGGGTGGCGCCCAGACCGGCACATACCCTTGCCGTCTCCGAACCTATGCCGCCTGCTGCGCCAGTGATGACCACCACTTTTCCCTTCAATGAGAAAGGCATGTTGGTATCCCTAAGTGTTTGAGACAGCGAGACCGCTGTCTGCCATCATTGCTTCGACCGCCGCTTCCACATCGGCCTGGCCTGCCAGTGCCGCCGCTTCAAGCGCCCTGGATACAACCGGTGGCGCCCAGCGCCCCGTCACCCGCTTGACCGGCTGGTCGAGATAGTCAAAGAACCGTCGCTGGATTTCATCTGCGATGATGGCCCCTATGCTGGCGCCCCGGGTGGTTTGTTCGACGATGGCAACACGTCCAGTCTTTTTGACCGATGCGCCTATCGTGTCGTAATCGATGTCGCGCTGCGACAAGGTACGCAGGTCGATTACATCGGCGCTCACCCCCAAGCGATCGGCCACGTCTTTGCACACTTGCACCATCGTCAGTGTAGCAAGCAGCGTGATGTCGGAACCTTCAGCCACACAACGGGCTTTCCCGATAGGAATATAGTGACTGCAATCCTTAGGCACCAAACCCTTGATTCTGTGCAACTCCTGAGGCTCGATGACCAGCACGGGATCGTTGCAAAGCAGCGCCGAGTTCATTAATCCCACGTAGTCGAATGCATTGGACGGCGCCACGATACGCCAGCCCGGAAACAATGCGAAAACGCCAGCGGGGTCCATTGAGTGCTGCGATCCGTAGCCTTCATGTCCGGGAACCCGCGTGCGTAGAACCAACGGGACTGAGGCCGTTCCGCCAAAGAGATGGCGTATTTTGCCCGCCTGATTCAATAGCTGGTCGCCCGCGACCAAGAAAAAATCGCTATACATCAGTTCGACAATAGGGCGCAACCCCGACAACGCCGCCCCCGTCGCCAGTCCGCAAAAGCCATTCTCCGTGATCGGTGTATTGATGACCCGGTGAGCGTACTGTTCGAGCAGGCCCCTGGTTGCCCCTACCGTGCCGCCGCCCATATTAGCGACATCCTCGCCAAAGATATAGATTGAGTCGTCTTCTTGCATGCGCGCACGCACGACCCGCGGCATGGCTTCAATAAACGAAAGGCTTTCCAATTGCTGCGGGGCGAAATCTTCGATCTCGGAGAATGTCACACCTTCGAATTCGGACATATCGCTCGTGAGGTCATCATCGACGGTCGCCACGTCGGGCCACAATTCTGTACGTATCCGGGCGGCGGAACCGGACCCGTCCACGCATGACTGATAGGCTGCCTCGACCGCTTCGACGGTTGCCTCGTCGATTGCATCGAGATCTGCCTGGTTCAATATTTTCCGCGCAAGCAGTTCGCGCTTGAGCTGCGGCCACGGATCGCGTTGCCGCCATTGGTTTTCTTCGTCGCGGGTTCGGTAACCGAACGCACTGCCTGGCACCGACGAGCTTTGGTGGTAGAAGCGATAAACATCGGCCTGGATAAACGCCGGGCCGCCGTGCTGCAGGATTTGTTCTTGAGCCCAGCGGGCAGCCAGCCATACGGCATAGGGATTCATGCCATCTACCGATACAGAGGGGATACCGTGGGCCTGTGGCCGCGTAAGCAGCTGCGTCTGGAAGGTGGATTGCTCGATGCTCATCGATACCGCATATCGATTATTTTCCAGAAAGAACAATAGAGGCAGCCGATATAGCGCGGCCAGATTCATGGCCTCGTGCGTGGCTCCCTGGTGAACAGCGCCATCGCCGAAAAAGCTGACCATCATCTTCGTACCCTGCCTAGCTTTTTCGGCAAAGGCATGCCCGCATGCAATCGGCAGGCCGCCCGCGACAATGGCGTTGGTGCCCATGATGCCAAGCTTGGCGCGGCGCAAGTGCATGGAGCCGCCACGGCCGCCTGTCCAGCCGTCGCGCAAGCCCAGAATCTCGTGCATCATCCGGCGCGTTTCCTCACGCATGTTCTCCGACAGACGTCGCGTTGCGACCGGATCGAATTTTTCGTCATACAACGCGTTGATTGCCTTGGCCAGGCACTGATGATGAGCGCGATGCGTACCATTGATCATGGTGTCGACCGGCAGCGCGGCAATACAGCCGGCTGCTCCGCCTTCTTGTCCAAGACTGGAATGTGCCGGCCCGTGCACCAGATTGAGCTTATCGAGCAGCAATATGCGTTCCTCGAAATGACGCGCCGCCAATAGCAAGGTGACCAGCCGCCTGGCTTCCGGAGCGCTCAGTTTTTCCCAATCGGCGTCCTCTATCTCGAGCCTTTGCATCGGCGTGGTGTTATCAATTGCTGTCAGGCGCATGGCGTCTCCGTTGCTTTGTACATTGAAACATCCTCCTAGGCGTGGGCAGTCACGCCGCCGTCCACGACCAGGCTGGCACCGGTCATGAAGTCCGACGCCGCACTGGCCAGGAAGACCGCCGCCCCGACGATGTCTTGCGGCGTGCCCCAGCGTCTCATGGGGGTGGTTTGCACCACACGTTCGGCATGCCCGGCAATATCGACTCTTGCCTGGCGCGACAAGGCGGTATCGATCCAGCCTGGCAAGATGACGTTTACATTGATACCGTTCTCGGCCCAGGCGCAGGCGAGCGATTTGGTCAACTGCAGAACGCCGCCCTTGCTAGCGGAATATGGGGCTGTCATGGCATTGGAAACCAGGGACAGGATGGAACCGATATTGACAATCTTGCCGCCCTTGACGGCCAAAGGAGCGTGAGCCGCCTGGCACATATTGAAGGTACCCTTCAGGTTGATGTCGATGATCTCGTCCCATATGGCTTCCGTGTACGCTTCGGGTCGCATGCGCGTGTTGACGCCGGCACTGTTGATCAGGATGTCAACGCCACCATAAGCGCCCAGCGTTTTCTGGACGGCGTCGCTACATGCGCCGGGATACTGGACCTGCAGAGCCACGGCGTCGACCTTGCACCCCGCCGAACGCAGTTCCAAGGCGAGACTCTGCATTTGTTCGAGCTCCCGGTCCGCAAGCATAAGGCTCGCTCCGCACTGCGCAAACGTGCGTGCGATTTCAGATCCTATGCCTCCGGCCGCGCCCGTTATGAGCGCCGTCTTGCCTGTTAGATTGAACAATCCGTTATGCATAGGTTCAAGCCCCTTTGGAATCCGGTGGAAGAAACGTATGTCATACCTTTCCCGGCAGCCAAAGGGCAATGATGGGAAAGAGCGCAACGAGCAAGACACCGAGAAGCTGCATCAGAACAATCGGTACGACACCTCGATAGATATCCGCTGTGGTCACGCCAGGTATGGCGATGCCTTTGAGGTAGAAAAGCGCATAACCGAATGGCGGCGTCAGAAATGAGGTCTGCAGATTGATGGCCACCAGCAAGGCGAACCAAATCATGACTTCGCCCTGGTTTGCGAACGCATCGCCAAAGTCCAACCCTGCCACGATGGGCGCAAATAAGGGCAGGACCAGGAACGAAATTTCTATCCACTCCAGGAAGAAGCCGAGCACAAAGATAAGCACCATGATGGCCAGGATCACCATGTATGGGCTGGCGCCCAGCATGCCGGCCGCATCTTCGATCATGCTTTGCCCGCCGACCCGCTTGAACACGAGGCTGAATGCGGTGGCGCCTATTGCCAATATGAGTATCATGCCCGTTGTAAGACAGGTCTCCTTCAAGCTGGACTTCAACACCGACCACGACAGCTGGCCGCTGAACAATGCCAGAACCATTGCGCCGAATGCCCCTATGGCCGCGCCTTCGGTAGGTGTGGCGAAGCCGACTACTATGGACACCAGCACGCTGGAAATCAGGAGTCCTGGAACGACGAGGTTCGACATCAGGCGCAATATCAGCTTTGCGCGGCTACCTGCAGGCGGCGCAGGCCCGGGCGGTACCTTTCTGGGGTTCGTAAGAGCTACATAGATGATATACAGGGCGTAGAAGCCCCCCAGCATCAAGCCCGGAATCAGCGCGCCCGCGAACAGATCACCTATGGGTATTTGCATGACATCGCCGAACACGACCAGCATGATGCTGGGCGGGATAAGAATACCCAAGGTGCCAGAGCCAAGGACTGTGCCGATCGCCACCGTTTTGTCGTATCCCTGCCTGAGCATGAGCGGTAACGCCATGGTGCCCATGAGCACCACCGATGCGCCGATGATCCCCGTGCTGGCCGCCATGATGATGCCGATAATGACGACAGCCAGCCCGAGGCCACCCGGCTTGCCGCCGAACAGGGCTTCGAGCTCGTTCAACAGTTTGTTCGCCACTTTGGACTTGTCGAGCATGATCCCCATGAAGATGAACAGGGGAATGGCAGCCAGGATCCAGTTTTCAAGGACCGCTCCGAATACCCGGCTGGTGATCAGCGAAAATGATGCCAGCGGTATATCGCCAAGCAACATGAACAATACCGACAGACCGGCTAACAGAAAAGCAACCGGATACCCGGAGAAAATGCCCACGACGAGGGCCAGCAGCATCAACGATGGTAAGAGATAAGTCATTGTGCCGGGCGCTCCGCAGTGGGATCTGACTTACGTAGAGACAGCAACATAGCTACATTTCGCAAAATGCGTCCAACCCCCGCGCCCAGCATCAATACACTGCCGATCGGCAACACCGCTTTCACCAGATATCGGTCGACCAGGCCGCCCGCGTTCGACTGCTCGCCGAACTGGAAGGCCATTTGAGTGAAGCCTAGCGAATACCACGCCAATAATGCGAAGAAAGGAAGCAGTAAAAAAAGATCGCCGAAAATATCAATGTAGAGCCGTGTCCGGTCGGAAAGACGTGTCGACAGGACGTCGACACGCACATGACGGTCTTCTTTCAGGGCATAGGCGCCCGACAACATGATCAACAGGGAAAACAGATGCCACTGAAGTTCTCCCAGGCTTGTCATGTTCAGGTGAGTACCCAACAAGGGGATGCGTGTCTCCCACTTGGCCAGGTCGCTAAGTCCAAATTGTGCGCCAACGACGGTAACCAGCACAACGAAGATGAGAATAAAAATCAACGCGGAGGCATAACGGCCAGGGAGTGCGCACGCTTCAAGCAGCGCATCTCCCCAACGCGTTATGACGCCCGAATGGGAGCGCCTGATCATAATTACCTCACTTCAAGCTTTGCAAGGCTTTCCAGCGATCCGCACCCTCGATATAGGCGCTTAGCGATCCATAGGCTTCATCGAAAAGGGGATCTCTTTTGCGTTCTTCTTCGATGACTTCATTCGTTGCCTTGCGCAGGGCTGCCAACACCTCGTCTGGCAAGCGTTTAATTGTGGTTCCACCCTTTTCCATGCGCTTCAGGGTAGCCAACTGCTCAGGAACGCCGTTTGTCAGTGTCCACAGGAACGAAGACCGGCACGCCGTAGTAATTTGATTCTTCTGCAGGTCGGTAAAGCCGTCCCATACTTTCTTGTTGAAGGTGACGGAATTGATGCTGGAGGGTTGATGCCAGCCGGGGAAGTAGTAGTACTTCCCCGCCTTTTGCAACTGGATACTCTCGTCGATGGCCGGCAAGGAGAATTCCGCGGCATCGATGCGGCCGCGCTCGAGCGAAACAAATACCTCGCCACCCGGTATCATTTGCGGGCTGACACCCACCTTGGTCAGCGCGCGCCCTGCCAGGCCGCCTATGCGCATTTTCAAACCCTGGAGGTCGGCGACACTTTTGATTTCCTTGTTGAACCAACCTGCGGGTTCTGCCGGTACGACCACACAAGGAAGGAACTTGACGTTGTGCGCGTCGTAAGCTTTCTGGATGATTTGCATCCCGCCGCCTTCCCAGATCCATTCGGCCAATACTTCAGGCGTCGGCCCAAAAGGCAGTGCACCCACCAGGTTGGCCACCGGAATTGTGCCACCCCAATAGCCTACCCAATCGTATCCGCCGCTTACGGCACCACTGCTGACCGCGTTCAATACCTCGAGCGCCGGCACCAGATCGCCGGCGCCATGGATCTTTATCTTGATATCGCCCTTGCTGATTTCATCAACCGCCTTGGCGAATTGTTTCAGGCCGTCCCCAAGGAACAGCATGTCTTTGGGAAAGGTGCTGGCCACATCGACTTCCACAGCGCCGGCGGACGGCGTGGCGGTAAAACAGAACGCAGCCGCGACTGCAGCGATGGTGTATTTAAGCTTCATGTCGTCTCCAATATGATCCAAATGAACCTGCTTGATGAGATTCCCGGTACACCATCGTTGCGTGCGGTGTTGCTTGATACTACAAGGCGAGAAATTCAAAGTCAATATGATATTTGTGATCACAACATAAGCCGTTCCATGCGATACTGTTCCTGTCCATCAATGTGTCCAGGCGCCTGTTGCCCTATGGGAATGAGTCTGCTTATGAAAACAGAAAAATCATTGGCTTCCAGCACGCAATATTTTGATTACGTCATTGTCGGGTCGGGCGCCGCAGGGGCGATACTGGCCAACCGGCTGTCCGAGGACGGCTCGACGGTATGCCTCCTGGAAGCGGGTCCGCCAGACAACTCCCTGTTTCTGCACATACCCGCAGGCTTTATAAAGGCCGTATTCAACCCCAAGTACGCCTGGCAGTTTTCCAGCGAACCGACAGAAAATACAAACGGTCGACGCATACCCATTCCGCAAGGACGCACGCTCGGCGGCTCCACGTCGATAAATGGCCTTGTTTTCAACCGTGGCCAGCGCAGCGACTACGATGCATGGGCGAATCTGGGCAATCCGGGCTGGGCTTACAGCGACGTACTGCCTTATTTCAAATCCCTCGAAAAAAGAACGGGCGGCGACGACTATTACCGTGGCAGCACGGGCGAATTGCCCATTTCGGACATCGACTGGATACATCCGCTCTGCGAGGCGTTCATGGAAGGCGCGGTTGAAGCCGGCATTCCCCGCAATCCGGACTACAACGGCATGGACCAGGCCGGAGTGGGCTATTTCCAACGAACCATCGACAGGGGTTGGCGCATGAGTACCGCAAGCACCTTTCTCAAGCCGATAAGGTCCCGCTCCAACCTGCACATCAAGACGTATGCACAGGCAAGCCGGATCTTGTTCGAGGGAAGAAAAGCCGTTGGCGTGGCGTATTGCCATCCGCAGCATCCGAGCAGGAGCATGGCTGTCATGGCAGGCAAAGAAGTGATCATTGCCTGCGGCGCCATCAATACCCCCAAGCTGCTCCAATTGTCTGGCGTAGGGCCGACAGGACTTCTGCAAGCGCTGGCCATTCCCATAGTCCACGCCTTGCCCGGAGTCGGCGAAAACCTGAGCGATCATTACTCCGTTCGAGTCGTTGCACGGGTAAAGAATATCGAGACGATGAACGAACTCGTGAAAGGCCTGAAACTGGGTGGACAACTGTACAACTGGCTTAGAAAAAAACCCAGTGTGATGGCGCTGAGCCCCTCATTGGTTCACTACTTCTGGAAATCCAGGCCAGAGCTTACCGCAGCGGATCTGCAGGGTGTCTTCTCTCCTGCCAGCTACAAGGAAGGTTATGTCGGCATGCTTGATGACTTCCCCGGAATGACCGCAGGCGTCTGGCAACACCGCCCCGCAAGCAGAGGTTATGTGCACATCAATTCAACCGATCATTTCCAGGACCCTGTCGTCCAGCCGAATTACCTGGATCATCCCGATGATCAACTTACGCTGATCCGAGGCATCAGGCTGGCCCGCAGGCTACTGCGCTCCAAACCGCTTGAACCCTATTTCGAAAGCGAAACCCTGCCGGGGGGACCGTGCGAATCGGATGACGAGCTGCTTGATTTTGCCAGGCGCTATGGCGTGTCTTCCTATCATGTCAATGGAACCGCACGCATGGGGCCGGCCAGCGACAAATTCGCCGTCGTGGATAACCAGCTTCGTGTACATGGTATTCAGAATCTGCGGGTCGTCGACTCATCCGTCATGCCGTCGATCCCATCGGCCAATACCTGCGCGGCCACCATGATGATAGGCAATAAGGCCGCCGATCTTATCCGCCACGGCTAGCACCTGATGGCCATCCAGCAGTAGTCAGTCCAGATCAAGTATTTGCTGCACAAGCACCCTGTCCACCGCTGGGTCTGCAGCATCGTACGCGGGTCTGGCATTGAGCCGAAACCGGGCGGCAGCCTGGGGCGAAAGCTGGCTGACTTTCAACCCCGCCTGTCTCATTTCAGCCAGTCTGGCCGCGCGCAGTTCAGTAGTTTGCAGACGTTGATAATCCCGCGCACGCTGTGCAGCCTCGACCAGGATTCGTCGATGGGCAGGCGTGAGCGACTGATAGAAGGCCTCGTTGATCAACAGGGCCATAGGCATATATACGTGATTGGTCAGGGTGTAGTACGGCTGGACCTCGTAGTATTTCGCCGCATACATGGAAAAAATACCGTGGTCCTGGCCGTCGACATCACGCTGCCGCAAGGCGCGATACAGCTCGGCGTCCGTCACGGGGACAGGCACCGCTTCCAGGCCATGCAGCCACCGGCGATAAACCGGCGTGTTGGGAACGCTGATCTTCAAGTGGCGCATTTCCTCGATTGATGTAACGGGTCTTTCGCTATTGCCCAGTTGCCTGAAGTCATACTCCCAGTAGGCCAGAATGCGCAAGCCCTTCCCCGGCAAACCGCTTGCCACCTTGGCGCCAATCTCGCCATCCAGCACCCTGTACGCCGTTCTCTCGCTGGATATCAAATAGGGCAAATCGAAAATTTGCATGGCCGGGTGCAGTTGCCCCATATCCATGGTCTTGACGGCGCCCATTTCCAATGTGCCCGCCTCTACCGATTTCAGTCGTGCTGCGGCGCTGTCTGGTGTGCCGGATCCATAAAGGCGCACATGGATCTCGCCGTGCGACGCCTTCGCGACTTCCTTCGC
This sequence comes from Pollutimonas nitritireducens, assembly GCF_002849615.1. GTDB lineage: Bacteria > Pseudomonadota > Gammaproteobacteria > Burkholderiales > Burkholderiaceae_B > Pollutimonas > Pollutimonas nitritireducens. The sequence continues at coordinate 160,204 of NZ_PDNV01000008.1, forward strand.
GAATCGTTGCGCGCCCGCTGTTGACGGAAGATCCGGACCGATTGCATGCGCGTAGCGTATCGTGATTGCTGTCCAAGCGGGCGACGCAAAGCTGGCAGAGAGAGCCAGCACCAGACAGGATAGTGTCGATCTTCCAAGCATGGCCGGGCTCCTTCAACAGAAGAACAGAATACATGCAAATTCGTCTATTCTGTCAGCTGGCGCAACCGCTATTTGGCCGATCGCAATTTGGCGAAGTCAGCGTGCAATTGCCCGAGTGCCGTGGTGATCTTATTGCGGTGGTCGTTGATCCAGTCTTGTTGAGCCACCAGATCCGCATTGGCCGCGGCAATCATGCGCTGCATTTCAGCTGGCTGCGGGCCACCGCTGGTCTAACCGTAGACCATAGCACAACAGCCCGGCTGCCTCCCGCGTTCTCAGGCCCACGGCTTGCTGTCCATCCCGACCGGACATTTCGCCTCTTGGCCTTCAGGCACCACGTCGCACAGGCCGCGAGCATCCACATCAGCCACAGGAGATAAGCATGCCCACGTCGCCCCCAACAGGGAAAGCTCCCCGCCCCGGCCAAAAATCTGCCGACAGCGCCTTCAAGAATACCGACAGCGGCCCGGCCCTCCCACCGGACCCAGCCAGCCGTGAACCGGCAGCGCAAAAAGCTGGCAATACCGCCCGTATGGCGCAAGAGATGCCCTACAACCCGACCAAAGCCAAGGAACATGGTCGTGAAAATGCGACGTCTCCACTGCCGGGCGCTGTTACGCCATCGGCTCCCCGGGATGCCTTGGCCAGTACCCCTTCCGAAGCAAACCACACGGCCAAGTATGGCGACGCGGCCGAATCGGGGGTGAACGCCGCCGGCGGCTCGCTGAACCGCGTTCGCGCGGACTCATCAGGACAGACGCTCACGACCAATCAAGGGGTCACGGTCTCCGATAACCAGAACTCATTAAAGGCGGGACTGCGTGGCCCTGCGCTCTTAAAAGACTTCATTCTGCGTGAAAAAATCACGCATTTCGACCATGAACGCATACCGGAACGCGTCGTACATGCGCGCGGCTCCGGCGCACACGGGTATTTCGAATGTTACGAACCTCTTACGAAATACACGCGCGCGTCAATATTTGCAGAAAAGGGAAAGATCACACCGCTGTTTACACGTTTTTCGACAGTGGCCGGTGAACGCGGATCCAAGGATACGGCCCGCGATGTACGGGGCTTTGCAGTCAAGTTTTATACCGACGAAGGCAACTGGGACCTGGTCGGCAACAATATGCCGGTGTTCTTCATTCAAGATGCGATGAAGTTTCCCGACTTGGTGCATGCGGTGAAACCGGAGCCTCATCATGCCATGCCGCAGGCGGCGTCTGCACACGATACGTACTGGGATTTTGTGTCTCTCATGCCGGAATCGACGCACATGCTCATGTGGCAGATGTCCGACCGGGCAATACCACGCAGCTTTCGCATGATGCAAGGCTTCGGGGTGCACACGTTTCGCCTTGTCAATGAAGCGGGTCAGTCGGTCTTTGTAAAATTTCACTGGGATCCGAAGCTGGGCACGCATTCGCTGGTATGGGACGAGGCGGTAAAAATCGGCGGCGCTGATCCAGACTTCAATCGTCGCGATCTCTGGGAAGCGATTGACGCAGGAGACTACCCGGAATGGGAGCTCGGCGTACAGATCTTTACCGAGGAAGAGGCTGAAAAATACAGCTTCGACGTGCTGGACGCGACAAAAATTGTTCCGGAGGAACTGGTGCCCGTACAGCCCGTCGGGCGCATGGTGCTCAACCGTAACCCAGACAATTTCTTTGCCGAAACGGAACAGGTTGCGTTCTGCGCGGCGCATGTCGTGCCGGGTATCGATTTCACCAATGATCCGCTGCTGGCAGGCCGCATACACTCGTACGTCGACACGCAAATTTCGCGGCTGGGTGGACCGAACTTCCATGAACTGCCCATCAATGCTCCACTTGCGCCGGTGCACAACAATCAGCGCGACGGCATGCACAGGCAGGCAATACACCGGGGACGTGCCTCTTACGAACCCAATTCATTGGGCGGCGGCTGTCCTTTCCAGGCCGGAACGGCCGGATTCGTTTCGTTTCCCGAACCGGTGCAGCAAGACGAAGTGCGGGGCAAGCCTGAAAAGTTCGCCGAGCATTACAACCAGGCCCGGCTGTTTTATGAAAGCCAGGCGCCCTTCGAGCAACAGCACATTGCCGACGCCTTCCGTTTCGAGCTAAGCAAGGTCACCGTCGCCGCGGTACGCGAACGCGTCGTCTCGATGCTGCGCAATGCGTCGGAAGATCTTGCAAGCAAAGTGGCCGAAGGTCTGGGAATGCCATTGCCTGAGGCCATGCCTAAAGCCCTGGAGCGATCGCCCGAGCCCGAAATAGAGCAGTCACCGCGGCTATCGCTGACTGCCCGTCCCGGGGATGGCGGCATACGCACGCGCAAAGTCGCCATCATGATTGCAGCTGGCACCGATGGCGCATCCGCATGGACCATCGCCAACGCCCTCCAGGCCGAGGGTGCCGTCGTTCGCTTTGTGGGGCCCCGGATCGGTCCGATTGCCACGTCGGATGGCGATCAGATTGATGCGGATGCATCACTGGAGAACCAGCCAGCTGTTCTTTTCGATGGTGTGGTAGTGCCTGATGGCGCGGATGCAATAGGCATATTGGTCGCCGACGGTCGCGCGCGCGAGTTCATCCAGGATCAATACCGGCATTGCAAAACGATACTGGCACTCGGCAACGCCGCTACGCTGCTGACCCAATCGGGTATCGAGGTAACCCCCAACAGCCAGGACAAGGGCCTGCTCATTTCTGCCGGAGGCGCGAAGGAAGCGACGCAGAAGTTTATCCAGGCGCTCGCCAAGCATCGACACTTCGAACGGGAGACACTGCCACCTAAGGTGTAATGGCGTGCCGTTACGCTGTGGCCTGAACCAATAATGCTAAATGGACATGCTGAGCGGCGCCGAGCGCGGATTCATTCTTCCGCGTTCTGCGTTCTGCGTTCTGCGTTCTGCCAATTAGATCGTTACCGCCGCAAACGATTGCATTATCGCGATTCAATATCCGGACGCGCTGCCTATTGACCGCCTCCGCAGCACTCGGTCCAGCCCGCGCAGCATGCCCACCAAGCCGGCCATCATCCAGGCCAGAGGCTCCAGAATGAAGCGCAGCAACAGCATGATGGGTAGCAACACCAGTGTCCATCCTACGACCTGGACCATGCCTTCCGGCAGGCCAAGCTTTTCGGCGGCGGATCCGAGCAAGGAGTTGATGACGCTGGGGTGCCGGATTGCGATGTACGCCAGCACCGCCGGCGCTCCGTACTTCACCACTCTTGCGCCAATCACGCTGCCGCGCCACAAGCCCGCAGCAAGTGCCGCTGATCGCTCGGAAAACGTCAGGGACCGCCCGCCCACGGCAGCGGTCCGGCCCATACGCAGCACTTTGAATGCGCTCACACCGATTGCGACGTCCAGCGCCGCCCAGCCCACGTCGCCCATCGCTATGGTCTCATCGCGGCGGATTTTACTTTCCAACCCTTTCACGCCGCCCGCGAAGAAACTATTGATGCCTTCAAGTACCCGTTCAGTCTGGATCCAGCCGACTTCCCCTTTAGGGCTGATCACGAACTGGCCAAGAAAGTCGTAGCCTTCGGCCTTAATGAACTGGACGGCGTACCTGGCGCGGTCTTCGGTCGTCAGCGTGCCCGTGGAAGCGGCTTGCGCCGGCTCATCGCCATTCCACAGTCGCCGCACTGAGCTTAGCGCCGATCGCGCTGTCTCGCTCAGTCCCCGCATCAGCTCCAGCGTAAAGACTTCGTTCGTCAGGAAGAAATGAATGGGCAAAACTACGTCCTCTCCGTAGCGTCGAAGCACCTCCTGAAAATCCAGGCTGTCTCCCAACATCAGGAAGATGGGCCGGGCCTTATCGGGGTAACGCAGAAGCGCCAACCGGGCCTTTGCCAGCAGTATGGGATCTTTCGAATACACGAGGAACAGCGCCTGAACCTCGGCGGGCTCATCGACCATCTCGCTGGCCATTTCCGGGACGGATTGTTCGACCTGCAAATGCAGCAGCTGCGCTTCCAGGGGCCTGGGCTTGTAGAGACTCGTGATCAGGAGCGCGCCCAGCAATGCCAACAGGCCGCTTACCAATAAAGTTTTCATGGGATAGGCTCGATCGTGTTCAAGCAGGGACGTTCACTGTAGCAGAAGGTTGGTTCTGCGTAGGCTTGCAATCAGCGCACGAAAGCCGCATGCCGGGTATTGCCCGGTGCTATTATTCCCGGAACTCATAAGACGCCTTCCGTCCAACACCACGCAGCATTTCATTCCATGACGACCCAGACACAACCGCCCTATTTGCGCACGCTGTATATCGGCGCCTTTATCGTGCTGCTATCACTGGGGGTCCGCGCAACCTTCGGACTGTTCATGCAACCCATGGGCCTGGAACATGGCTGGGGGCGGGACGTCTTCTCAATGGCCTTCGCCATCCAAAACATCGTCTGGGGTGCAGGCGCCATCTTCATGGGCATGCTGGCCGACCGCTATGGCGCCGGGCGCACGATTGCGCTGGGAGCCGTCCTCTACGTGCTGGGCATGGTGGGAATGCGTCTATCCAGCGACGAGCTCTCCCTGTACCTGACCGCCGGCGTGCTGGTCGGCCTGGGCCAGGCCGGTACGACGTTTCCAGTCATTCTGCCGGTGGTGGCGCGGGCCGTCCCGCCCGCCTATCGAAGCACAGCCATGGGCATAGCCAGCGCGGGCGGCTCTTTGGGGCAGTTTGCCGTTGTGCCGACCGGCCAGCTATTGATCTCGACCATGGACTGGACGGGCGCCCTCTGGGTCCTTTCCATGTTCGTTGCCGCTGGCCTGCCCCTGGCGGCATTTCTTAAGGGGCGCCCCGACGCCAGCATCGCCACCCATAGCCTCGGCGGTGCCATACGCCAGGCGCTAGCTCATCCTTCCTTTCATTTTCTGTTCTGGAGCTATGCTGTTTGCGGTTTCCACACTGCCTTTATCACACTGCACTTGCCCGCCTATCTGGCCGATGGCGGCTTGACCGCTGCGCATGGTGCCACGGCTATCGCCTTGATCGGTCTGTTCAATGTCGCGGGCTGCATCTATGCAGGCAAGCTGGGTGGGCGCTACAGCAAGAAGACGCTGCTGGCGGCGGTGTACTTCCTGCGGGCGTTCGGCATCATTTTCCTGCTTGCCGTGCCGCTGACTCCCTGGGTCGCCTACGTCTTCGCCGCATGGATGGGCCTGTTCTGGCTTGGTACCGTGCCGCTGACCCAAGGCCTGATTGGGCAAATTTACGGATTCCGGTATGCCGCCACGCTGTCGGGCATTGCCTTCCTGGGACACCAGGTGGGCAGCTTCATCGGTGTCGGAATGGGCGGCTATGTGTACCAGGCGACGGGCGGTTATACAATGGTGTGGTGGACAGGCATCGTGCTGGCTGTCGTTGCCGCGGTGCTGTGCATGCCTATCAAGGAACAGACCCTGGCCAGCCCGACAGCAGCCTGATGCCAACGCAACAATACAGTGAGGCACGTGCCCATGAGCCATTCCAGCAGTACAGAAACTTCGATAAAACCGGCCCATCGCCTAAGACCGGGGCGCGTGATTGGCTGGCTAGCACTGGGCGGCGTTTTGGCGCTGTCTTTCGTGGGGTATCTTACGCCCCAGATGCAAGTGCAGTGGGCGAATTTCATGTCGATGTGCGGGTTTTAGATTGCACACTTCCGGTCGACAGTAAAGCCAGCAGACCCGTTGCAGGCCTGCCGATATCGCGCTTTACTTCTTGATGTTCCGTTCCTTGATGATCCTGCCCCACTTGTCTGACTCCTTCTTCATGAAAGCGGCAAACTCTTCACGCGTAGTGGGTTGGGGTGTCATGCCGAATTCCGTCAGTTTCTTTACCACTTCCGGATCCGTCAATACCTTGACGACTTCCTCGTTCCAGCGGTCAAGTATGGGGTCTGGCGTTCCACCGGGCGCGACAAATGCGTACCAGTTCAATGCCTCGAACCCGGGGTAGCCCGATTCGGCGACGGTTGGAATTTCCGGCAGGTAGGCCGGACGTTTCAGGCCCGTCGTGGCCAATGGAATAAGCCTCTTTTCTTCCACATATGGCATGGCCGTGGGCGGAGCTGAAAAGTACGAGGTCACGCGTTCGCCCAGCAAGTCTTGCATGGCCTGTGCGCCGCCCTTGTAGGGCACATGCACCATATTGACATCGGCTTCCATATTCAGAAGTTCGCCCGCCATGTGCGACGCCGCGCCGAAGCCTGATGAGGCATAGTCAACCTTTTCGGGTTCGGACTTGGCCAAAGCGATGAACTCCTTCAGCGTCTTGACACCTGCCGCATTGTGGACCACCAGCACGTTCGGGAAATTGACGCCACCTGAAACGGGCACAAGATCCTTGAAGGGGTCATACGACACCTCCATCAGATGCGGAGAAATAGTCAGTGGTCCCACCGAACCCAGCAGCAACATGCTGCCGTCTTTTGGGCCTTTTGCCACGAATTGATGGGCGATATTCCCACCGGCGCCGGGCTTGTTGATGATGGCAATGGAGCGGCCGGTGTTATGCCCCAGCCTTTCCGCGATCAGGCGTGCCGATGTATCGGCCGCGCCACCTGCCACGAAGCCCACGACAAGCGAGATTGGCCGGTCGGGTAATTCCTGGGCGGCATGTGTCACCGGCACCATCAAGGCACCTGCGCACAGCAGCAGACTGTTCAGTATTTTATTGATTTTCATGGAAGGTCTCCGTAATTCAAAGGAACTTCAGTCAGCGCCTGGCAGCGCTGATTTGGGTTGTCGTTTTTCGACGGCGTAGCGCAGGAGCGCGGCGCTGCGGAAGAAGCCATGCGCAAACTTGCTGTAAGGCATGGTCAGAAAAAGCGCCATCACCGCGCCCAGATGCAGGCAGAGCAATAACGCCATGGCAGGCGTAGCGCGTCCCAGCCACAGCGCGAGGCCGCTTGCGCTGATCAGAAAGAGTAATGCAATAAAGCCAAGGTCCATCGGTTTTTGGGCCAGGTCGCCGTGCAGCGGGTGGCGCCGACGGTGCAAGTACCAGAGCCCTGCCGTGCCTATCATCAGCGCCACGCCCCCCACGGTGCCGAGTATCTTGGGCACACTCGGCAGATCGTAAGGCGCCTGCCAACCAAAGGCATAGTGGTACACGGTTGCCAGGCTGGTTGCGGCAAAGCACAACATGAAGCCGTAGAAGGTAAGGTGATGGAAACGCCTGCGCGATAAGGTGAACTTATCATCTTCGTTGTTGCACCCTTCGCCGTGGCCACCGTCCAGATATTTCAGCTGCAGCACGGCACTGGTGGCTTCGAGCGCTGCCGGGGTAGTCGCCGACGCCCCGCTGGTCGCCGGTCCGATGTCACGCAAGAAATGCCGCAAGCCCATGCCCAGCGCCAATAATGCAAACAGGAATACCGGCGCGAACAGGCCCACCAGCAGGTTGTGCGGAAAGATGTTGTAGAAGTTGCCGGACACGGCGCTGTTCCACAGCCCGCCGCCCATGGCCACCGCAAGGGCAAGGAAAAGTGCCAGCCCCGCGGCCAACGCCAGCGTCAATACAAGACTATTGCGTTCATAGAGTTTACCCAGCGCCGGCGGCCATGCGTAGTCCTTATAGGTTTGCCCGCGCACCTGTGCCATGACTTGGGGCACGTTGATGGCAAATTCATGGGGGGGCGCATATTGGCATGCATGCAAACAGGCGCCGCAGTTGTGGCACAGGTTGGCCAGGTAATGAACGTCCGCCTTCTCGAACATCAGGCGTTGCGTCATTGCCGGAAACATGGCGCAGAAACCTTCGCAATAACGACAGGCATTGCACACTTGCAACTGCCTGGCGGCTTCGGCCTCCGAGGCGCTTAGGGCGATGATCCCGCCACCCAGGTCCAGGGCGTCTTTGGTCAAGGCTTCAAGCTGCTGCATGATCGGCCTCCTGAGGAATAACGTGCTCGGCGCCCAGGGCTGCCTTGGCGGAATTGACGCCGGCAATGCGCCCGAAAGCCGTGCCTATCGACATGCCGATACCTGCGGTGTAGCCCTTGCCCAGTACATTGCCGGCCATCATTTCGCCTGCAACAAAAAGATTGTTGCTGGGCTGGTCGTTAAAACGTACGGCAGCGGTTTCATCGGTTAACAGTCCTTGATAAGTAAAAGTCACGCCGGGACGCAGTGCATAACCATAGAACGGCGGGCGGTCCAAAGGTAGTGCCCAATGGGTCTTGGCGGGTGTCACCCCTTCAGTGTGGCAGTCGTCAAGTTTCGTATGGTCAAAGGTGCCCACTTTGCAGGACGCGTTATAGCTGTTCAGTGTCTGCATGAACATGTCTACGTCCAGGCCGAGCTTGGCGGCAAGCTCGGGCAGGCTATCGGCTTTCTCGCCCGGAAAGACCGGCGGCATGAAGCGCCCTACTGCTTTGCTATCGATAATGGAATAGGCTGTCTGCTCGGGCTGGTTAGCCAGCAGGCGGCCCCAGATGGCGTAGCGTTTGGGCCAGAAGTCTTCGCCCTCGTCATAAAAGCGTTCGGCCTGGCGGTTTACGACCACACCCAACGACACACAATCGATACGGGTGCAAATACCGCCGTCGTACAGGGGTGCCCGGGCATCAATGGCAACCATATGGGCCTGGGTCGGGTCACCTATCTTGTCCGCCTGGTGTTCCTCAAACATATGCTTGAGCACCACGCCCTGGTTGAATCGCGTGCCGCGGATCAAAAAATTGTCGACCGGCCACTCGCCGCGCTCGTTCTGGCCCCAAGCCTCGCGCAGCCATTCGCGGTTCGACTCGAAGCCCCCAGCGGCCAGGACACAGGCGCGAGCTTCGATGCGTTCACCGTTGGTATAGGCCGCAATAAAGCGTCCGTCCTGGATATCCAGCTTATCGACCGGCGAGTCATAGCGAATCTGCACGCCCAACGCCTCGGCGCTACGGTAGTACGCGTTAATTAGCGCTTTTCCCCCGCCCATGAAGAAGGCATTGGTGCGCGCGACGTGCAAGGCGCCCGACAACGGTGGCTGGAAATGCACACCGTGCTTGCGCATCCAACCTCGACAGGTCGAGGAGGCGCGAATGACAAGTCGAGCAAGCTTTTCGTTGGTCTGCCCTCCTGTGACCGCCAGAAGATCACGCCAGTATTCCTCTTCGGGATAGGCGTCGATCAAGACATCCTGCGGTGCATCGTGCATGCAGCGCAAGTTCCGCGTGTGCTGCGAATTGCCGCCACGCCATTCCCGCGGCGACGACTCCAGGACCAGGACACTGGCACCGGCTTCGCGCGCGCATAATGCGGCACACAGGGCGGCGTTTCCGCCACCGACTATAAGTACATCGAACATGAATCGTTCCGTGCAAAGCTATTTAGTGGGCGTACTGTAGACGTGTTTGCGTCCGCCCGCTACGAGGCATCCGGCCATGGGTGTTCACAAATAGTGAACACCCTGCCGCTCACATCGTGAGTTCGGCCCCAGGCCAATGCCCTTCCGAGACCAGTTCGCGCATGACATCGACCAATACGACACGCGCCGCCAGTCCAGCGGGAGATAGTTGGTCGTCAGACAAACTGGCCACCAGATTGCGGCGGACCATTTTGTCGTGCAACAAGGGAATCCGGAGCAACTGCTTGTCGTTCGCGCGCACCACCGCCGCCCCCGGCTGTATGGTGGCCGCCAGTCCCGCGTGGACAATATCCATCAACATGGATAAGCCATCCACCTCGGCGACCACATTGGGTTCGTGGCCATAATGAAAGAAGGCCGCATCGACAATCGCGCGCAAGCCGTGTGATCCGGTCGGCAGTACCAATGGCAGCGTCACGATATCTTTGAGCGACAGCTTGCCATTTGTCGGTAGAGGGTATCGATCCGGTTGGGCCACGACGAACAATTGTTCCGTCAGCATAGGAAGCAAAGTCCAACCCTGTTGACTTCCGGCATGAAACAGCACGGCGAGATCCAGTTGGCGTCGGCCCAGCATGTGCGAAAGATTGCCCGACAGGCTTTCGACCAGATGCAGGCGCACGTCGGGATAGCGGCGCTGCATGGCCTGCAAGAGGGGCACCCCCAAAACAGAAGAGGTCGTGGGCGCCATGCCTATTGAAACGTGCCCCGCCAGTCTTGCCGCCTTGGCAGCGTGAATGGCGCTCGCGGCATGACGCAGCACCAGTTCGGCCTCCTGGCGCAGCGCCAATCCCGCCGCGGTGGGCACGACGCCGGTCGATGTGCGCTGCAGAAGGCGCGTGCTGAGTTCACTTTCCAACCGACTGATCTGTTGGCTGAGCGCCGATGTCACGACGCCGAGGTCTTGCGCGGCACGACCCATGCTGCCGAGTTCGACGACGCGAACAAAATAGCGCAACTGACGCAGTTCCATGTCAGCGGACGCTTTAGGAGAGAGTAAACAGTTTGTTCATGGTTCGGATTGTATTAACGATCTGCTGGCTTGAACCCCTTCTGGTTCGGCATGACGACTTGCGGCAACGTTTTCTGGTCGAGCGTCGCATCGTCTGGGATGATGTTGGCCTGGGCAAGAATGTAGGCGGTCACCGCGTATACCTCGTCATGGGACATGCTGTTAGGCATCATGAACGGCATGGCGCGGTTGATGTAATCAAACAGCGTGGTGGCGTATGGCCAATAGCTTTCTACCGTTTTCACAGGCGGGCCGCCGTTGCCATCCGCCACCAGGCTGCCGCGACCGCCGACCAGCCGGTCTCCCAAGCCCCCTTCCAGCTTGGCGCCATGGCATGCCAGGCATTGTTGCATATACACTTTTTCGCCCTGCATGACCGTTCCCGAACCCTTGGGCAAACCACGGCCATCGGGCAAGGGCGATACAAAGCGCTGCAGGTCGGCATCGGTAATATCGGTGCCAAATCCGAACTGAAGGTGCGCAGCCGCCTCGCCCGATGCAGCGATTTTCGCGTCGGCACCGGCTTGTTGGGCCAATGCGCCCGAACAGGACAAAGCCAAAGCCGTCGCAATAATTGACTTCTTAGTAATGATGGACATTTGACACCTCCCCGTTAGCGGCCACTTTCCAGCTCTGGATACCGTTCAGGTGATACACCGAAGATAGTCCGCGCTCGTCGGCCAACTGCTTGATCGTCGGCTGCACATAGCCGGTTTCATCGGTGCACCGGCTTTGAAGTATGGCCTCTTTGCCGTCCCATTCCCATGGCAGCGTGAATCGCGTATGACAGATAGGCAGGACCGGCCCGTGCAGCACGGCATCGCGCCAGTTCTTGCCGCCGTCCGCCGACACTTCCACCCGTTTGATCGTGCCGCGCCCGGACCATGCCAAACCCGAAATTTCATGAAATCCCGGTTTCTTCAACAACATTTCACCGGAAGGATAGGTAATGACCGACTTGGCTTCCATGAGGAATGAAAACTGCAGCGCCGTACCGTCGGGCAATAAGTCTGTGTACTTGGATGTTTCTTCACGAGTCATGAACGGTTTGTCCGAAACCTCGAGGCGCCGCAACCATTTAATCGACATGTTGCCCTCGTAGCCGGGCACGAACAGCCGAATCGGGTAACCCTGCTCGGGACGGATGGCTTCACCGTTCTGGCCGTAGGCCAGTAAGCAATCGCTCAGTGCTTTCTCGATTGGGATGCTGCGCGTCATGGCAGCCGCATCGTTACCTTCTGCAATAAGCCATTTGGCACCCGGCTTCAGACCAACCTCGTTCAAGATAGTGGAAAGCGGCACGCCGATCCACTCGGAAGTCGATGTGAGTCCATGCGTGCCTTGCACGGTCTTGAGCGTAGGCTTGGCCCACTCGGTAAGCCCGTTTCCAGAACACTCCAGGAACATGATGCGCGACAGCATCGGGTAGCGCTTCAGGTCGGCCATGGAAAATTTCTTGGCCTGCTTGACCATGCCGTGCACGAAGAGCTCGTGCGTCGAAGGATCGATTGTTGCGATGCCGCCATGATGACGCTCGTAATGCAGACCCGAGGGCGTGAGTGTGCCCATGCTTTTCTGCAAAGGAGTAAAGCTCCAGGAGGACTCCGTAGTCTTGGTTGCGTAGCGTTCGCGAACTTCGGTCTCGAACTGGGAACGTGCGCCATAACCGCCATCGTCCGTCGCAACGCCGACGCCTTGTATTTTGCTGGCATCGGGTGGTACGGTTCGTTCGATGGCGCCCGGCGTCGCAGAGGAAAGTCCATGTACGCCGGCCGAGCCAATCGCTGCCATCGCGCCAAGCATGAAACGCCTTCTGGCTGGCGGACCTTCAGGTTCTTGCGCTGGCGTCCCATCACGATAATAGGGCGAGCTAGGATCCCGCCGCTCGCGTGCCAGGAACGCGCTCTCCTGCTTTTCAAGCGCAAGTCGCGAGCGGGTCGGGGATGAGTCAGAGTGAACGATTGTCTCTGTGTCTGCCTTGTGTGAGGTCATATGCAGCTCCTTTGATACCGATGCGGATGCCTTCGCTCTGCTGCTGCGAGGCACATTGATAGTACCTCACCGCCAACGCCGCGGGACCATCAGAGATCACGTATGCACCGACAAAGCCATGCGGGCAAGGGAAGATCCACTGCGCGATCGTTCTTTTAGCTTATCCAAATACCCCTTTCACTGTTTCCGTCTTCTCCAGCGCTTCACCGGCTTATATATTGGGTTCACGAACCTGGTAGCGCATCTGCGACCTTGCACGATGCTCGACGCGCCAGACAACAACAAACGTAAGCACACGAATACGTGACAGCCGCATTTACTGGAGGAGAATGAACATGGACCGCAGACGCTTTCTACAGACCGCCGTGGCAGGTGGGGCAATGGCGACGGGGTTTCGAAGCTATGCCGAGCCGGCATTTCCTTCAAGGCCAATCACAATGGTGGTGGCCTATTCGCCTGGCGGCGGCACAGATACGCTCACGCGCGCACTATCGAAGCCGCTCGCCAAGGCACTGGGCCAATCTGTTGTGGTTGAAAACAAGGCAGGCGCATCGGAAATCATTGCCAGCGAGTATGTCGCCGGCGCCAAACCGGATGGCTACACCTTGCTGGTATGCAGCGTCCCTCATGTCACCAATCCTTCGCTGCGCACATTGCCCTACGATACCGTGAACGATTTTTCCGCCGTATGCCTGGCGGCGCAGTCACCGTTTGTCCTGGTCGTCAAGCCGGACTCTCCGATCAAATCGCTGGCCGATCTCGTGACCATCGCCAAAACCAGGAAACTCAGCTTTGCGTCATCCGGCATCGGTACGGCAGACCATATGTCCACCGAACTGTTCTGCTATATCACGGGAATATCCATGACCCATGTCCCATACAAGGGAACGGGACCCGGTCTGGTGGACCTCATGGGCGGACACGTCGACATTTATTTCGCCAATATCGTTGGTGCCGCGCCCCTGGTCAAGTCCGGAAAATTGAGGGCTATCGCCGTCACGACTGAAAAACGCTCGTCCCTCTTGCCGGAATTACCCACCGTACAGGAATTTACGAAAAAACCTTTTGATGTCAGCGCGTGGACAGGCATCCTGGCTCCCGCTGGAACCCCTGACAACGTCTTGAACACCCTCAGCAAATCGATCAATAGCTCCCTGCGGGACGATTCGGTGACAAGTGTGATGGCTACTTATGGGGCCGAAATCGTCGCAAACAGTCCCGCAGAGTTCCGGCGCTTCATTAACAATGAAGTGAACAAGTGGGCAGAAGTCATCAAGGCAACAAATATCAAGGTGTAGGCATAAAGCCGCCCAGGCGGCCAGCCCGCGGCGAACATAACAGACGAACCAACAGGAGTAAACATGCGTGCAGAGGTGACAGTGCTGGCTGAGGGGCTTCAATTTCCCGAGGGCCCGGTAGCGATGGAGGATGGTTCCGTTCTGGTCGCTGAAATTCGCGGCGGCACCATCCGCCGCATTGCTGCCGATGGCACGGTGACGCTCGTGGCAGACTGTGGAGGTGGACCGAACGGCATGGCGATCGGTCCTGACGGTGCACTCTATGTTTGCAACAATGGCGGCAATACCTATACGCCTGGTCACTTTGCCGCCGTCGGCCCTGCCGCGGATTATGCCGGCGGATCGATCCAGCGTGTGGACCTCGCCACAGGCACCGTTGAGACTTTATACACCCATTGCGCGGGGCACCGGCTTTCTTCGCCCAACGACATCGTGTTCGACGTCCACGGCGGCATGTATATCAGCGACTTCGGCAAGAAGCATGCGCGTCATCGCGATCATGGAGGCCTGTATTATGCCCAGCCCGACGGAACCGGAATCCTCGAATTGGCGTATCCGGTGGCGGCGCCCAACGGTGTAGGGCTTTCTCCATCAGGCGATACGCTGTATGTCGCCGAGACCGAATGTGCGCGTGTCTGGGCATTTGATATCGTTGCACCAGGAACAATCCATAAACACACGGTTGCCACACCCCATGGCGGCAGGCTTCTGTGCACCATTCCTGGCTATCAGCGACTCGATAGTCTAGCCGTCGACAGCGACGGCAACATCTGCATCGGCACGCTTATCACGGGCGTAGTGACTGTGGTATCGCCGCAAGGAGAAGTGCTGCGCACCGTGCCCATGCCAGACACGCACGTGACCAACATCTGCTTCGGCGGGCCCGACCTGCACACCGCTTACATCACCCTATCTGGTACGGGACAACTGGTCTCGACAGACTGGCCGACTCCGGGGCTGAAGCTCAACTTTTCTATCTAAAGGAGCGCATCATGTCGATACGCCTGCGCCTGCCCCGGACCTTTCTGGCCCTCGCAACAGCAATGCTTTGCGCGTCGGCCGGCGCGGCCGATTATCCAGTTCGCCCGCTCAAACTGATTATTCCTTTTCCACCCGGCGGCACCACCGATCTGATCGGCCGGGCGTTCGCCGATGAAATGGCCAAAGCGCTTGGCCAGCCTGTCGTTGTAGAGAACAAGGGAGGAGCGAGTGGTTCGATTGGCGCCGAGGCCATTGCCAAATCGCTGCCCGACGGCTATACGATTGGGCTCTCTTCTGCATCAGGCTTTGCAATTCACCCGGCCTGCAATCCGAAGGTTTCGTACGACCCCGTCAGGGACTTCACGCCCATCAGCCGCCTGGCGAGCTCGCCGCATGTAATCCTGGTGAACCCGTCGTTTCCGGCGAAAAACTATGACGCCTTCCTGGCCCTTATCAAAGCAAACCCTGGCAAGTATGAGTTTGCTACTTCCGGAACCTGCGGCAGCGGCCATATGTTGGGCGAACAGCTCAAATTATCGACCGGTGCAAACATTATGCATGTGCCGTATCGCGGGGCAGGACCAGCCGCCAACGACGTTGTTGCCGGCCATGTTCCCATTCTTATCGATGCCCTGCCTTCTGCTTCGGTGCACATTAAGGCCGGGACATTACTGCCGATCATACTGGCTTCATCGAAACGCGTTCCAAGTCTTCCGGCGGTGCCGACATTTGGGGATGTCGGCATCGAGGAGGCCAATGAAGCAGGCTGGTATGGCCTCGTTGCTCCTGCAGGCACATCGGCCGACAAGATTCAGATCTTGTACAAAGCCATCCAGGAATCACTTAAGAGCCCAGGCCTCCAGGCACGGCTCGCTGCGGCCGGTGCATCGCCGGGTGGAACCAAGCCTCAAGAACATGCGGCTGAAATAAGCAATGCCGTAACGCGCATGAAGGCGCTGGTCAAGGCGCAGAACATTCAATCAAACTAAGATCAGGCGGCTAACAGCCCGAATGCCCTTAGATGTCGTTTACTGAGTCCGAACTGTCAGAATCACCGACCCCAGCCGCGATCTGGACTCCAGTTCACGATGAGCCTGCGCGGCATGAGCAAGGTCGAAGGTGGTGATATGTTCGGGCCGCAGTATCCGGTCGCCCAGCATGTTGAATAACGCTGCAACGGCCGTGTGCAACTTCTGGGTCGTTCTCAGGTGCAGAAATACGCTGGGTCGTGACAGGGAGTTGGACTTGGGGAATAGTGCCGCCACATCGAACGGCGGCACGGGACCCGAGGCCTGACCGAAGTTGGCGAGATGACCGCAGGGCCCCAGGCATGCCAACGAGCCCATGAATGTGTCCTTGCCCACCGCGTCGTATGCCACGTGCACGCCTTCACCGCGCGTGATCTCGTGCACCCGAGCCACGAAATCCTCCCGTCTGTACTGAATGACATACTCGCATCCTTGGCCGCGTGCAAGCTCCATCTTATGGTCCGAACCCACTGTGCCGATAACACGGGCGCCCAAATGGCTGGCCCACTGACTAAGCAGGGTACCGACGCCCCCCGTGGCGGCATGTACGAGCACCCAGTCACCCGCCTGGACGGCATACACCTCATGCAGCAGCACCCACGCCGTCAGGCCCTTGAGCAGGGTGGCGGCGACGACCGCGTCGTCGATACCCTCCGGAATCAGGATCGCCTCTGCAGCGGGCAGTACACGTTCTTCCGAATATGCCCCATAGCCTCGGTGTATATAGGCGACGCGGTCCCCAATATTCAGGTGTTCGACGCCGCGTCCCACTTCGGTAATGATGCCGACGCCTTCAATGCCGGGGATGCCGGGAAGTGCAAGGGTGTGATACAAGCCTGATCGAACATAAATATCATGAAAATTGACGCCAACAGCGGTGTGCCGGATCCGGATCTCCCCTGGCTGTGGGCGGGCGACAATGACCGGTTCGAATATCAGATTCCCGGCGGGGCCGGCTTCATGCAAGACGATGGCTGAAGGCATATCAATTTAATCCGTGAAAGATCTGTCCATTAATAGCACGGAACCGTCCAACTTCCCAAGCGCCCCCTACTATGCCGCCCCGTACGACACAGCCGAACGCCCTGTTCGTCGATTTGAACTGGCCTGCACGCGCCCGGATTCGTAGACTAGCGTTCTGTCTGAATGAGGTGCCTATGATTGAACAAGCGTTGAATGGCGTGCGGGTGATCGACCTATCGCGCATCCTGGCCGGCCCGTGGTGTACTCAGAATCTGGCCGACCTGGGCGCCGAGGTGATCAAGATTGAGCGGCCGGGGACGGGCGACGACACAAGACGTTGGGGGCCGCCCTTCATGATGTCCAACGACGGCAGCGAGCGCACATCGGCCTACTTCATGTGCTGCAATCGCAACAAAAAGTCCGTATGCCTGGATTTCAAGAACGAAGATGACCGGCAGAAGTTGATGCAGTTGCTTCGTACGGCCGACGTTGTCGTTGAGAACTATCGCGTGGGCACGCTGAAAAAATATGGCCTGGACTACGAAAGCATTCGGACGCTGAATCCTGCCGTCATCTACCTATCGATTACCGGCTATGGCCAGGACGGTCCCAAGGCGGAGCGTCCTGGTTACGACTACATTTTCCAGGGTCTGGGCGGATTAATGAGCTATACCGGACGCGCCGATGGCGAGCCTGGGGCCGGACCTTTGCGCGCCGGGGTGGCGGTGGTGGATGTAACCACCGGCATGTATGCGACATCGGCGGTGCTGGCCGCTCTGTTTCAACGCAGCAAGACCGGTCGCGGCGGCTATCTGGATATTGCGCTGCTGGACGTCGCCGTCGCCATGAATGCCAACCAGGCCTCGAATTTCTTGGTGTCGGGCAGCCCGCCCGAACGCAGCGGGAATGCGCATCCGAATCTGGCGCCCTATGAAGTGTTCCAGGCTTCGGATGGTCACTTCATTCTGGCGGTGGGCAACGACGAGCAGTTTGCGCGACTGTGCCTGATGATTGATCAGCCGCACTGGGCGCATGATCCGAAGTTCTGCAGCAATGCGAACAGGTTGGCGAACCTGACCGAACTACGCGGCATCCTGGCCGGCGCATTTCTTGACGCACCGCGCGAATACTGGGGTCGCCAGCTGCAGGCCCGGGGCATTTCCTGGGGCACCGTCAACAGCCTGGATGAAGTGTTCAAAGATGAACAAGTCATCCATCGGGAAATGTTGCGCACCACCTACCACCGCGACTACGGCGATATGCCGGTCGTGCGCAACCCCATGCTGTCTGATCCGCAATCACGCGGCGCACCCATCAAGTCGGTCCCGCAGCTCGGCGAACACACCGACGAAGTGCTCGCGTCCCTATCAAAGACGTAAATACCACCATAACTAGATCATCAAAGCCATAAACCAAAAGGAGCGTGTCTCATGTTCAAGAAAATAAGCTACTACACCCTTATCGCCACACTGTGCGCGACCCCCGCCGCCGTGATGGCCGCTTACCCCGAAAAACCGGTCCAGTTCATCGTGCCTTATGCGCCCGGTGGCACTACCGACCTGATTGCGCGCATCGTTGCTCCCAAGCTCGGCGAGGCACTTGGGCAGCCTGTCGTCATCATCAATAAGCCCGGCGCAGGCGGCGCCCTGGGCAGTGCTTATGCCGCCAAGGAACGACCCGACGGCTACACCATCGTCATGGCTGTGGAAAGCTCACATGCGGTGAATCCCAGCGTGCAGAAAAATCCCAGCTACGATCCGTCGAAAGACTTCGCGCCGATCAGCAATCTGGCCAATGTGCTGGGCGTGCTCGATGTCAATGCTAAATCCGACATCAAGACCTTCGATCAACTGATCACGGCACTGAAGAAAAATCCCGGCGAAATGGCTTACGGTTCATCGGGAAACGGCGGATACAGCCACTTGTTCGGCCAACGCTTCCTGTCGATCACCGGAACCGAAATATTGCATGTGCCGTACAAGGGCCTGGGGCCGGCAATGATCGATCTGCTGGCAGGACAGATACAGGTGGTGTTCGACAACCTGCCTTCGTCTGCCGGCCAGATCCAGGCCGGTAAAGTGCGTGCTCTGGCGGTCGCCGCACCGGAACGTGTCAAGAGCATGCCCGATGTACCCACCTACGCGGAAGTGGGCTACCCTCAGCTGAACACCCCGTCCTGGTTCGGACTGGCAGCGCCCGCCAATGTGCCCGAAGACATCCTGGAGACGCTGAATCAGGCCGTCAAGAAGGTGTTGCAGAATCCTGATGTCATCGCCCAGATTGAAAAGCAGGGGGCCGTGGCCGATTACACCACCCGCAGTGAATTCGCCAAGGTAATCAGGACGTCCAACGAACAATGGCAAGAAGTCGTCAAGGCTATCAACTTCGAGAAACTGTAAGCAAATTCGGGCTCTAGAACCCACCAGGAAACAGGAATGGACTACGAAAACACTCACGCCACGCTGAACATTGCTCCCAACGGCGTAGGCACGCTGACGATCAGCAATGCAGGCAGCTTGAATATTCTGGGTACGCCGGTTATTGAAGGCCTGCTGGCCGCCCTCAGTCATGTCGCGCGTACGCCCGCCGTCCGTGTATTGATCATGCGCGGCGAAGGCGACAAGGCGTTCGTGGCAGGCGCGGACATCAAGGAAATGGCCGGTCTCGATCAGCAAAGCGCGGCCGCCTTTATCGAGAAGCTGCGCCAGTTGTGCGACGGCGTCCGCCTGCTGTCCATTCCGGTTATTGCGCGGATTCCCGGCTGGACGCTGGGAGGCGGGCTGGAATTCGCTCTGGCGTGCGATCTGCGCATCGGGTCGACGGCCGCGCGCCTGGGAATGCCGGAAGTGCAGGTTGGCATCCCATCCATCATCCATGCCGCACTCATGCCGCGTCTTATCGGCAAGGCACGCAGTTCGTGGATGTTGCTCACGGGTGAAGTCGCCGATGCGCAGCAAGCACTGGCCTGGGGCCTGCTCGATCGCGTGGTCGATCCGGATCAGCTCGATACGGAAGTCGTACGCGTGGCCGATGGCCTAGCCCAACTTGGCACACATGTACTGGCCCAGCAGAAGCGCCTGCTGCGCGAATGGGAAGATGAGCCGCTGGAAACCTCCATACGTAATGGTGTCAAGGAATTTGCCACGGCTTTCACCACCGGGGAACCTCAGCGCTATATGAGCAGGTTTGTGGAAGAGAAGGCGCGCCGCGCCGCCGCAAAGTAAAGTCCGCTTGTTCCCTGTCCTGGCCAGCGTTATGCTGTGGGCCCTCCATACGTGGCTGCCACGGCGGGTGAATGCATGCGATACGAACTGAAAGACCTGCGCCTGTTCAAGGCTATCGTCGACGCCCAGAACCTCTCGGCGGCGGCGTCCGCCATGTACATGACCGCATCGTCGGCCAGCTATCGCCTCAAGAACCTGGAATACGCAGTAGGTAGCGCACTATTCGACCGCACCCCGAAAGGCATGATGCTGACGCCGGCGGGCGAGGTTCTGCTGCGCCATACCCGCAAGCTGCTGGTCGATGTGGAAGTCATGCACAACGAGCTATGCGACTACTCACGCAATCTGAAAGGCAGTATCCGGCTGCTGGCAAACAGCAGTGCGCTCAACGGCTTCATCATACCCAGCCTGGCTCGATTCCTGGTTGCCAACACCAGCGTCAATGTGGACTTGCGGGAAAAAGACAGCTTGTCCATACCCGGCATGATCCAGGCCGGCGACGCTGACATAGGGGTGGTCGCAGGCTCTGCACGGTCGCGTTTTGAAGGCTTGCTTGCGGACCTGTATGCCATTGACCGGTTGGTCTGCGTCGCGCCCAATGATCATCCTGTGGTGGGGCATGCCAGCATAACCTTGCGCGAAATGCTGCAGCATGACGTGGTCAGCGTGGATCGCAAAAGCAGCAATTTCGTATTCCTGGATGCCCAGGCCAAGCGCGATGGCCACGCCTTCAATGCCCGCGTACATGTCCAGGATTTCTCTTCCGTACTGTACCTGGTCGAGGCGCGGGTAGGACTCGCTATCGTGCCGCAAAGCGTCGCGCGCAACAGAATCAGGGAAGGACGCATACGGTCAGTCCCTATTGCGGAACCCTGGGCAGTGCGTCACCTCCACTTGCTTAGGCAGGACGACACGCTACAGAAGGGCCAGATACACGAGTTCGCACAGATTCTGCTTAATGACCCGGCGGTGGTGGCGGCACGTGTCTCCGAAATCGATCCGGCCATCTGACAGCACGCGTGCCGGATATCGCTACATCCTTACCCGATTTGCGTCGCCGCATCGGACATCAGTTATTATCCAGAAAGCTTGCATGACTGGCGCTGAAGATGGATACCCATCGGGGAGTGCAAGCGTTCAAAGCCGTGCGCCTGGGCATCCTTTTCTTTGACGGAGAACTACCATGCCCGGCGCACCTGATCTCATTGCTTTCGCTCTCATCTCCCTGGCGATGGTCCTCACACCCGGACCAAACATGATTTATCTGATCTCACGCTCAATCTGCCAGGGTTGGCGCAGCGGACTGATTTCACTTGGGGGCATTGCTCTGGGCTTTGTCTTTTACATGACATCCGCCGCGCTGGGCATCACGACTCTGCTTATGGCGGTTCCCTTTGCCTACGACGCCTTGCGTTTCGCTGGCGCCATCTATTTGCTCTGGCTCGCATGGAATGCGGCACGCCCCGGTGGAGCCTCTCCTTTCCAGCTGCGTGATCTCCCACAAGACAGCCCGCGCAAACTGTTCATGATGGGTTTTCTGACGAATCTGCTCAATCCCAAGTTTGCGGTGATGTACCTCTCCCTGCTGCCTCAATTCATAAGCCCCGAAAACGGCAGCGTCCTGATGCAGTCGCTTGTACTGGGTTGCACCCAAATCGGCATCAGTATCAGCGTCAATACGGTGATCGCCCTTGCAGCAGGCTCCATCGCCGGTTTCCTGATCCGTCGTCCGGCGTGGATGGCCGTTCAGCGCTGGCTTATGGCGACCGTCCTTGCAGGGCTGGCGGTAAAGATGATGACGGAAAGTCGGCGCTAGGCGGCAGGAGTCCCTCATCTACACTGGTAGATGCTTAGCCCACTTCGGAAAAGGCGGCTGCTACACTCTCCGCGCCTCTCGGGGCATTGTTGCAGCTTACTAATCGGAGTCTTTCAGCATGGCCAGCACTTTGGCGATCGTCGTTTCCCTATTGTTACTGATGTACCTGGCCTATCGAGGCATTACCGTATTGCTTCTGGCCCCACTCATGGCCGCATTGGCAGTCCTGCTCTCCGGCGAGATTGGCATCTACCTGCCCACCTACACTGATACGTTCATGAAGGCACTGGGCAATTATGTCATTCAATTCCTGCCCATCTTCCTGCTGGGTGCACTGTTCGGCCAGCTAATGGCGGACTCCGGCGCCGCACATACCATCTCACGCTGGATCGTCGACAAACTTGGCGACAAGCATGCGATCGTGACGGTTGTGCTGGCTTGCGGCATCCTGACCTATGGGGGCGTATCGCTCTTCGTCGTCGCATTTGCCATCTATCCGATCGCCAAAGATCTTTTTCGCACGGCGGATATCCCGAAACGGTTGATACCGGCCACCATTGCGCTGGGCTCTTTCACTTTCACCATGACGGCCCTACCTGGCACTCCGGCCATTCAGAACGCGATCCCAATCCCCTACTACGGTACCAATGTATTTGCCGCCCCCGGCCTGGGAATCATCGCCGCCGCCATCATGCTGCTTGGTGGGCTCTGGTGGCTGCGCAGCCGGGCGAACCAAGCCCGCCTGGCTGGCGAGGGCTACGGTCAGCACGAGGATGATAACGACGATGCGACTAGCAAAGACGTGGACCGGGGCGCACTGGCTCACATGCAGCTAGTCCTGGCCGTCCTGCCCCTTGTCCTTGTCATTGGTGTAAACGGGTTATTCACCTATGTGGTGTTTCCGCGCACGGACATGAGCTTTGTAACCGACCACTTCCCGCATATAACGCCCGCCAAGGTGATCGGACTGTGGTCGCTCATCATTGCCCTTACTGTGGCGTGTGCAACACTTATCGTCTCCCGCCTGGGTCACTGGACCGACTTGCGCGGGACCGTCAACAAGGGCGTATATGGTTTCATGCTGCCGCTGTTCAACACCGCTTCCGAAGTCGGCTATGGTGCTGTCATCGCGGGCTTGGCGGGTTTCGTCATCATCCGCGATGCTGTGCTCAATGTGACCCCTGGCAATCCTCTGATCTCCGAAGCCATCGCCATGAATGTCCTGGCGGGCATCACCGGCTCGTCATCGGGTGGCCTGAGCATTGCGCTACAGACACTCGGCCCGGACTACTTGAGGATGGCGCTGGCGGCCGGCATCGACCCAGCGCTGATGCACCGGGTGGCCGTCATGGCGGCCGGGGGCTTTGATACATTGCCCCATTGTGGCGCCATCATTACACTGCTGGCCATCTGCAAACTCAACCACCGTCAATCCTATCTAAACATCGCTGCGGTAACGATGGGTGTCCCGATGGTTGCGTTGATATCCGTAATTGCGTTGGGCACATTTTTCGGCAGTTTCTGAGACGTCCCGCCGATGCAGTGTGCAGCGCGTATCGCCACGGGAATGCGAGGAGCGTCGACAACGCCGCATCCTCCTGAAACGACTGAACGCGGCCTCGACCGTGGAGCTTGAAACGCGTCCCGAATTGATCACGGATCTGATACCCGACTCGGGGTTGGGTGTCTGTGAACAAGTCCGGAAACCCGGACTGGGCGTATCCGTTTACGGTCCCGTATACTGCTGGCTACAGAAATCCGTAGGCCCTCTTAACATTTCCAGGTCGAGTGCAATGCAATCTGAAAACCATCACATCATTACACCGGCCCCGGGCACCACTAACTCCTCAAACAACGACGAACGGCTCAAGTCGTTCAAGAATTACACCATGGTCGTTTACGGTCTGTACGCCTTAGGCCTGTTCCTGGGCGGCGTACCAACGGTCATCGGCCTGATTGTGGCGTACCTCAAGCGCAATGAATATTCTGGAACCATCTACGCCGAACACATGCGTTTCTTGATCCGTACGTTCTGGTATGGCGTGCTATGGTCCGTGGTCGCACTGATATTGGCAATGGTGTACATCGGTTTCATCGTCATGTTTGCCGTTGGAATTTGGTATATCTACCGTATCGTACGCGGCTTTCTGTGCCTTAACGATGGCAAGGGCATTTGGTAGCGCTCGCGCGTTTCCTGCCTGGTCGCATCCTCCATCGCGAAATCGGGTTTACCGGAATGCCGCGGCCTCCAGATTCTGCGCGTGCTGGAGATGTTGTTGCAGCGTTTCCAGCGTCTTGCCGGCAAATGCCTTGATCTCCTCGTCATCTGCTTTTTCATACGCCTCGGTGAATAGCATCACGGCATGTTTGTGCGCTTGAATGGCCACATGTTCGACATATCTCTTGTCAAAATCTGGACCCGTTTCTTGTTGTAGCGCATCCAGCGTATCCCGGCGGTCCCCTTCGAGGTTGATCGACAATTCAATCTTCCGTGCAAAGGCGAGGCTCTTCAGGTCGCCATCTATTTTCTCGTGCTCCACCAACATCATCCGTGCAAATTCCTTGATGCGTTCCTGCCCTGCCGCCTGTATGGCCAACTGACTGGCCTGCATTTCAAAAAGCCCGGAATTCGCCGCCTCTTTCAGGAAGCGGGCGTCCCGTTCGCTCGCATTGCCAACCTGGGCATTGACCGTTGACGCCGCGGCAAGAGCCAGTGAGAAAAGCAGGTGTGCAAGGTATTTCACGTAGTACTCCTGAACGCCCGGACCTGCCGGACAACGATAACGCGCAGCAAGTGGCTTGCCCGATGTCCATCCCTATCGCATCCTGCACCGGGACCCTTGGCCCAGCTATGCCTGCCGAATGAGCGTGGTGGAGAATGTGTACCGGCCCGCGGGATGGTAGGACACCGATGCGGCAACGAGATCCCTGGCTGCATCACGATACTGCCGCCGTATGAACAGACCGGGCGTATCGGGTTCCACCTTTAGAATTTTTGCGATAGATGATGGCATAGCACATGCAGTGATGTCCTGTTCCACTGACACAATGCGACGTCCATATTTCTCTTCGATCAGTTCGGAGATCAGCCGGTCCGGTGTCTCTTGGACGACTTTCTTTATTCCACTGTATTGAGGGTCGACATAGACATCGGTCCAGACGATGGGGTTTCCATCTTCTCCGTGACGGGTTGAGCTGAACCGCAGCCAGCGCGTACCCCCGCCTACACCCAGGATCTGCGCCAGGTCGACATCAACCACCACTTGCTTGACCGTGTGCAATTGCCTTGGCGTGGTGGCCGCCAGATAAATGAGGTCTTCAAGCGAAGTCAGCGACTGGTTGAAACCGGCGCCGGCCTTCTTGGCTTTTACGATCGTTCCACTCCCCCGCCGCCGCACAACCAGTCCTGCGTCCTGCAACTGGCGCAGGGCCGCACGGACGGTATGCCGGCTTGTATCGAACTCCACCATCAGCTCTTTTTCGGTGGGCATCAGGGCACCTAGGGGATAACGACCGTCGGCGATGCGACGCGCCAGGATTTCTGAGACTTTGGTATAGCGAATGGCTGTCATGACAGGGATGAACATTGAGTTGCGCCGATTTTAGCCTGTATGAAGCCAGAAACCACGGCGATCGTGCCAGTCCGACAACTTTCCGAAAGTGCATTGACATCTGAACATCTCCCGAACTAATATGTTCGAACAACTTTATATGAGCGTACATAAATAATGTCTATTTCCGTTCTCGAATCAGCAATCTTCAAAGACATGTTCGGCACCCCGGAAATGCGTGCAGTCTTCGATGATGCCGCCACGGTACGTCGCTATGTCGAAACCGAGGTTGCCCTTGCTGTGGTTCAGGGCAGGCTGGGCGTCATTCCGGAAGCGGCCGCCCAGGCAATTGCAGCAAGCGCAGATGCATCCCGCATAGACATGAAAATGTTGAAGGAACAAACCGAGATCGTCGGCTACCCGATACTGCCACTGGTCCATCAACTTTCAAAACTCTGCGGACCCGAAGGGGAATACCTTCATTGGGGTGCAACGACGCAAGACATCATGGATACCGCCACGGTGCTGCAGGTTCGCGATGCACTCGCCATCATTGACGCGGACCTGGAACAGCTCGACGGCCTGCTGGCCTCCTTATCCGAACGGTATCGCGATGCCCCCATGGCGGGGCGCACACACCTTCAACATGCATTACCTATCACATTTGGCTATAAAGCCGCTGTCTGGCTGCTGATGATACGGCGCCACCGCGAACGCCTGGTGCAGCTCAAGCCGCGCGTACTGGTCGGCCAGTTTGGCGGCGCCGCTGGCACATTGGCATCACTCGGCGACGATGGGCTGGCAGTACACGCGGAACTCATGAAAGAGCTAGCGCTGGGTGCTACGCCGATCACCTGGCACGTTGCACGCGACGGACTTGCCGAAGCTGTCCAATTTCTGGGCCTGGTTACTGCGTCGCTGGGCAAGATCGCCCTGGACGTCATGCTCATGATGACCAACGAACTCGGCGAAGCCTACGAACCCTTTGTCAAAGGACGCGGCGCCTCCAGCACCATGCCGCAAAAGCGCAACCCCATCTCATGTGAACTGATGTGGAGCGCATCCAAGACCGTACGGCAACACGCGGGCCTCGCGCTGGACGCCATTGTGCAAGACTTTGAACGCGCCACCGGACCCTGGCATATTGAATGGTCCGCCATCCCCGAGGCCTTCGTGCTTACCGCCGGGTCGTTGCATCAGGCCAAATTCATGCTGGCCGGACTTGAAGTCGACACGCAGCGCATGCGGCATAACCTGGGCATATCCGGCGGCCTGATCGTTGCGGAAGCCGTCATGATGGGGCTGGCACCACACATAGGTCGCCAGACGGCACACGATGTCGTCTACGACGCATGCCGCCTGGCAGCCACCGAAGGCCGGCCTCTGTCAGAAATACTGCACGAGAATCCAGCCGTCTCATCCAGGCTCGACCGCAGCACCATCAATGGCTTGTGTGACCCGGCAAATTACCTGGGATCCGCTCAGAAGATGGTCGATCGCATGCGTCACTTTGTTTGACCCACAAGAGCCTGACGGCCCGCCTACCACCCATGAAGGAGACATCAATGAAAAAATGGATCGCAATTCTTGCCACCACGACACTGCTAAGCCCGCTATGTACCGCCCAGGCGGCTGACGACTATCCGAACCGCGCAATAACTTGGATCGTACCGTTCTCGGCGGGCGGACCCACCGATGCCATGGCCCGAAACATCGCCAACCGGCTGTCCAAGGAGATCAAGCAAACCATCCTTGTCGAAAACAAACCAGGCGCAGGCGGCACCATAGGCGCCACCGCAGCGGCCCGCAGCGATCCGGATGGCTACACCTTTCTGGTCGGGCACATTGGCTATATGGCCGCAGCGCCGACACTATACCCAGAACTGCGCTACGATCCGGTGAAAGACTTCGAAGCCGTATTCCGGTTTCCCGACACACCGCTGGTTCTGCTTGTGGGCGCCAACTCGCCTTATAAAACAATCGATGAACTGGTGGCTTTCGGCAAGGCCAACCCGGGAAGCCTGAACTTCAGCAATGCCGGCGTGGGATCGACCTCGCATCTTGTAGCGGCCATGTTCGCCAGCAAGGCCGGCATGACCATCACGCCCATCGCCTACAAGGGAGCCGGACCGGCGCTGAACGATCTGATGGGCGGACAGGTGGATGCCATGTTTGACCAGACCAACACCGCACTTCCGCAGACGCGAGGCGGCAAAGTCCACGCCCTCGGGCTGACCTCGCCTACGCGTATGGACCAATTCCCCAATGTTCCCACCATGAAAGAAAAGGCGGTGCCCGGTTTCCAGGTTTCGACCTGGTATGGCCTGTACGCGCCCAAGGGTACACCATCGAATGTGGTCGATACCTTGGCCGCGGCGTATAAAACCATAATGCAAGACAAAGCGTTCACCCAGCAGATGTCAGACCAGGGGATTCTCTTGCTATCGGACGCGGACTACGCCCCAAAAGCCTTCCAGCACCACACCGTGGAGGAAGGCAAGCGTTGGGCACAGGTCATAAAAAAAGCCGGAATCAAACTCAAGTAGAGCCGACAATGACGCCACGAACCATACGCGCAGACGACTTGGTGGACAGCATTGCCGACGCCTTGCAGTTCATGAGCTACTACCATCCTGCCGACTTCGTGCAATCATTGAAACGGGCATATGAAAGCGAAACGCATGGTCCCGCCCGCAACGCCCTGCTGCAAATACTGATCAATAGCAAGCTTTGCGCCGCGGCCCACCGCCCCGTATGCCAGGATACCGGCGTCGTGCATGTATTCTTTCGCATGGGCATGGACGTTCGGATTCATGACGAAAGCACCGATATCACTCCAAGCCTGCAGGCGCTGGCAAACCGGGCGGTTGCCCGGGCGTACCGTTGCAAAGAGAATCCACTGCGCGCCTCCATAGTCCTGGACCCGCTAGGCGCTCGGACCAACACACGCGACAACACGCCGGCGGTGGTCCATATTGAAATGATTGAAGGCAACACAATTGGCATGATCGTCGCTGCAAAAGGGGGAGGCGGGGACGTAAAGGCCCGCTACACCATGCTGAATCCCAGCGACTCCGTCGCGGACTGGGTAGTAAGTCAGCTGCCCAACATGGGCGCCGGCTGGTGCCCACCGGGAGTGCTGGGTATCGGCGTGGGGGGAAGCCCGGAACAAGCCATGCTCATGGCAAAACGCGCACTGTTCTCCCCTATCGACATGCATGTGCTGCAAGCAGCAGGACCACAGAATCCCCTAGACGCACTCAGGCTCGACATTTTCGAGCGTATCAATGCACTGGGCATCGGCGCCCAGGGACTCGGCGGGAATACCACCGTACTGGATATCAAGATCGAGCATGCTGCTTCGCACGCCGCGCTATTGCCTGTCGCAATCATCCCGAACTGTGCGGCGACACGGTTCGTCCGTTTCGAGCTTGACGGTTCAGGCGTCGCGCAACTTGTGCCGCCGCCGCTATCTTTATGGGACGACATACCCGATGCGCTTCCCGGCCTGGGCGGCAGGTCGGTCGACCTGGATACCCTGACACCCGGGGAAGTCGCCACGTGGCGGGCGGGCGACACGCTGCTGCTGTCGGGAACCCTGCTGACGGCACGCGACGCGGCGCACAAACGCCTCGCCGACTTGCTCGAACGACGACAACCCTTGCCCGTGGACCTGCGCGGGCGCGCCATCTATTACGTCGGCCCTGTCGATCCGATCGAAGGTGAGGCGGTGGGCCCGGCCGGCCCCACGACCTCAACTCGCATGGACAAGTTCATGCCCGCACTGTTGGAACAGACAGGCTTGCTGGTCACGATCGGTAAGGCCGAACGCGGCCCGACAGCCATCGAAGCCATCAGGCGCGCCGGTGCGGCCTATTTAATGGCCGTCGGTGGGGCCGCCTACCTGATTTCTAAGGCCGTCCGGTCCGCGCGAGTCGTCGCCTTCGAAGATCTCGGCATGGAAGCCATCTACGAATTCACGGTGGAGAACATGCCTGTAGTCGTCGCCGTGGATTCGGATGGCCGCTCCGTGCACAAGACCTTCTTTGCCACCGTGAGCGACATATAACATCCAGAATCATGGCCGTGCACCGATCACCACCTTCAGCCCGGGCCGCGACGCGAAGCACGTAACGGCGTCATGGTCGAACTGTTCACCAAAGACTCCTTCGGTCGGCAATCTATTCTTGCACGATTTTGCAATTATCACGCCATGGAGCCCGGGCACGCCGCTTGCAGGAAAAAATTATAATGATGGGGCGCCGCAGATTGGGGCTGGTACACCGACCGACGCACAAGTCTTCAATTCCACGTAGCGGTGAACAATCGCAAGGAGCAATGAAATGACACAAGCGAAACTCGAGCCGGGCGACGGCAGCATCTCTTTAGGAAGGGACAAGTCAAAACCGCAGAATGAAAAAAAAGAAGAAAAAGACTTGCTACCCGAACTGGGACTGAAGCGCCCTGCACGGCCCAAGGGCGGTATCAATAAGCCAACGCCCGCTGATCCAGGCATAGACCTGGGTAATTGATTATTGCAGCTTCAGCCCTGCGCTTCCAATGAGTTCACGATTCGACTGCAGCTCTTCGCTGATGGCTTTGGAAAAATCTTGCGGCGTGCCGGACATGGGAATATTGCTGCTGCCTTTCAGCAATTCCTGGATTTTCGGCATTGCAACCACCTCATTGATTTCCGTGTTCAGGCGCGTAACGATGGCATCTGGAGTCCCGCCCGGAGCGAAAAAGCCAAATACCGACATCTTGTTGGCCCGGGCATATCCCAGCTCGGAAAAGGTTGGCACTTCGGGCAGGAATGCAGCCCGCTTCGGCGCGGCAATGGCAATGGCGCGCAGCGCATCGCGTTCTATGTGTCCGATCAATGCTGAGCTGACATTGGTCGATATCAGTTCGAATTGGCCACCCAAGGCATCATTCTGTTGCTGTGCGCTCCCCTTGTAAGGCACATGCGTTACGCTGACCTCGGCATCATGCTGGAACTGCTCAAGCATAAGATGCCCGACAGATCCCGGGCCGGACGTGGCCCAGCGTAAAGAACCCGGCGCGGTTTTCGACTGGCTGATGACGTCATGAATGCTCTTGCCCTTGAACGCGCTCGTTCCCAACAGGACAACGGGTGAGACCATGACGCTGGCGACCGGAGCGATATCCTTGCCCG
The DNA here is from genome assembly GCF_002849615.1 of Pollutimonas nitritireducens. GTDB lineage: Bacteria > Pseudomonadota > Gammaproteobacteria > Burkholderiales > Burkholderiaceae_B > Pollutimonas > Pollutimonas nitritireducens. Next base: position 190,715 of record NZ_PDNV01000008.1, read on the forward strand.
GATCGTACGCGACCTTGGAAATCAGTGGAGACAGCGCAAGCGGGCTGATCGATGAAAATCCAATGGTATAGCCATCGGCATCAGCCTTGGCCACGGCCGCCATGCCGACCGTTCCGCCGGCGCCGCCCTTGTTCTCCACCACGAACGGCGTCTTCAACCGAACGCTGAGCTCTTCCGAGATGGCACGCGTTACCGTGTCGCTGACTCCACCCGGAGGGTATACAACAATGACGCGCACCGGCTTATCCGGCCAACCGGCGGCCACCGATACAGAGGTTGCGGCGCAAAGCAGGCACGCGGCAAGCATGCGTGACATTCTTGTTTTTGACATGAGCGTGTTCCTGGGAATGGGGAATGCGGAAGGATTATTGTATCCTTGGAAGGCTGTTAAGCTGGCGCACATTGATCGACTTTATTGCACACCGCCATGACCGCTGAGACCGATGATCACCTGATTGAAACGCTATTGGAAAGCGAGTCCCTCTTCGAAGGACGCTTTTTGAATGCACGACGCGACACCGTAAGGCTGCCCGATGGCGCCAGTGCCACCCGCGAGTACTTTATCCATCCTGGGGCCGTCGTGATCATCGCACTGCTGGATGACGACCACGTACTGCTGGAGCGCCAGTTCCGGTATCCGGTGGGGATGGTCATGACGGAGTTTCCCGCTGGCAAGCTCGATCCGGGTGAAGACCCGCTTGCTTGTGCAAAACGCGAGCTGTTGGAAGAAACTGGCTATACCGCTGGAAGTTGGGCGTATGCCGGCGCCCTGCACCTCGCAATTTCATATTCCACTGAAGTCATCCATATTCTTTTTGCGCGGAATCTGGTCGCCGGCGACGCACAGCTGGACCACGACGAATTTCTTGAGGTGCTGCCCATGACGGCGGACGATGTCCTGGCAGCATGCCGCAGCGGCGCCATTACGGATGCCAAGACGCTGAGTTGCAGCCTCTGGCTGCAGAACGTCCGTTCCGGCGCCTGGACGCTAGACTGGACGCCTGCCTGACCAGATATTGGCTTGACCTGCGTGATTCTTAAATGCGCCCCTTTACGTAGGCGCGAACCTCGCGCAGGAGCTCGCCAAGGTCACTCTCCAAACGGAGGAATCCTTCGTTTCGCTCGCGGCTGGCTTCATCCATGTAGACGGGTCGCCGGATCTCGATTTGCAGACTATGACGGTGCTGTGCCGGCTGGCCAATCTGCGCAATCAGCTGGACGCCCTTATAAGGATTGTTGCGAGCCACCGTATATCCTTTGCCGCGCAATACGTCTTCAATAAGCTGGACGAACGCCGGCTCGCATGTCGTGCCGTCGCGATCGCCCAGCACAAAGTCCGCCAGCGGACGATCGCTGAGCAGGCCCAGCCGTTCGTAGGCATCGTTGGGCATGGAATGCAGGTTCATATGCCATAAGGCGCCAAACTGATCGTAGCGTTCCTGGATGGCCTGGGCCAGCACGGCGTGATACGGCGCGTAGTAGCTATCAATACGGTGACGCACCTCGGCCACGCTGAGGCGGCGGCCATAGATCGGATTGCGCGCATCCATCCGCGTCCAGACCAGGCCTTTGCCCAGGCGCGTTTTTTCGCCCGGCGAAAGGACTTCAGGCCATCGCCCGTCCAGCGCATCTGGATCCAGGTCGGACAAGCTGCGGTTCGGGTCGATATACGTGCGCGGAAATGTGGCGGCAACGAGCGTGGCACCGAACTGCGGAGCCGCTGCCCACAGGGCATCGACATGGGTGTCTTCGCCCTGGCGCAGCAATGCCAGTGGTACGACGTGGTCAAAATCGGCCGGATACGTCGTTCCACTATGCGGCGAGTCGCAAACCAGCGGGATGGGTTCTCCGGTGGGGTCGCTACGGACGACCGCAATGGCTGTTTGCGACATGATCAGTTCGTCTGGATGTTGGCGGCCTTGGCAACCGCGGCATAGCGTTTCAGGGCGGCATCGATATCCTGGGCGAACTCCTCAGGCGAGTTCGTCAAAAGCGTACCACCTGCTTTCTTGGCCCGTTCCTGGAATTCCGGATTGGCAGTTGCCTTGCGCACGGCCTGGTTCAAGCGGTCGATAATGTCTTTGGGCGTACCAGCGGGAGCAACCAGACCAAACCAGCCACCCGTTCCCATCTCGGGAAATCCCAACTCGGTATAGGTTGGCACGTCTGGCAACAGGGCCGAACGCTCCGCGCCCAGAACGGCTAGCGGGCGCAAGCGGCCTTCCTGCAAATGCGGCAAGGTCGAGGACAGATTGTCGGTGATGGCGTCGACTTGACCCGCCAATGCGTCGTTCAAGGCAGGACCCGCCCCACGGTACGGAACATGCAGCAGCTTGATGCCGGAGAGCATCATGAAGTTTTCGATATTCGCATGGCCCAGCGAACCAACGCCTGGGGACGCGAACGAATATTCCATGGGCTTGGACTTGGCCAGCGCGATGAACTCTTTCATATCCTTGGCCGGCACCTTCATATTGACCGCAAAGATGCTGGGAATACCCATTACGTTTGCAATGGGTGCGAAGTCTTTCACCGCATCGTATTTCAGGCCCTTGTGTATGGCCGGATTGGCGCCGTGGGTACTGACCGTCGCCATGCCAATTGTGTAGCCATCGGCTACGGCGCGCGCAATCTGCTCTGCCCCCAACGCACCGCCAGCGCCGGACCGGTTCTCCACCACAATGGCTTGGCCCAGCTCGCGGCCAACGTACTCGGCAATCAATCGGCCGACGAGGTCGGTCGAGCCCCCCGCGGCAAACGGTACGATCATGCGCACGGAATGAGACGGGTAATCGGCCGCCACGGCAGAGCCGGCACAGCCCATCATGAACATGGCAGCACCGGCCAAGGCACGGCGAACCAACTTTGTGGTAATTGTTGCGGACATTGAAGACTCCGGAAAGGTGAGAAGAACAAAAACGGAGTATCTGCAATTTACTTGCTCGCGGCAAACGACTATATTTCACCTTAGTATTACATAATGTAATGCCAAGTCCGCCCCCCTCAGTTCCTATGCATCGCTATGAAGATACACTCGCCCTCCATGTCGGAACTGCACGCCTTTGCCACGGCAGCGCGCCTGGGCAGCTTCACCAAAGCCGCGGAAACCCTCTGTCTGACCCAGGGAGCGGTCAGTCGCGCCATTTCCCGGCTCGAGGCGCATTTTGGCCAGCCGCTGATGAAGCGCAGCGCCCATGGCCTGACCCTCACTGACGCCGGGCGCCGACTGGCCGATGCCATCGCTGTACCGCTGCATACGATTGAAACGATCTCTTCCGATCTACGCGGGGGCGCCAGTCGCCAGCACCTCAGCCTGTCCGTCGTACCCACCTTGGCCAGTGTCTGGCTGGTACCGCGTCTACCTGAGTTCTACAAGCGTCATTCGGAAATCACCCTCTCCTTCACTGCCTATCGACGCGATGAAGATTTCTCCCTGGCCACTCCCCACGCCGCTATCCTCAGCGGCCTTCCCCAACAGTGGCCCCAATGCCATTGCGACTACCTCCTAGGCCGGGAAATCGTAGTGATCTGCCATCCCGACCGCCTGCAGGCGCGCAAGGCCGCCGGACACTGGATCCATCCTCGCGAGCTGCTCGACGAACCCCTGCTCTACCACGCGAACGCGACCGATAACTGGCAACGCTGGTTCGACTCTGCCGGCGTACCCGCCAAGCCCCAACCCGGTACGGCCCTGGACCAAGTCTCCATCATCGTACGCGCCGTCATGGCCGACATGGGTATCGCCGTACTCCAGCGCTGCCTCGTACGCGACGAGATCGACGCCGGCCGCGTCGCCACGCCCTTCGACATCCCCGTATCGCTCGATCGCGGCTACGTCCTCTGTTGCCCCCTGCAACGCAAAGACCACCCCGCCCTCAGCGCCTTCCGGGAATGGCTATTGGAAGTAGCCGCCCGCGAGCAAACCACCTGAACCTCGACCGGCAGAAACGTCCTCCGTGTCTGGCCAGCGGCAAGTCGCCCCTTAACCATTCCGCACAATTCTGCAGCAAGGAGACGGAGACTGGAGTGGGCCGGGCGTCGCCGCAGGCGAAAAATCCCCCAATACCCCTACGAGAGACTTGACTTTATCCCTCACATCAATATACTGGCGAACATCAAGGGGAGTAGCTTTCTTCCGACGCATCGTCATTACGGCTGTCTTGCATCATTTCGCAAAACGCCCGGTGCTCGGGCAACATTCACATGTTGCTAGCAAGACCTTGCCATCGAAGGCAAGGCTCATTCCTCCAGCAATAGCTGTCAATGGCCTGTGTCCTTCTGGATCAGGCCATTTTGCTTAGTCTGGTATTCGTCCCTCGGCATCACGACAATACTCAAGCAGGCTCGCAGCGGGCCCGATCCGTTTCCCTTTTCAATTTCTACTCAAACGGGTGACCGATGCTTGAATTTTTACAAACACTAAGCTGGGCCGCAGTATTCCAGATTATCCTGATCGACATACTGCTGGGCGGCGACAACGCCGTCGTCATCGCACTGGCATGCCGCAACCTTCCAGCCAAGCAGCGCATGCAAGGCATACTGTGGGGCACCGCTGGCGCCATCCTCCTGCGCGTTGCACTGATTGCCTTTGCCCTCACGCTGCTTGCCGTACCCTACCTGAAGATCGTCGGCGCACTGCTGCTGGTGTGGGTGGGTATCAAACTGCTCGTCCCCGATGAAGATGCACATGGAAAAATCGATGGCGGCGGCTCAGTACTGTCAGCCGTCAAAACCATCATCATTGCCGACTTTGTCATGAGCCTTGATAACGTCATTGCCATCGCCGGCGCGGCGCAGACTGCCAATCCCGATCATCAGATCGGACTGGTCATCTTCGGATTGGTCGTCAGTGTGCCTATCATCGTATGGGGCAGCACCCTGGTGTTGAAGCTCATCGACCGCTTCCCCTTCGTCGTCACCTTGGGCGCAGCTTTGCTGGGCTGGATTGCAGGCGGAATGCTGGTCACCGATGTCGTGATTGTCGAACAGTTCGGCCCGATTTCAGGAACCATGAAACTGGCTGCGGAAGTTGCGGGCGCCGTGCTCATCGTGGTTGTTGGCCGCTTGCTGGCGCAGCGCAAGCGTTCGACTGCTGTAGCACAAGAGCTGTAAGCCCTTTCGGCGGCGCCCGACGCAGCGGCGCTCGACGCAAACGCGTCAGCGCCGCCGCACCAATCCCGCCGCTGCCGCGAGAACGGAATGGCTCAAGACCGCCATCGTCTGCGAATCGACCCCCCAGTGCTGCCAGTAAAGCGGCACATCTTCCCAAGCTCGCGCTCGCAACGGCACCAGTCGACCAGTGGCCAGTTCCTCCTGGACCAACAGCAAGGGATTCATGGTCCAGCCCAGACCTGCCAACGTCGCCTGCACGAAGGCGCGCGATGAAGGCAGCCACCATACTGGCGGATGCCAATCGGCATCACCCATCACTTTTTTCGCAAAACGCGCCTGCATGGCATCCTTCCTATTGAAAACCAGGACGGGCGCCCCTGCCAGCGAGCGCCCGTCGACGCCCCTCGGAAAATAGCGTTCGTGAAACGCAGGCGAGCAGGTGGCCACATAACGCATGCTGCCCAGCGTATGGATTCGACACCCCTGGACCGAGTCGGCCAGGGTGGTTACCGCGGCCATCACTGCACCCTTGCGCAACAGTCCCGCCGTATGGTCCTGATCTTCGGACTGTAGATCCAGCGTGGCGCCGGTCCTGGCAGCGAATAATTCTGCCGCACGCATGAACCATGTCTCGAGGCTATCGTGATTGACGGCCACGGCGATACTTGTTTGCGGCATGCTTTCGTCCAGGCCCAGCCGGTTCAGGGCATCGTGCTCGAGTAAAGCTGTGTGTTCGGCCAATTGCACCAGCACCTGGCCGTCGGGCGTGGCTACTGCAGGAACAGTGCGCTGCACCAGCAGCCGGCCCATGCGCTCCTCCAGCACCTTGATACGTTGCGATACCGCGGAAGGTGTGACGTTCAGCACGGCAGCGGCGCGTTCAAAGCTACCCTCGCGTACCACTGCGGCGAGCGCCCTGAGATTCCCGTGATCGATATTCAACATTAGCAATTCTTAATCGTCATTAATGAAATTAGCTTTATTTTACAGTGGTAAATGGTGAGAATAAGGCATGCTGTGGCGGACTGCTGCGGCATAGTTATTACTGGATAGGCCGACATGTTCTCGCTCGCTGCACAACCCTCTTTATTCTCAGCCTGGGCCAGTGGCATTGCCACCGGCTTGGGCTTGTTCGCCGTCGTCGGCGCGCAAAGCGCTTTCATCCTGCGCCAAGGCGTGATGCGCGCTCATCTGCTCAGCATCCTCGTCGTGTGCGCCCTTATCGACACGGTCTTCATCTTTGCGAGCGTGTGGGGGCTACAGGCCGTCGCAGCCCGTGCGCCTTGGCTGACCACTGGCATCCTGTGGTTCGGTGTAGCCTTCCTGTTGTGGTATTCGGCGCAGTGCGCACACCGGGCATTAACGTCGCATAGTGGTCTCGCGGCAGCACGCCTCGCCGTCCCTTCACGGCGTGCCGCCGTCCTCGCTGCGATCGGCTTCACTCTGCTGAATCCGCATTTCTGGCTGGACATGGTCGTGGTTGGATCCCTGGCTCACAGCTTTGCCGACGCACGCATGGGTTTTGCCGCCGGCGCGCTCACCGCCAGCATTACATGGCTGATTCTGCTGGCGACAGGCGCCAAGCTCCTGGCGCCGCTGTTCGCGAGTCGGAAAGCCTGGCGTATTCTCGACGGCATGATAGCCACCGTCATGGCCGCCCTGGCCCTGGGACTCGCCTACAAGGGAATGGGGGGCTGAGGCGGCCGGTTAGCCCTGCGCCACCACCGGGTCGATTTCTGATTGCGGCATATTCAGCGTGGTGGCCGCGGTCACGATCTCGCGCCATGTGCCGGCGTCTATGGGTATGCCGTGGCTGCGCCGCTCGGCTGCGCGCAGTCGTTCAGGTTCGCCTGGCGCAAAAATATGGTCGGTTCCCGCTGCCCTGGGCGAAGCCTTCACCCATTCGATGAATGCCTCGGCTTCTGCTTCCGTGTCGTCGGCACCAAACGCCGCCGGATCGATAATGACGGAAAGCATGCAATTGATAATGCCGCTATTTTTGACACGAGTCTCGGCATGGGTGGTGTACCCGCCGGTCAGCGCCCCCGAAAACAGCTCACACATCATTGCGAGCCCGTGACCTTTATGCTCTCCGAATGTGCGCAGAGCTCCGTGGGGCGCCTCGAACATCACCCGCGGATTCGTCGTTGGCTGGCCCTGTGCATCGATAAGGCAGCCAGCCGGCACCTCGACGCCCTTGTTATACGCGACACGTGCCTTGCCCTGCGCTATCCCGCTGGTGGCGAAATCAAGCACGAGTGGCTCTTTACCCTTGCGCGGGAAAGCCGCGCAAAACGGATTGGTGCCGAAGCGGCCATCGGTGCCGCCCCATGGCGAAACGTGCACACTACCTGCCACATTCACGAAGTGGAAAGAGACCAGGCCTTGCCGTGCGCATTGCTCGGCCCAGTGGCCAATGCGGCCAATATGATGGGCATTACGCAGGCCTACGGCACAAATTCCGGTTGACCTGACTCGTTGTATGCCGAGTTCCATGGCTTCGTAGGCCACGACCTGGCCAAAGCCGCAAACGCCATCAACAGTAAGGACAGCGCCGGCATCCCGCGCGACGGCGGCATGTTGGTTCAGTGTCAGCACGCCGTCGCGCAGGGACTTCACATAGCGAGGAATCATGCCTACGCCATGAGAGTCGTGACCGGTAAGATTGGCCATCACAAGGTGATCGGCCACCAAATCAGCCTCGCGGGCGCTGCTGCCGGCTTTAAGCCATAAGCGCGATACAAAATCTTGCAGGGCCTGGGCATCCGCCAGGATATCGCCATGAGTTTTCAATGCTGTTTGAACAGTCATATACAGCCAGAAATGTGGAATCGCTTCTACCTTAACAAGCGCTTCTTCCCTGCCGTATTGCTATAAACCCCTATCATTTTCACCTTGACAGCGTTTTTGTCGACAGTCAATACTGCCTGAGTCCGGACCCTAAAGTCCGGACAATTTTTAAAGCGGATTATTACAAATATATCGCTTGCCTGCCGCCTACGAAGCATCATAGCGGCCATCCACTGAGGAGTAGACATATGCGCATGAAACTCAAAAGAACAACGCTGACAGCAGGATTGCTAGCGACAGTATTCTTCGGCGCGGTAGCGGGCGCACAGCAAGTGCGATTGATGACCGGCCCGCAAGGCGGCTCATGGTACCCGCTGGGAGGTGCCATCGCAAACATCGCCGGCAAGGCCGGGGTGAAGGTACAGGTGTTGCCCGGAGCGGGCATAGCCAATGTCAAGGCCGTGCAAATGGGCAAAGCCGATTTTGGTTTCGGAAATTCTATTTCAACCGTGGATGGGGTGGCTGGTCGAGCGCCATTTGATACCAAAGCGGACAACGTGTGTAACGTAGCCACCCTGTACCCACAGTATTTCCAGATCGTCGCCAATGCCGACGCAGGCATCGATTCTCTTGCCGACAGCAAAGGGAAGTCTATCGCGGTACAACCCCGCGGCAACACGGCCGAATTCATCACGGCCCAGATGCTCGAGGTCTACGGCATGACCTATAAAGATATGAATCGTGTCAGCTACGTCTCGTATACCGACGCGGTTTCGTTGTTGAAAGACAATAACGCACAGCTTTTTACCCTGGGGACTACCGTCCCGTCATCATCCATCATGGATCTGGCTTCCGCTCGCGCGATCAAACTCATAGAGGTTCCTGACGACAAGTTCCAGGCCATGCGAAAGCTGAACCCCGGCTACACCAAGCTCGTCATTCCGGCCAACAGCTATCCTGGCCAGGACAAAGACGTACAGGCCGTCGGCTACGCAACGCACGTTATTGCACGTTGCGATCTTGAGCAGGATACCGTCTATAAAATCCTGCAGGGCATCGTGGCCGATAAAGCCGACCTGGAAGCCATCGCCAAGGCCATGGCGCCTACCACCATAAAAATGATGGCGGAAGACATAGGCGTGCCCCTGCATAAGGGTGCCGAGAGGTTCTACAAAGAAAAAGGCGTTATTTAGCTTTATTGCGTACAAGCTGACGTGCCAGGCATGGACGCGCTCCTGCCTGCACGTTGCATGACCCAATAGCGTCATCATTTTGTAGGTGAGCCCACATGCCATATCTTCCCGTCTCATGGACTTCCCGTTTGATTACGCTGGTCGGCGCCTCGATGTCGGCATATCAGCTGTATGTAGCACTTGTCGGCCCGCCTGACGCCTATGTGATGCGCGGTCTGCATCTGGGCTTCGCCCTGGCGTTGGCTTTTCTAGTGCTGCCAGGACTCAACGGCCGAGCGGCAAGGGTGGGCGTCGTAGACATTATTTTCCTACTGATTGCGGTCTCCGGCGCGCTTTATCCTTTGATGAACCTGGATTACATCGTCTTGCGCATGCCGTATGTCGACGATCCTACCTTCTACGACTACGTATTCGGCACCGCCCTTACCGTGATGCTGCTGGAGGCGACACGACGAGCCACTGGGCTGGCGCTACCGATCATCGCGATAGTGTTTATCGCGTATGGTCTGACCTTCGGAAACCAGTCCTTCGCGGCAATGTTCGATCAGATCTATTTGACCACCGAAGGAATATTCGGCATTCCCCTGTATGTTTCCGCGACTTACGTCATGTTGTTTATTTTGTTCGGTGCTTTCGTCGAACGCAGCGGTGCCGGACAACTCTTCATGGATTTTGCCCTTGCACTGGCCGGACACAGTGCCGGGGGACCAGCCAAAGTAGCGGTGATTACAAGCAGTCTGTTCGGTACAGTCTCCGGAAGCGCCGTCGCGAATGTCATGACAACCGGCACGTTCACCATTCCCTTGATGAAGCGCACCGGTTATAACGCCGGTTTTGCCGGCGCCGTAGAAGCGGTTGCTTCCACCGGGGGGCAACTGATGCCGCCTATCATGGGCGCCGCGGCGTTCGTCATGGCTGAATTTCTAGGCGTTTCATATCTCACTGTCGCGGCCTTCGCGGTGTTGCCGGCTCTTCTGTATTACGTCGCCGTTTTTATGGCTGTGCACTTCGAAGCGAAGCGTATCGGGCTAAAGGGCCTGCCCAAACCCGACCTGCCCCGTATCGGGACAGTACTCCGTGAACGCGGCCATCTTTTCCTGCCGCTCTTCGTTATCATCATCACATTGCTTATGGGCTATAGCGCCGCATTTGCGGCCCTCAGCGGTATTGGCTCTGTCATACCCACCACGTGGCTGCGAGCCAGTACACGGGGCGTCTTCACGCTCCCGGCCATCATCGAAACGTTGGAAGCGGGCGCTCGCAATACGGTAGTCGTGGCTCTTGCATGCGCCACCGCAGGTATAGTGATCGGTGCCATCACCCTGACAGGACTGGGCTTGAGCTTTACAGGCGTCGTGCTAGCCATTTCCCAGGATTCCCTTATTTTGGCGCTGGTCCTGACCATGGCGGCTGGAATTCTGCTGGGCATGGGTCTGCCAACGACCCCAGCATACATCGTGCAAGTGGCATTGCTGGTTCCTGCATTGGTGAAACTCGGTGTCCAGGTAGAGGCCGCCCACTTGTTTGTGCTCTACTTTGCCGTGCTGTCGGCCATCACTCCTCCAGTTGCAATGGCAGTCTATGCCGCCAATGGCATATCGCGCGCCGGCCTTATGGAAACCAGTTGGGCCGCCGTCAAGCTCGGACTCACCGGCTATATCATTCCGTTCATGTTCGTTTTCTCGCCGTCGCTGCTGCTGATCGGTGATGTCGGTACGGTGATGTTGACCGTCGTGACAGCGACTGTAGGGGTCACGTGCCTTGCAGCAGGTTTACACGGCTATTTTTTCTTCGGACCTCTCCGTTATTGGGAGCGGATCATGCTGATGACCGCCGCGCTTGCTTTGATCAAGCCCGGGTTCATTACCGACCTGATCGGTGCGGGCTTGATAGGCTTAACCATACTGAGCCAATTGTATGCAAGACCGGCGTCGACATCCTTGTCCGCGGAAGAAAAGAACAGCACATCCCGCTAGCATCCTCCGGAACCAAGCGGACGCGGCCTCACTTCGTCCGGCCGCGAGCCGGCCGCAACTGAACCTTGCCGTAACGCACCACCGTCTTGAGTCGACCGCCTTCGACCGTGGCGCGTCCTTTGTCGTCATAGGCGATGAGCTCGCACATACCCAGCTCTTCGTCCGCCGTAATGCAACCTTTCACCAGTTCGCCATCCAGGAAGACATCGAAGCGCCCGTACTGCAACGTCGCGTGCCCCGGATCGTCTTTATTGACCGACACTCTCATCCTCTAACCTTTGCCAATTTTTTCTTCACTTCCTGATGAGATCGTGTATTTTGCTGCCCATGCTTGCCATGGTGAACGGTTTGATCATCACTTCCATTCCACTGTCCAGCATTCCGTTGCGTACGATGGCCTTCTCGGCATAGCCTGTGACGAACAGCACCTTCAACCCCGGCCGGCTGATGCGCGCGGCATCGGCTACCTGCCGACCATTCATGCCCCCCGGCAACCCGACGTCGGTAATGAGCAGATCGACTTCGTCTTCCGACTCGAGCAATTTCAATCCGGAAGGACCATCAGCAGCCGCGAGGGCGATGTAGCCGTTTTCTTCCAGCACTTCAACCATCAATTGCCGAAGCGCCGGCTCATCGTCAATGACCACCACCCTCTCGCCCCTGCCCGAAGCGGCGACGGCGGCACTGCGGACTTCCTTGGGCGCCTCGGCGCTACCCAGGTCGCGAGGCAGGTAAATACGCATCGTGGTACCCGTGCCGACCTCGGAATAAATCTGGACCTGGCCGCCGGATTGCCGCACGAAGCCATAGATCATCGACAGCCCGAGTCCTGTGCCTTGCCCAAGCGGCTTGGTAGTGAAAAAAGGATCGAAAGCCTGGGAAATTATGTCAGGTGGCATGCCCGATCCCGTGTCGGTGACGCTCAGGGCAACGTATTCACCAGGAGGAAGCGACCTTTCGCGAGCCGCCCGTTCATCGAGTGACGTGTTGGACGTCTCGACGGTCAGGCGCCCCCCCTCGGGAGACATCGCGTCCCGTGCATTGATGCAAAGATTCAGCAAGGCGTTTTCCAATTGCGACGGGTCGACGCGTGTAGGCCAAAGGCCTTCGAAGCCCACGATGTACACGTCGATGTCCGGTCCTACCGTGCGCCGGATCAGATCTTCCATATCGGCAACCAGCCGGTTGGTATCGGTGGGCTTGGGCGCCAGCGTCTGGCGCCGGGAGAATGCCAGCAGACGTTGTGTCAACCCGGCTGCCCTGCGGGCAGAGTGTTGCGCTCCGCTGATGTAACGATCGAGATCGGACAGCCGACCTTGTTCCAGGCGCATCTCCAACATTTCAAGATTGCCGCTGATGCCCGCCAGCAGATTATTGAAGTCGTGCGCGATGCCCCCGGTCAATTGCCCTATAGCTTCCATTTTCTGTGACTGGCGCAGGGCTTCGCGCGCGGCGGCAAGCTCTAGTTCAGCCTCTTTCTGGCTGGTAATATCGCGCCCTATGCAGTAATAGGCGTCGTTGAATGGCGCCGCCGCCCAGACGACCCAGCTGTAATCGCCATCTTTACGCAGATATCGGCACTCGAAACGCGTGATCGGCTTGCCTTTTTCAAGACGCTTGTATTCCTCCTGCGCCGTTTGCCGTTCGTCGGGATGGAGCAGTTCAAAAAACGATCTCGCCTCAATCTCGGACTCGGTCCAGCCCAGCACGTTCAGCCAGGCAGGATTCACACTTTCAAACTGGCCACTCACGGACAGCACGCCAAGCAGATCCGGACTGATCTGCCAGAAGCGTCCGCCTACGGCCGAACGCTCCATGACCTCGCGCTCTAGATACGTGTTGAGCTCGCGCAAGCGGGATTCGCTTTCGCGCAATGCGGCATCGGCCAGCGCCCGATCGGTGACGTCAAAGCCCTCGACAAAAATTCCGGTTATTGCGCCGTCGGCATCCTCGATGGGTTCGAAGATGAAATCAATAAAGCGTTCCTCGAAAGCTGCACCCGGTGTTCGGGCCACGCGCAGCGACATCTGTTGCGCCACAAAGCGCTCGCCGCTGGAATAGACATCGTCCAATAGCTCTTTATAGCCCTGTCCCTGGACGTCCGGTATGGCATCTAGGGCCGGCCTGCCGATGTAGTCACGGTCGCCCGCCAGCTGTATATAGGCGTCATTCACGAATTCGAATACGTGGTCGGGCCCCCGAAGGATGGCGATGAATCCAGGTGCGCAGCGAAAGAGTCGCCGCTGCCTATCGATGGCTTGCGCCAGACGTTGTTTAGCCAGGACGTTTTGCGTGGTCTCGGTACAGATCACGAGAACACCGCCCACACCTCCCCGCGCCGTTTCGTCGTCTATAGGACTGAAGCTGTAGGTCCAGTAGACATCTTCGCGTCGACCGTGACGGGTGATTGGAACCAGATGGTCTTCATTCCAGGTGGCTTGGCCACCGGCCATGACGTGCTCGACCTGCGGACCGATAATGTCCCAGATTTCTGCCCAGACGATCCGGGCGGGCTGGCCCAGTGACTGTGGATGCCGCTCAGGACCGATCGATTCACGATACGCGTCGTTATACAGGCAGGCGCCGTCCTGACCCCACCATATGTACATGGGATGACTGGTATTGAGCAGGAGACGCACTACCGTGCGTAGCGACTGAGGCCATCCGGAAGGGTATCCGAGCGAAGACTTGGACCAGTCATACGACCGCATCAAGGCCCCCATTTCACCACCACCATACAGAAAGCGAAGATCGGAAGCGGGGAAATCTCCGCCGCCTGCGGCACCAAAAATCTTTGTATCCATAATTTCTTGAGCTAATATGAACGACGAGGTCAGGAATGAAAAGTCACGAACTCGTCAAGAGTGATACGCGCTGGCCGGTATCGGTTTGCCAGGCAGTTGGAGTCCTCGTAACCCATGGAAATTCCACAAATTACTGTCTGATCTTCACTGATGCCCAACAAGTTTTTCGTGATGCCCGGATAGTTGGCCAAGGCGGCTTGCGGGCACGTGTGCAAGCCGCAGGCCCGCGCCGCTACCATGATGTTCTGCAAGAACATCCCGTAATCCAGCCAGCTACCTTGCTGCAGATCGTTATCGATGGAAAAGATTAAGACGACCGGGGCGCCAAAGAAAGCGTAGTTGCGTTCGTGCTGCTGGGCCGACGCTTTGCGGTCGCCTTTTTTTATGCCCAATGTTTCGTACAGGCCCCATCCGGTCTCGCGTCGGCGCTCGATGTACGGACTGCGCCAGTTCACCGGGTAATAATCGTATTCCCGTTCTTCTGGCAGATTGCGGACGTGCGCCTCGCGTAGCTGGCGGGATAGCTCGTCGCGTTTCCCGCCCGTAACGACATGGACCTTCCAGGGCTGTATATTGCTACCACTGGGTGCATACGAAGCCGTGGCAAGTATCTTGTTGATGAGTCCGACGCTGACCGGTTTGGGTAAAAATCCCCTGACACTGCGCCGCGACGTGATCGCATCAATGACTATGTCCAATTGATTCATACTAGACTTCCTGGAGGATACTGAGGCGAAGGGCTATTCTATACGCAGTGCCATGGCAGCAGACCAGCAGACCATGAACCCAGACTGGAGAAATTGATGACTGAATCGCTACATGTAGTTTGTCCACACTGCGATACCGTGAACCGGATTCCCCAAGATCGACTGCGTGATCAGCCAACCTGCGGGAAATGCAAGCAGGAATTATTTACCGGAAAACCGCTGGAGTTGACCAGCCAGCGTTTCCCCCAACATATTTCACGCAACGACATTCCCGTACTGGTCGATTTCTGGGCGCCGTGGTGCGGACCCTGTCTAAGCATGGCGCCCGCCTATGCCCAGGCAGCACAACAGCTTGAGCCTGAGATGCGCGTGGCCAAGCTGGATACTGAAGCGGCACAGGAACTGGCGGCGGGATACTCCATACGAAGCATTCCCACATTGGCGCTATTCAAGGGAGGACGCGAAATAGCGCGTCAACCGGGTGCCATGAGTGCGTCTGACATCATGGCGTGGGCAAGGCGCCACGCCGGCCTGACATGACACCGCCCTGGCTGGCGGCCGGCAATAGTCTCTTGGCCGCCCAGTATTAATACTGGCCCATGAAATCGCGTTTACCCACTTCCACACCGTTGTGACGCAAAATTGCGTAGGCAGTTGTGACATGAAAGAAGAACTGCGGCAAGCCATAAGTCAATAAATACGACTGTGCGTCGAATTTCCTTTCTTTGGGCGTACCCGGACGAGTCACGATGCTGCGGTCTTCGTGGCCATCGATCTGACCGGCGGAAAATCCGTCAATGAAGGCCACTGACTTCGCAATGAGCGCGTGCAGGCCGGCGAAGGTGGGTTCGGCGTCATCATATTTGGGTACGTCCACACCGGCCAGGCGTGCCGATACGCCTCGGGCGAAATCGGCGGCAACCTCCACTTGCCGGGCCAGCGGGAACATATCCGGGAAAAGACGCGCCTGCAACAGGGCAGCAGGATCAATCTTCCGGGCTTCCGCATGCTCTTCAGCCTTGCTGAGCAACGCATCCAGGCTGTTCAGCATTTGTTTGAACACAGGAACTGAAGCGGCATAGAGAGAAATTGTCATGGGGACTCCGAGGTAAGAGGACAGATGATTATAGCCATCCTCCCCCTGCCTAGGCGCAGACAGGGATCCATACCAATGGCAGCCCGATGATTACGGTCGATGCGAGACCGGCAATATCCACTGTCGAAGTCAAGACAGACATGAAACGAGACAACTGTGGCGAACTTCCCTCCCGGCGCGCGACGCGCAAAGCCGACCAGCCACGTATCGCCAGCCAGGACAGCACGGCCAGCGAGGTTAACCACACCAGCAACAGCAGCCAGGTCAACAATGGCAGCCCGAACACGGCATTCAACAGCATGGCGCGCTGACATCCCAGTGCATGCCCGCCATACAGAGCCAGAAAACAAAACATCCATATGACAAGCCCGATCATGGCACGCCATAAGCCGCCGCTGTGCGCCGATATCATGAGAACACCCACGGAAGGCCATAGAGTGTTGCCATCACAGCCACGGCAGTCATGGCTGTGTAATCGCTCCACATGCGAAGCACTGCCGGCTCCAGCGCGCGTATCGGTGAAATGTAGCCGGCACGGCAACGCAATGCGAGGTAGAACGCCAGAATACTGGTCACAGCCAAATGCAGGCCCGCGTAGCAAAGCAATATCAGACTTGTTGACACATAGGCGTGACTGGTGGCGGGTGGAAGCGGTCCCGCCACCATAACCACCGCCAGGACCGCTATAACGCCGGCGGCCGAGCCCGCCAGGAACCATGCGCTGCACGCGCGTCGTCGGCCTCGATAGTTTGCTCCGCATGCGGCCCTCACGGCGGCGGCAGTCGCCAGGGGCACGCACGCTGCGAGCGTGCCCCATATGGGGGAAATGGTGATCCAAGCTGGCGGAGGCCAATTGGGTGCCATTGTCCACAAGAAAAGATAACCGAACAATAAGGACGCGAACAGCGCCGCATTGGCGGCCAGGCTGCATGCCATCCCCCACCACCCGGGTGCACTGGTCGCGGCGAAATGGGGTGGTAGCATGATTTCTGGAGCGGCCTCTATTGCCCCGGGATCCTCACGGGTTCCGTTTTGCCAGGCCCATCGAAGGAAGATCAGTAGCGCGGCCACGGCGCCGGCCAGCGCGACCATATAAAGCTTGAACAGGACACAGACGAAAAACACACCCGTGGCGATCGCCGCATAAAAAGGAAGCCAGCTTGGCCCAGGCAATTGCACGACACTGCGCGGTATGCCGCTCAACATATCCACACTGAGTGTCTGGCGTTGGCCTGGCGCTGACTTCCCCAGCCAATGCCTGCCACCCGCAAGCTCCACGCCAAGGACCGGATTGTCCCAGAGGGGTTCTCGCCCCTGCACATCGGGCAAGCTCGCGAAATTGTAGGAAGGAGGCGGAACAGGCATGGCCCACTCCAGCGTTCCAGCATTCCAGGGGTTTCGGGGCGCGCGCCTTCCCGCACGCCCGTGCAGGAACATATCAAGCACGAACACCAGGAAGCCCATCGCCTGAATGAACGCGCCCAGCGACGACAGCAAATTCAGCGTATCCCATCCCGCATCCGGCGGATAGGTGTAGATTCTGCGCGGCATGCCAACCAGGCCGGTCAGGTGCATGGGAAGAAATGTCAGGTTGAAACCGACGAAAATCAGCCAGAACGCCGTGGTCCCCGTACGTCCTGATGGCATTCTGCCCGTGATGTGCGGCATCCAGTAGCATGCCGCGGCCAGCAAGGGAAACACCATGCCACCCGTCAACACATAGTGCAAGTGCGCCACCACGAAGTGGGTATCGTGGGCCTGCCAGTTGAACGGCACCAGCGCCAGCATGACACCGGTGAGGCCGCCGGTGACAAATACGGCCAGAAAGCCCGCCAGATAGAGCATGGGCAATCGGAACCGGGTGTCACCCGACCAAAGCGTTGCGATCCACGCGAAGAACTGCACCGCCGTGGGCACCGTCACCAGCATGCTTGCCGCCGAGAAAAACAGGACGGAGAGCTGCGGGATACCTACGGTGAACATGTGATGAACCCATAGCCCGAAGCTCAGGAAACCGACCGCGGCCACGCTGCCTACCACCCATACATATCCTGCCAGGGGCCGCTGCGCAAATACGGGAATCATGGTGGACACCATGCCGGCCGCGGGCAGGAAAATAATATAGACCTCGGGATGACCGAAAAGCCAGAACAGGTGTTGCCACAAAAGCGGGTCGCCGCCGCGCATCACGTCAAAGAACGGCCAGCCAAAGGCGCGTTCGACTTCGAGCAAAATACTGCCCAATATCAGCGGGGGAAATCCGACCAGGATCATTCCCGCGGTCACCAGCATGTACCACGCGAAAATCGGCATGCGGTTCAGACCCATGCCCGGTGCCCGCAACTTGAGTATCGTGGCAATCAGCTCCACCGCGCCGCAGATGGCCGATATCTCGGCGAACGTCACCCCGATCAGCCATATATCGCTGTTGATGCCAGGCCGGTAGGTGGGGCCCGACAGCGGCGTGTACATGAACCAGCCACTGTCGGGCGCCAGTCCCAGCACCATAGCGGCCACGAGTATCAGGCCGCCCGCCAGATAGCACCACCAGCCATAGGCGCCGAGCCTGGGGAACGCCAGGTCGCGTGCGCCGAGCATCTTCGGGAGCAAATAGAACGAGAAACCCTCCAGCATGGGAATTGCGAACAGAAACATCATCACCGTGCCGTGCATGGTGAAAACCTGGTTGTAGGCATCGCTGTCCAGAAATGCATTGCCCGAAGTCGCCAACTGGGCACGCAGCAGCATGGCCAGGACGCCGCCAATCATGAAAAACACCAGCGCCGCGACAATGAAACGCCGCCCCACCGTCGTGTGATTGACGGCTGATAAACTGCGCCACCCCTTGGGAGAGCGCCAGTCCTTATCCAATGCATGATGCAGGGCGACAGACGAAACAGGCTGCTTCATGGCACGACCCTCGAGGTCGACAGGCGGGCAAGCGCCCGCGCAAGGCCGGCTTCGTCATGCGCCTGCACCTTCAACGGCATGTGCGCGTGCCCGGCCCCGCAGAACTCCGCGCACACACCATCGTAGATTCCGGACTCGGGGGCCTGCAGACGTATCGTGTTTATCCGACCGGGAATGGCGTCGATCTTCCCACCCAGGCGGGGAATCCAGAAACTGTGGATCACATCGACTGAAGTGACGGTGACATACACCGGCCGTCCGGCCGGCACATGTATGTGGTTGACGGCATACAACGGCCCATTTTGGGCTTGCGGATAAATGATCTCCCACCACCATTGGTGTGCGCGAACCTCCACGCGGTACACATCGCTTTCAGCGCGGCGAGGCAACTGTTCATCGCCAGCGTTCCATCCATACGCCAGCAAGGCAAGCAATACCACCCCTGGAAACACCAGTCCGCCTCCGATCAGCAGCAGTGTCGTTGGCGCAGGTTGACGCCTGTCCGGCGTGCGGCTCGCCGCATAAACAGTCAGCACGATCATCAACAGCAGGATGGCGGCCGCTCCCCAGGCCATGACGCTCCAGACTTGCGCAATATTGCGCGCCGCCGGTCCCGCTGCATCCAGGATCGAGAGACGTCCGGCGGAGCAGCCCGCGAACATCGGCATGAGCCCCATCGAAACCGCCAGGCCTGTACGGCACGCCTTTTGCTGGTGTTGTGCCGGCACCCCACCCGGAGACTTCATGGAAAATCTGGCCCAACCGTTACCCGATGGCACGCACACCGTGGTTGCCGTCTCGAGCCACCCCATGCATCCCATGCTGGTGACTTTTCCTATTGCACTACTGATTTGCGCACTGGCCAGCGATACGGCCTTTGTCGTGCTGGGGGACGGCTTCTGGGCACGGGTATCGCTATGGCTTCTGGGTGTGGGAACATTCATGGGCGCGCTTGCCGGCGTGGCAGGCACCATAGAACTGCTGTCTGTCGCGGGCATACGCCAACGCGCCGCCGCATGGAACCACTTCGTCATGGCAGTCATGCTCCTGGCCGTAGGTTTTATCAATTGGCTCAGCAGGCTGCCCGACGCGGAAACGGCAATTTTTCCGATAGGCATCTACCTTTCCTTCCTTGGCGCCTTGCTCGTCGCGCTAGCCGGGTGGCTCGGCGGCAAACTTGTGTTTGAAGACCGGGTCGGCACCTTGCCCGAAAGGTAAGGGTCGTCGATCAAGGGGCGGGATACGATCATGGGACGCTCCACGTATCAATAAACAATACCGGCTTGGCCAGGACCAGCCATAAAACCATACCGATCATCAGCACCGGCGGCATGACCAGCCAGGGCTCAACACGATAGCTGCGCCGGCGGTGCGACTCGTGTCCCAGGCGAGCCAACATGTGGCCACAGTACGCGTGAAATATTGCCATGAGAGCAACCACTGTGAGCTTGGCAGCCAGCCAGCCGCCCGACGCACCGCTTGCATAAACCAGCGCGGCTCCTGAAAGTATGGCAATGACGGCGGCAGGCGAGGCAATCACTACGAACGCCATCCGGCTCATCAACCGGACCCGCTCGAACTCCGCCTGCCGACGCAGCCGGGGCCCTGCGCTGTAGAGCGCCGGCAGGTAAAGCAAACACCCGCACCAGATGACCAGCGAGGCAATGTGCAGGGCCATCAGCCACGCCATGCTAGTTGGCCCCGCACTGGGTATGGTTTCTGGAGATCAACATGGCGCTTCCGGTTTCGACAAGAAGGTCTTCAATTAGCAAGCGGCGTGCCCATTGCTCGCAACGCTGGCGGTAGTCATGCTCACCGCATGCAACGTATTTTTTTGGATTGACGAAAAAAATATTTTCCCCTCGTCCAACGCAAGACTGCGAACATGAGAGGCAGATTTCCGGGAAACATCACAATACTTATTTAAGGGACAACCATGTTTCAACCATCCAAAACCTTGCTAGGCACTTCGCTGGCCGCACTGCTGCTTGCCATGCCCATGGGCGCAATGGCCCAAAGCGCCGACAGCTACCCCGATCAACCCATACGCCTGATCATCCCCTACCCCCCCGGTGGCGCCACCGACGTCATTGGTCGTATCGTGGGCAAGAACCTTAGCGACGAAATCGGCAAGCAGGTCGTCATCGAAAACCGTGGCGGCGCTGGCGGCAACATCGGTGCGGCCGAGGTCGCACGCGCCAAGCCCGACGGGTACACACTGCTTATGGGCGCACTGACGTCGCACTCGGTGATGGCCACGCTGGAAAAAGGCAAGCTTCAATACGATCTGCAAAAAGACCTGACGCCTGCGGGCGTGGTGGGCTTCGTACCCCTTGTGGCCGTGGTGAACCCGTCGGTGCCTGTCAAATCGTTGAATGAACTCGTGGACTATGCCAAGAAAAATCCTGGCAAGCTCAATTTTGCATCGTCGGGCGCTGGCGCGCCGCAACGCATGGCCATGGAATTGTTCAAGCAAATCGCCGGCGTCGATATCGTGCACGTCGCCTACCGGGGTAGCGGCCCGGCCATGACGGACTTAGTCGGCGGCCAGGTTCAAGTCATGACCGAGACAATGCCGGCGGCCATCTCGTTCATCAAGTCCGGGCAGCTGCGTCCCTTGGCGGTGCTGACCCCAGAGCGCGTGTCCATGTTGCCCGACGTACCCACGGCCAAGGAACAAGGCCTGACCGGTTTCAACGTCAGCTCCCTGTTTGGCGTCATGGCGCCTGCGGGCACCCCTGCCCCAATTCTCGAAAAAATCAACAAGGCACTGCTGGCAGGGCTTTCAAAGAAAGCAGTCAAAGATCAGCTGCTGCAGCAAGGCGTCTATGCCGATCCCCTGGCCCTCGAGCCTTCGAAAACCAGGCTCACCGCCGAAGTCGAGCAATGGGCTAAAGTCATTCGCGATGGCAACATAACCGTCAATTAACGAAAAAAGCACACATCCATGACCAAGAAAACTCCCTCGACTCCCGACATTGAAGCCACCGGTCTGCGCAAGGGCTTGACCAGCTATGGTGACAACGGCTTTTCGCTGTTTCTTAGAAAGGCCTTTATCAAGGGGGCGGGCTATTCCGATGAAGCCCTGGATCGGCCGGTGATCGGAATCGCCAACACGGGTAGCGCCTATAACCCCTGTCATGGAAATGTGACGCAACTCATCGAGGCGCTCAAGCGCGGCATCATGCTGGCGGGCGGGCTGCCCATGGACTTTCCCACGATTTCCATCCACGAAAGTTTTGCCTTCCCGACCAGCATGTATCTGCGTAACCTGATGTCGATGGATACCGAGGAAATGATCCGGGCGCAGCCCATGGATGCCGTGGTACTGATAGGCGGTTGCGACAAAACGGTGCCGGCACAACTGATGGGCGCCGCATCGGCTGGAATACCCGCCATCCAGCTTATCACCGGGTCCATGCTGACCGGCTCGCATCGCTCCGAGCGCGTCGGTGCGTGCACCGACTGCCGACGTTATTGGGGAAAATACCGGGCCGAAGAGATCGACGATCAGGAAATCGCCGATGTCAACAATCAGCTGGTGGCCAGTGTGGGCACCTGTTCGGTAATGGGTACCGCCAGCACCATGGCCTGCATTGCCGAGGCCTTGGGCATGACCGTACCGGGAGGGGCCAGCCCGCCCGCCGTTACGGCAGACCGCATGCGGATTGCCGAGATGACCGGCGCACAAGCTGTAGAAATGGCCCGCAGCGGCCTGACCATCGACAAGATACTAACTGCCGACGCCTTCGAAAACGCCATGCGCGTGTTGCTGGCCATAGGTGGATCCACCAATGGCATCGTGCACCTTGCCGCGATTGCCGGACGCCTGGGACTGGATATTGACCTCAAGACCCTGGACCGCATGGGCAGGGAAACACCGGTACTGCTGGACCTGAAGCCTTCCGGTCAGCACTATATGGAAGACTTCCACAAGGCCGGCGGCATGGCCACGCTGTTGCGCGAACTCAAGCCCCGGCTCAAGCTGGACGCCCTGACCGTTACCGGCCGCACGCTGGGCGAAGAAATCGAACGGGCAGGCCCGGGCTTTCGCCAGGATGTCGTCAAGACCATGGACGACCCCATTTATCCACAAGGCGGCATCGCCGTACTCGAAGGAAACCTGTCGCCGGGCGGCGCCATCATCAAGCAATCCTCGGCCGATCCCGGGCTCATGGAACACGAAGGCCGGGCTGTGGTCTTCGAGAATGCCATAGACCTTGCCAACAGAATCGATTCTGACGAACTTGACGTCACCGCCGACGATGTGCTGGTTCTTAAGAATATCGGCCCGAAAGGCGCCCCCGGCATGCCGGAAGCCGGCTATATCCCCATTCCAAAAAAGTTGGCCGTCAAGGGCGTGAAAGATATCGTCCGCATTTCCGATGGCCGCATGAGCGGCACGGCCTTTGGCACCATTGTCCTGCACGTGACCCCGGAATCAGCCATCGGCGGCCCGCTGGCTTATGTGCAGAACGGTGACCGCATTCGCCTGAGCGTCAGCAAGCGCGAGATTTCGCTGCTGGTATCCGATGAAGAGATGCAGCGCCGCAAACAGGCGTCCCCCATTACACCACCGACGGCCGACCGGGGCTACAAGAAGCTGTTCCTGGATACCGTGACCCAAGCCGACCAGGGCGTTGACTTCGACTTCCTGCGCGCCGTGCGACCCGACCTTCCACCTTCAGCGTGACCCGGAATCGCGCATTCGGGTACAAGCCCTATGCGCGCGTTCCGAACAATGCCTTGGCCTCATCATAGACCGAGGCCGCCATCTTGGCATGATGGCCTTGCGCGTTCCAGATCAGGCCACTGCGACGGACGGGTGCGCGACCCGGCAGGGGGACACGCACGATGTCCAGCGACGGGTCCCACATGTAGGACCAGTCGGGCAACAGCGATACACCCAGACCTTCATGTACCAGCGAGGCAATGGCCAGCAGGCTGTCGATTTCCAGGCGCTGCCGGGTGCGTAATTGATGATCGCGCAGATAGCGGTCAGCCAGTTGGCCGCCATACACGCTGCGATCGTAGCGCAGAAAGGGCTGGGTCTCCAGCAACCAATGTGCAGCTTGCTCCTTCAGGCGGGTTGGCGCCACGACCACCAGCGGCTCCTCCATGAACGCCTGCCATATGCAGTTCTTGGGGACGGCAAACTGCGGTTCCACGACAATCGCGGCATCCAGGTCGCCATTTGCCACTTTTGCACAAAGGTCAATGGAAGCGCCGGGCGTGATGAAAACTGAGGCGGTCGGATAAACGCCGTACAGCCGCTTCAATATTGGCGGCAGGACATTGGTCAAGGCGGACACGAAGCAGCCCATGCGCAGTTCCCCGGGCTGCGCGCCATCGACGGCCATTGCGCGCAGGTCGCGAATATTGCGTATGACGGCCCGCGTTCCTTCAAGAATGCGGATACCGCTTTCCGTCGGCTTGACGGACCGGCCCGAGCGCTTCACCAGGGCAACCCCCAGATCTTCTTCCAGCGCCTTGATGCGCGCCGCGATGGCTGCGGAAGTCAGGTCAAGCCGACGTGCGGCTTCGGCAAAGGAACCGGCCTCGACGACGGCGACAAAGCTCTGCATGTATTTCGTATCCATGATGCTCGACCGTTGCGGGTTAAAGGCAAATAATTCTATTTTGTGAAACAAGGGAAAGCCACTTTAACTTATACCTTGCCCGAGCAATACTCTTGCAGTTCATTGAATAAAAAAATCTGCCAGTGGAGGCCTTATGATTAACTCGAAAATGCGCGGTGTCCTGTCGCCCGTACTCACACCTTTCAACGCGGACTATTCGGTTTCCCGCCCGCGTTTCCTCAAACACTGCCGGTCGTTGATCGAGCAGGACGTCGGCCTTGCCGTATTCGGCACCAATTCCGAAGCCAATTCCCTGTCTATCAATGAAAAGCGCCAGTTGCTTGACCTTCTGGTTGATGAAGGCCTGCCCACCCAGAAAATGATGCCCGGCACGGGCCAGTGCGCCGTCACGGACTCCATCGAGCTCACGCGGCATGCAGTCGACCTCGGTTGCGCCGGCGTGCTGATGCTGCCGCCCTTCTACTACAAGGGCGTCAGCGACGAGGGTCTGTACCGCAACTATGCCACCATCATCGATGCCATCGCCGACCCACGCCTGAAGATTTATCTTTACCACATTCCCCCGGTGTCGCAGGTGGGCATCAGCCTGGAGTTGATCGAACGGCTGTTGAAATCCTACCCCGAGAATATTGCCGGCATTAAAGACAGCTCTGGAAACTGGGACAACACGTTGGCCATGCTGAAGCAATTCCAGCCCGCCGGCTTCGATGTGTTTGCGGGCAGCGAGGCCTTCCTGCTGCAGACCTTGCGCAATGGCGGCGCAGGTTGCATCACGGCGACCGGCAACGTGAACCCGGCGGCCATTGCCCACCTGGGCGCCACCTGGCAGGACGACGACGCCGATGCGCAGCAGACGCGCTTGAACGAAGTACGAGGTGTCTTCCAGAAGCTGCCCATGATACCGGCCATGAAATCGGCCATTGCAGCGCAGGCCCAGGATCCCAGCTGGTCGGTCGTCCGCCCCCCTCTTGTGGAACTAACGCCGGATCAAGCGGCTCAACTGAATGCCGACCTGGCTGCCATCGACTTTCAGATCGGCAATGCCAATGCGCTGGCCCATCTCGATGCTTGAGGCGCAGGCTTCCTGACGCGATGGCGATTTCTTCCGGCTTTCCTCCATTGCTCAAGATCGGCGTCTTTCCTTGCGCAGTAGAGGCCCGCCTGCGCACTACATTCGATCTCGTTGACCTGCACGAACTCGACGACACCGCAGATCAACGGGCCCGCATTCAGGGCATTGTGACCCGTTCCAATTACCGCATTCCGGTCGAGCTCCTGGAACGACTGCCCAACTTGCGCATCATATGTACCAATGGGGTCGGCTACGACGGCATACCCCTGTCCTATGCTCGAAACCGGGGCATCGTCGTGACAAATACGCCCGACGTGCTCAACAAGGCAGTGGCGGAGCTTGCCGTCGGGTTGGTGCTGGCGCTACTGCGAAATATTTCGCAAGCCGATCAATTCGTGCGTACAGGTGCATGGCAGGCGGGGACTTTTCCGCTGGGCCTGAACTTGGCGGGCAAAAAGGTGGGAATGGTCGGCCTGGGCCGCATAGGCAAGGAAATAGTCGCACGGCTTTTGCCCTTCGAGGCCACTATTGCGTACTCCGGTCGACAACGGCAAGACGTCGAGTGGCCATATTTCAACGACCTGGGTGCGCTGGCTGCGCACGTCGATATTCTTATCGTATGCTGCCCCGGGGGCCAGGCGACCTATCAAATCATTGATGCACAAGTCCTGGATGCGCTTGGTCCCACCGGCATCCTGGTGAACATTGCGCGCGGCAGCGTGGTCAATCAAGTCGATCTGGTCAACGCCTTGGTCAATAAAACCATACTGGGCGCGGCGCTCGACGTCTTCGAGGAAGAACCTCTGGCAGACAGCCCACTCAGCCGTCTGAACAACGTCGTATTGACACCGCACATGGGCAGTGCCACACACGAAACCCGAATGGCAATGGCCGAGCTGGCCATCAAGAATCTGACGGATTTTTTTGAGACCGGCCAGGCGGCGACGCCGGTTGCGCAATAGTCAATTCCAGAAAAGCGCGCACAAGCTTTTCACGGGCATTGGCACGCAGCCATAAAAGCCCCAGATCGCGCGTTGGCACAGGTTCCGGAAGACGATGACGCGTCAGCGCTGGGTCCAGCCGGTTTCCGTCTGCCCAATCGGGGAGTACTGACACCCCGAGGCCGGCCTTCACCATATCTGCAATGTAGTCGATACCATCCAACTCCAGCCGCACCAGCGGATACAACTTGTTGGCTCTCAGGTAATCGTCGGCCATCTTGCCCGCCACCACCCGTCTGTCGTAGCGGATGAAAGGTTGACTCCGGATGATGGAGAAAGGGTGCCCCGAAGGGTGTCCCGAAGGGTGCCCCGAAGGGTGCCCCGAAGGGTGTCCCAAAGGGTCATTCTTAACCATGTCGGACGGGGTCAGCAGAATAAGGCGTTCCGTGCGCAAGGTCTTCCAGCTGACGGTTTTTGGCACGTCAAAGAGTGGATGCACAAGAACGGCGGCGTCGAGCACACCGCTCATGGCCCGATCGTACAGGACGGTAGACGAACCTGGCTCGATCAGCACTTCGACATTGGGGTACTTTTCCACCCACCGCTTAAGGACGGGAACCAGCATGCCCTTGAGGGCGGACGGTGTCGCACCAAGCACCAAGGGACCCGCCGGCAGTTCGGTGCTGCTGGCCAGCGAATTGAAATTTTTCACTTCCTGAAGAAGCAGCTTTGCCTGCTTCAACACCTTGCCGCCCGCTTGTGTGGGCTGTACGGTCCGGCCTGCCCTTTCGACCAGGGCCGTTCCCACTTCCGCCTCCAGTGCCTTGAGCCTCAGCGACACGGCGGTGGGCGTCAGGTCCAGCGACCTGGCGGCCGCGGCGATGGAACCCAGTTCCACCACCTGCACGAAGCTTTCCAGAAAACGCGTATCCACATTTACTCCGGCAGTACCCAGGATGATCAGCACGGTCGCCGAAACACTGTTTTTCTTGTTTCTAAAGTCAGCAAAGCAATCTTGTTCTAGCTTTGCATATCAATAAGAATAACGTCAAGCACCAATATCCAATCCGCATTCAACAGGAGAAGTTTCCATGCCCATTATCCAGTCCATCGAAGTCTGCGCTGCTGCCGTCCCGCTCGATACCGTCACGTCGTTCTCAAACCGCTCTGTCAGCACGCGGCATTATGGCCTGGTCAGGATACGGTCCACCGACGGCGTCGAAGGAATAGGCTTTTGTTATGTCGGCAGTGCTGGCGGCGCCATCTTTGCCGCCGCCGTCAAAGAACTGCTGGCGCCCGTGCTTATCAACCGCGACTCCTACGCGGTCGAAGGGCTATGGCAGAAAATGAACCAGGAAGCCCTGCTGCAAGGACGGGCTGGAACCGTAATGCGCGCCATCAGCGCCCTGGATATCGCCCTGTGGGATCTGAACGCAAAAACCCACGGCCTGCCACTACATAAATTCATGGGTGCTGTCGAGCTCGACGCCGTGCCAGCCTACGCCAGTGGCGGCTATTACCTTGACGGCAAGACGCCGCAGCATCTGGGCGAAGAAATGGCCAGCTACGTGGACAAAGGTTTCAAGGCCGTGAAAATGAAATCGGGACGACTTTCTCCGCGTGAGGAAGAGGAACGCCTGAAAGCTGCCCGCGAAGCTATCGGACCCGACGTCGAATTGATGATGGACATGAACAATGCCTGGGCGGACACCACCGAAGCCATGCAATATGTCCGGCGTTTTGAACAGTACGACCCCTATTTCTTCGAAGAGCCCTTTCTGCCCGACGACATCGACAATCATGCCCGCCTGGCCAAGCTGACCCGTGTGCCGATCGCCACCGCCGAAATCGGCTATGGCCGGTGGTACCACAAGGAACTGATGGACAAGGGCGCGGCGTCCATCCTGCAGACCGACGCCGCGGTGTGCGGCGGCATCACGGAGTGGCGGCGCATTGCCCAAACCGCCGCCAGCTACGGATTGGTGATGTGCCCGCACTGGTTCCATGACCTTCATGCCCCGCTGGTCGCCAGCACGCCCAACGCGCGCTATGTCGAATTTTTCTGGAACGACCAGGTGCTCAACTTCCGCAACCTGATCGACCGCCAACTTTCACATAAAGATGGCAACGTAATCCTGCATCAGGAGCCCGGACTGGGATTTGGCTTTGATGAGAAGTTCGTTGCCAAATTTGCCAGATGGGAAGTCATCAATTAAAGCAGTAACACCGCCGCGTCAGCACAATAACAAGCCATGGAGAAAAAACTTGATCAAATTAAAGCAAGCCCTGACACTATGTTGCCTCTCGTTCGCCATGGGCGGCATTCACGCCGCTCATGCCGCGGATGCCTGGCCCTCCCGAACCATCACCTATGTTGCGCCGTTTCCCGCCGGAAGCAATACCGACACTCTGGGACGCATCATTGCAGACCAATTGAGCAAAAAGCTGAACGTATCGGTCGTCGTGGAAAATCGGCCCGGCGCCACCGGCATGATCGGGTCCACCCACGTCGCCAAGGCCAAGCCCGACGGCTACACCATTATGGGCGGCAGTATTGCGTCGCACGCCATCAACGCCGGTCTATTTCCCAATATGCAGTATGACGCCGTTCAGTCGTTTGAGCCCATCACCATCATCGGCTTCAATGCCAATACCTTGGTCGTGGCCAACAGCAGCCCGTTCAAAAACGTGACGGACGTCATTGCCGCGGCCAAGGCCGAACCAGACACGGTCACGTACGCGTCCTCGGGCATTGGAACCACCCAGCACCTGTCCGGAGTCCTGCTGGGACAAGAAGCCGACATCAAGGTGGTCCACGTGCCCTATGGCGGTAAGTCAGCGCTTCCCGACGTCATGGGCAAGCAAGTCAGCATGATGTTCGAAGGCCCCACCGTCGTACCGCACGTGCTCGCAGGCAGCCTGCGCGCCCTGGCGGTGACCTCGACCAAACGCATGGCCAGCCTGCCCGACGTACCGACAATGCGGGAAGCCGGCTTGCCCGATTACGAGATTCGAGCGTGGCAGGCGATCTTTGCGCCCAAGGGTACGCCCAAGCCCATTGTCGACAAGCTCCACCAGGCTGTCAGCGATATCCTGAAAACGCCCGAGGTACTGAAGCGGCTGGAGACGATGGGTGTCGAGCCCTCAGGCATGCCGCCTGCCGAGTTCGCCGAATTCCAGCAGAAGGAGATCGACAAATGGCGCAAGGTCATCAAGGCTGCTGACATAAAAGTCCAATAGCATGCCGAGCGGCGCGCAGCCGCGGCATGGCATTTGCTCCTGAAGCTGACTGACCCCATACCCCCAGCAGCGAGGTACACACCTGTGGATACGATAGAAGAAGTCGCAAAATTCATGAGGTCGGAATCCTTGTTGCTGGTCACGGCCGAGTCTTGCACCGCAGGTTTGATCGCGGCTACCCTGGCCGACATTCCCGGAGCAGGCAAGCTGCTTGATTGCGCTTTCGTCGTTTACTCACCAGAGGCCAAGAAGCGCTGCCTATCGGTCAAGCAAAGCACCATGGACCGCTGCAACCTCACCAGTGAAGAGATCGCACAGGAAATGGCCGAAGGTGCCTTGGGCAACAGTCGTGCCAATGTCGCGGTATCCAACACCGGCGTCGTCGACGATACGGACGATGACATTCCCGCGGGAACCCAATGCTTTGCCTGGGCGTTCGAAGCGGGAACAAACGGCCCCGCCGTATTCACCGAAACGCGGCGTTTCATGGGCGACCGTGTTGCCATCCGTGAAGCCAGTGCGCGGTATGCGCTGGAACGCATTCCCCATTACTTTGCGAAGCTGGACGAGAGCAAGCCTGGGAAGTGAGCCGCGGGGGTCGGCACGGGTAGACGTCGTATCCGCTTCCCTTACCGAGTCCACAGCACATAGAACCCCTGTACTAGATACACGGCGCCTATCGTCATGACCAGCCACTGGGTCCAGCGCCGGAACTGGTGATCCGACAGCTTCTCGAGCACGAACTTGCTGATGCTGGTCCCAGCAATAGCCATGGCCACTGCCAAGCCCATCACCCATTCGTCGATACGCGCCTGGTTTCCAAGGATATTGAAAAAATAGACCAGCTTGGCCATGTGCGAGAAGGTCTGGCAGGCGGCTTTGGTGGCAACGATGGCGCGACGGTCCATTTGGTTGCGCACGAAGAACACGTCCAGCAAAGGACCCGACACGCCAGCGATGAACTGCATGGCGGTGTTCAGAAAGCCGCAAAATTCGGCGCCCAGCCGGCTGTCGGCCTGTGGAACGAACCTTGCCGGAATAAGGACCGCGAGAAATGGGATAACACCCAAGGCGATCAAGACGAAGGCCTTGTCGGGTACAAAGCCCACCACCGAGAACAGCGCCCCAGCCATCAGCAGCCCCATAAGGTAGCGCACAAAGATCCTGTAGTTCACGTTGGCTCGCCACATGATGGCCCGCCACCCGTTGGACGTCATTTGGGCGGTTCCATGCAGCACCATGGCTGCCGACACTGGCAGGAACGTGATCAGCACGCCCATCAGTATCATTCCGCCGGCCATGCCAAAGACTCCGGAGATAAATGATGTGGCCAGCACAGACAATGCTATTAAGAACAAAATACCGATCTGCACATTCTTTCCAGGATTACGAAGCAATCACGCGATTGAGAAGCCCGTGATTATATGAGACCGGCGTGCGGGCCGTCTTGCCATGCAAGCTACCGGGTCGACACCCATAGCCCGCCCGCAACCCCAAGCATGCCCAGTACAACGCCGGGCGTGAGGGACTCTCCGAGCAGCCCCACACCCAGGAGCGCTGCGGTAAGAGGGCTTAGTGACAGGAATACCGTGACGTGTGTCGGGCTCGCGTGCTTTAGCGCCCAGAGCCACAGCATATATCCGACACCGCTGGATACGCCAATCGCGACGATAATGGCCCAGGCGGATGCCGATAGCGAAGGAGGATGCATGAAGATGCCTTCGAACCCCGCGGCCACCGCAAGAAACACCACGGAGGCCAACATTGCCAGCGCGGCCAGCGGCAAAGTGGGATAGCGACGCAGATAAGGTCGATAAAAGACCGAGCACAGCGCACCACAAAGCGCCGAGCCGAGCACGGCGGCAACACCCAGCCACTCGTCACGTCCACCATCGACCAGCAAATTTTCGCCAAGGGTGGCCGCAACACCAGCTATGGTCATGGCCACGCCCAGGGTCTTGCGCCCGGTCAGCGCCTCGCTACCCAGCATGGCGGCGACCACCATGGTGATCAAAGGCAGCGTCGCAAAAAGCAGCGCCGCCCGTGTCGAGGATATGAACTGCAAACCCAGGTTCAACAGCACGACAAGGACAGCGAACTGGCCAACGCCCAAGACCAGGACCGCGAAGAGATCGCGTCGTGCGAAACGCACACGCCCTTGCATCAGTACAAACGGCACGATGCACGACAAACCAATGGCATAACGCAGCAGCGCGAGGGAAAAAGGACCGATATCGTGCACAACATAGCGCGTGCCCACTATGGAGGCACCGACTTGCACTCCAGTCAGTGCGGCAGCCGCCAGCGCCAGCGTTGTCCGCGAGAAGTTCATCAGGCCTGCTTCCATTTGCAATACCCGCTTTACTCCAGTTTGATGCCGGCCTTGCGGACAATCTCCCCATACATCGCGGTATCCTTCTTGATGAGCTCCGTAAGTTCAGCTGAGCTACCGCCTACTGGCACGAACCCGGCATCGTTAAAGAGCTTCTTCACATCAGCCTCCTGCACGATCGCCGCAATCTCGGTCGACACGCGCTCAACAATATCCTTGGGTGTTCCCGCGGGTGCCATCAACGATACCCACGAATTCATTACGAAACCCGGAAATCCCGACTCGCCCATGGTCGGAATATTCGGCTCATCCTCCCAGCGCTTGGCAGCCGTCACTGCCAGAACCTTGAGCTTGTTTTCTTTCACGTACTGCATGGGCACAAGAATGGGATCGAACACCATCGAAACCCGGTTGCTCAGCAAGTCGGTAAGTATCGGCGCACTGCCCTTATAAGGAATATGTGTCATCTTCAAGCCCGCCTGCAGGCCGAAATTCGCCCCTGTCAGGTGGGCGCTGGATCCCGTGCCGCTGGAGGCGTAGGTAAGCGCCTCGGGATTCTTCTTGCCGTACTCGACCAACTCGGAAAGGGAATTGACCGGAAGGTCTTTGCTGACGAACAAAAACAGCGGCAAGTCCGCCATGTGCGACACAGGTTGGAAATCGTCGAACGAATAGCTCAGTTTGTATAAATGCGGATTAACCGTGTAAGCAGCCAGCACGGTCACGAACGTGTAGCCGTCAGGCTTGGCGCGGGCCACCATTGCCGTGCCGATGGTGCTGTTGGCGCCCGGCTTGTTGTTCACGATGACGGGCTGTCCCAGGCGGTCCGCGAGCTTTTTCATCACGATCCGCGTGACGGTATCGGTTGCGCCGCCGGGCGTGTAGGGGACTACCACTTCGATAGCTTTCTCAGGCCATGCGGCCGCGTAAGCAGGGGCGGCAGCGTAGGCCGAAATCGCGGCGGCGATGGCCGCCGTGGCGGTTATAAGTTCTCTTCTTGCACTGGCATTGACAATAGGCATTCTTCATCTCCAGACTATTTCATATTGGTGTTATTCTGCTATGCAGAACTAAGTTTCGATTTACATCGCTTGAACCAGTCGGTAGTATATATAGGGATTCCGTGCCGATGCTAGCGGTATTTACCATTGGTCCGGTCCCATAATTCTGCCATGCAGAACAACGTTGTCATGTGTTGTGCGCGATTATCATGAATATCAACTATACAAAAGAACAGCTGGCATTCCGGGACGAAATACGCGAATTTCTGCGTAACAGTTTGTCCACGGAACTCAAGGAAAAAGGCTTCCGCGAGGCGCCATTAACGCGCGACGAGCGCCTGGGGTGGCAGCGCACTCTGCATGAGCATGGCTGGGGCGCGCCAGCCTGGCCCGTCGAGTACGGCGGCACCGGCTGGAACGCCATACAGCGGCATATTTTCGAAGAAGAATGTGCGCAGGCGTTCGCGCCGGAACAGCTATCCTTCGGCATAAAAATGGTGGCACCGGTCATCCAGAAATATGCAACGCAAGAACAGAAAGACCGTTACTTACCCGGCATAATTTCCGGCACGGACTGGTGGTGCCAGGGGTACTCCGAACCTGGTGCGGGTTCGGACCTGGCCTCCGTCAAGACCTCGGCAATACGCCAGGGCGACCACTACGTGGTCAATGGGCAAAAGACATGGACCACGCTCGCCCAACATGCCGACTGGATCTTCTGCCTGGTGCGCACTGATCCCGACGCGCGCAAACAGGCTGGAATCTCCTTCCTGCTGATCGATATGAAAAGTCCGGGCATCACTGTTCGGCCCATCATCATGCTCGACGGCGGACACGAAGTGAACGAAGTCTGGTTTGACGACGTCCAGGTGCCGACGGAAAATCTCGTCGGCGAAGAAAACCAGGGCTGGACTTACGCCAAGTATCTGCTGGGCCATGAGCGCACCAATATTGCACGGATCGGACGTTCCAAGGCCGCCTTGAAGCGACTGAAGACCATCGCAGCCCGCCAGCCCGGCAACGATGGTCAGCCCCTTATCCGTGATCCGCGTTTCCGGGACCGCATTGCGATGGTGGAACTCGAATTGCTGGCGCTGGAAATCACCAACCTAAAATTGGTCGCAGCCGACGCCCAGCAACGCGCGCCGGGTCCAGAGGCTTCGATATTGAAAATCAAGGGCTCGGAGATCCAGCAGGCACTGACCGAGCTGACCGCCACAGCCCTGGGACCCTATGCCACCGCGCATGTTCGCGACCCGCGACGCTATGGAGAAGCAGGCATCAGCGACGCTTTCCCTGAAGATTGCCACAATATGGCAGGCCATTATTTCAACTACCGAAAGACCACCATTTACGGCGGATCCAGCGAAATCCAGAAGACCATTATCTGCAAGGCGATACTGGGACTATAGGAAAATTTAGGAAGATATCTCATGGATTTCAGCTACACCGAAGAGCAACTCGCCCTGGAAGACACTCTGCGCCGCTTCGTTGCCAAAGAGTATTCGTTCGAGCAACGCCGCGGCTACATGGGCAGCTCGGAGGGCTTCAGTCGCACCGCATGGAAGACCTACGCGGAACTGGGCATATTGGCGCTGCCTTTCCCGGACGAGTTCGATGGACTCAACGGAACGGCACTGGACACCATGCTGGTCATGCGCGCGCTGGGCAACGGCCTGACGCTGGAACCCTACCTGGCCACGGTCGTCCTGTGCGGCGGCATCATAAACATGCTCGCCAGCCCGCAGCAAAAGGCCGGCCTCATTCCCGCCATCGGCGATGGGAGCCTCATGCTTGCCCTGGCTCATTACGAGCCGCAATCACGCTATTGCGAATCAGCGGTCGATGCCAGGGCCACCCGGCAGGATGGCCGATGGCAACTGACCGGGCACAAAGCGGTTGTCCTGGGCGCCGCCAGCGCAGACCACCTGCTGGTGTCGGCCAGAACCGACGGCCATGACAGGGTTGACCAATTATCTCTATTCCTGGTGGCTTCGAATACGTCTGGCCTGTCATTCAGACACTATGATTGCCACGATGGCACACGCGCCGCCGATATCGTGTTCGACAACGTACTGCTCGACGACGGCACCCTTGTGGGACGCGAAGCGCACGCCTTGCCAGCCATCATGCAAGGCATCGCGCTGGCCAATGTCGCCATGTCAGCCGAAGCCGCGGGCATCATGCAGTCGCTTAACGCCGCCACGCTGGACTATCTGAAGACACGTAAGCAATTCGGTGTGCCGCTGGGTTCTTTTCAGGCCTTGCAGCACCGGATGGCAGATATGGCCATCGCAGCCGAACAGGCAGATTCGATGGCCTTGCTCGCAGCCATCGAAATGCAGAACCCGGATGCGGATGTCCGCCTGCAGAAGGCCTCCGGCGCAAAAGCGTTCGTGGCCCAGAAGGCCAGACTAGTGGGCCACGAAGCCATCCAGATGCATGGCGGTATCGGCGTGACCGACGAACTCATGGTGGGCCACTACTTCAAGCGCCTTACGACCATCGCCAGTTCATTCGGCGACGTGGATTTTCATTTGCAGCGTTATAGCGATACTATCCGGGCTGCGTGAATGTCCCACATCGAATTGAAGAAATGCCCCAATGACCCAAATACCAGACGGATACCGCGAACGCGTCCACAACAGTGAGTTCACAGATTTATGCGGACCTTTTTTTGAAAAAATTGAAGACGGCAAGCAGATAGAACTGGCCCTGCGCATCTCGCGCAAGCACAGCAACCTGCGCGGCATCACGCATGGCGGCCTGCTTGTCACCATCGCCGACAGCGCCATCGGCGATGCCGTCGCCCAGGCGTATGGCGACGAATTCGGCCTGGTCACCGTCAGCCTCACCAGCGAGTTCTATCGCCCCGCAAAAATGGGGGACTGGGTCGTTGCGCGGGCTAGTGTGCAAAAGCAAGGTCGGCGCATGGCCTTTGCCGATTGCTTCCTCTATGTGGACGATGAAAAAATATTCCGGGCGACCGGCGTATTCGCCATCGTTGAAAGGCAAGGCGGCCGCTAGCCCTCCACCAGCACCGTTCGCAAGCTGGCGAATCAGTGCCCCATTGACGCCCTGATCTTGCGCACGGCCTCCAGCAGGCGAGGTCGTGCTTCGTCCAGCAGGTATCCAGCCGTGACCGAGGCCGACGGCGCACCACAGGTGAGCACCATGATCGGTTGCGCAGGACTCAACCGGAAGGCCACCGCAATGCCATTGACCTCCTCCTGCCAGTCGCCGAATGAACACGTGCATTCGAGACGACGGTAATCGGCGACAGCTCGATTGATACCTTCGACGATCTCATTGCGCGACCAGGCATCCAGTTCGCTCAGGCGTTCGATGATTTCGTCACGCTCATGCTGGTCGGCAAACGCCAGATAAGCCCGCCCCATCGATGACGTCACAATGGGAATACGCGCACCGACGTCCAGGCTCAGCGCTAGCGCCGACTCGCTTCGACAGTTCTCGATATAGAGCATGGACAGCCGGTCCCGCACGCCCAGCGACACCATGGTCTGCGTGGCGTCGGCAAGCTCCTGCATGAAGGGTCGGGCGACTTCACGGATATCCAGCTTCGCCAGCATGCCTACGCCCAAGGACATCGTGGCCACCCCCAGGGCGTACTTGCCGGTTTCTTCATCATGTGTCAGATAACCCAGCTTCACCAAGGTGGACGTCAAGCGCGACACGGTGGATTTGGGCAGATTGCACCGCGAGGCAAGTTCCTGGTTGCCCAGCACCTTGGACCCCGACTTGAAGCAGGCAAGCACTTCCAGTCCCCGCGCCAGGGCGGTGACAAAGTGCCTGTCTTCTTTGGCATGATGATGAGCAGACAATGGATCTACGGGCAAAGCGTGTCCTTCCGGCGGCAAGAATCCGTATTCTAGCGGCTCCGGGAAGATACGCGACGGCATCAAGCCTTAAATGGCGTCCAGGTGTCTGGCAAAAACACTGCTGGTCGACAGGGCCCGCAAGCTTCTCCTGCCTACGGCCGTGACGTCCGTGACACCCAACATGGCCGTGTTGCGCCTGACTTCCGCGCTGAGAAGGTCCATGGCATGATGCACACCCTTTTCCCCGCCGATGGCGGCGGCATAGCCAAAAGGCCGGCCGACGAATACGAATTTGGCGCCTAGCGCCATCGCCTTGAGCACGTCGGTCCCACGCCGTATCCCGCTATCCATCATTATCGGGACGGAGGGACATGCCGCGACGATTTCGGGCAGCACCCGCAGCGGCGAGACCGTGCCGTCGAGCTGTCGGCCGCCGTGATTTGACACAATGATGGCGTCTGCGCCGCAACCGACCGCCAGCTTCGCGTCCTCAGTCGCGATGATGCCTTTCACGATCAGCTTGCCCGGCCACAAGCTCCTGATCAGTTTCAGATGCGCCCAGTTCAGGTGGCCCCGGTCAGAAAAGTCGCGCAATACATTACGCGAAATGATGGGTACACCCCGTGTCGCGTAGCTGTTTTCGAAATGGGGAATGCCGGATCGATAAAGCGTGCGCAGAAATGTGCCTGTTGTCCAGCCCGGATGGCGAACCCCATCCAGCAACAGTTTCAAGGTAGGTCGCAAGGGCGTCGAAAAGCCGGCCCGGACATTGTTTTCCCGATTAGCCGCCACCGGCGTGTCGACAGTAACGACAAGCTTCTCATAGCCGGCGGCTGCGACGCGCCGGATCAGGGC
This sequence comes from Pollutimonas nitritireducens, assembly GCF_002849615.1. Taxonomy (GTDB): domain Bacteria; phylum Pseudomonadota; class Gammaproteobacteria; order Burkholderiales; family Burkholderiaceae_B; genus Pollutimonas; species Pollutimonas nitritireducens. The sequence continues at coordinate 228,183 of NZ_PDNV01000008.1, forward strand.
GACGATCTGTTCCTCGCTGCCCGGCAGATAAGCCTGGAACCACACGTTCTTTCCAATTTTGGCTACCTCTTCCAGCGGCGTCAGCGAGGAGCCGCTCATGATCATGGGCAGGTTTCTGCTTAGTGCTGACTGCGCCAGTACGCAGTCTCCGCGATACGCCGACATGGCGCTTATCCCCATGGGGGCAATGCCGAAGGGCGACGCATAGGTATCGCCCCATAGCGTCACGTCAGTGTTGACTTTGGAGACGTCGCACAAAACGCGAGGTATGAACCCCAGTTCTGCGAAGACTTCACGATTGTCGCGAAACGACGAGTTGGTTTCAGTCGCCCCCGAGACATATCCAAAAATTGCCTTGGGCAGGAATCGCTGCGCCGCTACTTCGAAATCGTCCAGGCACAAAAGACGTTCAAGCCGTTTCTGGGAATACATCGTCACATCTTCGCAAAATTGAAGGGTCTGCCGCCACGCAGGAAAATGGCTGCTTATTCCGCCCAGGGGGTATCTTTCCAGAATTGCTTGAACATTTTCTCGTCTGATTCCAACTCGGCCTTGTAATCGGCTGGACCCATATAGCGCAAAGGTGCAAAGAGCTTCTGGGCCTGCTCGCGGAATGCGGGGTCGTTTACCGCCTGCTGGATTGCGCCCACCAGCTTTTTGGACACATCATCGGGCAAACCCTTGGGCGCGCCAATACCACGTAGGGAGGCCATGATTATGTCGTGACCCTGTTCCTTGAACGTTGGCAGGTCTGGAGCCAGGTCAGTCCGTTCATCGCTCATTACACCTAGGGCAAGCAGCGGTGACCCCCCTTTGATGTATGCCTGCACTTCGCCGATGTTCATGGCGGCCAGCATGATTTCACCACTGGAGATCGCGCCACGAACTTCCCCCGCGCCTTTATAGGGTACGTGCGTCATTTTCGTGCCAGTGCCCTTTTCAAACATCAGCATGGCCAGGTGGTCGTCCGAACCGATACCTGTGGTGCCGACTGTCACACTGCCAGGATTCGCCTTGGCATACGCGACAAGGTCCTTCAAGGACTTGATCTTGCCGTCCGACTTGACGGCAAAGCTATCTGGATCATCGATGAGATTGCCGAGCAAGTCGAAGTCTGTCCAGTGGTATTTGGCTTCCCGCTCAATAGGGATGGTGAGCATGTTCGGCGTGTTCAAAAAGCCGATGGTGTATCCGTCCGGTTTGGCGCGAGCGATTTCGCCGAAGCCAATGGCGCCGCCTGCCCCGGGCCGATTAAGCACTACGATACGTGCACCATTTCCCAAGTATTTTTCAATGTACGGGGCGATTGCGCGAGCGACCAGATCGGTGCCACCACCAGGTCCGTAGGATACGACCATATTGATGGGGTGTTCCGGATAGGCCGCGTGAGCGGCCGGGAGCGCAACAGTCGTTGACACTGCAAGAACCGCAGCGCCAGCCGCGGCCAGTCTCTTGATCGAATTTGTGGTGATTTGAATCATTGGTGTCTCCATTTTTTGATGCGCTATAAAGTCATGCATTAGCGCTTGATGCCCGCTCTTGATGCGGGTCGGCGTTAGAACAGCGGTCCGCCGTCACTCCGACATAACATTGAACCGCGTGAGAAACTTGGGCAGGACTTCTTTATTGACCACATGGTCAGCCATTTTTCCTGCACAGACCTGCAAAATCTGGTTGGCCGCCATGGTGGCCACGTTCCTGCGACCTTCGTGCGTGACGCCGGCGGTATGGTAGGTTGAGACCACATTGCTCAGCGATAACAATGGGTGGTCCGCAGGCGGGGGTTCCACCTGCCATACATCCAAACCGGCGCCGCAAAGTTGCCCCGAAACCAGGGCGTCGTACAAGGCGGCCTCATCATGGATGCCGCCCCGCGCCGTCGATATAAAAAGGGAACCCGGCTTCATCCGGCTAAAAGCGCTTGCATCGAACAAACCGGTGGTTTCGGCCGTGCGGGGGCAATGAAGGGAGACAATATCACTGTCGTTCATTAGCCGGTCCAGCGATACCGAATGCGCGCCACGGGAAGCAATGGTCTCGGTGTCAAGATAAGGATCGTAGGCCAGCACATCCATGCCGAATGCAGCGCCAAGCGCTGCCGTACGCGTGCCGATGTGGCCCAGCCCCACCAACCCGAGGACCTTGCCGTTGAGTTCGTGACCCATCAGATCTTCGCGCGTAAACCCGGTTTCCGTCTTGAGTTTCGTGTCCGACTCGACAATGCGCCGCGACACGGCCAACATGAGCGCAATAGCGTGTTCGGCAACCGAATTGGCATTGCCCCCGGCCTGATTCACCACGAGTATGCCCGCATGCGTGCAGGCGCCCACATCCACCGTGTCGTACCCGGCACCCGAGGTGGATACACAGATAAGATTGGGACAGCGCTGCAGCAGTCCCCGAGACACCAGCCACTCGTTCGGCACTTCGTCCCTGGCGGCTGAAATATGATAAATGTCAGCCTGTTCGAGGTATTTCCAATTGGTGGCCGACGGATCCTGCAGATTGAGTACACGCAAACTGACGTCAGGACTGGCTCCCAGCATTTCATCAAAGCTGGGATCGGTCCAGAGGTTCAGGCGGACTACTTTTTTGGGGGTGGCGTTCATAAATCCAGGGTTCGGAAAGGACTATCGGGTTCCACGGGAGACTTCGCATTTCAGGCGAAGCAGTGCCGCGTCTATCCATGATATGTCCAGCGTATCGTTGGCGATATCCGCCATCATCTGCTCCTCGAGTTGATGCTTGGCCGCAGCCGCGTCGTAAACACGTTCCACATCGCCGTATGGAATGCTGAGCAGCCCGTCGTCATCGCCCACGATGAGATCGCCTGGCTCGATGACCATTCCCCCGAGGCCGATCGGCACATTGATCTCGCCCGGCCCGTCTTTGTAGGGTCCGCGATGGGTGACCCCCGCGGCATACACGGGGAAACTGCCTTTCCCTATTACACCGACGTCACGGATTGCGCCGTTGATCACGATGCCCGCCAGACCCTTTTTCTGAGCCGTACTGGTCATGAGTTCGCCGATGATGGCGTTGGTGAGGTCACCGCCTGCATCGACCACAATGACATCCCCGGGTTCCGCCATGGCAATGGCCTTATGCACCATCAGGTTGTCGCCAGGTCGGGTCCTGACCGTGAACGCCGGTCCGCAAAGATTGCCCGCTGCGTGCATGGGCCGCAAACTGGCCCCGCCTGCACTCATGCGCGTCATGACGTCGCTGATGTTGGCCACCGGAATGGCATGGAACTTGTTGATCCAGCTTTTATCGACGCGCCGTGTCAGGTCAAATATTCGGAAACCAAGCATGTTGTAAACCACTCCGATCATCGCTACGTTTGGCCAGGCTGTGGCCGTTCCGTGCCGCAACTCGTCGCAAGAGGGACGAGTCCAGATTAACGAAATTCTAGTAGTGCAACATGCGTTTTTATCGCAATAATTCTGCGGTCTGAACGCAAACAAATTGAGGTAGGCTGGTTGTCAGGAAAACACCTTGCTGGCGTGTTCAACCAGTGCTTGCGCAAGCGCGACGCGTGGCCCTTGCTTGTCCCAGATCAGTCCAATCCGCCGTATGGGTGTCCGCTCGGGCAACGGGATCTTGACGATACCAGTCTTTTGATACCAGATCGAAAATGAATCCGGCACCAGTGAAACGCCCACTCCACGCTCCACGAGCGAGACGATCGTAAGAAGACTATCGATTTCGATTCGTTGCCTGGGAACAATATGGTTATCCTTGAGATAACGGTCCACCAGCTTGCCGCTGTGAGCAGCCCGGTCATAGCGTATGAATGGTTCGTTAAGCAATAAGTCATGCGCATCGCGCCCGGCATACTGCGGAGGTGCGATAACGATAAGCGGTTCTTCCTGCAGGGTGAGCCATTCGCAGGTCTTGTTGATGGCAAATGGCGGCTCAATAACAATGGCGATATCCAGCTGTCCTGCGTGGACCTTTCTGCATAGCTCCGCGGACACCCCATAGGCAATGTAAAGGGACAGCTCGGAGTGCGTACTGCAAAAACCTTCCAGCACGACTGGCAGATGAGTGGTCAGTGCCGAAGGAAACACACCCAGCTTGAACTCTCCGGCCAATGTGCCGGTGCTGGCCACTGCCTGCAAATCCCTTGCATTCTGGATCAGCGCCTTGGCTCTATCGAAAACCCGCAAACCTGCCTCGGTTGGCTTTACCGTTTGGCCGGAGCGCTGTATCAAGGCACAGGCCAGTTCCTCTTCCAGGGTACGAACCCGAGCCGCGACCGCACCAGGTGTCATGTTCAGTCGTCTCGCCGCTTCAGCGATGGACTTGTACTCCACCACTTTGACAAAGCTCTCCAGGTATTCGGTATTCATGCCGCGCTCCTTCGCTTTCGAGCCACCGTAGCGACCCGTATTCCCGCTACCGGGGTGACAACTTTCCGACAATCTGGCGCAGCTTGTCTGCCACTTCCGTGCGCAGGCGCTTTTCCGGCAACACACTGGCGGGGCCGCCGCAGCTCATCACAAAGTAGCCTTCTCCCGTAATGGTCGTGAACGGGGCGGCCACGGCATTGATGCCCTCCTGCCAGTCGCCGATCGCGAAGCAGCAACCCGCAGCCTCCAGGTCGGCGCACGCGCGTTCCAGCATGGCGGGAGTGACCATGTCGCCACCTGGGCCAGCCAGCAATGCCACACGCTCGGCAGGCGTCACGGCGGCGAGATAGGCGCGGCCCATGGCGCTATCCGGGCCCAGACGGTGCCCCACCGGCAGACGCAAGTACAAGGCCGACGAACCATGGATGGCGTCGACATAGGTCATGGCGTGGCCGTCGAAGGCACCCAGGGCGACGGCGCCGCCGGTTTCGTGGGCAAGCTCTTCCATCAACGGGCGGGCAAGTTGGCGCACTTCCAGGCTGGCCAGCAAACCAAAACCCAAGGCCAGCACACCGTAGCCGGGCGAATACCGGCCTGTTTCAGCGTGATAGCGCAAATACCCCTCTTGGGCCAAGGTATAAACAATACGACTTATCGTCGATTTAGGCAGTCCGGTCAGTTGCGCAAGTTCCATGTTGCCCAGAGACTTCACCCCGGGCTCGAAACACCGCAGGACGCGCAAGCCGCGCGCGAGGGCTTCGACGAAATCCGCCGTAGGCTCAGCGCCCTGGACAATTTGCCGCTTGCGCCGGGCAGGACGCGCTTCAGGGTTATTGCCGGAACCGGCAACCGGTGAAGTTCCGACTTTTCCGGAAAAAGTTTGCATTTCATGTCCAGTGCTTTTATATTGCTTTAAAGAATGAAACTGAATTCCATTGTACGGGATTCAATCCATACCGAGCAATCCGAAGACGTACTTTTTCACGCTACATGCACTCGCGTCCTAAAAAGGAAAAAACATGTTCAAAGCAGGAACTCGAATTCTCGCGGCCGCCATCCTGGGGACAATCGTTCAGGCATCCAGTGCCGCTGTATTTCCCGAACGCCCCATCAAAGTGGTCACGCCATTCCCTGCGGGAGGCGCAACCGATGCGCTTGCCCGTGTCCTGACGGAACACATGAGCCAGACGCTGGGCCAATCCCTTATCGTGGAAAACCGGGCCGGCGCCTCCACCACCATCGGCGCTTCGTATGCCGCGCGCGAAAAGCCAGACGGCTACACCGTCCTTCTGGCCACGAACTCCACATTGGTTACCAACCGCTACCTGTACAAGTCGCTGTCCTACGATCCGGATGCCTTCGCGCCCATAGGCATGATTGGCATCGGTCCAATGGTGTTGCTCTCCAGCAAAAAACATGGCTTCAAAACAGTGGGGGATGTGGTCGATCATGCAAAAAAGAATCCGGGCACGTTGAGCATTGCATCGTTCGGGGCTGGAACGTCCTCACATCTGACCTCCGAGTATTTCCAGAAACAGGCAGACATCAAGATGCTGCATGTGCCGTTCAAAGGTTCCACCCAGGCCCTGCCTCAACTGATAGGCGGCGATATCGACCTGTTCTTCGACATGGTCGCCACTGGAATGCCCCAAGCCCAGGCCGACAAGGTCGACGTACTGGGCATCACCAGCAAACAACGCTTATCTTCCTTGCCGGGCCTGCCCACCTTGAGCGAGTCGGGCTATCCCGATTTCGACATGACGGCATGGTTCACGCTGGTTGCGCCCCAAGGTACGCCGCCTGACGTCACGGCGGTTCTGCGCAAGGCCTTGCAATCGGCCCTGAAAGACAAGGCCGTACGCGAGCGCCTCCTGACCATGGGTATCGAACCTGGCGACGGTTCGGCCGATGCAATGGCCAAGCAGGTCGAGACCGAGAAGCCGATCATCAGCGAACTCGTCAAGCGAGCCAACATCGTCGCTCAATAATCAATCAGGGGGCTCGCCCCCATCCTTATTCTTGTTTGCAACACGGAGATATCCATTGCCCGCCGATCACTACTGGGACTTCCCCCACCTGAGCCGCCGCATGCCGGTACTTGCCGCCAATGTCGTCAGCACGTCGCAACCCTTGGCGGCGCAGGCTGGCCTACGCATGCTGCTGGCCGGCGGCAATGCGGTCGACGCCGCATTGGCAGCGGCAATCACCCTCACTGTCGTAGAGCCCGTCATGAATGGGATCGGAGGCGACGCGTTTGCGCTGGTGTGGAATAAAGGCGAACTGCAAGGGCTAAACGCATCGGGTCGCTCACCGGCGGCCTGGACCCCGGAATATTTCGACGGTCGCGACGCCATGCCGGACATCGGCTGGGATACGGTCACCGTTCCAGGACAGGTGGCCGGATGGGTCGAGCTTTCCAAGCGATTCGGCAAACTGCCATTTGCAGACCTGTTCGTGCCGGCCATCACCTACGCGGCCAACGGCTTTCCGGTGTCGCCCACTATCGCCCGCCAATGGGCGCTGCAGGCGCCCAAGCTTGCGGGCCAGCCCGGCTTTTCCGACGCGTTCCTGCAAGGCGGCATTCCCCCCAAGGCCGGCGAGATGTGGCGTTTCCCTGCGCAGGCCCGTACGCTGGAGCGCATTGCCGCCACGCTGGGCCAGGATTTCTACCAAGGCGAACTGGCGGACAAGATTGCCGCCTTCGCCGCCAAAACCGGTGGTGCACTGACTGCTTCCGATCTTGCGCAGCATACTTGCGAATGGGTAAAGCCTATCTCCATGCCTTACCGCGGCGACTACATGTTGCACGAAATCCCGCCCAACGGACAGGGCATTGCGGCCCTGATGGCACTGGGCATGCTTGACGCCTTCGACCCGCCGCAGGAAAACGACCCCCGCAGCCATTTCCACCTCCCCATTGAGGCGGTGAAACTGGCCTTTGCAGACTTGCATGAGCATGTCTGCGATCCAATCACAATGGGCGAGCTTACGGCAAAAATGCTGGATCCCGCGTATCTGCGCCAGCGCGCGCGCCTGATTGATCCGCTGCACGCATCGACCCCGGTGGCCGGTGTGCCGGAACAAGGCGGTACCGTCTATCTGACGGCGGCCGACAGTAGCGGCATGATGGTGTCTTTCATCCAGTCCAACTACCATGGTTTCGGGTCCGGAGTCGTGGTGCCTGATACGGGCATCGCCTTGCACAACCGCGGCCGCGGTTTCTCGCTGGTCCCGGGCCACCGCAACCAGGTCGCGCCAGGCAAGCGGCCACTGCACACCATCATTCCCGCATTCATCACCCGAAAAGGTCAGCCTTTCGCCAGCTTTGGCGTCATGGGCGGCAACATGCAGGCACAAGGACACGTCCAGATGATGCAGCAGCTCGTGGACCTTCAACGTAATCCGCAAGCAGCCGTCGATGCGCCGCGTTTCCGTGTGGAAACCGGGCCACGTGTGATGCTGGAGTCCCATGTGCCTGAATCCGTAACGGCTGCCTTGCGAGCCAGTGGCCACCGCATCGAACCGCAAGGTGCCGACAGCTTGGAGTTTGGATCCGCGCAGGTCATACTGCGACAAGAACATGGCGCTTATGTCGCCGCATCTGATCCCCGCAGAGACGGGCAGTCTGTTGGATATTAAGGAGATAACAATGAAACTGAAGACACCCCTGCGCCACAGCGTCAAGCGCCTGGCCTATGCGGCAGCGCTGACGCTGGCCACAATGGCCACAGCGCACGCCGCCTATCCGGAACGGCCGGTCACCCTGATCGTGCCCTACCCACCCGCCGGCACTACCGATATTGCCGCGCGCACCATGGCCCAGGCCATGGAGGCCAGCCTCGGACAATCCATCGTGGTCGATAACCGCGCTGGCGCGGGGGGCAGCATCGGCATGGGTATCGTGGCCCGCGCCAAGCCTGATGGCTACACCATAGGAATGGGAACGATCGGGACCCAGACGATAAATCAGTTCCTGTACGCCGATATGCCCTTCGATCCCGAAAAAGACTTTGTCCCGATCGCGCTGGTCGTTACTACTCCGAACATCATTGCCGTCAACGCAAAATCCGATGTAAAGAACCTTGCCGACCTGATTGCCAAGGCCAAGGCGGGCAAGAACGAAAAGCTGACGTACGCAACGCCAGGCATTGGATCATCAGTCCATCTGACAGGGGCATACCTCGAGCAAGCAGCCGGCATCGAAATGCTGCACATCCCGTTCAAGGGCGTTTCCGGCTCGCTGCCCGCCCTGATTGGCGGACAGGTCGACGTCTTGCTGGACAACCTGCCCAGCACGTTGGCACAGGTGCAGGATGGCTCGAAGATTCGCGGCATTGCGGTCACGTCCGCCGAGCGCCTGGCATCAGTACCCAACATCCCGACGGTGGCTGAATCCGGTATCGCCGATTTCAATGTCACTGCCTGGTTTGCTCTCTATGCACCCAAGGGCACGCCCAAGGAAGCCGTCGACAAGCTGATCGCCTCCGCAAAAAGCGCACTCGCAACACCCGAGCTCCAGGCCAAATTCACGGCGCTGGGCGCCCAGGCCGGCACGCTCGTGGGCGACGAACTGGCCGCCTTTGAAGCCAAGGAACGCGAACGCTGGAGCAAGCTCATCAAAGACCGCAACATCCAGCGACAATAGTTTCGAATTTCACAAGTTAAAAGGTTTATCCATGAACGGTGCAGACAGTCTTTGCGACACTTTATTGGCCAATGATGTAGACGTATGCTTTGCCAATCCCGGCACATCCGAAATGCATTTTGTCGCGGCCCTCGACAAGAAACCCCAGATGCGTTGCATCCTGGGTCTGTTCGAAGGGGTCGTTACGGGCGCCGCCGACGGGTATGCGCGCATGGCCGACAAGCCGGCCGCAACGCTGCTGCACCTGGGGCCCGGCCTTGCGAATGGCCTGGCCAACATTCACAATGCACGGCGGGCAAACACGCCAATGGTGAATATCGTCGGCGATCATGCTGCGTACCACCTGCAATACGATGCACCCCTCACCACCGACATCGAAAGCCTGGCCAGGCCGATGTCAGACTGGATCCATCGGATCCGGTCTGCTGACGACGTCTCGCCTGCCGCCGCGGCAGCGGTAGAGGCATCGCGCAGCGGACCGGGCGGAATTGCCACCCTGATACTGCCAGCCGATGCAGCATGGACCGATGCCCCGTCCACCGTACACCGTGCCGCCCCGCCCGCGCTCACCCCGGTCGAGGATGATGCGGTGCGCGCGGCAAGCACGGCGCTGCGTAATGGCCGAAAAACGGTCATTCTTCTTTCGGGCAAGGCCCTGCGCGGCGAGGCGTTGAACACCGCCAGCCGCATTGCTGTCAAGACAGGCGCTCGACTGATGGCGCAACAATCGAACGGTCGCGTGGAACGCGGCGCCGGACGGGTCATGATAGATCGCGTTCCGTTCAGCGTTGACCTGGCATTGAAGGCCTTTGAAGACACCGAGCAACTGATCTTAGTCGGCGCCAAGACTCCCGTCGCCTTTTTTGCCTATCCCGGCAAACCCGGTGTATTGGTGCCACCAGCCTGCGACATCATCCCTCTTACCGGCCCGGGCGACGACCTGGCGCAGGGCTTGCAGGCACTGGCCGAGGCGGTTGCCGCGGATAACACCATTGCGCCTCTGACCTCGCAACGCACGGCCGCGCAGTTGCCAAGCGGCGCGCTGAATGCCGCCGCCATTATTCAGGCCATAGGCGTACTGAGTCCCGAGAATGCCATCATTTGCGACGAATCAGTCAGTTCGGGGCGCGACTCATTCAAATCCACCTTCGGGGCTGCGCCGCACGATTTCCTTCAAATCACAGGCGGTGCAATCGGCATAGGCATCCCGTTGGCAACCGGCGCAGCGGTGGCCTGCCCCGACCGCAAGGTGATCCTGATGCAGGCCGACGGCAGCGGCATGTACACCTTGCAGGCGTTGTGGACCCAGGCACGCGAACAACTCGACGTCGTGACCATCATCTTCGCCAATCGCAGCTATGCCATCCTGCACAACGAGCTCAAGATGGTGGGCGCAGGTGAACCCGGTCGCAATGCACGGCGCATGCTGGACCTGGACAATCCTACTTTCGATTGGGTTCTTATGGCGAAGGCGTCGGGCGTGGACGCCGCCAGGGCGACCGATGCCCGATCATTTATTGACCTGCTGCGTTCGGCTCTGGCGCGCAAAGGTCCTTTCCTGATCGAAGCCGTCATCTAGCTACCTGACGGCGCCAAGACGCGCGCCCTGTCAGGATGACGGTGCCCAGCCTTGCGGAAAGACCGGCAGCGCGCGCTTGTGAGCCGAATTGCGGTAGGTGCGCACTATGGTCTCGTACGCCTGTTCCGATACGTCTTTGCCCTCGAGGAAATCGTCGATTTCACCATAGGTGACGCCAAAGGCGTCCTCGTCCGGTTTCAGGGGTGCAAGAGTCTCAAGATCGGCTGTGGGCACTTTATGCACCAGGGAGTCCGGCGCACCTAATTCGTGCGCCAGCGCGCGCACGCGTCGCTTGTTCAAGCCGGCCAACGGTGTGATATCGGCCGCGCCATCCCCGAATTTGGTGAAGAACCCCATCAAGGCCTCGGCCGCGTGGTCGGTGCCGACGACCAACCCGCTATGCGCGCCGGCCACGGCATACTGCGCAATCATGCGCTGACGCGCCTTGATGTTGCCCAGCAGGAAGTCCTGGTGCCCCTCATCGCGAAACGACACTTCGGCGCTGACCAGTTCCGCCAGCATGGCGTCGCTGGCTGGCTTGATATTGACCGTCAGTATTTGATCCGGCTGGATCACGTCGAGCGAGGCCTGTGCGTCTGGCTCGTCGCGCTGCTCGCCATAGGGCAAACGCATTGCAATAAAAGTAGCGGAGTGTCCTCGCTGGCGTGCCAGCGCGGCGGCGCGCTGCGCCAGGCAGCCGCCGACCAGAGAGTCGACGCCGCCGCTGATGCCGAGAACAAGCGTGTGCAGGCCGGTCGTGATCAGGTAATCGGCAAGAAAACCGACCCGGCGCTCAACCTCGTGCCCGGCATCGAAGTCGCTGCTTACAAACAGCTCGGTAATTATGTCGCGCTGGATGGCGCGATGTTCGGGAGTCAACACGATTCTTCCTTTCCGGTTTGGAGTATCAGACAAAGGGGATGGGGCAGATGCGCGTGCGCAGAAGGGTATGATACGCCAGGTCGAATCAGGATTTATTCAAATAATGAGCTCCACGCCTTCGGCGACCCTTGTGCTGGTCGCCACCTTGACTGTGCAGTCGCTGGTGGCCATGGCCTTGCTGACATTGCCAGTCGTCGCTCCCGCCGTCGCCGGATCCCTCGGAATTTCCGCCGCCTACGTAGGCCTGTATATCGCGCTGGCCTATGCCGGGGCCATGACCGCCAGCCTGCTGGCGGGCGGTGCCGTCAGGCGCTTCGGTGCCATTCGTTCCAGCCAGATAGGCCTGCTCTTGTGCGGTACGGGCGTGGCGGTATGCACAATCGAATCCCCGGTCGCCATGGCGATCGGTGCAGTGCTGGTTGGCATGGGGTACGGACCCATCACGCCAGCGAGTTCGCATCTCCTGGTCAAAAGCACTCCGGCGCATCGCATGTCGCTGGTCTTTTCCATCAAGCAGACAGGTGTGCCATTGGGCGGCGTGCTGGCGGGCATCATCGTTCCCAGTCTGGCCGAAGCGACAAGCTGGCAGTGGGCCTTTCTGGCCGTGGCCGCTGCCAATCTACTATGCGCCATGGCAATACAACCCTTGTGTGCCGCGCTGGACGCCGACAAGGATGGCAAGCAACGCATTTCGGTGGGTAACGGGCTGGCCGGGCCGCTCAGACTGGTATTCAGCCATCGCAGCCTTACCGTACTGGCTGCCGTTTCCTTCCTTTTTTCCATTACACAGCTGTCGCTGACGACCTATCTGGTCACTTTTCTACATGAAGACTTGGGCATGGGTCTGATCGTCGCCGGCTTCGTGCTGGCCATTGCACAGGCGGCGGGTGTGGCGGGCCGCCTGTTATGGGGCTATGTGGCGGACCGCTACCTTGGACCGTCCAATATGCTGGCCGTCCTTGCCATACTGATTGCCCTCTGCGGCATTGCCACGGCACTGCTCCAATATACGGACTCGATGCTGCTGCTCATCGTGGTGCTATCCGTCTTCGGCAGCAGTGCGGTTGGGTGGAACGGCGTCTACCTCGCCGAAGTGGCCCGGCAGGCACCGAAAGGACAGGCCAGCATGGCAACCGGCGGCACGTTGGCCATGACCTTCCTGGGCGTCGTGATCGGCCCGCCTTTGTTCGGTCTGGTGGCGGGCACCTTTGGCAGTTATAGCCTGGCCTACGCAACATTGATCATTCCCGCGGGACTCTGCCTGTGGCTGTTGCTGCGTTACCGATCTGCCTTCGTCACGTAGCCAACGCGTAACGATGGGCGCCCTGCGTCAGCATCTGTGCCAGATGGCGGGCGGCAGGCCCCGCCGCCGCGCCATTGCCGAATGTCAGGTACAAGGACACACGGCGGGTCTGTCCTTCGTTCAGTGGCAAGGGCCACAGACTGCCTTGTTCCAGCTGCTTTTGTATGACATGTCGAGGCAGCCATGCGAAACCAAGACCATCGGCCACCATGGCGGCCGATGTCTCCATGCCGGTCACGGTCCAGCGGTGGCTGGAACCCAGCCAACCTTCATCGCGAGGTTGCAGCGTACCGGAATCGCGCAACACGATTTGCATCTCGCGCTTCAGGTCGTCGCTGGTCAATGGCCTTCCGATCCGATGCAGAGTGTGGCCGGGATGCGCCACCGCAACGAACTCAACATCCAGGAGCAGGTCTCCGAGATACCCTGACGGTACACGCGTACCAATCAGGACGTCGGCACGTTGTTCGAGCAGGGCCTCATCGGCGCCCGATAGCACCACCTCACCGAGCTGGATCCGCGTCTGACCCACCTCCTGGGTGAACTGGTTCAGGGCTTGCAACAACAGAGCCGTAGGAAAGGCCACGTCGACCACGACACGCAGTTCCGCCTCCCACCCCTGTTCCAGGCGACGGGCCAATTGTTCCAGCTTGTGGGCATCAGCCAGCAATTCGCTGGCTTGGCTCAGCAAGGCTTTACCGTTGGCCGTGAGACGCGCCTTGCGTCCTTCCATGACGAGAAGGTCGACACCGATCTGGTCCTGCAATCGCGCCGCCATGTAGCTGATGGAAGACTGGCTTCGGTGCAGGGCCTCGGCCGCTTGGGCATAACCGCCATATTCCACGATGGCCTGCAGTACACGCCACTGTTCGAGTGTGGTCCTGAGCATGCGCATGATTATCCCCAAGTCGAAAAAAACATCTATTTTATCGATACATACGTAGCAAATTTTGCGTTTATTTATCTAAAAACAAAATAATATAATAGAGGCATTGGAGCAAGTCTCCTTCTTTCCTGGAGCACCTCATGCTGGAAATTCGCAAAGCCTCTGATCGCGGCCATGCTCGACACGGCTGGCTGAACAGTCATCATACTTTTTCATTTGCCGAATACTACGATCAACAGCACATGGGCTGGAGCCATTTGCGCGTTATCAACGACGACACGGTGCAGTCCGGCGAAGGCTTCGGCACGCACGGTCACCGCGATATGGAAATCATTTCCTATGTGCTCGAAGGCGCACTTGAGCATAAAGACTCGATGGGGTCCGGGTCGGTGATACGACCCGGCGATGTGCAGGTCATGAGCGCCGGCACAGGCGTGCGCCACAGCGAGTTCAACCATTCCCGGACTGAACCTGTGCATTTCCTGCAAATATGGATAGTCCCGAAGTTTTCGGGCTTAAGGCCCAACTACCAGGAGAAGCACTACAACGAGGCGCAGAAACGGGGCAAACTGTGTCTGGTGGCTTCGCCCGATGGCAGCAACGGTTCACTGGCAATTGCACAAGACGCCCGGATGCTCGCGGGGCTGCTGGACGGCAGTGAACGCGTTGACTACGCGGTCGCCCCCGGACGACATGCCTACCTGCATGTCGCCCGCGGTGCGCTTACGCTGAACGGACTGGCCCTTGAAGCGGGCGACGGCGTAAAGATTGCCGACGAAACCCAGCTTGTGCTGGCCGACGGCAACAACGCCGAAGTGCTGTTGTTTGACCTGGTCTAGCAGACCTGGTCTAGAACTTGTCCAGGACGGCGCCGGTGCTGGCGGTAGACGCGTTGAAGGCAAATTTAGCCTGTACCCCTCGTGTATACCGAGGCGCTGGCGCCTTCCACTTGGCCAGCCGCGCCGAGATTTCGTCTTCCGGCACATTCAGCTGCAGCAACTGTTGATGGGCATCGATAGTGATGGAGTCGTCTTCTTCCACGATGGCAATAACGCCGCCTACCGCCGCCTCGGGTGCAACGTGACCAACCACCATGCCCCAGGTACCGCCCGAGAACCGTCCATCGGTGATCAGGCCAACTGAATCACCAAGGCCTGCGCCGATAAGTGCGCCAGTGGGCGCCAGCATTTCGGGCATGCCGGGGCCACCCTTGGGGCCCAGATAACGCAGCACCATGACATCGCCGGCTTTTATCTTGCCGTCGAGTATGGCCTTCAATGCCGATTGTTCGTCATCGAAAACACGGGCCGGACCGGTGATGACCGGGTTCTTCAAGCCCGTGATCTTGGCCACGGCGCCTTCTGGCGAGAGGTTGCCTTTGAGTATGGCCAGGTGCCCTTCCTTGTACAGCGCCTTCTCGATAGGGAAGATGACTTTCTGATCCGACCGGGGTGTACCCGGAATGTCTTTGAGTACTTCCGCAATGGTTTCGCCGGTTATTGTGATGCAATCGCCATTGATCAGTCCGGCGTCGAGCAGGATCTTCATGACCTGCGGTACGCCGCCAGCCTGATGGAAGTCCACCGCCAGGAAGTGCCCGCTGGGTTTCAAATCGCAAATGACCGGTACGCGCCGACGTACGCGTTCGAAGTCGTCGATGGTCCATTCGACGTCCGCAGCGTGGGCAATGGCCAGGATATGCAGCACCGCATTGGTGGATCCGCCAGTGGCCATGATGACGCTGACCGCATTTTCGATGGATTTGCGCGTAACGATATCGCGCGGTTTGAGATCCTGTTGTACCGCTTTCAACAAAACGCGGGCGGACTCGGAGGCCGATTCGGTTTTCTCGTCGTGCACATTGGCCATGGTCGACGAGTAAGGCAGGCTCATGCCCAGCGCTTCGAAGGCCGAACTCATGGTGTTGGCGGTATACATTCCGCCGCAGGAACCGGGACCGGGAATGGCATGCAATTCGATCTGCTTGAGCTCGTGGTCGCTCATGCGGCCCGCGGCGTTCTCACCCACGGCTTCGAACACGCTGACGATATTCAAGTCTTTACCGTTCAAGCGGCCGGGAAGAATGGTGCCACCGTATACATAGATGGCCGGCACGTTGGCGCGCAGCATGCCCATCATTCCACCCGGCATATTCTTGTCGCACCCGCCGATGACGACCACCCCGTCCATCCATTGACCCTGCACACAGGTTTCAACGCAATCGGCGATAACTTCGCGCGAGACCAGCGAGTATTTCATGCCCTCGGTGCCCATGGCCATGCCGTCGGAAATAGTGGGCGTACCAAACACCTGCGCGTTGCCGCCGGCGGTCTCGATGGCTTCTATAGCCGCATCGGCCAGTTTCTGCAAACCGCTATTACAAGGCGTAATAGTGCTGTACCCGTTGGCCACGCCTATCATGGGCTTGTTGAAGTCTTCTTCTTTGTAGCCCAGCGCATAGTACATGGATCGGTTCGGGGCCCTTGCGGCGCCCTGGGTGATGTTTGCAGACCGCAGAGGTTTGGTTGTGCTCATTTCTTTCCTTTCTGTATTGGAACCGTGCACGGCGTAGCGTGAGTCGAAACGAAGAGTTTACCTCCTAAGTCGGCCAGCGTCGCCGCGATTGCGCGAGCTGCATAGATGGGAACCGACGAAAACTTGATCCAGGTTAAGGATGGCTGCCATCCCTTGTGTAATGATCCGCAATCGTTAATCATTCTCATTTATATTATGTTTCCTGTTGGAAAGTTTGCAGGACGATTTGCGAAAGCCTTGACGTTGATCGTGTTCTACGCTGCCGCAGCCAAGCTGCCAGCACATGCTGCCCCATACCAAAAGCTCACCTTGGCAGGTCCCACCGCCGTGGTCACTTTCCCGCTCCTGCACATGGTTGAGACGAAGGCCCTGGGGCAATACACCGACAAGCTCGAGTTTCGCCTTTGGCAAAGTCCCGATCAGCTACGGGTGCTGCTGGCAAAGAAAGACATCGATTTCAGCGCAGCGCCCAGCAACCTGCCGGCCCTCATGGCCAATCGCGGAGATCCCGTGCGGCTGTTGAACATATCCGTATGGGGCATACTTTGGCTGGTCAGTCGCGATCCCGACATCCATGGTTTTTCCGATCTCGCGGGCAAAGAGCTGCTGGTTCCCTTCCAGCGCGACCTTCCTGCTGTGTTGCTCGACACCTTGCTGGACGCCCAACCTTTCGAACCCGAAAAGTCTCCGATCCTGCGCCGCACACGCGATTCGCAGGACGCCATTGCCCTGATGCTGACGGGCCAGGGGCAGCACGTCCTGCTGGTCGAACCCACCGCCTCGTTGCTGATGTCGCGCAATGCACAGCAAGGCGGCGCCCCCTTGTACCGGGTCCAAAGCCTGGAAGCCGCATGGCAACAAAGCTTTCCTGACCAAGCTGAATTGCCGCAGGCCGGCGTCATGGTGAACTCTCATAGGGCACATGACCTCGAACTGAGCCGTGCGGTCGAACAGGCCTATGCCCATTCTGCCGCATGGTGTTCCAGTAACGCCCTGGATTGCGCCAAAATGGTTCACCGCCATATCCCCCATCTGCCGGTGCCCGCCATCGAAAGCGCCATCAAGGTCACCCGTCTGGATAGCCGGCCCGCCAGCAGCATACGGCCACAGCTTGAAGACCTGTATCAGCTGCTGGGCAAGCAGAATCCGCAAGCCATCGGAGGCCGTCTGCCCGACCCAGGGTTCTACGGTCCATGATTCCATCCAACTTGCGTAAACCGGAGCGCACATCCCGGGGCTGGTCCGCGCTTGGCATACTGTTGATACTGGTGGGCTGGCAAATCGCCGCCCACTACCTTGGACCCATGCTCATGGCCACCCCTGCCCAGGCGCTGCAGGCGCTGGGTGCGCTGGTCAACAGCACAACATTCTGGCAGAACGCCAATGCCAGCCTGACGCGCATCGCGCTGGGAGTCGGCACGGGTTGCGCTATCGGCTTCGGCTTGGGTGTTTTGGCGGGCCACAACGCAAAGTTGCGCGGATTGCTCGAGCCGCTGCGCTGGCTCCTGATGGCAATGCCGCCGGTGGTCGTCGTGGTCCTTGCCATGCTTTGGTTCGGTCTGGGCTCGTCCATGGTCATTTTCATCACAGTCTTGATGATGGCGCCCGGCATGTACGTGAACACGGTCAAGGGCATGCAATTGGTCGACCGCTCACTCGTCGAAATGACCCACGTATATCGCTATGGCGCATGGATGCGGCTGCGGCATCTGTATTTGCCCGCGCTGGCTGCCCCGCTGACGGCTGCGCTGCTCATTGCGACCTGCGGCGGCGTGCGCCTGGTCGTCATGGCGGAAGTGCTGGGCGCGGAAAGCGGAGCCGGATTCGCATTGGCCAATGCCCGCAGCACTTTCGACAGCGGCGAACTCTACGCCTGGGTCATTCTGATTCTTGGGCTGGTCGCCGCACTGGAATTCATGCTGTTGCAACCTCTGCAACGGCGTCTTACACAATGGCAAGAACCCCGGAAAGAGCATGCTCGAGCTTAAACAGGTATCCCTCAAGTTCGGGACTAGCCAAATCCTGAACGCCATCGATTTTCGTCTGCAACCAGGCGAACGCGTCGGCGTGCTGGGATCGAGCGGAGCAGGAAAAAGCACACTGCTTAAGCTGGCTGCAGGGCTTTTGAAGCCCAGCCATGGCACCTATCTGAACGCCTACCGCCATCCCCTGTTGGTATTCCAGGAACCCCGCCTGCTGCCATGGCGCAGTATTCATGACAACATCGAAATTCCACTCCTGGCGGCGGGGGTTCCCAGGAAAGAAGCCCGGCTGCGCGCCATGCACTGGCTCGAACGCGTCGACCTGCCGGATGCAGGCAAGGCATGGCCCGCCGAGCTCTCGGGCGGCATGGCGCAGCGCGCCGCACTGGCACGCGCCTTTGCCCTGCAACCCGACCTTCTATTGCTGGATGAACCGTTCAGTGCGCTGGACCCCGCGCTGCGCGTCGCCCTGAGCCGCCTGTGTAACGAGTGTGTCCGGGACACCGGCGCGGCTTTGCTATGCATCAGCCACCACCCGCATGAGCTGGTCGAAATGGTCGACCGCTGCGTGTTGATCGCCGGCGGCAAGCTTCAGGCCTTCGACTTCGAGGATGCCAGAAACAGTCAGTCGCGCGCGGCAACTGCACACCTTCTGCATCAGACCTTGCTTCGTCAAGAAACACCAGGAGCCGATCAGACCAAAAGGACAGTCGCGTGAGCTACCCGGTACTCTTAACCATCCACTTGTTTGCCGCCATCATGTTCGTTGGCACGGTTTTCTTCGAAGTGCTGATCCTGGAGAACATACGCAAGCATCTACCGCGCGAAACGATGCGCGCCCTGGAAATCGCCATCGGCACACGCGCCCGAGCCCTGATGCCCTGGGTACTTCTGGTGTTGTACAGCGCGGGCATCGGCCTGGCCTGGCACCATCGCGCCGCACTGGACCATCCATTCGATAGCAGTTTCGGCTTGTTGCTTACCGTAAAAATCGCCCTGGCCCTCAGCGTGTTCGGCCACTTCATCACCGCCATGACCCTGCGCCGCAAAGGCAAGCTGCGCACTGTCCATTTCCAGCGCATTCATCTCAGCGTCTTCTGTCATATGGTCGGCATCGTGGTGCTGGCCAAAGCCATGCTCTACCTTCACTGGTAATTCAAATCCCTCTAAAAACGAGAAAACGCTATGCCTGTTATCCCGCTATTCCCACGCTTCGCCTTCAGCATGGCCCTGAGCTCGCTCTGGCTGTCCTGCGTTCATGCCGACCCGGTCACCACGCTGGCACCGGTCGTGATCTCCGGCCAGGCCGACGCCTCGCCGCTGCAGCCCGGGTTCAAAGAAGAGCAAGCCAGGCTGGCCCGCGTGGCGGGCGGCACCAACCTGATCGAGCCACAGAAGGAAGTTCGCCTGGTCACCCTGCGCGATGCGCTGGACTTCCAGCCCGGCATCGTTGTCCAGGACTTCTTCGGCGGCATAGACCAGCCTCGTCTGAACATTCGCGGCTCAGGTGTGCAAAGCAATCCGGTTAATCGCGGGGTGCTTCTGATGCAAGACGGCCTACCCCTGAATGAAGCCGACGGATCATTCGTCATCGGCCTGCTCGAACCCCGCAACGCACGCCTTATAAGCGTGCTTCGGGGCGCCAATGCCCTATCTGCAAGCGCAACGACGCTTGGCGGTGAAATGGACTTCCGGTCCTTTACCGGTGCGCAGAACAACGTCCTTAGTGTCGAGGGCGGCAGTTTTGGTCGGCTGGGTCTGCATGGCGCCAAGGGGTTCCAGGGCGACCAGCTGGACGGACGCCTGAGCATCAGCCACGACAAGGCAGAAGGCTATCGCCATCATTCCGACTCCAAACGGACCAGCGTCCAGGGCAACTTCGGCGTACGTGGCGATATTTTCGAAAATCGTACATATCTTTCATATACCGATCTTGATTTCGACATCCCCACCGTCGTTCCGAAAGACCGCATGTATCAGGATCCCCGCGAGGTCATGGGTGATCGCCCCGGCGACGCCCCCAATGTCTACAATACCAACCCTCATCGCAAGACCGAACAGGTACGCCTGGCCAATCGCACTTATTGGGGAACAGATGACGTGAACCAAACCCTGGGCGTCTATTGGCAGAACACGGACGATACCTTCACGGAGCCTTCTGGTTCCACCAGAACGGATAGCAACACCTACGGCGCCCAATGGCAACTGGGTGGCAAATGGAATACCGTGGACTACCGCATGGCGCTGGATTGGGCGCGCAGCGACATGGACCGCGATCTGCATAGCATGAACCCCAGGTCCGGCGCCCGGATCCCCGGCTCGACACGAAACTATGATCTGCAGGCCGAAAACCGCAGCGCACTGGTCGGATTGCAATGGCATGTCACACCGGAATGGAGCGTGGTCGGCGACCTGAAATACACACAAGCCGTGCGCGATGCCCGGAATCAAGGTAATGGGCAAAGCCTGGACCAGGACTGGTCATACGCCAGCCCGAAGCTAGGTCTCATCTGGGCCCCGAGCGACAAGCTGCGCCTGTTTGCCAATGTCAGCCGCAGCAACGAAGCGCCCACCTATTGGGAGATCATTGGCAGCAGCGGCATGAACAAGCTCGACCTGCAACGCGCTTCAACGTATGAGATCGGCGCCGACGGCAAGTTCAACAGCGGCGATTACGCAAGCAACTGGTCGCTTACCCTATACCGCAGCAACGTCAAAGACGAACTGATGAGCTTCACGGATGGTTCGGGTTACGGTCCCAGCACCACCATCAACTATACCGACCGCAGCCGCCACCAAGGCATTGAAGCAGGGTTGAACGGCACGCTTCCAGCGCCTGGCGCTGGCGCTTTCGATTACCGCCTGGCCTACACGTTCAGCGACTTTCGCTTTCGCGGCGGCAACTTCAACGGCAATCAGATCGCGGGCGTGCCGCGCCATCTGATCAGCGCAGAGCTCTTATACCGCATAGGCGGCCTGCGCTTTGGTCCGAATCTGCGCTGGATGCCCACCGAGACCGAGACCAACCACTTGAATCTGGACGGCACGCAGCAGGACCCGTACGCCCTGCTCGGCTTCAAGGTGGCCTACGAACATGACAAGCACTGGAGCGCATGGCTGGCCGCCGACAACATCACGGACAGGCAATATGCCAGCAGCTACGTCATCCGGGCCACGCCACCCTCGGCAAATGCGCCCGGCTACCTGCCTGGCAATGGGCGTAGCGTCAGTGCCGGGCTAAGCTACAAGTTCTAGACAACGGTGGTGCCAAATCAGCGGCATTACCGCATAATGTCTTCCGGAAGCAGCCAACCAGGGAGGACGCCTTTACCCTTGGCCTTGCGCGCGAGGTGGCCGCATCGCATATAACCGGCACCGTGGTGCAATGCGCGGGCGCACTGTAAGCCGACAGAATTGCACTATATTGTTGGGCATATCCACATTCTTGCCTGCCCGCCATGAGCTTACCCGCCGTAGAAGTCTGTCCTTCCATCGAACTCCGTGACGGAGACCTCGCCCGGAAGCTGCCCGTCACACACAACAACGAAGCCAGCACCGCTTTCTTCATCCGCTATGAGGGGCAAGTACACGGCTACCTGAACCGCTGCCCTCATATGGGCTCGGAGCTGGACTGGGAAGGCAGCGTTTTCACCCGTGCGGGAGACCAGCTGATGTGCGCGCGTCACGGCGCCACGTTTACACCCGACACCGGTGTATGCACGGGAGGGCCCTGCAAGCCTAGCAAGCTGCTTGCATTGAAGACATCCGAAGACCAACGCGACGGCCGGCAGACCGTACTCTGGTGGCCAGAAGGAAAGACCATTCCCAGGAACTGATTGCGGCATGCAATGCGCGGCATGCAATGCGCGGCATACATTGCCTCGAACATAACGATAGCAACAGGAGACTCAGTGAAACAGGCTGCTTCATCAAACATGGAATCCTCCCCTCTGCGCAGCGACATCCGGCTGCTTGGAAAAACGCTGGGCGACGTTGTCAAGGAATGCGAAGGCAAGGCTATTTACGACGTCATCGAGAAGCTGCGCCGCGCCGCGGTCAAGTTCCGCCGTGAAGGCAACGAAGTCGACAGCAGAATCCTGGAGCGGCAGATAAGCAGACTCGCCGACGGTGAAGCCAACTCCGTGGCCCGCGCCTTCAGCTATTTCCTGCACCTTTCCAATATCGCCGAGGACCGCGACCAGAACCGTCGCCAGCGCGAGTACGAATTGCACGGCGCCACACCGGCGCGCGGCAGCCTGCAACATGCCCTGGACCTGCTCAAGGAAAACGGCATAGGCAGCCGCAAGGTGCTGCGTTATCTTGAAGAAGCGTGCATTGTGCCGGTGCTGACCGCTCACCCGACTGAGGTGCAGCGCAAAAGCACACTGGACCTGCACCGTGAAATAGCCCGTCAGCTTGCGAACACAGGCGCCACGCTGACACCTTCCGAAAAACTGCTGACCGAGCAACGATTGGCCGGGCTGGTTGCCGCGCTGTGGCAGACCCGCATGTTGCGCAAGCAGAAACTGACGGTGCTCGACGAAATTGACAATGCCCTTACCTACTACACCAGCACATTCCTGACGACGATCCCGCGCATTTACCAAGACCTTTCGACCCGACTGCGCCGACCCGGACGTACCGTGTTCGACATCAACACGGCGCCGTTGCCAGCGTTCCTGAAGATGGGCAGCTGGATCGGCGGTGACCGCGATGGCAACCCCAACGTTGATGCCTCCACGCTGGAACAGGCTCTTTTGAGGCAATCAACGCGGGCCTTGCAGCACTATCTCATGGAAATTAAAAACCTCGGCACCGAGATTTCCATTTCACAGTCCCTGGGCACAGCCAGTCCGCAGCTGCTGGCGCTGGCGCAAGCCAGCCAGGATCCATCCCCACACCGCCTGGACGAACCATACCGGCGCGCCTTCATCCACGTCTATGCACGGTTGGCGGCCACCGCGCTGGCGCTTACCGGCCGCCAACTGGCGCTACGGCCCACCTACCCGGCACCGGTCTATCCCGACCCAATGGCCTTCCAGACCGACCTGCAGGTCATTGCCGACTCACTGCACCAGCACCATGGATCGCTCATCGCGGCCTTGCGCCTGTCGGGCCTGCTTCAGGCCGTCAGTATTTTCGGCTTTCATCTAGCGACTGTCGACTTGCGGCAAAGTTCGGACGTGCACGAACGCGTGCTTACCGAATTATTCGGGGCAGCCGGCGTGCAATGGAACGGAAAGGCCGTTGACTACGCTGCGATGTCCGAAGACGATCGCAATGCACTGCTGCGCCACGAGCTGCGGCAAGTCAGGCCACTGGTATCGCCCTGGATCTCCTACTCGGCCGAAACCGAGAAAGAACTGGCCATTCTGCGCGCCGCAGCCACCATCCGCCAGACATATGGCAAAGACGCCATCCGGCAAACCATTGTGTCGCACACCGAAACCCTCAGCGACCTGCTGGAGGTGCTGGTATTGCAACAGGAAACGGGACTTATCTCGCCCGCCTCGGGGGGCGCCAGCCACAAACCCCAGGACGGCCTGATGGTCGTCCCGCTGTTCGAAACCATCCCCGACCTGATGCGCGGATCCGACATCATGGCCGACTGGCTGGATCTGCCCGAGGTCGCCACACGGGTGCGCTACGCCCAGGACGGCATCCAGGAAGTCATGCTGGGCTACTCCGACAGCAACAAGGATGGCGGCTACCTGACCTCGAACTGGGCCTTGTACCGCGCCGAACGGCAACTCGTGCGCGTTTTCAAGCAACGAAAAATCCGCTTGCGACTGTTCCACGGCCGCGGCGGTTCGGTCGGCCGGGGGGGCGGATCCAGTTTCGACGCCATCCTCGCCCAGCCGCCGGGTACGGTCCATGGCCAGATCCGACTCACCGAACAGGGCGAAGTCATACAAACCAAGTACAAAGATCCTGAAGTGGGACGCTGGCACCTTGAGAATTTTGTGGCCGCAACGCTGGAGGCCAGCCTTGCTCCGAATTCCGCAGCATCCAAGACCGAAGACGACAATATGGCGCAGTTCGGCGCGGCCCTTGAATTCATGTCGGATGTCGCCCAACACAGCTATCGCGATCTGGTCTACCAGACGCCGGGTTTCAATGACTATTTCTTCGCCTCCACGCCCATACTGGAGATCGCCGGCCTCAATATCGGATCCCGGCCGGCATCCAGGAAAGCCAGCCAGAAAATCGAAGACCTGCGCGCCATCCCCTGGGGCTTTTCGTGGGCACAGTGTCGCGTGATGCTGACTGGCTGGTACGGCGTCGGTACGGCGTTGCGAACCTATCTTGAAAAAGGGTGTGAAGGCAGCCCGGCGACGTCCGGCGAACGAGTGACCCAGTTGCAGCAGATGGCGCAGGTCTGGCCTTTTTTCAGGACCTTGCTCTCGAATATGGAGCAAGTGCTGGCCAAGACCGATCTGGGCATCGCCCGGCGCTACGCCGACCTGGTGCCCGACAAGAAACTGCGCGACCGCATTTTCGGTCGGATCGAACAGGAATTCGCCCTGACGCTGGAAATGTTCCAACGCGTTGCCCAACACGAACTGCTGGACCAGGACGCCTTGCTGAAGGCCGCATTGGGAGAACGCTTCGCCTACATCGATCCCCTCAATCACCTGCAGGTCGAACTGCTACGGCGCCACCGCTCGGCCCGTCCAAGGCGGGACCGGGATGACGATGGCGAAAGCCGTACGCAGCGCGCCATTCACATGACCATCAATGGCGTTGCGGCGGGGTTGCGAAACTCGGGATAAAAAGGTCCGCGCCAGCTCGCGACGACACAGACGCCACGGACCGCTTAAATCATGCTCTCGCCGTCCTTGCCGGCAGCGCGCAGATCTTTGATCAGCGCGACAATCAACACAAGAAGTACAGCCGCGGAGATTACGGGCCAGATAAGGATGTACGTAGTTAACACTAGAGCTGACATATCTATTTTCCTTTAAGCGTTGGAGGGGAGGGGGTCAGCCACAGGGCGAAACGCCGGCTCGACCCCCGCCGCGGCGTCTTCGTCGGTATGGAACGACGTGACGCGTATGGCGAGCTGATCAAAATCGAAGCGTTCCTTGCTGCGCCAGCTCATTGCCGTACACACCATGGCGCTGACGCCGTAGGCGGTCAGCGAGCTCAACAAGACGGCATAGTCTCGAAGGAAACCTAATGTGTATGGCAGCGAGCCAGCGATGACGGCGACGCCAACGATAATGGAGATCTTGCGGTTGAAAAAGGCGAACGTCATCAGCCCGACGACAACACCTGCACCGACCGAGGCGCAGAATTCAAAGAAAGACGCCACGGTGCCGTGTATGGGGATAAGCTGGAATCGGGAGATGGTGAATAAGGTCACGGCGCAGATAACCGACGTCGTAAAGGCCTTATTGGTGACACGATTCCAGTAAAAACTGATGATGACGGGAAACACGATGGCGCCCCACAACGCCCCGACGAATACCAGCATGACAAGAATGTCCAGCCGCAGGCTGGCGAATACCACGCCCAGCATCGTAGCCACGATCATGGTAGCGCGGCCCCACCACAACATGCGTTTGGGGTCGGGCTTGCCACGCGCCAGGTTCTTGCCATAGATGTCGGTCATCATGATGGACGACAAGGCCGACAGATCGGAATCGGCCGTGGACGACAGCGAACCAACCACAAGAATGAAAAACAGCGCAATGCCGAAAGGCGGCAAATAGGTCGACGCCATCTGCGGAATGATGTTGTTCATATTGCCATCGGCGGGCACCAGGCCGACAAACAAGGCAAGCATGCCCAGCATGCCCAGGCCGATCACCACGGCACCATAACCGACCGTCGCAGTGAGGAACGTGGACTTTATCAGGTCTTCCCGCACCGCAAACAAGCGTTGTGCAATCGTTTGATTGCCGATGGCATAGGCCAGCACAGCAACGAAGTACGGCGCTCCTTGCTCGAGAAGCGCTTTGGTCGAGAAAAAATTCGACTGCTGGTCCGTCAGGTTCGACATATTGGCCATCAGCATATCGGTGCCGCCGGCGTTGAAGAAGATGATGGGAATTATCACGACCGCCGCCAGTATCATCGCAATCAGTTGTGCAAAGTCAGTCATTACCGATGCCCTGAAACCCGACCACAAGGTGTAAGACAGCACGCCCAGTCCGGCGATCAGCACGCCCTGTATGAAACTCAATGGGCTCAGTATTGAGACGAGCGCACCCGCGGCGGTGAAATTGACCATCAGGCTGATGCAACTGCCAATCAGATTGGAGCCAGCCATGATCAACTGGCTGGAAGTGCCATGCCGGGCCTGGATCACCTCGGCCAGCGTATGCGCCTTGGGCGCGAGTTTTCGAAAACGCTTGCCGAAGGGATAGATGAACATGATCATCAAGGCGCCCCACAGACCATAATGTATAGGCCCTGAAAGCCCGTACTTATAGCCGGATGTCGCACTGGCATAGAAAGAGGCTGCCCAGATCCAGGTGGCTATCATGCTGGCAGCGGAGAGCCCGAATCCCACGGCGTTGTTAGACACCATGTAGCCGTCTACGTTTTCCTTCTTCTTGCCTATTAGCAAAGAAAGAAGGAATGTCGCCCCGTAGAATCCGAATAGCAATAAAAGTGCCGTAGAGGTCGACAGCTGAAAGAATGCAGTTTCTTGCATGCGTGGTGATCCTTATATGTTCGTAATCTATCTGTTTCGTGAAGTACAGTGATCAAAAAAAAAGGCCGTTTCCCATTTAAAAAAAGGACGGCATGAATGCCGGCAGCTGTCAGGCAGCCGGCGCTGGAATTGCAGCAACGAGCAGCAACGGTACGCTCACCGCCACCGAATTGATTGGCGTTGCGAGATCGACAAGGTGCAAAGTTGGTTAAGCAGCGACCAACTTGATGGGTCCGCGGCCAAGCTGGCCGGGCATGGTGTTTCGGCTGAAAGCCGGACCGCTGTGCAGCGGCCTGATGAAGAACTGCTTCAAACGTCAAGCCGCAGTTTAACGTGTGCAGCGCACTGCGTCCACAGCGGGCCAGATGACGGTAGTCGTTCGAGCCGCAAAAACCGTATGATGGGCTAACGGAAAATTCTTTCTAAAAGCGGGAATCGCAATGACAGACTCCATCACCATTGCCACCTTCCTTGATGCCATGCAACCACCGTCGGCCGTCACGGCCGACCGGCGCCACGCGGCCATGCCTGGCATCACGGGCGAGGGCAGTTTACCTTCCGCATTTCCGCTTACCGCCTTCGCCGTGGCCGCCATTGGCACCGCCGCACTGGCTCTTGCCGATTACGTAGACACGCGCTTCGGCCATTCTCCGGCAATCAGCATAGACCGGCGGCTCGCTTCATTCTGGTTCGGTACATCGCTGAGACCTCAAGGCTGGCAGATTCCCGCGCTGCGCGATCCCGTCACAGGCGACTATCAGGCTCGCGACGGGTGGGTACGGTTGCATACCAATGCTCCCCACCATTTGGTTGCCGCCCTGTCAGTACTGGGAACACGCGCCGATCCGGGCGAGGTGGCACGGACGATAGCGCATTGGCACGCCGCCGAGCTTGAAGACGCCATCGTCCGTGCAGGCGGCTGCGCCGCCACAATGCATGGCAGGGACGACTGGCTCAGGCACCCTCAGGGACAAGCAGTACGGGGCGAGCCCGTCATCCATGCCGAAGAGGCGAGCAAAGGACGGACGGATCAGGATACGACGTCCCTTGCACGCCCCCTGGCCGGCGTCAAAGTGCTGGACCTGACCCGTGTGCTGGCCGGTCCAGTCGCCACGCGATTCCTGGCGGGATACGGTGCCCAGGTGCTACGGATCGACCCGCCATTCTGGACCGAACCGGGCATGGTGCCTGAGGTCACGCTGGGCAAGCGTTGCGCACAGCTCGACCTGCGCAAGGCCGCAGACCTCGCCCGCCTGAAAGAACTGCTGGCTCTCGCAGATGTCGTCGTACACGGCTATCGCGGCGATGCGCTTGACGGCCTGGGACTGGGCACACAGGCGCGCCATGCCCTGCGACCAGGACTGGTGGACGTGAGCCTGAACGCCTATGGCTGGACGGGACCGTGGCGCTCGCGTCGCGGCTTTGACAGCCTGGTGCAGATGAGTGATGGCATTGCCAGTGCCGGCATGCGCTACTTCGGCCGCGACAAACCTACTCCCTTGCCCGTACAAGCGCTGGACCACGCCACTGGCTATCTCGTGGCGGCGGCGGTCCTGCGTGGACTGACTCGGCGCGAGCAGGGTGGATACGGTTCCGTCAGCAGGCTGTCCCTGGCACGCACTGGCGAACTGCTGGTATCACAACGAGGCGGCGCATTGACGCAGACAAGAGGGGAAGATCATGCGATGGAACCGGAGACCGCCGCCGATCATGCCGTCGATATAGAGCAAACCGACTGGGGCCCAGCAAGGCGGCTGAAACCGCCTTGCGAACTGGAAGGCATACCCATGCGGTGGGACCTGCCGGCAACGGCGCTGCGCAGCAGCGCCCCGCATTGGGCGTAAGCTGAGCTCAGCCGTCTGTACGCGGCGATTTCCCTGGAAACCGCTACCACCGCGCCCCGAAAACTTCGCGCAACTCGGTGATCTGCAAATCCGTCAGTGGCGCCGGCGCATTGATCGACTGGCGACACGCCAGCCACAAGGCGGCTGTTTCCTCCAGCTCTTCCAGGGTGGCCATGGCCGCCGCAGGGGTGTCGTGCCATACGTTGGGGCCCAGCCTCTCGAGCATCACCGATCGTATCGGGCAACCACGCTGGCCGTATGCCGTAATGGCGGCCTCGACCAGATCGGCGCAAGCTTGTGCGCCTGGCCGGTGATACGGAATAAAGGGTACGTGACCCACCTTCATGACGAAGTAAGGTGTCAATGCGGGAATCCATTCCGGCCCGGTGGCTCCTTGCAACGACAAGCCGACGCAGGCCGTGCTATGGGTGTGGATGACGCACGCGGTATTGGCGTCGAATGCGCGGGCGCCCCGGTAGATTTGTCGATGCAAGAGGATGGTCTTGCTGGGGCGGTCGCCACTGACATGGACTCCGTTCTGGTCCAGCTTCGACAATGCGGCCGGATCCAGAAAGCCCAGGCAGGCATCAGTGGGTGTAATCAAGAAGCCGTCATCGAGCCGAAGGCTGATATTGCCAGCGCAAGCGTGCACATAGCCGCGGTCGAACAGACTCTTGCCTATCCTGCACATCTCGTCCCGCGCTTTACTCTCGTGCATCAATGCTCCTCACTCGTTGACAACGACAAACGCTTTTTCAAAAAAATCTTCAGTGCCGAAATTTCCTGACTTGAGCGCAATATGGATGCCAGCGCTACCGCCCACCGTCGTTCGCGCGTGGCACCATGGCACGCCCGGGTCGATCTGGCGGCCTATCTGAAGTTGCGAAATACCCAGGGCCTGCACGCAGGCACCGGACGTTTCGCCGCCGGCCACGATCAACTGCCCTACTCCACCTTCGACCAGACCGCGTGCAATCGCCGCCATGGCATCTTCTATCATGGCGCCTGCTTCGGCCGCGCCCAGCCTGGCCTGCACGGCTTTGACGGATGAAGAATCAGCCGTGGAATAGACAAGCACGGGACCGGCATCCAGCAAGGGCAGTGCTTGCGCCAGGATACGGCCCACGGCATCATTGTCCGCCGCCACTTCTTGCGGGTCCAGCGCGAAAGCCGCGTGACCCGCCTTGATGAAGGATGCCACCTGCGCATTGGTGGCAACCGAACAGCTGCCGGACACGATGGCACGCGCACCCTGGGGCGCGGGCAGTGCGCAGGCTTGGCTGCTGGACGCAATCCCGAAATTCTGCGGCAGTCCGATGGCCACACCGGAACCGGCTGTCAGGAGCGGCAAGCGCCTGAGCGCGGGACCGATATTCATAAGGTCCCGGTTACTGAGCGCATCGACAATGGCGATTCCCACGCCCTGGCTGCGCAGCAAATCCATATGCTGTTCCACAGCCGCCGCGCCCTGCTGCACGATGGAATAATCGATCAGGCCAACCTTGCGCTGGCACTGTGACTGCATGACGCGAACCAGGTTTGGGTCCGTCATGGGCGTGAGGGGATGATTCTGCATGCCGCTCTCGTGCAGCAACACGTCGGCCACAAACAGATAGCCCTTGACAACGGTGCGCTTGTTGTCCGGAAAAGCCGGCGTTGCAATGGTGAAGTCAGTCTCCAGCTCGTCCATGAGCGCTTCGGTCACCGGTCCTATATTGCCCTCTTTTGTGCTGTCGAACGTAGAGCAATATTTGAAGTAGATCTGCTGGGCGCCCTGCGCCTGCAGCCATCGCAGCGCAGCCAGCGTATCGGCAATCGCTGCTTCGGCCGGAATGGTTCGCGACTTCAACGCGATGACCACGGCATCGACGTCGGCTGACAAGGGATGACTGGGCACGCCTATCGCCTGCAACACCCTCATTCCGCCCTGGACGAGGTTATTGGCCAGATCTGTGGCGCCTGTGAAGTCGTCGGCTATGCAGCCCAATTTGATGCTCATGTCGAATCCGTATTAGGGTTTTACAGGCACGAACCGGCGACGCCCGCGTCGAAATTTGGGCAACAGTCCCCAGCCTCCCAGCCCAAAAGCCAGGACCATCAGTGTTGAAACCAGGCCATTGCTAAAAAAGATGGAGAACAATCCTTGCGAAAGCAGCATGGATTGGCGAAACGCGTCTTCCATTTTGTCGCCTAGCACCATGGCAAGTATAAGCGGCAAAGAACGGAATGGTGGTCAGCGGCAGGATGGCGGCGTGACGAAGCCGAGACCAGGCGATATCGCTACGCGCGAAACATCGAGCAGTCGCGATGGAGCAGGGCCGTCGCGGAAAACGAGCAAATCATGGAAGCGCTGATGCGTCGGGATGGAACGCTACTGCGGGAACTTTTGCGATCCCATCGCAGCAAAAGGATGGGAAGTCACCCGCGCGCTGCTGGCTGCCGAGCTTCTTTGAGACGGAGCCCGACGATCATGAGGCTGGCCGTCCACGCCCAGCCTCTTTCACCGCGACTGTTCAAGAGCCGACTTTGCAGTCCTTGACAATGATGTTACTGACAGCCGTGTTCTGGCCGTTTACCATCTGCGACGCATCCTGTGTAAGCATAGTGCCGTTAACGCCACTCACGTTGTCAGCATCGAACTTCTCGGTCGTCCATGTGTAGCCATTGCCACGGAAGGTGTTGCCCACCATGTCGGCATTGTTGGTCGTTGCACGCGTCAAGTCCACCACCTGGTTTTGATACACCACCTTGGCCGCCAGCGGTTCCTTGCCCTGGAAGGTATATTGCACGCTCAGGGGCTGATCACCGCCGGAGCCGCAGCGATACTCGACGGTTTTCTGCGACAATTCCCGTGCGTCCTCTGGCGTTCCGCAAGCCACTAGGCCCGCACACAGGACCACACCGCTTAGTGCTAATAGATTACGCTTCATGGAAAATCCTTTAAAGTTCCAGGCACCGTGCCTGCTCGTGAATTTTTTATACCATTGCTTCACGGGACGCCTGTAAGCGCAGGTATCCAATTGAGGCGTCCTAAGACAGAATAAAACGGATTACGCGCGATGCTTTCAAAACCAGCCAGCCCGATACCGCCAGCCGATCACCAACCGTATGACTATCGCTTGCCCTCGCCGGCGGCAGCCTCGTTTTGTCTCGCGTTGCATCAAGTATCAATACCCTGTTGCTCGCGTGCCCCACTATTGAACAAACGACAACTCAGGGCGGAAAGCTGAACGATGTCTTTTTTATCAAGCCGGACTGCGGTCCGCATTGCGGCTGGCGGATACCTTCTTTTGTGGACGGTACTGGCGATCCGGCCCGCACACCGTGATGACTGGGTGCTGGAGAACGTGCTCGTGCTGGTCCTCGCGTTCCTTTTGGCGGCCATGCGCCGCTGGTTCCGCTTCTCGAACGCGTCGCTGCTGCTGATTTTGCTGTTTCTGGCACTGCACACCGTCGGGTCGCACTACACCTACGCAGAGGTTCCCTACAACCTGTGGTGGCAGTCGCTGACGGGGCATACCTTGAACAGCGTGCTGGGGTGGGAACGCAACAACTATGACAGGGTCGTGCATTTTTCCTACGGCCTGCTGCTGGCCTATCCCATACGGGAATTTTTCCTGCGTGTCGTGGAAGTACGAGGTTTCTGGGCTTACGCCCTTCCGCTGGACTTTACGCTGAGCACCTCGGCACTGTACGAATTGATTGAGTGGGGCGCGGCAACGATATTCGGCGGCGAGCTAGGCATGAATTATTTGGGTACCCAGGGCGACGTGTGGGACGCACACAAAGATATGGCCCTGGCAGGACTGGGCGCCCTGATTGCCATACTGATCATTGCAGCGCTTACTGCGAAGACACGGCGAGACTTCGCGTGGGAATGGTCCCAGCAGATGAAAGCTGGCCGTGCCCCAAACCCTATGTGACCCAGGGTCTTAAATCGCACATACTTATCGGCCATACGGCCTATTTTTGCTAGCAGATACGTCAAGGGGTCAAATTGCGTTCGAACGCGTGCGCTTGGCAACCATAGTCGCAGGCCAGTGCACCGGCTATCGCCTTCATCATGCAAAAAAACTAGGGCAATTCTGTGCAGAGAACGACGAGGCCGGTGGACTGGATGTGCCTTTTCGTTTTTTTTAAAAAGGTAATTCACCCTCGCGGTCTGGCTGGCTGGCGCCCACATGTATACGATTGCCCATCAGTTCTCGAATTGCGGCAGCTCGCTGACCTTAGGAAAATAATATGGAATCATTTGATGTGGCCGTCATAGGCGGCGGTAACGCCGCACTTTGTGCGGCAATTGCAGCATATGAAAACGGCGCCAGTGTAGTCGTACTCGAACGGGCACCCAAAGAGCATCGAGGCGGCAACTCCGCCTTCACCGGCGGAGCCTTCCGCATTGCCTATCGCGGCGTGGACGACTTGCTCACCCTGGTTCCCGACCTGCACCCGGACGAAATCAGCAACAGCGACTTCGGTACCTATGACGAAGATCAATTCTTCGAAGAAGTCATCGCCATGAGCGGGTATCGGGCGGACGCGGATGTGCTGGAAACGGTAGTGTCGCAAAGCCTTCCCACCATGCAGTGGTTGCGCCAGCATGGCGTGCGATTCATGCCCATCTATGGCCGCCAGTCCTTCAAGGTGGACGGCAAACAGAAATTCTGGGGCGGCCTGACCGTTGAAGTGTCCGGCGGCGGCCTGGGTTTGATGGAAAGGCTCTATGCCAAGGCGGAACAGCTCAATATGGATCTGCGTTACGACGCAAGGGCCACAGCCTTGAGTCGAGAGGGCGATGCCTGGATCATCGAGTCCGCCACAGGCCACGCCAAGACGTCCATCCGTGCCAAATCGGTCATTCTGGCCACCGGCGGTTACCACGCCAACGTACTATGGCGCGCCAAGTACCTTGGGCCCAACTGGGACTTGGCCAAGGTACGTGGTTCGCGCTACAACACCGGCGACGGAATCAGCCTCGCATTGGACGCTGGCGCGACACCGCATGGCAACTGGACCGGCTGTCATGCCGTCTTCTACGACTTGAATGCGCCGCCCTTCGGCGACATCAATTTACTGAATCAGCAAAAAAACTATTTCACACTGGGCATCGTCGTCAATGCCGACGGCAAGCGCTTCGTCGATGAAGGGCTGGATTTTCGCAACTATACGTATTCGGGCATGGGCGCCCGCGTATTGGCCCAACCGGGCGCAGTTGCCTGGCAAATATTCGATGCCAAAAGCATAGACCTGCTTCCGGACGAGTATCGCGTGAAGCATGCCACCCGCATCACCGCCGATACGCTCGAAGAACTGGCGGCCCGGCTTGACGGCATCAACCAGCGGGCCTTCCTGCAGACAGTGCAAGATTACAACCGCTCGATCGATCAGGCGGTTCCCTTCAATCCGGCCGTCAAGGACGGGCGATCCACTGCAGGCCTGTCGATTCCAAAATCGAACTGGGCGAATCCGATCGACACCGGCCCATTCGTGGCATACGCCGTCACCTGCGGGATCACCTGCACCTACGCCGGTGTCAAGGTGAACACTCAGGGACAGGTCCTGGACGATAGCGACCACGCCTTGCCGGGCCTCTACGCGGCCGGTGAAATGGTGGGCGGGCTTTACTATGTCAAGTACGCCGGCGGCGTCGGGCTGACGGCAGGCTCTGTGCTGGGCCGGATTTCAGGCAAGCACGCCGCCACGCATGCCGGCTCCGTGCCGCCAGCCGTATAACCAAGGGGTTTCACTATGGATTTGCAGACAGAGCTTGTTATCGTCGGAGGCGGCCTGGCGGGTTTTTCGGCCGCACTCGAGGCGGCGCGATTGGGACACCAGGTCATCCTTCTGGAGAAACAGGCGGAAACCGGCGGATCTTCCGCCATGAGCGGAGGATGCCTGGCATTTGCCGGCACGGATCTGCAACGTGACAACCACATCGAAGACTCCAGCGAGCTGCTGTTCAACGACTTGCGCGAGGTCGGCCAGTTCGAAAACGACGAGTCACTGGTGCGTGTCTATGTGGACAATCAGCTCGATACCTATGAATGGCTAAAACAGGCCGGCGTGCAGTTCGGCCGGAATATCGAAGCGTCCTCGGGTCAGTCCGTGCCGCGGGTGCATAACGTGGACCCCGCCGATACCGTGCGCACTATCGCCGCACGTGCCAAGGAAACCGGCATGGTGAACGTGCTTGCTTCGGCGGCCGCACAGCGTTTGATACGCAATCCCCATACCGGCCGCGTTGAAGGCGTCAGCGTCCTTCACGACGGAAATACGTTCACGGTCCGAGGTAGCCTGGGTGTGCTGCTGGCGAGCGGCGGTTTCTGCCGCAATGCCGAATTGGTCCACAAGTACGCGCCTCAATACGACGACGCCGTATTCATCGGAGGCGAAGGCAATGTCGGCGATGGGCTCAAGATGGCCTGGCAAATCGGTGCCGACAACCGGGACATGATTTACATCAAGGGTACTTACGGCAAACATCCCACCGATGAGACCAACCACCACAGCTGCCTGGCCGTCTACAAAGGCGCCATCGCCGTGAACCAGGATGGGAAGCGGTTCGTGGATGAGTCGATCTCCTATAAGCTGCTGGGTGATGCCTGCATACGCCAACCCTATGGAACCACGTATCAGATCCTGGACCGCAGAATCCTTGAAAGCGGCGATAACCTGACACGCATTCTTGACCTGGAGCGACGGCTGGAGGAAGGCCTGATGATAGAGGCCGACACACTGGAACAACTTGCCGCGCTCATTGAGGTGCCGGCGAAAGCCTTGCTTGAAACCGTCACATCGTATAACGCCTATGTCGATGCAGGCACAGACCCCGAATTCGGACGCCAGCATCTTGTCCACCAGTACGGCGACCTGGTCCGTATCGAGCAGGGTCCTTATTACGCCTACCCGTCCACGGCCGCCGTGTTTGGCACCTATTGCGGCCTGTGCATAGACCGTGACATGCGTGTGCTGGACGTCTATGGCGATGTGCTGGAAGGCCTGTATGCCGCCGGAGAGATCGTGGGCGGCCTGCACGGCGCGGCCTACATGACAGGCACGGCGCTGGGCAAGGCCGCCATCTTCGGCCGCGTCGCCGCCCGCACGGCGACCGCCGCGGCAAGTTAGGGAGACGCGCTACATGCATATCGCCGTAATGATCGCGGGCGTCGCCGACCCCAAGCGCCCTATCGAGCGGCCATCGTCGGGCAAGTGGGCTGATATCGTCCATACGCCAACCACGCCATTCAAGCTGAGTCCATTCGACGAAGCGGCCCTGGAAACAGCGCTCAAATTCCGCGACCGGGATCCAGGCACCCTGATTACCGCCCTGGTCACCGATGGGTCGTCCGACCTTGCATTGATGCGGGCCGTCGCAGCGTATCGCATTGATTACGTGAGGGGCCTTTGTCCCCCGGTGGGCCAACGAGGCAATCCGGCATGGTTGGCGCGCCACGCGCTGGCCGCCATGCACCAACCGGACAGGCCCGTTGATGCACTGCTGATCGGCCGCGAACACGGCGACATGGACGATGGCATGACGGCGGCATACCTTGCTGAATATTGGGCTTGGCCGTTCGTAAGCCAGGCCCTGCACGCCCGAAGTATCGACGATGGAAAACTGCAGTTCGAGCGCGTCTCGACCGGGCAGGACGAATCCATCGTGGTGCCCATGCCCGCCTGTGCCAGCATCAGCAACGACAAGAACAATCGCTTGCGCCACCCGCTCATGAAAAACGTGATGATGGCCAAGCATCAGCAGTTCATGGTGATCGCACCGGACACCACGGATGCAGATACCGCGATTGCCGTCATGCACTGCGAACCGCCCGCCACCTCCCCCCGCGGCCATACCCCGTGCCGACTGCTTCAGGGTTCAATTGCGGAACAGGCCGGCGCACTGGTCTCCTATTTGAAATCGTCGTCATCCTCAGCCGAACCCCATGCAAACTGACCCGCCTCGCAGCGTTTACGCACTGATTCCCATCACGCCAGTCATGACGACTGCCGACTATGCCCCGTTGGGCGTGGCACGCGCGGTGGCACAACGTTGCGGCGGCAGTGCCCGAGCTGTCCTGATCGGCGATGCGCCCGACGCCATTGAACATGCCTGCAGGCTGGGCCTGGACGCTGTCTGGGTCATCCCCCCGACTGCGGGGCCATTGCAGCCCCATCAGATCGCCGAAATGTTGGCCGACGCACTGTCTTCTTACGAAGCCGGCCACTACACGAACGACAGCCTGTTTTTGGTGGCAGCGGGCTCAGTCGGCGAAGAGATCGCAGGCAGACTGGCGGCCAAGCTGAAAGCCGTCCCCCTGGGCAAGTGCAAGCATTTCGCGTTTGACCCCGAGGGCAGGATGTCTGTGCAACGCAACGCGTTTGGCGGACGCCTGGAAATGACACTGGATTGCCACGAGGGCCCCTTCGTGGCCGCAGTACGAAAAAGCGACGAGGACAGCGCCCCTGAGATACCGGACACCGTCGACACCGCCGTACACCACCTTCCTTATCGGGAACCCAAGCAAACCGCCTACGACATCCTCACGCAGCCGCGTGCCGAGGAACACGCCGGCCTGGAAGGCGCCAGGCTTGTCGTCTCAGGGGGACGCGGGATGGGCAATGACACAGGGTTCACGGCTCTCTATGAACTGGCGGCACGACTGGGCGGAGCGGTGGGCGGTAGTCTTCCTGCCATCGACGCCGGATGGGCTCCGGTGGCGCGCCAGGTTGGGCAATCGGGAAAATATGTGTCGCCGGAAATCTACCTTGCCATCGGCATTTCCGGTACCCCGCAGCATATGGCGGGAATCGATCCTCATACGAAGATCATTGCCATCAACAAAGATCCGGACGCCGCGATCTTCAAGATGGCCCACATAGGCGTTGTGGCGGACTGGCAGGAATTGCTCCCGGCGCTCACGCACGAGTTGGACAAGACAGGTCACTGACAATGGGCGTTTGAGCTCAGTCGGAGGCCGGGCCGCCGGAGAACTGTTCTTCTCCACGACTGAACGCGCCTGTCGACGCGCGGACATGGTCGACCATCGCATCGGTGGGCTTCGCGTACAAAAGCCGCCTGCTTACATCGAAACATCCCGCTGCGCGGCCGCCGGCAAAAAACGCGGCATGATGAGCGAGCGCGCTTCGTGCAGGGCAGGATCAAAAAAAATCCGAGGGCGAAGGCATCATAGCCCGCCTCCTGTGCCACTACCGCCGCCTCGCAAACCTGCTGTGCATTGAGCAGCCGCAGCCCCGCCCTGCTGTTCACGTCCATGGGTGCTGTGGCAGGTGGATACGTACCGGGGCGCAAGCCATGGACCACCACGGAAACATCCGGCCCAACGACAGCATTGGCGTGCGATTGCAAGGTTTCACCGTACAACGGAAACTCATTAAGGTCGGTAAAACTTGGTGCCATAGTCTCAACATTGTCTCCTCGCTGACGGCAATTATTATCGAAGGCCAGGACTTTCTGGCCGACTATCATCATAGTCGGGACGCAGCAGCCCAACATTCGGAAAATATGAAAAGCGTTTTCGTCCACGACGATTGCCGCCGCCAACCCCGGTCTATAGAATCGTCTACACCGTGTCGCCTTGAGGCTCACGTCTAAAGCCGCCACCCCAGAATAATTATCGAGAGACACTCAAATGTATAGACACACGTCGAAATCTCGCCATCTCGCCAAGCACGGACTCGTATTGGCCGCGCTTGCCCTCTGCCCGCTCATTATGCCGGCCCCCGCAATGGCGGAAAAATTTCCAAGCCGACCGGTCACGATGGTTGTGGGATACCCACCAGGAGGATCCAACGATATCGTCGCACGCATCGTCGCGCCGGCACTAGGCGAAGCGCTGGGCACAACCATCGTCGTCGAGAACCGGGCCGGCGCAGGCGGCATCATAGGCGCTGGCCATGTCGCCAAGGCGAAACCCGATGGCTATACTGTGCTGCTCTCCAGCGTCAGTCCCGTGGTGCTGACCCCGCAGACCATGACCAAGGCGCCATTTGATTCCATGAAGGACCTGACCGCCATCAACACCGTTGGACTCACACCCGAGGCAATCGCCATCGGACCGACGTTGAAAGTGAAAAGCCTGAAGGAGCTCCTTGATCTTGCACGAAGCAAGCAAATCACGCTGTCTTCGTCGGGAGCGGGCGGCCTTCCACACCTGACGATCGAGTTGCTTAAGCAGGCATCCAAGGGCAACATCGTCCACGTCCCCTACAAAGGCGCTGGTCCTGCCGTTACCGATACCTTGGCTGGCCACGTGGATGGGATCGTCATGGACCTTCCCCCTCTGTATGCGCTGATCAAAGACGGTCGCCTGAATGCGCTTGCGGTTACCAGCGAAGATCGGGTGAGCTTCCTGGCCGACGTTCCGACGGCGCGGGAAGTACTTCCCAACTTTAATGTAGTGAACTGGATTGGCGTATTCGCCCCGGCGGGAACTCCTGCTGATGTTCTCACGCAAATAGACGAAGCAATTAAGAAGACCATTGCACGGCCGGATGTGAAAAAGCAACTCGAAAACGTCGCCGTCGTGCCATCCGTCCTCGCGGGGCCGGAAGCATTCCAGAGCTTCTTCGCCACGGAATACAAGCGTTGGGGCGCAGTCCTCAAAGAAGCGGACGTTGCAATGAGTAATTAGTCCGGCGCTGTCCTTGCAAAAAAACCCCTTGAGCCTGTGTACCAGGCGGCTCAAGGGGTTTTTTATTAGGTGTACAGGTTAAGGGTTGGCGAATACCACGGTATCAGTCGTTTCGGTTTTGCAAAAGCGAGCAATGCTCTGGATAGAATTGGCGTGCTCTTCGGCGCTGTGGGCGGCGCAGGCATCCTCCAGCAGAATGATCTCGTAATCTCGATCATGTGCATCGCGAACGGTGGCCTGTACGACCGCCTGTGTTGATACGCCAGAACAATAAATGCGTGTTACACCCTGCGCGCGGAGTTGCGCTTCAAGCGTAGTGGAATAAAAGGGGCTCACGCGATGCTTGACCACATCGATATCGCCGGGGAGCTTTTCGAGACCTGGATGGATCTCTGTACCCCACGTGCCCAGTTTGAACAAGCCGCCCTTGGGTGCACCTGAGAAGATCGGGGACGCAGGCGGACATTCCTGATATTCGGGTGAAAATCCAACGCGCACGAAACCGACCAACACACCGGCCGCGCGGGCCTTCCTGATCGCGCCTGCCGTCTTGGCAATGATGTTGCGCTCGCGGACTTGTTCGCCCATCGGCCCCTTGCCGCTGGGGCCATCATCGTGCACCAGGTCATTTTCCATATCGAGCACCAAATAGATAGAACGAGGCTGTTGCATAGTGTTTTTTCTCACAAGTTGTTGATTAAAAAAGTGTTCAGTCGCACCAGATGCCGCCATTGACATCGAGCGTTTCCCCAGTAATGAAAGCGGTATGCGGCGATGCAAGGAACACAACGGCCGATGCAACTTCGTCGGCCGCTCCCATGCGACCGACCGGTATCAAGTCCTTCAGGGACTGCGGAAAATTTGTTGTCATTGCCGAGGCCACCGGCCCGGGCGCGACGGCGTTCACCGTAACCCCGGAATTGGCCAGTTCTTTGGCAAGGAAAGCGGTCATGATGTGCACGCCGGCTTTGGAAACGCCATATGCGACATTGCTGGCGCGGTCCTGTTCGCGCGGGTCCAGCCACGGACGAGGATTCCCGCCATTCTTGCCGATCACCGAACCGAGATTCACAATACGGCCAAAGCCCTGGCTGCGCATGTGCGCCATTACCGCCTGGCAGCACAAAAACGTGCCTTTCAAGTTGATATCGATGACCCTGTCCCACTCTTCCTCTTGAATTTGCTCGGCGCTTCCCGTCGATACGACGC
Organism: Pollutimonas nitritireducens; assembly: GCF_002849615.1. Classification (GTDB taxonomy): domain Bacteria; phylum Pseudomonadota; class Gammaproteobacteria; order Burkholderiales; family Burkholderiaceae_B; genus Pollutimonas; species Pollutimonas nitritireducens. Next base: position 268,714 of record NZ_PDNV01000008.1, read on the forward strand.
CCGCGACATTCACCAGTATATCCAGTCGTTCGTAGCGCCTGATAATGTCATCGACACAGCGCCTGACGTCGCTGCGTGTCGTCACATCCAGGGCAACGTACTCGATTCCTGGCGCGGTCTCGACGGAGTCCTTTATAGAGATGTCGGCAGACACAACACGTGCGCCGCAGGTTGCGAGAGCCTGCGAGACAGCCCGGCCTATCCCGCCGCTGCCACCGGTGACGAGCGCAACGCGGCCCGCCATAAGTTCAGAACTGTACATACCACTCCTTGTCGGCAATAGGAATCAGGTCGCAACATGGCCGGAGAGCACGTTGCATGCTGGAACAGGAGTCGCTCATACCGGCGTACCGCCGGAACACAGGACTGCCTGCTTGACTTGCCCGGCGATTGCTGCATTCCATGCCGATTCGGCCACGCCGTCCAGTCCAGCGTAGCGGAAGCACTCGAAGAACTTAAGCCTGACCGCTGGCGCATCCATGTGCAGGTCCTCGAGCGCGAAAACATGACGCTCGACCCCGTCACCGCGCTCGAGGGTAAGCACCGCGGCGGGGTGGCCCGGATTATCCGGAAGATTCTCTTCGATTTCGATGCGCCCGGCCATATCCAGGACTTGCGGGTCACCCATGATTTTTTCTCCCAGGCCTTCCAGAGTCGGCGCGCCCCGCACGAGCGCAAACGCGGTCATGAAAGGAATGCTGTACTTCGCATCCTGCAAGGTCACGGGACGCTGGCGTTGTGGCAAGGGACGACAAAGGCGCGCGGCGGACGCGTTGACGGCAACACGCACACGCGTGACCTGCGACAGACCACCTTTCTTGCGCGCCGCAAGCGCGACGGCCACATAAGGATGTGAGAGCCGACAGCTTGGCCAGGGTTTGATATCGACGTCACAACAATGCCATCTGGAAAAGTCCAACAGGGCCGTACGTTGTTCCGCCCGCAACGGCCCCCCCAGGTAGAGGCGAAAAAGGCCGGCTGCGCCATCGAGCGCGCCCTCGGGGCCTGTGACGCCCGCTTGCGCCAGCAGAGCTGCCTGCAAGCCGCCTTGCGCGGCAAAAGCGGGATACACGGCGCGCGCCGTGGCCCCCGTCCCGAAGCCAGCCTGCTTCCCGCCCGCCGCCTGCATATAGGCCAGGCCTATGCCCGAGACCAACTGGCTTTGTGAGAACCCCAGCGCAATACCGGCGGCAACGCTGGCAGCGACGTAGCCAAGCAACTGGGTCAGGAACCATTCCGATCCGGGTCCGTCGCCCTTGGGCGCGCACACGACGCCGAGGCGACAGATCAGCTCGCTGCCTATCGCGACCGCGTCGACCAATGTCTCGTCGGTGGCCCCGGCGATCTCCGCCGCCGCCAATGCGGCGGGTACGATCACTGCAGCCGGATGAAGTCGGCCCGTATCGTGGATATCGTCGTAGTCCAGAATATGAATCAGCGAGGCATTGATGAATGCCGCCGCGGCCGGCGAGGCCGTGCCACCGCCTATCAGGCTGCAGTCGCCCTTGCCTGCCAGGAGCGTTTGCGCGGCGGTGACTTGCCGTGCCAGTTCGGTCGCGCGCGCCGCTGTGCCTATTCCCAATGCATCGGCAATGTGCAGGCGAGCACTGTCGCGTACCGCCGGCGATAGCCCATTGGCGAGTTCGCGGGCAACGCTCTGCACAATGGCAACGCTGAGCGCAACGTCCATGGTTTCCCCTTTGCCGCCGGCCATCATTGCGGGGAATCCGCAATATGTTGGGCTGCGAGCCTGCCGAATACCAAGCCTTTCAGCACCGACGTAGCACCTGTGTAGTTCGTGTAATACATACCTACCGTCTCGCCAGCGGCGTACAGGTTGGCCATAGGCATGCCGTCGGTATCAAGAACCTGCCCCGCCGAATTGATTTTCAATCCGCCGAAGGTGAACACGTTAGCCGAAATAATGGGATAGGCAATGAACGGGCCGTGCTCCAGCGGTCTTGCCCAGTTCGACTTCGGGGGCGTCAAGCCCTGCGTTGCAAGACCGTCAATATGGAGCGGATCGTACTTGCCGTCTGTGGGGCAACATTCGTTATAACGTCGGACTGTTTCGGCCAGCGCCCCAGCCGGCAGCTTTAGCTTTTCCCCCAATGCTTCAAGGGTGGCGCCTTCGATGGCGGGCTGGTCCGTCCGGATGGCCAAACGGTAGTTAGGGACGTCCTTCACCTTTTCGTCGAGGATCACATACGCAATGCCTTCTTCCTGCTCGTAGATCCGGCGGGTGACGCGTTCATAGTAAGCGTCTACGGTCCCCGGGCCTTCATCTGTGAAGCGCTTGCCGCTCTTGTTGACCAGTATTCCGTATGGGAAAATAAACACGGCGGGTTCGGAGATGCCGGAACGCGGATCTACCGGTTCCGCGTGGTAGCTCCCGAATTCACCACAAGCTGCCGCCCCCGCATCGAGCGCCATTTCTATGCCTTCACCACGGTTGTAGTAGCCGCCTTTGCAGACCGGCCTGATATATACCGAGCGTGGACCCAGATATTTGGCCAGCATCTCCGGGTTGCCCTCGAATCCGCCGCAGGCCAATACCACTTGTCCCTTGAAGCGTATGCCGCCCTCACCCTGCGTTTGGGCGACAATGCCCTGCACCGTCCCGACCTCGTCCGTGATCAGGCGGCGCGCGGAGGTGTTATAGAAGAACGTAACGCCCAAGGCCTCGGCACTCGCGGCGAGCGCTTCGACAAGGGCTTCGCCGCCACCCACCGGCAATAGCCGGGGCTGTGTCTTGGTAAGGAATGCCGTGGGCAGAAAGTCAAACTTGACACCCAGCCCTTGAAGCCACTGTATGGTGCCCGGAACATGATCGGCAAAGCTGCCGATCAGTTCTGAATCGGGTATGGCAAGCGATCGAGTGATGTGAGACCACGAAGCGCTGTCCTGGCCCATTTCGGCCGTCATGTCTGGATCGACATAAGGACCGACGTTTTCGGCCAGGTGCGTTTCAAAATCGTCGGCCACCTCATCGATGGCCTTCATTCTAAGGTAGGCTTCGGTAAATCGGCTTTGCCCGCCCCGCTCCTCCCGGGAAGCGCGTTCCAGCACTGCCACGGTCAGTCCCTGTTCCGCTGCGGACACGGCAGCCGATAAACCTGCGACGCCACAACCGGCCACCACCACATCAAAAGACTTCTCCATTGGTCCACCTTATAGAATAGTTACTGCCGTATCACACGGTACACTTGAAGAGTTTAGGGCCTCGCGCCCGATTGATTTAGGCGCTCGCGCCTAATGATCTATTAGAAAAAAGTGAAAGGAGGCGTCATGGACAGGCTATGGGGAATGGAAGTGTTTCTGCGGGTGACAGAGTGCGGCAGTTTTTCCCGCGCCGCCGAATCCCTGGACCTCGCAAATGCCACCGTGACGTCCAGCCTGCGCAACCTGGAAAAACATCTTGGCGTTACGCTGATCCAGCGCAACACGCGTCATCTGCACCTCACGGAAGAAGGACGCCTGTTCCTGCCCCGCTGCCAGGAAATATTGAAAGCGGTTGCGCAGGCCGAGTCCGACGTCAAGCTCAATGCCACCGACATCGCCGGGCCGCTACGCATCGAGGCTCCCTTCGCCATCGGGCAAAGTCTGATCTGTCCCGCGCTCATCGAGTTCACCAAGCGCCATCCCGATTTATCGGTTTCCGTCACGCTGACGAATCACCCGCAAAAGCTGATTGAACGCGGTACCGACGTGGCGATACGCATGGACAGGATTGAAGATGCGGATCTGGTGGGGCGCCCTATCTATGAAGCGAGGCACATCATTTGCGGCGATCCCGCCATGGTCAAAGCGATGAACGTGTCGCATCCGAATGACATCGACCCAAAGCGCTGCCTGGGGCTATTCGAAGAAGGCCACAACGCGCCTATTCCCTGGACGCTCAGCGATGCGGATACCGAATGCACGATCCGGCCGCAAGGGGTACTCAATTTCAACAACACGCAGGCGCTGGTCCAGGCGTCCCTGCAGGGTATGGGCCTGATTCATGTACTGGATATTTTCGTGGCCGATTTAATCAGCCAGGGAAAGCTGGTAGAACTCTTTCCCGAATGGGACACAAAAGTCCGCACGTTCCATGCGGTTACGGTCAAGTCACGCTTCACGTCGCCTAAGGTGCGCGCCTTCATCGACTACCTGCTCGATGTATTCGACGCGCGCCGCAGGCCTAGTGTCAAGACACTTGTCGAAGTGGGTCCAGTCCGTAAAACGAAAAAATCTCATTGACCCGGTCCATCTCTGGAAGCTTGTGGTAATACCCGGTACGGCACGGCTTCGTGCCGCAGAATTTACGCAGGTCCGCCATCGCTTCGGCCTGCTTTATCCATGTAGCCAGTGAATCCAGAACCGGGACGCCGTCCACTTCGGACAATCCATTTTGCGCCAACAGGATATTCATGGGCGCCTCACCCGGAATAATGACTTCGGCGCCTTTGGCAATCAGTTTTCGTGCTGCGACACGGAAGCGTTCAATAAGCTCTGTGGGGTCTTCAAAACCCTTCAACACGTCGTTGAATGTGAAACCTACTGGCATCGCACCGGCAAAACGCGAGGCCAGGCCGTGTCCATGTGCGTTCTGCTCGATCAGGTCATTAAGGTCGTCGATAAAGACCAGCACCCCGAACTTTCTTCCCAGCATGCAGGCGGTCAGCATCGCGGACTCGCCATAGGCAACGACCGGTATATCGACCAGACCGCGAATCTCGCGCAGAGCCGGTTCCGGCAAGGTGCTGATGGCGAACACATCATAGTCCTGACGCTGCGCCTCTACGGCCGCCATCATGAACTGCAACCCATGTATGTATTGCAGCGACGCATGGCGTATGTCGGAACCGGGGTAATTGGACCGGTATGTTCCCGGGTGCATGCCATGCATGTCTATCTGCGTACCAGGACGCGCAATGCGCGAGAAATGCGCTTTCAGGGCGTCGTTATATGCGCCCAAATCACTCAATACCGTAAAGCTCTGATGCCAAATTTTCATGAAACACACCGAAATTTGATTAAAAGAAGATAGGCTCGCGCCAGGTGCCCTGCGCCAGGTTGCCCTGCGCCGGGTTGCCCCGCGCCTCAATTCACTTCGACTTTTGCGCGGTGAATTACGTCTGCCCATTTCGCGACTTCTGACTTGAAGAAGGTCTGGAAGTCGCGCGCGGAGGATCCAACCGGTTCGGCACCCACGCCGCGCAACGTGGCGCTGACCTCAGGCGTCCGTACCGCATCGCTGGCAGCCTGGTTCAACGCTGCAACGATGGGTGCCGGCGTGCCGACTGGGACAAAAAGGCCAAACCATGAGGTCGCGTCGTAGCCGGATACGCCTTCTTCATCCAGGGTCGGGATATTGGGCGCCGCTGCAGAGCGCTGCTTGCTGCTGACGGCCAGCGCCCGCAGCTTTCCAGCCTGGACCAGCGGCAACGTGGTGATTATGTTGTCGAAAGTAAGCGGCACCTGCCCGCCCAGCACATCGGCCATGGCGGGTGCGGCGCCCCGATAGGGCACATGCGTCAAGTCGAGGTCAGCACGGCTGGCCAGGAGTTCGGTGAACAAGTGCGCGCCCGAACCGTTGCCGGCGCTGGCGTAATAGACCGGATTACTCTTGTCATTGTTCTTGCCCGCCTTGATCAAGTCGGCAACCGATTTGAACGGCGAGGCCGGATTCACAACCAAAAGAAACGGTGCCGAGGACAGCTGTGACACCGGCGCCAGATCGCGCGACGGGTCGTAATTTAATTTCTTGTACAGGCTGCCGTTGATGGCTAGCGAGATCGTGCCAAATAGAACGGTGTAGCCGTCAGCCGGCGCCTTGGCCACCGTATCGGACGCAATATTGCTGGCGGCACCCGGCTTGTTCTCGACAACGATAGGCTGTTTCAGGCGCAGGGACATTTTCTCGGCCACTGCACGGGCCGCAACGTCCGACGCGCCGCCTGCAGGAAAGCCCACGACCAGACGAATCGGCCTCTCCGGGTATTGTGCTTGGGCCTGGGCAGCAACGCCGGCGGTGAATGTCAGTAAGACAGCCGCTGTCACTGCCAGCACCCTGCGTCGGTCTTCCATTGATGGTTTCATAGTGTCGTCCGTAAAAGCATTGCCGCCATTCTGCTCGTTCAGGCCCGAACGGAACATAGACAATTCTCGAAGACGTTATTCATTTAACTTGAATGATCTTCCTGCCAAGGCAGCCATGCACAAGCGGCATCCGGGCACGCGGCAACGATTCATTTTTTTCGAAAATGCTATTCGCCGTCTGCCACTTTCAATGCACCGCAGCGATTGCTAAAACGGACAACACATGGCCAGCTTGGAATCGAGATGGCCAAATGCCCCCGAAAGCCCACTGACCTATTACGGCTTTCGAAGTCAGAACAAAATCAAAGGTGTCCGGAGACGATATGACCCTATTCAAAAAAGGTGGGCAGCCACGCGCTGCCAGCACGTTCATAGGCCATCCTGGGCTATGGCGAACAAGCCTGGCGACGTTATTCGTCAGCAGCGTGTTACTCGGCAGCGCAGCCGCCCAGGACGCTTACCCATCCAAAGCGATCACCATCGTCTCTCCATTTTCAGCTGGAGGTGGCACCGATTTCCTTGCGCGATTGCTGGCATCCGAACTTGGCAAAGCTACCGGGCGGACCGTCCTCGTTGAAAATCGTCCCGGCGCGAACGGGATGATAGGTTCCGACTACGTCGCCAAAGCACGTCCCGATGGCTATACACTGGTACTGGGCACCGTGGGCACTCATGGCATAAATCAGGCGGTATATGACAACGTTCCCTACGACACCGTAAAGGACTTCTCCCCGATTTCCTTGATAGCCCGTACGCCGATGCTGGTTCTGGCGAACCCGTCCGTCAAGGCCAACAACGTCGGCGAGCTCATCGAATTGGCCAAGCACCAATCCGCTCCGATGATCTTCTCATCGGCGGGCGTCGGTAGCGTCGGGCATGTGGCGGGCGAACTGTTCGCACAGGAAGCTGGCATCGAATTGCTGCACGCACCCTATAAAGGGGCAGCGCCTGCCGCCATCGACCTGGTGGGCGGCCAAGTCCCGCTGATGTTCGGAACGCCGGTTTCAACCGCTACGTACGTCAGTGCGGGCAAGGTGAAGATACTGGGTGTGACGTCGGCCCATCGTTCCCGGCTGGTCCCTGACGTGCCTACGTTGAACGAACAGGGCTTCAAAGATTTTGACGTCAGTACCTGGTATGGCCTTCTGGCCCCGGCCGGCACGCCACCGCCTATCGTCCAACTGCTTGCCCAGAAAACCAGGACATTCCTCGCCGACCCCCTCATCCAGCAGCAACTGTTGCAACAAGGACTGGAAACTGTCGGCAACTCGCCAGAAGAATTCAGTGAACTGATCCGGGCCGAAGTAAACAAGTGGGCGAAAGTCAGTATTCCCAAGTAACTACGGCATCCAAGCAATTCAATACTCATTCACTTCGGAGACACCATGAAAAAACAATGGCTGGCAACTGCCTTATCGATAGCTGCCCTCTCGTTGGGCCCGGGCGCCCCCACATTGGCGCAAACGGACGCCTACCCCGACAAGCCCATACGCATAATCGTCCCATTCGCCGCCGGAGGCAGCACCGATATCCTGGCCCGGATGGCGGCAGACACGATCTCGACCGCCTTGAAACAACCGGTCGTGGTCGAGAACCGCGCCGGCGCCAGTGGCAATATCGGCATGGAAGTGGTGAGTAAAGCTCAACCGGATGGCTACACGCTGCTGTTCACCAGTACCAACCTGACGCTAAACCCCGCCGTCATTGATAAGGTCCCGTATGACCCCGTGCGCGACTTTTCCGGCGTCACGATGCTGGCGTTTGCGCCCTTGCTGCTGGTCACCCGGCCCGACTTCGCAGGCGGAACGCTTTCATCCTTGATCAAGCATGGCCAGGAAAACCCCGGAAAACTTAATTTCTCGAGCAGCGGAGCCGGCGGCGCGCCTCATCTTGCAGGAGAAATGCTTAAACTGCGCGCTAACATCGACATGACCCATGTGCCCTACAGCGGCGCCGCACCCGCGATCACCGACATTGTATCGGGGCAGGTACAAATGACGTTCACGACTTATGTGTCGGCCCGCGGCATGCTGCAGGCTGATCGACTGAAGGCTCTTGCCGTGGCCAGCGATGAACGGCTGCCGGTGCTGCCGAACGTACCCACGTTTGCCGAAGAGGGTCTGCCCAACTTCGAAATAGGCACGATGTTCGGCTTGCTTGCGCCCAAAGGTACGCCTAAACCCGTCATCCACGCGATTTATGATGCCATAAAGACGGCCTCGGCAAGCCAGGCATTTCAGAACAGGATCACCGAACAAGGTGCCAGCGTCGTGGTGAACACGCCGCAAGCATACGATGCCTACATACGTGAAGACGTCAGCAAGTGGTCCGGACTGATCAAACAGATTGGGAAAGTCTCTACTAACTGATCGCTGATCCGGCGTGCTGGCGCCAGGCCCCCAGGATCGCCAACGGGGGCAAAACACTGGAAGGCCCGGCACGCCATACTGGCTCCTCCCTCATGGCCTGATCAATCATCGGATGCCATACCGCGCTGATCACGCAGTCAGAGCCGAGCAGGTAGGTTCTGGCTAGCCATGCGCCATCCGGCGCCCGTAGCGAAGGCACATTCCCGGTAGTGCAGTCAAGCCCGACACGGCTCAAGTCCGAAGGGAAGACGAGGCCAGCCGCCTTCACGAATGCTTCTTTCAATGTCCACAACATATAAAAGCTCGTATGCTGCGCTAACGGATCATCCTGTCCAAGCAGCCAATCGATTTCGGTGGCGTTACATGCCCATTCCGCGAGCGCCATAACGCGACGTGGCCTTATCATTTCCATATCGACCCCGACTTTGCAGGCTAGCGGCGCTTGTGCCAGTACCGCATGTCCGCGACTGTGACTAAGCGATTCAGCCCGGTCATCGCCTTCCCGCTGTCGGCATGCGCGCAGCAACGCTCGGCTGACTTGCCAGTCGAGTTCCGCTTTGGGACCCCGCTCGCGCGCCACTCGGGTCGAATCGTGGAGGGAAAGTGCATTCAACGAGTAGTAGGCGCGGGCCGACGGCTGCGCGAAGGTAAGCAGAAGTTGCTGCGGAAAGAACGCATTTAACATTTATTGAAGGCAGGAAGTGTACGACGGAGGCGGAATGCGCGTGAAGGCCCAGTATAATCGCGCGCTATGGTGACATTCTCGATCGGACAATGGCGAGCCTGGGCGCCGGAAATGCGCGACGCAGAAAGCTGGATGCAATGGGCAGCCCATCCTTATTGTCCTCTGGCCGACTACGAGTCGCCCCCGCTGGGTTTCCTGACTCCCATGCAGCGGCGCCGTCTAAGCCCTATGGCTCGGATGGTATTCGACTGTGCCTGGCCGCTGGCGGATAATCGACCGCCCATGCCTCTGGTTTTCGCCTCACAGCATGGCGAAACCACACGCAGCTTCGCGCTGCTCCAGGCAATGGGCCGCAATGAAGGTCTATCACCGACCTCATTCGGCCTGTCGGTACACAATGCCATCGCAGGCATGTGGTCGATCGTCCGCGGCGACAAGACTGAATCCATTGCGCTGTCGGTCAATTCAGACGGCCTGGAACATGCTTTCATGGAAGCCGCCTTCCTGCTGCGCCGGGGTGCCCGATCAGCCCTGGTGGTGCTGGCTGAAGAGCGCCCACCTCCGGCCTATGTCCCCTGGATCGACGACGTACCGTTCTCTTACGCCGTGGCCTTTCGCATAGAGCGAGGAACGCAATGGCGACTGGAACGACACCAGGATGAATCCAACATCCCCCAGCTGTGGCCCAATTCACTGAATTTCGTACGCCATCTTTGCCTCGGATCACCGTCGCTGCTCAATACCAGCGGTGATCGCCATTGGCTCTGGACGCGGACGGCATGACCACACCCCGCAAACAAGATGCGTGGCACTGGCGCCTGGTAGCGACCGGCATGGCATTCACATTGTTTGGCCTGGGTGGTCTGTTCTTGCGTGGGGTTGTATTCCCTCTGCAACAGGCATGGCCCACGGATGTCAGCACGAGGAAACGCCGCGCTCGACGCACCATTCATCAGTCCTTTCGCTGGTTTGTGCGCTTCATGGTGTACACAGGCATCCTGAGAATCGAGGTAATCAATGGCGAGCGACTGGGTGGACCCGGCCAGATGATCATCGCCAACCACCCATCGTTGCTCGATGTCGTATTCCTTATTGCCCAGCTCGACAATGCAAACTGTATCGTCAGGCACGGCCTCGCTACCAACGGTTTCACACGGGGGGCAGTACATAATGCGGGATACGTCACAAATGACGAAAGCTTCGATATGTTCGACCGTGCGGCTCAGTCCTTGCGCGACGGAGAGACATTGATCGTGTTTCCCGAGGGAACACGAACCCCACCCGGCAACTTGCCCCGGTTTCACCGCGGTGCCTGCGCCATTGCGCTGCGCGGCGCCCGATCCATCGTTCCAGTGGTCATACACATGAGTCCACGCAGCCTCGGCAAGGGAGATCCATGGTATCGAATACCATATCGGCGCATGCACTACCGGATTGTCGTCGGGGACGCACTGGACCCGGCTCAATGGGCCAGCCGCCACTCACCGCCCATCGCGGGGCGCAGGATGAACGATTACCTGCATCACTATTTCCAACAGGAATTGACAAATGAAGCAACTGGAACTCGAGATCAAGGCATTGATTATCGAAACACTTGATCTTGAAGACATCGGTCCGGAAGATATCGACAGCGCCGGCGATTTGTTCGGCGATGGCCTGGGACTTGATTCCGTGGATGCGCTGGAACTTGGGCTCGCGTTGAAGAAACGCTACGGAATCACCGTCGATTCCGAAACACGTAACATGCACCATCATTTCGCGACCGTTGCGAACCTGGCGGAATTCGTCGCCGCACAGCGCGGCCCGACCGATCGCGGCCCGACCTCACCGTAGGAGCAATGAATGCAAAGTCGCGAAGAAATCTTCAGTCGGCTCTGTGATGCACTGGTTGAACTGTTCGAGCTCGACCGCGATCGCATCACGGCCGATGCAGACCTGTATTCCGATCTCGAGATCGATAGCATCGATGCCATTGACCTGATCGACCATATCAAACGCGAGACCGGGCGCAAACTGGCCGCCGAGGACTTCCGCTCCGTGCGGACTGTCCAGGACGTCGTCGAGGCGGTATGGCGCAAGCAGGACGCCCCCGCATGAGGCATGGAGTGGCCGCCGCCCTGCTGATCGCCGGCGTCGCTTATCCCTTTGCCGTTTATTTCGGCCTGGAATACCTGAATGCGGCATGGTTGGCGCTTCCGCTCGCCCTGCTGTGGCTGGCGCGTGCCATCTGGACACCGGCATGCCAACCCGGGGGCCGCGTGCTGGCGGCCATCGTCGTCGTTTTCTGCGCGGCCATGGCCTGGGCAAATTCGGCCGCCTGGTTGCGCGCCTACCCCGTGTTGATCAATACCCTCCTGTTCATTGTTTTCGCCGGCAGCCTTCGCCACGGACCGCCTGTCATCGAACGCCTGGCGCGCATGCGGCATCCAGAGCTGCCCCCGCAGGGCGTACGCTATACACGCCGGGTCACGCAAGTGTGGACCGGTTTTTTCCTGGTCAACGGCACCATTGCTTCCTTAATGGGCTTATGGGCGCCGTGGAACTGGTGGACCGCCTACAACGGTTGCATCAGCTATATCATCATGGGATTGCTGATGGCGGGCGAGTGGCTGCTGCGACCGCCATCAGCCAAAGGGCTCGCGCGCCGATGAGCTGGATTCCGTTGCAGCACTTGCTGCTTGCCGCTCAAGCGCAGCGTCGAATTGCGTCGGCGCCCGAAATCAATCATCTGACGTTCGCAAACCGTTGCCTGGCGGTAGCCGGCGCCTTGCATGCAAATTCCGTACGCCGTGCTGGCCTGTGGTTCGACGATGCGGCCGAACTGGCCGTGGCGTTGCTGGCGTGCTGGCGCGCGGGCGTAACGGCCGTATTGCCTGGTGACGCCCACCCTCATACGCTTTCCGCGCTGGATGCCGACGTCGATCAATGGTTGAGCGACAGGCCGTTGCCTGGACTGGCCGACGAGCGAGTCTTTTCTGTGTGCAAGCTATCTGGTCACATGGCTTTGCCGGCGGCAACGCTTGACCCTGGAGTCGGCCTGGAACTGAGCACATCCGGATCCAGCGGCCTGCCAAAGCGCATCATCAAACAATGGTCACAACTCTGTCAAGAGATCGAGGCGCTGGAACGTCAATGGAACTGGGCCGACAGCCCCGCGTGCGTCCTGGGCAGTGTGAGTCCACAGCACATGTACGGCCTGTCTTTCAGAGTGTTATGGCCGCTATGCGCCGGGCGCAGCATTGAGCGCGGCCAACTGGTCTTCCCGGAAGATATCCAGGCGGCGAGCTTGCGTGATGAACGCGTTGTCTGGATTACCAGCCCCGCTCTTTTGCGTAGGCTGGGGGATAGCTCCGAATGGCGCGACCTGGCGGGTGCGATCACTCAGATCTTCTCCTCGGGCGGACCTCTGCCCCCCGAATTGTTCGAGGCGCTGCACGTCAAGCTGGCTTGCCGGCCGACCGAGATCTACGGCAGCTCGGAGACCGGCGCCGTTGCATGGCGCGAGAAAGATGATTACTGGCAGCCGCTACCCGGGGTCGCCATGAGCGTGGTGTGCAATGGTGCGCTCAAGGCACAATCGTCCTGGATCGCTACCAGCGATGAACAGACATCGGATGCTGCGCTATGGCATGGCGGCAAGTTCGAGCTGCTCGGCCGACTTGATCGCATTGTGAAAGTTGAAGAGAAGCGCATCGCCTTGCCAATGATAGAACAAGCCCTGGCCCATCACGAGTGCATCGCCGAAGCGCGTATCGGTCGCGGACATGGAGTCAACCGCCTGACAGCGCTTGCGGCACTGAATGCGCGAGGTTTGCACCGATTACGCAATGGTGGACGCAAGGCATTGATATCGTCCTTGCACTCGCATTTAGCCGCGCGCTTCGAACCGCTGGCCATTCCACGCCATTGGCGCTTCCTGCAGCAACTGCCATGGAACGCACAAAACAAACTGCCGCAAGATGACTTTGATCGGGCTGCGGGGCCGCGTCCCACCGTGCCTGTCATCCGTGCCTTACCTGGCGCAAGCGGCGATGAACGCCGCTACGCATTCGAGATTCCCCTGGATTTGGCGCACTTTTCCGGACACTTTGTCAGCACCCCTGTTGTGCCGGGCGTCGCCCTGATAGGATGGGCCATGATGCTGACGCAACGGGATCTGCGGCCGGAACTTCAATTCGGCGGCATGGAAGCATTGAAATTCCAGTTGCTATTGCGGCCAGGCGATACGGTGGAGCTGAATCTTGAATGGAACGCAACCCGCGGCAAACTGTACTTCGAATACAGAATGGCCGACGCGCCTTGCGCCTCCGGCCGCATCATGGCGGCCTATTAAAATGAGCTACCGTGCCTGCGCCGTTATTCCCGTCTACAACCATGGAAAAACGATCGCATCGGTTGTGGCGCGCCTGCACGATCATGGCCTGTCCTGCATACTGGTCGACGATGGGTCCGAACCGGAATGCGCGCGGGTACTGGAGAATCTCGCTCAGTCGGATCCAGCGGCCATTGTGCTGATTCGACGTCAGCGTAATGGCGGCAAAGGTGCTGCCGTTGACGACGGCATGCACAGGGCCCAGGCCTTGGGTTACACGCATGTCTTGCAAATCGATGCAGACGGACAACACGCACTCGGCGACGTTCCGGCATTTCTGGCAGCTTCTCGAGACCATCCCCAGTCCGTGATATGCGGTGCACCAATCTACGGTGCCGACATGCCGCGCAGCCGTTATTATGGCCGCTGGCTGACGCACGTTTGGGTTTGGATAAATACGCTTTCGTTCGAGATCCGCGATGCCATGTGCGGGTTCCGGCTCTACCCCCTAGCCAGCGTCATTCCGGTACTCGAACAGCACAGCACTGGCCAGCGAATGGACTTTGACATTGGCGTACTGGTGCATTTGCACTGGCGCCGCATCCCAATGCGCTGGATAGCGACGCGTGTCAACTACCCCCGGGACGGCGTGTCGCACTTCAAGCTGTGGCGCGACAATGTCCTGATCAGCCGGATGCATGCCATGCTGTTCCTGGGCATGCTGGTGCGCGCGCCGGCACTGCTGTCGCGACGTCTGAGCCGCAAGAGGGTGTCATGATGCACTCGCCTGACCTGGACAAGCGGCATTGGGCCCAGCAACCGGAGCGCGGCAACTTATTATTAATGCGCATCACCGCCTGGCTATCGCAACGGCTGGGCAGGCGCGTGACCGCTCCGATAGTTTGGCTGGCTGTGATCTACTTCTATGTCTTCGGCAGGCGGGCGCGCCGTAGCATTGCCCAGTATCAGCGTCACTTGCAGGCCAGCACGCCAGCAACTCGACTGTTCCCGAGCCATGCAGCCGTCTATCGCCAGTACCTGGCTTTTGCTCATGCCTTGCTGGACAAGCTGGACTGCTGGCAAGGGAAAATCGACCTTTCCGCTCTGGATATCGTCGATTCCAATCGGTTGCACGAGCAAATGGGTTCCGGCAGGGGCCAGGTTCTTGTCAGTTCGCATTTGGGAAACATGGAGATTTGTCGAGCCCTCGCCCGCAAGAACAGCCGGGCAGTCATGAATATACTGATCCATGACAAACATGCGCGGCATTTCAATCGCCTCCTCCAAGACGCGGGCGCGGATAATGTACGCCTGCTTCAAGTCAGCGAGCTGGACCCGGCCACAATGCTTGTATTGAGCGAACGAATCGAACGCGGGGAGTGGCTGGTTATCGCCGGTGATCGCATCCCCCTGCATGGCGCGCGGACGACGGAAGTTAACTTCCTCAGTGCAACAGCCCAGTTGCCGCAGGGACCATGGTTATTGGCGGGACTCCTGCGCTGTCCGGCCAATCTTATTTTTTGTACCCAGCATGGCGCACGATTTCAAGTAACGCTTGAGCGCCTGGCAAATGACATTACCTGGACGCGCACGACACGCCATTCGCAGGTCCAGCTCTGGGCGCAGGCCTACGCGGATCGCCTCGCAGAGCATTGCCGAAAGGCTCCCCTGCAATGGTTCAACTTTTTCCCTTTCTGGAGCCCGCATGCGTAAACGCGGCATATACAGCGTCAGCGTCGATATAAAAGTACCGTTCTTCGACGTCGACATGATGCATGTGGTGTGGCATGGTCACTACGTCAAATACTTGGAAGAGGCCCGTTGCGTTCTGCTGGAATCCATAAATTACGGATACGAGGCCATGCGCGATTCCGGCTACTCCTGGCCAATCATCGACCTGCAATTGCGCTACATGCATCCGGCGGCCTTTGGACAGGCCCTGACCGTGCGCGCCGAACTTGTGGAATGGGAAAACCGGTTGAAAATTCACTATCTCATTCAGGATGCCAAGACAGGAACACGCTTGACCCGCGCCAGTTCGGTACAAGTGGCGGTTTCAATTGCCAGCCGGACCATGCAGCTGTCCTCGCCCGACTGCCTGTTGCAGGCCGTGGCGCGCATTGATCCGTCACGAGCGACGGAATGATGTGGCGCTCATTCTGGCGGACAGCTCTTGCCATCACACTGACGACGCTTTCATGGCAGGCGTGGGGCTTTGACCTCGACGATTTGCAGGCCCAGCTTCAATCGGCAAACGTAGTCCGCGGCAACTTCATCCAGGAGAAATTCCTGCGCTCGCTACCTCAGCCTCTGACAAGCCAGGGAACTTTTACACTGCTTGCCGGACAAGGCTTGCTATGGCGCGTACAAATCCCTATAGCGATCGATATGCGCATTACGGCAGAAGGCATCGCCCGACGCGGCGGCGCCCCACGCGACGGCGCCCGACGCGACGTGAACGATACATGGCAAGCCCTGCCGGCAAAGAGCAGCAGCGGGCGTGAAACCAGATTATTCCTGGCCGTACTGGCGGGAGACACTCAGGGCCTCAAAGACAACTTCGATATTGTCATCGAAGGCGAATCACAGACATGGAAGCTGGCGCTCACACCCCGTTCCGCGTTACTTAGGCAGGTTTTCGACCGCATCGAGATTTCGGGCGGTCAACTCGTCAACACCATTGAAATGATCGAAACGCAAGGTGACCGCAGTGTGCTGCGCATGATGGACGCCAAGGCAGCAACGCATATTAGCGACGAGGAGCGGCGTGACTTCGCCAATTGAGCGCTGGATGCCCAGGCTATTCCTGACCGCGCTGGCTTTGCTCGCCGCGGCGGCGGCATGGCAATGCCGTAATGGGTGGCCGGTATCGGCCGACTTGATGGATTTGCTGCCCCATGTCCAGAAAGACGATATCGCGACACGAGCTGAGGAGCGCATTCAAGAGCCGCTAAGCCGGCAGCTTATCGCTTTGGCAGGCCACGCCGATCCTGCCCGTGCCGTCGAGGTCGCCCTTGGCGTGGCAAACGAATGGCGCGAAAGCCGCTTGTTCACCACCGTCGAGGTGGAAGTGAAGCTTGACGTCGCCGCGGTTCGATCACAACTCCTGGCAGCGCGTATCGCCGCGTTGCCAGCGGCTGACCTCGAACTGCTCGAGACAGATCCAATCGGCTTCACCACGCGACGAGTCCGGGAACTGATGGATCCGTTTTCGGCGACCAGCCTGGTTCCCACTGACCAGGATTGGCTCGGATTGACCGGGCGTGCCCAGGCAGCTTTTGCCAACTCAAGCGGCTCGCTCGTTTTTGACATGGCCAGTGGCACACTTCAGGGGCACTCACCCGACACAACATGGGTGCTGATCCGCGCTCAAACCGATGGCGATGCCTTCGATCACGCCATCCCCGAGCACATCGGCGCATTGGTCGCACGAAGTCGTCAGCAGGTCCAATCTGCGGATGGCGACCTGATCGCCACTGGCGGTATGCTGTATGCTGCCGCCGCGCGCGCGCATGCCATAGGGGAAAGCCGCTCAATCGCACTCGCCTCGATCATTGGCATACTGTTGATTCTGCTGGCATCGCTGCGCCGACCGCGTGCCCTGCTCGCCTTCATGCCGGTTCTCGTTGGCATGTTGACGGGCTTTGTGGCCTGCGTAGCGCTATTCGGCACCATCCATGCGTTGACAATCGTCATGGGAGCCAGCTTGATCGGCGTCGCCATCGACTATCCCATGCATTGGCTGGGAAAAAGCTACGGCATGGCGTCGTGGGAAGCCTGGCCTGCGATGCGCCGGGTCCGTACTGGCCTGACACTGAGTCTGACCACTTCCCTGATAGGCTATCTGGCGTTGGCCTTTACCCCTTTTCCAGCGCTTACGCAGACAGCAGTGTTTTCCGTTGCCGGCCTGCTTGGCGCTTATGCATGTACGGTGTGCCTGCTACCGGCCTGGTTCAGGAATTGGCAACCCGCGCCCAGTGCGACGCTGCTGAGAGGCTCCGCTGCCCTACTGGCCACGTTAAGCAGGATCAGCGCCCGGCGCACCATGCTGCGACTGTGCCTGGTTGCCGCCGCTCTCGTTTGCGCGTTGGGCATAGCACGCTTGAGCGTCCACGACGACTTGAGGCTCTGGTTTTCATTGCCTCAATCCGTATCCGACCAGGCGAAACAGATCGGGAAAATCACGGGCTTCATTCCGACCAGTCAATTTTTCCTGATACGCGCACCGAATGAGGATGCCCTGCTGGAACGCCAGCAAGCGGTGGCCGAACGGCTCGACAAACTGATCGAGGCTGGCAAGCTGGGAAGCTATACGGCGCTCAGCCAATTAGTGTCGCCAATCGCCAGCCAGCTCCGTGTACGCCAGGCCCTCAATGATCTCGCCAGCAACAAGCACGCGCTGGGTCAACTGAGCAATTTGGGCATTCCACTGGACGTTCTGAAAGAACACGTCGAAGCGGTCGCCGCCCTCCCCGCCGTGACCCTTACCACTGCGCTTGCCGGCCCCCTGAGCAAACCATGGCGAATGTTGTGGTTGGGTGCGGCCGGCTCAGGTGGGACCGCCGGCGGTGCGGCCGGCTCAGGTGGGACCGCCGGCGCTGCGGCCGCCGGGGTAGCCGGAATGATCACCCTGCATGGACTGCAAGACGTCGATGCTTTGCAGGCCGTGGCTCGCGGCATCCCGGACACCCTTTTGATGGATCGCAGCGGCGAACTCAATGCCATGTTCTCGGACACGCGGGTCGTGGCCGTCGAGCTGAAGCTCGCATCCTATGTAGTCGCCGGCCTTCTGCTATGGATCTTTCTTGGACGTCGCGCAAGCTGGCGCATTCTGGCGGTACCATTGGCCGCTACGGTATGCAGCTTGGCAGCGCTTGGCTATATGGGCCAGCCACTCACGCTCTTCAGCCTTTTCGGTCTATTGCTGGTCACTGCCATTGGCGTGGACTATGCCATCTTCATGTACGAGCAGGTGGCTGGGCCGACGGCCAGTCTCGTGGGCGTAACATTGGGCGGCGCCACGACATTGCTATCGTTTGGCCTGCTCGCGCTCAGTACAACCCCTGCGGTCTCCAGCTTCGGGGTGTCCGTGGCAATCGGCGTCTTCTTCTCACTTTTGTGGGCCCCATGGGTCCACATATCTATTTTCAATAGAGAACCTTATGCAGCAACATGAAGTCGTCGTTATTGGTGCGGGGCCGGCTGCTCAATTGCGATTTGCCTGCGCATTGGCCGGTACCATGCTGCTGGCCAGTTGTGCTGGCCAGCGCGCCCTGCCCCTGCACATACCGGAGCTTGACTTGCCGCGGCGGGTGCATCTCATTGAACATGTGCCGGACCATACTGCACAGGACCGGATACTGGTCGCGCAACGCGAGTCCAAGACCACGTTACGCTGGCTAATGTTCGACCCCCTGGGCCTGCCCATAGCGCGCCAATTGTTGGAAGACGGAAAGTGGCGCAACGATGGTTTTCTTCCGCCCAATGCATCGGCCCGGACGCTGTTTTCCGCGCTTATCTTCGCGTGGACACCTGAAAACGAGTTGGCCCGCACCTACCCGGCTGGAACCTGGAGCCAGTCCGCCGGACCCGGCGGCACCCGCATCAGGCAATTGCGGCAGAATGGCGATACCCGCTGGACGATTATCTGGCAAGCTGCCGCACCGCGGGATACCTTTAGCATTCAATACGTCGACGGCACCCGCTGGCAGATCTCGCCGTTAAAGGAGACTCCTTGAATTATTGGATCGGCAGGCCTGGCATTGTTTGCGCCATGGGCAGCGATATTACCCAGATTTCCCAGGCGCTGCATGCCGGCAATACCGCAGGCATGCGCAAGCTGGAAGGATGGGTAGACGGGCGCGCCATCACGCTGGGCGCCTTCTCCGACGCCGTGCCACTACTGCCCCATGGCTTGGCACCGCAGCACGATAGTCGCAACAATCGCTTCGTACTGGCGGCGGCTCAGCAGATCGAAGCCGATCTCCGCGCGGCCGTCGACCGCTACGGTCCGGAACGGGTTGCCATCGTCCTGGGGACAAGCACCTCTGGCATCAATGACAATTCCGACGCCTATGCGCATCTGGAACAGTACGGCAGCTGGCCATCTTCGTTCGACTACAGGCGGCAGGTGCTATCGGCACCGGCGTCCTTTCTTTCTGCCTGGTTGGGCAGCCGCGGTCCCGCCTATACCTTGTCGACCGCATGCACGTCGAGCGCCCGCGCCTTATTATCGGCTCGCAGTCTGCTTGAGATGGGGATTTGCGACGCGGTGGTCTGTGGCGGCGCCGACACCCTTTGCCGATTGACGATCAACGGTTTTGCGAGCCTAGAGGCTATATCCGACGACTTATGCATGCCGTTTTCCATCAATAGGCACGGCATCAATATCGGCGAAGCGGCCGTACTGTTTTTAATGGAGCGCCGTCGAGGCAGAGGTCCAAGCGTGAGGCTGATGGGGGGCGGTGCCAGTTCGGACGCATGGCATATGTCATCGCCCGAACCTCAAGGCGCGGGCGCCATCCGCGCCATGCGCGAAGCCCTCGGTGATGCCGGTCTGGAAGCGCGCGACATCGCGTGGGTGAACTTACATGGAACAGGCACCTCGCGCAATGACGCAATGGAGAGTATCGCCATGGACAGCGTCTTTGGCCACGGGGTGCCCTGCGCGTCGACCAAACCGTTAACGGGTCACGCATTGGGCGCGGCCGCCGCCTTGGAGGCCGCCCTTGCGTGGATCACGCTAACCCGCAACCCTGGCGAACTCGCCATGCCCCCACATATCTGGGACGGCCGTGCCGATCCGGCCTTGCCTGCGCTGGACTTCAGCACCACCGCGCATCGCTTCAGCAGCGACACCCCACCCATCATAATGAGCAATTCATTTGCATTTGGCGGCAATAACACCAGCCTGATACTCGGGTGCGCACAATGATTCTGTGGCCCGTCAATCAGGTATTGCCGCACTCTGGCGACGCGATACTCATCGATGAAATCCTCTCCTTCGACGACGAATCGCTGACAGCCCGCGCACGCATCAAGCCATCGGGCTTGTTCAATCAGCCGGACGGCAGCCTCCCCGCCTGGGTAGGCCTGGAAATCATGGCTCAGGCCGTCGCCGCATGGGCCGGCTGCCAGGCCAGGCGGGACCGTACTCCGGTGAAGCTTGGATTCCTGGTGGGAACTCGGCGCTACGAATGTAGCGTGCCAGCCTTCGCGCCCGGCCTTGAACTGACGATAGGCTTGCGCTGCTCCTTCAAGGACGAGTCCGGCATTGGCAGCTTCGAATGCGAGATGCGCGATGCGCACAAAATAGTGGCCAGTGCGCGCCTCAACGCCTATAGTCCATCCAACGTGAACGACTTCACCCAGGAGGCACCGCCTTGCACATGACTGGCGATACCATACTTGTCACCGGCTCGAGCCGCGGCATAGGCCGTGCCATCGCATTGACGCTGGCTGATGCGGGGAACAACATTGTTCTGCATTGCCGTAACCGTCGCGAACAAGCACAGGCCGTCCAGGACGAGATCTTTGCCCGGGGCCGCCAGGCACGCATACTGGTCTTCGATGTGGCTGATCGTGCCGCGTGCACGGATGCCTTGAACGCCGATATCGAAGCCCACGGCGCCTATTATGGCGTAGTCCTCAACGCGGGCATAAGCCGCGACGGCGCCTTTCCCGCCCTCACGGAAGACGACTGGGACCAGGTTCTGCGAACCAACCTTGATGGTTTCTACAATGTGCTGCACCCCGTGATGATGCCGATGATCCGGCGTCGGGCGCCGGGACGCATCGTTTGCATGACCTCGGTATCCGGCTTGATGGGGAACCGGGGACAAGTCAACTACAGCGCATCCAAGGCAGGCCTGATTGGCGCCGCCAAGGCACTGGCCGTAGAACTGGCCAAGCGACACATCACCGTGAACTGTGTCGCGCCGGGCCTGATCGAAACTGAAATGATAGAAGACCACGTCCCCGTCGACGAAATCATCAAAGCCATTCCATCCCAGCGCATGGGGCAGCCCCATGAAGTGGCCGCCGCGGTTGCGTTTCTCATGTCGCGAGACGCGGGCTACATTACGCGGCAGGTTTTGGCGGTCAATGGAGGAATGTGCTGATGCAACGCGTCGTCGTAACAGGCATGGGCGGCCTCAGTGCCCTGGGCAGCGACTGGTCGGCCATTCGCGCCAATTTCCAGGAAGGGCGCAACGCCGTACGCAGCATGCCGGAATGGGATCGATATGCCGAGCTGAACACCCGGCTTGCGGCGCCCGTCATCGACTTCGCCGCTCCAGCACACTGGACGCGCAAGCAACTGCGCAGCATGGGACGCGTCTCACAACTCGCGGTAAGGGCAGCCGAACTGGCACTGGAAGATGCTGGCCTTCTGGGCGACGACACCATTATGGATGGCCGCATGGGCGTCGCCTGCGGTTCCTCGACCGGAAGCACGGCCGACGTGTGCGCCTTCGCCGACATGCTGCTCAACGGCGTGGCTGGCGGCCTGAATGCCAACTCGTACGTACGCATGATGCCGCACACCACAGCAGCGAACATTGGCATTTTCTTTAGTTTGAAGGGCCGGATCATTCCCACTTCCAGTGCCTGCACTTCCGGCAGCCAAGGAATCGGATACGCTTTCGAAGCGATACGCTACGGACGACAGGCCATGATGCTGGCCGGTGGCGCCGAGGAACTCTGTCCCAGCGAAGCCATGGTGTTCGACGCCCTCTATGCCACCAGCCTCAAGAACGAAACGCCGGAACTGACCCCGCGACCTTACGACAGCGCCCGAGATGGCCTCATCATCGGTGAAGGATCAGGCATGCTTGTCCTTGAGTCGCTGGAGCACGCACAAGCCCGCGGTGCCCGCATCCACGCCGAAATTGTCGGATTTGGCTGCAATTCCGATGGCACTCATATAACGCGGCCCGAAGCCACCACAATGCGGGTCGCCATGGAGATGGCTTTGGCAGACGCCGCCCTGGATCCGTCGGCAATCGGCTATGTGAATGGCCATGGCACAGCGACTGAACAAGGCGACATTGCGGAAACCCGCGCCACAAGCGCGCTGTTTGGGCCGCGCATGCCCATCAGTTCGCAGAAGAGCTATCTGGGCCATACACTGGGGGCATGTGGCGCACTGGAATCATGGTTCAGCATCGAAATGCTGAACAGCGACTGGTATGCGCCCACCCTGAATCTGGACAATGTCGATCCGCTGTGCGGCGATCTCGATTATCTGACCGGCTCCGGCGCCACCGCCGCCCACGAATATGTCATGAACAATAATTTTGCCTTTGGCGGCATCAACACCTCGCTGGTGTTCCGTCGCTGGCCTTGACAAGGAGGACCCATGGATAATTTCATGCAGGCGGCAATAGAACAGGCTCGACTGGGGCTAGCCCAGGGCGGTATCCCCATCGGTTCAGTGATCGTGCATAAAGGTCGCATCATCGGCCGTGGACACAACCGGCGTGTGCAAAAAGGCAGCACCATTTTGCACGGCGAGATGGATGCGTTCGAGAATGCCGGGCGGCAGCCGGCCCGCACATACCATGAGTCCGTGCTGTACACCACGTTGTCGCCTTGCGCCATGTGCAGTGGAGCCATTCTTTTGTACGGCATCCCCAGGATAGTCATTGGCGAAAATCAGACGTTCATCGGTGAGGAGGCGCTGTTGCGATCACGCGGTGTGCAGGTGGACGTGCTCGCGGATGAGGAGTGCATTGAGATGATGCGCACGTTCATCAAGGCCCACCCAGAGCTGTGGAATGAAGACATAGGCGTCGAGGACTCCCACCATCCTTCCTGATATCAAGAAGGATGGCAACGTGCGCGGGTTTACTGCAGGGGAACGTTGGCCTGCTTTACAAGTTCAGCCCACTTTTTCCCTTCCGAGCGTACATACGCGGCAAATTCCTGAGGCGATGACCCGACCGGCTCGGCGCCCATGGTGGCGTACTGTGCCTTCACCTTCGGATTCTGCAGCGCCTTCTTCGCTGTTTCGGCCAGCTTCTGGACAACGGCATCCGGCGTGCCTTTAGGCGCCCATAATCCATACCAGGTGCTGATATCGAAGTCTGGATAGCCGGCTTCGGCAATCGTGGGCACATCCGGCAAGGCCGTCACGCGCTTGGCCGTTGTCACGGCAATGGCGCGCAACTGTCCCGACTTGATGAACGGCATGGCGGACGGCATGGAGTCGAACATCAAGTCCAGCTGCCGACCGACCAGGTCAGTCAGGGCGGGAGCGCTGCCTTTATAGGGAACGTGTTGCATGCGGATACCCGCCACGCCCTTGAACGATTCGCCCGACAAGTGTTGCGCCGATGCGGTGCCCGCCGAACCAAAGTTCAGGCCGGCCTCGCTGGCCTTGGCCTCCTTGACCAGATCGGCGACAGAATGAATTGGAGAGTCTTTGGGCACCACCAGCACCAGAGGGACGGCGGCCAGCTGCGTGATGGGCACGAAATCGTTGAACGAGTCGTAGGCCATTTTCTTGTAGATGTGCGGATTGATGACGTGCAGCGACGCGTTGGCCAGGAAGGTGTATCCGTCCGGCGTCGAGCGGGCCACCTGGTCCGCGCCTATCATGCCGCTGGCCCCCGACTTGTTGTCCACGACAATGGGCTGGCCAATGACCTCCGCCATGGCGGCAGCCGCACCGCGGGAGACCAGGTCGGTAGGTCCGCCGGGCGGGTAGGGCACGACCATTTTGATCGGCTTGTCGGGATAGGCGGCCGCGGCCTGCGTGGCAAGCCCGGTTGCTCCAAGGACCACGAAAGCGCATTGCCCGAGCAGCCGGGCAAATCGGTAGTGTGTGTAGGTTCTCATGATGTTGTCTTATATGGACGCCTCCTTTGTGGCAATCGAATTTTTGAAATGTGTGGCTAGGCGAGAACGGTTGCAGTCTTATATCCGGCCTGTTTGCGCAGTAACGGATAGACCGACTGCTGGCCCTGATGGGTATTTGCAGGGTCGGAGCTCATCTCCTGGGCGAGCTGGGCTTGCACCTGGCTCGAGACAACATTCAGCTTGACCGACCCGCGGACCGACCGCGTTTGCCATCATTTCATTGATTCGAGTTACGCACTCTTTGCGGCATCCTCTCCTTTAAGTGGGATAGTTATATTTTGGGTGAACCCGCATTCGTGAACTCACCCGCCTGATACTCACGCCCATGGGCCACCAGCGCCCAGGCCGTGCGTGCCATCTTGTTGGCCAGCGCCGCCACTACTACATTCAGCGGTCGGCGCGCCAGCATCTGTTGCAACCACGCGCTTTTAGTCTTCGAGTGGAAGATCACCGCGCGCGCTCCGTGCATGAGCAGCGTTCGCAGATACGGGTCGCCACGCTTGCTCAAGTGCCCCACCGCGACCTTGCCACCGGTGCCCCGGTGGCAAGGCACAAGACCCAGGCACGCGGCAAACTCCCGGGCATTGCGATAGCCACGGGCATCTTCGCCCAGCGCCGCCGCCAGGGCCGTGGCCCCAAGCAGCCCGACGCCGGGAATCTGGCGCACGCGGCGCGCGCTATCGAGCTGGCGCTCAAGCCCTTGCAATTCGTCTTCGATCGCATCGATGCGCTCCTCGATCTGGTGCAGCATCCGCAACTGCC
>NZ_PDNV01000009.1 GCF_002849615.1 Pollutimonas nitritireducens
CAGGGCCAGCAGTCGGTCTATCCGTTACTGCGCAAACAGGCCGGATATAAGACTGCAACCGTTCTCGCCTAGCCACACATTTCAAAAATTCGATTGCCACAAAGGAGGCGTCCATATAAGACAACATGTTGAAAAAAAGGATCTTATCTGCCCTGAGTCTTGGCATTTCGCTGGCGATCACAAGCACTGCATACGCCGCCTACCCTGAACGTCCCGTCACGCTTGTCGTACCCTACCCCCCTGGCGGCACCACCGACTTGCTTGCCAGACTGGTGTCGATGAAGCTCACAAAAAGCCTGGGCCAAACCTTCATCATCGAGAATAAACCCGGCGCGGGCGGCCAGATAGGTACACAAGCCGTCGCCAAAGCCAAGCCCGACGGCTATACGCTGGTGATGGGAAACATCAATTCTCACGGAATCAACGCAGCTCTTTACAAAGAACTTCCGTATCGACCAGTAGAAGATTTCGCACCCATCATCATCGTCGCCGAAACCCCGAACGTCATGGTCGCGAATAAAAATGCCCCATTCAAGAGCTTTGATGAGTTCATTGCCTACGCAAAACAGAATCCAGGAGTGGTCAGCTTCGGATCAACCAGCATCGGCGGAAGCCCTCACATGTCCGGGGAGCTTCTCAAAGCAAAGGCCGGGATCGACATGGTCCACGTGCCTTACCAGGGCGGCGGCCCCATGCTTAACGACGTTCTCGGCGGCCAAATCCAGGTCGGCTTTGATAACTTACCTTCGTCCGCAGGTCATATCGAGTCGGGCAGCCTGCGCGCGCTCGCCGTAACCACCACCCAAAGGTGGCCCACCTTCAAGGACGTTCCCACCATGGCAGAATCAGGCGTGGCAGACTATGAAGTGTCCGCCTGGTTCGGTATTCTGGCGCCGGCCGGCACACCGGACGATGTGGTACAAAAACTGAACCGGTCCATAGCGTCCGCATTGACTGAAGAAGATATGATAAAGCGGCTTGAGGGCTTGGGTGCACGCGCGGTGAAGAATACACCTGAACAGTTTTCGGACCACATCCGGGCGGAAGTAAGGAAGTGGACGGAAGTGGTCAAGACCAACAAGCTACCTATGCGATAGTCGTTCCACCGGCCTCCTGCGGGACGCCGGCTGCCTTTAGTTCCCCAAAACGTCCACGACTACCAAGCCTCGCCCGTCGACCGCGGCCATAACTCCGGCTGCCTATATACTTGAAAGCCCGAACTGCTTGATCGACGCATGGCTTACCGCATCCCCCAGTTTCAGCGCTTTTTCTACAGTCATCACTTTTTTGGCGGCTTGCGCCAAGCGATAGGAGTGCTGCTTCCCGCGCTGCTGCTAGCCGGCGTCTTCCAGCTGTACAGCATAGGCATGGTTGCAGCCATTGGCGCCGCGTGCGTGGCGATCATCGACCAGCCGGGCGGACCTCGACGCTATGGCACGAATGGGATGTTGGGCGCAGTCCTCCTGGGCTCCATCACTGCTGCCGTCACGGGCCTGGCCACAACGAACAGTGTGATGATCTGGCTGGTGGTGCCGGCCCTTTGTTTCATGTTTTCCATGTTCACCGTGTTTGGCAAGCAAGGAGGATTACTGGGCTTCGCCTGCCTGCTGCTGATGACGCTAACCATGCGCACTCCGCTGAGTCCCCATGACGTTCTGCTCCACACGGTGTATTCCTTTCTGGGCGGAGTCTTTTACTTCCTCTTCAGTTTCGTTGTTCATCGCCTGCTATGGCACCGCGAAGAACAGCAGGCCCTATCGGTCGCCCTGTTCGCCACAGCCGACTACATCGAAGCAAGATCGCAGTTCTACGACGTCAATGCGGATCTCGACGCGACATATCGCAAACTGATACATGCCCAGTCGGCGATGACCGAGAAGCACCAGGCCGCGCGCGACACCGTCTTGCGCGAGTTGCCGAGAGACGGCAGGCATGGCGACCGGCTGAGGGCTGCGTCGCTGAATGTCTTCATCGACATGGTCGCCCTGCTCGATAGTCTGGTCGCGACGCACACCGATTACGCCACGCTGCGGCGGATGGTACCTGACAGCGATGTCCTGATGTTTGCCCGCGATGCCTTGCACAAGCTTGCTGTGAATGTCGCACATATTGCGCTGAACATCGCCCGCAATAGACGTGTCAAGGAACGAAACAGCGTCAAGGCGGAGATTCGTGCCATTGAATACGAAATGGAAAAATACCGGGTAGCCGGACTGGTCGAGAAAGAACCTGAAGTTTATGCCTTGCTGATCCAGGTGTTGCGCCGAATTCGGAATGCCACCCGATTGGTGGACCGCATGGCCGAACACACAAGCAACACCAACACCGCACACCTGGTGGACATGCGACTGGATAAGGCACTCGATCGGTTTCTTTCGCGGCAAACCTGGCGCATAGGCATGTTGACCAGCAACCTGCGCCTGGATTCGCCGCATTTCCGGTATGCAATCCGCGTCGCTATTGCCGCATTGCTCGCCATGACGATTACAGCGCTTGTGTCGTATACCAGTCTGCGCGACCTGGTTCCAGGAGCAGGGCTGCATGGTTACTGGATTATCCTGACGATACTTGTCATCATGAAACCAGGCTTTGCCTTGACCCGACAGCGTAATGGCTGGCGGCTGGTCGGCACACTCATCGGCTGTGCTCTGGCACTGATACTTTTCAATGTCACCAGCAGCCCCGACATTTATCTGGCGGTGCTGGTTATAACCTGCGTATTGGGATATAGCCTGATTCAGGTGAACTACATGGTTTCCGCCATATGCAATACGTTATTTGTACTGCTGGTATTCCATTTTCTGTCGCCGACCACGAATGTCCTGATTGTGGAGCGCTTGGTCGATACCCTTATCGGCTGCGGAATCGCCTTGCTTTGCAGCTATATCCTACCTTGGTGGGAGCATGGTTTCATGGGATCCCTGGCCAACGCGGTCCAGAAAGCCAATCGGGAATACCTGAAGGCAGGCCTCCATTACGCGTCGCTAACTCGCGCACAAGCGGCCGCAAGCGTATTCGGATCCACTGCGGGCAACGCGCTGGACGCCGACCAGCATGAGGCCGAAATGCGTTGGAGACTGGCGCGTAAAAATGTTTACATTGCCTTTGCCAACTTCGCGGGCGCCTTCTATCGAATGATGGAGGAGCCAGTGAAACGTCAAAACAATGTCCCCGAGCTGAACAATCTGATGATTCAATTCCATGTACTGGCCTTGCAGATTAGCGCCACGATCCCCATTCTGGCGAGCCTGGCTACTGTACCGGAAGGCGTCCAGAAATCGCTGGATGCAGTAGGCAATTATCTGGAGGGCAGCGACGCGCATCCTCCCGCTTCCATCGAAACTGAAGGCGAGCTGGCATCGCTGGCGTATCCGTTGCGTCAGATGGTCAAGGCCGCGCAACTGGTTCAACAGGAAATGCGCGGTGTTGCGACACCATGACTGAAGGGCGCTAGGCGGGCGTGGCGCGCCTGAACACCAGCTTCTCCGGTGTGGAAACCTTAGCGTCGAACGCGTATCCATCGCTGTCGAAGTCGCGCAGCTTTTCAGGATCGGTAATCTTGTTGTCGATGACATGCCGGGCCATCAAGCCACGTGCGCGTTTTGCGTTGAAGCTGATCACTTTCCAGGCGCCATTTTTAAAATCCTGGAATATGCATTGCACCACCCTGGCCTGCAGCACCGCAAGATCCACCGCCTTGAAATACTCTTCAGACGCCAGGTTGAGCACCACCGGTTTGCGTTTGCCCACGCCGGACAAGCGGCTGTTCAAGTACGCGGCGATGCGGGGCCGCCAGAAATCGTAGAGCGTCCGGGCTTCGCTGGTAGGCAGGCGTGTACCCATTTCCAGGCGATACGGCTGCATCAAATCCAATGGCCGCAAAACCCCATACAAGCCGCTCAGGACCACAACGTGGTCTTGCGCCCATTTCAGTTTGGCGTCAGACAAGCCTGATGCATCCAGCTTCTCGTAGACATCGCCATTAAAGGCCAGGACAGCCTGGCGCGAATTCGTCTGCGTGAAGGTGGGTTCCCAGGCAGCATAACGTTGCACGTTCAACTGGGCGAGCGTATCGCTGAGCTTCATCAGATCGGCGATCTGGGTCGCGGATTTCTTCTTCAGCACTTTGATCAATTCGCCAGCCTGTTCGACGAACAATGGCTGCGTATGTAGTGTTGTCCGTACCGGTGTATCGTAGTCCAGCTTCTTTGCCGGCGACAGTAACAGCAACATTGTTCTCTTTCCTTATTGCTTATTGGTTTGCGCCATCTGCGTGTTCTTGATGCGCAAGCACCCGACCTTGTCGGCCATCTACCTTGCTGTCCAGCCGCCATCGAGCGTAAGCGTCGTACCGGTCATTTGCTCTGCCGCTTCGGAAGACAGGAATACCGCTGCGCCGCCCAGCTGCTTGGGCGTGACGAATTGCAGCGACGGTTGCTTCTCTGCCAGGAGTTGCTTGGCCGCCTCGTCAATGCTTACATGATTTTTCTGGGCCAGCGCTTCAATCTGTTTCTCAACCAGCGCTGTACGCACCCACCCCGGGCAAATCGCGTTGCACGTAACGCCGTTACCGGCATTTTCGAGCGCAGTCACCTTGGTCAAGCCGACGACGCCGTGCTTGGCGGCAACATAAGCGGATTTCGTGGCTGAAGCGACCAGGCCATGCGCCGATGCAATGTTAATGATGCGCCCCCAGCCCTGCTTTTTCATGTAGGGTAAAACAGCCGCGGTACCGTGGAACACGGCCGACAGATTGAGCGCAATAATGGCGTCCCAGCGATCGACGGGAAAGTCTTCGATCAGGTCTGTGTGCTGGATACCTGCATTATTGACAAGTATGTCAATGCCGCCCAGCGCCTGAGCCGCCTCGTCGATGAACTGGCGTGTGGCGGCAGCCTGCATCAGGTCGGCATTGATGTAATACGCCTTGACGTCGAATTCAAGCTCCAGATTGACCCGCTCTTTTTCTATCGCGGCGGCGTCACCGAAACCATTGATGACCACGTGGGTACCGTTGGCGGCCAGTTCGCGAGCGATCGCCAGACCTATACCACTGGTTGAACCAGTAATGACTGCACGTTTACCTGTAAGCATGTTGTTCCTTTCAGAGTGGGTCCCGATTCAGCGCAAGGCTGCCGCATTAGTGTACCGTCTCGACGCATTGCCTTTGGGACGCTGATGTCCATATCGGACCGATTATGAGTTTTTTTATTTCCTTGCTAGAATAGCGGACTTGCTCGATATGCATCAAATCTCGACCGATTTTTTGCTCGATTTACGGCCAAGCGATATAGCGATCTTGTGGACACCCATCAGGCAGCATATCGGTAGAACAAACAGGACAGGTGGCAGAGTGGTCGAATGCGCTGGACTCGAAATCCAGTGTACGTTTAGGCGTACCGTGAGTTCGAATCTCACCCTGTCCGCCACTCAGACAAGTCGTCCAGCGCCGTCAAGGTGCTTTCTCTCGGCGCCGTTTCCCTCGCCATTGACACACATCTGTTCGAAAAAACACTTCTGCGCCACATCGCCGAGCGACATATTCCACTTGTAGGTATCATGACGTAACCACAATCACCGGAAAATCTCTCCATGATTCACGTCATAGCCACCATTACCACCCAGCCAGGCCAACGCGACAAGGTGTTGGAACTTTTCAGTGCCAATGTTCCCGCCGTGCATGCCGAGGACGGCTGCATCAGCTATGAAGCGGTGGTGGATGTTCCCGCTTTCGGCAAGCCCCAAACGTTGTTGGGCGACGATACCTTTATCGTACTGGAAAGATGGGAAAGCGCTCAGGCGCTCAAGGAACATGGGGCATCGGCCCATATGGCTGAATACGCCCGCAAGACCAGGCCAATGTTGGCCCAACGCGTCATAAACATACTCGAAGCCTGCTAAACACCCGACCTCGGGCCATTCACGTCGGACTTCAGGCTGGCCCGCATTCCGTGATATTGTCAAATCCTTGCGTACCTTTCCTTCATGGATGCGTCAACCTAACCCCACAGCCTTTCCTCTATGCAACCTGTTCTGCCCGCATTCCTGATCGCCCGCTGGTTATTGGTACTCGTGGTACTTGCAGGACTTTATTTCCTCAGCGGCTTTCTGGTTCCTGTACTGGCCGCACTGATCGTGGGATTGGCAAGCTGGCCCTTATACCAGCGTCTTCTACGCCGCTGCGGCGGGCACAATGCCATTGCGGCTTCACTGGCCCTGGTCATCGTCATCATCGTGCTGATTGTTCCGCTGTCGTTGGCATTGACCTATGCCATCCAGGAAGCAAGCAGTTTCATCGCCTGGACCCTGGAAGCCAACCGCAACGGCATGCCGACGCCTGGTTGGATACTAGCCCTGCCTCTTGTCGGCCCCCGTTTGGCAGAATACTGGGCCAACTATCTGGGTGAACCGCATGCGCTCGGAACGGTTGTGGAAATGGTCAGCGGCGAACATCTGGGCAACATCTATCGGATGATGCTGACCGCCACCGGCGACATCTTCCGACTATTGCTCACTGTCGTGTTCATGTTGATTACCCTGTTTTTCGTCTACAAGGACGGCGTCTACATCATGGGCCAGATCGACATCGTCGGCGAGCGCATCTTGCCCGCGCGGTGGAAACGATTCTCCCGCGTCGTGCCGGCCACTATCAATTCCACTGTGACGGGCATGGGCCTGATCGCGCTGGGCGAAGGTGTCGTTTTGGGTTTGGCTTACTGGATCGCTGGCGTGCCGTCGCCCGTGCTGCTGGGCGTGGTGACGGGCTTCATGGCCTTGATACCCGGCGGTGCCCCCCTTTCCTTCACCCTTGTCTCCGTATACCTGGTCGGCTCGGGCAATCCGATGGCCGGCCTGGGACTATTTGTATGGGGTACGGTTGAACTGTTCATCGTCGACAAGACCTTGCGACCGCGTCTGGTTGGAGGACCTGTCAAACTTCCGTTCCTGCCTACCTTTTTCGGCCTGATCGGCGGGGTCAAGACCATGGGCCTGGTGGGCTTGTTCATCGGTCCAGTGCTGATGGCACTGCTTGTGGCGATTTGGCGCGAATGGATACTGGAAGACAAGCACGATGATGTCATTTCGCGGTCGCCCCTACCCCATCCGACAGAATCCCAGCCCAACGCCGCGCTTCTTGTGCATCCGCCGCGCAAACCAAGATGAGGCCATGTCCGTCATACGGCTGGCGAGCGCAGCAAGCGTTCCGTGCCCTGCGGCGCGCGCCGACGCCACACGCCGCCATACTGCTGTCCCACAAGAATAAAAGCTACGCTGGACAGCCTAGCCTGAGCTACCTAGGTCGACAAGCTTAACGCTTCCGGCTGATGGCTGGCCGAAACTCAAATCTGCTACAAGTTGTACATATTTTGGACCTATGGTGATAGGCGGGGCTTCAGCCTTTATGCGGACCGAAAACGATACATTGTCGACGACGCATTCTCCTCTGAACTCACCGGTTTCAAAAAAGAAAATCAACAGCAGACTGGGGAGACGTGATGCATTGCCAGCTAAATAAATCGTCCGAAACAATGGGCTCGCCGTTACATTTCGCAAGTATCGAAGATGCGCCTGGCACACCCCCGGCTTGGTACGTAGCCTATACAGAATCCCGACAGGAACAACTTGCATCCACAAATCTGCAACTGCAAGGATTCCTGACCTACCTGCCCATGTACCTCGGCAACCGGAAGAATCCGGCAAAAGCGATTGCCGAGCCCATGTTTCCGCGCTACCTGTTCTTCAAGCCTGCCAACCAAAAACAATCCATCAGCAGCGTCAGATCGACGCGCGGGATCAGTGCGGTCGTGAGATTCGGTTCCTATTTCGCACAAGTTCAACCCGAAACGTTGGCATCCATCCAACATCATGAAGAACTCAGCGCTCAACAGAACCAGTCTGCTGGCGTACTGCCGCAACGCGGTAGTCGTGTCAGGCTGTCTGCTCCCACACTGAATGGCATGGAGGGCCTTGTCCATTCGGTTTCAGCCCAGCGAGTGATCGTACTGATGGAAATTTTAGGCCAAGAGACCAGGGTGAAGTTGCGGCCGCATCAAGTGGAGCCTAGCTGAGCTATTCCAAGGAACACGTTCAATAACACCTCGCTGGGGTGAGCGAGGCGCGACAGCTGTGTTCAGTCCACTGACCCCGAGATCAAACATTGCAGTAGTGGAAGCCCAGGTGATTTTGCCTTTTTTGGCAAAAACACTGCGGCAGCCTGTTCAACGTTCGTCAATGAAAAAGTGGATCCGATGAAACAATGGCATATTTCCCCGCGCTGGCATGCAATGCCGCGCCTAGCCTCCGTCAGTGTGATGATAGCTACTTTCGCGCTGCTCTCTGCATGCAGTATGTCGCCAGGCATGCATATGGGCAAGCCGCAGGATGTGGCCAAGGCTCTTGAAGAAGAAGGTGCGCCGCCGGGCGCGCTGATGACGATATCCCCACAGCTCATCGAGCAGCAACGCTCCGCCCGCGACAGAACGGTCAATCATCAGGTGAAGCAATTCTTCGGTGCACCAGAGGAATACAGGGTGGGCCCGGGCGACATCCTGAATATTGTCGTCTGGAATCACCCCGAACTAAGCTTGCCGATGGCCGGGTCCAACGTAGCCACCAACGCGCTGAACATCGCCGACGTGGGCAATGGCTACAACGTCAGTCCCGACGGACGCATACAGTTCCCCTTCGTCGGAGCCGTCAAGGTGGCGGGCATGACCGAGTATCAGATTCGCACCATGCTGACGCGCCAGATGAGTCCGTACGTTAGCGAGCCGCAGCTCACGGTACGTATCCAGGCTTATCGGAATGGACGAGTATATGTCGACGGCGAGGTACGTTCACCAGGTCTGCTGACCATGAACGACATCCCCATGACCTTGCCTGAGGCCATCAATCGTGCCGGCGGCCTTACCCCCGATGCGGACCGTTCATCGATCGTCTTGACGCGCAATGGAGTGGCGACCCCCATCAGCATGCCGCAACTTACCCGCAATGGCATCAACCCCGCGCAGATATACCTCGCCGATGGCGATCTATTGCGTGTCATCAATAAGAACGACTCCAAGGTCTTCATGCTGGGTGATGTACACAGCCCGCGTGCCCAGGCGCTGCAGGACGGCGAACTGACACTGGCACAGGCCCTTGGCGAGGCTAGCGGCATCAACCCCGAAACTGGAAATCCGCGGCAGGTCTACGTCATTCGTAAAGGCAGCCAGGGGAACGCCGAAATCTATCATCTCGACGCCAGTGTGCCCACTGCCCTGGTCCTGGCCGCCGATTTCGAGCTCAAGGCCCGCGACATGGTATTCGTCGATCCTGCTCCGATCGTGAGATGGAACCGAGTCATAAGCATGCTGCTGCCCAGTTACGGTGCTGTCAGCGCCACCCGGGATATGACACGATGAACCGCCCCGACATGAACACTCCCTATCCACTGGCTCCTGCCGGCCAGACCTCGCCGGTGATCTTTGCCCAGCCCTATGCACCGCAAATGAACAGTGAAGACATCAATTTTCTGGGACTGCTCGATACCGTAAGGAACGCACGTTGGCTGGTCATCAGCACTGTCATGACGGCCTTGCTGATAGGCGGTGCCTATGCGTTATTCACCCAACCCGTCTACCAGTCGGACGTACTCATCCAGGTCGAGCAAAACCGGACGAGTCCAACGGGAAACCTGCTCAGCGAGCTGTCATCCATTTTCAATGTCCAATCTCCGGCAACCGCCGAGATCGAGATCCTGCGGTCTCGTCTCGTTGTGGGCGAGGCCAGCGACAGGTTGCAGCTGTATGTTGACGCGAAGCCGAACTACCTGCCCATTGTCGGTCGATGGCTTTCCAAGCATGTCACCGGTCTCTCCAACCCCCGCCTGTTCGAAATGGGAAGCTATGTTTTTGGCGGCTATGTCTGGGGGAAGGAATCCATTAGAGTGGGCCAGCTTGATGTCCCTCCTGAACTGGAAAATAAAGAGCTCACGCTCACACGCACCTCAGCAGGCTACACGCTGCACGGTCCTGATGGGGAATTGCTGGCGGAAGGCGCCGTCGGGGCCATTGCGCGGATTCAATCGGGCGACCAGCAAGGCAGCATAGTGATAAGCGAACTGGCCGCAAAGGTAGATGCTCGATTCACCCTGATACGTCGAACGCGTCAAAACATCATCCAGGATTTGCAGGACAAACTGGTTATCGATGAAAAAGGTAAACCGTCCGGCGTACTTTCCATGACGCTCAACGGAACGGACCCCCTGCAAATCACCAACATACTCAATGCCATCGGCGTCGCCTATGTGAAGCAGAATACGGAACGCAAGGCCGCCGAAGCGGAGAAGTCGCTGGACTTCCTGGAAGGCTTCCTGCCTCAGCTCAAGAAGCAGATGGATGACTCCGACAATAAGTACACCGCGTTCCGGGACGTGAATGGCACCTTCAATCTTGGGACGGAGGGCACACTCTCGCTGAATACCTCGGTCGCCATGCAAACCAAACTGTTCGAACTGCAACAGCGACGCAGGGAACTGAGCGCACAGTTTGGCGCTTCACATCCCACGATCCGTTCCCTTGACGGCCAGATCACGGCGTTGGAAGGCGAAGTGGCCAGGCTGACCGCACACATCAAGACACTGCCCGAGCTGGAACAGCAGCTGCTTAATCTTATGCGCGATGTAAAGGTCAACGGTGAACTGTACGCCAGCCTGCTCAATAGTGCTCAGCAACTGCGACTGGTCAAGGAAGGCAAGGTCGGCAATGTACGCATGGTGGATACGGCAGTGATACCAGATCTGCCAGTGCGTCCTGACCGTCCCCTGGTATTGGCCATTTCGGCGCTGCTGGGTCTGTTGCTCGGCACAGGTCTCGCCTTGATGCGCGGATTCCTTCGCAATGGCGTCAAGGCACCCAACGATATTGAGTCGACCCTGGGCATGAGCGTATTCGCCACGGTGCCCCGGGTGATGCCTGGCGCTCGCCGCTCACCGCGACTCACCGGGCGTAAAGGCGTGAAATATGTGCTTGCTGAAAGCTCCCCGGGCGATCCCGCAATAGAAAGTCTGCGAAGTCTGCGCACCACGCTGGGCTACGCGCTCCAGGATGCCGAGAACAACATTATCATGCTGACCGGACCCACTGCGAATATCGGTAAAACATTCACCAGCGTCAACCTGGCGGCCGTGTTGGGGGCAGCCGACAAACGAGTGCTGCTCATCGACGCAGATTTCCGTAGCGGCAGCATGCACCGGTATTTCGAACTCGAACGGTATAACGGATTCAGTGACCTGATCCACGGCAGTGCGACGCTGTCCGAAGTCTTGCACAAATCGGTCATGCCGAATGTCGACCTCATCACCACCGGCGTGCTCCCGCACAATCCTGCAGAAGTGCTGCTGTCTCCCAATGCAGTCCAGTTGCTGCATCAGCTGGCAGAAAGCTATGACGTCGTCCTGCTCGATACCGCACCAGTACTGCTGGTATCCGACGCCATGGCGTTGGCGCCTCATGTGGGAACAGTATTCATGTTGGCCCGGGCACAGGTAAGCACCTTGAGCGAACTGGAAGAATCGGCAAAACGCTTGAACCAGGTTGGCGCGCAGGTCAAGGGCGTGATCTTCAATGATTTCGATGCCTCAAGCCAGCGCTTCAGTTCGCGTTACGGCAATTATCAACACGGCTATGTCCCTTACGGGAGCAACGTATCCCGATGAACAGCAATAAAGAAAAATACCAGAAGCTGTGCACCGCAGAGCCTTCCATTCCGATCTTTTCGCAAGACTGGTGGCTGGATGCCGCGGCAGGTTCCAGCAACTGGGACGTTGCCCTGGTGGAGAACCGCGACAACATCATTGCATGCATGCCCTATGTAAAAACCAAACGGGCCGGCCTGAAGATTTCAACGGTTCCGCCGTTGACATATTGTCTCGGACCATGGGTGCGACCTGTTACCGCCAAGAACGTCAATTGCATCAGCAGGCAGAAAGAGGTGCTGGAAAGCTTGATCGAACAACTTCCCACGTTCGATCATTTCAAGCAGCAGTGGCATTACAGCCAAACGAACTGGTTGCCTTTTTACTGGCGTGGCTTTGAACAAACGACTCAGTACACCTATGTA
Source organism: Pollutimonas nitritireducens (assembly GCF_002849615.1). GTDB lineage: Bacteria > Pseudomonadota > Gammaproteobacteria > Burkholderiales > Burkholderiaceae_B > Pollutimonas > Pollutimonas nitritireducens. The sequence goes on from NZ_PDNV01000009.1 coordinate 12,103, forward strand.
ATCGGCCTGCAAACCGACGCCGGCTCGACTTGGCAAGGGCTGCACGAAAGCACAAGAAGGGAAATTCGAAAGGCCATGGGCAGGGGAGGACTTTGTGTGCGCGACGACCTGTCGGTGGATGAATTCCTGCCACTGCACAGGAAGGTCTACGAGCGTCAAAATATGTCCATGCCGTACTCCGAGGACGTCGTAAGGGTGTTGGATAACGCCTGCGCCGGACGTAATCGCCGGAAGATTTTTATTGCCGAAGACCCGCAGGGGGCACGACACGCCGGGGTCTATCTGATCTGGGACGATACCAGTGCCTATTACCTCATGGGCGGCAGCGATCCCGAATGGCGCAATAGCGGCGCGATGAGTCTGTGCATGTGGGAAGCGATCAAGTTTGCATCCGCCACGACGGAACGCTTCGACTTCTGCGGCTCCATGATAAAGAGCGTCGAACGTTTCGTGCAGGCATTCGGCGGAATGCAGACGCCGTACTTCGCGGTTTCAAAGACGTCGTCCAAACTGGCAGCTTCCATGCTGTTCGTCAGGTCCCTGACGAACGCTCACGCAGCACGATGAACAGCATGGACTTCCTCATGTCGTCACGAGACAGCACAATCTCGTGGCTGAACACGATTCTGTGCGAACGCCTCAGCAAACACCTGAAACTCATGCAGTGTGGGAAGGGGTATCTTCTTCTAACGGTATCCGGTAGCGCGACCAACATCCGGATCCGGTCCGAGCCAGCGACCTTTTCGCAGGCTGGTTCGGATTTACCCTGCGCCAGCTGGGATCCCCAACCTGAAGGGTGGAAATCCGCCCTGGGTGTTCCTCTACCCGCCCCCGGTGCCTCAAGCGTACCCTCGCCATTGATCGAGAAGATCGACACAACTTATATCATTCACTACGACCTCCTTGGACTCGCTTGCTGGATGCTGTCGCGCCAAGAGGAAGTCGGCCGTGTAGACCTGGACAAGCATGGGCGCTTCCCAGCCCGTTCGTCGCATGCCTACAAGCACGGTTACCTGGAACGACCTATCGTCGATGAATGGCTTGCCATACTGGCGCAGGTCGTACAGCGTGCATGGCCTCAACTGGCACTGGCCAAGCCACAATTCACGGTTCGGGTTTCGCATGATGTCGACACTCCTGCCCGCTATGGCTTCTCCAGTGTCGGAAGACTGCTGCAAACCATGGCTGGCGACGTTCTGCGCCGACACGAGGTGCTTGAAGCGCTGCGGGCGCCGCTGATATGGTCGCAGTCCAAGAAGAAGCTGCACAGTGCCGACCCCTTCAACACCTTCAACTGGATCATGAGCGCTTCCGAGCGCTACAAGATCATCAGCGCTTTCTATTTCATCTGCGGCAAGACCTATCCGGCTCATGACGCACGCTATGACGTCCGACACCCAGCCATCCGGGAACTCATGCGCGGCATCCATACAAGGGGTCATGAAATAGGCCTGCATCCCAGCTACAACACGTACAAGAGACCGGACATCATCGCTTCGGAGGCGCGTGTCCTTATCCGGACTTGCCGTGAGGAAGGCATAAAGCAGGCCACTTGGGGCGGCCGCATGCATTTTCTGCGCTGGCAGACACCCGCAACGCTATATGGTTGGGAGCAGGCCGGCATGGCGTACGACAGCACGCTTACCTACGCCGATCACCCGGGTTTTCGTTGCGGAACATGCCATGAGTACCCTGCCTTCGATCCGGTCGCCGGCAAGGCACTGCAGCTGCGCATTCGCCCACTGATAGCCATGGAATGCAGCGTTCTCGCGCCCCGCTACATGAATCTGGGCTCCGGCGACATTGCCCTGAAGAAGTTCATCCAGCTGAAACAGTCTTGTCGGGCTGTGAACGGCGACTTTACTTTGCTGTGGCACAACACCCTGCTGGAGCGTCAACAGCAACGCGCTCTTTACGAGCACGTGCTGACTGCATGAGCACCGCCATCCTGCACGCGAGGTAGCGGATCGCCTGGTTGATTACGAGCACTGAAATGAACGACAGAAAAAAAAGAATCCTATTGATCAGTTGTTTTTTTTATCCGCAGAACCGGATTCCAGTCCTGCGGATCGGGCAGTGGGCCAAGTACTGGGCCTCGGAGGGTCATGAGGTCACCGTGCTGACAACAAAAAAATATTCGTTCATGGGACCGTTCGGACTGGACCCCGACCTCCCGGCAGAAGTGCTGGTGATCGAAGTGCCCAGCCTCCCGCAGATTTTTGACCGTGCCAAACCCAACACCGAAGGCGGCAAGAGCCACACCGCAAGTGAGCCCATCAATGCCGAGTCGGGCTTCAAGAAAAAAGTAAGGAGCCTGCGCGGTTACATCGGTTCAACCGTCGACATTCATGATTTCTGGATCGGACCGGCCTACAAGACCGGCATGAAATTGCTGGCGGAGAATCGGTACGACGCCATAGTGAGCTCTTATTCACCGCCGGCAGCTCATATGGTGGCCAGCAAGCTGAAGGAGAGGCACCCGGAGCTAGTCTGGTTTGCCGATTTCCGCGACTTATGGGCAAACAACCACATCACGTCGGCAAAAGGGGTATTCAAGTGGATAGAAAGTGCCAGGGAAAACAGATGCCTGCGCGGACGTGCCAACGCGATCATTACGGTGTCGAAACCGCTCGCGATAGATCTACAGGCACGCCATCCCGAACTACCGGTCTGGGTCATTGAAAATGGCTTCGACCCACAGGAGTTTCCCAGATGGATGCAGGCGGTGTCCGATGGACCGCAACTGACAGGAAACATCACAATATGCTATGCCGGTACGATTTATCCCAACCGGCGCGATCCTACGCCCTTGTTCAATGCCGTGAACGAACTGATCGACAGCGGACAGGTAAGCGCCGAAAAGATCACCATCGAGTTCTACGGTCAAAATGAAAAAGAGCTGGCGGAAATAATCCAACGCACACGCGCCAACCGGCACAACATCATCAAGATAAAGGGTTTTGTATCGCGCCAGGTTTCTCTGGAGGCACAAGGCCGCAGCGATCTGCTGTTGCTGCTGGAATCGGGTGAGCCGCTAGCCAGGGGCATGCTGACCGGCAAGGTGTTCGAGTATCTCGTTAGCGGCATACCTATTCTGGCGGTTGGAATCGACAACACACACGCTGCTGGCGAACTGCTGGAGAACACCGGTACTGGCTACTGTGCCAGCGACTCCGATGAGTTGAAGCGCCTCTTGCTGGCCGCCATCGAGCTGAAATACTTCAGCTTCTACCGGCCGCGCAAGGATCTGATCGCCAAATTCTCCAGGCAGATACAGGCCCAATCGATTATTGACCGGTTGGCGGCGTTCCAGGGCGCGCCATCGTGCTGACCGCGCTCAAAGCGTACTACTTGTCGGCGTCGCTGCTACTGTTCCTGTTCGCCGTCTACTCGAACCGGAACGCCGCGCATGCTTTTGGCTATGGCGTCGCACTGAATATATTCCCACTGGCCTTATTGCCGGAGGTATCAATGGACATTGCGCGTATCGCGGGCATGCCATTGGCCTACCTGCCTGTCATCACGGCGGGGTTGGCCTTGGCGGTACGCAATCATGCGCGTGTGCCGCAGTCCTACCAGACTATGCTGGCACTCGCATTTGTCTATTGTGTGTACACCTTCTTTACCACCGTGATCATGGGCGGCATAACGATCGCTAACGTAGCGTACTGGGCTGCGTGGCCGCTGAACTTTCTTATCTACTTCTCCGCGGCCGCTTTTTTTTCGCGAATAGACACACAGGCCGCGAACAATGTGATCAAGGCTACGGCCGTCATCCTGGTGCTGGGTTGCCTTACAGGACTGGCACGTTACGGCCTGGGTATTGCGCCAGACGCGAATTTCATGCCGCTGGTAAACCGTAATGGAACTGTGGTGTTCATTGTGATGGTGTTCCCGCTGCTTTTCCATGTCTATAAAGAGCAGGAGAAGGCCAGAGCCCGGCTATTGTTTTGCATAGGATGCATATTCGTGACCCTGGCCTTTACGTTCTCCAGGTCGGGAATCATCGGCGTGGTGGCGTGCATCCTCTTGTACTACTTGCGGTTCTCGCTTGGCGGCCTGGCAAAAACGGCGGCGGTCGTGCTGTTGATTGTGACGGTGGCGTACAGCGGTGTGGCAGACAAATCATTGCAACGACTCGAACGCGTTATCGTCACTTCGCAGATGTTGATACACGGCGAAAGCCTGGACAACAGCATGAATGACTTTAACCGCGTGATGTTGCTGAAGGGTGCCATCGCCACGGCGACGGACAACTTCTGGTTCGGCACCGGGTTGGGACTGGAGAACTACCAAAAGGCCTTCCACAAAGTCAGTGATTACGGGCAGGCATCCAAAGCTCACAATTTCTACATCTCATACTTTGCCGAGCTCGGTCTGATGGGCTTCTCCTTGCTCATGCTCATTCTCTATCTGGCCTCATGCAAGCTATACCCCCTTTCAAGCCGACATAAGGCGTTCAAAGTTTCATTTGTGGCGATGGCCTTGATGATGACCATGAACGAATACATCCTCATGCCCGAGCTCTGGTTCTTTTACGGAATGCTGGCCGGAATATCGAGGGCCCGCGATTACCTGCTGGTGCCCTTCCAATCGCGTCATCTTCCCGAGCAGCTCTTCAATCGCGTTCCCAATCGGAGTCCCCATGTCTAAGAAGTATGGCTCGCTGGAGCGCAAAATCGCGAAATTCCTCGAACAGTTTCCACTGCTGAAATCGGCCGTCAAGAACGTCTATGGTCGCCTGGTCTTCATGCTAAACAGGCCAGCGAGCATAACCGTTTCAGACCATCGGCTTGAGGCGGTGGGTGACGGCATTCTCAACACCTTCTTTGGCTATTACGATAAAACACCGCTCTCCAAAGCGGGCTTCCTGCTTTGTCACTCGACCACACACGCGACAGACCGAAAACCGGACTGCAGCAAGACACTGGACATACTGGTTTTCTCCGTCGACGACCTGAAGCATCCCGTGCTCAGCGTAAAGACCAGCGTATATAACTGGCAGCAAGGCGCTCGAGCGCACTGGCTGGATGACGACACCTTCATTTTCAATGATTTCGACGCGTCGAATCAGTGTTATATAAGCCGCGTATTTTCGCTGAAAGAAAGCAGGGAAATCAAACGATTCGATTTTCCGGTGCAGGACTCATTTCGCGATGACTACTTCCTTTCCATCAACTATCGGCGTATTCAATCGTTGCGGCCAGACTACGGCTACCGCAACATGCCGGGTCTGGACGATCGGGGCATGGCTGAACTCGAGCAAGACGGGATATGGAAGATAGATCAGAAAACAGGGGCATCGTCACTGCTGTATTCCATTGCCGATGTCTGCGCAATCGCGCCCGACAGTCGGTTCGACGCCGCCCGGCACAAGATCAACCACGTCATGATATCTCCAGGCGGCGACAGGTTCATATTCCTTCACCGCTATTTCGTCGGGAATAGAAAATTCGACCGTCTATTTCTCGCCGCCGCGCATACGCCCGATCTGAAGATGCTGGCTGACAACGAAATGGTGAGTCACTGTTTCTGGATTAACAACCATTCAGTGATTTCCTTCATGCGCGGCCCTTCGGGACACGATGGTTACTACGTACTAAATGTCGACGATGGCAGTATCAGCTCTTACTTCAACGGCAAGCTCGATTCAATGGGCGATGGCCATCCGCACGTACATGATGACTGGTTCATCACCGACACGTATCCCGACAAATCCCGTATGCAGCATTTGTTCAAGGCCAGCCTGACCACCGGCGACGTGCAGGAAATTGGACAGTTTTTCCAGCCTTTTGAGTTCCGTGGGGAAACCCGCTGCGATCTGCATCCGAGGGTGTCTCCGGATGGCAGCAAAGTCTTTTTCGATTCCGTATTCAATGGAAAAAGAAAGCTCTACGTGTTGCAACTTCATGCTTGAAGCGCCGTCTGCTTCACGCTGAGTGACCCACGTCACGCTTCTGATTTCCACTACTTCAGTGGAGTTAAACCATGTCTTTCTCAGTTCTGATGTCGGTCTACCACGCCGAGAATCCAGAGTTTCTGCGCCAGGCGCTCCAGAGCTTGAACGACCAGACGCTCAAGGCCAGCGAAGTGATTTTGGTGGAGGATGGACCTTTGCCGGATGCTATGACCCACGTCATCGCCGCCTTTCGGGAAGCGTTGAATATCCGCTCGATCCAGCTTGCGACGAACGGCGGCCTCGCGCGTGCGCTGAACGAGGGTCTGAAGCATTGCCGCCACGATCTCATCGCGCGCATGGACAGCGACGATATTTCGCTGCCGGACAGATTCGAAAAACAGATTACCTTCATGCAGCGCAATAGCGACATTGCTGCCAGCAGTGCTGCGCTCGATGAATTCGACGAACAAGGGCGTGTCTTCTCTTCGCGCATATTGCCGCTCACTCACGAGGAATTGACGAAATTTGCCAAGACGCGCAGCCCCATCAGCCATGCCGCCGCAGTGTTCAGGAAATCGGCCATTGATGCGGTGGGCGGATATCCACCGTTCAAGCGCTCGCAGGACGTCGCCTTGTGGTCGCTGCTGATCGTGCGGGGATACCGGCTGGCCAATCTGCCCGACAAGTTATTCATGGTACGAGCCGGCGCAGGATTCATGGCTCGCAGCGGACTGCATAGTTTCAAATATGAATATGCGGTGATTTGCTACCAGAGGAAAATTGGCTTCCTTTCGACCTTCGATTTCGTCAAGAATACCCTGATCAGGTTCTTGCTGGCCATCGCTCCGGCACGCTTAAAGAAGCTGCTCTATTCTCACGCGAAACTGGACATTGACGGCGTCTGGAATGCACTTCCGAAACGAACATTCGACCTGGCGTTCTCATTCCTGGGCCTGGTCCTTCTGTCGCCACTGATCTTATTGGCCTGGGTCGCCGCCACGCTGGACACGCGCAGCAATGGCCTCTTCGTTCAGGAGCGTATCGGGCGGGCAGGGAAAAAATTCAACATTTACAAGATCAAGACCATGCGCGACCGCGAGGACCCGGGAAGTTCCATAACCACCTCGTGCGACACCCGGGTTACGCGCACAGGCGCCTTCCTGCGCAAAACCAAGCTCGATGAGCTGCCGCAACTATGGAACGTGCTGGTCGGGGACATGAGCTTTGTCGGACCGCGACCCGATGTTCCCGGCTATGCCGACGACCTGCAAGGCGAAGACAGGATCATTCTTTCGCTGCGGCCCGGCATCACCGGACCTGCTTCGTTGAAATACAAGAATGAGGAAGAAATTCTTGGCCAGCAAGCCGATGCCCTTCGCTACAACCGGGAAGTCATCTGGCCCGACAAGGTAAGAATCAATAAGGAATATATCCGCGAGCACAGCTTGCTCAAGGACATCAAGTACATCATCAATACCGTTGCCAAGGGCAACTCCTGAGCAGTCGACCCCACAATGCCATCACTATCCTGATATACGAAGGTGCGCCCATGCTTAACACCCCTTTTCCACCGTGGCCCAGTTTCACGGCCGAAGAAGCCGATGCAGTCCGCGAAGTCATACTATCGAACAAGGTGAACTACTGGACAGGCCAGGAATGCCGTAAGTTCGAGCAGGAATTTGCGGCCTGGACCGACTGCCAGCATGCGGTTGCACTGAGCAATGGCACGCTGGCCCTTGATGCTGCGCTGAAGGCACTGGGCATTGGGCCCGGCGACGAAGTCATTGTCACGCCTCGTACCTTCCTTGCTTCTGTTTCCTGCATTGTCAATGCCGGCGCAAGACCCGTGTTCGCCGAGGTGGATCGCGATTCACAGAATATCACCGCATCCACCATACGGGCCGTGCTAAGCGAGAGAACCCGGGCCATCATTTGTGTCCACCTTGCCGGCTGGCCATGCGACATGGACCCCATCATGGCATTGGCCCAAGAGCGCGAACTATTCGTCATCGAGGACTGCGCGCAGGCACACGGCGCTTACTACAAAGGCCGGCCTGTGGGCTCAATAGGCCATGTCGGCGCCTGGTCTTTCTGTCAGGACAAAATCATGACGACCATCGGCGAAGGCGGCATGACCACAACCAACGACCGCCGCCTATGGTCCAGAATGTGGTCGCTCAAGGATCATGGAAAGAGCTGGGACGCGCTTTACAAGCGCGAGCATCCGCCCGGTTTTCGTTGGCTGCATGAAAGCTTTGGCACCAATTGGCGGATGATGGAAACGCAGGCGGCAATTGGTCGCATCCAGTTGCGGCGCATGTCCCGCTGGCATGCTTCGCGGCTCGCAATGGCCAGACAAATTTGGGCGACGGCGGCGGAATTGCCGGGGCTGCGCGCACCGGTGCCGCCGTCCGATCTCACCCACGCCGCGTACAAATGCTATGTCTTCGTCGAGCCGGAAGTGCTGGGAGCCGGATGGAGCCGCGATCACATCATGGAGGAGATCAACGCCCGGGGGGTACCTTGCTATTCCGGCTCATGCTCGGAGGTCTACCTGGAAAAGGCGTTCGACGCCACGAATTTTCGCCCGGAACGGCGCCTGCCGATTGCCAGAGAACTGGGGGAAACCGCATTGATGTTTCTGGTACATCCTACGTTGGGCGAGCAGGAAATCGAGAAAACATGCAGCACGTTGACCCAGGTCATGCGGCGGGCGGTCCAAAAACATGCTTATGCTTAGAAAGTTCAGTTTCAGGGGTGAATTCTTCAAGAACGTCATCACGCTGATGACGGGGACCATCGCCGCCCAGCTATTTACCGTTGCCGTCAGCCCTATTCTGACTCGGCTGTATACGCCCGCCGACTTTGGCGTGCTCGCCTTGTTCACTGCCATGAATGCCGTCCTGAGTATTGTGGCCGCCGCCCGATATGAGACGGCCATCATGTTGCCGCGTGAAGACGGCGATGCGCTGAATATCGTGGTGTTGTCGACTGCCGTTACGCTGATATTCGTTGCGCTGCTGCAGGCGGGTATATTTGTATTTGAAGGGCAAATAGTCGCCATTGCGGACACCCCTTTGATGGGCAAGTGGATTCATGCCTTGCCGCTAAGCGTAGCCTTGACCTCATGCACCCAGATCATGGTCTTCTGGAATAACCGCGCCAAGCGGTTTCGGCAGTTGTCTACTGCCCGGGCGCTACATGGGATCGGCATCGGAAGTACCCAATGCGTGCTTGGATACGGAGTTGCCAGTTCGATAAGCTTGATCATTGGACACATAACGGGACATGTACTGGGGCTTGTGGCACTGGTTAAGGCCAATATGGCATCCATGACGGAACTCCGCGCTTCCATCAGTTCAGTGGCAATCAGGAACAATGCGAAACGGTATAGGCGTTTTCCGATGTTTTCCATGTGGGGCGCCCTGTTCGACAGCAGCGCCGCACAAGTTCCGCTATTCGTTGTCGCCAGCTTCTATTCCGCGTCCGAAACGGGACTGGTCGGATTCACCATAAAGGTGTTGTCCTTGCCGCTGTTCCTGGTTTCGAGCGCAATTTCTGAAGTCCTATATCAGAAGACAACTCAATTGGACAGCACGAATCCGGCTGCGCTCGGACGCCACATCGTGGGGATTTTCATACTTCTAGGCGGCATTGCCATCCCGTTCTGCACATTGTTCATGTTCTACGGCGTCGAAATATTTTCCTTTGTATTCGGTCAGAACTGGGCACGCGCCGGCGAGTTTGCCGGGCCTCTGTCGGTGGCGGCGGGAGTCCGGTTCATGGTCAGCCCGTTGAGCGTCGTATTGAATTTGAATCACAACGTCAAGAAAGCGGTGGGATGGCAAGTCACTTACTTTTTAACTCTTACCTCCTTACTGATACTGAGCTCGCAGCAGAGTATCAGTTTCCTGCTCGATGCTTTCGTGGCCCACGAAATCGTGTTGTTCACCGTGTATTTTGCCATCATCCTCAAAGCGACACGCTACAGGAATCCCGTTGAACGCGGGTCTTCTCCAGGCGATGTACTGTCCCGCGGCCAGGCCATGGGCAGTGCCCCCGCAAAGTGATGGCGCCATATCCGAAAACCCAATAGCTTCTGGCACGGCCAAGGAGAAATTTATGTGCGGTATCACTGGCGGCTGGTGGGCGGAACCACCCCGCGATCTGGGTGGGCGCTTGACGAACTCGTTGAGCAAGCTCAGGAAACGCGGTCCGAACGACGAAGGCCGCGAACTGTTCGATGTCTGTAACGGCCAATTGGCGCTGGGACATACCAGACTTTCCATAATCGATCTGAGCGATGCAGGACACCAGCCCATGCACACTCGAGGGCGGCGGTACAGCATCGTCTTCAACGGCGAAATATACAACTACCGTGAGCTGCGGCAGGAGCTAGTGCTGCTTGGCCACACATTCCACTCCGACTCGGACACCGAAGTACTTCTAAAGGCCTGGCAGCAATGGAATGTTGACTGCCTGGTGCGCCTGGAAGGCATGTTTGCCTTTGTCGTCTACGATGCCGGTAAACGCACCTTGAGTTGCGCGCGAGACGCTTTTGGCATCAAACCATTTTATTTTGAGCAAAAGCACGATTCTTTCACGTTCGCTTCGGAGCCGGCCGCGCTTGGCACACTACGTCAGGACAGGACCCAGGCGAACTGGCAACGTTGCTATGACTACCTGGTGCACGGCGACTTCGATAATCAGCAACACACATTCATCAACGGAATCCAGCAATTACTGCCCGGGCACTGGATGGAGGTCGACCTGACCAACCCCGCCTCTGGTGTGCAGCAGGTCTGGTGGCAACCGGACCTTGCTCAAACCAGTTCACTCAGCTTCGAACAGGCAGCCGAGGCGGTTCGCGAGCAATTTCTTCACAATGTCCGCTTGCATCTACGCAGCGACGTGCCACTGGGCGCGGCACTTTCCGGCGGGATCGATTCGTCGGCCATTGTGTGCGCCATGCGATATCTGGACCCCGGCCAACCGATAAATACGTTCAGCTACATTGCCCCCGGATATAAACAATGCGAGGAAAGCTGGATCGACCGGATCAACCAATTCACGGGCGCCAAGGCCCATAAGGTCAGTGCCTCCGGTGAAGACCTGACTCGAGACCTCGACAACTTGATTCAACTACAGGGGGAACCGTTCACCAGCACCAGCGCTTATGCGCAGTATCGGGTGTTTCAACTAGCCCATGAAAACAACATGACCGTCACGCTCGAAGGACAAGGTGCCGACGAACTGCTGGCAGGTTACGCCGGCTACCCCGGGCACAGGATGCTGAGCATGCTCGAATGCGGCGACCTGCCCGGTGCCGAACGCTTTGCCAGGAACTGGGCGCGCTGGCCCGGACGCAGCTACGGGCGCGCCTGGCAGTACCTGGCTGCCATCACTCTCCCGGATACTCTGTTCGGCGTCGCCAGCAAGGCGATGGGACGCAGCTTCACGCCATCGTGGATCAACGCCGAGGCCCTTGCCAACGCCGGCGTCAGCATGGTGTTTGAGCGCGAGAAAATTCATTCCGATGCCAAGGGTCGTCGCGTCATGGAACGACTTGCGAGCTCATTGACAAATCGGCATCTGCCGGGCTACCTGCGCGAAGGCGACCGGAACTCCATGCAATTCTCGCTGGAAAGCCGCGTACCCTTCCTGACCTTACCCCTCGCGAATCTGCTTTTTTCGTTGCCCGAGCATTACCTGATATCGCGTGGCGGCGAGACAAAAAGCGTATTTCGGGCCGCGCTGCGCGGCATCGTTCCCGATGATTTGCTGGACCGCAGAGACAAGATAGGTTTCGAGACGCCGGAGTCATCATGGTTCATCGAAAAATCCGAAAGCGTCAGACAGTGGTTGCAAACGAGTCACGACATACCATTCCTGAACGCGCGGGCGCTTCTGAATCAGTTCGACTCGATTGCCGGCGGTAAAGCCCCGTGCACGACACAAGTGTGGCGTTGGGTCAATTTCCTGAAATGGTACGAACAGTCGGGCTGCACCGAAAATGGCTGATATATCGGTCCTCGACTATGGCGCAGGAAATGTGAACTCGGTCATACGAATGATAGAGAGGGCTGGCGGACAGGCACGGCGGATCTCCTCGCCGGAAGAAGTATCAGAGTCGGCGAAGCTGATTCTGCCCGGAGTCGGAGCATTCGATTACGGGATGTCGCAGCTTCATGCACGGGGCCTGGTCCCTGCCCTGACTACCATTGCGTTGGAAAAATCCATTCCAGTATTGGGAATATGCCTGGGAATGCAACTCATGTGCACGGGAAGCGAAGAAGGGACGTTGCCCGGCCTGGGCTGGATTGACGCCCACGTCAGGCGTTTTTCATTTGCGGATAATTCCAGACTGCGAGTGCCACACATGGGCTGGAACACAGTCCAGGTGCCAAGGACCAACCCCTTGCTGGCCACCGACGAGGGCGAGCAGCGGTTCTACTTTGTGCACTCATATTTCGTGTCGTGCAATGACCCGGGCGATCCAATTGCCACCGCCAATTATGGCGGGAAATTCGTCGCGGCGTTTCAACGAAACAATCTCTCCGGCGTACAGTTTCACCCGGAGAAAAGCCATCGCTTCGGCCTGCGGCTTATGAATGCCTTTGTTGGTGACGAACATGCTTGAGCATCGAGTGATACCGGCACTGCTCCTGCGCGATGGAGGTCTGGTCAAGACGCGTCGATTCAAGGACGCCAAGTACATCGGAGATCCCATCAACGCCATCCGCATCTTCAACGACAAGGAAGTGGACGAGTTGATTGTGCTTGATATCGATGCATCAAGGCGTTGCAGTGAACCTGACTATGCAACGATCGAACAAATTGCGGGAGAGTGCTTCATGCCCGTTTGCTATGGCGGCGGCATACATTCGGTCGAGCAAGCCGCAGGGCTGTTCAATCTGGGAATCGAAAAGATTTGCCTGCAGTCTGCCGTCTTTGATGATCCGGATCTGATCTCACGGATTGCCGATCGATTCGGCTGCCAGAGCGTCGTCGTATCGGTGGATATCAAGCACAACTGGTTGAAGAAGCCGATGCTGTATGAAAGCCGCAAGGGCCGCAAACGCGAGCAAGACTGGCTTGAGTTCGCCCAAGCCGCAGTCAAGGCGGGTGCGGGCGAAGTACTCCTTACCGCAGTAGAGCGTGAGGGCGCGATGACAGGCTACGACCTGGCACTGGTCAGGCAAGCAGCCGATGCACTGAAGGTACCGCTGATTGCACTAGGGGGGGCGGGAAGCCTGGCCGATATCAAGGCAGTCATAGACGCGGGCGCTTCGGCAGCGGCCGCGGGATCGCTATTCGTCCTCCATGGACCTCACCGGGCCGTGCTGATCACTTACCCGCCCTATGCGGAGCTTGAAAAACTTCAGGAGCAATATCGATGAATCGACCGTACCAAGTATGTACCCGTTGTGTCATGGACACGAGCGCTTCAGATATTGTTTTCGATGCGATGGGCGTCTGCAATTACTGCAGCCAGTTTCTCATCCACTCGAAAGACATCATTTACCAGGACCCCGTCGCCAAGAAGGCAGAACTGGACCGTATCGTCGCCCAAATAAAAGCGGCGGGAAAGAACAAGCGCTACGACTGTATCGTAGGCGTGTCTGGAGGCGTGGACAGTTCATGGGTGCTATACCAGGCCGTCAAGCTGGGGTTGCGGCCGCTGGCCGCACATATGGACAATGGCTGGAACAGCGAGCTGGCGCAGCACAATATTGCCAATCTGGTGCAAGGCCTGGGGGTGGATTTGCATACGCATGTCATAGATTGGCCCGAGTATAAGAAGCTGATGCAGGCTTTTTTCGATGCGGACGTCATCGATGTGGAATTACTCTACGACAACGCGATGCTGGGCGTGAATTATCGGCTGGCCGTCCAGCACGGCACCCGGTACATACTTGCTGGCACCAACCAGGCGACCGAGGGCATGCGCATGCCGCCAGGCTGGAACTGGTTCAAGTACGACAAGACGAATATCAAAGCGGTGGCCCGGAATTTCGGCCGGGTGCAGATGAGGACGTTTCCCGTGATCGGCACGCTGGATTATGTGCGATATCGCGTATTGAACCGAATCCGATGGACGTCGTTTCTGGACATGATGCCGTTCAACAAGTTCGAAGCGCTGAACGAGTTGACCGACAGGTATGGCTACAAGCCCTATCCCTACAAGCATTACGAATCGATATTCACCCGGTTCTATCAGGGCTACATTCTTCCGAACAAGTTCGGCATCGATAAGCGCCGCCTGCACCTGGGGACGCTGGTGGCCGCAGGCCAACTCAGTCGCGAGAAAGCGCTTGAAGGTCTTGAAGGAATTGCCTATGCCAGCAATGCGGACCTGGAACGTGATAAGCAATACTTCATCAAGAAAATGGGCTGGTCCTCTTCAGACTTATCGGCCTACCTGAGTCGCGACCCAAAGCCGCACAGCCTCTACGGAACCGAACAACCATTGTGGAATATGTTCCAGCGCAGCTATGCAACGCTTTGTCGGGGTCAGGCAAGATAGTCCGGAGCATCGGCCACCAGACTATCTTGCCTAGGCGATCACGGCTTGCAAGCAGAAAGTCTTCACCGCGTCGGCAATTTCCACCAATTCCTGTTCAGTCAAATGCTCACCGATCGGAAGGCTGAGCAAATGGCCATCATTGCGATTGGCGAACATATGCTGGTCGGGTTCGCCCAGGTAGCGGTATGCCTGAAGCTTGGGCAATGCGATCGGATAATGCACTCCCGTCTGTATGCCGCCCTCTTTCAGAAAGGCGGCCAGTGCTTCGCGCGACGCGGTACGCACGACGAACAAGTGAAAGGCGTGACGACAGCCATCGGCAACCCTGGGTAATGTGAGGCCATCAATGCCATCGAGTTGGGTGGTATAGAACGAGGCCACCTCGTTGCGACGATTTATCCATGCATCGAGATAGCGAAGCTTGACCGTAAGGATCGCTGCCTGCAGGCCATCGAGCCGGCTATTGCGACCCTCGAATTGATGATCGTACTTGTCGACACGACCATGGTTGGCAATCATGCGGCACTGCCGTGCCAGACGTTCATCATTGGTCGTGATGGCGCCACCATCACCGTAGGCGCCAAGATTTTTCCCCGGGTAAAAGCTGAAGGTCCCTGCATGCCCGATGGCGCCCACACGCCGGCCCTTGTATTCGGCCCCATGTGCCTGAGCACAGTCCTCGATAAGCTTCAATCCCGACTCACGGGCCAGCGCCATCAATCCATCCATGTCACAAGGATGGCCATACAGATGGACCGCTATGATGGCAACCGTTCGCGATGTGATGCGGCTATGCACATCGGCCACATCGAGCGTATAAGTGACTGGGTCCACATCGGCAAACACTACTTTGCAACCGCTGCGCGTCACGGCTTCGCTAGTGGCAATAAAGGTGTTGGCCGGCACAATGACTTCGCCGCCACGCGGGAAGTTCATCGCCTCCAGCACTATTTCGATGGCATCCGTGCCATTGCCCACACCGACGCAATGTTCGGCCTGCTGATACGCGGCGAACCTTCGCTCGAACGTCTCCACGACTTCGCCGCCGATGAATGCGGAGTCCCTTATGACTCCTGCAATGGCCTTGTCGATCTCGGATTGCATGTGCAGGTATTGGGAATGTAAATCAAGGAATTTGATCATTGATGTCTCTTATTTTGCGTGCGGGACTACCTGCATAAACGCCAGGCGCGACAATATCTCGTGTTACCACTGCACCGGCACCAACCACCACGTCATCGCAGATTTGAACCGGCAGTATGGTTGCATTGGTGCCTATCGATACCCTGTTGCCCAGGCGCGTCGGCATCCACAGCGTCTTGTTGCCCCGCGCTGGCCCTCCGTGGCGAAACAGGTCATTTACAAACTTGGCCCCGTGTGAAACAAAACAGTCCTCACCGATTTCGACCAGTTCACAAACAAAGGCATGGGACTGTATGCGGCAGCGGTTGCCAATCTTGACGCCTCTTTGGATTTCGACGAAAGGGCCGACAAACACGTCGTCACCCAAAGTGCAGTCATAAATATTCACCGGATCGACCAGGGTCACCCTTGCGCCGAACACGACATTGGCAACGGAGATGCTTCTGATGCTCGGGCTATTCACTACGCGGCTCCCAGCTTTGAATACTTGGGACGAAAATGTAGTTTTACTTCCCGTCCGGTCTCTATCGATTCGTAGATTGCATTAATAAGTTCCAGACTCTTGCGTCCTTCGAGACCGTCCACCATGTGCCGCTTCTGATTGACAATGCAGTCGACGACATGTTTGTAATAGGCTTGGTGGCCGAATCCGTAAACGTTCGGTGGGTTGACTGAATACTTCGCCATCACCTGATCGTCTTCCGGTTCCGGCTCGACAAAATTCCAGACCTTCATTTCGTTCACTGCAAATCCGCCGATCTCCACTGCGCCTTTCTCCCCAAGTATGGAAATGGAGCCCTCCAGATCTTTGGGCCTTACTGCCGTGGTCGCTTCTATGCAGCCCAGCGCGCCGTTGCGAAAATGCAATATCACGACAGCGGTATCTTCAGCCTCGATATGCGCAAGTGCAGTGGTACTCATGGCCACCACGCTATCGACCTCCCCCATCATCCACTCAAGCAGGTCAACATGATGGCTGGCCTGATTGGTAAGTACGCCGCCATCCAAAGCCCATGTACCACGCCAGGCGTCCTGATCGTAGTAAGACTGGGGACGGCACCAACGCACGCGCACCGTTCCCATTACCAGCTTGCCAAATCGGTCGCGCTCCAACGCCTCGCGCAGTTTCATGACCGGGACATTGAATCTGTTCTGCTTGACGACGAACAACTTGATCCTGGCCCGCTCGCAAGCCCTGATCATGTCGTCAGCATCGTCCATGGTGAGAGCCATCGGCTTTTCTACGACAATATGCTTGCCGTAGGGTGCCAGTTCCTTCACATGGCGCGCATGGTGCCCGCTCTCGGTCAGCACTACGACTACGTCGATATCGATCTCGCGCATCATGCGGTGCATGTCGATGAAACCCGGCACGTTGAAAAGCTCGGCGGTGGCGGCCGCCCTCTCTTCAAGAATATCGCAGACCGCCGCCAGTTCAGCGCCGGCGATCTGATTCTTACCCAAGAGTTCGGCGTGTCGCTTCGCTATCCGGCCGCATCCCACCAATGCAAATTTCAGAGTCATTCCACCCTCTCGATAGTCAGTTCATGTACCTGGGAGACCCGGCCAATGCCGAAGTACTCAATGCCCTTGAGGCCGTCATCATGCAGATCGAAAATGTTCCGCCCATCGAAAATGACGGGATGCTTCAGCCTTGCCTTGATTGCATTAAAGTCAGGACTTCGGAACTCCTTCCATTCCGTCACGATAATCAGGGCGTCGGAACCGTCCAGCGCGACCATGGGGTGCTCGGCATAGGACAACTGACTATTCTGGGGACCGAAAATCCGCCGCGCCTCGTGAATGGCCGCCGGATCGTAGGCAACGACTTTCGCGCCCAATCGTAGAAGCGCTCCGATGACCACCCTGCTTGGCGCTTCCCGCATATCGTCGGTATCGGGCTTGAATGCCAGTCCCCACAATGCAAAGATTCGACCGGTGAGGTCCGGACCAAAACGCGCGACGACCTTTTCGACCAGGACGGACTTTTGCTGCTCGTTTGCCTGCTCCACAGCCGCGAGCACCTTCAAGTCCTCTCCCACGGCGGCCGCTGTGCGAAGAAGCGCCTGTATATCCTTGGGAAAGCATGACCCGCCATATCCGCAACCCGGATAGAGGAAATGCCAGCCTATCCGCGTGTCCGAGCCTATCCCCTGCCGGACCTGTTCAATATCTGCCCCAAGCTTTTCGGAAAGCAAGGCAAGCTCATTCATGAACGATATCCGTGTAGCCAGCATGGCGTTTGCCGCGTATTTGGTCAGTTCCGCAGAACGTGCATCCA
The DNA here is from genome assembly GCF_002849615.1 of Pollutimonas nitritireducens. Classification (GTDB taxonomy): domain Bacteria; phylum Pseudomonadota; class Gammaproteobacteria; order Burkholderiales; family Burkholderiaceae_B; genus Pollutimonas; species Pollutimonas nitritireducens. The sequence goes on from NZ_PDNV01000009.1 coordinate 29,953, forward strand.
TCACCAGCAAGCGGTCATGCTTGCGCTGGAACGGCGCGTACAGGGTACGCATGATATGAATCGCATTCGGATCGTTCGAACCAATAACGATACGATCGGGACGCATGAAGTCTTCGATCGCCACACCCTCTTTCAGGAATTCCGGGTTCGATACGACGCTGAACTCAATGTCGGTGCACCGGCGGTCCAGCTCTGCGCGAATCACCGCCTCGACTTTGGTGGCGGTGCCGACAGGCACCGTGCTTTTATCGACAATCACTTTGTAGTCGGTCATGTACTTGCCAATATTCCTGGCTGCGCCAAGGACATACTGGAGATCGGCCGATCCGTCTTCGTCAGGCGGAGTGCCAACGGCAATCAACTGCAAAGTACCGAACTCGACGGCACGCCTGACGTCCGTCGTAAAGTTCAGCCTGCCGGCCGCTACATTCTTTTTTATGATCTCATCGAGTCCCGGTTCGTAAATGCACACACCGCCTGCCTCCAGCAAGGCGATTTTCACGGGATCGACATCAAGACAAAGCACATCATTTCCGACGTCGGCAAGGCAAGCGCCCGTTACGAGCCCGACGTAGCCGCTGCCGATGACCGTCACCCTCATACATCCTCCTCCCCACTCTGCGCATGGCATCCCTGGCTTCGCAGCCAGAGCCCCGTAGTCGTCCGTTAAGTAATTGATACAGACGTTATTGAATGCATCATAGAGAGGAACAATATGTGCGCACATCCGGTCTTTGCACTACCCCATGCGGCCGTCCGAACACCAGTGACTGCTGAATTTCTTACCCCGTCTGACGTATGTCTGGGAGTCGGCGGACTACTTATTATTGGCATATGAAAAAAGAAGTTTCAAATCGCTAGTTCAGAAGCCGGACAAGACCGGTCATCCAGACCGGCAAGACAAGGAGAAGGGAGGGATGAGCTACATTGTTACTGGCCGCGACCCCGCGGAAGGTCTGCGTGCATCATCCAGGCGCAATTCGTTCCGGGGACGACTACTAGCCCTGTCGCGCATTCAAAAACGCGCCCTTCAAATCGCTGCGGACACGTTGCTTATCTGGCTCGCCTTATGGCTTGCATTCTATTTGCGTCTGGACGATATGGACGCTGTCCGACCTTTTGGAGGACATGCGTGGCTCTTCGTTGCCGCTCCAGTACTTACTGTGCTGGTACTGGCACGATTCGGCCTATATCGTGCTGTCCTGCGCTACGTTGGCTATCAAGCCCTGGCGACAGTCGCCATGGCGGTAAGTATCTCCTCAGCCTTGCTGGCCATCTTCATTTTTTTCTACCCTGAGCCGGTCGCACTGATTCCCCGCTCTATCGTCATCATCTATTGGATGCTGTGCCTCATGTTCATTGCGGGTTTGCGCATCACGCTCAAGCAATACTTCCGGGGACAGGCTTTTACCCTCACATCATTTCGGCCCGATTCCATTCGCCGGGTGGACAACAACCCTAGCGGGAAGATCCGAGTGGCCATTTACGGCGCCGGCGATGCGGGCAACCAGTTGCTGATGGCTTTGCGGCTTGGCAATGAACGTCATGCCGTCGGGTTCATTGACGACGATCCCGATCTGACTGGCCGCGTTATTGCTGGGATGCCGGTTTACGGGCCGCAGCAGCTCAATGCGCTGATCAATGAACGCTACGCCCAGGAAGTATTGCTGGCCATTCCATCGGCCTCCCGTGCGAGGCGCGCAGAAATCGTCGACCTGCTAGCTCCCTATCCTTTCAGTGTCCGCACTGTCCCCGGCTTCATGGACCTCGCGAGCGGCCGCGTCAAGGTCCAGGACTTGCGCGATGTAGATATATCCGATTTGCTGGGACGTGATCCTGTACAGCCAAATCGGGAACTCCTGGAACAATGCATACGGGATCAAGTCGTCATGGTGACCGGGGCGGGAGGTTCCATTGGAGCTGAATTATGTCGCCAGATCGTCCTGAGCCGTCCCAGCACGCTGATATTGTTCGAACAAAGTGAGTTCAATTTATACAGCATACAGGGCGAGCTGGAAGCTTTCGTACATCATTCCGGGGAGCTCGATATCAGGATCGTACCGGTGCTCAGTTCCGTACGTAATCAGGATCGCCTTTTCGACGTCATGTCCATCTGGCATGTCAACACTGTCTATCATGCTGCCGCCTATAAGCATGTGCCGATGGTGGAACGCAATATCGCCGAAGGCGTCATCAACAACGTTTTCGGCACGCTGTATTCGGCGCAGGCAGCGTTACGAGCCGGTGTCAGCAACTTTGTGCTGATATCCACGGATAAAGCCGTACGCCCCACCAATATCATGGGGAGTACCAAACGACTGGCAGAACTGATTCTGCAGGCCCTTGCCTGCGAAGCTCATCCACGGCTTTACGGCGAGGATGGCAAGCCAGCCATTCAAAACCGAACGCGCTATTCGATGGTGAGATTCGGCAATGTACTGGGCTCGTCAGGATCGGTCGTCCCCCTCTTTCGTCAGCAAATACGCAACGGAGGTCCCGTCACTGTCACGCACCCTGAAATGACGCGCTATTTCATGACCATACCGGAAGCTGCGCAGCTGGTCATACAGGCGGGCTCCATGGGTCAAGGCGGCGATGTGTTCGTGCTGGATATGGGCGAACCCGTAAAAATCGCCGATCTTGCAAGAAAGATGATTGCCCTGTCCGGCCTGAGCGTACGCAGCACGATCAATCCCGGAGGCGACGTCGACATCAAGTTCATCGGCTTGCGTCCAGGAGAAAAACTATATGAAGAGCTCCTCATCGGCAACAACGTAAGCGCTACCGAACATCCTATGATCATGCGTGCAAACGAAAAGCGGCTGGAATGGGAACAGCTCAAGCCTGTCTTGACCGATCTTCGTAATGCTGTAAAAAATGACAACTATCCGCGTATCCAGCAATTATTCATAGAGCTGGTTGACGGCTACCAGCCCGAGGAGGCAATGGTCGACTGGATACACCTTCAACAAACAGCGGCGAGCCGCGTCGAATCCGACATGCAGGACTCTCTGCCAACCTTTCGTGCGACCCCCGTCTGATTTAAAGTTTGAAGTATGAAAACGTAAACAATCCACGCCTATAAAGGCGGCTGGTTGCATTTGGATTCGTATTAGGTCGTTTCGCTAACAACTGTGAAATGAGATTCCGGACACAATGAGGCACTCAGACTAAAAATAAGGTGCTGTCATGAAACGATTGTTATTGGCTGGAGCGGCTACTTTGGCAATGCTGGGTTCATCAGCAGCAATGGCACGAGTCGATGTCGATATCTCCATTGGAGTGCCAGGGGTCATCTATAGCGAACCTGACTATTATTATCCACCGGTAAGATATGTAGAGCGGCCCCGCGTGATAGTGGTACCGGAGCGCCGCTACCACAGGCCAGTAACGGTTTATGGCCCGCGCTATTACCGCGAAGACTATCGTGATGGCCGACATTACAGGAAGCACCATAACAAACATCATGGCAAGCACCATAGCAGACGTGGGCATCGGGATGACTGAAGCGCATCCCTGACGAACGAAAAGCTGCAATTGCAGCTTTTCGTTCGTCAGGCAGTATTCCGGGCTCAGCACGTAAGGCTGGTTGCTCCACCCATATATGGACGCAAAACCTCGGGGATAATCACACTACCGTCCTGCTGCTGGTAATTTTCAAGCACTGCGACAAGTGCGCGACCAACAGCCAGGCCTGAGCCGTTCAATGTGTGCAGGTATTCCGGCTTACCTTTGTCAGCGCGATATCGGGCCTGCATCCGGCGTGCCTGGAACGCTTCGCAATTCGAGACGGAGGATATCTCCCGCCAGGTATTCTGGGCAGGCAACCATACTTCAAGATCGTAGGTCTTTGTCGCGCCGAAGCCCATGTCGCCACCACAAAGCAACACCACACGATATGGCACCCCAAGACGCTGGAGTACGGCCTCGGCATGCCCCACCATTTCCTCGAGTGCGTCATAAGAGCTTTCCGGGTGTACGACCTGTACCATTTCCACCTTGTCGAACTGGTGTTGCCGTATCATTCCTCGCGTATCGCGCCCGCCACTGCCGGCTTCCGATCGAAAGCACGGCGTATGCGCGGTCAGTTTCACAGGGAGATCCTGAGCCGGGATGATCGTATCCCGGAACGATCCTGCCAGCGTGATTTCGGAGGTGGAAATCAGATAGAGATCTTCGCTGGCAATGACATTGCCCTGATCATCGAGATTCGGTTCAGCGTCCTGTCCACCTTTGGTCACCCAAAACATGTCGTCCTTGAACTTGGGTAACTGACCCGTTCCAAAGAGTGTGGAGCTGTTGACAATGTACGGCGTATAGCATTCTTCGTAACCATGTTCGGTAGTTTGCAGATCGAGCATAAATTGCGCCAAGCCGCGATGCAGGCGCGCCATGGGTCCACGCAGCATCATGAACCGCGCACCGGAAAGCTTGCGGGCCGTTTCAAAGTCCAGCCCGAGGGGTTCGCCCAGACTGACATGGTCTTTAGGTTCGAACGAAAAAGGCTGGGGATTGCCGTTGGCATCGGCCTGTACATGACTAGGAAGCCACCGACGCATCTCGATATTGTCGTCGCTGGATGCCCCTTGAGGCACGCTGTCGTGAGGCAGGTTGGGCAGCGTCATCAGCCATTCGCCGAGTTCGCCCTGTACGGATGAAAGATCCAGTTCGAGCTGCTTGAGGCGGACCGGGATCTCCTGGGATTCCGCCATTTCCTTGCTGGCATCCTCACCCCTGGACTTGAGCTGCCCAATCAGTTTGGACACGGCGTTGCGGCGGGCCTGCAAAGCCTCGGTCTCGACTTGGAGCGATTTGCGGCGGGCTTCAAGCTGGCCGAACCGTTCAATGTCGAACGAGACGCCGCGGATGCCCAGGGCCTTCACAACGGAAGGCAGATCTTTACGCAACTGATTGGGGTCTAACATAATGAACCAAATGTGGATTAAAGGAATGGATAATAGCGGCAAGGGAACCGCCAGCGATTTTACCTGCCCTGTACGGTTCCGCCCGTGCGGCAGTTACTCCTTGCCATGACGCTTATCGAGGTCGCGCAGGAAAGCCAGTTTTTCGGAGATTTTACCTTCCAGGCCTCGGTCGGTCGGCTTGTAGAACTTTGCGCGCACACCGTCGGGAAAATAATTTTCGCCCGCCGCGTAGCCATGAGGCTCGTCATGTGCGTAGCGATAAGCCTTGCCATGACCAAGTTCTTTCATCAATTTCGTGGGCGCATTGCGCAGGTGCACGGGCACTGGGGCGCTGCCGTTGTCCTGAACATATCGGCGCGCCGCATTATAGGCATTGTAGACAGCGTTCGATTTGGCGGCACATGCCATGTACACCAAGGCTTGTGCCAAGGCGAGCTCGCCCTCGGGCGAACCGAGTCGCTCGTAAATATCTGCACCATTCAAGGCAAGCTCGGTCGCCCTGGGATCGGCCAAGCCTATGTCCTCCACTGCCATGCGCACGATGCGGCGCGCCAGGTAGCGCGGATCGGCGCCGCCGTCTATCATGCGAGCGAACCAGTACAGGGTAGCGTCCGGGTCGGAGCCCCGCACCGATTTGTGCAAGGCGCTGATCTGATCATAGAAGGCATCTCCGCCTTTATCGAAGCGACGCAGATCTTGCGACAAGGATGTTTCAAGCCAGGCGGCATCGACAACGGTGCGGCCGGCGCCATGCGCCGATTCCGCCACGACTTCCATGGCATTGATGACCCGCCGTGCATCGCCGTCGGCCCACCGTGCAAGCTGGTCGCGCGCCGCGGGATCGAAGTTCAATACGGCATCGGAAGCCGCATCCCGATTGAGTAGTACGATGGCACGGTCGATGAGTTCCATCAATTCATCGACTGACAGAGACTGCAACACGTACACCCGCGCGCGCGAAAGCAGCGCCGAATTGACTTCAAAAGACGGGTTCTCGGTGGTGGCGCCTATGAAGGTGAACAGGCCGCTTTCGACATAAGGCAGGAAGGCATCTTGTTGGGCCTTGTTGAACCGATGAACCTCATCGACGAACAAAATGGTGCGTCGTCCCTGTCCCTGGGCTACCTGGGCCGCGACCACAGCCTCCCGTATATCTTTGACGCCACCCAAAACCGCGGACATCGAAAGGAACTGAGCTTCGAAGCCATCTGCCATCAACCGCGCGAGAGTCGTTTTGCCGACTCCTGGCGGCCCCCAGAAGATCATGGAATGAGGTCGTCCCGACTGGAAAGCGACCCGCAAGGGCTTGCCCGGACCCAGCAAGTGGGATTGCCCCACCACTTCGTCCAGTGTGCGGGGTCGCATGCGCTCGGCCAGTGGCGCATAGGCGGAAGCATTGATCGAAGATGTGAATAAATCGTGGGAGTTCATCGAGCGCCCATGCTTACCGCATCTTCACTACATCCACGCCGACGGGCGCAACAAACTGGAATTCGCCGGATGCCAATTTGGGATTGGCCTTGATATTGGAGAGTTCGATATGGGTAGTCTGGCCAAAGGCATCCAGCAATTCCAGACGCACCGGTAGACTGTCCTTCAGGCCTATGTCGACATGCGTAAATCCAGCGTCCGCGCTGCGAGGTGTGGCCCGTAACCAATCGAGCCCGTCCTTGCCAGGCAGTTCAGTAACTGAAAATGCTTCGTCCAGCGAGCCCGAACCGAAAAGTATCGCCGCTGGCGATGCACCTATGGATTGGTCAACCTTGCGCTGAGTCACCTGGGCGAGGTCAGGATCGTATTGATACACGAGTTTGCCATCGGACACGATCAATTGTTCGTAGGGCTTTTTCACAGCCCACTTGAACTGTCCTGGGCGTTTGAAGGCGAACTCTCCGGATTGCGGCCGCTTGCCGCCACCCTTGCTGTCCATCGTTTGCTGCGTGAACTGGCCGGTGCCGGACTGCACCTTGGTGGCAAAGTCACGCAACTGAGCAGGCGCCTCAGCCGCGCAGGCCAACAACGGTGCCGTGGCCAACATCGCAGCGCCGGCCGCAAGGCGCAAGCGTGCGAAATGGCCCGCCGCTTGCCGTAGCGCTGTTCCATGCCGGACGGGATTCTGATTATTCTTCATTGGAGACATTTCCTGCAGGAACCAGAATTTCACGATTGCCATTGGACTGCATGGCGGAAACCAGACCGGACTGCTCCATTTGCTCGAGCAACCGGGCCGCCCTGTTATAACCAATACGCAAATGGCGCTGAACAGATGAGATCGATGCACGTCGGTTCTTGAGTATCACTTCGACCGCCTGATCGTAAAGCGGGTCGGATTCGGCATCGGCAAAACCTGTCACGCTGCCCACGCCATCCCCTGTTTCGCCTTCCAGCGTGCCTTCGAGCAGTCCCTCAATATAGTTAGGCTCTCCCTGTTGCTTGAGTGACTCTACCACGCGGTGCACTTCGTCGTCATGAACGAATGCACCGTGCACCCGCGCAGGAAAGCCCGAACCCGGAGGGAGATAAAGCATATCGCCCTGCCCCAGCAAGGCTTCCGCGCCCATTTGATCGAGAATAGTGCGGGAGTCGATCTTCGACGACACCTGAAACGCAATCCGCGTTGGAATATTCGCCTTGATCAAGCCAGTGATAACGTCCACACTTGGGCGCTGTGTGGCCAATATAAGATGGATGCCCGCCGCGCGCGCCTTCTGGGCAAGGCGGGCGATAAGTTCTTCGATCTTTTTGCCGACAACCATCATGAGATCGGCGAGCTCGTCGATGACGACGACGATCATGGGCAAAGTACTTAATGGCTCGGGAGCATCGGGCGTTAGTGAAAAAGGATTCGGAATGGGCTCTTCGCGCTTTATGGCTTCAGTTATCTTGCTGTTGTAGCCAGCCAAATTACGTACGCCCATCTTGCTCATGAGGCGATAGCGTTTTTCCATTTCCCCTACGCACCAGTTCAAGGCGTTGGCGGCATGACGCATATCGGTGACGACGGGTGCGAGCAGATGCGGGATCCCCTCGTAGACGCTCATTTCCAGCATCTTCGGATCGATAAGAATAAGGCGCACCTGGCTCGCGTCGGCCTTGTATAAGAGAGAAAGAATCATCGCATTGATTCCCACCGACTTACCGGAACCAGTGGTGCCTGCTACCAACAGATGAGGCATTTTGGCCAGGTCGGCCACGACGGGGTTGCCAGCGATGTCTTTACCCAGCGCCATGGTAAGCATGGATGCCCCAGCGTGATAAGTCTGAGAGCCGATTATTTCAGACAGCTTGACCATTTGGCGCTTGGCATTGGGAAGTTCGAGACCCATCAAGTTCTTGCCCGGGATCGTTTCGACCACACGGATGCTGACCAGGCTCAAGGCACGGGCCAGATCCTTGGCCAGGTTGACTATCTGGCTGCCCTTCACTCCCGTGGCCGGCTCTATCTCGTAACGGGTGATGACCGGCCCTGCCTGAGCCGACACGACCACAGCCTTGACTCCGAAGTCAGAAAGCTTCTTCTCGATCAGCCTGGAGGTGAATTCTATCGTTTCGGGCGACACGGTTTCAGGCTGCTCGACCGGCATGTCGAGAAGCCCCAAGGCCGGTAGAGAACCAGCACCTTGCGTTTCAAGCGGTGCGGTGAACAAGGTCTTTTGCTTTTCTTTTTCGGCCCGCGGCGACTTCGGCACGGAAGTAATGGCCGGCTCGATACGAACCGGTACTTCGTGCACCAGCTGCTCATGCTTGGCAACCACAGTCTCGTCGCGTACTGCCTTGTTGGCTTCACCCAGGCGACGATCCTCGCGAGCCGCTTTCAGCTCGAGTACACGCCGGACAGCCTTTTCAATGGCGGAACCCACTCTCTCTGAAAGGTACAGCCAGGAAAAACCAAAGAACAGGCTGGCGCCTACTGCTACAAATGCCAGCAATAGCAAGGTACAACCCGTCGTGCCAAGCGACATGGACATCAGGTCGGACAGCAGTTGTCCCAGTTGGCCGCCAGCGCCCGCTGGCAATTTGGCGCCAAACTGCTTCAACTGTAGCGCTTCTATGCCCATCATGCCGACAAACAATAGGAAAAAACCAATGCCGACCTCCCAATGAACGCGCGGCAGGCTCTCAACCTGTGGCTTGGGCAGCAGGATGCTGGTGAGGCGGTAAAAACCGATGGCAACGCGTTGTGCGAGCAGCACCACCAGAAGCCATGCAGAATAGCCGAACAGGAAAAGCAGGAAATCGGAGATATATGCACCCAACGTCCCGCCACGGTTCAGCGTGTGGGTGGAGTGCACGGAGTGAGACCACGCGGGATCGGTAGGATCCCAGCTGGCAAGCACCAGGCCTAGCCATGCCGCCAGGGCGGCGAAGAAAATCCAGCGCGCTTCACGCAGTAGTCCCGACAGCCGAGACTGCAAGGGCGAAGGACCATTACGCACGTTGCGCGAAGACCGGGGAGAGGTAGCAGGTAATCTAGCCATAGACTCATTATAATTGGCTGTTCATGTATTTCGGATCTTCTGTAATGACAACTCTCAAACACGCCAAAGTTCTTATCCTGGGTTCGGGACCAGCCGGCTACAGCGCCGCCGTCTATGCGGCTCGCGCCAATCTGAAACCGGTGCTCATTACCGGATTGGAACAAGGGGGTCAGCTCATGACAACCACCGACGTGGACAACTGGCCAGCCGATGTGCAGGGAGTACAGGGTCCCGACTTGATGCAGCGCTTTCAGGCACATGCAGAACGTTTCAACACCGAGATGGTATTCGATCATATCGCCAGCGTCGATCTCTCAAAGCGTCCTTTCACGCTTACGGGCGATACCGGGGCGCAGTATACCTGCGACTCCCTGATCATTGCCACGGGCGCGTCGGCCCAGTACCTGGGCTTGCCGACCGAGCAAAGCTTCATGGGCCGAGGCGTATCCGGCTGCGCCACTTGCGACGGTTTTTTCTATAAGAACCAGGACGTTATCGTCGTGGGCGGCGGAAACACCGCGGTGGAAGAAGCCCTTTATCTGTCGAATATCTGCCGCACCGTCACGTTGGTGCACCGTCGCGACAAGTTCCGTTCCGAGCCAATAATCCTCGACAGACTGATGGATAAAGTTGCCAACGGTAACATTAAGCTCAAGCTCTTCTACGAACTCCAGGAGGTTCTCGGGGATCAATCCGGCGTAACCGGCGCGAGGCTGCGCAATAATCAAACCAACGCAACTGAAGATCTCGACGTAACAGGTGTGTTTATCGCGATCGGGCACAAGCCGAACACAGGTCTGTTCGAAGGCCAGCTCGACATGAAGAACGGCTACATCATAACCAAAGGCGGCCTGGACGGAATGGCCACCATGACGTCCATACCCGGCGTGTTTGCCGCTGGCGACGTACAGGACCATGTTTACCGCCAGGCCATCACCAGCGCCGGCACAGGCTGCATGGCCGCGCTGGACGCACAACGATGGCTGGAGAATGCGGGCGAGTAAGCCCGGGCGCAAGGGCGCGGCTACGCAAACGCTTGCCGACCTTAAGCGCCTGCGCAAAGAGGCCCAGGCGGCGGCTGATCATGCCGCTGCCAACGCAAGCAGAGATGAAACGGATCGTGCCGTAACGCCGCCTCGCGGCGAAACTCCTGCACACGGGAAAAATAGTGCCGACTCAATAGCGTCGGCTGCTGTACAGGATGAGCAAGACATCGCGTTGTTTCGGCGTGCGGTAAAAAACGTAAAGGCAATAAAAGATACCCGTCGCGCCATCCTGCCACCGGTTGCTCGGGCTTCGAAAGCGATGCTGCGCGAGCGTCGACAGCGGGCTATCGGTGACGATCCAGTTAAGCTACCTCGTGAGTCCGACCACTACAGCCCCGCCGGAATCGACCAGGGCGATACCTGTTTTCTTCGACGCGGCTGCGGGCCGGATCTGATCAATGGGCTGAAGCGCGGAAAGTGGGTGATCAACGCCAGCCTGGATCTTCATGGCAATACGATCGCCGAAGCCCACGAAAGGCTGGACCGGTTTCTCCTATCGTGCCTGGAACACAATATAAGATGCGTGCGCATCGTGCATGGCAAAGGCTATGGCTCAAAAGATGGCGAGCCCGTCCTCAGGGTCACGGTCAGGCGCTGGCTCAGCCAAATGACCGATGTTCTGGCCTATGTGGAATGTTCCGAGCAGGATGGCGGGTCGGGCGCAGTACAGGTTTTATTGCGCGACACACAACAGGCCGTGTCCTGATGAATCACTGGAACACGATATGAGCTGGCTTTATCTTGCTATTGCAATCAGCGCGGAAATCATCGCCACTACCGCGCTTAAAGCATCGGACGGGTTCACACGACTGTATCCGGCGATGATCACGACAGTGGGATACCTGGTGTCGTTTTACTTTCTGGCGTTGACCTTGCGTGTCATTCCCGTGGGGGTCGCGTATGCAATTTGGTCGGGAGCCGGCATCGTGGCCATTTCGATGATCGGGTATGTCATGTTCAAACAGACGCTCGACGCTGCCGCTTTAATCGGCATAGGCCTTATCATCGCAGGCGTACTGGTCTTGAACATTTTTTCAAAATCGACCATGCATTAAGACAGGCCAGCCGGCAGAAAATGCTTCGGGAATGACAAAGGCCGACAATTGTATTGTCGACCTTTGTACTTTTATATTTTTTATGGGACCTGCAACTTTCTTATGTACCGATTTATCGGCTTGCCCATGCAGGGCTTTGTCTCCTCACCTGCATGGAACGCATTGTGCATGATTTTTCAAAAGCTAACACCTAGGGAATGCACTAAGTTAATGCGGATTTTATCTAAGCCAGGGCGTGATTCGCCATTATGGTGCATCGCGTCATGAATCAGCTGCCTTCTGAAACGCTTACCATACTGGTCGTCGATGATGATCCAGTAACGTGTGCGCGGCATAAAGCCTACTTTGAGCGTCAAGGCTACCTCGTATTGATCGCCGGCAGCGGCCCTGAGATGTGGCACTGCATGCAGCACGCGAAAGTTGCCTTGATATTGCTGGACGTAGGACTGCCAGGCAAAGATGGTCTCGAGCTTGCCCGCGAGTTACGTGCTCACGATGACTATTTGGGAATAATCCTGGTAAGCGGACGTGACGACGATATCGACAAGATCGTAGGGCTGGAGTCGGGCGCCAATGATTATGTGACGAAACCGTTCAATTCCCGCGAGCTGCTGGCGCGCGTAAAGATCGTCCTGAGACAAACCCATCGACTACGTCCGCGTCAATTAATTGAAGTGCAGCAGGAACTTCGCTACTTCGGTGGCTGGACGCTGGATCTCGCTTGCCGCCGACTCAAGGACGACAACGGAGGCGAACTCACGCTATCGCGCGGCGAAATGGATTTACTGATAGCCCTGGGGCAACGGCCGGGCATGGTGGTTAGCAGGAGCACACTCACGCAGGCGATAAGCCAGCGACCGTGGGACGCGTCCGACCGCACGATAGACGTACTGATATCAAGACTGAGGAAAAAATTACGGGACGACCCTCAAAAACCTCGGCTAATCATCACCATCCGTAGCGAGGGGTACGTTATGGTGGGCCGCCAAGAGGCTTGACCTGAGTTCATCACAGCTTGCGTGGCACAGCCGTGCAAGTTCCGAAATAAGATGGTCCATCACAGGCTCGTTTACGATGGGTCCGTTCGTCGCTATTTCAAGCTGACGTGCGGCATCAACGACGAATGTCATGCCCAGGTTGCCGGCTGCGCTGCGCAACCGATGGGCATCGCCCGCGACGGAAATCCAATCCTTGCGCAGTACGGCAGCATCAATGGCACCAAGGTCGGTAGCCACCCCGGCGCGGAATATGTTCAACAATTCCAGCATCATGGCTACGCCGAGCTCCCCGATCTCGGTTTCTACCCAGGCGGCGTCGAGCAGACTTGGGGCCTTGGCAGCGCCGAAAGAAGACGTTGCGTGATCCGCGGGCACGATGGTCACGTTATTGCGCCCCGCCGTCACTGTTCGCAAGGTCTCATTCAATTGCAACGAGGTGAATGGCTTACGCAGGAACGCAGACATTCCAGCCAGCAAGGAGCGCTCCATGACATTGCCCGACAGGTCGGCCGACATGACGATCACGGGCACCTGCTTCCACATTCCCCCTTGCATCTCGCGAATCTGCATAGCCAAGTCTATGCCGGAAGTGCCTGGCAGGTTCATATCCATCAAGATGGCGTCCACCCGGTCTCTTGACTGCAGAATGTGCAAAACTTGGCGACCATCGCCGGCCACAAGTGGATGATGGCCATTCGATGCAAGATAGCGGGTACAAACAAGACGGTTGATTTCGTCATCTTCCACCAGCAAGACTGTCAACGAACCCGCATCACTGGCAGTCGAACGGGCAATAGACCGCGATGCTGTCGCCGGCATGCTGGCCGCACTATCGAACTCAAGGTGAAAGCGGATGCGGCTTCCTTCGTTCAACTTGCTGTCCAGGCGGATATCGCCGCCCATTCCGTCAATCAGGCGCCGGCAGATCGCAAGACCCAGGCCTGTCCCCCCCCGGCGGCCGTGAACCAGATGTTCCACCTGCACGAAGGGCTTGAACACCTCGGCGCACTGTTCCGAAGGAACACCAATTCCGGTATCGGTAATTGAAAAATGCAGCATCACCCGCTGGGCGCGCGATGGGTGGGCCGTCACCGCGATCGTGACTGACCCTTCATCGGTGAACTTGATGGCATTGCCGATAATGTTAAGCAAAACCTGATTGAGTTTGCGTCGGTCGCCCATGATGACGACAGGGACATCCCGATCGATATCGCGGATCAGTGCGATGCCTCGCTTCTGCGCCTGTATCGTCTGCAATGAAAGCATGTCATCGATGACGGCATGCACGTCGAACGGGACGATCTGAGCCTCGTACTTCCCCGATTCGATCCGCGAATAATTCAACATATCGTCCAGGACTTCCAATAGCGTCGTGTTCGCGTAGGAGATCATCCGCGCGTACTCGCGCTGACGCTCATCCAGCTTGGTATCCTGTAACAATTGCACAGCGCCACTTACTCCGCTGAGCGGCGTCCGAAGTTCATGGCTGAGAGATGCCATGAACACGTTTCCCGCCTGCGCTTTCTCCTCGATTCGTCTGAATCGGCAAACGAGATGAAACGTGTAATACATCCACATCGGAATGACAATTGCCAAGACCAGCATGGTTATCCAGTACAGCTTCGGAATAGTGATCTCCCTCCGTTGAGCAATAAAAAGCCCGGGTTGGGTACCGGGTCTTAAAGAACAACAAGTAGCCGGCCTTTTACTTGGTCACTGCGTCCTTTGCGTTCTTGGCCAAGAACTCCAGTACCAGCTTGCGTTCGCCGTCGTCCAGGCCGGCACGCGGGAACATGCTCTGCGTGATGCCCATCCATTGACTCATTGTATAGTCGCCGGGCTCTCGCGCCACGTGACACAAGGTACACCGTCCATAAAACAACTTTTCGCCCGGCGACATGGACCCGAGAGTCGCCCCTTTCAGGTTTTGTGCGCGGGTAGCGAGGTTCATTGAAGCGATATCCAGCGCGATGCCCTTGTTCTGTTCGATGGCAGGGGGTTCGAATGCCCGATTTTCGGATTCGGGATCAATACATTTTTTGAGGCTGGCCACGCAGGTATTGGCGCTTGTCGCCTGACTCAGCCCGCTAGCCGGAACACTGGTCGTGATGACATTGATCGATCCACTGTTGCATCGGCCTTTCGAGTCGAATTGCACCCATCCGCCTTCTTCCAGACTGACGACACCCTTCATGATCTGTTCAGTCACGCGTGCGCCCGCAATCACGGCACCGCGTTCGTTGAAGAGCTCCACCAGGTCGCCATCCTTGATGCCATTGGCCTTCGCATCTTCAAGGCTCACCAGCACATGCTGGCGTCCCTGGATGTGCTGCTCATTGCGAAGGTCGGTATTGGCCATTTGCGAATGCAGGCGATTGAATGGATGCGGACTGACCACATGCACCTGGCCGGGCTTGGCATTACCCAAATATTCGATGGGCTCCAGGAACTTAGGGATCGGCGGGCAATCAGCAACCTTGGCTTTGGCGATGACGTCGCAATACAGTTCGATCTTGCCCGACGCGGTATGCAGCGGCTTGTTAACCGGATCAGTATAGAAATCGCCATGGCGCACCCATTGATGCATCGGTTCGGGTACGTCCAACTTAACGTGCCCTTTCTCCCAGAACTCATCAAAAGGAATACCCGGGTTGGCATGCGCATAGGCATTTTGAAGGATTTGCTTAACGGTCAGGCCTTCAGTGAATTGAAAGCCTACGCCCATCAGATCGCCGAGACGCTTGAAGATCTCAAAATCATCCAGACTCTCACCATAAGGCTCGATCACCTGCCGCATGGCATAGATCTTATCGTTGCCATAGGTACCGCCGGAACTCATATCATCGCGTTCAAGCGCCGACGTAGCCGGCAATACGATATCGGCGAAACGCGACGAGGCGCACCACCATGGATCCTGGCAGATGAACGTCTGGACCTGCTGGTTTAATGCACGCAACAACTCATTCGTGTCCTGCTGGTGCGACATCACATTATTTCCGGAGGTATAAACGAGCTTGACATCCGGAAAGGTGTCTTCAGTACCATCACGCGTGTACTTCTTGCCCGGATTCAGCAACATCTCGCTGATGCGCGATGCAGGGCAGCGCGAAGTCAACGGATTACGCCCTTGAGGAATGCCGATAGGCATCACCTTGGTCGATTGCGGCATTCCGCCGCCACCATAGTGCCAGCTGAAACCGATGCCTTCACCCGGCTTCCCGATTTTGCCCAGCATCGCGGCCAGATTGATGGCTGCCCAATGAGGCATCTCGCCATGATGAGCGCGCTGTAACGACCAGCCAATGGCAAACTGCGTCCGCTTGGCGGCGAACAGCTCTGCCAACTCGACGATTTTTGCCGCGGGAATACCGGTGATTGCTGCGGCCCATTCGGGTGTCTTGGGAGGTGTCCCGTCGGCGTCCTTGCCCAACAAATAGGGCAGGAATTTGTCCAGTCCGACGGTGTATTTATCCAGATACGCCTGGTCGTGCTTGCCGTTGGTATATATGTACCAGGACATGGCAAGGAACAAGGCAGTATCCGTATTGGGCACGATTTTCACCCAGTCCGAGCCCATGGCAACGTCGGTGGGTGTGTATTGAGGGTTGATGGAAATGAACTTGACGCCCCTTTCCTTGATCTTCTTCCAGCGAGGGTACATCTGGTGATCGGCCACCGTGAACTCGACGCGATTATTCTTCCAGGGATCGCAACCGACCCAGACCATGACTTCGGTCTTGTCGGCAATGACTTCCCACGCGGTCTGCGGCGAATACACTTCCATATCGCCGATGATGTGCGGCAAGCTGATCTGCGACGCGCCGGCTGAATAATCGCCCGTGGTGACGGAATGGCCTCCTATCAGGTTGAACAACCGGCCCTGAAGAACCTGTGGTCGCAGAAGTCCCGCATGCGACCAACCACCGTACGAAGCACTGAACAATGACTGATTCCCGTGCTTTTCAGCCGTGGTAAGGATCGCATTGGCTGTGATGGCCAGTGCTTCCTCCCAACTCACCCGGACGAAGGGCTCCTTGCCCCGCAGATGCGGTTTCGTATCACCGGTGGGGTCGGCCAGATACGACTTGCGGATCATTGGGTACTGAACCCGGGTCTTGTGATAGACGCGACCGAGCAGCCCCTCGGTAAGCATTTTCGTGGGCATGGCGTCCAGGTCGGGCAGAGCCTGGACACCGATCAGCACACCGTTCTGCACGACAGCCTTGAAAGGTCCCCAATGACTGGCACTAGGTATGGTCACCGTGTCGGCCGCAAATACCGCATTTGCGCCGAACCATGTGAGTCCGTTGGCGGCTACCGTGGATGCCACCGTGGTCTTGAGGAATGTTCTTCTACTGACTTGCATGTTGCACTCTCGCCTAAAGTCGTTTACTTCAGAAACTGCCTAATCCAAAGTGTACGGAGCGGTCGTGAACCCGATGAGCGGATCGAGTTAATGCAGCGGAGAGATTTGTTAATCGCGTTAACAGGCGCCAGCATTGCACACTGCCTCGCTGTGCAGTGCCTTCATATATCACGCCTTGGCCCGCCATGCCGTGGCAACTGATGCCAGAAGATGACGGCCGCGACCAGGCCAAATGCACCGGTGGCGGCAATGCCCGCGCTCAGCGATATCAGCGCGGTCAGACTAGACAAAAGAATAGGACCCGCACTGGTTCCAATGTCGGCGATCAGCCGCCACAGCCCCAGAAACTGGGTCCTTCCCACCGACGGCGACGCATCAGCACCCAGGGTCATGACGATACCCGACCCAATGCCATTACCCAGCCCCATCAGCATGCACACGAGAGAAAAGCTGAGCAAAGCGCCCGTGAGCGGTAAGGCAAACAGGGAAGCCGCCAGAATGAGCGAACAGGGTAACGCCACCCAGAGACGGCCATACTGATCCATAATTTTGCCGGCGGGATAAAACACCAGCATATCGATGGACGACACCAGACCGAAGACCACGGCGGTCATCGCAGGCGTCAAACCGATGGCGTCTGCCCACAGGGGTATGGCGACCTGACGCGACGCACGCATTGCGCTGATCAACAGTATCCCGAAGCCCAGTGTGAGAAACACATGCCTGTGCGTCGAGGCAATACCACTCATGCGTGACGTAGGCGGCGCAACGACGCCTATGTTGTCGCGCAGCTGCAGCTCGGGCAAAGCAAAGGATAAGGCGCCGGCGGCCACAAGCGCTGCAATTGCCACGTAGTACGCTCCCGCCAAACCTACCATATGCATCAGGGCCGCGGCTGCAAACGGACCTATGAACATGCCAATACGTTGTGTTCCACCCAGTGTCGAGAATGCACGCGCACGCATATGCACCGGGACCGCGTCCATCAGATAGGTTTGCCTGGCCAAGTAGAACACGGCTGTTGCAAGTCCCATAAGCAGCACACCAAGCGCCAGCAATACCGGATGACGAGCCACTGCGCACAACGTGAGCGCCAGCACGCTCAACACCGCCGCGCCGATCAGCGAGCGCCGTTCACCATGTCTGGAAGTGATCATCGCTGCGGGAATGTTGCCTGCCAGGGACCCTAGGCCGACCAGGGCGGCAATGAAACCCGCCGTGGACGGCGAGGCGCCGATGTCGATGGCGCTCAGCGCTATCACGGGCAGGATTGCTCCGTTGGCAATACCGAACAGCACCGACGGCCCGAAAGCCGGGATGATTATTTTGTTCCAGCGGAACGGTGTATCGCTCATGTAAAGCTCTGTGACTCGTCGGCGACCTTCCGCGCTGACATCAGGAATGGACAAAAAAGTCCAAGGGCATCATTTTGCCATTACCACGAGGCAAGCTACGGGCGTTCTTCCTATTCTGCTGTGTCAGGCATAGTCGCGATATATTTTGGTGGCGCCTGAACGTGCCAGAGGAACATTAAAACCGCAACGTCACTCTATTGGGCAGTACGATAGATGGTAGCGCTACACAAGCAAGAGCCCTGCTTATCTGTGTAAACAGGGCTCTTTCAGATTTCGATGGATCAGTTCAAAACTGACTACATATTTTCGATCATGACCTGGCCGAAACCGGAGCACGAAACCTGTGTGGCGCCTTCAAGCAAGCGCGCAAAATCGTAGGTCACTTTCTTGGACAGGATGGATTTTTCCATGCTGGAAATGATCAAGTCGGCGGCTTCTGTCCAGCCCATGTGGCGCAGCATCATTTCGGCGGAGAGGATCTCGGAACCCGGATTGACGTAATCTTTACCCGCATATTTAGGCGCTGTGCCATGCGTGGCTTCGAACATGGCGATGGAATCGGACAAGTTGGCTCCGGGAGCGATACCGATACCGCCGACCTGTGCGGCAAGCGCGTCGGAGACATAGTCGCCGTTAAGATTCAGCGTGGCGATGACGTCGTATTCGGCAGGACGCAACAGGATCTGCTGCAGGAAGGCGTCGGCAATGACGTCCTTGACCGTAATCTCGCGACCGGTCTTGGGATTCTTGAATTTGCACCATGGACCGCCGTCGATGAGTTGCGCGCCGAATTCCTTTTGAGCAAGCTCATAGCCCCAGTCGCGGAAGCCACCTTCGGTGAACTTCATGATGTTGCCCTTATGCACCAACGTGACCGATGCCTTGTCATTGTCGATGGCGTACTGGATGGCCTTGCGCACCAGGCGCTGCGTGCCTTCACGCGATACAGGCTTGATGCCGATACCTGAGGTTTCGGGGAAACGAATCTTGGTGACGCCCAGTTCATTTTGCAGGAACGCGATCAGCTTCTTGGCGTTGGCGCTTTCCGCTTCGAATTCGACGCCTGCATAGATGTCTTCCGAGTTTTCACGGAAGATCACCATATTGGTTTTCTCAGGCTCTTTCACGGGCGACGGAACGCCCTTGAAATACTGGATAGGCCGCAGGCAGACATACAGGTCGAGTTGCTGGCGTAATGCCACGTTCAGCGAGCGGATACCGCCGCCGACCGGCGTCGTGAGAGGACCTTTGATCGAAACGACGTAATCCTTGACAGCTTCCAGCGTTTCTTCAGGCAACCAGACGTCGGGGCCGTAGATTTTGGTGGATTTTTCACCCGCGTAGACTTCCATCCAGTGGATCTTGCGCTTGCCACCGTAGGCCTTGGCAACTGCAGCGTCAACGACTTTGAGCATGACAGGCGTGATGTCGGCCCCGGTGCCATCGCCTTCGATGAAAGGAAGAATGGGCTCGTCGGGGACGTTGAGCGAAAAATCGGCATTGACCGTAATTTTTTGGCCCGCTGCGGGTACCTTGATGTGCTGGTAGGACATGAATGCTCCAGTTGTGCTCTATAAGGAGTAAGAATCGGATAAGTGCCAAACGAAAATGCGTAGTCTTATATAAGAGTAGTTTATCCTAAATCGTGGTCTGTATCCGACCTTAAAGCATACTGCGAACTGCCCTGACGTCAAAGAGGCTTTAAAATGGTCATTTTCATCGAACAATGTGGTGGTAAGCCACGGGATGTCTTATGTTCAATCCATCGCGCGAACAGGTGCGACAGTTTTTTACCGAAGCCTGGACCAAGCGGAAGGCGGGCGGTGTGTTGACACCGCTCGAAACAATGGCGACCGACCTGGTCGAACTGCACCCTGAATATCACGCAGACTTGGGAAACCCGGAAATCGCGGAAGCCGACTTTTCTGTGGAAAAAGGCCAGACCAACCCATTTCTGCATTTATCCATGCACCTGGCCATCAACGAACAATTGTCAATAGATCAGCCACCGGGCATCAAGAAAGCCTTCCAGGGTCTGCTGGCCACGCGCGACGCCCACGAAGCCGCCCACATCATCATGGAAGCGCTGGGCGAAGTCATCTGGGAAGCCCAGCGGCTGGGCACCCCATTTGATAGCGATAAATACCTGGAATTGATCCGCCGTCATGCCACGCGTGGTTGACGGCGTTCCGACTGAATACTACTTGCGTACCGCCAGAGGTGACTCGAGACTGGACAACCAAGCCGCGATATTGGCGATATCTGTCGAGGAAAGCGGCGCCGCCATAGCGCCCATTACAGCATTCTTGCGAATATTCGCCGTGGCGGGAGCGCCACTTGCACCGCGTTGGTAGGCGCGCAAGGCATGCCGTAGATAATCTTCATGTTGCCCGGCCAGTATGGGATACGTAGGCAATACCGATGTCTTGGCATCGGCACCATGGCACGAGGCACAGGCGAATTTTTCAAATGCCGCTTTGCCGGCGGCCACATCGGCGGCGACAGCACCGGATGCAGTGGAGAACATGGCGGCGGCCGCCAGAGCGAATGACAGTTTTTTCATGCTGGCCCCCGATTATTTAAGGCTGGAGTAATAGGCGGCCAGGTCGGCCATGTCTTGTGGCGACAGGCTTTGCGCGATGGCTTCCATGGTGGGGAACGAGCGGCCGCCATTGGCGTATTCATTCAGGGCGGCAACGATATACTCTGCATTCTGGCCGGCAATCATGGGAACGTTATAGACCTCTGGAAAACTGGCCTTATAGCCCGGTATGCCATGGCAACCGATGCACATCGAGATCTTAGAGAGAGCGGCCTTGGCGTCGCCCACGGGCGCGGCATCCGCCGCGAGGGCTTGGCCCGCATAAACACAGGAAGCCATAACGGCCAGCGCAGCAAAAGTGCGCGTCAGGGGGGATCGCAGCTTCATAATAGCTCTTGTTAGACAGTGAATAACTGTTGATTTATGTCAAGCAACCAACGAAAAATGGAGATTGTACGATAATTGAGGCTAACGATACACGAATGTCCTTCGACTTGGTAATGCTGACTACCTATCTGGAACGAATAAATGACTCCTGCCGCCGCACCTTTCCCATCCGAACGCTTCACCGGCACCGAACGCTATGTGGCGACCGCCGACCTTAAACTGGCCGTCAATGCGGCGCTGGCTTTGCAGCGTCCCCTGTTGATCAAGGGGGAACCCGGCACCGGCAAAACAATGTTGGCCGAAGAGGTCGCCGCAGCATTGGGCCGACCGCTGCTGCAATGGCACATCAAATCCACCACAAAGGCACATCAGGGCCTGTATGAATATGATGCCGTTTCACGGCTTCGGGATTCTCAACTGGGCGACGAGAAAGTACGAGACATCGGCAACTACATCGTCAAGGGAACGCTATGGCAGGCCTTCGAGGCTGACGAACCCGTGGTCATGCTGATCGACGAGATCGACAAGGCGGATATCGAATTCCCCAACGATTTGTTGCGTGAGCTGGACCGCATGGAGTTTCACGTCTATGAAACCCGCCAGACAGTGCAGGCCAAGCACCGGCCGCTGATCATCATCACATCCAACAATGAAAAAGATTTGCCTGATGCCTTTCTGCGTCGCTGCTTCTTTCACTACATCAGCTTCCCGGACCGCGATACCATGCAGGAAATCGTGGCCGTCCATTATCCGTCGATCAAAGAAGATGTATTGCGAGCCGCCATGGACACCTTCTTTGCACTGCGCGAGGCGCCCGGACTAAAGAAGAAGCCTTCGACGTCTGAATTTCTGGACTGGTTGCGCTTGCTCCTGAATGAGGCTGTGTCCGCCAAAGACATCAGCAGCACAACAGGCGATCTGCCTCTGATGGCCGGCGCACTGCTCAAGAACGAGCAAGACCTCACGCTTCTGCAACGCCTGGCGGCCATGACACGGGTCAGCCAGCGCCGTTGAGCACGGCGCACCTGTCCAGACCACTTTTCAGAGGGAAGATCGCAACATGAGCCTGCACCAGGGTTTCCGAGAACTGCCGACACCGACAACGCTGGAGGGCTACGGCGTAGCGCTCGTTCCCATGCAAAAAGAGCACGCGCCCGGCCTCGAGCTTGCAGCCGCCGACGGAAAGCTATGGCAACTCCGCGTGACGTCAGTGCCAGAACCGGGTACGACCCCGGCCTACGTGGACACGGCACTTGACGGCCAGCGCATGGGCCACATGCTGCCATTTTCCATCATCGAGCAAGACAGCGGCGACATCATAGGCAGTACCCGCTATCACGATATCGTCCCCGCCGTTGCACGGCTGGAGATAGGCTACACGTGGTACGCCAAGCGCTGGCAGCGCACGCATGTGAATACCGCCTGCAAGCTATTATTGCTGCGCCATGCATTCGAAACACTGGGTGCCGTGGTCGCCGGCTGGCGCACCGACAACTACAACTTTGCCTCACAGCGCGCGATCGAGCGGCTGGGCGCCCGAAGAGACGGCGTCCTGCGCCATCATGCGCTGCGTCGCGACGGCAGCGTACGGGATACGGTCATGTACAGTCTTCTGGCCGGCGAATGGCGGGAAGTCGAAAAGCATCTTGAATATCAACTGAGTCGGCACCATGCTGATTGACTTCTTCTATCATTTGCGAGCACGCAAGCTCCCGGTATCGGTGCAGGAATACCTAACCTTGCTGAGCGCGTTGCAAACCAGCCTTATGCCGCCCAGCATCGATGATTTCTATCACCTGGCCCGCATGACCCTGGTCAAGGATGAGACCTTGTTCGACCGTTACGACCAGGCCTTCGGCGAGTTCTACCACACCTTGCAGGCGGCGACGCCGACCGACAAGGAAATCCCGCTGGACTGGCTTATCAAGGAGTTCCAGAAAAACCTCAGTCCTGAAGAAAAAGCGGCGATCGAGAAGCACGGTTGGGACAAGCTCATGGAGCTCTTCAAAGAAAGACTGGAAGAGCAGAAAGAACGCCACGCCGGCGGCAACAAGTGGATAGGTACCGGAGGATCATCGGCGTTTGGCCACGGCGGCTACCATCCGGAAGGCATACGCGTGGGAGGGCCGTCGGCCGGAAACCGGACCGCCATCAAGGTCTGGGAAAAGCGCGAGTATCGCGATTACGACGACCAGCAGGAGTTGGGCACGCGCAACTTCAAGATGGCGCTACGACGCCTGCGCCGTTTTGCGCGCGAAGGCGCCGATCTGGAACTCGACCTGGATCACACCATTGCCAGCACGGCAAAGAATGCCGGGTTTCTGGACCTGCAAATGGTGCCTGAACGGCACAACACCGTTAAAGTGGTGATGCTGCTGGACGTAGGCGGCAGCATGGATGACCACATCGCTCGGGTCGAAGAACTATTCTCGGCGGCACGCAGCGAATTCCGTCATCTGGACGTGTACTACTTTCACAACTGTCCTTATGAATCCCTTTGGCAAAATAATCGGCGCCGTACGGCGGAACGCTTCGATACCTGGGATATTCTGCGCAAGTACAACGATGACTGGAGGCTTATCATTGTGGGCGATGCAACCATGAGTCCGTACGAAATCCTCCAGCCTGGTGGCTCGGTCGAACACTACAACAAAGAGACCGGCGCCGCATGGCTGCAGCGCCTGCTGGAAAACTGGCCCAAGTCGGTCTGGCTGAATCCCGAACCCGAAGCCTATTGGCAGTATCGGCAATCCATCGCTATTATCAAGAACATCATGCATGAGCGCATGTACGGAGTAACCGTCAGTGGGCTGGAACAAGCCATGCGCGCGCTCTCAAAATAGTATGCATGAAAACGCCCTTGCCGAAGTCTGTTAAAAAGACTTCGGTTACTTTGACCTTACTCTCTACTCGGATAATTGCGCATGCTACTGTCGCTTTCGGAAATCAAATTCCGCTTGCTTGCCTTGCTGGTATTGACCTTCATGGCATTGCCGGCAACGGCCCTGGACCTTCCCTCTGGAATCACGCAGGTCACGTCCATCGAAGGCGTCACCGAATACAAGCTGGATAATGGCCTGCGGGTATTGTTGGTACCGGAAGGGTCGAAACCCACCACCACGGTAAACATGACATACCTGGTCGGAGCGCGGCACGAAAACTATGGTCAGACCGGAATGGCGCATTTGCTCGAACACTTGCTGTTTCGCGGCACGCCAACCATGCGCAATGCACTGGCGGAGTTCTCCAAACGAGGGTTGCAGGCCAACGGATCGACCACCAGCGACCGGACCAATTACTACGCCAGCTTCGCCGCCAATCCGGAAACCCTGGAATGGTATCTGGGCTGGCAGGCCGACGCCATGGTGAATTCGCTTATTGCGAAAGAAGACCTCGATTCTGAAATGACCGTAGTGCGCAACGAAATGGAACGGGGCGAAAACAGCCCATTCCAGGTGTTGATGCAGCAGATGCAAGCCACTTCATTTCGCTGGCATAACTATGGCAACAGCACCATCGGCGCACGTTCCGACGTCGAGAACGTAGATATCGGTCAACTGCGGGCTTTCTACCAGACATACTATCAACCGGACAATGCCGTTCTGATCGTGGCCGGTGGCTTCGACCCCGCGCAGACGCTACGGACCATCGCGCAGGCCTTTGGCAAGATCCCCCGCGCGGAACGCAAGCTGCCGCCCGAGTACACCGTGGAACCCGTTCAGGACGGCGAACGGCAAGTCACACTGCGCCGCCAGGGCGGTAGCCCGCTGATTGCAGCCATGTACCACGGACCTGCTGCATCCAGCCCAGACTACACAGCGCTTGATCTTGGCGTTGGCATACTGGCCGACACACCATCGGGCCGTTTGTACCATGCCCTCGTCGGGAATAATCTCAGCACCGACATCTTCGGTTTTGCGGCCGGATTGAACCAGCCCGGCTACGTTCTGTTCGGGGCCCAATTACAGCCGGGGATGGATCAGACCAAAGCAGTGCGCACACTGGAAGATACGCTGGACTCGATCGCGTCGAAGCCTTTCACCGATTCGGACCTGGATCGCATTCGCAATAAATGGCTGACTGACTGGTCGCAGACGTACGCGAACCCAGCGGACATGGCAGCAGCTTTATCCGAAACGGCCTCTGACGGCGACTGGCGCCTGTTCTTTTTGCGGCGCGACCAGGTAAAAAGTGCAGAGTTGCCCGAAGTGCAACGCGTCACGGCGGCTTACCTGGTTCCAAGCAATCGGACGATCGGCTTATACATTCCCACCGAGCAGCCCACTCGCGCGCCGCAGGCGACCAAGATAGATCTGGATGCCTTGTTGAAGGACTACAAAGGCCAGGGTACCGGCGAAGCCATTGCCGCATTCGACCCCAGTCCAGCCAATATCGATGCGATGACTCAGCGTGCACCCCTTGTATTGCCGAACGGGGAGGTGAAGCTGGCCCTTTTGCCCAAACCGACGCGCGGCGACCGGGTAGAGGCGAATTTGCTTTTGCAGTTCGGCACGGCCGACACGCTTAAGGGGAAACGCGTCATTGCGGGTGCGGTTGCATCCCTGCTCGATCATGGCACCAGCACGATGTCCCGGCAGGAAATCCAGGATAAATTCGATGCCTTGCAAGCCAATGTAAGCTTCGGCGGAGAAGCTGGCGTCGTCGCGGTGGACATGTCGACTACAAAAGAGCACTTGCCTGCCCTGGTCGAGCTTGTGTTGCATATACTTCGCGAAGCAAACTTTCCTGCCAACGAACTGGTCGAATACCAGCGCCAAGCCAGTACGGCGATCAAGAACGCCATGTCCGAGCCAAGCGCGCTTGCATCGCGAACGCTTGCACGGCACGATAATCCGTGGCCGCGTGACGATGTGCGCTACACGCCCAGTTTCGACGAATCGCAGAGCGAAATCGCCGCCATTACTCAAAAAGATCTGATCGAGTTCCACTCGCAATTTTATGGTGCCGGCAGCATGGCGCTGGCCGCAGTAGGCGCCTTTGATCCTGCAGCGGTCAAGACGGCGCTGAGCACGGGCCTGCAGGGCTGGCGCAAGGCACCCGCCTATGAACGCGTGTCACACCCTTACAACGCCGTGGCGCCCGCCGAGTTCGACATCAATACGCCGGACAAGGCCAATGCATTCTATCTGAGCAAAATGCCGTTGAAGCTGCAGGACACTGATCCGAAGTACCCTGCCCTGTATCTGGCCAATTACCTGCTGGGCGGTTCAGAGACTTCCCGTCTCTGGAACCGGATACGGGTTCAGGAAGGATTGTCTTATGATGTACGCAGCCGCCTGGACGCATCGTCCTTCGAACCCTCGGGCGGATGGACGCTCTATGCCATTCACGCACCCGAGAACAGCCAACGGCTTGAGGATGCAATGGCCGAAGAACTTCAGCGTGCACTGAAAGAAGGATACACACAGGAAGAAGTCCAGGAAGGCATCAACGCGCTGCTCAATTACCGCAAGCTAGCGCGCACACGAGACGGCGTACTGGCCTCGGCGTGGATCAACTACATGGAGTTGGGCCGCAGTTTCGAATGGTCAGAAAGAATGGATAAGGCGCTGGCCGCTTTGACCGTCGACGACGTGAACGCGGCGCTACGTTCATCACTTGACCCGGCCGGCTTCAGCACTGCCGTGGCAGCCGACGAGAAAAAGCAAAAACCGAAATAGCGCGGCAGCGCCATTTCGGTATCCTGGATCAGGAAAAGAAACTTTTCACGCGGTCGGTCCAGGATTCGCTTTTGGGCGAATGCTTTTCGCCGCCCTGCGCCAAAGATGTTTCGAACTGGCGCAAGATCTTCTTCTGTTCATCGGTCAGCCTTACCGGCGTTTCGACCGAAATGTGGCAATACAGATCGCCTGGATAACTGGCTCGCAGACCCCTTATGCCCTTCCCCCGCAGACGGAAAGTCTTACCTGTCTGCGTACCCTCGGGTATGGTAATGGCACCCCGTCCCGACAATGTGGGCACTTCCAGTTCGCCACCCAGTGCCGCCGTCGTGAATGGAATCGTCAGTTCGCAGTGCAGGTCTTCGCCGTCGCGCTGGAAAATACCGTGCTGCTTCAAGTGAATTTCGACATAAAGATCGCCGGGAGGGCCGCCATTCACGCCCGGTTCGCCATTACCCGACGACCTGATACGCATGCCATCATCGATACCCGCGGGTATCTTGACCTGCAAGGTCTTGTTCTTGCGCGTGCGGCCGACTCCGTCGCACGTGGCGCATGGCTCGGTAATTTCCTTGCCACGGCCATGACAGGTCGGGCAGGTTTGCTGCACACTGAAAAACCCCTGCTGCATACGCACCGTGCCGCTACCATCGCAGGTATGGCAAGTCTTGGCGTGGGTGCCGGGCTTGGCACCGGAACCATGACAAACTTCACAGCTTTCCCAACTGGGTACGCGAATTTCAGTATCAAACCCGTTGGCGGCCTGCTCCAGGCTAATGTCCAGCGTGTATTTAAGGTCGGCACCGCGGTACACCTGTGCGCCACCGCCACGACGGCCCGCGCCACCAAAGATCTCGCCAAAAATATCACCAAAGGCATCGGCAAAACCGGCTCCGCCCATGCCGCCCGCCCCTGAATTAGGGTCGACGCCTGCATGGCCGAACCTGTCATAGGCACCGCGTTTTTGTTCGTCAGATAACATCTCGTAGGCCTCTTTGGCTTCCTTGAATTTCTCTTCGGACTCTTTGCTATCCGGATTGCGATCCGGGTGGTGTTTCATCGCCAGCTTGCGATAAGCTTTTTTCAGTTCTTCGTCGGAGGCATTCTTTGCCACCCCAAGTACTTCGTAATAGTCGCGTTTTGCCATTTGAATTGCTTGCGTCTTAGACGTCTATTCGTTGTGCATGAACAAGAACGCCCGATTTCCGGCATGACACCAGAAACCGGGCCTGAAACCGCTACAACCAGACTTTACTGATCGCGTTTGACTTCTTTGAAGTCAGCATCGACCACGTTGTCGTCAGCAGGTTGCGCAGCTTCTTCCGAGCCTTGCGACGCGGCAGCTTGTGCCTGCATGTTTGCGTACATCTTCTCGCCCAGCTTTTGCGAAACGGTCGAAAGCGCCTCTACCTTCGCATCGATGGCTGCCTTGTCGCCATCTTTCATGGTGTCCTCGAGGTCTTTGATAGCGGCCTCGATGGATTCCTTTTCCGAAGCATCCAACTTGTCGCCGTATTCTTCCAGCGACTTGCGGGTGGAGTGCACCAAGGAATCGGCCTGGTTACGGGCCAGTGCAAGCTCGGCGATACGGTGATCTTCCTCGGCGTTGGCTTCGGCATCTTTCACCATGCGCTCGATTTCCTGGTCGGTCAGGCCCGAGTTGGCCTTGATGGTGATCTTGTTTTCCTTGCCCGTGCCTTTGTCCTTGGCCGACACGTGCAGAATACCGTTGGCATCGATATCGAACGTGACCTCGATTTGAGGCGCGCCGCGCGTTGCGGGCGGTATGCCTTCAAGGTTGAACTCGCCCAGGCCCTTGTTGCCGGCTGCGATTTCGCGTTCGCCCTGGAATACCTTTATGGTCACCGCAGGCTGGTTATCGTCTGCCGTGGAAAACACCTGCGAGAACCGGGTAGGTATCGTGGTGTTTTTATGGATCATCTTGGTCATGACGCCGCCCAGCGTTTCGATGCCCAGGGACAATGGCGTCACGTCGAGCAACAAAACGTCTTTGCGGTCACCCGACAACACGGAACCCTGGATGGCAGCGCCAGCCGCGACGGCTTCGTCGGGGTTGACATCTTTGCGCGGTTCTTTGCCAAAGAATTCCTTGACCTTCTCCTGGACCTTGGGCATGCGCGTCATACCGCCCACCAGGATCACGTCATCGATGTCCGATGCTTTTATACCGGCATCCTTGATGGCAGTACGGCACGGCGCGATGGTGCGTTCGATGAGTTCCTCGACAAGAGCTTCGAGCTTGGAACGCGTGATTTTCAGGCTGAGGTGCTTGGGACCGGACGCATCCGCCGTAATGTATGGCAGGTTGATTTCGGTCTGCTGCGCCGATGAAAGTTCAATCTTCGCTTTTTCAGCCGCTTCTTTCAGGCGCTGCAAAGCCAGCATGTCTTTCGCGAGGTCGACACCGCTTTCCTTCTTGAATTCGCCGATGATGTATTCGATGATGCGCTGGTCGAAGTCTTCGCCGCCCAGGAAGGTATCGCCATTGGTCGACAGCACTTCAAATTGCTTCTCGCCATCCACATCGTTGATGTCGATGATGGAGATATCGAACGTACCGCCGCCCAGATCATAAACGGCAATCTTGCGGTCGCCCTTCTCCGTCTTGTCCATGCCGAAGGCAAGGGCCGCGGCCGTGGGCTCGTTAATGATGCGCTTGACGTCCAGACCCGCAATGCGTCCGGCGTCTTTCGTGGCCTGGCGCTGGCTGTCGTTGAAGTATGCGGGGACCGTGATGACAGCCTCGGTGACTTCTTCACCCAGGTAATCTTCAGCGGTCTTCTTCATTTTGCGCAGTACGTCGGCCGACACTTGTGGCGGCGCGAGCTTCTTGCCCTGGGCTTCGACCCATGCGTCGCCATTGTCGGCCTTGACGATGTGATACGGCATAAGGTCAATGTCTTTCTGGACCGCTTTTTCTTCGAATTTGCGGCCGATGAGGCGTTTGACCGCATAGAGCGTGTTTTTGGAGTTGGTGACCGCCTGGCGCTTGGCCGGAGCACCCACCAGGATTTCTCCGTCTTGCAAGTAAGCGACAACTGAAGGCGTAGTGCGTGTGCCTTCCGCGTTTTCAATGATTTTGACCGTGCTGCCGTCCATCACAGCCACGCAGCTGTTGGTCGTGCCCAGGTCAATGCCGATAATCTTGCCCATAATTTATCATCCTGCTAAAGAAATTTTTAATTCGGAAAACTGCTTGAATAGGTCACAAATGGGGATACGGCGCGTTATTTCAAGCCATATCGTCCATTTTTTACGATTCTTGCGCGGATTTGCCCGCGGACACCATCACCAGAGCGGGACGCAAGACCCGGTCAGCGATCGTGTAGCCTTTTTGCAGCAACTGTGCGACCGTATCTTCCGGCAAGTCGGACGGTACCGTAGAGATGGCCTGATGCCGATGAGGATCGAAGATATCGCCCGGTACCGGTGCGACTTCCCTGAGCAGGTTACGTTCGAAGGCGGCGTTCAGCTGGCGCAAGGTGACTTCGACGCCGTCTTTCCATGACTCGGCGGTCTGCCCGGTTTGAGCCAACGCGGCTTCGAGGCTATCCCGAACCGGTATCAGGCTTTCGGCAAACGATTCGGTACCGAATTTTCGCGCCTTGGCAACGTCGTCGGCGGCGCGTCGGCGGATGTTTTCGACATCGGCCTTGGCCCGCAACAATTCGTCGTGATAAAGAGCCACTTTCTCCTGCGCCTCGGACAATAGGGTGGCCCAATCTTCCTGGGCCTGCAATTCAGTTTCCTGGGCCTGATCCTGCCCGGTGCCGCCCTCGAGTTGCTCCGGGGTATCAACAGGCGGATTGCTCTTCGGATCGAGGGACTCGTTGGGTGCCGACATAAAAAATCTCCACATGCTAAGTATTCAATTCAATAAAAATGGGGACAATCGCCCCCGTTTCAAGACCTCGTGTACGGCTCTGTCAGAACTCGTTCCGCCGAATGGCATGGGTCAGGGAATCCAGCCTCCCAGGTGCTTTCGGACCAGCCCCGCGAGGCTGGAAATCCATATTGGGTCGTCGTTCAAACACGATATATAGCGGAACTGTTGACCGCCCTCGCCAAGAAATGCGTCGCGGCATTGCATCTGGATTTCCTCCCGCGTTTCAAGGCAATCGGCCAGAAAACCCGGACACATGACATCCACCCGGGTAATGCCCTGCCTGGCCCATTCGCGCAACAATGGTTCAGTATACGGCTCGAGCCACTTTTCGGCGCCAAACCGGCTCTGGAATGAAACGTGTACGAGGCTGGCGTCGACACCCAGGCGACGCTTGAGCAACAGCACGGTCTCCATGCAGTCGCGATGATAGGGATCGCCCTGTTGTATCGTACGACGCGGCAAGCCATGGAAGCTGAGGAGCAGGCGCTGCGGCTTGCCGTGCAGAGCCCAGTAATCGGTGACCTGACGCGCCAGCGCATCGATATAACCAGGCTCGTCATAATAGCGTTTCACAAAACGCATTTCGGGCTGGTTGCGCAGCTTCGCAGCATGCGCGGCCACCGCATCGACCGCGGTCGCTGTCGTGCTGGCGGCATACTGCGGGTACATGGGCACCACCAGAATGCGTTCGCACCCCTTCTTCCGCAGTGCATCCATGGCGTCCGGGATGGAGGGATTGCCATAGCGCATGCCCAGTTCCACGTGCGCTGGGACACCGGCATCGGAAAGATGCTGCTGCACGCCCAGCGCCTGCGCCTGGCTGTAGACCAGCAGCGGCGAACCCTGCTCCAGCCAGATTTCCTCGTAGCGGGGTGCCAGCGCCTGAGGCCGCCGGGTAAGGATAAAAATGCGAAGGATGATCTGCCATATCCATGAAGGAATCTCGATAACGCGAGGATCAGAGAGAAACTCACGCAGGTAGCGACGTATGGATTTGGCTGTGGGTTCGTCAGGGGTGCCGAGATTGACGAGAAGCACGCCCAACGGGCCGGCCTCGCGTGGTGGCGGCTCACCGTCAAGGCCGTGGGGGTCGGCGGGTTCCGGCAAATAACGCGGGGCAAACAGCTGGATCATTTTCTATAACTCATTGAGACACGACAGGAAGATATAACAGGGCTCGACGATTTACCGGGCAATCGTCAAGACTGATTATGGCTTAGCGCATTCGATAACATGCGCGCGGTGATGTCCACGATGGGGATGACGCGTTCATATGCCATGCGCGAGGGACCTATGACACCCAGGGTGCCGACGATCTTGCCGTCGACCCCATAAGGCGCGGTAATGACCGAGACATCGTCCACCGGCATCAACTGCGAATCGCCGCCGATATAGATCTGCACGCCCTGCGCCCGACTGGAAACGTCCAGCAACTGCAAGAGATCGGTTTTCTTTTCGAACAATGAAAACATGCGTCGCAAGCGGTCCATGTCGGAGGCGATCTCGGAAATATCGAGAAGTTTGCTTTCGCCCGATATGACCAGGCTGTCGTCGGCATCAGAGCTTGCGGTGCCTGCTTCGACCGCAGCCTGCATCAAGCGCGAGATATCGGCTTGCAAGGATGAAAGTTCATCGGTAATGGAAAGGCGGACCTGATCGAAGGACATGCCGGCAAAATGCTGGTTGAAAAAATTGCTGGCCTCGAGCAGTTCTTGCTCGAGGTAGTCACGCGCAACGAAAAGAATGCGATTCTGCACATCGCCGTCAGGGGTGACAATGATAAGCAAGACTCGTTTGTCGGATAACCGTATGAACTCGATTTGGCGGAAAATTTGCGCGCGCTTGGGCGCGAGCACCACACCTGCGAATTGCGACAGATTCGACAGCAAGGCCGCAGCGGCCGTGACGGCACGGCCGGGCTCGGCCGCCGGAAGAATTTGGCGGATATGGCTAGCAGGCAACACTTCGAAGCGCTGCACAGCCAGCAGTCGATCGACGAACAACCTATACCCCTTGGGCGTCGGTATGCGGCCAGCAGAAGTATGAGGGCTATGGATCAGACCCAGATCTTCGAGGTCGGC
Source organism: Pollutimonas nitritireducens (assembly GCF_002849615.1). Lineage (GTDB taxonomy): Bacteria > Pseudomonadota > Gammaproteobacteria > Burkholderiales > Burkholderiaceae_B > Pollutimonas > Pollutimonas nitritireducens. The sequence goes on from NZ_PDNV01000009.1 coordinate 62,774, forward strand.
CATGACGTTGCGGATGGTCGCTGGCGACAAATCGAACATCTTCGACAGGGTACGGGAGCCCACCGGTTGTCCGTCCGCAATATAACGTTCTATCAGCGCTTTCAAAAGCGCGTTGGCTCGATCATCCATGACTATATTTCAGGTACCGTTATAAAAAGTGGTTTTTCTACCTACAGCCATGTGGCTGCAGGGACCATATAATCAACTAAACCCTATTATTCCACCAATCATCAAGGTGTCTAACCTTATGCACTTTAAAACCGTTGCGCTCATCGGCAGGCATCAAGACAGCGGGCTGGATGCTCCTTTGCGCAAACTTGCCGGCACGCTGCATGCCGCCGGATGCAAAGTGCTCATCGAAGCCGATACCGCCACTAATACCGGTATAACAGAACATGTCATAGCCGATTACGCGGCCATCGGTCAGCAAGCCGACCTGGCCGTCGTCATGGGCGGAGACGGAACCATGCTGGGCGCCGCGCGCCAACTGGCCGTTACCCGCGTGCCGCTTATCGGCATCAACCACGGTCGCCTTGGATTCATCACCGACATCCCACTGCACACTGCCAACGATGCGCTAGCCAGCGTCCTGAAGGGCAATTTCGAAATCGAAGAACGCATGTTGCTCGAAAGCCGTGTCGTGCGGGACGGCAAAATCATGTTTTCGGGCCTGGCCGTGAACGACGTCGTACTGAACCGTGCGGGCCGCGGCGGCATGATAGAAGTTCGTGTGGAACTCGATGGCGTATTCATGTACAGCCAGCGTGCCGACGGCCTGATTGTGGCCACGCCCACGGGTTCGACGGCGTATTCACTGTCTGCCAATGGCCCTATCGTGCACCCTCAGCTGAATGCCATCCTTCTCGTTCCGGTTGCACCGCAAACGCTATCAAACCGCCCTATCGTCCTGCCCGACACTGGTACGCTCAGCCTTACCATCACGGCGCTGGGCAGGGTCGAGTCCGGCGCCAGCGTCCACTTCGACATGCAGACCTGGTCCGACTGCCAGCCAGGCGACCGCATCGACGTACGCAGGGCTCAGCACACGATTCGTTTCGTCCATCCCACTGGTTACAGCATTTTCTCGACGCTACGTCGGAAACTGTACTGGAACCACATGCCCCAACTTTCCGACGAGGTCGAATAATACATGCTGCGTACCCTGCACATACGCGATTTTGTTATTGTCGATCAGTCCGAGATTCAGTTCGAATCGGGATTTACCGTTTTTTCCGGCGAAACCGGCGCCGGAAAATCCATACTCATCGACGCGCTTTCGCTCGCCCTGGGAGCCCGAAGCGACATCAACGTGCTCCGCGAAGGTGCCACCCGCACCGACATTTCGGCAGTGTTCGACCCACCCGATTCACTGCATGCATGGCTGCGGGAACACGAATTCGATACCGACGATGCGCTGGTGCTTCGGCGGGTTCTGGACAATCAGGGACGCAGCCGGGCGTTCATCAACGGCTTGCCGGTCACGTTGGGGCAGCTGCGCCAGCTTGGCGAACAACTGGTGGATATCCATGGCCAGCATGCGCATCAAAGCCTGCTCAAAACATCCAGCCAACGCGACCTGCTCGATGCGCAGGGCGGCCACCTGCCTTTGCTGCGATTGGTGCAACAGGCCTGGCAGCAATGGCAGCAGGCCCAGAAGACACTGACCGCCGCACAGCAGAACGCCGCAGCCCTTCAGGAAGAACGCGAACGACTCGAATGGCAACTATCCGAGCTCGAGCGCCTCGCTCTCAAGGAAGGCGAATGGGAGAGCATTACCAACGACCACAATAGGCTGGCTCACGCCCAGGCCTTGCTCGATGGTGCCACGCAGGCACTTGCAGCCCTTGGCGAAGACGACGGCTCGGCGCAGCACGCACTGAATGCCGCATCCACCCCAATACGCCAGTTGCTGCGGCACGATAAGCACCTGCAAGGGGTATACGACTCAATAGAATCGGCGCGCATCGCCAGCGCCGAGGCGATTTCAGACCTGAACAGCTACTTGGACAAGCTGGAACTCGACCCGGCCAGCCTTGCGCATGCCGAACAGCGCCTTTCCGCGATTTTCGAGATGGCCAGAAAGCTCAAGGTAGAACCTGAAGAGCTACCGGCGCTGCAGCTTTCCTGGCAGGCCCAACTCGCAGATAGCCGCAACGCAGGCGACATCGAAGCTCTGGAAAAGCAAGCAGCAGAGGCCCGCGATAACTATGCATCTCTGGCAGCCCGGCTAAGCACAGCACGCCAGGCCGTCAGCAAAACACTTACCAAGCATGTCACTGACGCGATGCAGACGCTGGCCATGAAAGGCGGCGTTTTCGAGGTCAGGCTCGCATCTTCTGGACCATCCCCGCATGGTAATGAGTCTGTCGAATTCCTGGTGGCAGGGCATGCCGGCACACGCCCGAAACCCTTGGCCAAAGTGGCTTCGGGCGGCGAACTGGCGCGCATATCGCTCGCATTGTCTGTCATCGCCAGCCAGGCAGCGCGCGTTCCCACGCTTATCTTCGACGAAGTCGACACCGGGGTCGGAGGAGCGGTTGCAGATGTGGTCGGAAGGTTGCTACGAGAATTGGGCGAGCGGCATCAGGTGCTCTGCGTGACGCACCTGCCGCAAGTGGCTGCCAGGGGCATGCATCACTACGAAGTCAAGAAGTCGACGGCGGGTTCCAGCACGGTATCCCTGATCCAGGCGCTGGACGAGCCTGGAAGGGTCAACGAAGTTGCACGGATGCTGGGGGGCCTGAAAATCACCGAAACCACGCGCAAGCACGCCAAGGAAATGCTTTTGGCCGAATAGCCCGGGCAGTCTGGTTCCTACACAGGGATGGTCGGTACCGCAGCGCGGCGGCCTGAGCCGTTATGCTCTATTTTGGCTGGCGTGGCGAGCACTCAGGACAAATACCGTAAAGCAGCATCGTATGGCTTTCAAGATGGAAGCCTTGGTCCCTGGCCACTTTATGCTGGCGCTTTTCGATTTCGTGGTCGGTGAACTCGACCACCTTCCCACAGTTGGTACAAATCAGGTGATCGTGATGATCTCCATCATTCAGCTCGAATACCGCCTTGCCGCCATCGAATTGGCTACGCACTAAAATGCCGGCCTGTTCGAATTGCGTAAGCACGCGATAGACTGTAGCAAGCCCGATATCGACATCTTCGGCGATCAAAGCTCGATAGACGTCCTCGGCGCTTTGATGGCGCAGGTCAGCCCGCCTGAAAATATCGAGAATCTTGAGGCGCGGGAACGTTGCCTTCAAGCCCATATTCTTCAATTCACTTTGGTCATTCATAGCTAAAATGTCTCTGGCGGTAATGGTATTGTCCAGGCATCGGCGGGTTGCCGTACGCCCAACGCAGACTAACGCTAATATGCGTTTATTCTTAAACCTTTATGATAACGGTTTTATTCGATCTGAATATAACAGGGGCGCTTCGTGGTAACGACTGCAAAACCAATATTTTCAACATTACGCACCGGTATGGCGGTAAGTGTACTTGCCATGGCTCTTTCCGCCTGCGGGACGACCAACTGGGGCTTTCCGTATCGGCCCGACGTCCAACAAGGTAACTGGATCACTTCTGAGCAAGTCGCGCAACTCCAGCAAGGCATGACTCGTGAACAGGTGCGATTCATTCTCGGCACGCCCACGCTGCAGGATATTTTCCGCAGCGACCGCTGGGATTATCCATACTTTCATAAACCCGGCTACGGCAAGGAAGAAGAGCGCAAATTCACCGTCTGGTTCGAAGGCGATAGTCTGGTACGCTGGGAAGGCGATGAGCAGCCCGGCCGGCAGCCTTTCCAAAGGACCGACACGGGCAGAGACATTCCAGGCACCGAATCGCAGAGGGGCGATGCCAACGCAGCCGGCGACATCGTGCCAGAGGCGCAACCCGCGCCCATACCAGGCGCTAACAGCGTCGAACCGCTGCGCTAGGGAGAAACAATGCGTATTGCCATTGCAGGGGCTGACGGACGTATGGGCCGCATGCTCATTGAAGCTATTGTCGGATGCCCCGATCTGGAACTGACTGTGGCCCTCGACCGGATCGGATCATCGGCCATCGGTCAGGACGCTGGCGCTTTCCTGGGCCACGACACCGGTGTGTCCATTACTGCCGACCTCGATGCCTTGGCGCAGGCCGATTGCCTCGTCGACTTTACCCGTCCCGAAGGGACGCTACTGCATCTGCAGGCCTGCGTAAAGCACGGCGTGAAATGCGTCATTGGAACGACGGGCTTTTCCGACGAAGGCAAGCAGGCTATACAGGCGGCGAGCCGGAAGGTAGCGATTGTTTTCGCGCCGAACATGAGCGTCGGCGTCAATGCCACGCTGAAATTGCTCGACATGGCTGCCCGCTTGCTCAATACCGGCTATGACGTGGAAGTGTTCGAAGCGCACCATCGCAACAAAGTCGACGCTCCGTCCGGAACGGCGCTGGCCATGGGCGCAACGGTTGCTTCGGCATGGGGAAAGAACCTCGATGACGTCGCCGACTGGGCTCGTCATGGCGAAACCGGTGCACGCGAAACCGGGCATATCGGTTTTTCAGTGCTGCGTGGTGGAGATATCGTGGGTGACCATACCGTGTATTTCTGCGGCACCGGTGAACGCATCGAAATCTCGCATAAATCCAGCAGCCGCGCCACCTACGCCCAAGGCAGCCTGCGTGCGGTACGCTATCTGGCGCGCAAGCAATTCGGCTTGTTCGACATGCAGGACGTCCTGGCTAGCTGACCGGTACTGGCTCCTGCTCAAGCAGCACGCCGAAGCGGCTCATGACATCGTCTTGTATCAACTTGGCAAGTCGTTTGATGTCCTGAGCCGTCGCCCCGCCATAATTGACCAGCACCAGGGCCTGACGTTCGTGCACGCCAACGGAGCCGACACGGCGCCCTTTCCATCCGGCACGATCAATCAGCCATCCCGCAGCCAGCTTGTACAGCCCACCATCCTGGGGATAGGCGACTACTCCGGCCACCATGCTCTTGAGGGACTCATACTGCGCCAGCGTAACAATGGGATTCTTGAAGAAGCTGCCAGCATTACCCAGCAACGTGGGATCGGGCAGCTTTTCTCGCCGAATTTCGCACACCGCATCGAAAATCTGTTTCGGCGTGACCGAGGCCGCAGCCTTTTCCAGAACAGGATGCCGCCGTAAATCGGGATAGTCGAGTACCGCATGCCAGCGCCTCGGCAATTTGAAACGGACCTTCAGAATTAACCACCGACCGGGTTTGGCCTGTTTGAAGAAGCTATTCCGGTATGAAAACTGGCAATCGGCGGCGTCCATGTCGACCAACCGGGCATCGAGCATGTCCCACGCAACCAGGCTATGAAAGCGCTGGTCCAGTTCGACGCCATAGGCACCGATATTCTGGACGGGCGCCGCACCAACCGTGCCGGGTATAAGCGCCAGGTTTTCAAGTCCATTCCAACCCCGCCCCACACAGCCCGATACGAACTTATGCCAATTCTCCCCAGCATGCGCCTCGATGATCAATTCGTCATTGGTTTCACTATGGACGCTTACACCTGCGGATTCCACCTTTATCACCAGGCTTTCCAGATCGCGCTCCATGACCACATTGCTGCCGCCGCCCAATACAAACGCTCTCGGATACGCGCGGCATATCTCGGAAAGCGCACGCAATTGGCTGGTCGAACGATAGCGGGTCATTGCTGCTGCGTGAGCGGGCAATCCCAGTGTGTTGGATGAAAGGAGGTCGAAACCAGAGATTTCCAGCAAATTAAGCCCCGGAGTAAAGTGCTATTTGACAGTGCCCCATGCACCTGTGCTATTATTTTGTTCTTCGCTAAATATTACTAGATTTTTAACGAGCTTTTTGGTCTTACGCAAGCGGCATGGCAGCATTACTGAACGCCAGGCATCTGCCGAAACCAGCAAATCAAGCTGATTTGCGCAACGTAGAAAAAACAGTTAATATGCGTGACTTCTTACAAAGCGGTTCTAAACAAACCTCTTTGTAAGCGTTAAATGCAGTACCCAAGCGGGAATAGCTCAGTTGGTAGAGCGCAACCTTGCCAAGGTTGAGGTCGCGAGTTCGAGCCTCGTTTCCCGCTCCAAAATTTTTGTTCATGGACTTGCAGTGATGTCCATGGATGATTCCGAAAAAGGTCGAAAACTTCGCGTTTCGGCCTTTTTTTCGTCCAGCGAGGTCTACTGATGCCTAGCGCTACCGAACAATTCCGATCGCCCAATCACCTCTCGCCCGCTTTCCACAACTGATACAATCCTCAACAACCGGAGCCGGCCATCTGGATCAAGGCCAAAATTGAGGCTAAACTGCCCACGTGAGGCATCGCAACCTGTTCAACATCAACATGATGCAGACTCGATGTACGTCTCATTTCCCGCTACAAATTCCAAAAAGGCCCAAACTGAAGTTTGGGCCTTTTGTTTGGTGTGCCGGCGTTTCGGTGGGACGATGTAGGAATATGAGCAATGGAAACTGTATTAACCCTGTTGATGGTCGTCGCGGTATGGCAGCTGTTGCGCGTGCGTTACCAGCGTACGCATATTGCCTTGCTGGGGCATCATTTGGCCAGTTTGCAGCTTGAGCGCCACATAGAAACGCTAACGCAGGGCCACACCCGCGCCATTCAAGAGAAGGATGAAACACGCCAAATCCAGGTACTGGAAACCTTCGGCCTGACCGAACGCGCAGTGGCAGCACAGGTACAGTCGCTAGCCGACGCCATGCAGAAGGAAAGCGCGCAGGACACCAGCATGAGTGCCCTCCCCTTTTGCGTGCCTTACGCCGAGCGTTTTCTTCCCTCAGCGCTGCGGGATTTTCGCAAGCTTCTGCACATCCATGCAGCCGGCTTGCGCCATGCGTTGGACAACGAAGGCCGCTGGGATGCGAAAACCCGCGCCTACCACCTCTCGGCGGAGTTGTATCTACTGCAGCATAGCTGCCACTGGTTCTGCAAATCGCGCGCTGTAGCCAATGCGCGCTTGCTGTTGCGGCATCAAGTCAATCACCAGAAAGTACTGGAGTCGGTGACCGCCATGACCCGCGCGTCTTATCTGCAATGGGTGCAGGATGCTCCTTCCGGACCTGCCGTGCATTAATCCGGGCGCAGACACTACCAAGGACCTGCTCTTGCCACTGTTCGCAGCCCCGCGTCATCAGGCCTGAAAGTCGAGGCTAGTTTCGGGCACTACAAGCAGATTGAGACCCTGGCACGGTAGAATCCCGACATTGCCTTACCGATCGGGTACCGATTCGACTTAGCGCCGACCGCTATGTTGAGACCATGCCAAGCGCGCGTCCTCGCCGATCAGGGAGGGAGCAATGTGTATAATCGGCAATGCTCCGGGGTGTGTTGCAGCCTGAAAGGGCGGACACTGAGATGAATAGAACGAACCCGTGAACTTGAATCGGATCATACCGACGTAAGGAGAGTGAGTTGTGCAGCGGCGCGCGCAGTACAACTGCAAGCTTTGACACTATCTACGACCCTTTCGGAGCACTACGCCGGCCCTGCCGGTAACACCAACGAAAGGGCGAACGTGATAAAAGCCGATACCACCGCGCCAGGCATAGCGCCGGAAATTCTGACAGACCTGCTGAAATTCATGAGCCGGCCCCAAGGCGGCGACGACGAATTCAATGCCATTGCCCTGCGACTATTCACCCACCAGTTTCGACACAACCTGGTATTCCAGCACTATTGCCAGCAACAGGGAAAAACGGCACGAACAGTAAAGCACTGGCGCGACATTCCTGCCGTCCCCATCAATGCCTTCAAGGACCTGACGCTTAGTTGCGTGCCGCCAGAACGTTGCGAACGGGTTTTCATGACCAGCGGCACCACGCGAATAGATAGCAAGGGCCGTCATTACCATCCTCACTTGCGCGTATACGATCACTCCATGAAGCTGCACTTTGCAGAGCGCTTCATGCGTGGAGAGAAACGACTGCGCATGGGCATCCTGTTTCCAACAGGAAACATGATGCCCAATTCGTCCCTGGCACACTATCTCGGTTTGGCGCTACACGAGTTTGGGGCTGACGGCAGCAGCTACTTCATCGGCCCCAAGGGCATGGACACCGAACGCCTATGCGAAACGTTGGCTCAGGTGCAGCGCGATGGCGAACCTTACGCCCTGCTCGGCGCCAGCTACAGCTTCGTTCATCTTATGGACGAGTTGCAACAGCAGGGCCTGGGATTTTCCTTAGCGCCAGGCAGCCGCTTGTTCGATACCGGCGGGTTCAAAGGTCAATCCCGCGAATTAGCGGCGGACGAATTTTATCGCCAACTCAGTGCAAGCTTTGGGGTGCCTGCCAGCGCGTGCTTCAACATGTACGGCATGACCGAACTCAGCACCCAATTCTATGACAATGGCAACGCCACGCAGCCGACGGTGAAGTCGGGGCCGCACTGGATACGGTCGCGTACCGTAGATCCCATCACCGGACAAGACGTGCCGGCAGGCGAACGCGGCGTGCTGGTGCATTGCGACTTGGCGAACTTCAACTCGGTAACCACCATTCTTACCGAGGATGTGGGCGAAACAGTCGACGGCGGCTTCATGCTGTTGGGGCGAGCTCAAGGTGTCCAGGCCAAGGGGTGCTCCATGGCAATGGATGCATTTTTGCAGGCGGCAAGGGCATGAAACCCGCGCTCAAGACCGTAGCTGGCTATATTCCCGGCATCTCGGCCAGCGCTTTAGCCTGGGAAACGCTGACTTTCGAGGCCCATGGACAGCGGCTGGAGGTGGCTTTGCCCAGGCTTACGCCATCGCAATTGAAAGCGGCGGCCACCACGGTAAGCGCGGCCGCACGGGACCACTTGGCCTCATTGCCTGTTCTGGAAGTTGTAGACATTATCGATCGCGCCATAGCACGCATGCTGGACGCCAGCGATCCCGGCCGTCAGGAAATCGAACGCATGCTGTCGGTCGTTAGCGGCTTCGATCCCGAGATGGTGAGACTGGGCATCAATGCCAGCCTGAAGGCCTTTCGCCGACCACAATTGCTGCGCTTTCTTGTCGAAGATTTTGGCGACCCAGGCCTACTTGACGACTTCCGCCCTCGGGCAAAAGGTGGCTGGACACGCGCCTACGGCCCTGCGTTGCTGGGGCATGTATGGGCCGGAAACGTCCCCGGCCTGCCGCTATGGAGCATGGTGTCCGGACTGTTGGTGAAAGCCGGCAATGTAGGGAAAGTATCCAGCGACGAACCCCTGTTCGCGAGTTGGTTCGCACGCACGCTTGCCGAGGTTGAGCCGCGGCTCGCCAGTGTTTTCGCCATCGTCTGGTGGCCAGGGGGTGAAACAGCGCTGGAACAGACGCTATGCCGGCACGCGGACGTGCTGACGGTATATGGCGGCGATGCGGCGCTTGCCGCCTGGCAGCGCCAGTTGCCTGTAGGCAAGCGCTTGCTGTCCCACGGCCACAAGTTCAGCGCCGGCCTGATATCGGCCACCGCCCTGGATACCAGGCAATCCCAGCTTATGGCCAGGCAAGCCGCATTGGACATCGTACGGTGGGATCAACAAGGCTGCTATTCACCACAAATTTTTTACGTCGAGCGAGGCGCCCAGGTTTCTCCACACGAGTTCGCCTGGCAACTTGCCGGCGAGATGGCCGCACTGCAACATGCATTTCCACGCCGCGCCTTGTCGCTGGAAGAGTCCGCCGCCGCAGCCAATTGGCGACAGACTCTCGGACTACACCAACTGCGAGGCGAGAATATCGAATTGCTGGGGCCAGTGGACGCGCCTTGGTGCGTGGCTTATATCGACGAGCCCCAGACGCCTCCGCCGGGCGCATCAAATCGCACGGCATGCGTCGTGGCGGTCGACACCCTTGACGACGCCGCGCTTCGGCTAGGCAGCCAGAGCGCCTTTCTGCAAACAGTGGGGCTGGCTGCCAGTCCTGAGGAGTTGTTCCGCCTGGCACCTTTGATCGCGCAGGCGGGCGCCACCCGTATCTGCGCATTGGGCGCTATGACAATGCCTGCGGCCGCCTGGCATCATGACGGGCGCTTCAGCATGCTGGACCTTGTCCGCATGGTCGATATCGAAGCCTCGGCGGAACAGGCCGCCGAGGCTTTGGCCTTATACAGGGATTGAATACCAGATCGCTATGGACGACGTTTTCTTAAGTATGCGCCAGGTCAGCTATCGCTACCCTGATGCGCCGGTCGCAGTCAGCGATGTAGATTGGCTCATGCCGGCGGGTGCCTTTCATTGCTTGCTGGGGCGCAGCGGCTGTGGCAAATCGACGCTGCTGAAACTGGCCTCGGGGCTGCTGCTGCCGGAGGCCGGCAGTGTGTCGCTCGAAGGCCAGCCAGTGTGCGGCCCCAGCCCGGCTACGGGTTTCGTGTTCCAGGCCCCCACATTGCTGGAATGGCTGAGCGTACTCGAGAATGTGTTGCTGCCAGTGTCCCTGCAACGCTCGCCCGATGCCGCCGATACCGCGCATGCGCAAGCACTGCTCGATGAACTGAGCCTGGAAACAATGCATGATCGGTATCCGCGTCAGCTTTCGGGCGGCCAGCAAAGCCGGGTAGCGATCGCACGGGCCCTACTCACGCAACCGCGACTGTTGCTGATGGACGAACCCTTTGCAGCACTCGATGCACTGACACGCGAAGAACTTCAGGATATTTTGCTTGCGGTCTGCCGCCAGCATGGCACCTCGGTCCTGTTCGTCACGCACGACATCGCCGAAGCTGTCTACCTTGCCGATCGCGTGGCCGTGATGAACAGGGGTCGCATCGCCTGCGAGAAATCGATAGCACTGGCTCGCCCCCGATCACCCGGGCTGCGACACAGTACGCAATTCAATGCGATCTGCGCCAGCCTGCGGCAGGTCATGGATACGACACAATGAAAGTGAAAGCAGGCCTCTGGAAATCGTCACGGATCTGGTCGCTGACGCTGCTGCTGGCTGTCCTGGTGGTGTGGGAATGGACTGCTGCCGCATTTGCGTGGTCGGATCTCGTGCTGCCGGCACCATCCACGGTAGTGCGGTCTCTATGGCGGGGACTGTCTTCGGGCTACTTCTGGCCGCACATTGCACAAACCACACTGGAAGTCATCGCGGGACTGGCGCTTGGAGGATTATTCGGATTCGTCTGCGGGCTGTTGCTGGGTGAATCCGCCTTCGGTCGTCGCGTGTTCATGCCTTATGTCGTGGCCAGCCAAGTCATGCCCAAGCTCGCGCTTGCACCACTGCTGACCGTTTGGCTGGGCTTTGGCACGCTGCCTATGGTGGTCATTACCGCACTGGTCTGTTTCTTCCCCTTGCTGGAAAGCACAATGACCGGCATCGGCCAAACGGACTTATCCCGCCGGGAACTGTTTCGCATGCTGGGCGCCACACGCTGGCAAACCTTGTGGCGTCTCCATGTACCGACAGGGCTGCCGGTCATACTTGCGGGACTGCGCATGGCAGTCGTCCTGGCGCTGGTCGGGGCTGTAGTGGGCGAATTCATAGGCGGCAGCCAAGGGTTGGGCGCGCTCATCATCGCTGCGCAAGGTTCCATGGACACGCCACTGATGTTTGCCGTGCTCACGCTCATTACCCTTGAAGGTTTGTTGCTTTATCTTGCCGCCGTGTGGGTGCAAAAGCGACTGCTGCGCCCCTACGCCATCACCTATCCAGGACATCAACGATCATGACACTCATACGAACGCTATTTCCGCGGTGCCTGGCGACGCTAGGCGCGGGCATTGCCCTGGCGCTTGTTATGCAAGCCAGCTGGGCCCAGGCTCCAGAGCTTGAAAAATTCACGCTGGCGGGCTGGAGCAAACCTATCACCGAGATCACCAATTTGCTGGCTGAGCCGGACATGGGTTTTTTTCGGGATCAAGGCCTAGCGCTGAGTTATCTTCCCGGCGCGGGGGGTGGCGATGCCCTGCGCAACCTATTAAGCGGTCAGGCCGATGTCGCGTTCACCGATCCCGGTTCCTTCTTTGCGGCGCTGGATAAAGGCGCCAAGCTACGCGCCATTTATGACATCTACCCACAAAATGTATTCAATGTCGTGTCGCTGGCGTCCAGCGGCATCACCAAGCCATCCGACCTCAAGGGCAAGCGAATTGGCGTGTATAGTCTCTCGAGCGGCACTCGGCAAAATTTGCAGATTCTTTTGCAACAGGTCGGGCTAGGCGAGGCCGACGTGACAGTTGTGGTGACTGGCCTGCTCAATTTCATCCCGCTTATACAGCGTCAGGTCGATGCCACGGCCGCCACCGACACCGGCCTGGCCCTTGCCCGGCAGCGTGGTTTGGGGGCCGTCAATGTGATCGAGGTCGCGAAATATTTGAACTATTCCAGCGATTTGTTCGTGGTGCGCGAATCCACCTACCAGCACGACAAGGACAAGCTGCGCCGCTTCATTGCCGCCTACCGCCGCAGCGCCGAATGGATGATCAGCGAACCTGAACGCGCAGCGCAGTTGGCGGTACGGCGCGCCATCGATGGGCAAGACCCGGCGCTGAACGCGGAAATCATCGCAATACGCAATCGCGCCAGCGTCTCTGACTTGACACGCCGGCTGGGCCTGGGCGTACTTGACCTGGATACGCTGCAAGCAGCGGCCGACGCTTACCTCAAACTGAATTTGATCAGCCGGGCCATCACAATACGCGACGTCGTAGGTTTGGATTTGACTCCCCGCATTGAATAAAGACCGGAAACAGGAAACAGACATGGATTTCAAAAACAAAGTTGTGCTCGTGACCGGCGCCGGCCGGGGCATAGGCGCCGCCATCGCCATGGCCTTTGCCCGCGAAGGCGCTTTGGTTGTGGTCAATTACCTGCGCAACGAAGATGCCGCAGACCAAGTCGTCGATCGCTGCAAAGAATCGGGCGGCGACGCCTGGGCCATAAGGGCCGACGTGATGGACCCGGCGGCAGTGGAAGGCATGATCGCGCAAGTGCTTGTGGAAACCGGCCGCATCGATGCTGTCGTCAATAATGCCTTTCGCGCGTATCGGTTCAACCCCGATCATCGGCGCCGTTTCCAGGAACTGGACTGGGGCGCATATCAAGAACAATTCAACGGTGCCGTGCAAAGCGCCTGCAATGTATGCAAGGCAGTCCTGCCCCATATGCGCCAACGCGCCAGCGGAAGTATTGTGAATATATCCAGTGATCTGGTGGAACACCCCGTGGTGCCCTACCATGACTATGCGACGGCGAAGGCGGCACTGGTCGGTTTCAGCCGCCACCTGGCCGCTGACTTGGGTCCTTATGGCATACGGGTCAATTGCGTCGCACCGGGATTGGTGTGGCCCACGGATGCCAGCCGGGAAACCCGCGAGTCGATACGTGAACAACTGGCCGGGCAAACGCCGCTGCGTCGCATTGCCACCCCGGAAGATGTGACAGGGCCGGTGATGTTTCTGGCCTCTGACTGGAGCCGCTTCATGACGGGCCAGGTACTTTATGTGGATGGCGGCCTGGTGATGCGTTAAGGTTGGCCTGCGGTAACGGATCCCGCCAGAATCATGTACAATCCTGGGCTTGGCTCCAATTCTTCGTAGCCAAACGGCGCAATGGCAGAGTGGTCATGCAGCGGATTGCAAATCCGTCCACCCCGGTTCGATTCCGAGTTGCGCCTCCAAAACACCAGTCGGCATCAAAAAAAACCTGCTCGGCCTTTGCCTGCAGGTTTTTTTAATTATGTGCCAATACGTGCTGTCGGATCACCGCTAAATGAGCTGCGAAATTCCTATTGATATCAGCCCGCCCAGCGCCATCGCCGCGACACAGCCCAGCTTGACGGCGCCTGTGTCGACATAGTCATACAACGCTTTCATGGCAACAACCAACGCAAGACTGCCCAGTACGATCGCGGTGCCCTCGGGAAGCAGGAAAGCGGCCAAGGCAACCCCGGCAAAAAAATGGCACAACATATGCAGCGTCCGGGCCACCATGCGATCTCTCGTTTGGAAAGAAACGGCTCCCCATCGAGCCTTGTATGCGAAATCGAGCTTGGAATTGATCATAGAATATTCAGCCGTTGGCGCTGTTAGGAAAAGGGGGCAAATGGACACCTGGTGCCGTGGGAGACAGTCGGGTTTACACCAATATAGAACAACAAGAAGCTACAGTATCGGTAATTTGGCCGGCTGCATACCAAGCCGTTCAGCCTAGTGATGATACGTCGAAAATGTCACATATAGTAGCTTTAGCAAATAATAATACATGATTGTGGTTACTTTTATACAGTTTAGACGACTCGAAGCGCCAGTTCTTTAGTCCATTTATCCTATAAATAACCGATGCCTATAGCATAAACAATGCCTGTCCAGGGCGTGTCGGTCAATTGTAAATTCGGGGCCACGATAACCCTTGCTTTTCATCCAACCGTAATAAGTCGGTTCTATTACGTCGAATCGGTCCGCATTACGCCGCCAATACCGCAATAGTGTTCCGTTGTAATCGCTCGCGGTTTGTTACAGGCGCTCCAATCCCCTCTGATAAAGTGCAACGTCACGGAATAATTGCTGCCGCCTGCCACGCATATGCAGCTCTTTGAATAGGAAGGATGCGAATTGCTTTGTAAACAGGACAGACATCCTACAGACGACTTTCCCAAAGCGGCCACTGCCCATGCAGCGACGCTTCAGGACCGGAGTGACAGTTGGTATGTCGTGTATACCAAGCCCCGGCAAGAGTCAGTAGCGGAGTTCAACCTTCAGTGCCAAGAGTTTGAAACCTACCTGCCACTATTCAAAGTAATCAAGAAGGCAGCGCTGGCGGATCGGCAGACTCAAGATGCTCTCGAACCATCCACCGTCTATGAGCCAATGTTTCCCCGGTATTTGTTCTTCAAGCCGGCCAACCAGAGGCAGTCCATTGCCGCCGCGCGATCGAGCCGCGGGGTTCAAGGCCTGGTGACATTCGGCGCCGAACTGGCGATGGTTCAACCGAATGTGGTGCGAGCTATCCGGGAGCTTGAGGCAGAGCGCAACAGCGCAGACATCACCGGTATCACTCCCTTCCAGCCCGGACGTCGCGTGCGCTTGCGCGACACTGCCCTGGAGGGCATGGAAGGCGTCGTTCATGCAGTAGGAGCCAAACGCGTTGTGCTACTGATGACTATTCTGGGCCGGAAAAAGACACTCAAAGTGACGCACGGCCAGTTGGAACTTGTGTAGATCTACCGAGCTGTTTGATCGTATCGACGCTAGCCTTGCAGCAGCATTTATCAGTACTGCCTTGTATTGGGAGAGTCTTGTGCATCGCCTCGCGAACGAGGGCGAGGCACAGGCGCTCCCACCACCGGATATTGGAATAAGGGGTGGCACCACAATGTGTTTCTTGCCTGATATGGCGAAAAACACTGCGGTAGCCTGCCCGGCCGTTTTAAATCATGTTTTTAAAGCTCATTTGATGAAAGTATCGTTTGCAAGCCAGGTGCCTGGTTTTCGTGCCCGTTGTGCCAAGTTAAGTTCAGTGGTGGGACTGTCCGTCCTGCTCTCGGCATGCGCGTTCGCTCCCGGCATGCACATGGGCGACCCCGTGGATGACAAAGCGGCGATAGAAGCGGACGCCGCTCCCGCCGGCGCGCTCACCTCCATAACGGGCGAGCTCATCGTGAAACAACGCCAAACTCAGGCGAAAGAAGTCAAGAAGGAAGTAAAGCGCCTATTCGGTGTTGGCAAATCCTACACAATAGGGCCGGGCGACATTGTCAATATTGTAGTGTGGGGCCACCCTGAACTGGCGCTCGCCCCCGCCACATCGAACCGCAGCATGGGTTCCTCCAGCCAAGCCGACGTCGGTAATGGCTACAACGTGAATCCGGACGGCACGATCCAGTTCCCCTTCGTGGGTCCGGTCAAGATTTCTGGTCTGACCGAAAACCAGGCACGCGATCTCCTTACCCGGCGCATTTCGAAATACATCAAGGATCCGCAGATTACTGTCCGGGTCCAGGCCTATCGTAATGACCGCGTATATATAGACGGTGAAGTACGTGTGCCCGGATTGCAAACGTTGGATGACATACCCATGACGTTGCCGGAGGCCATCAATCGCGCTGGGGGATTCACGCCCGAGGCGGATCGCTCGACGCTGATTCTTACCCGCAAAAACACATCGATAGAAATCAATCTACCCCAGCTGACACGGCTGGGCGTGAACCCCAACCGCATCATGTTGGCGGATGGAGACCTGCTCCGTGTCGTGAGTCGGAATGAATCGAAGATTTTCGTCCTGGGCGAGGTTTCCACGCCACGCGCGCTGCAAATGCAGGACGGCCGCTTGTCACTGACTGAAGCGCTTGGAGAAGCTGGCGGCGCAAGTCCACTGACGGCCGATGCCGGCCAGATATATGTCATACGCAAGGTCCCTCATGAAAAAGATGCCGAGGAAAAGGCGGAGATCTATCACCTGGATGCGGCATCGCCTTCCGCATTCATGTTGGCCAACGATTTCCAGCTCAAGGCCCGCGACGTTGTCTACATAGACGCAGCACCCGTCGTTCGCTGGCACCGTGTGATCGGAAATCTGCTGCCCAGCTATGACAGCCTGCTCATTAACACCCGAAACACCACCAAGTAGGTCGCGATCTCATGGAAAACATCCTTCTCGTCTGCGTCGGCAATATCTGTCGCAGCCCGGTTGCCGAAGCCATGCTCAAGGTGCAATTGCCAGACAGGAATATCTGGTCAGCGGGGCTTTCGGCGCTGGTAGGCAAGCCGGCCGATCCGCTGGCGCAGTCCATCGCTGCGGAACACGGACTGGACATATCGGCTCATCGCGCCCAGCAGCTGACGAAATGGATGTGCGAGACAGCGGATCTTCTGCTGGTCATGGAAGACGGCCACAGGCAGGAACTGGAAGCACAGCATCCGCTGGCCCGCGGAAAAATCCACTGTCTCGGCGATCTGGGACTGGGCACTGTACGGCAAATTGCCGATCCATACCGGAAACCGAGAGCGGCATTCGAGATTGCCCATGCGGAAATCGAGCGCGGCGTCAATTTTTGGGCCGAACGCATCAGGCTATTGAGTTAAGAGATAATGAATGACCACACCTAACGACAACGGGACTGCCGCGCTATCCGAGCTGCGCGAGAATGACGACTTTGACTTTCTTGGATTGCTCGACGTCATCATTGAAGCTCGATGGCTGATCATTTTCGTGGCCCTAATCACTGCGGCGCTCGGGGGCATCTATGCTTTCCTAAGCCAACCGGTGTATCAGGCCGACAGTCTCATTCAGGTTGAACAAAGTCAGGGAACCAGCACCAATCTGTTAAGCGAGATGTCTTCGCTTTTTGATGTGCAATCACCCGCTTCCGCGGAAATAGAGATACTCAGATCCCGTCTCGTGGTGGGCCAGGCTGTGGACAATCTCCAACTGTATATCAGCGCCGGTCCGCATTACCTCCCTTTTGTCGGCCCTTGGCTGGCGGCGCGCGCCAACTCTCTTTCAAATCCCGGTTTCATGGGGTTTGGCGGCTATGTATCCGGAACCGAGGCAATACGCCTGGGACATCTGGATGTGCCCTCGCAGCTGGAAGGACAAAGTTTGACAGTACGGGTGACAGCCAACGGCTATGAATTGCGGGATAGCAATGGACAAAAGCTGGTCGACGGCAAAGTCGGTGTTTCGGCCGGGTTTGAATTCGCCGGCGAAGCCGGACAGATACTGATCAATTCGCTGGAAGGCAAACCGGGCGCCGAGTTTATGGTGCAGCGTCGCTCAAGGCTGGCCATGATTAACGGTTTGCAAGGCGGTCTGGTCATTACGGAGAAAGGCAAACAGTCGGGCGTATTGTCGCTGACCCTGGCTGGCACGGACCCAGCCAGGATCACGCGAATCCTGAATGCAGTGGGCTCGGCGTACGTCCGCCAGAATGTTGAACGAAAGGCGGCCGAAGCGGAAAAGTCGCTGGCCTTCCTCGATGATTTTCTGCCGGAACTGAAAAGAAAGATGGATGAGGCGGCAGCCAAATATACCCAGTTCCGTGACAAGCATGAAACATTCGACCTGGGCACGGAAGGCACATTGTCCTTGCATACTTCGGTCGGATTACAAACAAAACTATTCGAACTCGAGCAAGAACGGCGCGAGCTGTCCGCACAATACACCGATGTGCATCCCAGCTTGCGGGTCATCGACCAGAAGATCAGTGCCGTGAAGAAAGAGATCGCGCAGATTACCGGACAGATCAAGCAGTTGCCCGATATGGAGCAGCAGTTGCTCAACCTGACCCGTGATGTGAAAGTCAACGGCGAACTCTATGTGAATCTCCTGAATAGTGCGCAGCAGCTTAGGCTCGTCAAGGAAGGGAAAGTGGGCAATGTGCGCGTCGTGGATACCGCCGTGGTTCCAGAATTTCCCATCAAGCCGAACAGGACCATGATCCTGACCATTGCGGCACTGTTCGGCCTGGCGTTAGGCATAGGCATCGCGCTGTTGCGCAACATGATGCGCCCCGGGATCAAGGACCCAAGCGATATAGAGTCGACGTTGGGCATGCATGTATTCGCCACCGTGCCGCATTCGATTCCCCAATCCAATTTGCACAAGCTTGCGTCGGACCGTGTCCCGGGCAGCCACGTTCTTGCCCAGATATCTCCCAAGGACCCCGCAATTGAAAGCCTGCGCAGCCTGAGAACCGCCCTGCAATTCGCCATGCTGGACGCCGCCAACAACATCGTGATGTTTACGGGCCCGACGCCCAGCATCGGCAAGTCGTTCACCAGCGTCAACTTTGCCGCCGTACTGGGCGCCGCAAATAAACGCGTGCTATTGATCGATGCCGACCTGCGCAAGGGGTATATCAATCAATATTTCGGACTGGAGCGTCGCAATGGCCTAAGTGAGCTGATTGCAGGCAGTCTGCCGCTGGAGAAAGTGCTGCACAAGAACGTTGTACCCAACGTCGACCTGCTGACCACCGGGGTATTGCCCCCAAACCCTGCAGAGCTCTTGATGTCGCCCATGACCCTGTCCATATTGCGTGACCTCTCGGCCAGCTACGATGTGGTGCTGCTCGACACCAGTCCCGTGCTGGCTGTTTCAGATGCCATGGCACTTGCTCCACACGCGGGAACGGTGTTCCTCCTGGCACGCGCCGGTGTCAGCACATTGGGCGAGCTGGAAGAATCATCCAAGCGCCTGTTGCAAGCCGGCACGAGGGTCAAGGGTGTCGTCTTCAACGACCAGACGGTCAGCACCCGTCGCTACGGCTCGAAATACGGCAACTACAGGTACACCAATTATGAGTACGAGGCCGAAGGGCCAACGACGTGACAAGCCTGAATAGCAAAATCGGGGCAGGCATAGTCTGGAATCTGGCGAATATGTTCGTGAGCCGGGGAGCTTCAGTCGTTTTCACCCTATTCCTGGCAAAGTTCCTCGTTCCCGAAGCTTTCGGGCTGATGGCCATGATCGCCATTTGCTATGCGCTGGCCGATACCCTGATGACATCGGGCTTCGGCCAGGCCATCATCCGCCAGAAAACCATTACACCGCTTGACCTTTCGACCGCATTCTTCACCAATCTTGCGTTCAGTCTTCTTACCTACCTGATGATCTACCTGGCGGCGCCTTGGGCCGCCGGCTTTTACGAACAGCCGGAACTGACCATCCTGATCCGCGTGACAGGACTGGTGCTTTTCATTAACTCGCTCAAAGTGGTCCAGCTCGCGCTCTTGAACCGGAACATGGACTTCAAGTCCCTGATGCGCATCAACTCAACCGCGACCGTCTGCGCCGGACTGATCGCGGTCGCACTGGCCTACGCAGGCTTTGGGGTCTGGAGCTTGGTTGCCCAGTTCACGGTGTCGGCCCTGGTGTCCACGGCCATGCTCTGGCTCTCCAGTTCCTGGCGGCCAAGCCTGTCCTTCAGCACTGCCTCGTTCAAGTACATGTTTGGATTCGGGTCGAAGCTGACGCTGGAAAACACCTTGAATGTGCTCTACGAAAACTCGTACATCCTGGTAATCGGAAAACTGTTCAGTCCGGAGATCACAGGTCTTTACTACTTTGCCAAGCGCATCCGCGACCTGATCGTGGACCAGGCCAACAGTGCCGTCCAGCAAGCCACGTATCCGGCCATGGCCCGTATCCAGGACGACGACATCGACTTGAAAAGAATGTATCGCATGGTCATCCAACTGCTGTTCGTTGTCGTAACGCCCGGACTATTGGCCGTATCCGTGCTGGCCCGGCCACTATTCGAACTGGCCTTCAATGAGCGCTGGCTGCCTGCCGTTCCCTATCTACAGTTGCTGTGCCTGGCTGGAATCCTATTACCCATCCACACCGTCAATTTCAACATGCTCAAAGTCAAGGGACGCACGGACTTGATCCTGTATCTGGGCCTGGTGAAGAAAGGACTGCACCTTGGACTTCTGGCCGCTTCCGTGCCGTATGGCATCGAAGGAATACTGATCGGACAGATCTTTGCAGTGCTGTTGTCGTCGGCGCCATATATGTACTACTCCAGCGCCATGATCGGCTATCGAGTGGCCGAACAGGTGAAGGATATGCTCAAGCCGCTGGTCTCGGCCAGCATTGCTGCAATTGCCAGCTGGTCATTGCTGAATGCGCTGAACCTCTCGGCCGCATGGGCGTCCGTGGCCGGCGGGCTTGCCTTTTCAGCGCTCTACATCGGTATCTGCCATCTTGCCAGGATCGAAGGTTATGTACTGATCAGCAAGCGACTTAAAACCGTCCTACCCGGAATCCTGTGCAAGCGGGCTTCCAGGACGCAAGCCTGAGACGACGGGATACCGGATCACAGGGCCATCAAGAATGAGCAGGAAAAGGAACACAGAAATGGGTAAGACATTGTTTGCGGGGGAATATTCGTCCCGAAACGTGGGTGACGGAATCATAAGGTTGGCCGTCGAGCGACTCTGTCGCGACCATGCTATTGATGCGGACTTCCGGGATTTCTACGGCAGTCCGGTACAGGCAAGCAGCTTTACGCTACCCCATGGCAAGCCAAAGAAAAACACATTGAAGAAAATGTTGCTGCAGTCGGCGGCCGTCAACTACGCCATCTCGATATTGTTCTACTTCACCCGATACAAGAAGATTGCAGCCAGCTATGACACGGCGAAGTATCAGCAGGTGGTTATCGGCGGCGGAAATCTGATGATGGACAACTTCTTGAATTTCCCGCTGCTGATCCTGCGCATCGTGCAGCAATGCGAACGCAACGATATCCCCGTCAAGCTGTTCTCGGTGGGCGCGGGAAAAAAATACAGCTGGCTGGCAAAGGCGATCGTGTCCAGGATAGTGAAATCCGAGGCTGTCCGCAGCGTCATGTGCCGCGACGCTCATTCCTACGCACTCATCAGCGCAGCGGCCGGCAAGCACCATGCACACAAGGTCAAGGCCGGCTACGACAGCGCACTTTACCTGGAGAGAGAGACCGAGCACGCTCCAGGCAAGGTCGTGGGCCTCGGTGTGATTGCCCCAGACATTCTGAAATCGCTTACGCCAGAACATCCAATGTCGGACAAGCAGTACGCGCTCGGCTGGTGGGAAGCCGTGGTTCGGGCCCTTGAGCCACACGTTGGCGCCGCCAGGATCGAGGTGATCTCAAACGGCTCGAATGCGGATAATGAATTCGCGCAGGAATTGTGGACCACTCTGGAGCCCAAATTTCCAGGAATCACTGTATGCACGACCATACAGGACCCCTCGGACCTGATTCAGAAAATAGGCAGCTATCGAGCCCTGGCCGCCTACCGCATGCATGCGGCAGTCACCGCCATGGCAATGGATGTTCCAGTCGTCGGTTTTGAATGGGATCCCAAAGTCCTGCACATGTTCACTTACTGCGGCCGACCAGATGCTTGCGTATCCATGGCTCAGTTCAGCGATCGATCGGCACAAGACATCACCGCCACACTGCTCAAGGAAACGCCGGTACGGCTCGACGCTATCAGGGAAAGCCTAAGGCATGATTTTCAGACCGCGGTGGGCGCCTGAGATGATTCCTGGCACGATTGCATTATTCATTCCTTCGCTGCACGGTGGAGGGGCTGAACGCGTCATGGTGTCGCTGGCCAATGGGCTAGTGCGCCGCGGCATCCCTGTCGACCTGGTGTTGATCAAGGACGCGGGAGTCTATCGCTCGCATGTCGACTCCAGGGTCAGGGTAATCGACCTCAAGGGCAAACGCGTATTGACTAGCTTCCTCGCCGTGGCGCGATACCTCAGACGCGAACGGCCCGACGCAATGCTGTCCGCAATGAATTACGTCAATGTTGTCGCCGTGTGGGCCCGCATGTTGTCCCTCGGTAGCACGCGACTGGTCCTCTCCGAACATGCCAACTTGTCGCAAGCCCTGGCCGATACGTCCGGACTCGTTTCGAAGGTCCTTCCCTGGCTGATGGCGGTCTCGTATCGCAGGGCCGATGCGATCGTGGCTGTGTCCGATGGCGTGGCCGACGATCTTGCGGTAACCCTGGGATACCCTCGTACCGCGATCAGCACGCGCCACAATCCGATCGAGACCGACGAACTGGCGATAAAAAGCCGTGCGGTGCTGGATCACCCATGGTTCCTCGACGGCGAGCCACCGGTCATCATCGGCGTAGGGCGCCTCAGCAAGGAAAAAGACTTTCCCACGCTGATCAAGGCATTCAACTTACTACGGCCGGCAACACCGGCCCGCCTGGTCATACTGGGCGAAGGTGCGGAGCGCGCCTCGCTTGAAACGTTGATAGAGGCCTCGCCCTACCGCGCCGACATACTGCTGGGCGGGTTTCAAGATAATCCGTACAACTGGATGCATTGCGCTTCGGTGTTCGTGCTCTCTTCCCGCTGGGAAGGCTTCGGCAATGTGCTGGTCGAGGCCATGGCCTGCGGTACGCCGGTCATCAGCACAGCCTGTCCCAGTGGCCCGGAAGAAATACTGGAACACGGACGATGGGGCCGGCTGGTCCCAGTCGGCGACGCCGACGCGCTTGCCAGCGCCATCACCGACACGTTTACCGACACGTCGCCGCCCGAGGTGGAGGAACGCGCGAAAGCCTTCGGCGTCGTCCATGCGGTCGATGCCTACCTGAATGTATTGGCCCCTGAACGTTTGCGTACAGTTTGATAATCAACATGCAAGGATTTTTATGTGCGGCCTGACAGGCTTCTATTGCCCCCACAGCGCTAGCGAAAGAGACGCCATTGGCCTGGACATGGCCAAGGCAATTTCGCATCGTGGGCCCGACGACGCCGGCGTATGGACAGACGAGGCAACCGGCCTCACGCTGGCACACCGCCGCCTGTCTATCCTGGACCTATCTCCGGCCGGCCATCAACCCATGCACTCCGCATGCAGCCGCTATGTAATTGTCTTCAACGGCGAGATTTACAACCACCGCGAATTGCGCGAGCGGCTCCATGCCGAGGGTCTCCAGCCGGCCTGGCGTGGCCATGCGGATACGGAGACCCTGCTTGCCTGCATTGCGGCCTGGGGTATGGAGAAGGCATTGCAAGCCACTGTCGGCATGTTCGCCATTGCACTTTGGGATCGCCAGTCAAGACAACTGACGCTTGCGCGCGATCGCGTAGGTGAGAAGCCGCTATATTGGGGCTGGCAAAATGGCACCCTGCTATTCGGCTCTGAATTAAAAGCGCTGAAAGCGCACCCTGCTTTCCACGCCACGGTTAATCGCGACGCCATCGCCCTCTTGCTGCGCCACGGGTACATCAGCGCTCCACACAGCATTTATCAAGGCATCCACAAGCTGTGCGCGGGACACTACATCACTATTCCGCTGGAAGATCAGCGCCTCGCCAGAACGGCCAAAGCGGTTCCGTACTGGAGAATGAACGACACGATCCATGCCGGTCTGAACGATCCCTTCCTGGGTACGGCAAGCGCCGCGACCGACGCACTGGAAAAACAGCTGAGCACCAGCATACACGCCCAAATGCTGTCCGACGTTCCGCTGGGCGCTTTCCTGAGCGGTGGCATAGACAGCAGCACGATCGTCGCCCTGATGCAAGCACAAAGTGCGCGCCCAGTGCGCACCTTTACGATAGGATTCGACGACCCGCGCTATAACGAGGCACAGCATGCCAGCGTCATCGCACAACACCTGGGCACCGACCATACCGAACTGTACGTCCAGCCCGGGGACGCTTTAGCCGTGATCCCCAGGCTCCCGGAGATCTATGACGAGCCGTTCGCCGATAGCTCCCAGATACCCACCTACCTTGTTTGCCAACTGGCCAGACAACATGTCACGGTGTCCCTGAGCGGAGATGCCGGCGACGAACTATTCGGCGGCTACAACACGTATGAATTCGCACCGGCGCTATGGAAAAAAATAAGCCGGCTTCCGGCTCCCTTGCGCAGCACGGCCTCCGCCATCATGTCGAAGCTGCCTGCTTCGTCATGGGACTCGGTGCTCAAAGTGCTGGGCCCTCTTATCCCCGGCCGGGCCGGGCATACGTTGAGCGGCGAGAAAATTCACAAGGCTGCCGGCTTGCTGTCAGCCGATAGCCGGGAATCTTTTTATCATCGGCTCAGCAGTCACTGGGAACGGCCCGAGCACATTGCAATTGGGGCCCGCGAACCAGCCAGCCTGCTCAATAGTCCACATGACTGGCCTCATACCGACAGCTTTGAACACTGGATGATGGCCGTGGGAACACAGTCGTACATGGCCGACGACATCCTGCCCAAGGTGGACCGCGCCGCCATGGCAAACAGCCTGGAGGTCAGGATTCCCATGCTGGACCACCGCGTCATCGAACTGGCTTGGCGCATGCCTCTAGAGTTGAAGCTGCGCGATGGAAAGGGCAAATGGCTGTTGCGGGAAGTGCTGTACCGGCATGTTCCGCGCGAACTGATCGAGCGCCCCAAGAAAGGCTTTTCGATACCACTGGCCGCCTGGTTGCGCGGACCGCTACGGGACTGGGCCGAGGCCCTGCTCGATGAACACCGCCTGCGTCGTGAAGGCTATTTCTACCCCGCCCCCGTACGACAGGCCTGGCGTCTGCACCTGGAAGGCAAGCAAGACTTTTCCGCGCGGCTATGGAGCCTGCTCATGTTCCAGGCATGGCTGGAGAACCAGCAATGACAACCCGATACCCAGTCAGGATCGCTCACGTCATTGTAGGTCTCGACGTGGGCGGTGCCGAACGTTTCCTGGTCCGCCTCGTCGAGGCGCACAAGAACAATCCGGGTTTTGAACACCGGGTCATCTCGCTGACCACGAAAGGTGTGCTGGGTCCGGGATTGGAAAAGATCGGTATACCCGTCACGGCACTGGGAATGCGCAACATTGCAGACGCCCCCAGCGTGTATCTGCGCCTCGTCAACGCACTGCGGGCCGATAAGCCGGATGTCCTGCAATGCTGGATGTACTACGCAGACCTTCTGGGCGGACTCGCCGGGAGGCAACTTGGAATGAAGACCATATTGTGGGGCATCCGGAATTCCCATTTCGAATCCGGCGGTACACGTCTGAAACGACTGATCCGAAAAACATGCGCCTGGCTTTCGCATGTCGTGCCAAGCAGTATCGTCTGCGTCGCGGAGTCGGCGCGCGCGGTGCATGAAGCCGCCGGGTATGACAATACGCGCATGCAGGTCATCCACAATGGTTATGACCCGGAATCATTCCAATACTCCGACATGGCGAGACAGTCTTTGCGTCGTGAACTGACAGTTCCCGACGATGCCATCGTCATCGGGTCGGTGGGCAGGTATAGCGCTGCCAAGGATCATGCAAGCTTTGTAAAGGCTGCGGCCATCGCGGGACGGGACCGAAGCAATACCTACTTCCTGCTGGTGGGTCGCGAGTTGACCGCAGCGAACGAGACGCTGCAAAACCTGATCGATGCAACGGGATTTCCAGAACGTTTCATCCTGCTTGGCGAACGCCCCGACATTGCTGCCTGCATGAGCGCCATGGATATCTTCTGCCTGCATTCGAGAACTGAAGGATTTCCCAACGTGCTCGGAGAGGCCATGTGCATCGGCCTGCCCTGCGTCACGACCGACGTGGGCGATGCCAGCGTTCTGCTGGGCCGGACCGGATTGGTCATTAGAAAAGACTCCGTGCCGGAACTCGCGGCGGGCCTGTCAAGCATGCTGCACAAGCCGGGGACGGAACGGGAAGCACTCGGCGTGCTCGCCAGGCGACGTATTGAAGAGAACTTCACCCTGGCGCATGCGGTGGAGAAATTCGAGATGCTTTATCGACCGCAAGCTTAGCAGTCGCTTGTCAACCTGCTTATTGGTGGAAAATGGCTTTAAAAGATTTGATACTCAAGTACGCACCGATCGTCGGCCAGAACATAGGCATCAGCCTTTACAACACGTATTTGTACAAGCAGCGCCACAGAGGTCATTACAAGGCCTACGGCGACTACTACCGACACTATGAAAATGCCAGCCCGCAAGAGGTCGCCCAGGAGGCGCAGAATCGGCTCAATGAATTTCTGCTGGCCACTACGGAGAGCTCGCCATGGTATCGGGAGCACCGGGGCAAGTCCCTGCATGAGTTTCCCATACTGGAAAAGGCCCAACTGCTGGCGCACATGGATTCCATACGGACCATCGAAGAGAAAGATGGGATCGTGAGCCTCACGGGCGGTACGACAGGCGCGTCGATGAAGGTCATCTATGCGCACAAGGATATGCAGGAACGTTTTGCCCTGAAGGATCACTTTCGTGCCCGCTACGGCTACCGCCTGGGCAAGAAAGTCGCGTGGTTCAGCGGAAAGAGCCTGGTGCGCCCCAAGGATCTGGAGCGCGGAAATGTGTTCCGTGACGACTATATCAACAAGATCCGGTTCTTCTCAACCTTCCATATCAGCCAACAGAATTTTGATGCCTACTGGCGCGCATTCTGCGATTTCAAGCCGGAATATATCGTAGGCTTTCCATCCAGCGTCTATGACCTGTGCACCATGGCACTGGAGCGCAAGCTGAAATATGATGGCGCCGTCACAACATTTTTTCCCACCGCGGAAACGGTATTGCCACAATACCGCTCGGTGATATCGGAAGTGTTCGGTTGCCAGGTCGTCGACCAGTACGCGGCCTCGGAAGGCGCGCCATTTATATTGGAATGTCCCCATGGCTCGCTGCACATCCATCCCCTGACAGGCGTCTTCGAAGTCGTGGACGAGAACCTGCAACCCGCGAATGAAGGCGAAATCCTGGTGACTCCCTTCACGACGCACGGTACACCTTTGGTACGTTACCGCATCGGCGACCGGATCAAGCTCGCTCCGGAATCCTTCCGCTGTGCATGCGGCTCCAGCTTTCCGGTGGTCGAATACATTGACGGACGCACATCCGACTTCATCTGGTCGCCGGAAAATGGCAAAGTCAACCTGGGTAACATCAGCAATTGCACCAAGGACGTCAACGGCATTATCTGCTTTCAAGTCGTCCAGAACGAGGCTGACGCCGTGCACGTCTCCGTTGTGGCCAATGAACGATTTACCCTCGAAGAACAACATCATTTCATTGATGCAATGGCTCTGCGGCTCGGGACCACGGTGACGGTCCATCTCGATCTGGTCGACGAAATACCGCGGGAACCCAGCGGGAAATTCCGGCTGGTCAAGAACAGGCTGACACCCGAGCTGATGCAGGTCGCAACGGTGCAAGGAAGCTAAGCCGGATGTCCCTGATTGATTCGCCCATCCAGCTTGCCAGCACATTGCTGGTATTTCTTGCCGGTCTGTTCATTTCACTGGCGGTAGGCAAGCGTCTGGACATCCCGGCCCGACGCACGTTCCTGCTTTATGCCTGGCATTCGCTGTTCTGCTTTGTCTATACCGTCTACGCCATCAGTAACGGCGCCGATGCACTGGTGTATTACATGAAGGCGTCAAACGGCGAATTCATGCTGTCGGTCGGTACCGGCGCCGTCGTCAGTATCGCCACCCTGTTCGTGACCGGCCTGAACCTGTCATTCCTGGGTGCATGTCTCTTGTTCAATATTTTTGGCAGCATAGGTTTGCTGGCTTTTGATGCCAGTTTGCGCGCTGCGACTGCCGACAAGTCCCGTCTCATGCGCCTCTTTGCCACCCTTGTCGTATTCCTGCCGTCGGTGAGTTTCTGGACGGCCGCTCTTGGCAAGGATTCGCTGGCATTCATGGCCGCCGGCCTCGTGCTCTGGTCGGCGATGAACATGAGGCGCAGGACGCTGATCATGGCTTGCGGCATCGGCATCATGCTGCTGGTGCGTCCGCATATTGCCGGCGTAATGGTGATTGCGCTGACCGGCTCCGTGGTCATCCAGGGAAAAATTCCGTTTCCGCAGCGCGTAATGCTTGGTGGCGTGGCGCTGGCCGCGACGGCCGCCATGGTTCCCTTTGCCTTGAATTATGCCGGGGTCGGCGAAGATGCCGGCGCTGAAGACTTGGTGAGCTACGTGGAGCAACGGCAATCGGTAAACACGCAAGGCGGCAGCAGTATCGACATCGCTTCCATGAGCCTGCCGCTACAGCTGTACAGCTATCTCTTCAGGCCCATGCCTTTTGAGGCGACGAGCGTATTCGCCCTGGCCGCCTCGCTCGACAACGTTGTTCTGCTGTTTTTATTCGTTGCCGGCGGCATGAAGGTACTGAAACGAGGCAAGCACACCGTCGAGAGCAACCGCGCGTTCCTGTGGCTGTACTCGCTGTTGACCTGGGTCATCCTGGCCATGACGACGGCCAACCTGGGAATTTCGGTACGTCAGAAATGGATGTTCGCGCCCATGCTGATCTTCCTGTTCATATCCTTGCTGGGCAAGCCGAGGCGTCAGTCGGCGCTGCGCCGGCCCGCACAACCATCGTCACGCATTATCCCGACCGAAGAGTCCGTCTCGTGAAATTCTTGTTGATAGCGGGCTTTCCCGATTCCTTGCTGCAATTTCGCGGCCCCCTGATCGAGGCCCTTCAAGCGGAGGGCCTGGAGGTGCATATCGCAGCGCCGGATCTGCCCGCGGGCAATGCCATGCGCCGGCGCCTGGAGGAAAAGGGGCTCATAATTCATGATATTCCGTTGCGCCGTACCGGCATGAATCCGGTGGCCGACTTCAAATGCATGCTGCATCTGTGGCGGCTGATGCGGGCCATCAAGCCCGACTTCGTCATGGGCTATACGATCAAGCCTGTAATTTACGGGTCGCTGGCTGCATGGCTTGCGCGTGTGCCGCACAGGTTTGCCCTGGTCACCGGCTTGGGCTATGCATTTCAGGGCCAGCATGGCGATGGGAACGCCCGCCGCCTGCTGCGTTCCCTGGTGCAGGGCCTCTATTCCGTCGGCCTGCGCAGGACCGAAAAGGTTTTCTTCCAGAATCCCGACGACGAAGCCCTGTTCCGGGCGCTGAAGATATTGTCACCCATTACGCCCTCGTGCGTGGTTAACGGGTCAGGCGTGAATGTCGCCGAGTACCACCCTGCGACGTTGCCCGCCGCGCCACACTTTCTATTGATCGCACGGTTGCTGGGTGACAAGGGAGTGCGCGAGTATGCGCAGGCTGCCGCCCGCATCCGCGCCAGGCGTCCCGACATAATGTTCAGCCTCGTCGGATGGATAGACGACAACCCCGACGCCATCAAGCAGGTGGAGCTTGACGTCTGGACAGGGCAAGGCACATTGAACTACCTGGGTCGGCTTGCCGACGTTCGCCCCGCCATCGCGGCATGTAGCGTCTACGTCCTGCCCTCATACCGGGAGGGCACGCCACGCACTGTGCTCGAAGCAATGGCCATGGGTCGCGCCGTCATCACGACGGATGCTCCCGGGTGCCGCGAGACGGTTATCGACGGCGTGAATGGCTGGCTGGTGCCGGTCAGATCGGCTGAGGCCCTCACCGTGGCCATGGAGCGATTTCTCGAAGATCCCATGCTGGCGGAACGCATGGGGAACCAGTCGCGTGAAATCGCGGAGACCAAATACGACGTGCACAAAGTCAACGCGGTGATGCTGCGCGAGATGGGCATCGGGACATCAATTGAAAACAGGATCTGACTCTGAATGATTAAACGCTTCCTTGATATAACGGTGTCGGCGACCGCCCTGGTGGTCCTCGCTCCCGTCATGGGCATCGTGGCATGGCAGATCTCGCGAAAATTGGGATCGCCTGTACTGTTTCGCCAGCAGAGGCCAGGACTGCATGGACGCCCTTTCGAGATGATCAAGTTCCGTTCGATGCGTGATGCTGTGGACTCGAACGGACGGCTGCTACCGGACGATCAACGGCTTACCTCGTTCGGCGGTCTCCTGCGTTCCACCAGCCTGGATGAACTGCCTGAACTCTGGAATGTGCTCAAGGGCGACATGAGTCTGGTCGGCCCCCGACCCTTGCTGATGGAATACCTGCCCCTGTACAACGCAGAACAATATCGAAGGCATGAAGTGCGACCTGGCGTCACCGGCTGGGCCCAGATCAATGGCCGCAATGCCCTGTGTTGGGAAGACAAGTTCAAGCTGGACGTCTGGTACGTCGAACACCGATCGCTGTGGCTGGACATAAAGATTCTATTCATGACCCTCAAAAAAGTCTTCCTTCGCGACGGCATCCGGGCCGAGGGTGAAGCAACGACCTCCCGATTCACAGGATCGGAACTCTCAAACACACAAACCGAAACGACAAGGCGCCAAGCATGACCAATTCCCTGTATGCCGTATACGGTGCCAGCGGCTGCGGTCGCGGCATCATGCCCCTGGCAAAGGCCCAGCTGCGCGAGCAAGGCATCGCTGCAGAGCGGCTGGTATTCATTGACGACAATCCCGCTGCCAGTCTTATCAATGGCCATCGTGTTCTGACCTACGATGAATTCCTGGCGTGCGAGGCCAGTGCGCGCTATGCAATCCTGGCCATCGCCAATGGAAACGTTCGCGAAACACTCGCGCGCCGCTGTGCCGCAGACGGCGTCAACACATGGAGCGTGCGTGCCGCCAATGTGATCACGATGGACGACGTCACCGTGGGAGAAGGGGCAGCGTTAAGTCCCTTCGTCACCCTCACCTCGAACATCCGGATTGGCAAGCATTTCCACGCCAATCTCTACAGCTATGTCGAGCATGACTGCATCATTGGCGATTTCGTCACCTTCGCGCCCGGCGTCAAATGCAACGGCAACATTCATATTCATGACCATGCCTATATCGGCGCCGACGCCGTGATCAAACAAGGCACACCCGACCAGCCGCTGATCATCGGTCACGGCGCAGTCGTCGGAATGGGGGCCGTCGTTACACGCAGCGTCCCCCCCGGCGCCACAGTCGTGGGCAATCCAGCCACTCCTATCGTAAGGAAGTAAGAATATGTTGAATACCTCCTTTGCCGCATGGCCGTCCTTTTCCGAGGAAGAAGCCAACGCCGTGCGCGACGTCATCCTGTCAAACAAGGTGAACTATTGGACTGGCCAGGAATGCCGGCAATTCGAAAAGGAATTTGCCGAGTGGGCAGGGTGCGAGCACGCCGTTGGCGTGAGCAACGGTACGCTCGCTCTGGACCTCGCGCTCAAGGCGCTGGATATCGGACCCGGAGATGAAGTCATCGTCACGCCGCGCACATTCCTGGCATCGGTTTCCTGCATTATCAATGCCGGCGCTACGCCAGTTTTCGCCGACGTAGATCGTGACTCACAGAACATCACGGCACAGACCATACAAGCCGTCCTGACACCAGACACCCGCGCAGTCATCTGCGTTCATCTCGCCGGCTGGCCCTGCGACATGGACCCCATCATGGCACTCGCCACTGAACGCGGCATCCATGTGATAGAAGACTGCGCGCAAGCCCACGGCGCGCTCTACAAAGGCAAGCCAGTCGGATCCATCGGACATATCGGTGCATGGTCATTCTGCCAGGACAAGATCATGAGCACCGGCGGTGAAGGCGGCATGGTGACGACCCGTGACCGCGATCTCTGGTCACGCATGTGGTCCTATAAAGACCACGGAAAAAGTTGGGAAGCCGTTTACGAGCGTGACCATCCTCCGGGTTTCCGCTGGCTGCATGAAAGCTTCGGTACCAACTGGCGCATGATGGAAACCCAAGCCGTCATCGGTCGCATTCAGTTGCGCCGCATGCAGGAATGGCAGGCTCAACGTTTGAAAAATGCACAGCGCATCTGGGACTGCGCCGCCCGGCTTCCTGGACTGCGTGTCCCGGTTCCTCAGGACGACATCCGTCATGCCGCATATAAGTGCTATGTCTTCGTCGAGCCTGCACAACTCGGAACTGACTGGAGCCGCGACCGCATACAAAGCGAGATCAGCACCATGGGCGTTCCCTGCTATACAGGCTCATGTTCCGAGGTGTATCTGGAAAAGGCATTCGACGATACCGGCTGGCGTCCGCCACAACGCCTCCCGGGCGCACGAGAGCTGGGCGAGACGGCCTTGATGTTTCTAGTGCATCCCACGCTTGCCGCGTCGGAAATCGATAGAACATGCCTGGCGCTCGAGCACGTGATGATCCGGGCCGCCGCAACGGGTGAACGCGATGTTCCCTGAACTGCAAAGCCAAATTCCTGACTTGCGCGAACGTCTGCTTGCCCTGTCCCGCGACCAGAAGTGTTTGCTGCAAATTCTCGTAGACACGCTTCTTATCTGGACTGCACTATGGCTGGCCTTTTTCATACGGCTTGATGATGCGTCAAAGATAGAGCCTTTACGCGGCCATGCATGGCTGTTCATCCTGGCGCCACTGCTCGCCATACCCCTGTTCGCGCGTTTCGGCCTCTATCGTGCCGTCATGCGCTATTTCGGCAACCAGGCCTTCACGACCATCGTCAAGGCCGTCACTGCCTCAACTGTACTGCTTGCACTGGGAATTTATATCTATGGCAGGCCACCTGCCATCATTCCGCGATCCATCGTCATCATTTACTGGATGTTGTGCCTGATGTTTGTCGGCGGACTACGCGTCGTCATGAGGCAGTATTTCAGCAGCGACCGCATCAGCCTGCGGACGCGGCCATCCGGGCGCCGCGACGGCAAACGGAAAGATGCGCGTCCGCTGGTCATAATATATGGCGCAGGCGCGGCCGGGAATCAGTTGCTGCTGGCCTTGCGCATTGGTCGCGAGATGATACCGGTGGCGTTCATCGACGACAACCCGGAATTGAGTGGGCGCATCATGGCAGGACTGACCGTGCATCCCGCCAGCGACCTGGGGAGGCTCCTGGATGACACCGACGCGGATGAAGTACTGCTGGCGATTCCGTCCGCATCCCGTATGCGGCGCAATGAAATCATCAACATGCTGGCTTCCTATCCGGTCTATGTACGAACAATTCCCGGCTTTATGGACCTGGCCAGCGGTCGGGTCCATGTCGAGGAACTGCGCGAGGTTGATATCGATGACTTGCTCGGTCGCGATCCAGTACAGCCACGGCCCGACCTGTTCGAGCGCTGCATCAAGGATCAAGTGGTAATGGTCACGGGCGCCGGAGGGTCGATAGGTTCAGAGCTATGCCGCCAGATCGTGCGCAGCAGTCCCAAAGCATTGATCCTTTTCGAACATTCCGAATTCGGACTGTACAGCATACATATTGAGCTGGAAACGCATTTGCGCAACTCGGGCCGTAAGCTTCGGATCATTCCCATCCTGGGTTCAGTGCGCAACCAGAGCCGCCTGTTCGACGTGATGAGTGCATGGAAGGTGAATACCGTTTACCATGCCGCGGCGTACAAACACGTACCCATGGTCGAACGCAATATTGCGGAAGGGATCGTCAACAACACCTTCGGCACGCTGTATGCCGCCCAGGCCGCTTTGCGTGCAGGGGTAGAAAACTTCGTCCTGATTTCAACTGACAAGGCCGTGCGTCCCACCAACATCATGGGAAGCACCAAGCGCCTGGCCGAACTGGTCCTGCAGGCGCTTGCGAGCGAATCCATGCCTTTCCTCTACGATCGCGGACCGGGAGCGACCGCCACTGCCAACAAAACCAGATTCACGATGGTGCGCTTCGGTAATGTGCTGGGTTCTTCAGGATCGGTGATTCCGCTGTTCCGTGAGCAAATCCGCAAGGGAGGACCGGTCACCGTTACCCATCCGGATATCACGCGCTATTTCATGACCATACCGGAAGCAGCACAGTTGGTCATCCAGGCGGGATCGATGGGCTCAGGCGGAGATGTGTTCGTCCTGGATATGGGCGAACCCGTGAAAATTGCCAAGCTGGCTGAAAAGATGGTGCAACTGTCCGGCCTGAGCGTACGCTCAGCCCGTAACCTGGATGGCGATATCGCCATTGAATTCACGGGGCTGCGCCCCGGCGAGAAACTCTATGAGGAACTGCTGATCGGCGACAACGTAACGAAAACCGAACATCCGATGATTATGCGGGCGCAAGAAAAACAGCTGCCTTGGGGTGTATTGAAGATATCTCTCGCCGAGCTGTCGTCGGCCATCAAGAACGACAATTACTCGGAAGTGCGGGCGTTGTTTTTCCGGCTGGTGGATGGATATAAGCCGGAGGGTGGCATTGTGGATCTGATTCACGAGCGACGCCGACAGCCGGTGGAACGGGTCTAAACCTTCGCGCCGGCCCATATAACTAATACATATATCAATGTATTAATAAATTACTTAGATATAATAACGGCCGCCATTACAATTTCTTAACTTTTACAGCATCCACGGCAGCAGAACCGTCGCTTTGCAACGGACTGCTGCCTTTTTGTTAGCCCCCATGATAGAAATTAAAGCGGTATCCCAACGTTTCGAGGGCCCTTCCGGGTCGGTTGATGCCATTCGCGACGTCAGCCTATCGATCCGCAAGGGCGAGGTGTTTGGCATTATCGGGCGCAGCGGAGCGGGAAAAAGCACACTGGTGCGCACGCTGAACCTGTTGAACCGCCCTACTTCTGGCCATATTGTCCTAGACGGCCAGGATATGACTTCCTTAAAACCGGAAGCCTTGCGCAACGCACGCCGCCAGATCGGCATGATTTTCCAGCATTTCAATCTGCTTTCCTCGCGTACCGTCTACGGCAATATTGCATTGCCTCTCGAACTGGCTGGTGTCGGCAAGGCAGAGATCGATCGGAAAGTGCGCGAACTGCTGAATCTCGTCGATCTTGGCGCCCTCTCGGACCGTTATCCCGCGCAGATCAGTGGTGGCCAAAAACAGCGTGTCGGCATAGCACGGGCATTGGCCAATGATCCGAAGGTGCTGCTTTCAGACGAAGCGACATCCGCCCTCGATCCCGAAACGACCAAGTCCATTCTTGAATTGCTGAAAAAGATAAACCGGGAACTGAGCCTGACCATCGTGCTTATCACGCACCAGATGGAAGTGATCAAACTGATCTGTGATCGCATGGCGGTCATGGAAGCGGGCGAACTGATTGAGCATGGGTCTGTGCTTGATATCTTCCGCGCCCCCCAGCACCCAGTGACACGGGCAATGATAGGCGATGTGATTTCCCAGGACCTGCCCAAAGGCGTTTTGCAGCGCGTGCGTGCACGCCTGGCGCAGACGCGTCACGGCGAAGGACAGGATCACCTGCTGCGTCTGGCCTTCACCGGTACCAGCGTCGAGGATCCTTTGCTTTCCGACGTTGTGCGCCGTTTCGGACTGGACTTCAACATCCTGCACGGCCAGATCGATGAGATCCAGGAACAGGCGTTTGGATCCTTGGCGATACTGGCCAGAGGCACCGACGATCAAATCGAACAGGCGAAGGCATTCATGCGATCGCGCGGAGTAACGGTAGAGGAGCTGAATCATGTCGTCACAGCTGATTGACCTTTTTATAAAATCCTTTCTTGAGACAGTGCTGATGGTGGGCGTCTCGGGCGTCGTAGGCTCACTGGTGGGCGTCCCACTGGGCATCCTGCTGCACCTTACCGATCGGAACGGCGTATTACCGGCACTGACCCTGAATCGGACAGTGGGCATTATCGTGAATGCGGTGCGTTCGACGCCATTCATCATCTTGCTCGTCGCCATTATTCCGCTGACGCGCTTTTTCGTCGGTACTTCGATCGGCACGGCGGCCGCCATCGTGCCCCTGACAATAGCGGCTGCACCATTTGTCGCACGGCTGGTGGAGACCGCACTCCGGGAAGTGGACCGCGGCCTGGTCGAAGCGGCGCAAGCCATGGGCGCTACCACCTGGCAGATCGTCTATAAAGTGCTGGTGCCGGAAGCCTTTCCCGGTATTATCGCCGGCCTCACCATCACCCTGGTCAGTCTGGTTGGCTACTCTGCGATGGCTGGCGCCGTCGGCGGCGGGGGGCTGGGAGACCTTGGCATTCGTTACGGCTACCAACGCTTCCTGCCCGAAGTCATGTTGCTTGTCGTTTTCATCCTGATCGTTTTTGTTCAATTGGTTCAGACCATGGGCGATATCCTGGTCCGTCGTTTAAGTCATCGCTAGGCCTAGGCGTCTTTGCGAATTCAATATTGCTTTTCAAAAGGAAAAAAATGAAACGTCGTCAATTACTGCAGTTGGTCGCCGGACTGGGGGTTTTCATGAGCCTCGCCGCCACGCCCGCGATGTCGCAGGACAAGACCTACAAGATCGGCGTGACGGCGGGCCCGCACGCGCAGATCCTGGATTTCGTAAAAGGGCTGGCCGCCAAAGATGGCCTGAAGATCGAAGTCGTCGAGTTCAGCGACTATGTGCAGCCCAACGCCGCATTGGCCGCCGGCGATCTGGATGCCAACAGCTTCCAGCATGAGCCGTACCTGGATGCTCAGATCAAGGATCGCGGGTATAAGCTGGTCAATGTGGGGTCGACCATTACCTTTCCCATGGGAATCTACTCGAAGAAGGTCAAGACCTTGGGCGAGTTGAAGAATGGCGCACGCGTGGGCGTACCGAACGATCCCACCAATGGGGGTCGCGCCCTGTTGGTACTGCAGTCGCAAGGTCTCCTGAAATTGAAGGCCGACGCCGGCTTAAAGGCAACGCCTCTGGATATCATTGAGAATCCCAAAAAACTGGATATTATTGAACTCGACGCGGCACAGTTGCCGCGTTCGCTGTCCGACCTCGATGCCGCCGCCGTCAACGGCAACTACGCGGCGTCAGCCGGCTTGAATCCGGTGACGGATGCCATCGCCATGGAAAATGCAAAAGGTCCTTACGCGAACATCATCGCCGTGCGCAGTGAAGACAAGGACCAGGCCTGGGTGGCCAAGCTTGTCAAGGCGTACCACTCACCCGAGACCAAGGAATTCGTGACATCCACGTTCAAGAATTCGGTCATTACCTCCTGGTAAGCCCGACCGCCGCGCAGTCCTCGATGATATAGCCTGCCTCGCAAGCGAACGCGAGGCAGATTTTTTGTTGCCGACATCCGCGACTCCCACGTCGGATGTCTCTTTGACGCCATCCAGTAGTACTATCTTGGCACGTATGAATGCCTGGACTGAATCGATCATGGACGAGAACGTAATTGCCGCAATGGCGCGCTGGCCCAATGTACCGGACGTCTATGGCTGGCTGTCACTCACTGCCAGCGGACAGTGGCGCCTGCACCCGGCCGGCGACGCCTGGCAATCACCACGGCCCTCCGTAGGCACAGCCCCGCAGCTGGGACATGATGGCAGGACTGGCGAATCCATTTCCAGCGACCAGATCATTCGCTTCATTGATCGCAATTACACCCACGACCACCAGGGCCGGTGGTTCTTTCAGAACGGTCCACAACGCGTATACGTCCGGCTGGATGCGGCTCCTTACATCCTGCTTACCGGCGGCAGTACCGGCGGCGATGGTCTTTCTCTCACCACCCATACGGGACTGGACGTGGCGACGGTTCAGGAATGGTGGCTGGATGACAACGGCAGGCTGTACGCCCACACTGAACACGGGCCAGGCTTGGTGGCGGGACGCGACCTTCCCTCTGTGCTCGACGCCCTGTACACCACCGAAGGCGTAAACCTCATGGCTGCGCTGGAGGCGGATTCGACCCCATCCGATACATTGACGTTGCGGGCATTGGGTGCATCGACCACGCCAGCGGCGAATGCAGTTCCCTTTCGCACATGCCCAGCGACGGACATCCCGACAAGACTTGGCTTTGTGGCCAATCCACATCCTGAAAAATAACAAAGGCGCGACGTCGGCACCACGCTTTGGGTAGAATCAAGACATGACATCGCAAGCTTCCAGTTTTTTCTTCCCGGCCCCGCGTGCGCAAAAGTTCTGCAGCCAGTGCGGCACTGCCCTTAGACAGCTCATCCCGCCGGACGACAACCGGCTTAGAGATGTGTGTGAGCACTGCGGTGCAGTGCATTACCAGAACCCGCGCAATGTGGTCGGTGTATTACCCATATGGCACGACAAGATCCTGCTCTGCCGCCGCGCCATCGAACCCCGTTATGACAAGTGGACGCTTCCTGCCGGCTTCATGGAACTCGGCGAAACAACGGCCCAGGGCGCCATGCGGGAAACGCAGGAAGAAGCCGGAGCGCAAATAGAGCTCGGCCCACTGTATACGGTGATCGATGTTCCACACGCTGAACAAGTGCATTTTTTCTATCTGGCCAGAGTCTTGAGTGAAGACCTTTTCCCTGGCCCCGAGAGCCTGGAAGCGGCATTCTTTGCCCTGGACGAAATTCCCTGGGATCAGCTTGCGTTTCGCACCATCATCACCACACTCGAACACTATCTTGTCGACGTAAGAAAAGGCATCTTTCCGATGCACCACTACGATATACCCCTGGATATCCCAGATCCCGCTTCTGGGAGCCTTACTTCGCGACATGGCAAGATTGATCTGGATTGACGAGCAGACACCGCTCCCGACGCCGGACCATGCCTCTGCGGACGGGCTGCTGGCGGCAGGCGGCAGCCTGACCGTGGCGCGGCTTGAAGAGGCCTATCGCAAAGGCATATTTCCGTGGTTCAACGAGGGCGAGCCGGTCTTGTGGTGGAGTCCCGATCCCCGGATGATCCTGGCATGCGAGGACTTCAGGGTGTCTCATTCGCTGGCCAAGAAGCTGCGCCAGGTCGCCCGCAACGAGTGCGCGCCGGACGCGCCGATACGGATTACCACCGATACCGCGTTTGAACGCGTCATTGCGGCATGCGCCGGGCCAAGAGCCACACAACCGGGAACCTGGATTTCGCCGGCCATGCAGTCGGCTTACCTGGCCTGGCATTACGCCGGCACTGCGCATAGCGTCGAAACATGGATAGACGGCGAACTTGCCGGCGGCGTCTATGGCGTCAATCTGGGCAGTTTCTTTTTTGGCGAATCAATGTTCAGCCGCAGCAGCAACGCCAGCAAACTGGCATTGGCTTACTTGGTCAGGTTCCTGCAGGCTCGAGGCATACGCCACATCGACTGCCAGCAGCAAACCAGCCACCTTGCGAGCCTGGGCGCCATGCCCATGCCTCGATCCGCCTTCCAGACCTTGCTGGCCGGCACCGTGCACAACACAGCGCCGCCATGGAGTGTCGGCCAGATCCTGCATTCCGGCGCGCTTGCACGCAACGGATAAATGACGCCATAATGACTGCATAGCCTTACCGAGTCCAGTCATGAGCCATCCGACCGAACTAACTTTCAAAGCCCTGCAATTCTACTCCACGGCTATTTATCCCTGCAGCTATCTTCCCGGACTGGATGCCCGCTCACAAGTTGCCGCACCCACACATCTAATAGACGCCTCCACCTATTCGGAACTGGTTGAACAGGGTTTCCGCCGTAGCGGCCTGTTCACGTATCGGCCGCACTGCGATAGCTGCCGGGCATGCTTGCCCATCCGCATAGACACCCTGCGCTTCCGACCGAGCCGCAGTCAGCGCAAGACTTGGAAACGGCATGACAATCTGCAAGCGCGTGTCTTGCCCCTGCAATGGAACGCCGAGCACTTCCAGCTGTATGACCGCTATCAACACGGTCGCCACCCGGGCGCCGGCATGGACGAAGACAGCCAGACCCAATACAAGCAATTCCTGCTCACCAGTCGCGTAGATTCACGACTGATCGAATTCCGGCTGCCCGACGGCACACTCCAAATGGTGTCGGTGGTGGACGCACTGGAAACCGGCTTGTCGTCGGTGTATACATTTTACGACCCCGACGCTCACGGCAGCCTGGGTACTTACGGCATATTGTGGCAAGTCGACCAATGCCGGGCTATGGGCTTGCCCTGGCTGTATCTCGGATACTGGATACAGGAAAGCCGTAAAATGGCGTATAAGTCCCAGTACACCCCCTACCAGATCCTTCAAAACGGGAGCTGGACCGAGCCCGCTACGCCATAACCCACCCATGTCATTCCTATTCGATACCTATCCCTTGGCGCGCACCGCACTTTTTTCTCTCGACGCTGAGGCCGCGCACGATCTTACACTCTCGTCGCTGCAGAAAGCCTACGATTGCAAGCTCACCCGCAAGCTGCTCGGCGCACAACCGCTGAATCCCTGCACGCTCATGGGCATGTCCCTGCGCAACCCGGTAGGATTGGCGGCCGGTTTGGACAAGAACGGTGCGCATATCGATGCCCTGGGCCATCTCGGCTTTGGATTCGTGGAAGTGGGTACGGTCACGCCGAAACCGCAAGTTGGCAACCCTAAGCCTCGGATGTTCCGCTTGCCTCGGGCGCAGGCTCTGATCAACAGGCTTGGATTCAACAATGAGGGCCTCGACACTTTCATCAGCAATGTCAAGAATAGCCAATGGCGCAGCAACGGCGGCATCCTGGGGCTCAATATCGGCA
This sequence comes from Pollutimonas nitritireducens, assembly GCF_002849615.1. Classification (GTDB taxonomy): domain Bacteria; phylum Pseudomonadota; class Gammaproteobacteria; order Burkholderiales; family Burkholderiaceae_B; genus Pollutimonas; species Pollutimonas nitritireducens. The sequence continues at coordinate 103,403 of NZ_PDNV01000009.1, forward strand.
AGAATGCGGCGACGCCCATCGATCACGCGGTGGACGACTACCTGCTGGCCCTCGAAGGGGTATATCCGCACGCCGATTACGTCACGGTAAATATTTCGTCGCCCAATACACAAAACTTGCGCGCCTTGCAGGGTCAGGATGAACTTGCGGGCCTGCTTCTGCCGCTGCAGGAAAAGCGCAAGGCGCTGGCCGACCAGCATGGGCGCCGGGTTCCAATGGTCGTGAAGATAGCGCCCGATCTCAGCACTCAGCAAATAGACATTATTGCCGACTTGCTTACCCGCTACGATGTCGACGGCGTCATTGCCACCAACACCACGTTGTCCCGCGCGGCGGTATTGGGACTGCCACACGCCTCAGAGGCCGGCGGCTTGTCGGGTCCCCCGGTGCACGAACTCTCGCTACTGGTCATTGCCCGTCTCAGGCAGAAGTTGGGTACTTCCTTTGCCATCATTGGCGTCGGCGGCATCGTGTCGGGCCAGCAGGCAAGAGAAAAGATCGTGGCGGGGGCAGATGCCGTACAGCTATACACCGGCCTCATATACCGTGGTCCGGCCTTGATATCGGAATGCGTGCAAGCCATAGGCAGCATTGCCACCATACGTTAGACGTTTATTTTGCCTGCACGAAGGGCCTACGCAAAAATCCCCGAAAAATTTCTTCTTCGGGGATTTTTACTGTCCTTCCTGGCCCGGCCTTTCGTGGCCCGGCCTTTCGCGGCCCGGCCTTTCGCGGCCCGGCATCACTGGCCGGGTTCAGACTGGCGTGTTCTAAGCAGCGGAGCGGCGAGCGCGGGCGGCGCCACCCTTGGCAGCGTCAGCAGCCTCAGCGGCGTCGGAGGCAGCTTTGAACGTCGCGTTGGTTGCCGCAGTAATGTTGGATTCTGCTGCGTCGGCGGCCTGACGAGTTGCCTTGGCAACCGATTCATAGGCACTGTTCACTGTGTTCAGCGACGATTTCAGCAACGCCACGGCGCCTTCCGAACCCGTAGGAGCATTCTTCGCGATCTGGTCGATGGCTGCTGAAACCTGCTGTTGCCCCTGGGCGATCTGTTCTTCGGTCAACTTGGACAAGTCGACTTGCACGCCCGAGAAGATGTCATAGACATGCTTGCTGTAGGCCAACGCTTTTTCGGCATTGGGCTGGAATGCCGATGTGAAGCTTAGTGCTTCCTGCGCATCTTTGACTTCAACCGCTTGCTGCGATTTCTGCGCAACTTCTTCCATGGTGGCCTTGATGACCTTCAGGTTCAAGTCGACCAGCTTTTCGAAGCCGCTGAAGAATGTGCCCTGGATAGCCAGGAAGTTGTCGAGAGTGGCTTTTTGGTTGGCCAAAACTTGTTGAGGGATCGCGCTCATGGTAATTCCTTTATAAGTAAACCGCTGGTCATGTCCTGCGGTTTGAAATGATTGAACTTCGGGTTCAAGCGTAAAAATAAAGAAGGTTAAGCAAATCACCTGCAACTGTGAAAACCTTCCATGCTGCAATGCACAAAACAAATTCTACCTGATTAATAAGACATGTCAACAACTATATGGTGCGTCGCAACATTCCCAAGAACCTTGCCAATTTAAGATCGCATTTCAGGAAAGCCTGGATATAAGGGCTAAACCTAGGCGACAAACTCCGTGATTTCCCTTAGCATGCAGGCAGCCTGGTGACACCATTAGCAGCCAACTGTATTAAAGATCTACACTTTTACTTTGTCACAAGCAAAGGGAGACCAAATGAAGTATCCAACCATGAAAATAAGCTCCGCACTCATCCTGGGCGCCTTGCTATCCGCTGGCGCCGTGCAGGCGGCCGAATACCCCGATCACAGCATCAATATGATTGTCCCGTTCTCGGCAGGCGGCCCGACAGACAACGTAGCCCGTTCGCTGGCCGAGGCCATGCGACCTACGCTGGGTCAGACCATTGTGGTCGAGAACAAAGCCGGTGCCGGTGGCACGATCGGTACCTCGCAAGTCGCCCGCGCTAAGCCCGATGGCTATAGTATTCTACTGATGCACATCGGGTTCTCCACAGCTCCGTCGTTGTATAAGAATCCAAATTACGACGCGAAAACCAGCTTTGAACCCATCGGCCTTGTCGTTGACGTTCCAATGACTATTATCGCGCGCTCCGACTTTCCCGCCAACAACATCAAGGAACTGGTGGAATACGTCAAGGCCAATAAAGACAAAGTGTCCCTGGCCAATGCCGGTATCGGAGCCGCCAGCCATCTTTGCGGCACTATGTTCTCCCAAGCCATCGGCGTCGATCTGCTGACCATACCTTACAAAGGTACAGGTCCGGCAATGAACGACCTGCTCGGCAAGCAAGTTGACCTTCTGTGCGACCAAACCACCAACACAACCCAACACATCAAGGCTGGCACCGTCAAGGCCTACGCCGTCACCAGCAAAGAACGCGTCGCGACGCTGCCCGACTTGCCAACCATGCAGGAATCCGGCTTCAAGGATTTTGAGGTCGGTATCTGGCACGGCATGTGGGCCCCGGCCGGAACGCCAAAACCGGTTACTGACAAACTTGTCAGCGCACTTCAGGCTGGCGTGGCGAATCCAGAGTTTCAGAAACGCATGGCTGCCCTGGGCGCAACTGTCCTGACGAAAGAAGCGAATCCTGAAGCACTAGCCAAAAAAGTTGAGCAACAAGTTCCCCAATGGGCGGACCTGTTCAAGAAAGCGGGCGTAGAAGCCCAATAAGCTGAAAGTGCCGGATCTTCAACACCATGTTGGGTCCGGCATGCCGTCCGTAGCGAGCTTATGAAGCTTCGTAGCCCAGGGCCTCTGAAATCTGCGCGGCAGTACTCAATAGAACAGGTATCCACTCGTCGCGCATACGTTCCGCAGGCGCCGAGATCGACAAACCCGCCTGCAATTTACCCGTATCGTCATACACCCCTGCGGCGATGCACCGGACACCCAACTCAAGTTCTTCATTATCCCGCGAATATCCATGACGACGCACTAGCGCCAGATCACGCTCGAGCACGTCGGTTTGGGTAATGCTGTTGCGGGTGGTGCCGGCCAGGCCGGTACGCATTGCATAGGCCTTCACCTGCCTGGGGTCGCTCACCGATAAAAACAGTTTCCCCGTGGAGGTGAGGTGTAGCGGGGCGCGCCCGCCTATGGCACGTACAACCTGCATGCCCGAACGTTCGCTCCAGGCGCGCTCGATGTAGACGATTTCATCGCCCTGCTGCAAAGAAAGGTTCACGGTCTGACCCGTAATCTTGTGCAATTCCCGCATGGGTTCAATGGCCACTTCCCGTACATTCAACCGCCCCTTGACCAAGGAGCCAAGCTCCAGAAGTCGCATCCCGAGCTGGTACAGGCCACTGTCGACGCGTTCGACGTAACGGCCTACCACCAGGTCGTTAAGGATTCGATGCGTTGTGGAAGTGTGAAGACCCGTCGTGGCGGCAAGATCCTTCAAGGGCATGGGGTGAGCATGTCCGGCGAGCACGTCGAGCAGACGCATGGCACGTTCCAGCACCTGGATGGTTATGGGCGAATCGCTCATGGTCGGCGCATTGTGCAAAGAAGTAGGAAGCATGGTTCGAGTCACGATCAGGTTATGTCGCAATGCAACAATTCCATAATATGAAACAAAGAAGCAATCTGCAAGTCTTATTTTGCTGGCGGAGTAAGCTGGCCACCCTGCCTGATAACCTCGGTGCGCAGGAATGCCAGGGCTTCGGCAGCGGCTTGCGGTTCGCCCTTGACACCAAGATCGATATGAGGATGCCCTGTATCGCCCATGCTGGGCAAGCTGAATGCCTTGACGCCAGGCCATTTCTGCTCGAGCTCTTCCAGCGCCGGGGTAATGCGTGACTCTGGCAAGCGGAACACGAGAAACGAGTGTTCAACGCGCGTTGTAGCGTGATGGAACCCGGCATACCTGGTATCGAGCGTCCACTCCATCATGGGCCAGGCCATGACGGGAAAGCCTGGCATGAAAGTATGATTGCTGATGAAAAAGCCGGGTATTTTGTTGTAGGGATTGGGCACGATATCGGCCCCTACGGGAAATACACCCATTTGCAGACGCTGCTGGTTTTCGGGTAGGGACATATCGCCGCTGCCCTGTCCACGCTGTTCGTTCTCGGCGCAACGTTCCGCAATCAGGCGGGCAGCTTCCGGGTGCAGCACCAGCTCTAGCCCGAGGGCCTGGCCCGCAGCCTGACGGGTCTGGTCATCAGGAGTGGCGCCTATGCCCCCGCAACAGAAAACGATATCGGGAGTGGCAAAACTGCGCGCCAGCGTGGCGGCGATGACATCGCGCTCGTCCGAAATAAATTCAGCCCCGGACAAATGCATGCCGCGCTGGGACAAAAGTTCGACGAGCTTGGAGAAGTGCTTGTCCTGACGTCTGCCGGAAAGGATCTCGTCGCCGATTATGATCAGGCGCACTTTGGGTACTGTCGTTGTAAGCGTGTTCATGGTCTCGTCCGGGTTAATTCTGTGTGATCGATGACGGTCTGCTCGCGCAATTGCCGTAGCGACTCAAGGCTGAAATGTGCGAACACCAGCGCGGAGAATACAGGCAAGACCAGCCATGCGGGAGGAAACAGATTGATCAGCGCCAGGCCGAATCCGATCAACCACAACTGGCGGTTATGCCGCTTCCAGATTAGCCGGCGCTCTTGAAGACTCGCGTGCTCGATGATGGCATCCACGCGCAACATGCGGGTAAAGGCAAATGCCCATAATATTACGGGCAGCACGAGTGGCAAGGGCGGTATAAGCCACAATGGGATGGTCACCAGCCAGGCCAGGACAAATAGCACTCCGACCCATACGGCGTTCCAGGCGCCCACTGCCGTGCTGTACTTTCCCTGTCGTGATATGCCCCGATATTCGCGCTTCTCGAGATGGCGAAGGACGATAGGCATTACGAACACGGCGGCAATCACCAACCCCAGTATTCCGGACATTGGCAGCAGTATGGCCACGGCAAGCAGTGGAACGAGATACAGCTTCAGGGAAAACAGACCCAGAGCCAGCATCCACTCATCGACCTGATTAATGATTTCCCAATTGGCTGCTTCGGCATTGAGCCAAGTGGTCAAGGGAGCCCAGAAAGCCCAAAGCAATATAATGGCTCCAAGCAGGGCAATAATGAAAGGCAACAACAACGCCGCCAGCATTTTCGGATGGCATTGTGAAATCAGTGCCCTCTTGAACGCCACCCCTACGGCCGCCAGGCCGGTTACGGCGGACCGACGGTCACGAACTGCCAAATTAGTATTATTCATTGAAGAAGTCTTGAATTGATGACAGGACTATCATAGTCAAACCGGATGCCATTTGTCTCTATGCCAATGCTCGACCCTCAAAAAGATGCGCTTGCGCTGAGTGTGCGCCTGCAACAGGCCCAAGGCTTGATCGTCGCCTGCTACTGCGCCGCGTGGTGCGACACCTGCACCCAATACCGGCCGGACTTCGAGCAGCTGTCCGGGCTATGGCCGCAGCACACCTTCGTATGGATAGATATCGAAGAAAACCCGGAATTGCTGGACGACGATGACGTCGAGAATTTTCCGACCTTGCTCATTCAGGATCTCGGACGAGGCAATCTGTTTTATGGCGCCATGCTGCCGCATATCGGCCATCTCGAGCGCCTGATACGTCATCTGGACGAGGCCACCCCGCTCGTCGAAAACGGGCCGGCCCCACTGCGCACATTGTTATTGCCGCCCGCCGCCCAGCAACACGCCTAGCGACTTCTTGGACGTGCCGGCTTGTATGGGCTTGCCCGAGTCCATAGTGCTGCTGGATGGGGAGGGCACGTAAGGCCTGCTGAAAAAGTCGTCCACTGCCTTGTGCGACGTAGAACCCGTCGAGTGCGTCCGGCGCTCGCGACTGCTGGCCGCGGCAGGTCGAGCAGCAAGGGGCACGCTCAGCTGACCGCGCGGTATCTTGAATTTAATGAGTTTTTCGATATCGAGCAGGAAGCGCTCTTCGTCAGGAGCATAGAAAGCGATGGCCTCACCGGATGCGCCAGCGCGACCCGTACGCCCTATGCGATGCACGTAGTCTTCGGCATTGTAGGGAAGGTCGTAATTGATCACGCAAGGTACGCCGGCCACGTCAAGTCCACGTGCGGCAACATCGGTGGCAACCAGGACTTCCAGTTCGCCGGCCTTGAAAGCTTCGAGCGCTTTCATGCGGTCGATCTGGCTCTTGTCGCCGTGTATGGATTCGGCCTTGACGCCATCACGAACCAGTTCGCGGGCCAGCCGGCCTGTACCGATCTTGGTATTGGAAAAAACGATGACCTGGTTGAACCCGCGCGACTTGACCAGGTGAACCACCGCGGCCCGCTTTTCGCTGCCAGGCATCGCGTAGGCAATCTGCGTAACATTTTCTGCCGTGGCATTGCGAGCGGCCACTTCGATTTCGGCTGGGTTCTTCAGGTATGTACGGCCGAGTTTTCGGATTTCATTGCTGAACGTGGCCGAGAAAAGGAGCCCCTGGCGATTGGCAGGAAGCAAGCGCATGATTCGGTCGAGATCGGGCAGGAAACCCATGTCGAGCATGCGGTCGGCTTCGTCCAGAACCAGGATCCCGACTTGGCCGAGATTCACTGTTTTCTGTTCCACATGATCCAGCAACCGGCCCGGTGTGGCAATTAGCACTTCGCAGCCGCGGCGCAACGCGTCGCGCTGGGGACCGATATCGACCCCCCCGAACACCACCGTGGAGCGCAGCGGTGTCGACTTGCTGTACTCGATGACACTATCGGAGACCTGATCGGCCAGCTCACGTGTCGGCGTAAGAATCAACGCCCGCACAGGATGGCGAGCCGGCGATGCGCTCGTGTTGGCAAACTGCATCAGGCGATGCAAGATGGGCAAAGTAAAGGCCGCCGTCTTTCCTGTGCCGGTTTGTGCCGCGCCCATGACGTCCCGCCCGTCCATCACTATGGGTATGGCTTGCGCCTGAATGGGCGTAGGTACGGTGTATCCCGTTGCGGCGACCGCCATCAGTATGCTGGGATGCAGGCCGAAATCGGAGAAAGTGGCGGCAGGAGTGTCGACGTGAGTGTTTGTAGTGTCTGTCATTGAAAGTGGTTGCGCCCCACGCGGGAGTAGTCCACGTAAAGCATTTATAACGCGGTAATTTTAACTCAGCGACGCGGCGGATCAGTGTTTAGCTTGGGGCGGCAACCATGCAACGCCATAAAAAGAAGATTGTGTCGTTAAAAGCATACGCTTTGTTACCGACCGATCTAAAAGCGAAGTTCAGAAAGCAGGCGCAATATCCAGTATGCGAACATTCCCCCCACAATTACCAGCAGACTGCTGCGTGTGCGCCAATACAACCCCACGGCGGCCACCGCCGCCAGCATCTTGATATCCAAAGCGTATCCGGTATTTGCGTGCCAGGGAAGCAGCTCCGGCACGACGATACCGACCAGCGCTGCAGTCGGTGCATAACGCAAGGCGCGGCGCACGCCATCCGAGAGAGGGAAATAGTCGCCGAACAGGAAGTATCCCGCTCGCGTCAAGAAACTGCAGAGAGCCAACAGCCCAATTGCGCCCAGTACATAGTAGTCAAAATGCGGCGCACCAGTCATGATGTTTTGACTTTATCAATCAAGCGCTCGGTGACCACGCCGGCTATCACGCCGCCTATGACTGCGGCAGCCAGACCCAGGCGTAGCGGCAAAGGCTGGCCTATCCAGGCGATCAGCCCGGCGACCGCCAGACACATCATCATGGGGCGGGTCTGGATCAAGGGCACGACGATTGCCATCAGGGCCAGCACGGCTGCGAATTCCAGCGACCAGGACGCCGGCACCATTGCACCGAGGTATATGCCGAGCAGTGAAAAGCAATTCCAGGCGAACCAGCCGGGTACGATGAGACCGAGGAAATACCATAATTGTTCCGCCGTGCCACGTTCCTTGCTTTCGCCGTAGCGCCCCATGAAAAGCACGAACGACACATCGGTGGAGAAAAACCCGAGGCCCATGCGCTTGCGCCAGGGCATGTGACGGAAGAAAGGTTGGAGTGCCGCACCGAAAATGACAAAACGAATGTTGACCACCAGTCCGGCGGCAAAAATCAGCCACAGCGGCGCAGCTGATTCCATCAGCGGCAGCGAAGTCAGCTGGGCCGAACCCGCATAGACGACCAGGGTCATGAGCGTTGCCATACTTTCCGTAAGGCCCGATTTGACCAGCGCGATGCCAGTCACGAACCCCCAGGTGCCGGTGGCGATAAGGGCAGGAACGGCGTCACGTGTGCCCGCCTTGAAATCACGCCATTTGGGGGAATTCAGCCATCCCGGGGCAATTGGAATTTGTGCCACCACGCCTACCTTATGCAACCGGGCACGCCGACATGGCATGCCCCACTCAGCAATGCCGAAACCACTGCGCTACCGCGGAACAGAGCGCCACACACATTTTCGGAAAGTCGGTATTGTAAGGCTGCCGCCCTTGGTACAATCAAGCCTCATCTTTGGGAGAGCCTAATGTCCATGTCTGATCGCGACGGTTTCATCTGGTATGACGGCGAGCTGGTACCGTGGCGCGACGCCACAACCCACGTGTTGACACACTCATTGCACTACGGACTGGCCGTTTTCGAAGGTGTGCGTGCCTACAACACTGCGATCGGCACGGCCATCTTCCGGTTGCAGGATCACACGCGTCGACTGTTCAATTCCGCCCATATCTATCAAATGGAAATGCCCTACGACCAGGACACCATTAACGCAGCGCAGCTGGAAGTGGTTCGCAGCAACAAACTCGACTCCTGTTATATCCGTCCGCTGGTGTTCTATGGCTCTGAAAAAATGGGCGTCTCGCCAAAAGGCGCGAAAGTCCATATTGCTATCGCGGCATGGCCCTGGGGTGCCTATCTGGGTGATGAAGCCCTCAAACACGGCATACGGGTCAAAATCTCGTCGTTTGCGCGACAGCACGTCAATGTCACCATGCCTCGCGCCAAGGTGGCCAGCACCTATGCCAACTCCATACTCGCCAATGCGGAGGCGCTGGACCACGGCTACGACGAGGCCATACTTCTTGACACCGATGGTTTTGTCGCCGAAGGCTCGGGTGAAAACATCTTCATTGTAAAAGACGGTGTACTGTGCGAACCTGAAATCGCGTCCGCGCTGACCGGCATCACTCGATCCACCATCCATGCACTGGCCTCGGACCTTGATATTCCCATACAAACAAAACGACTTACGCGCGACGATCTGTATATTGCCGACGAAGCATTTTTCACCGGGACAGCAGCCGAAGTAACCCCCATACGCGACATTGACCGTCGCGTGATCGGTAGGGGTGTCCGGGGTCCCGTCACCGAAAAACTGCAGAATGCGTTCTTCGATCTGGTAAATGGGAAGAATGCCAAGTACCACCACTGGCTCAGTAAGGTATAACTATCCGTCTGGCTGTACCGGACACAATCACTCTAGGACACACCATGAGCAGCGCCTCTCACGTCATTCCGCACAACGATGCCGTATTCGTCGAAGCCAAAGACCTGCCAGTCTATTGCCCTCGCCCGGACGCCCCCCTATGGAGCATGCATCCGCGGGTCTTCATCGAAGTCGTCAAGACAGGCAGGGCAATCTGCCCCTATTGCGGTACGGCATACGAATTGAAAGAAGGCGAAAAGGCCCACGGGCACTAAGCACTATCCAGGCGCTTGTCACCGCTGGCCGCCATACCACTTTACGGTTCGCACTTTATGTTTACTACACCGCAAGAAGCCGAGCATGCCTTTTACGAAGCACTCCAGAAGGCCGACCTGACCTTGATGATGCGGGTCTGGGCCGACGACGAGGAAATAGTCTGTGTCCATCCGGGCGGCACGCGGGTCATTGGCCTGGAAGCCATTCAGAACGCCTGGCAGCAAATTTTTGGCAACGGCCCCATGACCATTAATCCCTTGCGACCCATGATTCTAACGACCGTCATGAGCTCGGTGCATGTTTTGGTGGAGCAGGTATCGGTCAAGACCCCCGAAGGCGCCAAGACAGCCAATTGCTACACGACCAATATATTCCACAAAGGCCGGACCGGATGGAAAATGGTGCTTCATCACGCATCGCATGCCCCGCAGAATATCGACATGTTCCGTCTGCAAGACCATCCAGACACCTTGCACTGAAGGCGGTACGTGACAGCACAGATTGACACCTCTCCCTGTCCCACTCCCGGTTGGTTGCCTGGCGGCCATCTCCAGACGCTTTATGGCGCCCTCGTGGCTCGCTACCACCATATTTCGTTTGTTCGCGAACGCCTCACCACGCCTGACGGGGACTTCCTGGATCTCGACTGGACGGGGCCAGGGCTGTTCACGGACAAGCTGGCCAATGGCACGGTGTCCCGGCCAGACATCCGCCTGGGCAGGACAGCAGCGAGGCGCTGGATGCAGGACGACGACTGGGCCAGCCTTCCCGGCGGCGTCGATACGCCTGCCCTGGTCCTCTTCCACGGACTGGAAGGAAGCAGCCACAGCCATTACGCCCAAGCCATTACCCAACACTTTCGCGCGCGCGGATGGATCGTGGTAATTGCCCATTTTCGCGGTTGTTCGGGCTTTCCGAACCGAATGGCACGTTCCTATTTTTCAGGCGATTCCGAAGACATCCGATTCATACTCGACACGCTGCGCCAGCGCCTTCCCAATGCCAGGTGGCATGCGGCGGGAGTCTCGCTGGGCGGCAATGCCATGCTCAAGCATATAGGCGAACAGGGCGAAGCCTTGTCGTGGCTTGCCGCAAGTATCGCGATCTCGGTGCCGCTGGACCTCGTTGCCTGCGGTACCCGCCTTTCTGAGACGCGACTGGGCAAGCATCTGTACTCGCGGCATTTCCTGAGAACCATGAGAACCAAGATCATGGAAAAAGCCAAACGCTTTCCAGGTAACATTGACGCGTTGCGCCTGAGCCAGGTGAAAACCCTGCGCGAATTCGACGATCTATATACCGCTCCGATGCATGGCTACAAGAATGCGCTCGATTACTGGACCCGGGCGTCCAGCAAACCGCACCTGAAAACCATTGCCATACCCACGCTGATCGTGAATGCGCGCAATGATCCCTTCATTCCCGAACCCTCGTTGCCCGGCACACAGGATTGCTCCGCAAGCGTCGTGCTGCAACAACCTGCCGAAGGTGGACACGTAGGATTCGTAACGGGTCCTTTTCCGGGGCATCTGGGATGGTTGCCCGGGCGCATGGCCCGATTCTTCGAGAGCGGCACATAGAACCACTGCAGGAGGTGGCTTCTATGACTTGAAACGTTCGAGCAAGGCGCGATCGGCTTTCAAGCGTTCCTTGAGCGTTCTTATCTGCACATCGAGTTCCGACTGCACATAGAAGTCTGTGGTCATGCTGCGCGCCTGCTGCAATTGCTCCACGGCAGTGGGTAGCGCCCCAGTAAGATCGTAATAGGCAGCCATGGTACGTCGGGCGGCGACCTTCTGTCCCAGACGCTCGTGGCTTTGCGCGAGCAACTGGTGCAGGCGGGGAACCTCGGGCCATTGCTTGATTCGTTGCTGAAGGAAGGGTACGGCATCCGCGTCCCGACCTGTCTTCTGCAATGACTCGACGCGGATCAAGGCGATGCCCTGATTGTCCGGCCAGCGTTGCCAGGCTTTCTCGGCAAGGGCAAGCGCACCGGCGGTGTCGCCCTGCGCCAACGCAAGGGATACGCCAAGGCCGGCTACCTCGGGAGAGTTACCGCCGTCTTTCCGGGCATTGCGCAGCGCTTGCTCCGCCCGAACCAGGTCTTTTTTCTGGAATGCGGCAAATGCGATGCCATACCATGCGGCGGATTGTTCAATGCCGGTGGCTCGCTGTGCATCAAGCTGCAGTTTTTCCACAGCCGTGCGCTGCGCCTGGCTGTTCCTAGCCTGCACGATACGCAATTTGGCGCGCACGAACCAGAACGAGTCGCTGCCCTCTGGATTGGCCGGCGGTGTCTCGCCGACCCGATTTTCGATATCGGACATGCGTTGAATGGACAGCGGATGAGTGCTTGCGTAATCGCCGCCGCCCTTGCCTTCGTTGAGCCGCGCCGAATTCGACAACAGATTGAACATGCTCACCATGCCGCGCGGATCGTAGCCCGCCTTGCGCATCATTTCGAAACCCGCACGATCGGCTTCCTGTTCCGCCTGTCGGGAAAAGCCGAGTTGCCTGTCGACGGCCGCTGCCTGTCCGAACGCCGCAATGCCCATGGCGAGGTCGCCGCTGCCTGAAAGCGCGGCCAGGAGCGCTGCCGCCACTGCTGCCATCATGACGCCACTGCTTTGCGACTTTTGCGTCATGCCGCGCGCAATATGGCGCTGTGCAACGTGCCCGATTTCGTGGGCAATGACGGAAGCGACTTGGGATTCGGTTTGCGCCGACACCAGCAGTCCGCTGTTGATTCCGATATAGCCACCCGGCAAAGCGAAGGCATTGATTTGCGGATCACGCACACCAAATACGGTAATAGGCTGATCCGGGCTGACCGGGGCATGCGCGGCTAGGTTTCGGCCCATGGTGGTCAGATACTGGCTGATGTCAGGGTCGCCGATGTAGTCGGGATCGCGGCGCCCTTGCTCCATGATGGCGTCGCCCAATGTGCGCTCCAGCGATGGGGGCAATTCGGCGGATGAGGCCGAGCCCATGCTGGGCAATCCCACAGGCTGTGCAGGGGCGGGTGCCGACCAGCACATAAGCGAAAACAGGCTCGCACACAGCAAGGCGCTGCGGGAAGTGGTTCGCAAAGCAGTTTGGGCAACAGTCATGGCAAAGAAATGGTGGATCAGGATGCCGGAGACACCGCGGATTGCCGGGCCCGCAAGGCATCTTGTTTGTTGGGCAAGCGATTTTTGCCGGAAAGCCGCATCAGCGTCGCGAGAGCGAACAACAGGCCGAACACTTCGACAAACCCTGCCAGCACCCACATGGTGAGGCCGCCGATGGCCTGGTCGGTCAGGGCCGTCATACCCGGTATGGCCCGTCCGCAGAGATCGAAGATGGGGTAAAGGTCGTATTCGGTGAACGTGATGATCGCGCCCACCACCATTTGTGGAACCATGGTCAGTACGGGGGAAATGATGCGCGCGCCCGGCGAGAGCACGGCCGGCGGACTTGGACGCCGGTCGAGAATGAGGTTCCAGTACATGAACCCGCTTATGACGACCGACCAGTTCATGAATCGGTACAGACGCCAATCGAGCATGGAGTAGAACTGCACCGTAGGTATAAGAAAGCCAAGCACCAGGACGACAAACAGCACCGGCACAAAGATTTTATTGGTGAGAATGGCAATGACTATGCGCCCCGGCCTGCTGACGCGAAAGTCACGCAGGCGCAGCCGCCACGACTTGGGCAGGCCCGCGCGCATCACCTGGCCCGGATAGGCGCCCATGATGAAGAGTGGCCCGAGATGGTGCAATACCAGATGCTGCAACCGATGTATGAAAAACATGCGCTCGGCATAGTAATCGATGCGCGTGTGCATCGACAGATAAAGCAGCACCATGCCTATCCAGAAGAAGGCCTGGCGAGTCGCCGTAACCTTGTGGACACGCGTCCCGCGCACGAATGCCCAGCTTCCCACGAAAAACATCAGCAACAACGCTGGAGAGAGCTCCCAGGGTGTAAGCCAATCGATAACAGTCATGGGTAGAGATCCGGTAAGCGCGACCCTGCTAGTTTAATGCAATGTGACGGCGATCGCCCCACTGGACCCGCTGCACGCCCGGGTAGGCGCTGATCTGACGTGCCTGCGACATGAGTACCGAACGGAGCTCCGGCGGGCAATTTACCGTGACGCATGCTGTGGCCATTTCGTTCTGTGGTGCATGGTCGACCAGCAAGTTGGCTACGCTGAGCCCCGCGGCTTCGAAATCTTGATAGATTCGCTTGCGGACATCGGCAAGGATATGGCGAGGACACACGACAGTAAGACGCGAGACTGAGCTGGGGACGCGAACTGGCGCGGCCTGAACGCCTGCACGACGTAGAAACAAATTGAAAAGGCGCATAGACCCTCCGCAATCGATGTGTTGCAACACAACACACGAACCTGCTGCGGCAAGCGCAACAAGTATTTTTTAAATTGACGGGAGTTTGAATACGCGAAGTACCTTCAAACCACCACGCCCATGGAAAACCAGGGCGTGGCTAAAGCTGTGCTGAATCTAAGCTGCTTTTGCCTGGACGCGCCTGGTAATGAAATAGCCGATACAAGATCGACTTTTACTATCGCCGGGGTCGGAATTCACCGCACAGCTCCTATAAATTGAACACGTAGCATTGTAGCTTCTTAGCCGCATGCAGACAAGCCCGAACACCTGAAATTTCAATACATTAGGGCAACGAATAACGAGAGCCTACAGAACGTGGCCATCGAGCCATCCTATTGCGGTGTATACATGGATGACGATCAGCGCGATGCCAAACATCAGCACGCTGCCACCCACGAAGGTAGTCACAATGGCGGCAATGACGGCATTCCAGCCCGTACGCGAGCGTAGGCCGGAACCCGGATTGTATTTTGTGTCGAATTTGTCGTCCGCCATGAGCGCGAAAACCAACGCCTCGATAAAGCCGGCGGTAATGGGGACAATGAGCACGAGAAATGGGGGGCTATCCCACCACACCGGGTAAAGCCGCATGAGCGCCAGCATGATAAAAGCAAACGCGGTCAGCATCCATGCGCCGCGCCGTCCCATATACCACCAATGTGCACCGACGACGCCCAGCAGGCACGCCAGCCACGCAGCGACCACCTTGCTGCGATGTCGGGCAGGAGTGTTAAATTGCTTCATGTAAAGACTCCAGTCACCGAAATATAAAAACCCAGTACACATTGTAGTAGAGCACGGAACAGGCATGGATTCCCCCACATACGACATCGTCATAAGCGGAGCAGGGCCGGTAGGCAGCGCCCTCGCTCTTATCCTGGCCAATAAGTCGCCCGACCCCGCCCGCATTGCGCTCCTGGGGCGGAATATGACTGTCCCGGATGACACGGATGGCACAGCAGCCAAGCCGCTGCCGGACCCGCGGACGCTCGCACTCAACCACGGCAGCCGGGTTTTACTTGAGCAGCTGGGTGCGTGGCCGGGACAGTCCGCAAGCATCGGCGTCGTGCATGTGTCGCAACAAGGTCGGCTCGGACGAACCCTCATCGACCACCACGAGCTCAATGTCCCGCGCCTGGGCAGCGTCGTGGGCTACGATACATTGCTTGGCTGCCTGCACGGTGCCTTGCGCGCCAGCGGCGTGACGCTTATCAATGCGTCGCCCCCTGGCCGCGTGGCCGGTAGCCATGTCCGGTTTGACATTGGCGATAGCCACATCAGCAGCGCCCTAGCGGTTCAGTCTGACGGCACCAGGCCGCGAGGAGTCCAGCGCCACTACGATCAACATGCGGTCCTGGCCACCGTTCGCGCGGCAAGGCCCAGACCGGGATGGGCCTTTGAACGGTTCACCGCGCAAGGACCACTGGCCGCCTTGCCGCAGCCACACGACAACAACCTCTACGGCATCGTATGGTGCTGTTCACCCGGTCTGGCTCAAATGCTCTTGGCGCAATCCGATACGGCTTTCAGCGCCCTATTGCACGAAACATTCGGAGATCGGCTAGGGCAGTTTCAATGCATCGGGGAGCGTCATGTGTTTCCCTTGTCGCTGCATGCCGGTCCGTCGCTGCTCAATGTCCGCACGATTGCTGTGGGCAACGCAGCCCAGACACTCCACCCGGTCGCCGGGCAGGGTTTGAACCTGGGGTTGCGCGATGCTGCCCAGCTAGGCCAGGTCCTGGCGCCGTGGCTTGCGAAACCACAGGACGACCCCGCCCACATCCTCGACCAGTTTGCTGGCAACCGGCGCCCCGACCGCTGGCTCACGGCCGCAATCACCGATTTCCTGCCGCGCGTCTTCACCACCGGCAATCCATTGATTGAACATGCCTGCGGCCTGGCCCTATTGACGCTCGACCTTGCCCCCCCACTGCGTAATTCCCTCGCGCGTCAGCTATTGCAAGGGCTGCGTACCTGAGCCCTCAGCCAGGAAACCCGTTCGGGTTTAAAATCCTCCGATGTTCATTGGCCCGTGGTCTCTTCCCAACCCGGTTTTCGTCGCCCCCATGGCCGGCGTAACCGATCGCCCTTATCGCAAGCTCTGCAAAACGCTGGGGGCGGGCTATGCCGTGTCTGAAATGGCAGCCAGCAATCCAAGGCTCTGGGACAGCGTCAAAACATCGCGACGCCTGGATCACGAGGGGGAAATCGACCCCATTGCAGTGCAAATCGCCGGATCGGACCCCGACATGATGGCCGAGGCCGCCGTGTTCAATATCGAAAAGGGCGCCTGCATCATCGATATCAACATGGGTTGCCCGGTCAAGAAAGTATGCAATGTCGCGTCAGGATCGGCGTTGTTGCGCGATGAAGATCGCATAGCAAGAATTCTGGAAGCCGTCGTATCGGCCTGTCGGCCTATGGGCGTACCCGTCACCCTGAAAACTCGTACGGGATGGGACCGCGCGTCACGCAATGCGGTCAGCGTCGGGCGAATGGCAGAAGATATTGGTATAGCCGCCCTGACCCTACATGGCCGTACCCGTTGCGACCTGTATCTGGGGCAGGCCGAGTACGATACGATACGGGACGTAAAGCAGGCTCTCACGATTCCCGTTATTGCCAATGGGGATATCGATAGTCCCGAGAAAGCAAAATACGTACTAGAGTATACGGGTGCCGATGCCATCATGGTGGGGCGAGCGGCCCAAGGCAGGCCCTGGATCTTCCGGGAAATCAGCCATTACCTGCTGACCGGGGGGCATTTGCCGCCACCCACCTATGGCGAATTGCGGGACTGCCTGCTGGACCATTTAGAAGAGCACTATCGGTTTTACGGAGAATATACTGGCGTGCGTTCGGCGCGCAAGCATATCGGCTGGTACCTGTCCACGATGCCTGACGCCCTCGATTGGCTGCCCTGTATCAATGAAATTGGCAACACGCGCGACCAAACCCTGGCGCTCCAGCGCTGGTTCGATCGCCATCCACCCAACGAGCCCATAAAGGCTCAGACGGCCCGGGCGCAAGCCTGAAGCACGTCGCACACTATCAATAGCAAGGATCATGAGCAACACAAACCCCCTAGAGCAATCCGTGCGCGACCAGCTTGAGCGTTATTTCACGGATTTGGGCGACTCAGAGCCGCGTGACATGCTGGCCATGGTCGTCAACTGCGTCGAGCGTCCAGTGCTGCAGGTTGCACTCGAGAAGTCCCGCGGGAACCAGTCCAAAGCCGCCGAGATGCTGGGCATTACCCGCAGTACCCTGCGCAAGAAACTGCTCGCCCATAACCTGCAACCTTAATTTTTATTCTAGAACCTAACCATGAAAATCCAGACAGCCCTACTCTCGGTTTCCGACAAGACCGGTATTGTTGAATTTGCCCAGGCGTTGACTCAACGCGGTGTGCGCCTGTTGTCTACTGGGGGCACGGCCAAGCTGCTGGCGCAGGCAGGTCTGGCCGTGACAGAGGTCGCCGCGCATACCGGATCGCCAGAAATTCTGGACGGGCGCGTCAAGACCCTGCATCCTAAAATACATGGCGGGTTGCTGGCGCGTCGCGACAGCGCCGAGCATTTGAAGACATTGCAAGAGCACCAGATCGACCGCATTGATATGCTGGTTGTCAATTTGTATCCGTTTCGCGAAACCATCGCCAAGCCGGACTGCACCTTCGCCGATGCCGTGGAAAACATTGATATCGGCGGGCCGGCCATGCTGCGTGCCGCAGCAAAAAATCATGGCACACCCGCCGGCGGCGTCACGGTCGTGATCGACCCGGCCGATTACCAACGCGTTCTCGCCGACATGGACGGCCCTCATGGGCACCCTTCCTATGGCCTGAGGCTGGAGCTGGCGACCAAGACTTATGCGCACACCGCGGCCTACGACGGCGCCATTGCAGCTTACCTCAGCAGCCTTTCTGTGGCGGAACCGGCACAAGACAAGGCGCCCGAACGCAGCGACTGGCCGCGCACCCTTACGGTACAGCTCAAGCAGCAGCAAGTCTTGCGCTATGGCGAGAATCCGCACCAGGCAGCCGCTTTCTACGTGGACCAACCGATAGGCGCCGGGCTGCTCGGCAGCTATCACCAGTTGCAGGGCAAGGAGCTTTCCTACAATAATATTGCCGACGCGGATGCGGCCTGGGAATGCGTGCGCAGCTTCGAAACCACCGCCTGCGTAATCGTCAAACATGCCAATCCTTGCGGCGTCGCCCTGGGCGACAGTCCCTTGCACGCGTATCAGCAAGCCTTCAAGACTGACCCGACATCCGCGTTCGGCGGAATCATCGCCTTCAATCGTCCGGTCGATGAAGCGACTGCGCAAGCCATCAGCGCCCAGTTCGTGGAAGTACTGCTGGCCCCTGAATATTCCAGTGGGGCGTTGGCCATCTTCGCGGCCAAGAAAAACGTGCGTGTATTGCAAGTGCCACTGGGCGAAGCCCAAAACGCCTTTGACATCAAGCGTGTCGGCGGCGGCTGGCTGGTGCAAAACCCTGATAACCATCAAGTCCCGCGCGATGCATTCAAACTCGTCACGACAGTGGCCCCTAATGAACAACAAATGCAGGATCTGATGTTTGCCTGGAAAGTGGCCAAATACGTGAAGTCGAATGCCATCGTTTTTGTCGGCAACGGCATGACGCTGGGCGTGGGTGCAGGACAAATGAGCCGGATCGATTCTGCCCGCATCGCTTCCATCAAGGCTGAGAACGCGGGTCTGGTACTGGCCGGCTCGGTAGTCGCGTCGGACGCATTCTTCCCGTTTCGCGATGGCCTTGATGTTGTGGCCGATGCTGGCGCCACGTGCGTCATCCAGCCCGGCGGCAGCATGCGCGACGATGAAGTGATTGCGGCAGCCAACGAACGCGGTATTGCCATGGTCCTGACCGGCGCGCGGCACTTCCGCCACTGATGCGCATACTCGGAATCGACCCAGGATTGCGCCGCACCGGCTTTGGCGTCATCGACGTCCTGGGTTCGCGTCTGCAATACGTGACCAGCGGCACCATAATCGTGCCGGCTGACCAGCCTCTGGCCCAACGCCTGAAGGTCATATTGGACAACATCCGCGAAGTGGTACAAAGCACCGAACCGACGGTCTCGGCACTGGAAAAGGTGTTTGTGAACACCAATCCAGCGTCAACCTTGTTGCTCGGGCAGGCTCGGGGTGCGGCCATGTGCGCGCTGGCCGACAGTGATCTGGACGTGTACGAATACACCGCGCTGCAAGTGAAGAAATCGGTCGTCGGCAATGGCCACGCCGCGAAAGAGCAGGTTCAGAAAATGGTACAGCATTTGCTGGCCTTGAGCGGCCTGCCCGCAGCCGACTCGGCCGATGCCCTGGCTTGCGCTATCTGCCATGCCCATTTCATACCGCTGACCCAGCGCCTCAAGGACACCGGACAGCTCAAGTCCAGCCACAGCAGCCGGGTACGCGGTGGACGGCTGGTCGGCTAATCTGTAGTATCAGTGAAAAGGATGGCCCCATGATCGGAAGAATTACCGGCACGCTGCTGGAAAAAACACCACCTGTCGTTTGCATAGATGTGGGCGGCGTCGGCTATGAAATCGATGTGCCCATGAGCACGCTTTATAACCTGCCCGAAAACGGCGGCAAGGTCACCCTGTACACGCATCTGGCGGTACGTGAAGATGCCCATACACTGTATGGTTTCTCCACTGCCGGCGAGCGCTCCGCATTTCGCCTGCTCATCAAGGTAAGTGGAATCGGTGCGCGCACCGCGCTGGCCGTGCTGTCCGGCATGACGGTGGAAGAGCTGGCCAGCGCAATCACGCAGCAAGAAAGTGGCCGACTCACGCGCGTGCCCGGCATCGGCAAGAAGACAGCCGAACGCCTGTTGCTCGAATT
Organism: Pollutimonas nitritireducens; assembly: GCF_002849615.1. Lineage (GTDB taxonomy): Bacteria > Pseudomonadota > Gammaproteobacteria > Burkholderiales > Burkholderiaceae_B > Pollutimonas > Pollutimonas nitritireducens. The sequence goes on from NZ_PDNV01000009.1 coordinate 123,342, forward strand.
GCGGGGCAAGTTGGGCGCCGACCTGGGGCATACGCCTGGTTCGTACTCGGCCGGCCGGGACGATATTCTCAATGCCTTGCTATCACTGGGTTATTCCACCAGCGAATCGCAGACGGCCCTGAAAAACCTGCCGGAAGGCCTGGATGTTGCCGAAGGCATACGACACGCCCTTAAATCATTGGCCCGCGGCTGACAGGCCACCCACCCCGGGAAAGGAATAACGCTTGGCCGCCGGTCAGGCCGTTTGCAGAAAACGGCCGTAAGCCGACAGATCGACATTGCCGCCACTGAGCAGCACGCCTATGCGCTGGCCCCTGACCGGTGCTATTTCGTTGAACACGGCTGCGGCGCCCAGGCAGCCGGTAGGCTCCACGACCATCTTCATGCGCTCGGCAAAAAATTGCATGGCTTTTATCAGTTGCGAGTCGTCGACGGTCAGGATGTCGCGTGCGTATTCCTTGATGATGGGAAAAGTGAGTTTGCCCAGACCCAAAGTAAGGGCGCCGTCCGCAATGGAATTGGGTGGCGCAATGGTGACGATCTGACCGCTGCGCAAGGATTGCTGTCCATCGTTGCCGGCCTGGGGCTCCACCCCATACACGGCGCATTCGGGAGCGAGCGCATGCGCCGACAGCAAGGAGCCCGACAACAAGCCACCGCCGCCCAGAGGAACGAACAGCGAATCCAGACCGCCGACATCTTCAAGAAGCTCTTGGACCGCCGTGCCTTGGCCCGCGATGACGTCCGGGTGATCATAGGGCGGGATCAGGGTCAGGCCTTGTTCTTTCACCAGCGCAAGCGCCACCTGTTCGCGGTCTTCTGTGTGGCGATTGTAACTAACGACTCGGGCGCCGTAACCGATGGTGGCTGCTTTCTTTGCAGCCGGTGCGTCATGCGGCATAACGATCGTAGCAGCGACATTCAGCAGTTGCGAGGCCAGAGCTATCGCCTGTGCATGATTGCCCGATGAGAATGCCACGACGCCCGCCCTGCGTTGTGCCGCCGACAGATTGGCCACGGCGTTATAGCCGCCGCGGAACTTGAAGGCACCAATGCGCTGGAAGTTCTCGCACTTGAAGAACACCTCAGCCTCGAGGCGCTTGTTCAGCGTCTGGGACGTGAACACCGGGCTGCGGTGCGCCACCTGGCTGAGGACCCGGCTGGCAGCGACGACATCATCAAACGTGGGTAATCTGGAATTCATTGGAATACGCTCGGCTCAAGGAAATACGATAAACGCAACAGCCGGAATTATGCTGCAAACGGTGCACGTCTGCGCAACTAATGCGGAGTAGAGTACGATAAGCACTGTAAATATAATCAGCAGCGATCCCATGGCCATACATTCCGACTCACTGTCCAGCATTGCAGCAATCGAGCGCATTGTCGCCCCACAAAGCGCCTCTCCCAACGAAGATTCGGTCGAACGCGCCTTGCGGCCGCGTGCGCTCAGCGAGTACATCGGGCAGCACCGGGTGCGGGAACAACTGGAAATTTTCATTGCCGCTGCCAGGAATCGCGGCGAGGCGCTGGATCACGTGTTGCTGTTCGGGCCGCCCGGCCTGGGCAAGACCACGCTGGCCCATATCGTGGCACACGAAATGGGTGTACACCTGCGACAAACATCAGGCCCGGTGCTTGAACGCCCCGGCGACCTTGCCGCCCTGCTCACCAACCTGGAAAAAAATGATGTGCTGTTCATCGATGAAATCCACCGCTTGTCGCCTGTCGTGGAAGAAATCCTGTATCCGGCGCTTGAAGATTTCCAGATCGACATTCTTATCGGCGAAGGCCCTGCGGCGCGCAGCGTAAAAATCGATCTGCAACCCTTCACCCTGGTCGGGGCCACGACACGGGCCGGCATGCTGACCAATCCACTGCGCGACCGGTTCGGCATTGTGTCGCGCCTGGAGTTCTATAGCGCCGAAGATCTCACCCATATCGTCAAACGGAGTGCGCAGCTCTTGAATGCCCACACTACACCCGATGGCGCTGCCGAGATAGCGCGCCGGGCACGCGGCACACCGCGCATAGCCAACCGGCTCCTGCGCCGCGTGCGCGACTATGCCGAGGTCAAGGCCGATGGCCGCATCGATGTCGCCGTTGCCGGCGCGGCGCTGGCCATGCTGGAAGTAGATCCGCAAGGCCTGGACCTCATGGACCGCAAGCTGCTCGAGGCAATCATCCATAAATTCGACGGCGGGCCGGTGGGGGTTGACAGCCTGGCCGCCGCGATCGGAGAGGAACGCGACACCATCGAAGACGTGATCGAGCCCTTCCTGATACAGCACGGCTACCTGCAACGCACCCCCAGGGGTCGCATGGCAACCCAAAGCACGTGGAAGCACCTCGGGCTTGCGCCGCCCAAGCCTGCCGGAACATCCGACTTGTTTTCCTGACTTGAATTCACCGGCGACCAGAGGAGTTTTGGTCGAAGTGTTTACAGAGCTCGCTGCGGCGCGGAGGCGTCGGGGGGCTATTCGTTCGTTGGGAGGGCTTTTCGTTCATTGGGACGGCTATTCGTTCATTGGGTCGGCTATTCGTTCATTGGGTCGGCTATTCGTTCTTTGGGTCGGCTATTCGTTCTTTGGGTCGGCTATTCGTTCTTTAGAAAGGCGGGTGTGTCGCGGCCTGTTTCGGCTTCGCGCGCTACGCCCGTGGCGTTGCCAGGGGTGCCCGTTTCGGCCAGCCCCATCGAGGCGACCGCGGAACTCGCCCGGTCGGGCCAGTGGCCCGACACCCGTCGGGCTACAGACAGCCGCGGTCTTGCATCCTCGATGTGACTGACCGAAACGGCGTGCGCGAGGCGCCTGCACAGCCCCCGACACACCCGCCTTTTTGCATGAGCGAGGCTTGGACGAGCGCGCTAACCATCGTGCACGCCAAGCCAGCCACGCAATCCACTTCTAAGACCGGTTCGATCAACGCGGTGAGCCTGGCCAAGCAACCATTTGCATCCATCTTGGCCAGAAATCTTTCACGACGGGTTTGCTGGCCTTTGCCAGCGTAAGGCCGGCAAGTTTCCGATTGCGCAGTTGTACGGGGTGGATGGGGGGCAGTCCGGCGTGTAGGCGTGCGCCGCGGGCTGACGAAGGGAAGCCGGGGGGTGTCGTCGGTCGCTGTCTGACCGGAGCGAAGCGCAGGGAGTTCGGCCGACGCCCGGCTGGACGAGGCAGACGCGGAAACAAGCACGCCGTGCCGGACTGCCCCCCATCCACCGCGGGCAACGTCATCGGAGCCAGACAACGTCATTAGCACCAGACAACGTCATCGGAGCCAGACAACGCCATTAACACCGGACAACTCATCAGAACAGAACAGCCTCACTGAAGCAAAGTGCCGTAAACACTTGAACTAAAAACTCTCTAGCCGCGCACACACCGCAACAACTCTTCCCCATAGGCGTCGCGCTTGCGTACGCCCACGCCACTGATGCCGCCGAGATCGTCCAGTGTTTGCGGACACGTCAGCGCGATTTCGCGCAGGGTGGCATCGTGAAAAATGACGTAGGCGGGCACGCCATGGCTGCGTGCCACCTCTGAGCGCCATGTCCGTAGATGCTCAAAGCGCTGCTGAGCTTCCCCCGGAAGAACGATTGCATCCTTGCTTTTCGCCGTGCCGGTGCTGCGTGGACTCCGGACTTTCTTCTCAGGCTCGCGACGAAACATCAAGGTGCGCTCGCCCTTGAGCACGGCACGGCTTGCATCGGTCAGCGCCAGGGTGCCGTAACCCTCGTGGTCGACAGCCAAAAGGCTCTGGGCGAGCAACTGCCTCAATACGCCTCGCCAGGCCTGCTCCGACAGATCGGCGCCTATGCCGAAAACAGTCATGGTTTCATGCTGATATTGCTGGATCCTGTCTGTAGGTTTGCCGCGCAGAATATCGATGAGGTGGCCTGCGCCAAATCGCTGGCCGCGTTCGCGCCATAAACGATAGACAGCTGAAAGAATCTTCTGAGCGGCGACCGTACCATCCCATGCCTGTGGCGGCTCCAGGCAGGTATCGCAATTGCCGCAAGGTCCTATGGTCTGTTCAAAATAGGCCAACAAGCGCTGGCGGCGACACGTTACGGTTTCGCACAGGCCCAACATGGCATCAAGCTGCGCGCCCAAGCGGCGCCTGAAAGCGTCATCGCCAGCCGACTCATTGATCATGCGGCGTTGCTGCACCACATCCTGCAGGCCATAGGCCAGCCATGCATTGGCCGGCTGGCCGTCGCGCCCCGCGCGGCCAGTTTCCTGATAATAGCCCTCCACCGATTTGGGCAGATCGATATGCGCAACAAACCGTACGTCCGGCTTGTTCACTCCCATGCCAAATGCAATGGTGGCCACCATGACCATGCCTTCTTCGCGCAGGAATCGCGCCTGGTTCGCAGCACGTACGGCCGGATTCAATCCCGCATGATAAGGAAGGGCCTCGATTCCGTTCTGGCAAAGGAAGTCGGCAGTTTCCTCGACCCGCGCACGGGAAAGGCAATACACGATTCCGCAGTCGCCCTTGTGTTCCGCCTGGATAAAGGCCAGCAATTGTCGTCTGACTTCATTTTTTTCGATGATGCGGTAACGGATATTCGGTCGATCGAAACTGGCAACGAAATGCGGTGCGTCGTCCAGGGCCAGGCGCTGTGCAATTTCGCGCCGGGTGACCGTGGTCGCGGTTGCCGTCAATGCCAGGCGGGGCACGTCCGGCCATCGTTCATGCAGTAGCGACAAGCCAAGGTATTCAGGCCGGAAGTCATGTCCCCATTGTGAAACACAATGGGCCTCGTCAATCGCAAATAGCGATATCCGGCCACTGGACAGGAGATCCAGGCATCGATCGGTCAGTAATCTTTCCGGCGCCACATATAACAGATCCAGCTCGCCGGCCAGAAAAGCCTGCTCCACATCGCGAGATGTACGCCAGTCCTGCGAAGAATTCAGGAATGCAGCCCTCACGCCCAGTTCGAGCAGTGCGTCAACCTGGTCCTGCATGAGCGCAATCAGCGGAGAGATCACGACTCCGGTACCCGGACGAACCAATGCGGGTATCTGATAGCAAAGTGATTTCCCGCCGCCAGTGGGCATGAGCACCAGGGCGTCGCCACCCTGCACGACATGGTCGATGATGGCTTGCTGGTCGCCCCGGAAGGAGTCGTAACCAAAGACCTGCTGCAGCGTTTCGAGGGACGAAGTGTTCATGTGCTAGTTGATGGGAACCGAAAAGCGAATGCCTACATCATAATCGCCACTGACGAGTTGACGCTCGGCCTTCAGCCCGATACGAAGGTTTGGGCTGTACCAGAATTGTTGCGTAAGCCCGAAGCTGCGCTGCGTGTCGCCCAATGAGGAACGGGCACTTTCATAGGTACCCGCCACATCTCCCCAGCGTCCCATAGGCACGCTGGCTGATACTTGTTGCCGGATGCCGCCAACCGACACCCCATCCGCGTAGCGGCTAAGGTCGGCAAAGCCCATGGTGTGCCGTTCTCTTAGCCAGGACAATTGCACGGTGTCGAGCACATCCACCTCGTAGGCCGTCTGGTATCGCCACCCTCCGTGCATGCCGTAGCTGGCTTTGGCAACGCCGGCGCTCCAGGCGCCCCAGTTATCAGTGGCGTAGCGCCCGCCTACTCCAGTCGCAATCAGATCCGGCGCCGCTTCGAGCTGAGACTCGAGCGTGATTTGGGGATTGATCTGATAACGCAAGACCGTGTTGCTTGCCGTCGGACCATAGTCGAGGTCGCCTTGAGGCTGGCTGGAGTAATCCAGCGCCCCCACGGACATGGCGTACTGCCATCGCTGGCTGTCCGAACCCACCTGGGACGATTGCGACACACTGATACCACCCATTCGCGCTGTGTTTCCCCAAGCCGGTACCTCGATCTCGTTATTGCCCAGGCTCACGCCCAGGCCGTGTTCCCCGGTATAACGCCAATTGCTGGTGCCCAAGGTCCATGAGTCGCGGGCTGGAGTCGACAACCATCTCGCCCGCATGCGCGGCGTACGGCGCCATCCCGTCGAGCCCAGCAAGCCGGGCGACGTCCTGGACACTTTGGTCCGATGCCATTTCTGGAAGTCCGTTTCCGTCCAGAAATAGTCGTAAGGAATGTCGGGTATTGCAAGCGCACCGGGCAGCCCGGTTGCGTCAGGCGTGACGGCGTCGGACATAGACTCGGCATCGGCCGGATCCGCCAATGGCCGTGGGGGATCCACAGACACTTCGGGCACAGCATACAACTGTATGGGCGCCAGGTCGCGCAATGCGGGACCAGGTCGCCCCCGGGCAGAATCAGGCCAGGCCGACGTTGACAGCATGCACGCCGCCGCTATGCAGGCTAATCGCAGTAGGGTTGAAAAAAACGTCATGAACACCAATCAAATCGTTGTATCGGCAAAGTTGGAACGTACTTTCACTTTCGTGGTTGGCGTAACGGTCCGAAGGCCAGCATGGCCTCGCCACCCGCGTCCAAAGATCGCTTGATGGCACTGTATTTTTCCAGTACCGACGATTTGTAGACCACACCAAGCAGAGTGGGTTTTTCGCCGCGGCTGACCACCGGCAGCCGTTCGCCGGGGAACTGGACGAAAATATCCTGCGCCTCGTCCAGCGTCATGCCGGGATGCAAAGTCTTGACGAAATCGCGACGCAATACTTCTCCGGCCAGCTTCGCGTTTATGTCGCTTCGTTCCAGCAACAAACTGGTCAAGTCCTGCTGGGCGACCACACCTTGGAAACTATTTTCTTCGTCGACCACGTAAAGATACCTGACCGGATAGTCCAGGAACATTTGCAACGCCGCGCTGACCGGCGAAGTCGTCACGACAACGGTCGTGGCCGGGCGCAATAACTCATCCAGCATGGTGTTTCGCAACTGTTGGCGCAACAGGACGTCGCGTTCGCGCACCACCGTGACATCATACATGGCGACTTCTGCCACTGCACGAGCCACGAAAAAGGCAACCACGCACGCAAGCATCAGGGGCAGGACCAATTGATAGCTCAGCGTCATCTCGAATATCATCAGTATCGCCATGAGCGGAGCACTGGTGGCCGCCCCCAGGAAACTTCCCATGCCAACCAATGTATACACATAGACTTCAGTCGTCATACCGGGCCAGACCAGCATCATGAGCTGGCCAAACAATGTCCCGATGGCGCCACCCACGAAAAGAGCAGGAGTGAACACGCCCCCTACCGCGCCCGAGCCCACGGTCAACGCCGTGGCGACGACTTTACAGATAAGAATCAATACGACGGCGTACCAGGTCCAGGTGGTGTGCAGCAACGAGGACACCACACTGTAGCCGTTGCCCGCGACTTCAGGCACCACCATCAGCAGCAGGCCAAGCAGGGTGCCGCCCAGGGCAAGGCGCATAGGTAAAGGCAGGCCGGTGCTTTTGAACCACCTGCGTGAAATATCAAGGAACTTCAGGAACATGGGAGCGCCCAGACCGGCCAGCCCTCCCAGCAGCACGAAGGGGAGCACTTCCATGCCCGGTATCTCGGGGATATCGGCCATGGCGTAGGTGGTCTCATAGTGCCCGGTCATGCGCATGACGATATTTGCCGAGGCCGCCGCTACCAGCAGGGGGCCGAAGCTTTGCATGGTCATAGTGCCCAGGACGATCTCGGCCACGAACAATGCGCCGGCGATGGGGGCGCCGTAGGCAGACGCCACGCCCGCTGCCGCCCCGCAGGCCACCAGCAGGCGCAATCGGGACGTGCCAAACGAGGTGAAGCGGCCTATTGCCGACGCGCTGAGCGCCGCCATATGCACCATGGCGCCCTCCCGTCCTATGGAGCCGCCAGACGCCACCGTGAATAACGATGAAAGCGAGCGCAGCAGGCCTTGCCGCATCGACAGACGGCCATCCCCAAGAGCCACGGCTTCCATATAGTCGGAATGCGCTCCGCTGCCCATCCTGGATGCCAGCCACAACAAGCTGCCCGCCACCAAGCCGCCAAATGCAGGGAACAGCAATCGGCCATACCATGGCAAGCCCTGCGTGACGCCCACGATGGAACCGCTATGACCGGTGACCAGGTTTTGTATAAGACGCATGCCTTCGTGAAACAAGATCGTCGCGAAAGCCCCCAGGACCCCGGTCAAGGCGGCCCAGCACAGCATTGCCGGCAGATCCGAAAGCCAGGAATAGCCCGCGAGGCGCTTGCGCATGGATTTTATGGGGTGCCCTATCATTCGTTTCCCGTGTCGTTGAATATAAAGCCATGCGCCGGTGCGAACACCTATTTCAGTCGATTTCCCGCGCTTGCAAGGCATCAGTCCAAAGGGCACACTTTGGTCTATGGAAAATCCCCTAGTAAAAGTACTGGTCGTTGACGACGATCCGGCCTTGCGTCAATTGCTCGCCGACTATCTTAACCGCCATAGCTACGACACGCTGCTTGCGCCGGACGCCAGCGACTTGGCAGCGCGCATACAGCGTTATTCGCCGGACCTTATCGTACTTGATCGCATGATGCCGGACGGCGATGGGGCGGAAGCCTGCCGCCGCCTGCGCCAGCAGGGCGAAGACATCCCTGTCATTTTACTCACTGGCCGAGATGAAACCGTTGACCGGGTCATCGGCCTGGAGGCCGGGGCCGACGATTATCTGGGCAAGCCTTTCGATCCCCGCGAGCTTCTGGCGCGTATCGAGGCGGTTCTGCGGCGAAAAAAAGGAGCATCGGCACTCACCAAGGACAAGCCAGTCGTGTTCGGTCCGTTCGTCTTCGACCCTTCCACCCGGCAACTGAGCAAGGAAGACACCATCATCAAGCTGACCGGGGGTGAAGTCAATTTGCTGGAAGCCTTGATCAACAATCCTGGCAAGCCTTTGTCGCGGGATCGCCTGCTGGCACTGGCACGTGACGATGACGAAGGTGAACGCAATGACCGGGCGATCGACATCGCAGTGCTTCGCCTGCGCCGCGCCATCGAAGATGATCCCAAGCAGCCCCGCTGGATACAGACTGTCTGGGGAGTCGGCTACCGGTTCTCGCCATGAGCCGCACGCTCACACTACGTGCATTGTTGCCCCGATCCCTGCGCACACGTATGGTCTTGTTGACCCTGGGAACCATATTGCTGGTCCAGGCCGCCACTTTTGCTACGGTTTCCCACTACCGCAAGCAGTTCACCGAAGAGGTTGCGGTCGAGTTCACGGCCACGACCATCCGGACTTTGCGGGCCGCGCTGGCGGAGATCCCGGCCGAGCAACGGCCGGGATTTGTGCGCACCGCTTCACAGAATCAATGGCATCTGTGGTCGCGCAGCCTGCCGTCCGACGCCAGCCTGGAAGAAAGGCGACCTGCCCGTGAACAACGACACGGCCGGCGCCCTCCCCCCAACGACATTCGCAACAATTTGCGCACATTTGTCCAGGCGCTCAACAAGCGACTGAGCGACGACACGCGTGTCGCGCTGTCGCGCGGACCGGAGCCGCGCTTGTACATATCGATGTTGCCGGACCCAGACCTGGACGAATCCAGGCATAACCGCGAATGGCTGGTGATTCCGCTGGACAGGATCGCCCCCCCCGTAGCCACACCGCTTATTGTTGTATGGTTGACCGGCATGGGACTGTTCCTGCTCCTGGCCGCTGCATTTTCCTGGCACATCACACGGCCCCTGACGCGGCTCGCCAAAGCAGCGGATCAGCTTGCCGCCGGCCAGCCTCAACGCGTGATACCTTCCGGGCCGCGGGAAACTCGCGTTCTGGGCGAACGTTTCAATGCCATGCTGGACACCCTGGAACAATCCGCCGCCGTACAGCGGACATTGCTTGCCGGACTGCCGCATGATCTGAAGGGACCTCTGTCGCGCATGTGGTTGCGTATCGAGATGATGGAAGATGCCAACTTCAAGGAGGGCATGCTCAAGGACGTGCAGGACATGCAACGCATGGTGAACCAGTTCATCGGCTTTGTACGCGGTTCTGACCCCGGCTCGTACCAGTTCGCCACGCTGGCCCTCAACACATGGCTGGAAGAGCAGATTTCGGCATGGGAAAGCACCGGCAGCCCCGTGAAGCTGGTGCGTCTGAGCACGCAGCTCATAATTCTGGAGGCTGACCGTCTGGCAATGGGTCGGCTGCTCGACAACCTCATCACCAATGCGCTGAATCATGGAAAGCCGCCGGTGGAGGTTGCCCTGGACGCGACGAAGCACCATGCAATCATCACTGTAACCGACCACGGCCCGGGAATTTCGGCCGAACGGCGCGAAGAGGCGTTGCGCCCATTCTCGCGGCTGGACGAAGCCCGCACGCTCACTGGTTCAGTAGGATTGGGGCTGGCATTGGCCGATGCCATCGTCAAAGCGCATAACGGCACACTGGATCTGGGGCAGGCGCCCGGGGGCGGATTGCAGGTCACGATCACCCTTCCCCAGTCCGGAGAATCGTGAGGCGTCACGCAACAATACTGCCGTCGCCGGCGCGCTGGTCCTTGAATTCCGGCGGTGTCGGCGCTATGGACAAACCGAACATTCGCCAATAGACCCATATGTTGAAGATTAAGGCGACTGGCAGCGCGACCACCGTGGCGGCGAGAACCAGCCGCAGCGAATCGACCGATGCCGATGCATCCCATATGGTTATATCGTCAAGGACCAGGTAAGGGAAGAAACTGTAGCCTAGCCCGCCCAATGTAATGAGAAATACCAGAAGCGTCATGAAAAAGGGAAGAGCCGTCGTGCGATAACTGCTGTTGATCATCCGTTGAAAACACATCTCGATGGAAACAAAACAGGTCAGCACAATGAGCCACAAAGCCGCCACGACCTGCCAGTGCGGACCATCGCTCCATTTCAAGAAAATTCCGGCATTGCCAAAAGCAAGCACCACCGAAACACCGACCGCACCGGCCGCCGCCCAGCGGACGGCGCGCCGTCCCCACATCACCGCCCTGGCACGCAACTCGCCGGCCACGCGCATGATCAGCCAGGCCGAACCAAGCAGGCAATATGCCGCAACGGCTGACAGACCCACGAATAACGAGAACCAAAGATAACCTGCTTCATTCTGATAGGTCACCACGACCTGGGCCAGCAGAAATCCATGCGCCAGCGCGGTCACAAGGGAACCCAATGCAAAACCAAGCAGCCAGCGGGACTGCAGTTCCGCCGGCGACCGCAGACGCAGCTCAAAAGCAACCGAGCGCAATAGAACGCCCAGCGCAAGAACACATAAGGGCAGGTAAAGTTCGCTCATCACACTTCCCCAGGCGTTCGGAAACGCCGCGACGAAGAGACCCATACCGAGAAAGAGCCAGAACTCATTGGCATCGCGCCAGGGACTGAGCAAGGAAAGCATGCGCGGACGCAGGTCGGCTGGCGCAAACAAGGCCAGACATCCCACCCCGATATCGAAGCCATCCAATACCGTTCCGGCCACGATGATGGCGAATAGCAGGCCCATGAAAACCAAGGGCATCCAGAACGCAGGATCGTTGGCATTGACCCCAAGCGCCGTAGCAAGCGCGGCGATCATGCGCGTCCCCTGCGCCGGGCGATGGGGACCACACCATAACGCGCAATATGCCGAAGCAACTGGAAGAAACCGGCCAGCAGCACCCCATAAAGCACCAGATAGGCGATATATCCGCCGAGCAACACGTCGAAGTTGATTTCGCCGGCGATCTCGCTGACTGTAATAGTGCCGGTAACGGCATAAGGGAACGAGCCGAAGAGCAAATAGGCCAGACCGGTCAATAGCAGTATCCAGCCGGAAAACGTCATGCCGGCCAGCACATGCCGCCACCAGCGCGACAAGGCGCCAGGGTCGTAGCGAGTGCGATGCGCTCGCCATAGGGTGATCGAAGCGACGAGGGCCATGATCAAACCAGTCAGCAGCGCCAAGCGGAACGACCAGAAAGTCAGGCCTACCGGCGGCGCCATTCCGGCGAACCGGTCCAGCCCTCGAAGATTGCCGGTGCCATCGCGCTGCAACCATTGACTGCCTGCATTGCGCCAGGTCCAATCCATGCGGTTCATCCCTGCCTGCTCGTCCGGTACGGCGAACAGGACAAGATCGGCCTGCGGGCCGCTGCGCCAATAGGCCGCCGTCGCCGCGGCCTTGGCCGGCTGGTATTGCGCCGTCATCCGGCCCGACCCTGCCACCACCAGGCCTTGCAATACGACAGCAACACACGCAATATACGCCGCGCTGCTGAACACGAGGCGTTCACTTTCGTTGGCTGGCCGGCGCAAGGCTTGCGCAGCACACACGCCAAGCATGAGAAAACCTACGGTCAGCCCGCTGGCAAGAAGGAACATGGCCGCATACCAGGGCAAGGCGGGATTAAACAGCACCGCCCACCAGTCCACGACATGGTATTGCCCCTCCGTCCAGCTCACGCCGGCGGGCGTATGCATCCAGGACAGCAGCACCAACAGCCAGAAACAAGAAACCAGAACCCCCAACGCAACCATGAAGACCAGCAAAGCGTGGACCTTGTCGGAAACGTAACGCTGTCCGAAAAGCATGGCTCCCAGAAAACAGGACTTGAATACGAAGGTGGACAGGATAGCGGCGGCCAGTAGCGGGCCGGCCACGTCTCCTATTTTGTCCATGAGCGTTGGCCAGAGGCTTCCAAACTGAATCAGCACCGGCATACCCGAGGCAAGACTGAGAACGAAAGCCAGCGCGAAGACACGTACCCAAAAACGATAGGCCTCGGTCCATAGTGATTTATCGGGCCCGAGCGAGCGCACTTTGAAATACAACAGCACCCACGCCAGCCCCAGTTCTACGACAAGGAACAGCACCATAAAGCCCAGGCTTGAAAAGAACTGGATCTGCGATAACCACAAGGTCGAGTACGTCATAATGTGCGCTAGTTTAGAGCCAGTTGGCGATTTCTGTCGCGATACGCAGGCAATTAAACCTGAACGTGGCAAAATGCTTACTTCGCCCGCCATTTCAGTGTTTATCCCGTATGACTTCCGTACCGAGCCCTGCTCCCGTTTCAAACTTCCTGCGCACCATCATCGATAACGACCTTTCCAACGGCCGCTATGCCGGCAAGCGCTGGGCAGGCAAACCGGGACCGGCATCAGTGCAACAGCACGGCAGCGTAGACACCGCACAGATCCGCACACGTTTTCCGCCCGAGCCCAACGGCTACCTGCATATTGGGCACGCCAAGGCAATTTGCCTTAATTTCGGTCTGGCCCGCGATTACCACGGTGCCTGTCATTTGCGCTTCGACGACACGAACCCCGAGAAAGAAGAAGAGGAATACGTCAACGCGATTATCGACATGGTGCAATGGCTGGGCTTCGATTGGACGTACGCCAACGAGTCCAACTGCTACTTTGCCAGCGACTACTTTGGCTACATGTATCAGTTCGCGCAAGCTCTCGTGGGCGCCGGACTGGCCTACGTCGACGAACAAAACGCCGAGCAGATACGCGCCTTGCGTGGAACACTTACTGAAAAAGGCAAAGATTCGCCCTGGCGCGACCGCCCGGCACAAGAATCGCTTGCGCTGCTGGAGGAAATGCGTCAAGGCAAACATCCCGACGGAAGCCTGGCACTGCGTGCCAGGATCGATATGGGTTCGCCCAATATAAACATGCGCGACCCGGTGATATACCGCATCCGGCACGCAGCTCATCACCGCACGGGCAATGACTGGTGCATATACCCCATGTATGCGTGGGCACATCCCATCGAGGACGCGCTGGAAGGCATCACACACAGCATCTGTACCCTGGAATTCGAAGACCAGCGGCCTTTCTATGACTGGACACTCAATCATCTTGCCGAACTGGGTCAGCTTTCTCTGCCTCTGCCGCGCCAATACGAATTCGCACGCCTGAATCTCAATTATGTGGTCACCAGCAAACGTAAACTGCTGCAGCTGGTGCGTGAAGGCCGCGTAAACGGCTGGGACGACCCGCGCATGCCCACCTTGGCAGGCTTGCGTCGTCGCGGCTATACGCCTGACTCCATACGGCTTTTTTGCGAGAGGCTAGGTGTTTCCAAGGCCGACTCGCGCATCGACTATAGCGTCCTGGAACAAGCCTTGCGTGACGATCTCGATCCCAAGGCGACGCGCACGGTCGCCGTGATTGATCCCATCAAGCTGGTCATCACCAATTTCCCGGAAGGCCACACAGAGTTGTGCCACGCGCCCCGCAATCCGCATGATGCCGCCGCCGGATCCCGTGAATTTCCTTTTACTCGCGAACTATGGATAGAACGCGATGACTTCAAGGAAGATCCGCCTAAAAAATACTTCAGGCTGTTTCCGGGAAATACAGTACGCTTGAAGTACGGCTATATCGTCAAGTGCACGGGTTGCGTCAAGAACGAACACGGGGACGTGATCGAAGTCCATGCCGAATACCTACCGGACACGAAAAGCGGTACGCCAGGCTCCGACTCGGTCAAAGTCAAAGGCAATATCACCTGGGTCAGCGCGTTACACGCCGTTGCGGCAGAGATCCGCATGTACGACCGCCTGTTCAGCGAACCGCATCCCGATGCGGGCGATAAAGATTTTCTGGCCGCCCTGAATCCCGAATCCTGCCAAGTCTTGCAGGGTTGGCTCGAACCCGGGACTCAAGCAACGCCGGGCACCACCTGGCAATTTGAACGGCTGGGCTATTTCGTGGCAGACCGTCACGAATCCACCCCGGAAAAACCCATCATCAATCGTGCTGTTACGCTCAAGGATTCCTGGGTGCAAAAAAGTTGACGCGCCGACCGATGACCCACTTCTTATTTATGAAAACCTGAACCGTGAGCGAATCAACTTCAAACCGCAAGAGCCAACTCGCCCTGGACTTTAAAAGCGCCACGCTTTACGCCTTGCGCGTAGTCCTGCATAGCCACGACACCACCGCCCTTATCGCGGCCCTCGCGCAGCGCATGCGCGACGCCGGCTCGTTTTTTGAAAACGAGCCGGTAGTCATCGACGCGAATCAGATTGACGAGCCCATAGAATGGGCTGCACTAATACAGGCGCTGAGTGAACATAGCCTGCACCCGGTGGGAGTCGTAGCGCAGGGTCTCAATCTCGAGGCGGCAAAGCGTTGCGGCCTGGTAACGGTCGATCTGGCGAATCCGATACCTCGGCCCACCAGTGAACCTGTTGCCGATAAGGATGTACCGGTGGTCGCTCCCCCGGTGGCCGATGAAGTCCCCGCCAACCTGCCGACCGAACCGGCAGTGCCTGAGGTCGCTCCAGCCGCCATGGTCATCAACAGGCAGCTTCGCTCGGGCCAAAGAATCTACGCCCGCAATACCGACCTGATCGTCATTGGAGTTGTAAGCCAGGGCGCGGAAATCATTGCCGACGGCAACATCCACGTATATGGCCCTTTGCGAGGCAAGGCCATGGCAGGAGCACGGGGCGACACGAGCGCGCGGATATTCACCACGCAGCTCGACCCCGAGTTGCTGGCCATTGCCGGGGTTTATCGGGTCATCGAAACCCGGCTCGATCCAAGCCTGCTCAATCAGCCTACGATTGTGCAACTCGAGGACGATCAATTAAAGATTACGGCGCTGGGCAAGTAAGATATCTTTTGTTGCCAAGCCAAGTATAAATAGGTGCAAGATCGGGCACTATGTGACGATTTTGCTATACGATTACGTGATTTACCAAAACTAAAGGAATTCAATCGTCATGGCGCGAATTGTTGTGGTGACTTCCGGCAAAGGCGGGGTGGGCAAAACAACCACCAGTGCCAGCTTCTCTTCCGGACTGGCGATGCGGGGCCATAAAACAGTGGTTATCGATTTCGACGTGGGCTTGCGCAACCTCGACCTCATCATGGGTTGCGAGCGCCGGGTCGTTTACGATTTCGTCAATGTCATCCAGGGGGAAGCCACGCTGAACCAGGCGCTTATCCGTGACAAGCAACTTGAAAACCTGTTTATTCTGCCCGCATCCCAAACCCGCGACAAAGATGCACTGAGCAAGGAAGGCGTTGAAAAGGCGCTCAAGGACCTCGCCGGCATGGGTTTCGAATACATTGTTTGTGACTCACCCGCCGGCATCGAGACGGGCGCACTGATGGCATCGTATTTTGCTGACGATGCCCTGGTCGTCACCAATCCCGAGGTCTCTTCGGTACGCGACTCGGACCGCATTCTGGGAATATTGTCTGCCAAGTCCCGGCGCGCTGAAAAAGGCGAAGACCCCATCAAAGAGTTCCTGCTGTTGACCCGATACAATCCCAAGCGTGTTGCCGATGGCGAAATGTTGTCGCTCAAAGATATCGAAGATATCCTGCGCATCAAGCTCCTGGGCGTGGTACCCGAATCCGAGTCAGTTCTGCAGGCCTCCAACCAGGGCGTTCCTGCCATCCACATTCGTGATAGCGATGTATCGGCGGCATACCAGGACATCGTCGCGCGCTATCTGGGTGAAGATAAACCCCTGCGTTTCGTCGATTACGAAAAACCCGGCCTGTTCAAGCGCCTCTTCGGAGGAAAATAATATGTCCTTTCTTTCTTTCCTGCTCGGTGAAAAAAAGACTTCTGCCAGCGTCGCCAAAGACCGACTGCAGCTCATACTCATTAACGAACGCGGCGACGGCATCACTCCCGATTACCTGCCCCGTTTGCAGAAAGAACTGGTCGAAGTAATCTCGCGCTACGTCAAAATCAACCCCGAAGACATCAAGGTGAACCTCGACCGCCAGGATTCCCTGGAAATTCTTGAAGTCAAAATCGAGATGCCCCAACCCGAAATTCGCTAGTGCTGCCTGGGTGGTTCGCATAACCGAATCAGCCGAACGGCTTACCAGGCAGAAAAAGCGTACAGGACAAAAAAAACCGGTTCATATTGAACCGGCTTTTACGCATCAAGGATGTGTTATCGGTTCTTGCCGATTTGGTCGCCAATGACGCCACCGATGGCCGCGCCGCCAACGGTACCCAGCACACCACCATTGGACAGGACTGCACCGCCCACCGCTCCAACGCCCGCGCCGGTTGCAGCGCTTTTTTGGCGACTATTCATGTTGTCCCATGTGGAACAGCCAGCCATCGTGAAGGCCAGTACACCCACTGCGCCAAGCTTCGTGAAGGACGATAATTTCATATTCAAATCTCCAGACATTACAAGCAATACCTTACAGTACTCCAGTTTTTGACATACCGGGATTCCTGAAAAAAGTTCATGGTTAACAGGAGCAACAGTTGTATCAGAAATAATTAGCCGGCCTTGATAAGCGCGAGCACTTCTTTGAATTGAGGATGATCCGGGGTCTCGAGCCATTCGAACATTGCCATCTCTGACGTGATTTGTTCCAGGCCATGATGAGACCAGCGCGAGCTTGCGGCTTGCTGATCGAACAAACGTCGTGAACCCACGCAATCGGTGACAAGAATGGGAGTCAGTCCAATGCGGGCGAGCCCAAGGCCAGTTTGTAACACGCATACATGAGCCTCGGTGCCGATTAGCAACACGTTGGTGCGACCAGTAGGCATGTCGGGGCGAAAATGTGACTCGCGTGTGGCGTCGAAGTGCGTCTTGTGGATGACATGATCGACCCATCGCTTGAGCATCGGGTCGGTCGAACCAATTTTGCCGGCATAATGCTCTGTGGCGATCACGGGAACACCCAATAGCTGCGCGGCGCGCGCCAGGCGCTCGGCGCAAGCCAGCACCCGCTCGCGGTCGTGAATGGCCGGCAGCAACGCCGATTGCATATCGACCAACAGGACCATTGAATCGTGGGTGCTCAACATGGGCATGGGGTCTCCGTTCGATTAGCCTACTTCAGTGCCTTATACCGCAACCGCTTCGGCTTGGCGCCATCTTCACCCAGGCGACGCCTTTTATCGGCCTCGTACTCCTGGTAGTTGCCATCAAAGAATACCACCTCTGATTCACCCTCGAATGACAGTATATGCGTGGCGATACGATCGAGGAACCACCGATCATGGCTGATGACCATTACGCTTCCCGGGAACTCCAGCAAGGCATCTTCCAGCGCCCGCAAGGTTTCAACGTCCAGATCGTTGGAAGGCTCATCCAGCAACAGGACATTCCCTCCCGCGATCAGGGTCTTGGCCAGGTGCAAGCGTCCGCGCTCGCCGCCGGACAGCTTGCCGACCATCTTGTTTTGGTCGCCGCCCTTGAAATTGAAACGTCCGAGATAGGCACGCGATGCCATTTCAAACCGACCCACCGTGAGAATGTCGGCGCCATCGGAGACGGCATCGAACACCGTCTTGTCGTCCGGCAGGGATTCACGAGACTGGTCCACGAATGCCAGCTTGACGGTCTTGCCCACGTTGACTGACCCGGCGTCAGGCTGGTCCTGTCCGGCAATCATGCGGAACAACGTCGATTTACCGGCACCATTGGGGCCGATGACACCCACGATTGCGCCCGGTGGTATCTTGAAACTGAGATTATCGATCAGCAAACGATCTCCGAATGCCTTGCTGACATTATCGAACTCGATCACGTCATTGCCCAGGCGCTCGGACACGGGAATGAAAATTTCCTGTGTTTCGTTGCGCTTCTGATATTCATGGGACGAAAGCTCTTCAAAACGGGCAAGGCGCGCCTTGGCCTTGGCCTGCCGTCCCTTGGGGTTTTGACGCACCCATTCGAGCTCTTTCTTGATGGTGCGCTGGCGCGCCGACTCGGAAGATTCCTCTTGCTTCAGCCGATCATCTTTTTGCTCGAGCCAGGAACTGTAATTGCCCTTCCAGGGGATGCCGTATCCCCGATCAAGTTCGAGTATCCATTCAGCCGCATTGTCCAGAAAATAGCGGTCATGCGTTACGCCCACGACGGTGCCAGGGAACTTGCGCAGAAACTGTTCCAGCCATTCCACGCTTTCCGCATCCAGGTGGTTGGTGGGCTCGTCCAGCAGCAACATGTCGGGTTTGGACAGTAGCAGGCGACACAAGGCCACCCGACGCTTTTCACCGCCCGAGAGCTTGCCGATCACGGCGTCCCACGGCGCGAGACGCAAGGCATCTGCCGCGATCTCCATCTGCAGCTCGATATCGTCGGCGCCGCTTGAGGCCGCCGCAGAAATAATGGCTTCCAGCTCGGCCTGCTCGTTCGCCAGCTTATCAAAGTCGGCATCAGGCTCGGAATACGCGGTATAGACCTCATCGAGGCGTTTCCTTGCCGAAAAGAGCTCTCCAAGGCCTTCCTCGACCGATTCGCGAACGGTGTGCTCTGCATTAAGCAATGGTTCCTGCGGCAGATAGCCAATCTTCAGCCCGGGCATGGGAACGGCTTCGCCCTCGATCTCCTGATCCAGCCCGGCCATGATCTTCAGCAAGGTCGACTTGCCCGAGCCATTGAGGCCCAGCACGCCGATTTTGGCGCCAGGAAAAAACGACAAGGAGATGTCGCGCAGAATCTGCCGTTTTGGGGGGACGATCTTGCCGACGCGATTCATCGAATATACGTATTGAGCCATAACCTAGAAAGCCAAGAGAGGATAAAGTGTCGATTGTAGGCCGGACGCGGCAATAAAGTGTCGGCGGGGAAACACAAGACCCGTTCATGTCAGCCGCACTTGCCTTAAAATAGCCGATTCACACATGATTCACGAGCACCATGTCTACCAATCAAGAATCGCCACTGGTCTTTACGGCCGACGAACTCGACCTCATTGGCCGTACCGCGGACGCGCTAAGCGCCTATATGGGCAAGCCGGTCCTGGCCGAAGTCATCGACGCCGATGAAACTGGATTCGAATGGGCCTTGTTCGCCGTACCGCTCGATGTCGAAGACAAGACAGACGATCTTGTCATCGTACAGGTGGGCGGCCCCGGCGCCAGGATCATCGGCAACCAGGGCGGCCTGACTATCGCCGATGGCGACGTATTCGAGTGCGAATACCTGTGGGCGATCCAGTTGTCCGATCTGGAAGGTGTCCGCTTCATCAAGGTAGACCAGGAGGGCGAGGAAATCGCCTGGTCTGAAAATCTTCGCGACGTCCTGCCGTTCGTCATGGCTGACGAGGCTGTCAGCGACGACATCGACGACCTTGACGATGACGAGCCCGATGACGACGACGATATCTTCGATCCCCACGAAGAGGCGACACCACGCACGCTGCATTGATGCAGCGTCAAGTATCAGGTGCGGGAGCGGTCCCGCATGTATAACAAAGCTCCTATCGGCCACATAAGACCGACCAGCACCCGTGATCCCAATCCGCGCAACGCCCGGTCTCCCGGCAACGGTTGGTCGCTATGCTTCAAGTGCAGGGCAAAGCGCGTATAGCGCGCCGCGGCCATCAGGAAAGTCTGCGGCTGGTAGCGGAACCAGGGCAGGCACTCCACGATCGTATCGTGCGCCAGCAACCACAGGCCCAGCGCATGCTGCTGACTTTCCCTACCCTGCCTCGACAGGGAATCGTTACTGTCGTGGTAGACCCTGAATACCTGATTCACGAACCGCGTCTGGTAGCCGGCGCGGGCAATGGCACGCCACACCAGGCTTTCAGGCACGAAGCCGGCAATCTCTTCGGGAAATGGAAACTGTAAAAGAACATCCGTGCGCAGGCAGCCGAACTTCTCGCCCTTGATATGGTATTTGAAGGTCATGTCGAGGACAGTGGCATCGAATACATCGCTGGGAAACATGTCCCCGACGACACTTCCGTCCGGTCGGGCACAAAGGCCAGTAATGGCCACGAATCGTGACCTTTCGCTCGGCGGTATTCCAGCCCACGCGCCGGCCATGGCATACAGTGCATTGGTATCCAGGCTATCGTCGCTATCGACAGCAACCACGAGCTCGCCATTCGCCTTTCTCACGCCGCGGTTAAAGGCCGTCTTTTTGTGCTGGTTCTTCTGCCAAACATAGTGAATGGGAAAACTGGCCTCTTGTTGCCAGGCCATCACCATCGTGCGCGTACTGTCGGTAGAACCGTCATCGACGATTACCCACTCGAAGTCCTGGAATGACTGCTCCCTCAGGGAAAGATATACTCTTTCCAAGGTATGAGCCCGGTTATACGTGGGCGTAATTACCGTGAAGAGGTGACGCCAGGTTTGCATTGTCTCGTTCTATCTGTCTTTGCTGTTGAAGCGATGATAGGCGAAAAAAAAACCGCAGATATTGAATCTGCGGTTTCCTTGCCTTACTTACATTCCGTCATGGCTTGTGCAACAAATACGGCTTTCGCTACAAAAACCTTAAATGACACCGTGCTGCCGGCATGCGCAAGAAGGTCAGGCGCGCTTGACTTTCTCGAGCATCTTGAAAACGCCTTTAGGTGCACGGATGAAAAGGCGCTTGAAGGCCTTGCCCAAGCACTTGCGCTCTAGAGTGTTGCGACGCGTACGTTTGATTTCTGCCATGGTGATCTCCGATCTTTACATGCATAGGCGCGCAAAGACGCGGGCCCTAAATTTGGTTAACTCGCCATTCTACCTTAGAAATTGTCATATACGCAAAAATGGGCTGCGCCACGTCCCTTGACAGAACGATTATCATAATGTCATGAGCTCAACTATACGCATCTTCGGCGCGCGCCAGAACAATCTCAAGAACCTAGACGTATCCATCAATACCGGCGAATTGCTGGTGCTGACCGGCGTCTCCGGGTCGGGGAAAAGCTCCCTGGCCTTCGACACACTGTACGCCGAGGGCCAGAGACGCTATGTGGAAACGTTCTCGCCCTATGCCCGGCAGTTTCTGGATCGTATGGACAAGCCCCAGGTGGACCGGATCGAAGGCATACTGCCGGCCATCGCCATCGATCAAGTCAACCCGGTACGCAATTCGCGCAGCACCGTGGGCACCATGACCGAACTCAACGATCACCTCAAGCTTCTGTATGCACGGCTTGGACGGTTGTACTGCCAGTGCTGCGGGACCCAAGTTTTGCGCGACAATCCGGAATCCATCCAGCAGCAGCTGGCTGTGCGCACCCAGCCCGCAGATCCGCGCCTGGTCATCACTTTTCCCATCATCGTACCGGCAAATTTCACTGAAGAGGAAGTGCGCGGCTTCCTGGACCAACAGGGCTACACACGTGTCCACCACGAAGAGTCCCGGCTGCAGGCGCCGTCCGCCTCGACGGCGAAGGGCAAAAGCAAACGCGTGCCCAAGGCAGAGAAACAGAGGGTGTTGTATGTCATCCAGGATCGTTTCCGCTACGGGACGGCGGAGCCCCAACGGGTCATGGAAGCCCTGGACGCCGCGCTTAAGCAGGGTGACGGCCACATCACCATCTACGCAATGGGCGAGTCGTCCGACGAGGAAATCGCCTGGCGCTTCAGCAACAGACTGCATTGTGCGCACTGCGACGTTGAGTACACCTCGCCGCTGCCCAGCACATTCTCGTTCAATTCGCCATTGGGCGCCTGCGAATCATGTCGTGGCTTCGGCCGCGTCATGGGTATCGACTATGGGCTCGTCGTGCCGGATCAAAAGAAAACCTTGCGTAATGGGGCGATCAAGCCGTGGCAGACCGCCAGCTACAAAGAGTGCCAGGCCGAAATGGAACAGTATGCGCCCACGGCGGGCGTCCGACTGGATGTTCCATGGGAAGCGCTGGATGAACATGAAAGACGCTGGGTCATTGGCGGCACGCCCGATTGGCGCGGCGGACAGAATGCCTGGAAAACCCAGTGGTATGGCGCCCAACGTTTTTTCGACTGGCTGGAATCGCGCGCCTACAAAATGCATGTTCGCGTGCTTCTGTCCAAATATCGAAGCTATACGCCTTGTCCAGCCTGCGGCGGCGCCCGCCTGAAACCTGACGCCACACTCTGGCGCCTGGGCAGCGACACCGCGCGCAATAATGATGGGAGCTATCCGCGCTTCATGCCGGTGCACGCCAGCTGGAGCCGCGAGACCCTCGACGCCCTGCCCGGCCTTGGCATACACGACCTGATGCGCCTGCCCATCGACAGGGTACGCGATCACTTCTTCGATATCAGTTTCGGGACCAGTATCGATGCGGCCATCGATCTCTTGCTGGACGAAGTGCGCACGCGCCTGAAGTTCCTGTGCGATGTCGGCCTGGGATACTTGTCTCTGGATCGTCAAAGCCGCACGCTCTCCGGGGGCGAAGTCCAGCGCATCAATCTCACTACAGCGCTGGGCACTTCCCTGGTCAATACGCTTTTCGTACTCGACGAGCCATCCATCGGCCTGCATCCGCGCGATATGCACCGCGTCGTGGAGGTGATGCATCGGCTGCGCGCCAACGGAAATACGCTGGTGGTCGTCGAACATGATCCGCAAGTAATGATAGCGGCCGACCGCATCATGGATATCGGCCCCGGTCCAGGCGAGCGCGGCGGCCAGATCGTTTTCGACGGCACTCCGCAGGAATTGCGCAATGCCGACACACTGACGGGACGTTACCTGGGTGGGCGCCTGCGGGTCGAGGCGCCCCGACCGATGCCGGTGGCATCGGGCACACCCCGACTTGTGCTTGAGGGCGCCAACGCCAACAACCTCAGGAATGTTTCAGTTTCAATACCGCTGGGACGACTGGTTTGCGTGACCGGTGTATCGGGATCGGGCAAATCCACATTGATACAGGATGTCCTGTATCCCGCCATCCTCAAGCAGAAAGGAAGGCCCACCGAAGCGCCCGGTGAACATCAGCACCTGCTGGGTGTCGAGCAACTGGCCGACGTAGTCATGGTGGACCAGACACCCATCGGAAAAACGGCGCGCTCCAATCCGGCAAGTTATGTGGGTGCCTTCGACCCCATACGCAAACTCTTCTCCCAGGCGCCGTTGTCCAGGGAACGCGGCTATACAGCGGGCACGTTCAGCTTCAATACCGGCGACGGGCGTTGCCCCACCTGCGGCGGTACCGGATTCGAACACGTCGAGATGCAATTCCTGTCTGACGTCTATCTGCGCTGCCCGGACTGCGACGGTAAACGATTCCGTCCCGAAATCCTCGAAGTCAAGGTCGAGCACCTGGGTCGCAGCGCATCCATCGACCAGGTGTTGGCGATGACCGTCAGCGAAGCACTGTCGTTCTTCAATGGACTGCGGGATGTGCAGTGGGGGCTGGCTCCACTGGCAGATGTGGGTCTGGAGTATGTGCAGCTTGGCCAACCCGTACCCACTCTTTCCGGAGGCGAAGCTCAGCGACTGAAGCTGGCCGGCCACCTGGCGGCGGCAACGCGTAGCGGCATTTCCTCGGCCAAGGTCGCCAAGAAAGGAAGCCTTTTCCTGTTTGACGAGCCCACGACAGGCCTGCATTTCGATGATGTCGCCCGGCTTATGCGGGCGTTTCGCAAGTTGCTCGCCGCGGGCCACTCGCTGCTTATCATTGAACACAATCTCGATGTCATCAGGGCTGCAGATTGGCTGATCGACCTGGGCCCCGAAGGCGGCGACGCCGGCGGCATGGTGATGGGCGTGGGCACGCCGGAAGAACTCATGCAGAACAAAGCCTCGCACACGGGGCAGGCGCTGGTCGATTACACCAGTGCCATTGTTTATGAGGACAAGTCCCACCAGGCGCGCCTGCTTGCCGAACCGATCGCGCAGTATGCGAACGATAGTGGCACCCCCTTGCAGACGCTGGTCAGGCAGAAACGGTCCCTTGCGAAAAGCATCGATATCGTGAATGCGCGCGAGCATAATCTGAAAGGCGTCAACGTCAGCATCCCCCACGACACGTTCACCGTCATCACCGGCGTTTCGGGTTCGGGCAAATCGACGCTGGCCTTCGATATTCTGTTCAATGAAGGCCAACGCCGCTACCTCGAATCACTGAACGCCTACGCGCGCGCCATTGTCCAGCCCACCGGCAAGCCGGATGTCGACGCGATTTACGGCATTCCGCCCACTGTCGCCATCGAGCAACGCACCAGTCGGGGCGGCCGCAAATCAACCGTGGCCACGATGACGGAAATCCATCATTTCCTGCGCCTGCTCTACGTGAAACTGGGCACGCAAATGTGTCCGACCTGCGATGTCGCGGTCGAACCGCAGAAGGCCGAACAGATCGTGGCCCAGCTTCTGCGCGATTACAAGGGACAGCACATAGGGGTGCTGGCACCGCTGGTAACGGCGCGCAAAGGCTATTACACCGACCTGGCAAAATGGGCGGCCATGAAAGGCTACTCACACCTGCGGGTGGACGGCGAGTTCATTCCGGTGGCGCCCTGGCCGCGGCTGGATCGCTACAAGGAACACAGCATCGAACTGCCGATTGCCGACCTGCTCGTTGATGCCAACCGTGAACCCGAACTACGTGAGGCCATACGAAGCGCACTGGAGCACGGCCAGGGCAGCCTGAGCATACTTTCCGGCCTGACCGACGGCGACGCGACCTCTGTCGACGAGCGCCGTCAGCGCGGGATCAGCGGTGCATCCCGCCAACATCATTTCTCGGTCAAGCGTGCCTGCCCCAGCTGCGGTACCAGCTTTCCTGAGCCAGACCCGCGCATGTTCTCGTACAACTCCAAACATGGCTGGTGCACGGCATGTTTCGGTACCGGACTTCAGCTCTCCGGATTTGACGCCGAACAGACCGGCGAGGAGACAGCATGGAACGCCTGGTACGAAGGCGACACGGAGACATGCAGCAGCTGTCACGGCGATAGGCTCAATCCCGTATCGCGTGCGTTCCGTTGGCGAGGACGTTCCATCGCCGAGCTGGCGGCCCTGCCCGTATCAGACGCCCGTACCTTTTTCACCGGACTTGTGACCCAGGGCCGCGAAGTGGAAATCGCCCGCGATATCCTCGCCGAGATCCAGGGCCGCCTTGATTTCATGCAGGAAGTGGGTCTGAGCTATCTGGCACTCGATCGCGCTGCGCCAACCCTGTCCGGTGGCGAGGCGCAGCGGATCCGCCTTGCGGCCCAGTTGGGTTCGAACCTGCAGGGGGTTTGTTATGTGCTGGATGAACCGACCATCGGTCTGCACCCTCGCGACAACCAGATTCTGCTGAATGCCCTGGCAGCATTGGAAGGCAATGGGAATACGCTGGTGGTCGTGGAACACGACGAAGACACCATACGGCGCGCCTCGCACATTATCGACATAGGCCCCGGCGCCGGTGTGCGCGGCGGCATGGTGGTCGCGCAAGGGAGCGTACAGGACATCATCGACAATCCCGCCTCGGTCACCGGGCGCTATCTGAAGACTCCCCTGCGCCATCCATTGCAGGCGCGACGCCCTGTGGACAGGGACACCCCCATGATCACAGTCAGCCGGGCGCATCTGCATAACCTGCACAACGTGACGGCCAGCCTGCCTGTCGGCCGGCTGAGCGTGGTCACCGGTGTCTCCGGATCAGGTAAATCAACCCTGGCCCGGGACGTATTGCTGGACAATCTGGCCCAGGCGGTTTCCCAACGCCGGGCGCCCGCATGGCACGGCTGCGTCGAGATCACAGGATGGGAACATATCGATCGTGTGCTCGAAGTGGATCAAACCCCCATCGGCAAGACACCGCGTTCCTGCCCGGCGACGTACATCGGTTTCTGGGATGATGTGCGCAAGCTATTTGCAGAAACCCGCGATGCGCGCATACGGGGCTGGACCGGGACGCGCTTTTCATTCAATACCGGCGAAGGACGGTGCCCGGTGTGTGAGGGCCAGGGTTTGCGGACGATAGAAATGAGCTTTCTGCCGGACGTCAAGGTGCTCTGCGATGCCTGCACCGGTGAGCGCTTCAATCGCGATACGCTCAATGTGACATGGCGCGACAAGAATGCTGGGGAAGTCCTGAAAATGGAGGTCGACGAGGCCATCACCTACTTCGCCGCGCATTCCAGAATATCGCGCCCCTTGCAATTGATGCAGGATGTGGGCCTGGGATACCTGACGCTGGGCCAGCCCTCCCCCACCTTGTCAGGTGGCGAAGCCCAGCGCATCAAGCTGGTCACCGAACTCACCAAAGCCAGGTTGACCGATGGTGTGATCAAGACAGGCCGGGCTTCGCGTATCCCGCATACTTTATACGTCCTCGATGAACCAACGGTCGGCCTTTCCATGGCCGACGTCGAAAAGCTCATCCATGTGCTGCATCGCCTGGTCGCCGCAGGCAACACCGTCGTAGTCATCGAACACAACCTTGACGTTATCGCTGAAGCAGACTGGATACTGGACCTGGGGCCGGAAGGCGGCAACGGCGGCGGACGCCTGGTTGCCGAAGGAACACCCGAACATATAGTGAGCCTGAAGGCCGAATCGCACACGGGGGCGGTGTTGGGCCCTTTCCTGCACGCCGCAGGCTAGAGCGCGGCGTCCAGCCAGCCGCGCAGCGCATTCGATACCCGGATGGCGGGCGCATTCAGGAACTGTTCCCGCGTAACGCGGGCTTCCTGGACCCGCCCGCGGTCCAGCAGTTCCTGGCGCTGAACGCCGGGCAATAATCCGCAGTCCAGGGGCGGCGTAAGCCAGGTATTGGTCCGGGCGTCCAGCAGGTAGATATTGCTGCGGCTCCCTTCACACACCTCGCCTAGCTCATTGCAGAACACCACGTCAAAAAATTCGGGATGATGCGCCAGCCAGGCTTGAGCCGCCTCGTACCACGGCCGGTGGGTAGTCTTGTGCCGCAACCATACCGCGTCCGCCTGCAGCGGCGTAGCACTGAGCCGCAGATGTACAGGTGGGGACAACGCGGGCAATGGATTGGATTCCAATACAAACTCGCCGCTCCGACTCAGTAATAAACGCAGACGGTGGCACTCGTTGGCGTCCAGACTGCCGATGTGCTCCTGCACGCCACGCAGCAATGCGTCGGCGGGCCAGGCGTAACCCAATGCCGTGCACGAACTCTGCAATCGCCGCCAGTGGCCAGCCTGGAGCGGAACGCGCCGCCCCGGTTCAACTCTCATGGTCTCTATAAGACGCGCGTCGGTGTCGGACATGATCGCCATGCAGGTTCAGGCAACGTGCTTTTCAGCGCTGGCGGGTTTGCAGCGGTCCCGGAACCAATTGACGAACACGGCGCCTATCAAGATCAAGCCAAGGTACCCTAGCAAGGGATAAACGCTGCCTACCAGCGTCGTGAAACCGACGAAACTGAGTATCAGGCCAATAGAGCAGCACGATAAACTCATTAGGCGGAAACGGCCGGTCTCGGGACGGGAAAAGCGCGCACTGAACGCAAAGAACATGCCCACCGCCGTGCTGTAGATCATGCATGCTATGGACACTGTCATCAGGATGCCCACCACAGGCGACAGCCGCGATGCCAACATGAGTGTAGGCAGTTCCGCGCCTTGCAACTGATTCAGGTTGAAAAACAGACTGACGTTGAGCAACAGTATCAACAGCCCCAGGCCTACCCCTCCCAGCGCTCCGCCTCGCGAGGTGCTCTTGATGTCGCGACTGCGCCCGGCGATTACTGCCAGCATCGGGAAGCCCACCGCGATATTGAAGGAGGCATAAAGTATGGCGCCCAGGGCCCAGTGCGGAGCCACGGTATGCTGGTCCTGGCTGAGCGTGAGCAACTGTTCGATATCGGCACTGCTGGTATACAAAGAATACGTCGCAATGACCAGCACGAGCGCCATCAGCAAAGGCGTTGCGAGACTGACCAAATGGATGATCCGTTTCACGTTCAGGCACAAGGTCAAAACGATCAGAACCGTCATGAAGACACTACCGATCACCGGCGAAAAGCCGAATTGTTGCTTGAACAAAGCCCCGGAGGCCGCCAGCATGGCCACGCCAACGCCAAACAGGAAGAAAGTGAGCAGGATGTCCATGATGGCTCCGGCACGATGACCGAACAATAGATGCAACACATCCTTGTGCGATTGAGCCTGTAAATTCGTGCTGATGCGCGCGATCTGCATACCCAGGAATGCAAATAGCAAACCGGCGAGCAAGGTACCGGCAATGCTAGCCATGCCATAGCCGGTAAAGAACTGAAGTATTTCCTGGCCCGAAGCGAACCCGCCGCCGATGATTACGCCCATGTAGGCAAAAGCGAGCTGTACTGCGTATTTATTCATATCAACGCCCGGATCATGATCCTGTAAACCAGGCTGGATTGTACTAGGCCGACGTAGAACTGACCCGTGGCAATTTTGAATGGCTTATAACCATTACAGAGGACGGGAGACTGCCCATGCAAGGCGCGGCGCCAGCACTCATTCAATGGAATACTCCCGCGCATCCTGCCGTTGCGATGCCGGACTTTGAAGGCAAGCTTTCGCCACATGCTCTACCGGTCGGAGCGACGCCGTACCTGCTCGCGCATATTCAGACGCCAGATGGGCCGCGCAAGCTGGAATGCAATATGTACTGAAACTGATCCGAAGGAAGAGGACGTCCGAAAAGATAGCCTTGCAACGAGTCACATCCGAGTGCCGTCAAAAACCGTTGCTGTGCGATGGTTTCCACGCCTTCAGCGACCACCAGCAGGTTAAGCGTGTGTCCCAACGCAAGAATAGCGGAGACGATTGCAGCGTCCTCCGCATTATGGGGAAGCTCTCGCACGAATCCCCTGTCGATCTTCAACTCGTGAGCGGGCAGGCGCTTCAGATACAGCAAACTGGAATAGCCCGTCCCAAAATCGTCGATGGCAATGCGTACTCCCGCGTCGTTCAGTTGCCGCAGTATGAGAATACTTGCGTCGGCATCCCGCATCGCGACAGTTTCGGTAACTTCCAGCGTCAAGTGGCGCGGTTCCAGATTATTGCGCTGCAATGCATCGCGTACGGCCCCCACCAGACCCGTGTGGCCAAATTGCAATCCCGACAGATTGACCGCGACCGACATGTCGCCATACCCCTGATCATGCCAAGCCTGCAGCTGCCGACATGCCTCGCCCAGCACCCACGCTCCGAGCTGAACTATCATGCCGCTCCGCTCGGCGGCAGGAATGAACGCGTCTGGAAGAATCAAACCTCGCACAGGATGGTGCCAGCGCAGCAGAGCTTCCGCACCAATGATGCCACCGCTTTTGGCATCAACCTTGGCCTGGTAATACAAGTCAAATTCCTGCCTCTCCATCGCCAGGCGCAAGTCTTGCAATAGCAGCAACTGCTGCTGAGCATTCGCGACCATTGACGTCTGGAAAAAGCAATATGTGTTATGGCCTAACGACTTGGAGTGATACATGGCCGCATCTGCATTCGTCAGAAGGTCATGTTGACTGGCTCCGTCCCGCGGATACATTACGATGCCGATGCTGGTCGAAATGCGCAGTTCGTGACCGGCCAATTGAAATGGCCTGCGAATGATCGACAGCATGCTTTCGGCAAGCCTGGCCGCGTCGTCGGGTTCCACCAAGCCGGTCAGCAATACGAACTCGTCGCCGCCGAGGCGCGCAATCGTATCCTGCTGTCGTACTTCGGACAGGACACGCCGAGCCACCTGGACGAGCAACGAATCGCCTACGTGGTGACCATAGGCATCGTTGACGGCCTTGAAGCCATCCAGATCCATGAACATCAGCGCAAACTGCTTCTGTTCGAGATCAGCAGCATGCATGCGCTGCTTGAGCCTATCTTCTAGAAGCACACGATTCGGAAGATTGGTGAGGCTGTCATGCAACGAACGATGCCTCAGCTTTTCGTTGGCGCTGGCCAAAGACTCTGCAAGCTTCGCTGTGCGCGATTCGAGTCGCAGGTCCAGAACAGACGTGACCAGAGCGATCCCCAGGACCGCCATGGTAATCACGATCACGACCAACGCAAGCCAACCGGAATCCACACCCGCTCCCGCTGCTCCGCATATGCTTCCTGCTGGAAACTCGGCAGCCGCCATCCCCGTATAGTGCATGCCGGCAATAGCCAACCCCATGATAAGTGCCGCGCCAACACGTAACAACCCCTCATGAGATGAACGCCTGCGCAAGTGAAACGCCATCCACAGGCCAATACCTGACACGCCGATCGCGATCGCAATCGAGGCGACAAACAGCGATGGGATATATTGAATTCCCGGACTCATGCGCAACGCCGCCATGCCTGTGTAATGCATGCTTATGATCCCCGATCCCATCAGCAATGCGCCTGCAAGCAGCCTGTGCCATGGCAAGCTGTCGTGCGTAACCAGCCATAGCGCAAACGCCGAAGACGCTATGGCAATCAATAACGACAGGGCTGTGATGACCGGATCGTACCCCAAAGGGATAGGCAGACTGAAGGCGAGCATCCCTACGAAATGCATCGCCCAGATACCAATGCCCATGGCGCACGCGCCGCCGACCAGCCATCCATATGCCGCGCGGCCGCGCGCCGCTGCAATGCGCCCGGCCATGCCTAGTGCCGTGTATGAAGCCAGAATCGCAATCAGTATCGAAGGCAGGACAAGGACGAGGTTATGGGCACTGGCAAGCATCGAAGGTATTGGCGGTGAACAGACGCGATCTTTACGTGAAAGAGACGCAATACTGAAGGGGATGGGCAGCCGGAGACGGAAAATTGGGCCTTTCAGTGTACATTGACATTATCCTGTACGCCCCGCTCCCGTATAATCGGGCATGAGCAAATCTTTTTTTCACACCACATGAAGGTGCCCAAGCGACTGGCCCCTCTTCTCGAAGAGGGCCTCATCGACGAGGTAATCAGCCAACTGATGAGCGGCAAGGAAGCGACTGTGTACGTGGTGCGCAGCGGCGACTCCATACGTTGCGCCAAAGTCTACAAGGACGCCAAGCAACGCAGCTTCCGACAGGCGGCATCGTATCGTGATGGCCGAAAAGTGCAGAACAGTCGCCAGGCGCGAGCCATGGAAAAAGGAACGCGCTACGGTCGCCAGATGCAGGAAGAGCTATGGCAGAACGCCGAGGTCGATGCATTATTCAGGCTCGCCAATGCCAATGTGCGCGTACCGCTGCCGTATATCTGTACCGACGGCGTGCTTCTCATGGAGCTCGTGGTGGACGACATTGGCAACGTGGCGCCGCGCCTGGCCGACGTCGACATGACGCCAGAGCGTGCCCTCGAGCTTCATGCATTACTGCTTAATCAGGTAGTGCGGATGCTGTGCGCGGGTATCATTCATGGCGACCTCTCCGAATACAACATCCTGCTGGCGCCCGACGGCCCGGTAATCATCGACCTGCCTCAGGCAGTAGACGCTGCGGGCAACAATGAGGCAGCGGCCATGCTGGGACGCGATGTCGACAATCTTGCCACGTTCTTCGGACAGTTCGCGCCCCAACTGCTCGGCACCCATTATGGCAAGGAAATCTGGACGCTCTTCGAGGCCGGTGAACTTACCAGCGAATCCGTCTTGACCGGACATGTAGAGGCCGATACGCGGCCGGTGGATATGGACGCGCTGATGGACGATCTCGAAGATGCCCGTTTCGAAGAAGAGGCCCGACAGCGCTACGAGCAGGGCCTGCGCGGCGCCAATTAGTGGCGCGCTACGGCCATCCGCAGGCCATCGATCAGCAGGAATAACAACAAGCTCAAACCCAACAGGGGCAGAAACCAGCCTGTCAGTCCAGTGAACACCAGTATCAGCATCAACGTCGATTTCGGCGCTTTGCGCAGCAAGGATAACAGGCCCGCGTGCGGGAGGCTGAGCGCAACCAATGATGACTGCCTGCGCCACCACATGGCATAGCCCCATACGATCATGGTGAGCAGACCACCTGCAAAGACGATGAGCACAAGCTGGTTGGCCAAGCCGAATAGCGCGCCCATATGTGCGTCTATGCCCCAGCGCGTCAGCTTCGCGGCCAGCGGAAAATCGACAAACTGGATTTGATCGACGATGACCATGCTGCGTGGATCAATCGAGACAGCATCCACTTGCGTAGGCCAGCTGCGGTCGATCTCCGTCACTGTCCAGGCGCTGTCCGGTTTGCCGGGCGGACGAATCTCCACCTTACCAGCATCAATGCCCGCCTTGCGCGCGGCTGCGAGCACCGGATCGAACATGGTCGCAACGCCGCTGTCGGCAGGAACTGCGACAGCACTGTGATGTGCATGCTCGTCATGTGCCGCGTGCGCGGAGTTCGGGATAAGGCTGGTGGCCACAGCTGGCGTGCCCCAACCATAATGGGCCCGCAGTACCGATATGTTCCCGCCAGCCCATTGCGACCACGTCAAGCCCGTTGCGGAAAAAAACAGTACACCGATCAAGATCCAAAGCCCAAGCCTGCCGTGCCAGTCGCGCAGACGATGGCGACGCGTGGAAACCGAAAGGGAAGTTCGACGCAAAAGCCGCTCGCGACGGTATTTCATTATCCATACTGCCAGCCCTCCCAGCGCCGCGACCCAAAGCCAGGAAGCAGCAAGCTCACTGTACAGCCGACCCACGTCGCCCAGGTGCAAGCCACGGTGGAATACGTCTATCCAGGCGCGTATCGGCAATACGCCGCTGGTGCCGTAAACGCCCAGATCGCCTCGGACCTCGGCTGTCACGGGATCAATGAAGATGGCACGGTTGTCCGACGGACCCATCCCCTGCTCGGAAAATAGAATACGGGTCGTCATACCTGGCTCGGGCGCCGGCCTGATCGCCACCAGCGCCGCGTCGTGGCCAGTCACCAGCCGGGCGGCGGCAATCTGGTCCTGCAAGCTGGCAGGCTCGCCAATACTATCCGTGTATAGCTCATGCCTGTAGACGCGGTCTTCGATCTGCGGTGTCAAGGCATACAGAATACCGCTGAGTGCGGCAGTAAAAAGAAATGGCCCCACCAGCAGGCCAATGTAGAAATGTAGCCGCGTCAGCAGAGCGGTCGCCCAACGATTCCCGTCAGGAAGGTGCGAGGCGATGCCTGCCGCGGATGCCATGTTTGCGGCATCTTGTGAGTTGGAAACTGGAGTCGAGTCGGTCAACATAGGTCACCCTTAATGTGGCAGGAATGGCCTGGTGGCGCAGTGTATCTGTCCGACTCTTGTCAGCGGAGGCAGAATAGACCGTATTTGACAGCGAATGCCGTGAACACTCACGCCCCAGGCGGGTTTTCGTCGTTGCCAAAGAGGAAGGGTGGAGCGCGAGGCAAGGCATCGGGAAAACCGGCCTTGATCGTGCGACGATTGCAAACGCCTTGCCGCAGCGATCCACGACGCGGCAAGGCCGTATCCAGGAATTGACCGCTGCTGGAACTCAGCGTCGGCAACTGTGTGCAATAGCCGCATTGATCCAGATCGTGATCGGGATGCTCGCCCGCAGCAGGAGCGGGATCACCTTGCGCATGGTTGGACGCGGCGGTATGGTGAGTCGCCGGAACCTGCGCCACGGCAAGCGACTGGGAGATCACCGGAGCAAGGAAAATCATCAGCATCGCCAGCAAGGCGAGGCATGCCGAGTATCGATGATAACGACTACGCTTCAATGAGGCTCCATGCTCGTGCACGTCCAAGAAGCCTGGCTATCGGCCAGGCTTCTTGAAGTCGCTCGCTATCCAGTCCGCGGCGCTTTCCGGGGTGAGCTTGTAGCTGGTCGGCACGTCGACCCGGGCGAGCTGCTCGCCACCTTCGTCAAAGGCGCTCAGCGTCGCAGACGGATTGTCGTCGTCGGGCACGATATCGAGCTTGATGGTCAGGCGGGCCGCCGCTGTGCGAACCTTGAGGCTTTTGTGCAGGACGGCATGCAACTGTTGTTCGTGGCGACGCAAGACTTCGCTGGCCGTCTTGACGAGGGTATAAAATGCCGACGCATCCAGGGGCTTGGGGTTTTTCTTGTCCCGGCCCATGGTCCACGGACCCACAAGTGCAGGCTCGTCCTCTCCGTCCATGATCATTTCTACTGCCCAGCCATCGTCGTCCTGGTTCTTGATGACCCGCGCCGTCCAGCCATCGTCGCACCAAAGCCGCGGCTCTTGCACCTTCATGTCTTGATCTGTTGCATCGTCCGGGATCTCGGTGTCGGGAAAAGGCTGGTCGTTCACTGTGTTCTTGCTCCGCATGGTTCAGTATAAATATCGTACAACAGGCCGTATGCTTGCACGTTTCACCTGAATATGCGAACCGGGGCGGCAAAGTCGGCCGTGCCGCGATAAGATAAGCGCATTCCATACTGAGGTGCACCATGCCTGACTTCACACGTCCAACAGTCATCGCCGTCAGCAAAGGCCAGACCCATACATTCAGCAAAGACCAGTACAACAGCATCACCTTGTTGACGGCGCTCGGCGTGGAAGGCGACGCGCACTGCGGCACCACCGTCAAGCATCGTTCCCGCGTCGCCAAACACCCTGGCCAGGCCAATTTACGGCAGGTTCATCTCGTTCATAGCGAGCTGCACGACGAGCTTGCCGAACAGGGCTTTCAAGTGGGTCCCGGAGAAATAGGCGAAAACATCACCACCCGCGGCATCGACTTGCTGCAATTGCCCAGCTCGACCAGATTGCACATCGGCGAAACGGCTGTCGTCGAGGTAACCGGCCTGCGCAACCCCTGCTCGCAGCTCGATGCCTTCCAGACTGGCCTGATGGCCGCTGTGCTGTCGCGCGACGAACATGGGCGGCTCATACGCAAAGCCGGTGTAATGGGCATAGTGTTGCGCGGCGGCGTCGTCTATCCGCAGGATGCCATAATCATTGCTTTGCCCGACCAGCCACACCAGCCCCTGGAACCCGTGTGATCGCCAGCGCTGGCAGTTGCCGATTTCAGGCGAACTTGCCGTTCAGCATCCAATATACCGCTTCATTGGCGGCCGCCATTCCCATTGCAGCCGTCACGGTTACGACCGATCCATATCCGGCGCATGACAGACCCTGCAAGGTGTCGGGCGGCGGTTGCACACCGGCAAGCCGGCCGGGGTCGGTCAGGTCGACACCCGTGGCCAGCCATTGAGCCGGCAACAAGACGGGTTGATCAAACCACAAAGCGCGAATGCCCATTTTCGGTAAGCGCCTGCGCGGCTTGCCGGCATGGTCGGATGCCTTGGGATACTGGTGCTGGCGGCGCAAGGTATTGCGCAGCTTTGCCAGCAAGGCATCATTGACCGCCAGCGCAAGGTCGCCGGCACGCAAGGCGAGTGGATTGGTTTTCCCGCCCGCACCGCCGCAAACCAGAATAGGAATTTTGCGCGCACGTGCGTGAAGGATCATGGCTATCTTGGCCTGTGCCTGATCAGTACAATCAATAACAAGACCCGCATCGTCCCCGAGCACATCAGCTACGTTATCTGGACTCACGAAATCGTCGACCACGCGCACACGGCACTCCGGGTTGATCCCATGCACGCGCTGAGCCATTGCCGCGACCTTGGACTGTCCCAGAGTCTCGGTCAACGCATGCAATTGCCGATTGATGTTCGATTCGGCAACATGATCGAGATCGATCAGGCTGAGAGCCCCGACTCCACAACGCGCCAGCGCCTCGGCGCACCAGGATCCCACGCCACCGATACCGGCCACCACCACGTGGGCATTGCGCAAAGTCTGCAAACTGCCGGGACCATACAGACGTTCAAGGCCGCCGAAGCGGCGTTCGGTATCGAATTGACAAGTGACGGGCATAGTTAGGCTCGGGCATATATGTAAAAAATGAGGTGACTCCACGGTATCACGTCCAGGACCATGCCCGCCGCTGCGCAACTGATTTACTATATCGATATATCTCATCCTGAGCCCTGCTCTTCGCCGGAATCACGTGAATCACACCTTTACACCCGCTCCGCACGCCGCTGCCGCCTCCAGTAGCTTCCGCCTGTTGACCGAAGCCGAACGCCATGCATCCATGCTTGATGCGCTGGCCGGCTGGAATGACGATGAAGATGTCTGGATATACGGATACGGCTCGCTGATATGGCGACCTGAATTTCAGTTCGCAGAACAACGGGCGGCACTGCTCCACGGCTATCATCGCGCCTTGTGCCTGTGGTCGCGCGTCAATCGAGGCACCCCGGACAAGCCAGGCCTGGTATTTGGTCTGGATGTCGGCGGCTCATGCCGCGGCATGGCCTACCGGATCCAGGCCAATGAGGTCCCCTCCACGATGGAAGCGCTCTGGCGTCGTGAAATGCCCAGTGGCGCCTACATCCCCCGGTGGCTGAAGTGCCGTACCGAACATGGGATAGTCAGCGCGCTCACATTCACCATGAACCGCTACACCGACGCGTATGTGCGCGACCTGCCCGTCGACCAGCTGGTCGACATCGTCCGCAATGCTCATGGTAGCTACGGCCCATGCATCGAGTACGTGCTTGAAACCGCAAGGGCACTGAAACAATCCAACATTCAGGACAATCGCCTGCAACTGCTGGTTCGGGAACTGCACAAACCGACGAGCGCTGCGCCCTGATACCGCGTAGTCCAGTAAACTAGCATTCCGACACCTTTCTTAACGCGCCATCATGTCCGTTGCTGATCTTCGCCAGAAATACGAAAAATTCGAATTGCTCGAGGCCTCCCTGGCCACGACGCCACTGGAGCAATTCACGCTCTGGTTCAACGAGGCACTGCAGGCCGCCGTACCTGAACCCAATGCGATGACACTGGCCACCACCACGCCCGAGGGCCGTCCCGCAGCGCGCATTGTGCTGTTGAAAGGCTTCGATGAGCGAGGCTTCACGTTTTTTACCAACTACGCATCCCGAAAAGGTCGGGAACTGGCCGCCAACCCGTTTGCCAGCCTGTTGTTCTTTTGGCCGCAGCTTGAACGGCAAGTGAGGTTGGAAGGAAGCATAGAAAAGGTGTCCGCCGCCGAATCGGACGAATACTTCCAAAGCAGGCCGCTGGGATCCCGCATAGGCGCCTGGGTTTCACCGCAAAGCCAGCCGATCACCCGTGGCGAACTCGAGGCACGACTGATCGCGCTGACGGAGTCGTTGGGCGGAGATCCCCCACGCCCCGAGCACTGGGGCGGATACCGGCTGAGGCCCGATTACATCGAATTCTGGCAGGGCAGGCCCTCGCGCTTGCACGACCGCCTGGTGTTCCAACGCGAAAACGACGAAAATTGGTCACGCATGCGCTTGGCGCCCTGATCGGCGGCAAGGGGACACCATGATTGCAACGCCACCCGACTTCGATGCTGACTTTTTTCGTTCGGCACTAGGCCGCTTTGCGACCGGCGTTACCATCATCACCACCGAGACCGATGACCACCGTCCCGTGGGCCTGACGATAAGTTCGTTCAATTCGGTGTCGCTCGAACCACCCATTGTGCTTTGGAGTCTATCCAAGGCGGCCTCGTCCTTGCGTCACTTCCTTCGCACGCAGCGCTACGTCATCCATGTCCTCGCGGCACCGCAATTACACTTGGCCAAACGTTTCGCCTATGGCGCCCAGGCCGAACGATTCAGCGGCCTGGCCTTGACGCGTGCTCCGGGCGGCACGTTGATGCTTGACGATCCAGACTGCGCCGCTTGGTTTGAATGCCATAATCTCATCCAGCATGAGGCCGGCGACCACCTCGTCTTTATTGGTCAAGTGGAGCGCTGTCACCGTAACTTCAGTCAACCGCTGGTATATCATGCCGGTGATTTTGACCTCACACCGTCCACCGAGCCGTTGTCGAACGACTAGGCTTGGCAGATACCTACACAACAATGCAGGAAACATCATGGCAGCAGATATAGACTGCGTCGTCCTGGGTGCCGGCGTAGTCGGCCTGGCCGTTGCGCGCGAGCTGAGCATGGCAGGGCGGGAAGTCCTGGTCGTGGAATCCGCGGAGGCGATCGGCACCGGCACCAGCTCCCGCAACTCGGAGGTGATCCATGCTGGCATCTACTATCCGCAGGGCAGCTTGAAAGCGCAGTTATGCGTCGCGGGCAAGCATATGCTCTACGACTATTGCGCCGAACGGGGCATACCGCATCGGCGCCTGGGCAAGCTTATTGTCGCGTCCACGCCTGAGCAAAGCCTGCAGCTCGGAGCCATCGCGCAACGCGCCAGGTTGAATGGCGTCGATGACCTGTACGAAATCGACGGCGCGCACGCGCGCGAGCTGGAACCGGCACTGGCCTGCGACGCAGCGCTCGTATCGCCCTCCACCGGCATTGTCGACAGCCACGCGCTTATGTTGTCGTTGCAGGGCGATGCCGAAAACCTGGGCGCCCAGTGCGTTTTCCACACCCCATTCCATGCCGGACGACTACTGGACACCGGGGAGTTCCTGCTTCAATTCACCGGCTCAGACGCCATGGAGCTCACAGCAAATTGTGTGATCAATGCCACAGGCCTGTCTGCTCCTTCCGTCGCCCTGGCACTGCACGGACAGCCACATCAACACATACCCAAGCCGTACTTCTGCAAGGGCAGCTACTTCACCTTGTCAGGACGATCCCCTTTCAGCCGCCTTATTTATCCGATGCCTGATAGCGCCGGCCTGGGTGTGCACCTGACGCTGGACCTTGGCGGGCAAGCCAAATTCGGTCCGGACACGGAGTGGATAGACGGTGAAGATTATTCGCTGGACGCGCGGCGAGCCGATACGTTTTACGAGGCCGTGCGACGTTATTGGCCTGCCCTTCCCGACGGCGCCTTGAATCCCGGCTACACGGGCATACGGCCCAAGATAGCCGGCCCCGGCATGCCCGCTGCCGACTTCGTGGTGGCAGGGCCGTCAACGCATGGCGTTTCCGGTCTGGTCAATCTGTTCGGAATCGAATCTCCGGGGCTCACGGCATGCCTCGCGCTGGCACAAACAACACGTTCCGCACTCATGCAAACACCCCATCTGGCTTGACCCCTGAAAACATGAACGATTACATCCTCACCCTTTCCTGTCCCGATCGTATCGGCATTGTGCATAGCGTAACCGGCTGGCTTTTGAATCTGCACGGCAACATCATCGACGCCCAGCAGTTCGGTGATCTCGAGACCGAACGATTTTTCCTGCGCGTGCACTTCCACCTTCCCCTTCCCGCAGATGCCCAGGAACTGGAACGGTCCTTCGCGTCGGTCGCCGATAAGTTCAACATGGAAGCTCAGATCTATGATGCCCAACGCAAGGCGCGACTGCTCATCCTGGTCAGCCGTCAGGGACATTGCCTGAACGATTTGCTGTTTCGCAAGCACAGCGGGCAACTGCCTGTGGAGATCGCGGGCATTGTGTCGAATCATGCCGATTTTGCGGGCATGGCCGGATCTTACGGGATACCGTTTTATCACCTGCCGGTGAGCCCCGAGACACGCGAAACTCAAGAGCAACAGATCCTGGATCTGGTGCGCCAAGAAAACGTCGACCTGGTGGTGCTGGCCCGGTACATGCAGATTCTATCGAACAATCTGTGCCAGGCTTTGTCTGGAAAGGCGATCAATATTCATCACAGTTTCCTGCCCAGCTTCAAGGGTGCCCGCCCCTATCATCAGGCTCATGCACGTGGCGTGAAGATTATCGGCGCAACGGCGCATTACGTGACGGGGGCCCTGGATGAGGGTCCTATCATCGAGCAGGACATTGAGCGGGTGGACCATGCAATGAGCGCACATGATCTGACACAGGTGGGCAGCGATGTGGAGTCGCTGGTGCTGTCGCGAGCTGTGAGATCGCATGTGGAGCATCGGATTTTGCTTAATGGGCAGCGGACGGTGGTGTTCCGGTAGTTTTTTCTGACTTGGGTCGGGGGGCAATCGGAGATTTGTTCCTTCTGGCGTGGGACAGGGGGCGGGGTGAAGCTTTTCGCTCCACGTGACCGGTTCGGCGCCTGCGCGCCGAACACCGCTTGCGTCGCTCGTCCGTCCCCTTCGGGACTCCCTTCGCTTCCGGCCCGCTCGGCCCCGTAAGTCGCTGAAAAGCTTCACCCCGCCCCCCCGCCCCACTCTGGGATGGCAATGCGTGATGCCGCTGGGACGGCTCGGGCGGTTGGGGTGCTTGGCGTCTGGTGTGATCGTAACGGCACAAGTAAGATGCCGCTTGGCGTTCATGAGGCAATCCCGCAAGATTACTTCACTGTTTCAAGGCCACGCCATTCATAAAAGCAGCGGTGTATTCTCTTGCCATGGATTCCTTGATTGCTGCCTCCGCGCGGGCGCTTGCGTCGGGCGATGCGCTTGGTGCGCTAAAGCGGGTTGCCCTGCGTGACGATCCGCCGGCGCTGGCCCTGCGCGGCATTGCCATGGCGCAGTTGGGCGAGTATGCGCGTGCTCGTGAGTTGCTGCGACGCGCGGGCGGCGGCTTTGGGGCGCATGAAGCGGTGGCGCGTGCTCGCTGTGTCGTCGCCGAGGCTGAGGTGGCGCTGGCAGTTCGCGATCTGGGGGGATCGCCGCGTTCGCTGATGGCGGCTTTGGATATTCTGGATGCCCACGCCGATCACGCCAACGCCCAGCAGGCGCGCCTGATTGCAGTGCGCAGGCTATTGCTCATTGGCCGACTTGAAGACGCCGCGGCAGCGCTGGCAAAGCTGGATACGCATGGAATGCCGCCATCGCTGGCCGCGGTGGCTGGGCTGGCTACAGTGGAGCTGGCGCTGCGTTCGCTACAAATCGACGCCGCGAGGGCAGCGCTGGATCGCGCGCGGGATGCGGCTGAGCGCTCGCGCGTGCCGGCGCTATTGTCCGAGGTGATGCAGGCGCACAAGGTACTCCAGCAGCCTGCTGCCCGCCTTTTCTTTCACGGCGGTGAGCGTGAGCTGGACCTTGACGGGGTTGCCAAACTGCTGGCTTCCAATACATTAGTGCTGGACGCCTGCCAACGGGGCCTGCGCAGTGGCATCACTTGGCTGCCACTGGCCCGCCGACCAATACTGTTCACGCTGGCACGCGCGCTTGCGCAGGCGTGGCCGGGCGAAATCGACCGGGAGTCCTTGATCCGGTTTGCGTTCCGCACCCGCCATGGCAATGAGTCGCATCGGGCGCGTCTAAGGGTTGAGATCAGTCGTCTGCGTGGACTCGTCACCGGGATGGCGCAGATTAACGCGACCAGCCGGGGCTTTGTGCTTCAATCGCTTGACGGACATTCCGTTGCCGTGTTGGCGCCGCCCATCGATGGTGATCAGGCCTCTTTGGTGGCACTGCTCGCCGATGGTGCGGCATGGTCGAGCTCCGCACTGGCTTTGGCTCTGTCTACCAGTCAGCGCACCGTCCAGCGCGCGCTGGGCGAGCTTGAGGCTGCGGGGAAAGTCCGCTCAATAGGTCGCGCGCGAATGCAACGCTGGCTGTCGCCCCCGCTGACCGAATTCACGACAATCTTGTTACTCCCCACTTTGATGCCAACGGAATAAAGTCGTCCTACCGGGCCCAATCAAGGCGCCCTCACAAGGAGATAATGATGACTCAAACGACAAGCAGAGACCCAGTCCAGGCAACGACCAGTACGGCCGAGATCGTGCGCGAGTATGGCCCCTTTGCCGACGGCCCCGTGCATGGCGTCACCTACGATGGCCAGCGCGTCTGGGCCGCCACCGGAGACAGTCTGATCGCTTTCGATCCAGACAGCGGCAAACCCGAACGCTCCCTCGACCGCGCTTGCGATGCAGGCACGGCATTTGACGGTACTTACCTCTATCAGATCGCAGAGGAGCGCATCGACAAAATCGAGCCCGCCACCGGCAAAGTGGTCGCCACGATTCCGGCTCCTGGCCACGGATCCGACTCGGGGCTCGCCTGGGCCGAGGGCAGCCTGTGGGTAGGCCAGTACCGCGATTGCAAGATCCACCAGATCGACCCAGCGACCGGCGCACTGATCCGTACCATCGAGTCCAACCGCTATGTCACCGGCGTAACCTGGCTGGACGGTCAGCTATGGCACGGAACATCGGAGGGGGAAGAAAGCGATATCCGCCGCATCGATCCGGATAGCGGTGAAGTGCTGGAGCAGCTGGAAATGCCGGCCGGTCTCAGTGTCAGTGGCCTGGAGTCCGACGGCGCGGATCTTTTCTATTGCGGCGGAGGAACAAGCGGGAAAGTCCGTGTCGTTCAGCGTCCGCGGAGAGGCGGTGCCTGACCGCATATCGCACCGCATTCAACTGCTCTCCCTGCCTGTCATTCTTCAATGCAGGCAGAGGTTCGTCTGCAAAAGCATGAGCAACCCGTGCCCGATGATCTGATTGGTCGGCCCGTCGGTGTAGGGGCCGCGCAGCTCGGCTGGATACAGACGATCAGCCAGGGATCTCGGGCTCTACCAGCCTTGCCAGTTGAAGAAGTGACTCCTGCCAGCCCAGATAACACATCTCCACGGGAATGGCTGCGGGAAGGCCTTCCTGCACGACGGTAAGTTCGGTTCCGCAGGAAACCTGCCGCAATGAAATAGTGGTCTCCATGCGTCCAGGCAGATTGGGGTCGTCGAACTGGTCCGTATAGCGGATCTTCTGGGACGGCACCAGTTCGAGATACTCGCCACCAAAAGATTGGCTGTTGCCCGTGCCGAAGTTGCGGAAGGACATCTTGTACGTACCGCCCACTTTGGCATCCTGGTGATGGACCTGGCACGTGAACCCATGGGGCGGAAGCCACTTCGCCATCGCATCGGGTTCGAGAAAAGCGCGGTAAACCCGCTCGGGGGGCGCAAGCAAAACGCGATGAAATTGAACAGTTCCAGTCGTCATGGTGTGTCAGCCTTGCATAAGTATGGTGTCAACCTTTCATAAGAAAAGTAAGACATTGGTTTAATCGCCGCACGCAGTAGCATACCGTCAATTTTTTGCCTTGGGTGCGCTGAGACTCTTGCTGTAGTAGCCCGATTGATCAAAGCAGCAGACCCGCTTCTTGCCCGAAGCAAGCATCTCACGGGCATTATCAACCCGACTATTTCGGGTCTTGGCCTGCTTTGCGGACTCGATCCAATGGATCCAGTCCAGCCGAGCGATAGTTGTGGTGTTTTCCCAGGTGGCTTTGGCTGCTGGAGACGTAGCAAGAGCTTCCCGCAGATCATCAGGTAACCGCGGCTCTGGCTCTGTGTCCGCCGGAAAAATTTGAACCGCAACCATATCTCCAGGCGACGCTGCAGCAGCCTCCTGGAGCCCTTTGCCTACTTTGAGCCAATGACTTAGGTGGCCGTCCGGGTCGAGCGTAGCTTGAAAAGGATAGCCATTAAGTGTGCCTTCGACCGACG
Organism: Pollutimonas nitritireducens; assembly: GCF_002849615.1. Taxonomy (GTDB): domain Bacteria; phylum Pseudomonadota; class Gammaproteobacteria; order Burkholderiales; family Burkholderiaceae_B; genus Pollutimonas; species Pollutimonas nitritireducens. The sequence goes on from NZ_PDNV01000009.1 coordinate 167,123, forward strand.
TCCTGCCGCGCCTCGGCAACGTTTCACTGACCGCCTTTGGCAAGACCAGAAACGCCCATGACTCGTCCTCGCCGGAATTCGCGGGACAAAGCAATTGAGCCATGAATGTGGACGCTTGTGTTTCTGCCATTTCAAGATACCTAAAGAGGACCCACTGGATCTGGCTGAGCGCAGCGGACGGTTGATGTTAGCGTGCTTGAGCCGCAACTTTCAAGGGACTTGCTATGTGCTCGCATGTATTCGTTGGCGTCACCGGATTCTACTGTGCTCCGTTTCTATGATCACTTGTTTATGGCGCCGGGGGTAGACCGGCGTCGCCATCAAGCGCCTGTGAACCCTGGGATACGATCCAATGCGGGATGTCTGCAGCTTCTCGGCGAAATCATCATCGTTGGGTGCACTCCTTGCCGTCTTCAGGCCCCTTCTTCAGCTCGGTAATAACAACATGCGTAGCCGTTTGACCGACATTTTCGCCAATATGTGTTTGTGCCTCTGACCACATGACATCGCCCGCTTTGAACTGTCGGCGGAGAACCTTCCCGTCAGGGAGAGTCAATGTTCGCTCGAACGCGCTAAGGGCGTACAGAACGAATGCAGGATGATGGTGTTGTTGTGTTTTGTCACCCGGCTCATCGCGATACTCGAGCACTCTGACGCACTCGTTTTCCAGCATGATCTTGTACTTGTCTCCATCAGTCTGCGTGGCGTCTTGCGCGAGCGCGCATGGCATAAGCAGCATCGCCGCGACAGCGGACCAGATGCGTGCGCCTCGATGGGCATTCTCATGTTCCATAGCCGAACGTTGAGATCGTTCAAACCAAGTGATTATGTATTTCACCGTATTCTCCTTTACTGAGTTGATGTCAGCGGAACGGTTGTCGTCTGAACTGACCGACGCTCAGGTTCATCTCGGTCTTTTGGTGCGAGCCCTCGCGCCGGCGGGCCACTGTGTTCACTTGTCAGCTACGTTGCATTTTTGCGCCGTTGCAATACATAAAGCAATCCCGCAATCAAAATCTCACGTCAATTGTTTTAGGAAACAATCTGACGTGAGACCGTTACTTTCTCTCACGACAAAAATAAGCTAAAGCTCGTGGCTGTAAACGAGGAAACCGCTATGTGTAGCTACTTTATCGTAGAGCGCCCGCCCGATTTCATTTGATGCTTGTGTTTGCCAATAAACACGACTTGATTGAGCTTGCGTTGCTTGCTTATAAACCTCATTGATGAGGGCCTTGCCAATTCCGCGATTGCGCTGTGTCGGGGAAGTGAATAGGTCCTGCAAATAGCAGACATGGCCAAGCCTGGTGGTGCTGCGGTGAAACAGGTAATGAGCCAAGCCGACAATCGTACCGTCGTCTTCCGCGACCAGTGCGAATACAGGCTCACCCGGATTAAAAAAGCGTTCCCATGTCTTCTTCGTAATTTCTTGAGCCAATGCAGTAGCTCCGATTCTCCCGTAGAAGGCGTTATAGCCGTCCCAAAGAGGAAGCCATCCTTCAAAGTCAGCGGGCTGGATCGTTCGTATTAGCAGACCAGTAGTTGCGGGATCGTCAGACATGGTGATGATTTAGAAAAATTGAGATCGAGACAATTCTGGCAGATAGGAATCATGTGCGAAAGTCTGCTTCTGGCCGAGGCCAGGTCAATTACCGATGTCTTAATCCGATCCAAAACAGACGGACACGGTAATTAATATTGTCTTCGCGCGTTACATACTCTTCGGCCGTATCAATGCTGTCAAGAGGTGAGATTTCGACCTGCATGGAGGCTCTCCCGTTTTGCTGCAGAATCATATGGCCTATGGTGGAACGCTAGGAGCGTCCGGCCGACGCCGACGTTGCCAGAACGGCTGATCAGACCAACGGAGCTGCATTCCGTAGTAGAAGTCTCGTTGCGACAAATACGTTTGCCAAAGTTGACGCTGCTGCACATCGTACTGATGGACGAACGCATTGCCACTGCCTAATCCCGCCGCGTCCCGCAGGCTGTCTGTCAATGCGTAGTGGATCATATGCCCAGCATGGCTGCCCGTCCGAAGCGCCTTGTCCATGCCTTGCGACGACAATGGATCGTAAGCTTGCGCCGCATCGCCCACCGCGATCCAGGCGTCACCGCAGAAGTCCTGTAATCGCTGGCTGTGGGCCGGCGCCCCCCTGGATCTTTCCACAAGCGCGATAGCCCCGGGCTTTGAGTAATGGCGCGATATGCGTAGACTCGTCCAGCAACTGATCGAAGCCTTGGCCATGCGCAGCCATTTTCGCCGCCCAGCGTCGAAAGTCAAGCCCAGGCAAACTTTTATCGCCTCGAGAGCGCGGCAGCGAAAACCGCAAATTGAGCGTCAAAAGCACGCTTGAAGGCGGGTCGCGCTACGTCGCGGGCAACATAGGCGGTGACGCAATCCGCAACGCTTATCGTATCGTCCACGATAAACTCGCGCCCATCCATATGGCGGTCAAGTATTGCGGCCATCTACACAAACTCATCTTTGGCGAGAGCAATATCTTCTGGCAGGCGCTTGTCTTCGGGATAGACGAAGCTGTGCCGGGCTATCCGCCAATGTGGCTGCTCAAGCTCGGTAACCGCAAACATGGACCACCGATACACCTGCGCCCGCTCCGATAGATCGGTGGGCATGAGCCCCTTGGCGCCGTACTTCTCTGCCAAGTACATGACGATAGCGGCCGATTCTGTGAGTACAAGGTCACCGTCAACCAGCACCGGAAGTTTGCCAGTGGGATTAAGACGCAGGAAGTCGGGGTGGCGGTTTTCGCCGGCAAGGAGGTTGATGGGCACAAACTCAAACTCCGCATCAAGTTCTTGAAGAGCCCAGCGTGCGCGAAGCGAACGCGTGGGACCCATTCCATACAGTTTCATCATTGGTTGTCCCCAGGTTCGTTTCAAGCGAAAGCGGTGTCACGACTTTGAAAAAGACGTTGGGGTGCGGGCGGCAAGCAGCTTCTGTTTCCGGGGCGATCGGCGTCTCGTCGCCTAATATACCAACTGCGGAAGTCTATGCCTAGCGCCGGGCTGACACCTACGACCAAGACTAGACCGCAGCCAGTCAGGGGCGTTGGCCTTCAGCCAGAGGTTGGGCGTCAGTATCCCCTTGGCGTCGCAGGACGACATGCGTGGCATTCTCCGACGCCAGGAATTCAACGCCGTCGTATCCCAGCGCCCGCAGTTCCAGCCCTTCGTACAGCGATTCTCCCCGACCGAGCAGGATCGGCGCGATAGCAATGTGCAGTCCCCATCGACCTCATGGTTCGGATAGCAGATCGGTGTCTGAAAGCAGACTGTCTCGATATCTTCCAGCTGTCGTGAACTGACTCATGACTAGTTCCCCAGGGTGCCAATACCTGTGATCACAAATTGTCGCGAATGTCTAAATCTTCGTTATGCCGGTAAGGTGCGCAGCATAGACCGCATAATTTTATGACGGTGACATAATAATGCTTATGTTGCATTGCAGCATAATAAAGCCTATGCTGAGAAAAGCAGGCGATGAGGCGGCTGACTGGCTGTCGAATATCTAGAGTTAGCATCGCTCTTCGGTCGGCGCTTCGTCACGATGCTTGCTATCTAAGGAAACAGACCCAACATGAACATGAAAAGCTATCGATATTCAAGCGCACAAGGCGAAAGGGAATACTTGCTTTTCGTCCCGAAGGGATACGGCAGTACGCCCCTACCTTTGATAATAATGCTGCACGGCTGTAAGCAGGATGCTGCAGACTTTTCACTCGGCACGGGTATGAACGTGTTAGCTGAACGGGAAAAGTGTCTCGTGGCCTATCCGATTCAGCCCAGCACTGCAAGTCATGAAAAATGCTGGAACTGGTATCAACCGCAGCATCAGCACCGAGATTTCGGAGAACCTTCGATGGTCGCGGGGATTACGCGTGAGATCATAACCAACTTTAAGGTGGATGCAACCCGCGTCTACGTGGCTGGTATGTCAGCTGGTGGCGCGATGGCGGCCGTAATGATCCACACCTATCCGGATCTTTATGCTGCGGCTGGCATTCACTCAGGCTTACCCTATGGGAGTGCTTCTAGCCTGCTTTCTGCGCTGGGCACCATGAAGATGGGTATAAGCGTACCATTTGGATTGACGGCTATTGCAACACATGCCGCGCAGGAGCGCCCACTCATCGTTTTCCATGGGGATTTAGATGGAACCGTTGTTCCTTCAAACAGCTGGGAACTATTGAAGGGGTTTGACCGAGGCGAAGCTACGGTTTCGGAAGAAATCGCCGACTCAGATGAAGGGCGGCGATCAACGCTAAGCGTAATGGAGAGTTCCGACGGCATCGACGCGGAACATTGGTCCGTGCATGGCGCTTCGCATGCCTGGGCGGGTGGAAACGAAAGTGGTTCATTCACGGACGCTAATGGGCCAGATGCCAGCGCTGAGATGATGCGTTTCTTTCTTGCTCATGCGCTACAGCCTTCAATCACGTGATCAACCACGACCTGCTCAATTTTGCGTTCATGTCGTGATTGCCTGTGCAATTGGTGGTGTGAGTTTATTACCTCCGCGTATGAGACAATGTTCATAAGCTAACCAGCGTGGCTTCTGGGAAGGGGGACCATCCCATTTGGTCAAATGGAATGTCTGACTTGAAGGCTTGCGTCGCAGCGCGCTTAGCCGGTTGGAAACGGGGTGTTGTACGCACGCCGTGAACAGCCTGAAACCGTTTCGCGTTTGACTGCATACTCAAAGGAATCAAATCATGAACAGAATTATCTGGTTTGTTGGTCTCATCGTCATCATCTTGTTTATCCTGGGATACTTCGGCCTACGCTGAAGGTGTCCGTGGCAGTGAGTTTCTCGTTAGGCTACTTGCATAAGAAGCGAAGCATCTGTGTTCATCGAGATCAGCGACCGGCCAGTCAATAAGGCTAATCATGATCCAGGTAGATCGACACGACATCGTGTGCGATGGACGTGAAAGATATGGGCGTAAGCATCGTTGAGTCCTGTTCGTTGAACAAATACGTGACCACAAGACAACTGGCTTCACGGCCTTTTTTGACTCCAAGCATTGTGCAGAAACTGTCTATCGAGACGTCTTTCGACTAATTCCAGCGCGTCATCGACTTCGATACCAAGGTATCCCAATGGCGGTCACCCAGGCATCAACTATCCGAGCGTATTGCCTGGTCGATAAGTGCAAAGATGCGCGGATTCTGCTTGAGAAAATGAAATCATCAGCGCGCAAGTGTTTGTGTTTCATGACGAACCCCTTTTTTTTGGGGAAAGGAGTTTTAGTCTGCTGATAATCACGAAAATCCGATAGGCCGTCGATTGGAAATACGCTCAGACGCTATTCGACCCTGACCGGCCTCTGACTCTTCCCGAAGGCAGACGCAGTAACGATTACATTGACGGACACGCTTGCGTGCAAGGTTCAAACCAGCAGGGGAATTGCAGCTAGGGCATTGCTGCCGCTCGGAAATGCCCAGAAGTCTTGTCCGGGCTGTCCGTATTATTGAGCGTTGTAGAGACGTAGAAAAATTCAAATGATTGCGTATCATGTGGTTACACTGCCACACTGGGCAACCAAAATAACCATGTTATACGGCCATTGGCGTCCTATATTGACTGTCAGGCGTCGCAATGAACCTTCAAATGCTCGGGAAGAACGTATGAGACACGGCGAACAACATCGAACACATCGAACCGGCTGGCTTCGTGCCGCCGTTTTAGGGGCAAACGATGGAATTGTTTCTACTGCGAGCCTAGTGTTGGGAGTCGCGGCCTCCGGCGCAAGTACAAGAGCCATTCTCGTTGCGGGTGTTGCCGGCCTTGTAGCGGGTGCTATGTCAATGGCCGCTGGTGAGTATGTCTCCGTCAGCTCGCAATCTGATACTGAGCGCGCGGATCTGACTCGTGAGGTTAAAGAGTTGGCCGCAAATCCCGAACAGGAGCACGAAGAATTGGTATCGATCTACGTGCGGCGTGGACTGGATAGTACATTAGCATCAAGAGTTGCCACCCAACTAATGTCTCATGATGCGCTTGGCGCACACGGCAGAGACGAGCTCGGCATATCCGATACGTTGGCCGCGAAACCAGTCCAAGCTGCGTTCGCCTCCGCTGGAACTTTCGCCGTGGGAGCGACGCTTCCACTGCTGATGGTTCTAATGCTTCCGAATGCTGCACTCATGTGGGGCATCGCAGTAAGCTCGCTCTTCTTTCTTGCGCTGTTGGGCCTGCTAGCTGCGAGCGCAGGCGGCGCCCCGGCGCTCGTGTCGGTATTACGTGTTTCCTTCTGGGGTGCGTTGGCAATGGGCTTGACCGCGGCAGTCGGGGCGCTCTTCGGAGTGTCTGCATGAGACGTGCCAAGTGGATTCGCGCGACGCCTAACAATTCATCTGACATCAATAACACTCAAGATAGCACTCACAAAGGCTATCTAGCCTCGGCACCCGCCATTTGATCGAGATTTGCGATCAGCCGTGTAAGCAGGTCAATAAGTTGTGCCTCTTCCGCTTGTGTAAATCCGGCGAGCGCCTCCCGATTTCCCTGGAACAGGGTCGCGATTGCCACGGGCATGCGTTCTTGCGCGGCCCTCGTAAGCACAATGCGACTGCTGCGACCGTCCACGGGGTCGGGGGTTCGCTCGATCAAACCGTCCCTTTCCATGCGAGCAAGCATTTGCGCCATCGGAGGTTGCTCAACCTTGGCAAACCGGGCGAGGTCGCGCTGCGTGCTTGCGTTTCCGTCCTTCAGCGCAACCAGCACAGGCAATTGACCCACGCCGAAACCGAGCGGTTTAAGACGCGACTCGCTAAGGCGAGCGAAGCCCCGCGCCGCCAGACTTACGAGATGCCCCGGCGTAGAAAGCACATTTTCAGCCATACCGCTCCTTTTCTTCATCAGCGCTTTACACAAATACATATGCACGTATATATTATATATCCGACGGGCGCCAGGCAATGTCGGCTCGATGCCATCGGCAATCCCTTCAACCCTTCCTGAGGAAATGAGTATGCCGAAAAGCGATTTTCAAGTTATCAAGGAAATGTACGAACGCTTCAACGCGAGAGACATCGACGGCGTACTTGCCGCGGTTGCCGATGATGTCGCCTGGGCCAACGGCATGGATGGCGGCCACATTCATGGGCATGAGGCTATGCGCGGCTACTGGACACGCCAATGGGCTGTCGTCAGCCCACACGTTGAGCCAATAGCATTTCAACAAACTTCGGATGGTGCCGTAGCTGTTGAGGTGATCCAGTCAGTATTCGACCTCAATGGTCAGCCGTTAAATGGCCAGACTCATGGGCTGAGGGACAAGACAGTGATGCACATTTTCCGGATGGATAGCAACAAAGTCACGCGCTTCGATATCCAGGATGTCTATTAAGCATTACGTCGACCAACCTAGGCCCAACACGACCCGATGCACAAGCGGGCCGGCTGGCGGGCGGCGCCGTCACCCTCCAGCAGAAACCCCTTCCCTACGCGGGTCCGACCCACCTTCCAATCCCTCCGGCGTCACCACTATCCCCTGCAGTCCACTGGGAAAGTCTATCTCCCTCACCTCGTGCCCCATGGCCCGCAAGCCTCCTGCCAGTCCATGCAAAGACGTCCCCTTCTCCAGTTCCGTGAACGAATTCCGGCTTCCACGATTCGGCAGGGCTATCGCCTGCTGAATATCAAGCTCCCAGTCCAGCACGCCGAGGATCGTCTTCGCCACGTAATTGATGATCGCGCTACCACCCGGCGAGCCGATGGCCATGACAGGCTTGCCCTCCTTCAGCACCAGCATCGGCGCCATTGAGCTGCGCGGCCGCTTCAGCGGTTCAAGCCGGTTGGCCACTGGCTTGCCCTGCGCGTCCACGTCGGAAAGCGAGAAATCGGTCAGTTGGTTATTCAGCAGAAAACCACGTACAAAAATCTTGCTGCCGAACGCCGATTCAATCGTGCTGGTCATCGACACCACGTTGCCTTGCGCGTCCACGGCCGAGATATGCGTGGTGGAAGCCTGCTGCAGCGACGTGTCCTTTCCGCGTATGGCAAGCATGCCTGCCGGATCGCCCGGCGGGGCGCGGCCTATTGTCCGGTCCGGCTTGATGAGACCTGCGCGCAACGCCAGATACTCGGGATCCAGCATGGCCTTTACCGGCACGTCGATGAACGCGGGATCCGCTACGTACACATCCCGGTCGGCATAGGCAAGCTTTCCGGCCTCGGAGAAGTAATGCACCGCCTGCAGTGAATCGGGCGGCAAGGATTCGATATCCGTGTGCGACAGGATGTTGAGCATTTGCATTACCGTCAACGGCCCTGAGCTTGGTGGCGGCATTCCGCAAAGCGTGTAGACCTTGTAGGGCGCACATAAGGCCGCCCGTTCGAGGGCGCGGTATCCTGACAAATCCTGCAGCGTCAGATCGCCCGGAACAGCGTGCCCTGCAATGGCGTTGACGATGTCTTGCGCCAATATGCCTTCGTAGAACGCCTCCGCGCCCTGCTTCGCAACCTGCCGAAATACCTCGGCCAACGGTTTGTTCACCAGCTTGTAGCCCACCGGCCAGGGCTCGCCGTGCGCGTCGTAGAAATAAGCCGCCGCGGCAGGCTGGTCTCGCAGGCCGTTATTATCTTTCAGCAAGGCGTGCAAGCGTTCGGATACGGGGAACCCCTCTTCCGCCAATGCGATGGCCGGCGCAAAAAGGCGAGCCCAGCTCAGGCGTCCATCTTCTTCATGCATAAGGGCCAGGACCCGAAGAAGTCCCGGCGCACCCACCGACCGTCCGCTATTGACGGCCTCCCAGAACGGGATTGCCTTGCCCTCGGCCATAAACTGGTTGCTGCGGGCGGCGGCGGGCGCGGTTTCACGGCCGTCATAGGCGTGAACGGACCGGCTCTTGGCATCATAAGAAACGATGAAGGCGCCGCCTCCAATGCCCGATGACTGTGGTTCGACCAGGTTCAGCACCATCTGGCTGGCTATGGCGGCGTCTACGGCGCTCCCGCCTTCGGCCAGGACGTCCGCGCCGGCCTTCGTCGCAAACGGATTCGCGGTGCTCACCATGTAGTGGGACGCGCGCACCCCTTCCCGTCCTTGGCGAACAGACGTGCTCGCCGCCTCCGGATTGATGTCCTGAACGTTGACCGGAGGCTGCGCATCCAGGACATCGTTGTATGTGCCGGCATCGAAGGCCGATACACCTGCCGCGGCCAGCAGACTTGCGCCGGCCAGCATGCACGCAGCGGTCCGCCGCAAAACTCGGCGCATGGCACGGGTGGTTCGATTGGGTGTCATCAGCACGCTATCCTCGATTTGCTTCAGTAATACCAGCCAACCAGGCCTCCAGCGCCAGCAAGGCCTCGCTGGGTTCGCTCGAGACAGGATAGCTGAAGAAATAAGCCTCGCGCACGCTGAGCACTCCCTGGACCGGAGTTAGAAGTTGTCCCGCATCCAGTTCCGCTTGAACCAGAAAACGTGGCACAAGCGCCACGCCCATTCCTGCTTTGACAGCGGCCAGGGTCATGGTGAAAAGCTCATACCGCGGGCCGGCGCTGATGGACGGTACATACTCCTTCTGCTGCGCCTGATACCAGTGGCGCCAGGCGTCGGGACGCGAAGACATGTGCAGATGGGTCAGGTCCGCCATGGATCCGCCGGCCGCGTCGATCGCCTTCAGCATCCCGGGTGTGCAGACTGGCAGTAGTTCGCCTTCGTCGAACAATTTGATGCCGACAGTCTGCGGCCATATTTGCTCGGCATGATAGATGGCGGCGTCGAAAGGATGATCATTGAATTGGAAAGGCAGGGTACGCACAGACAGGCTTACCGAGATGTCGCCATGCCTGCGTTGAAATTCCGGCAGTCGAGGTACGAGCCAGGTCGTGGCCAAGGTCGGCAGCACCGCCACGTGCAAACTGCGTCCCATGCCGGTACGCGACATCAGCCCCAGCGTATCCTTTTCCAGTTGTTCCAGGTGATGTCGTACGCGTGCGGCGTATTCCGCACCTGCCGCAGTGACCGCAACGCGACGCCGTACGCGTGTCAGCAACTGAACGCCCAGGCGCTCCTCCAGGCCGGTGACCTGTCGATAAACCGCGCTGTGCGTCAGCGAAAGCTCCTCCGCGGCACGCGAAAACGAGGATAGCCTGGCGGTGGCCTCGAAAGCCTGCAGGGCGCCTAAATTGGGAATTCCTTTTCTCATCAACCTTTCCTGTGGCAATTCGAGCGGCAGCGTAGAATTGACCGTTACGACTTCGCTCAACGATGTCTTGCATAATAGGCAAGACATTGTGCAATTTTATCAATTGCGTTGTGCCCTCAACGCACATTATCCTAATCCTCTATGAAAGCAAGCTCACACTCCCAACTTCGTTCCCGCCTGGGCGGCCACATCCTTGTCGACCAGCTTACCGCGCAAGGCGTCAAGCATGTCTTTTGCGTGCCCGGCGAAAGCTATCTGGCCGTCCTCGATGGCCTGCACGACGCCTCCATACAGGTCACCGTATGCCGCCAGGAAGGTGGTGCGGCCATGATGGCGGACGCTCATGGCAAGCTTACCGGCGAGCCCGGCATCTGCATGGTAACGCGCGGCCCAGGTGCGTCCAACGCACTGGCCGGCGTTCATATCGCGTCGCAGGACTCCACCCCCATGATCCTGTTCGTGGGCCAGATCGAACGCGGCATGCGCGAGCGCGAAGCTTTCCAGGAAATGGATTACCGCGCTGTATTCGGTACGCAAGCAAAATGGGTAACGGAAATCGACCAGGTCGAACGCATACCGGAAATCATCTCGCGCGCGTTCCATGTGGCCACCTCGGGGCGGCCCGGCCCTGTCGTTATCGCCCTGCCCGAAGACATGCTGATCGAGTACGCGCAAGTGCACGACGCACCGCACTACGAAGTCATCGACAGTGCGCCGACCGCCAAACAAATGGAAGCCCTTGCGCAGCAATTGGCCAAAGCGCAGCGGCCGGTCGCCATACTGGGCGGCACGCGCTGGGACCAGGTGGCCGTCGACCAGTTCGCCGAGTTTGCCGAACGTTATCAGCTTCCGGTGGCGGTGCAGTTCCGCCGCCAGATGCTCTGCTCGGTCGACCACCCTTGCTTCATTGGCGACGTGGGCTTGGGCAGTAATCCGGACATGATGAACTACATCAAGGAATCCGATCTAGTCTTGTTGGTGGGCGGCCGCATGTCCGAAATCGCCAGCCAAAGCTATACGCTTTTTGATATTCCCGTACCGGCCCAGACACTGGTGCACGTCTATCCCGACGCGAGCGAACTGAACCGCGTTTACCGCGCAAGCCTTGCTATCAATGTATCGCCGGCGTCTTTTGCCCAGGCGGTCACGGCCCTGCGCCCCCAGCAATCGGCTCCATGGTCGGCGGAACTGGAACGCATGCGCGCCAGCTACCTTGCCTGGACAGACCCACAAAAAATCACGCACCCAGGCGCTTTGCAAATGGGCAAGGTGATGTCGTATCTGCGTTCTACGCTGCCCGAGGACGCCATCATGTGCAATGGCGCGGGCAACTACGCCACCTGGCTGCATCGCTTCCATCAGTTCAAGCGCTTCGGCACGCAACTGGCTCCGACATCGGGCTCCATGGGCTATGGGCTGCCCGCCGCCGTGGGCGCCAAACGTATCGATCCTTCCAAGACCGTGGTCTGTTTCGCTGGCGACGGTTGTTTCATGATGCACGGTCAGGAATTCGCAACCGCTGTCCAATATCAGTTGCCCATTATCGTAATTCTTATTGACAACGGCATGTATGGCACCATCCGCATGCACCAGGAGCGACACTATCCTGCGCGCCTGTCGGCCACCTCGTTGCAGAACCCCGATTTCGCCGCCTATGCCGAGGCCTTCGGCGGACACGGCGAACGTGTGGAAACGACCGAACAATTTGCCTCCGCCTTCGAACGCGCGGTCGCCAGCCGGAAGCCGGCCATCCTGCATTGCCTGATCGATCCTGAAACCATCTCGCCTTCCACGACACTGGAAAAAATTCGTCAGCAGGCGCAAGCAGCCCAGGCCTGATCCATTGCCCCGGTTTGCGTGACGGCTGCCGGGGCGCTCTCTTATATTTCAACCTATCTGACCCGGAGCCCACTATGTCGGCAGCCCCCTCTTTTCATTGGCAAGACCCCTTACTACTGGACGCACAGTTAACTGAAGAAGAACGCATGGTGCGCGACGCAGCGCAGGCGTATTCACAAGATAAACTGGCCACCCGCGTGCTCGAAGCCTTTCGTCATGAAAAAACCGATCCCGCGATTTTCGCCGAGATGGGCGAACTCGGGCTATTGGGCGCCACCATACCGGAAGAATACGGCGGTGCCGGCCTGAACTATGTCAGCTATGGACTTATCGCGCGCGAAGTCGAACGCGTCGACTCGGGCTATCGCTCGATGATGAGCGTGCAATCCTCGTTGGTCATGGTGCCCATCAATGAGTTTGGCAGCGAGGAACAGAAGCGCAAGTACCTGCCCAAGCTTGCCCGCGGCGAATGGATAGGCTGCTTCGGCCTGACCGAACCCAACCATGGCTCCGATCCCGGCAGCATGGAGACGCGTGCAGTCAAGACAGCCGATGGCTACAAGCTTAGCGGCAGCAAAATGTGGATCACCAACTCACCGATTGCCGACGTTTTTGTTGTCTGGGCCAAAGTGGTCGGCGGTGACGACGACGGCAAAATCCGCGGTTTCATCCTGGACAAGGGCATGAAGGGCCTGTCGGCTCCGGTCATACATGGCAAGGTCGGTTTGCGCGCTTCGATTACCGGCGAAATCGTCATGGACGAAGTCGAAATCGGCGCCGAGCAGATGATGCCCGGCGTGAGCGGCCTGCGCGGCCCGTTCACTTGCCTGAACTCCGCCCGCTTTGGCATTGCCTGGGGCGCATTGGGTGCTGCTGAAGCCTGCTGGCATACGGCCCGCCAATACACCATGGACCGCAAGCAATTTGGCCGTCCATTGGCTGCCAACCAGCTCATCCAGAAGAAGCTGGCCGATATGCAGACGGATATCACCATGGCCCTGCAAGGCTGCCTGCGTCTGGGCCGCATGAAAGACGAAGGCACTGCCGCCGTGGAAATCACGTCCATGATGAAACGCAATTCCTGCGGCAAGGCGCTAGATATTGCGCGCCTGGCCCGCGACATGCTGGGTGGCAATGGCATTTCAGACGAGTTCGGTGTGGCACGCCACCTGGTGAATCTGGAAGTGGTCAATACCTATGAAGGCACGCACGATGTGCATGCCTTGATATTAGGCCGCGCCCAAACTGGTCTGCAAGCGTTCTTCTAGGACGACTCAAGTTCGAACAAGCTCGTTGCTTCCACATCGAGCACTTGTTCGTCGCGCTGGTTGAATACTCTCCATGACCAGCGCATGATGCCCAGGTCGTCGCGACTCGAAGACTGGCGCACCGAGTCCACTGTTGCCTCAAGGCGCAGGGCATCGCCTGCGCGCACTGGCAGCAGCCAACGCAGCCTTTCCAGCCCCGGCGAACCGAACGATTCTGAGTCGTACAAGGCGGCGTCCACGGCCATACGCATGGCCAGGCTGCACGTGAGCCAGCCACTTGCTATCAGGCCGCCCCACCGACCGTCTTTGGCCCGTTCGAGATCGGTGTGGAACCACTGTGGATCGTATGATTTGGCAAAATCGAGCATTTCCTGCTCGTTGACCACGACGGGCGGGTGCTTGATGACCATTCCGACTTTGAATTCATTAAATTTCATGGCAAATGGAACAACCTCATAGACCGGTAAGGAGCCCGCAATTTTACCTGCATTAGCGTTGCCTGCACCAATTAGTACGCCGCGTCAGTACGTTTCGACATGGAGTCGGCCCTGGGCCTTCAATTTGGCATGTACTTCGGGCCACTCCTGCCCTGCCAGTCCGATGGCCGCGTCCAGGGCATGCAGCACGCCCTCTTCCATCCCCTTGAGTCCGCAGATGAAAACGCAGGTGTTCTCATTATCGAGCAGCCTGGCCACGTCGACCGCGCGCTCGCGGATCAAGTCCTGGACGTAACGCTTCGGCTGCGACGGCTCCCGCGACAAGGCAAGGTTGATGTCGATGAAGTCCGCAGGAAGGTTCATCAGGGGACCAAAATAAGGCAACTCGCGTTGCGTACGGGCCCCGAAAAAAAGCATCAGCCTGCCATTGAACGCCTTTTCCTTGAGCTGCCGCCGGCAGCGCTCAGTCATGGCCCTCATGGGCGCTGAGCCGGTGCCGGTACAGATCATGATGAGGTTGGCTTCGGGGTGATTGGGCATCAGGAACGTGCTTCCAAATGGCCCAATAACCTGGACAGTATCGTTCTTCTTCAAGTCGCAAAGGTAATTGGAGCAAACGCCCGGGACGACGTTGCCCGCGCTGTCGGTCATGACGCGCTTGACGGTCAGGGACAGGTTGTTATAACGCGGGCGTTCGCCATCGCGTGGACTGGCAATTGAATACTGCCGCGCATGAAACGCCCGGCCGCTACTATCGGTACCCGGTGGGAATATGGCGATGGACTGGCCTTCGAGAACCGGAAATGGCGCCGCACCGAAGTCCAGCACGATATGCCGGATGTCGCTTTCAGTGTCTTCATCCGTTACGCGGTAGTTGCCGACGACCGTCGCTGTGACGGGATTCTTGTGGGTATACAAATTGACCTGCGGCTGGGCCGCGGACCAGGGCGGGACACTGGACCCCGCCCCCGTGGACGGCACCCCATCCAGGCCGGAATCTTCGGACAGGATGCCTGCGGCCGCCGCGGCACCGGCCGCCGCAGCACGGGCCGCCGCAGCAGCGGACACGCTTCCATCCGCTTCCAGCTGCGCACCTGACTCTTCCTGCGGAGGTGGGAGTACTTCCCAATTTAGCTGCTCCTCGAGCGTATGAGGGCTGCCGGCCAGTACGCTCAGCCAGTTGTCGATTGCGCCGGTCGGGCATGGCGGAACGCATGCCATGCAGTGATTGCAGATGGCAGCATCGACCACATAATTATTGGAATCATGGGTAATGGCATCGATGGGACAGGTTTCTTCGCAGGTGTTGCAGCGGATGCAGACCTCGGGGTCAATAAGATGCTGTTTCATGACTCTCGTGCGTAACGGTACAAGCCTGGCCGCGCTTCAGTTGAAGCGGACATATTCGAAGTTGATAGGCTGGCGATTGACGCCAATAACAGGCGGCGCGATCCAGTTAGCGAACTTTCCGGGTTCGACCACGCGACCCATCAGCGACGAAACGAATTCGCGGTCGTCGGGTGTTGCCAACCACTTGTGTTCGTGCAGCTTCCATTGCTCCTCGCTCAATACCATGCCCTCCGGTGACACGCGTATCCCTGCAAGCGTTCCGATGCGACGGTTGAAAGCCTTGTGAGGCACCGTCAGGCGGAAGGCAATACCATTCTTTTCAAGCACCTTGTTCCAGCGTCCTACACCCGCCATGGAATCCTTGATGAAGTCGTCACGCAAGACTTCATTCAATGCATTGAGCATTGGCACTTCGGTATCGCGCAGCTCGCCGTTCACCACTTCGAGCACACGATAGGTATCGTTCTTGAGCTGGTGGTCGTCGGCCCGCTTGCCTTCTTCGTAACGGCCTTTCAGGCCCGAACTATAGAAAATGGCAGCGTTCGAGGACTGGTCGGCGCCGAACAGGTCGATAGTGACGCTGTAATGGAAGTTCAGGTAGCGCTGGATCGTAGGCAGATCGACGACCCCGGCGGCGCGAAGGACGGCGGGATCCTCGGTTTTCAACTGGTTCATTACTTCGGCCGTACGTTGCAAGACGCGCGAGACCCCGGATTCGCCCACGAACATGTGGTGTGCTTCCTCGGTCAGCATGAATTTCGTGGTCCTGGCCAGGGGATCGAAACTGGACTCAGCCAAGGCGCACAATTGGAACTTGCCATCGCGGTCGGTAAAGTAGGTGAACATGTAGAAAGCCAGCCAGTCGGGCGTCTTCTCGTTGAATGCGCCAAGAATGCGTGGGCTGTCCTGGTCGCCGGAATTGCGCTGCAGCAAGGCGTCGGCTTCCTCGCGGCCATCGCGGCCAAAATAGCGGTGCAGCAAGTACACCATCGCCCATAGATGGCGGCCTTCTTCGACATTCACCTGAAAGAGGTTGCGCAAGTCGTATTGCGAAGGCGCAGTCAGGCCCAGGTGGCGTTGCTGCTCGACCGATGCGGGTTCAGTATCGCCCTGCGTGACGATGATGCGCCGCAGATTGGCGCGGTGTTCGCCTGGTGCTTCCTGCCACACATCGCGGCCGATGTTCTCGCCGAAATGGACTTTCCTGTTGCCATCCTGCGGGGCAAGGAATATGCCCCATCGGTAATCGGGCATTTTTACATGATCGAAATTCGCCCAGCCGTCGGGCTGGACACTGACCGCTGTACGGAGGTAGACATCGAAATTCTGCGATGCCTCCGGCCCCATTTCGCGCCACCACTGCAGATAATTAGGCTGCCAATGTTCCAGGGCGCGCTGCAACGTGCGATCTCCGGACAGGTTGACGTTATTCGGGATTTTTTCGGAATAATTGATACCTGACATGTCCTTGCTCCTTGGGGATTGTTCTGGCGTTATGAGTATGCGGGACGTTAAACGCGATTCCAGTCGAAACTGGCTTGCTCGCCCTTGCCGTACAGCTTCAATGCGCCCTTGTCTCCGGCGGCATTGGGGCGGTTGAAGATCCAGTTCTGCCACGCGGTCAGTCGGCCGAATATACGGGTCTCCATGGTTTCGATACCGCAAAAGCGCAGGTTGGCCTCCAGGCCTGTCAGCGCATCGGGTGACAACGCCCTGCGCTCCTCCAGCGCGATCCGGATTTCATCGTCCCAGTCCATGCTGTCGAGTGAAAAGGTGACCAGGCCCAGGGACTGGGCCTTCCCTGCGGTAATCAGGCTTTCCAGAGTGGCACGGGCGGCTTCGACAGGTTCCGTTTCTTCGTGGAAGCGCCGGTCGATACGGCTCTGGCCAGTCACCATCGGATAGTGGCCAAAATTCAGGCCGGTCAGTGCAATGTGTACCGGTTTCCCAGCGTCCGGATCGTCCAGCATGTACGAACGATCGCAGGCCAACGCGAGCTCGAACAGAGTACCTACAAAGCAGGAGCCCTCTTCGATCAGCGCGAACAGCGAACGCGATGTGACATCCAAGCGCGCCAGCGTGCGTCGCAACATGCCGATTGTTTCGCGCACCAGCCAGTGGTCCGCCAGGCGCTGCAGAGTATCGTCGACGGCGAGCACCAGGGCCGGATCGCCGCGGGTTTTGAAGATCCAGGTACCGATATCGAGCTCGTTGGCACGCATGTGCAAAATGGCGTCATCAAGCTCGCGGGCCATTTGCAGGGGCCACCAGGCGGCGCCCTGATCCTGGATTGCGTCGATATCCTGGGCAACGACACTTTGCGGCGCGCGGACGGTCCAGGTGGCCAGGCGCTTTTCCCTATCGATTTGGACGTGCACGTATTCGTACTCGACGTCGTTATCGGACACCATCCGCTTCAATGGCGTAAGGCTTACGCCGCGCGCATCGCGGGGACGATCGCTTTTCGCGGCCAGCTGGCCCGCACGGCTCTTCACGTGTTCGGCAAACTGGGCTGGCTTGATGACGTCATCGACAAGTCGCCAGTCCTTGGCCCGCTGACCGCGCACGCCCTCGACTAGCGTGCAGAAAATATCGGCATAGTCGTGACGCACCTTGCGCTTGTCGGTAACGCGGGTAAGTCCGCCGGTGCCCGGCAGCACGCCAAGCAGCGGCACTTCGGGCAGGGCCACCGCAGATGAACGGTCGTCGATAAGCAGTATCTCGTCGCAAGCCAGCGCCAGCTCGTAGCCGCCGCCCGCACAAGCCCCATTCAGGCCAGCCACGAACTTCAGGCCGCTATGCCTGCTGGAATCCTCGATACCGTTGCGGGTCTCGTTGGTGAACTTGCAGAAGTTCACCTTCCAGGCATGCGTCGATAGGCCCAGCATGAAAATATTGGCACCTGAACAAAAGATACGGTCTTTCAGGCTGGTGACGACCACCGTGCGTACTTCGGGATGCTCAAAGCGAATGCGCTGCAGCGCATCGTGCAGTTCAATATCGACCCCAAGGTCGTAGGAATTCAACTTGAGCTTGTAGCCGGGACGAATGCCGCCGTCTTCCGAGACGTCCATGGCAAGCGTCGCGATCTCGCCATCAAACGTCAAGACCCAATGCTTGTACTGGGAAGGGTCGGTACGAAAATCAACAAGAGTGCTGGCTTCGGTCATGAGTTAGGTTCCTGGGCTCTGAAGCTGAAAGATAATGCTTACCATGCAATGATTCATGCATAATATTGCACTGAAAGCACAGTGTCAACGCAACATGCATAACAATGCATACTCGTTTTTCCCTATTTGCTCATCCCTCAGTACGGCATCCCCGCCAGCCGGCGAACATGCTCACGCAACCCTTTAAGGCATTCCTCCAGGGTTACCTGGGTCGTGGAACATACCCAGTCGGCCTTGGAATAGAACGCTTCGCGGCTGGCCAGGATGCGCTTCAGGTCGGCCATCGCTTCATTGTTGCCCGCCATAGGGCGGAAGTCGCCCTGCGCCATGACGCGCTGCATATGTTCTTCGGGCGTTGCCTTGATCCAGATCGTGTAGCAATGCGCCAACATCAGATTCATGGTGGCCGGCTCGGACACCAGGCCACCTGGTGTTGCAAGCACCATTTCCGGATAAAGCTGCAGAGCTTCCTCCAGCGCACGTCTTTCATATCGACGATAGGCCATAGGCCCGTACAGGCTATGGATTTCCAGAATGCCGCAGCCGGCGACGCGTTCGATCTCGGCGCTGAGCTCGACGAAGGGATAACCGATATCGGCTGCCAGCAGACGACCCAGCGTGGATTTACCGGCTCCGCGAAGTCCGATCAGTGCGATCTGCTGAAGCTTGTTCCTGTTTCCAGGCCCATGATTTTCCGCAAAGAGTTCCGCAAGCGTTTCCCGAGCCCGCTGGAGTTCCTGTTCTGATCTCTTTTCCAGCAGTTCGCGTATGAGCAGCCATTCGGGGCTGGCGGTGGTCACGTCGCCAACGAGTTCCGCCATGGTGCAATGAAAGGCATGCGCGATTTGCCGCAACACCAGCACAGAGACGTTGCCAACCCCGAGCTCGAGATTGGCCAAGTGACGTTCAGAGACGCCCGTGGCGTTGGCAAGCTCTTTGCGGGTCAGTCCACGAATGGCACGCATGCGGCGCACTCGTTCGCCGAGCGATGACAAATAAGGGTCGACTCCAGAGGAGGAGTCCAGCAGGGCGACGGCTGCTTTCCGGTCTAATGCTTTCTTTTTCACCCAGAATAACCCTAAGCTGATGGTTAACATGCATTATAGTGCTTGACTTGCCAGAACAAAAGCCCTAATTTTCATCCTGAGACACAGAAGTTGATGCAAATCAAAACAACAGGACCGGCGCGGCATTGGCCACCTAGTAAAGAAAGGATTTTCCATGAGCAGCATCGAAGCATTCCGGCAATTGATCCAGACCGTCACCAGCGAGATCGGCGGCCGGCCGCTCAATGCATCGTTGCAATATTCGCTGGAGCAGACATTTCCCTACGAAGGCGAAGTGTGCCAATCCATAGTCCGTGCCTGCAAGCAGGGCATAGAAGACGGTTGGATGTGCAAGCATGAGCACGGGGGCATACGTTACGGAAGGATCATCAAGCCGGCGGAGGATTTGAGCGGTTATTCAGTGGACGTCGTGGAGATGAATGACATCGCCGGGCCCGAACATTGCCATCCGGAAGGCGAAATAGACCTCATCATGCCGCTGGATGCCGAAGCACGTTTCGACGGCCGGCCGGCGGGCTGGCTTGTCTATGGGCCGCAGACCGTGCACAGTCCTTCTGTCAGTGCCGGACGCGCGCTGGTGCTTTATCTGCTTCCTCAAGGGAAGATCACGTTCACTCAATCCTGAACGCCAGGACGGCTACCGCACACACAATAATTACGCTGGAGACAACTCATGCATGCCTGTCCCGTCGAGATGAATTATGCAGGCCATCTCATCCAAAGCAACGCACACCTGGCCGATAAAACAGCCTACATCGACGACAGACGAACGCTGAGCTATGGAGAGCTGGCGAACAGGATCCAGCAATTCGCCGGGCTGTTGCGCAATCTGGGCATACGCCGCGAAGAGCGCATCCTGGTGTTGATGCATGACACGATAGACTGGCCCGTTGCCTTTCTTGGTGCTCTGTACGCCGGCGTCGTGCCCGTTGCCGTCAACACCTTGCTTACGGCGGACGACTACGCCTATATGCTCCAGCACAGTCGCAGCCAGGCCGTCTTCGTCTCGAATGCGCTGTTGCCTGTCATACAACAGGGAATGAGCCAGGGCACACACGACGTCAAGCATATCGTCGTGTCGCAGGCCGAGCAGACGCTGCCCAGCCCATGCCTGGACCTGCATGCCCTGATGACGGCGGCACAACCGGTGGAGCCGGCCTGTCCTACGCTTTCCGACGAGATCGCATTCTGGCTCTACTCGTCGGGCTCCACAGGCCAGCCCAAAGGCGTGGTGCACACTCACGCCAATTTGTGGCATACCGCCGAGCTCTATGGCAAGCCCATACTCGGCATACAGGAAAATGACGTCGTATTTTCAGCCGCCAAACTGTTTTTCGCCTACGGCCTGGGCAACGCACTGACCTTCCCACTGTCGGTCGGCGCAACGACCATCCTGATGGCGGAACGCCCCACGCCGGATGCCGTCTTTCAGCGTTTGACGAGGCATAGCCCCACGATCTTCTGCGGCGTACCGACGCTATACGCCAGCATGCTGGCTTCCGCCTCATTGCCCACGCGGGAGCAGGTGGCGCTACGCATCTGCGCCTCGGCGGGCGAGGCATTGCCCCGCGATCTGGGCCTGCGTTTCCAACAGCATTTTGCTTGCGATATCCTGGACGGCATAGGCTCGACGGAGATGCTGCATATTTTTCTGTCCAATCAGCCCGGACAAATCCACTATGGCACAACCGGCAAGCCGGTGCCCGGCTATGAAGTCGATCTGCGCGACGAGCACGGCCAGTCGGTCCCCGCAGGCGCCATAGGAGACCTGTATATCAAAGGCCCCAGTTCGGCACTCATGTACTGGAACAATCGTCCCAAGTCGCTGGAGACCTTCCAGGGCGCCTGGATCAAGAGCGGTGATAAATATGTGTACGATGCCGAAGGGTATTACACCTACGCGGGGCGCAGCGATGACATGATCAAGGTCAGTGGCCAGTATGTATCGCCGATTGAAGTCGAAAACATGCTTATCCAGCATGAATGCGTCCTGGAAGCCGCCGTCATCGGCGTACTCGACAACGATGGCCTGACCAAGACGCTTGCATATGTCGTATTGCGCGAAGGCCGCACAGGCGACCCGGACACCGCACACGCGCTGCAGGCTTATATAAAACAACACCTGGCGCCTTTCAAGTATCCTCGCACCATACATTTCATCGACGATCTGCCCAAAACCGCGACCGGGAAGATCCAGCGCTTCCGCTTAAGGCAACTGAATAAATAGCACCATGAAACAAGAATCTTCCAGCCTTCAGCCCAACCTTGTCCCTGTACACGCCCTTGGACGCGACCTGCTCATCGAATGCCAATGGTTGGGTTTGGACAGGGCCGGCAAGGACTTGGTGGTTTTCCTGCATGAAGGTCTGGGCTCGGCGTCGATGTGGAAAGACTGGCCTGAACAAGTGTGCGATGCCCTGGACTGCCGCGGCCTGGTTTTCTCGCGCTATGGATATGGGCTGAGCACACCACGCCCTCATGATGAAAAGTGGCCGGTCAGCTTCATGCACACGCAGGCGCAGGACGTCTTACCGGCCTTGTTCGAAGCACTGGCACTGGAGCACGAACGCCCCATTCTGTTCGGGCACAGCGACGGAGGCTCTATCGCCTTATTGTATGCCGCGATGTATCCCGGGCGGGTCAAGGCGATAGCCGTGGCTGCCCCGCACATTTTCGTTGAAGACGTCACCATATCCAATATCGAGAACGCACGCGAGGCCTACCTGAACACCGACCTGCCGCGCAAACTGGGGCGATATCACCAGGATCCGGATTCTGCATTCTGGGGCTGGAACGATATCTGGCTGAATCCCGATTTCCGAGCCTGGTCGATCCGGGAATACCTGGGCAAGGTCCGGTGTCCCGTGCTTGCCATTCAGGGTGAGGACGACGAGTACGGATCGCTGGAACAGATCTTCGGCATACAGGCCGTCGCAACCCAGACCGAATTGTGTATTCTTCCTCGCTGCGGCCATTCTCCGCATCGCGATCAACCAACCGCCGTGATTCAGACCTTGACGACGTTTGTCGCACACCTGGACTCCTGCATCAACTGAATCACCGTTCACTCGCGCAACGCGCACCATGCTGTAATTTATATAAAAACCAAGGAGCAGACATATGAAACAAGTATTGACCGGCACCGCCCTGGCTGCAGTGCTCGCTCTCGGATCCGGCAATGCGCTGGCCAGTGTCAAGGTGGGCTTCATGCTTCCTTATAGCGGCACCTACGCCGCCCTGGGCCAGGCCATCGAAAACGGTTTCAAGCTTTACGTGCAGGAACAAGGCGGCAAGCTTGCTGGCCAGGACCTCGAATACTTCCAGGTCGATGACGAATCGAATCCGTCCAAGGCGCCCGATAATGCCAACCGCCTGATCAAGCGCGACCAGGTCGATATTCTGGTCGGCACCGTGCACTCCGGCGTCGCCATGGCCCTGGCAAAGGCCGCCAAAGACTCCGATACCACGCTCATCATTCCGAATGCCGGCGCCGATACGATTACCGGCCCCCTCTGCAGCAAGAATATTTTCCGGACCTCGTTCTCCAACTGGCAACCGTCCTACGCCATGGGTCCGGTAGCTGTCGAAAAAGGCTACAAGACCGCGGTGACCGTCACATGGAATTACGCGGCCGGTAAGGAAGCCATTGCGGGATTCAAGGAATCGTTCGAGAAACAAGGTGGCAAGGTAATCAAGGAATTGACCTTGCCCTTCCCCAACGTAGAGTTCCAGCCTTTGCTCACTGAAGTCGCTTCGCTCAAGCCGGACGCGGTCTTCACGTTTTTTGCCGGCGGCGGAGCAGTGAAATTCGTCCAGGACTATGCCGCCTCGGGCCTGGGCAAGTCGGTGGCCCTGCTCAGCAGCGGGTTCATGACCGACGGCACATTGAAGGCGCAGGGCGAAGCTGCCCAGGGCCTGTTCACCACCCTGCATTATGCAGACGGCCTGAACACGCCGCGTGACAATGCCTTCCGGGCCAACTACTCCAAGTCCTATCCCGCCATGCAACCCGATGTCTATGCGGTGCAGGGCTATGATGCCGCCCAGTTGCTGGGTGCCGGACTGAAAGCCGTCAATGGCGATGTATCGAAAAAAGAAGATATGCGCAGCGCCATGAGCGCCGCCACCATCGATAGCCCGCGCGGGCCGTTCACCCTATCCAAGGCAGGCAATCCTATCCAGGACATCTACCTGCGCCAGGTCAAGGGTGAACAAAACCTGAGCCAGGGCGTGGCCATCAAGGCGCTGGCCGACCCGGCTCGGGGCTGTCGCCTGTAATCGCAGTACCAAGGAGCTTTTGTGGACCCCGCCATCTTTCTGATCCAGTGCCTGAATGCGGTGCAATATGGGCTTTTGTTGTTTCTTGTTGCCAGCGGCCTGACACTGATCTTTGGCATCATGGGCATCATCAATCTTGCCCATGGCAGCTTTTATATGGTCGGGGCCTACATGGCCTTTGCCCTGGAACCGCTCATAGCCCAGCATCTGGGTGGCGGCTTCCTTGTTACTGTCCTGTTCTGCGTGATCGCCGCGGCCATTCTGGGCTACTTTCTCGAGTGGGCGTTCTTCAGCTTCCTGTATTACCGGGATCACTTGCAACAGGTCCTGATGACCTATGGCCTGATCCTGGTTTTCGAAGAGCTGCGCAGCATAGCCGTGGGCAATGACGTCCATGGCGTGCCCGTGCCTTCCTGGCTGTCAGGCTCCATCGCCCTTGGCGATGTCATGACCTACCCGCTATACCGGCTCTTCATATCGGCCGTCTGTTTACTGGTGGCCGGCCTGCTCTACTGGGTCCTGACGCATACGCGCCTGGGCATGATGATACGGGCAGGGGCCAGCAACCGGGAAATGATCAGCTCGCTGGGCATAGACATCAACGGTCTGTACCGTATCGTATTCGCCATCGGCGTCGCCTTGGCGGCACTTGCGGGCGCCATCGCCGCGCCTGTTTCATCTGTATACCCCGGGATGGGAAACAGCGTTCTTATCATCTGCTTCGTGGTCGTGGTGATCGGCGGAATCGGCTCCATCAAAGGCGCTTTTCTTGCCGCCATGCTGGTAGGTTTTGTCGACACGTTCGGACAGGTATTCTTCCCGGGCATCGCCGGAGTCCTGGTTTATGTCCTGATGGCCGCCATTCTTCTGTTCAAGCCCGAAGGGCTCTTCCGACAAGGCTGATTCATGTTTACTTTACGCGCCTTGTTCATCGTCGCCCTGCTGGTGGTGGTTGGTGTATTGCCGCTGGTGCTTGGCGACTACTACATCAGCCTCGCCATCAAGATCATGATCTTCGCGATCTTCGCACTGAGCCTGCAATTGCTGGTGGGCGGCGTCGGCTTGGTCAGCCTGGGCCATGCGGCCTTCTTTGGCATTGCGGCCTATGCGACGACACTGTTTTCACCTGAGTCGGGGCCGGGCAATTTGTTCATCCTGTTGCCGGCCGCCATGCTGTGCGCACTGGTCTACGCCCTGGTAACCGGAGCGCTCGCCCTGCGAACCAAGGGTGTGTATTTCATCATGGTGACACTGGCCTTCTCGCAAATGGCTTACTACGTCTTTCATGACACCGACATCGGCGGAGGCAGCGACGGTATCTATCTGTACTTCCGTCCTGAGCTGCGCCTGGGGGACATGCTGCTCCTGAATATCGACAGTCCTTACAGCTTCTATTTGTTCACCCTTGGCTGCCTGTTGGTCAGCTGGATTTTCCTCGCCGTATTGATGCGCTCGCGATTCGGCGCGGCACTGGCAGGTATCCGTGTCAATGAGCAGCGCATGCGCAGCGCGGGTTACTCAACCTTCAACTACAAACTGGTTGCGTACGCGCTGGCCGGCGCCATGGCCGGAATCAGCGGACTGCTCTATGCGGCCAAAGACGGTTTCGTGAATCCGGAACTGCTGGCGTGGGAACAGTCGGGCCTGGTATTGCTCATGGTCATCCTGGGAGGCAGCACCCGATTGTGGGGAGCCGTGCTAGGCGCCACCGGACTGACACTGCTTCAAGAGGCCTTTCAGTCGCAGGCGCTATTCGGCGATTGGTCCAGCCATTGGCATCTTACTTTCGGCCTGAGCATTATTGCCTTGGTTGCGCTGATGCCCAACGGTCTCATCGGTATCTCGGCCCAGTGGCGCGGCAAGCGCGCCGCCGCCCGACCGGCCCCATCGCAAGGATAGTCCATGCCAGAAATTTTATTGTCCGCGAAAAACATCACCCGCCGCTTCCAGGGCCTGGTCGCCATCGATGACGTGTCACTAAACCTGGCGCGAGGCACCGTACACGCCGTGATCGGTACGAACGGCGCCGGCAAGTCGACCCTGGTCAGCGTGCTGGCCGGCGAACTTGCACCCAATGAGGGCGCCATATTCCTGCATCACCAAGAGGTGACTTCATGGTCGCAGCCACGCCGGGCCAGGGCCGGGCTGGGCCGCAGTTATCAGCGCACGACCATTTTCCCTTCCCTGACCGTGCACGAGAACTGTCGCATTGCCGCGCAAGCCAATCGCCAACAGTTCTGGAACTGGACGACTCCTGCCCGCAACTGCCGCTACAGCAACGACGCGGCAGACCAGGCCATACAAATGGCAGGACTGGAGTCCGACCGCGCTCATACGGCGGGCATGCTGTCGCACGGACGCAAGCGACAGCTTGAGATTGCAATGAGTCTTGCCACGCACCCCCAGGTGTTGCTGCTCGATGAGCCTCTGGCAGGCATGGGACCTGAAGAGACCGAAAGGATGCTTGCGCTACTGGCATCGCTCAAGTACGAGCACGCCATCTTGCTGGTCGAGCATGACATGGACGCGGTATTCAAGGTCGCCGACGAAATCACCGTAATGGTCAATGGCCGTGTCATCGCGCAAGGCGAACCGCAGGCGATACGACGCAATCCGGACGTGCAGACTGCCTATCTGGGGGAGGAGGAATGAAGCCCTTCATTCAGGCGCGCTCGCTGCATGCGCATTATGGCGAGAGCCATGTCCTACAGGGCGTCAGCCTGGATATCGGATCGGGTGAATCCATAGGGCTGCTGGGCAGGAACGGTATGGGAAAAAGTACGCTCATACGAACCATCATGGGCCATGTTCCTGCAAGCAGCGGCGCTGTTACCATACGCGGCAAAGACTGCACGCGCGCCGCGCCGCACCAGGTTGCGAGGCTGGGTGTTGCCTACGTGCCCGAAGGACGTGGAATCTTTCCCAACCTCAATGTGCGGGAAAACCTGCAAGTGGCGGCGCGCCCGAGCTTCGAAGGCCGTAGCGATTGGACCTACCACCGTGTACTGCAGACTTTTCCCCGTCTTGCCGAGCGCCTGGAACATGGCGGACAGCAACTGTCCGGAGGCGAGCAGCAAATGCTCGCCATAGGACGAGCGCTGATGACCAATCCCGACGTCCTCATCCTGGACGAGGCCACCGAAGGCCTTGCACCGCTCATCATTGCGGAGATCTGGCGCATCATCGCTTCCGTACGCACAACGGGCATGTCCACGCTGATCGTGGACCGCAATTATCGAAAGGTGCTGGCACACACCGACCGATGCGTTGTCATGGAGAAAGGTTGCCTGGTCGAAAATCAGCCCAGTGTGGAACTGGCTGGCCAACCCGACCTGCTCATGCGCTATCTCGGCGTATAGGAAATAAGCAAAGCCGTGTATCGTCAGGAAAAAGCCGCCGCCGCGCGTCCGATACGATCGTTGACGGCCTGCCATTGCGCATTGCGTGGCGGCTGCTCGAACAGGATGCGCGCATACCCCTGGTCATCCAGGCGTCGTAGCAAGGCGTATAGTTCCCGCGCATAAGCATCCGGCTTATTGGCGCATACCAGCCAATCCACGTTTCCGCCGTTTGCCGCCGCGACCGGGACGTTGAAGACGACGGCCGCCACGCGGTGTATCGGATCTGCGGTGGCATCGACGGCCCGCAGCAAGTCGTCCATGGCCAGAACCGACAAGGGCGTGCGCGGCGCGTAATGCGCCTTCAAAGAACCCGATACCTGCGGCGCCCCGACATCTGGGCGCGCCGGCGCAATGCCGAGAACGTCGGCAATCTGGGCTGCCGTCACATGGCCGGGCCGCAACAACACCGGACCTATGCCCTGGTCTATTCGCGATAGATCGACAATCGTGGATTCGATGCCAACCTGCGAGGGCCCTCCTTCCAGTATCATCAACGCCGCGGTGGACAACTCTGGAAACTCGGCCCGCACATGCGCGGCATGTGTGGGTGAAACCTGCCCGAACTTGTTGGCCGAGGGTGCGGCCACGCCCCCCTGACCGTTGGGCTTGAGGCTGGCGAACTGCCGCAACAAGGCCTGGGCCACGGGATGCGAGGGACAGCGCAACCCCACGCTCCCATGGCCGCCGCTGACCTCGGCGGGAATGTGTTGCGCTCGTGGCAGGATAAGCGTAAGCGGACCTGGCCAGAAAGCCTGCATCAAGGCGCGCGCCTCGGGCGGGATGGACGCGGCCCAATACGTGATATCGGCCTCGGGCGCCACGTGCACAATGACCGGATGATTGGAGGGACGTCCTTTGGCCGCATAAATCCGCGCGATCGCCAATGGATTCTCGGCATCCGCGCCAAGGCCATAGACAGTTTCGGTGGGAAAGGCGACCAGGCGTCCTTCCATCAATCGCTGGGCCGCTTCTGCCAGCAAGGCGCTCATATCGGGCGACGAAACGTTCGCGGTCATGGCTGGAAAGGGATGTCCAGCGCCAGCGCAACCCGCGACGCAGCGCTTTCCGCTTCCGCGAGCGTGGCGCCCAGTACATTGACATGACCCATTTTCCGGCCGCGTCTCGCTTCGGATTTACCGTAAAGATGCAGCTTGGCGCCGGGCACGGCCAGCACGGCGGTCCAGTCCGGTTCGCGCTTCAGGCCGGAGGCCCGATCAAACCAGACATCCCCGAGTATGTTGAGCATGACGACGGAACACAGGCTCGCGGTGTCGCCCAGCGGCATGCCGGCGGTGACACGCACCTGCTGCTCAAACTGGCTGCAGACGCTTGCGTTCATTGTGTAATGACCACTGTTATGGGGCCTTGGCGCAATTTCGTTGGCGATGAGGCGACCATCCTGCAACACGAAAAATTCCACACACATGACCCCGACATACCGCAGCCCCTCTGCGATTGCCAGCGCCGCATTGGCGGCCTGGATTGCGATGGCTTGATCCGCCAGTTGGGCGTCGACGATGGAAACCGCCAATATGCCATCGCGATGCTCGTTACGGGCCGAAGGGTAGAAAACCGCCTGGCCGTCGGCAGCACGTGCCATCACGACGGAGAGTTCGCTGGCCAATGGCAGCAGCGCTTCGAGTACACAGGCGACGCCGCCGAATGCCTGCAGCGCCTGACGCGCTTCTTCGCGCGTGTTGACCCGGGCCTGGCCCTTGCCATCGTAGCCCAGCCGGGCTGCTTTCAGTATGCCCGGGAACAAGTCTTCCGGCACGGCATCGATATCTTGCTGTGCATGAATGGCGGCATAAGGAGCGACCGGCACCCCGGTGCTTTCAATGAAGGCCTTTTCCCGGATACGATCCTGGACAATGGCGACAGAATGCGCACCGGGGCGCACCAGGGAGACCGATGCGAGGGTTTCGAGACTTTGCGCGGGTACATTCTCGAATTCGGTCGTGATCGCCTTGCAGCGTTCAGCCAATTGCCTGAGCCCGACCGGATCGTCATACGCGGCGCGAATGTGAAGGTCGGCGACGGCCCCAGCGGGGCTTTGCGCATCCGGATCCAGCACAGCGACTTTGTAGCCCAGGCTTTGCGCGGCATGGCAGTACATGCGCCCCAATTGCCCTCCTCCGATCATGCCCAGCCAGTCGCCCGGTGGAATCGGGAGGGGAATAGAGGCTTCATTCATGGAAACAACCTGTCAGCGGTAAAAAGTAGTGTCAACGTACGTCGGGAAAAAACAAGCGCTACATCACTACATGAGGGGGAACCACCATGTCGCGTGCCGCCTCGGTTTGGCGATTGCGATAGGCAATGAGCTTCTGCAGCAATTCGGAATTGGTCGTCGCCATGCACGCAACGACATGCAGGGCGGCATTGGCGGCGCCAGCTTCGCCTATGGCAAACGTGGCGACCGGCACGCCTTTGGGCATCTGGACAATGGACAACAACGAGTCTTCGCCACGCAAGTATTTGGAAGGTATCGGCACGCCGAATACGGGAACGGGTGTCAGGGCAGCCATCATGCCCGGCAAATGAGCCGCGCCCCCTGCACCGGCAATAATGGCGCGCAGCCCGCGATCGACGGCCTGCGTCCCATATTCCGCCATGTCATGGGGCATACGGTGTGCTGAAACGACTTTCATTTCGTGGGGAATGCCGAATTCTTCAAGCACCGCAACAGCATTCTTCATGACATCCCAGTCGCTGGCGGAACCCATGATGATGCCGACAAGAGGGGTGCCGGCAGTACTGGTTTCAGTAAATAGAGTCATAGCGGCTCACCTATAAGAAAGGTCGCAAATTGGGCGGAGCAAGAAGATATTCTACCGTGCCCGTCATGACACGCCCTTCAAGCCGTGAGACGCGTGAGGGCTTCGCGGTATTTGTCAGCCGTCTTCTCAAGGACCTCGGCGGGCAGACGTGGTGCCGGAGGCGTCTTGTCCCAAACCTGCGTTTCCAGCCAATCGCGCACGAACTGCTTATCGAACGACGGCGGACTGATTCCCTCGGCGTAACCCGAAGCGGGCCAGAAACGCGAAGAGTCGGGTGTCAGCACCTCGTCCATCAGGTGCAGGCGACCGTCGTCATCGAGGCCGAATTCGAACTTGGTGTCCGCAATGATAATTCCCTTGCTCAGGGCAAAAGCGGCAGCCTCGGAATACAAGCGCAGCGTGACCGCACGGATTTCCTCGGCCAGGTCTTTGCCCAGCAGATTCACCACGTAATCGAAATCCACGTTTTCGTCATGAGAACCAAACTCGGCCTTGGCCGCCGGTGTAAAAATGGGCTCGGGCAGCTTGGCTGCCTGCCGCAGGCCGGCGGGCAGGCTTATGCCGCATACTTTGCCGGTGGCCCGATAGTCGTTCCATCCCGAACCGATAAGGTAGCCGCGGGCTACCGCCTCTACCATGATGGGCTGCAAACGCTTGACCACCATGGCGCGGCCGGCGACCTGGTCTCGCTCGTCTGCCGCCACAACATCTTCAGGCGCGATACCTGTGGAATGATTGGGTAGAACGTGAGCCAGCTTCTTCAGCCAGAACTCGGTGAGTTCGGTAAGCACTTGGCCTTTGCCCGGTATCGGATCATCAAGGATGACATCGAAGGCCGATATGCGATCGGATGCCACGATGAGTAGCTTGTCGTTCCCCACCGCATACATATCGCGCACTTTACCGCGCGCCAGCAGAGGGAGCGACTTGATAGTTGATTGATGTAGAGCCTGTACCACGAAGTATCCTTGAAATAGAACGTCCTGCCGGATCAGTCCGGACAGGACGGAAATCAAAACAAAGCCAGGAGCATTTACTTGACGACTTGGGCGAGTTCTCCGGCCGCGTAGCGCTTGGCCATCTCAGTCAACGGTATAGGCTTGATCTTGCTTGCATTGCCCGCTGTGCCGAACTGTTCGTAGCGCTGCTTGCACACGTCCTTGGCGGCCTGCCGTGCGGGCTTGAGGTATTCACGCGGATCGAACTTGGATGGATTTTCACCCAGGAAACGACGGATGGCGCCCGTCATGGCCAGGCGAATATCGGTGTCGATATTGATCTTGCGGACACCGAACTTGATGGCTTCCTGGATTTCTTCGACCGGGACGCCGTAGGTTTCCTTCATGTCGCCGCCGAATTCGCGGATTTCGGCCAGGAGATCCTGCGGCACGCTGGAGCTGCCGTGCATCACCAGGTGGGTGTTCGGCAGGCGATGATGGATTTCCTTGATGCGCGAGATCGACAGGATGTCGCCTGTGGGCTTGCGGGTGAACTTGTAGGCGCCATGACTCGTTCCGATGGCGATGGCAAGCGCGTCGAGTTGCGTCTGGCGTACGAAATCGGCGGCCTGCTCCGGATCGGTAAGCAGTTGCTCCATGGTGAGCTTGCCGTCGGCGCCGTGACCGTCTTCCTTGTCACCCTGCATGGTTTCCAGCGAACCGAGGCAACCGAGCTCGCCTTCGACGGTAACCCCAACCTTGTGCGCCATTTCGACCACGCGACGCGTGACATCGAGATTGTGCTCATACTCGGCGATGGTCTTGCCGTCTTCCTTGAGCGAGCCGTCCATCATCACGCTGGAGAATCCCAGGTCGATGGCGCCCTGACAAACAGCGGGCGACTGACCGTGATCCTGATGCATGACGACCGGGATATTGGGGTAGCTTTCGACCGCCGCCTGGATGAGATACTTGAGAAAGCCTTCGCCGGCGTACTTGCGCGCACCTGCCGACGCTTGCATGATGACCGGGCTGTTGGTCTCGGACGCCGCTTCCATGATGGCCTGAACTTGCTCCAGGTTGTTGACATTGAAAGCTGGGATACCGTAGCCGTTTTCGGCAGCATGATCGAGCAACTGACGCATGGAAACTAGAGCCATGGCAAGACCTCCTGATAGCAGATTGAATAGGAATAGACTCGATTTTACGAGGGAATGAGATTAATTGCTGATGAGCATTACCGTATTGCCGACTTAGGACGAAAGGCGGCAACGCGATCCCGGTGCGTTTCGACATAAGGTCCACCGATAAGGTCGATACAGTAGGGAACTGCCGCGAAAACGCCGGAAACCACCACTTTGCCTTCCGCGTCCTTCAAGCCTTCCAGCGTTTCCCGGATGGCCTTGGGCTGCCCGGGAAGGTTTATGATCAGCGCGGCATGGTCGGACGTCTCGCGAATGACGGCAACCTGGCGGGAAAGTATCGCCGTCGGCACAAATTTCAGGCTGACCTGACGCATCTGTTCGCCAAAGCCGGGCATTTCGCGCGTTGCCACGGCGAGCGTCGCTTCCGGTGTTACGTCTCGACGGGCCGGACCCGTGCCGCCCGTGGTCAGCACCAGATCGCAGCCCAGCACATCTACCAGTTCGATGAGCGTGGCCGATATTTGCTGGCGGTCGTCGGGAATTAGGCGTGCGACAAACTGCGGGGGCCGCGTCAAGGTATGCTCAAGCCAACCCTGAAGCGCAGGGATACCCTGGTCTTCGTAGGTGCCGCTGGAAGCCCGGTCGGAAATCGAGACCAGTCCTACCAACAACTCGTCGGGGTGGGTGCGGACCAGCCGCGAGGATGCCGTCATGAACATCTCCTGGTGGCTACTGCGGAATCAGTTCTGGGCACGTTCTTCCAGGATGGCAACCGCCGGCAGCGTCTTGCCTTCCAGGAATTCCAGGAAAGCCCCACCACCCGTCGAGATATAGCCGATTTCTTCGCCTATGTGATATTTGGCAATCGCAGCCAGCGTATCGCCACCTCCGGCAATGGAAAACCCTTCCGTATCGGCAATGGCCTGCGCAATTACCTTGGTGCCATTCGCAAATGCGTCGAACTCAAACACGCCTACAGGGCCGTTCCAGACGATGGTGCCGGCTTGGGCCAGGATGCCTGCCAATTGCTCCGCCGTCTGCGGACCGATATCCAGGATCAGGTCATCGTCGGCGACGTCGTGCGCCGCCTTGACCGTTGCCTGTGCGTCGGCCCCAAACGTCTTGGCGCACACCACATCCACAGGGATAGGCACGGCAGCACCCCGCTCTTTCATTGTCTCGATCACCGCACGGGCCTGGTCCACCTGGTCCGGCTCGGCCAGCGACTTGCCGATGGCGTAGCCCGCCGCAAGCATGAAGGTATTGGCAATACCGCCGCCCACGACCAGTTGATCGACCTTGTTGGCCAAAGCCAGCAATATGGAGAGCTTGGTCGACACTTTTGAACCGCCCACGATGGCCACGAGCGGCCGCTTGGGGTCTTTCAATGCACGGCCCAGGGCCAGCAGCTCGGCTTCCAGCAAAGGGCCAGCACAAGCGATGGGGGCATACTTTGCAATCCCGTGCGTCGTGGCCTCGGCACGATGGGCGGTGCCGAAAGCATCGTTTACATACACATCGCACAGGGCCGCCATCTTGCGGGAGAGTTGTTCGTCATTTTTCTTTTCGCCCACATTGCAGCGGCAGTTCTCCAGCATGACGACCTGCCCCGGGCTGACCGTAACGCCATCGACCCAGTCAGAGACAAGCGTGACCGGCGCGCCCAGCATTGCGGAAAGCCGAATTGCCACCGGCGCCAGCGTATCGGCATCGGTGACCGTGCCTTCGGTAGGCCGCCCCAGGTGAGACGTGACCATGACCGCAGCACCCGAATCGAGCGCCAGCCGTATGGCGGGCACTGAGGCCCGGATACGGGTGTCTTCAGTAATTTCGCCATCGGCGATCGGGACGTTCAAGTCAGAGCGTATAAACACGCGCTTGCCGGCAAGCGCGTTGGCTTTCGCCAAAGCAGTCAGTGTGGTAATGGTCATGTTGTTATCTCCGGCCAATAGGCGGACGTGTCAAGGGCGGGTCGCCCCGCCCTTGTTCTGACAAAGAATGAATTACTTGGCCGACATCAGCGCGACCGTGGTATCGAGCATGCGATTGGAGAAACCCCATTCGTTGTCGTACCAGGAAGACACCTTGACCAGGGAACCGGACACCTTGGTCAGGCCCGCGTCCACCGTGCTGGAGGCCGGATTATGGTTGTAGTCGACCGAGACGAGCGGTTCGTCGTTGTATTCGAGAATACCCTTCAGCGGACCTTCATCGGCAGCCGCCTTCAGGATGGCGTTGACTTCGTCGACCGTCGTCGGGCGCGCCGAAACAAAAGACAGGTCGACGATCGATACGTTGATGGTTGGTACGCGTATGGCGTAGCCGTCGAGCTTGCCATTGAGTTCTGGCAGAACCAGGCCAACGGCGGATGCCGCGCCGGTCTTGGTCGGGATCATGCTTTGCGTGGCCGAACGTGCGCGGCGCAGGTCTTCGTGATAAACGTCAGTAAGAACCTGGTCGTTCGTGTACGAGTGGATGGTCGTCATCAGGCCATTGACCAGCCCAAGCTTGTCGTGCAGCGGCTTGACTAGCGGTGCCAGGCAGTTGGTCGTGCATGAAGCGTTTGAGATAACGGTATCACTGGCTTTCAGGACATTGTGATTAACGCCATACACGATGGTGGCATCGACGTCTTTGCCGCCCGGCGCGGAAATAATCACTTTTTTGGCGCCGCCCCTGATGTGGGCGCTGGCCTTTTCCTTGCTGGTGAAGAAACCGGTGCATTCGAGCACGACGTCGACCTTGAGATCGCCCCACGGCAAAGCTGATGGATCGCGATTGGCCAGTACGCGGATCTTGTCGCCATTGACCACCATGTAATCGCCGTCGACCGCCACCGTACCGGGAAATTTCCCGTGAGCAGTATCGAAGCGCGTAAGGTGCACGTTGGTCTTCGGGTCGCCCAGATCGTTGATCGCCACGATTTCTATATCGTGTTTCTTGCCATCTTCGTAGTGCGCACGCAAGATATTGCGTCCGATGCGGCCATAACCGTTAATTGCAACACGAATCGTCATTGTTACTCTCCTGTTTTATAAAACTTGCTCGACGGCCTCGGCCACCCGGTCGACGGTCAGTCCGAAGTGCTTGAACAGCACGCCTGCGGGAGCCGATTCGCCGTAAGTGTCGATGCCGACAACCCCGCCGCTCAGGCCCACATATTTGTACCAGCCAGATGTGACGCCGGCTTCGACCGCCACGCGCGGCCAGCCGGAGGGCAGCACCGAATCGCGCCATTCTGCGTCCTGTGTGTCGAAGACATTGGAACACGGCATGGACACCACCCGCACGGCAATGCCCTTGGCGGCAAGCTTCTGTTGTGCGCCCAATGCGAGCTCGACTTCGGAGCCCGTGGCGATGATGATGGCCTGGGGGTTTTCGGCATCACGCAATACGTAGCCGCCGCGGCTGATACCTGCGATGGCCGCAGCGTCGCGAGGCACGAAAGGAAGGTTTTGGCGCGACAACAACAAGGCACTGGGGCCGCCGTCACGGACTGTCATGCCTACGCTGGCCGGGCGCTGGATGGCGCAAGCCCAGGCAACAGCGGTTTCCGTCGTGTCGCAGGGCCGCCATACGTGCAGATTGGGGATCAGGCGCAGACTGGCGGCATGTTCGACAGATTGGTGGGTAGGGCCGTCTTCGCCCAGACCGATGGAGTCGTGTGTAAAGACGTGCACCACGCGCTGCTTCATCAGTGCGGCCATGCGCAAGGCATTGCGGGAATAATCCGAAAACGTGAGGAACGTGCCTCCGAATGGCAGGTACCCACCATGCAGGGCAATGCCGTTCATGATTGCCGCCATGCCGAATTCGCGCACGCCGTAGTTGATATGACGTCCGAAACGCAAGTGCCCCTGCCCGGCACGCACCGGCGAGACGCCCTTCCAGTCGGTGAAGTTGGATCCGGTCAGGTCGGCCGAGCCGCCCAGGAATTCGGGCAGCAGTTCGGCAAGCGCCGCAATGGCAGACTGTGACGCCTTGCGGCTGGCCACGGTTTCGGCCTTTTGGTTGGTGGCTTCGACGAATTGCTGCGCGCGTTGGGGAAAGTCGGCCGGTAATTCGCTGGCCAGGCGGCGCAGGAGTTCAGCGGCCTCGGTGGGAAATGCCTGCGCATAAGCGTCGAACCGGGTCTGCCATTCCGACTGCAACTGCCGCCCTCTTTTCTTCCCGTCCCACAGCGCGTAGATTTCGGCCGGAACATGGAATGGCGGGTGCGGCCAGTCCAACGCCGCGCGGGTGGCCTGGATTTCCTCCGCGCCCAGTGGGGCGCCATGCACTTTCTCGGTGCCGGCGGCATTGGGAGCGCCCTTGCCAATGATCGTGCGACAGCAAATCAGCGTGGGGCCGCTGCCTTGCGCGGCAAATTGCTTGGCCTGGACGATCGCCGCATCGACGGCGCTGGCACTATGCCCATCAACACCCCGTATGACGTTCCAGCCGTAGCTTTCGAAACGCCCGGGTGTATCGTCGCCAAACCAGTTCTCCACCGGCCCGTCGATGGATATGCCATTGTCGTCGTAGAACACGATGAGCTTGGACAGTTTGAGCGTTCCGGCCAAGGAAGACGCTTCGTGCGATATGCCTTCCATGAGGCAACCGTCACCGACGAACGCGTACGTGTAGTGATCGACAATCGAATGATGCTCACGATTGAATTCCTGGGCCAGCAACGCTTCGGCCAGCGCCATGCCTACGGCGTTCGTCAAGCCCTGCCCCAGAGGTCCGGTGGTGGTTTCTATGCCTGCGGTAATACCGACTTCCGGATGCCCGGGTGTGCGAGAGTGCAACTGCCGGAAGTTCCGAAGTTCGTCGATCGGCAAATCGTAGCCGGTGAGATGCAATAACGAATAGAGGAGCATGGAACCATGTCCGTTGGACAATACGAACCGGTCCCGATCGACCCAAGCCGGATCAGCGGGATTGTGCCGCAAGTGGCGTGTCCACAAGGTTTCGGCAATATCGGCCATTCCCATGGGGGCTCCAGGATGACCTGAATTGGCTTGTTGTACCGCATCCATCGACAATGCACGAATAGCATTTGCCATGGAGGAAACTTGGGCTGGCGTATGGCTCATTCAAAACTCGCTAAAGACGACAAACCCGCAAAAGGCCTGGCGCCATCGATAAGGTTTACGAAGCGACCGATTTTAACACCCGGGAAATATACTGCCCGAACGCTGCTCAGGCGCACAATGGCGTTACCTTGCAATCGGACAGTATCATTCCACTCCTCACCACAGTCCGGTATTCGTCTTATGGCCATTCCCCGATTTTTCTGCCCTGTCGTACTGACTCCCAATACGACCATCAAGCTTGCGCCAGACTTGGCCCATCATGCCATAAGAGTGCTGCGCTTGAAATCCGACTCGAACATCGTGCTGTTCAACGGGCTCGGGGGCCAGTACCCGGCAAGGCTGCGTATCGAAGGAAAAAACGGCTTTGCCGTCCTGGGCGAACATGATCCGATTGAGACCGAACTCGGCGGCGACATCACGCTGGTGCAAGGCATACCGGCCGGCGACAAAATGGACTGGATCATCGAGAAGTCAGTGGAACTCGGAGCCCGGCGTCTCGTCCCGGTTACCGCCCAGCGCAGCGTGCTGCAACTCACAGGTGAACGATTGCACAAGCGCATGCAACATTGGACGCGGGTGGCACAGGCGGCCAGCGAACAATGCGGGCGCAATCGCCTGATGGAAATTACAGATCCCATGGCATTGGGCGATTTCCTTGAGCGGGGCCGCGATGATGATGGCGATATGCTGTTCTGCCATCCTGCAAGTCCGCATACGCTGGCCCAAGCCTTGGCGCCAGGACAGGACCGCCTGGCGCTGCTAGTGGGACCTGAAGGTGGCTGGTCCAGTGACGAGCAGGCCTTGGTCGAACGTCACGGCCTGATCCCTATCAGTTTCGGCACGCGCGTGCTGCGTACCGAAACCGCCGGATTGGCGCTGATCGCCGCCGTCAGCGCCCTGCGCGGGTGGAATTGACGGGCCTGTTATTCCGGTGCCCGCGAACCCGAATAAGGTTCCGGCGCAATCCCCGGCTCGGGGTCTTTGTGCTTGCCGGCATGCTCGATGAAATACGCAAAACACCGATCGTTATTTGATGCGAAACTCGCGACGTCGGCGCAGACACCTTGTATTGCCTTCGAATCGTCGGCAAGTGCGGGGTCGCCCGAGTGCAGATTGTGAAACCACAAGAAAAGGCCTGTCTTCTGGTCTAGAACCGTGTCACACAGGCAGTCGTAAAGCGCATCGAGATTACCACCGAAGAATTCCGGAAAATCCACCGCTTTAACCACCGCGCGCAAGACCGCCGAACGACTTCTTGCGCGGTCACAGTTGACCACAAACGCTGTCAGGCCCACCCCATTGGCCGCAGCAATGACTTCGTCGCTGGAGACGGCGGAAACGTCAATCAGCCCGCCTTTTTGCAATTTTTTTTGCAATGATTGCGCTGGATTCATTCTGGCGCCTCCTTGAAAAACGCTTTTACTTCTTCAACACGGCTCATGCTATCGGCTCGTCCCAATTGGATGAGCGCCTTGGTATAGCTGGCCTCGAACAACAAATACGAGATTAATGCGCCGTCAGTCGCTTTCCGGGAGTTAGACGATACACCGATAACTCGAAACAGGGCGCGGGCGGCTTTCGGCATATGGCCTAAATGAGCAAGAGCCATCTGATCCAGCGAGCGGCTCGGTGTAATCGAAAACGTACTGACCCGGCGCAGTGACTGGCTTTTTAATGCATTTGGCGGTAAGTGTGCAAGCAAGTCATTGATCCGCTCCATACGCTCGACATCCATCGAAATACTGTCTAGAAAAATATTGGACAAAGCGTGCCCGCCAATTTGCGCCAGTGTAGGGTATTTAGTGTCCACCGTTTGCGTTTCGGGGTGGACTTCGTCTTTGTAACCCGTGCCTATCACGAAAATTTTCCGGGCGCCCAGGTGTATGGCAGGGCTCATCGGCGCCAGTTGTCGCATGGAACCATCGCCACACCACGCCGTCAGACCACGCACGAGCATGGCGCGTGCTGGGAAAACGAAGGGTATGGAACTGGATGCCAGCAAATGATCCACGCCTATGGTGCTGGGCACGGCACGACGCAACGAACGCTTCCAGGGCCTTATGGTGTTGTTCGCCTGATAGAACGTTAGGTGCTCGCCGCTTGTGTAGGCGGTAGCGGTTATCGCCAATGCATCCAGGCAGTCGTTCGACAGATTGTTCTTCAGTCGCTCAAAATCCAGCGTCGCCGACAACAAATCGCCGAGGGGCCGATTATCGAGCAGCGATTGGGGCTGGCGATTTCGCAGGCTGGGCACAAGCCACCCGAGGGCCAGGACGACCAACCACAGGGCACCCGTGCGCAGCAGGCCCGGCGCATCGGCACGATAAACCATGCCGGTATGCAGGCCGCTCCATAAATTGCGCAGCCGTTCCATGCCGGTATGAGGCTCGTCGGCAAAGCAGGCCATCGCGGCAGCGTTGATGGCACCCGCCGAGGAACCGCAGATGATCGCAAACGGATTGGCGAAATCAGGCGCACGCCCGGGGTCGAGTATGTCCATGATTCCCGACAACACCCCGACCTGATAGGCCGCCCGGGCCCCGCCGCCTGTCAGGATCAACCCGACAGGCGCAGTACCGCCGGTCCGCAACGGCTCAGGTGAGTCTTGCGGTATTTGCATCGACCACAGTGAGTGCCGCCATATTCACAATACGACGCACCGTGGAACTGGACGTCAGGATGTGAACGGGTGCATTGGCGCCCAGCAGGAATGGGCCCACCGCCACATTGCCTCCGGCGGCCGTTTTGAGCAGGTTGTAGGCGATATTGCCGGAATCCACATTCGGGAATATCAGGAGATTGGCCTCGCCCTGCAGCGTGGTCAACGGCATGATGCGCTTGCGCAGGGCTTCGTCGAGCGCGCAGTCGCCATGCATTTCGCCATCAATTTCGAGACCGGGTTCGCGTTCGCGGACCATGGCTAATGCGGCCTGCATTTTCGCCCCGGATGAGGAACTGCCCGTTCCGAAGTTTGAACGGGAGAGCAGCGCAACCTTGGGCTCGATGTTCAGGCGGCGCATCTCGGCGGCAGCGGCAATGGTGATCTCGGCGATCTGTTCGGCATCGGGATTATCGTTGACGTGGGTATCCGCCATGGCCAGGGTATGTTCGGCCAGCAGCACAATATTCATTGCCGCGTAGGTTTTGGCGCCAGGAGCTTTGCCGATGACTTCATCGATGAAGCGCAGATGGTCGGCATAAGCGCCCACCGTCCCGCAGACCATCCCATCCGCATCGCCCAGATGAACCATCATGACACCGATGAGCGTCAGTCGGCGGCGCATTTCCACGCGCGCCATTTCCTTGCTGATACCGCGGCGGCACATGAGTTCCCAGTAAGTCGTCCAATAGCGATGGAAGCGCTCGTCGTAGTCTGGATTGGTGACTTCGACATCGTGGCCCAGACGCAGGCGCAGTCCGAATTTCTTGATGCGGTCGGCCAGCACGGAAGGCCGGCCCACCAGAATGGGCTTGGCCACTTTTTCATCGACGATGATCTGCACCGCCCGCAACACGCGCTCGTCTTCGCCTTCGGTGAACACAATCCGTGACTTGCCGCCGTCGCGAACCAGCTTCTTGGCGTTCGAGAACAGCGGCTTCATGAAGGAGCCGGAACGGTAGACGAATTGCTGCAATTGTTCGGCATAACCTTCGAGATCGACGATGGGTCGCGTGGCAACGCCATCTTCCATGGCCGCCGCCGCCACCGCCACCGCGATGCGCACGATCAACCGGGGATCGAAGGGCTTGGGAATGAAATACTCGGGCCCAAAGGCAACGCCATAAGTACCATAGGCGGCGGCCACCACATCGTTCTGTTCTTCTTGCGCCAGCTTGCAGATGGCAATGACGGCGGCCTTTTCCATTCCCCTGGTGATTGTCGTGGCGCCGACATCAAGCGCACCCCGGAAAATATAGGGGAAACACAGGACGTTATTGACCTGGTTGGGGTAATCGGATCGACCGGTCGCCATGACCACGTCATCGCGCACGGCATGGGCATCTTCGGGAAGGATTTCAGGATTGGGATTGGCCAGCGCCAGAATCAGCGGCTTGGCCGCCATCTTCGCGACCATTTCGGACTTCAGCACGCCGCCCGCGGACAAGCCCAGGAACACATCGGCCCCTTCGATGATGTCGGCCAGTTTGCGGGCCGGCGTGTCCTGTGCAAAGCGTTCTTTATCAGGGTCCATGAGTGTGGTGCGCCCCTTGTACACCACCCCTTCTATGTCGGAAACCCAGATATTTTCGATAGGCAAGCCAAGGTCGACCAGCAGGTCCAGACAGGCCAGCGCCGCAGCACCTGCGCCGGACACCGCAACCTTGATTTGCTTGATGTCTTTGCCCACCACTTCGAGGCCATTGATGAAGGCAGCCGATACACAGATGGCCGTCCCATGCTGGTCGTCGTGAAAGACAGGAATATTCATGCGTTCGCGCAGCTTGCGCTCGACGATGAAGCACTCCGGCGCCTTGATGTCTTCAAGGTTGATGCCGCCGAAAGTCGGCTCGAGCCCTGCGATAATATCGACAAGCTTGTGTGGATCCGTTTCGTTGATCTCGATGTCGAACACATCGATGCCGGCGAATTTCTTGAAGAGGACAGCCTTGCCCTCCATGACGGGCTTGGACGCCAGGGCGCCGATATTGCCCAGGCCCAGCACGGCGGTGCCATTCGTGATGACGCCGACGAGGTTGCCACGCGCCGTGTAGCGGAAGGCATTACTGGGGTCGGACACGATTTCTTCGCAAGCGGCTGCGACGCCGGGTGAGTATGCCAACGCGAGGTCCCGCTGATTCGATAACTGCTTGGTTGGCGTTACCGATATTTTGCCGGGACGCCCGTGCTCATGGTATTCCAGAGCCGCTTTGCGAAAATTTTCTTCCATGATGCTGTCGATAGCCTAGAGTGAAACAGACAGTCATTCTAGCCCCAAGGTTACGTTTGCGACATGGCCTACACAATAAAATAGCGTTACAGCGATCGCCTACAGATCCTGGCCGGGGTACGGGTAAAGATCGGCGGGGTCGAAAAGTGCCTTGATCCGGGTATCGAGGTCGGTGGCGCCCCGGTTGACATCCTCTTGTTCACGCGTCCTCAGTGCATAGCGCTGTGCGTATGGAGCGTCCACCTGCGGCCGTGCCAATCGCTCGTCCAGCACCACCCATTCCACCCACCCCAGGTCTCCACCATGACCCAGCAGCAGATGCGCCAGATTGACAGAATGACCAGCCGCCGGCAAAAGGGCATCAAGCCGGTAACGCCCGGGCCAGCGAGCGGCCTGGCGACACGCCTGGGCGTCGGCGTGACCGGCAAGCTGAAACAGGCTGGACACCAATTGTTGGAGCCGCAATCCCGACAAGGGTTTCTGGTTGCGTTCGCCGAACGGCCCCAGACCGACGCTGCTTCCATCCGCCAGCAGCACGCTGGCATGCTCGACGCCGGACCGGCTGGTCTGACCCGAATCCCAATCACATAAATTACGGTCTGCGATCCAGGCCGCCACCGTAATGTGGCACGGCAAGTCGGCGAACTGGCTCATGCCTGCAGCCTCGAGCTCGCCCAACAGACACCCGGGCTGCACAAACCACTTTGTGCTGCCCGGTTCCAACCTTTGACAGCCGGCCATGTCACGGCCCGGCTCGACCCACAGCACCGGCCGTTCGTCCAGTCTGGCCGCTTCCTGCAGGCCGTCCAGCGCCAGCACCACGCCATATTCCGCACACAGGGCCCTGGCATGGTGGACGTCGCTGCCGTGCTTTGGTACCAAGCGTGCGCTGCCCATGCCCTCGTGCTTGTCGAATTCGAAAACAGTGCCAGCCACCGCGTCGCGCAGCCGTCGGCAGAATGCCACCCATGGATCCTGGGAAACACGTCGGCCCGTAAGAAACGCGCGCCGGGAACGAGACTCCATCTTTTACTTCCTTCGAACAGTCAAGAAATGATCACGCCATGTTGCGGGCGCTACAATCCAGCTATTTGCCAGAGATCCGCCCCATGCCCCGCCTTGCCAAGCGTACCGAACAAGTGATGCCATTCTACGCCGTGGAATTGTTCAAACAGGCCAGCGCGCTGAACGCGCAGGGCCACGATATCATCAGCCTTGGAATAGGCGAGCCCGATTTCACCGCGCCGCCACAAGTTATCGAAACTCTGAATCGTGCATCGCAAGCCGGGCTAAGCGGCTACACATCCCCGGCGGGCATAGCACCCCTGCGCGTCGCCATCGCAGACTATTACAAACAGCATTTTGGCGCGGAAGTCGATGCGGAGCGAGTCATCGTGACCGCAGGTGCCTCGGGCGCCCTGCTGCTGGCGGCAATGGCCCTGATCAATCCGGGCGATGAGATCCTGATGCCAGATCCCTCGTACCCGGCCAATCAGAATTTCATCACAGGTGCAGGCGGCATCCCGCGATTGATCCCGTGCTCGGCGGAGCAACGGTTCCAGCTCGATGCGGCGGCTATCCGTGAACATTGGAGTCCCGCTACGCGCGGCGTCCTTATTGCGTCTCCCAGCAACCCCACCGGAACCACGATTGCAAGCGAAGACCTGAAAGCATTGATCGCCGAAGTCAGGGAACGCGGCGGCTTCATCATCATGGATGAGATTTATCTGGGCCTGTATTACGATGCCGTACCACAAAGCGCGCTTGCGCTTGACGACAATATTGTCATCATCAACAGCTTCTCCAAGTATTTTCACATGACAGGCTGGCGCCTGGGCTGGCTGATCGCTCCGCCACATATCGTACCGACCATTGAAAGGCTGGCTGCCAGCCTCGCAATATGCGCACCATCCCTGGCCCAGCACGCGGCAATCACCTGCTTCGAACCCGAAGTCATGCGCATCTATGAGAA
This sequence comes from Pollutimonas nitritireducens, assembly GCF_002849615.1. GTDB lineage: Bacteria > Pseudomonadota > Gammaproteobacteria > Burkholderiales > Burkholderiaceae_B > Pollutimonas > Pollutimonas nitritireducens. Next base: position 210,917 of record NZ_PDNV01000009.1, read on the forward strand.
CCGGCGCTTATCTTTCAAGCAGCGGCGCGACTACCTGCTACCCGAACTGGAGCGGCTGGGCCTCCATGTGCCCGCCAAGCCCGACGGCGCATTCTATATTTATGCGGACATTCGCCAGCACAGTCATGACAGCGATGAGTTTTCGCGGCGCCTGTTGCATGAGGCCGGTGTAGCAGCCGTACCGGGACGCGATTTCGGTCCGGCCCACTCGTCCTACAGTATGCGGTTTTCGTACGCGACCGGGCTGGACCGTCTGCAAGAAGCCGTGCAGCGCATGGAACACTTCCTGGGCAGGTAGGGACCTAGTGCCCGACGGGTATGCCGGAGGCCAGTGCGATGCGGCGCCTTTCGGCCAGCACCTTGGCGCCATAACCACCATCGCTGGGACCCGTGGCGCCAACATAGCAGGCAAGCCCAGCCGTCACGGAGCCACGCCGCTTGATGCAGTCGCCCAGTATCTGGGCGCCCACCCGGATATTGGCGATGGGATTGAGTGCGGCAATGGTGCCCTCGTTGAACGCGTCGAATTTTTCCTTATGGACACTCGTCATTACCTGCATGAGACCCTGGGCACCAACGTGGCTTTCGGCGTAAGGGTTGTAGCGTGATTCGATCGCTATGACCGCCAGCAATAACTGGGGGTCCAGGCCGCTCTCGCGTCCCACCATGAATGCGGTATTGACCAAAGCGCCCGCGACACTGTGGGCGATTTTGTATTTCCTGGCAATATAGCTGCGCAAGGCCTGTGCCTGGGCCGATGTGACTCCGCTGATCGCCTGTCCAGCCACCGAGGCGCTCAGCGCCCTGCTGAAATTGGTCGGACTGCCCGATGCTGGATCGGCAGGCCTGGCCCTTGGCGGCTGGCCCGGCAACGGTACGGCGGACAGCGCAGGTTCCGGCACGACCGGTATGACAGCAGGTAATCCGGATGTTTCCTTATCGGTAAGCAAACCCTGCGCATCAAAGAAAAATGGATTGCGCGCGGAATCGAGCCTGGCAAAGAGATCGCCCTTGATGCCGTCCGGCCGCAATACAAACACCAAGGCCGCATGGATCTGGCGCGCTTGTTCGCGCATCGAGGGTACCGTTACCGTCAATGCCAGAGTCACCAACGCCGCAATGCCCAGGTAGACAGCACAGACGTGAGCGAGCTCGCCGAACTGATACAAGAGCCCACGGGCCGATCGGCTTACCAAATTGTCGGAACCCATGGCCGCCATTACGCCCCTTTCTATCGATTTACCAAAGTGGATGTTAACCTTAGCCTCGCGTATCAATGTAACCGGATTGGCAAACTCTGTGAAATATCGTGATCTAAGAGACTTCATCGCGCAGCTTGAACGCGCAGGCGAACTCAAGCGCCTGGCGGCTCCCGTTTCCACCGACCTTGAAATGACCGAGATCAGCGACCGCGTGCTGCGCGCAGGAGGACCGGCGCTGCTTTTCGAGCGTCCCATGCATAATGGCTCCCAAGCTGCCATCCCCGTATTGACGAACCTGTTCGGGACAACCAGGCGCGTGGCCTGGGGCATGGGCGCGGAAGATATAGCGGCACTGCGCCAAACCGGTGAATTGCTGGCGGCACTTCGCGAGCCGGAAGCGCCGCGCGGTCTGCGCGATGCCTTCGCCAAAGTGTCGATGCTTAAAGCCGCACTGTGGGATATGAGCCCCAAATCGGTCAAGGGGGCAGCATGCCAGGAAATCGTACTGGAAGGCAAAGACGTTGACCTGGGCAAGATCCCACTGCAGCGATGCTGGCCAGGCGACGTCGCCCCTCTGCTGACGTGGGGGCTGGTCGTTACGCGCGGCCCAAACGCCAAACGCCAGAATCTGGGCATCTATCGCCAGCAGCTCTTGGGCCGCAACAAACTGATCATGCGGTGGTTGTCACATCGCGGCGGCGCCCTGGACTTCAGGGACCACGCATTAAGCAATCCCGGTACGCCCTTCCCGATAGTCGTTGCCCTGGGTGCCGATCCCGCCACGATACTGGGTGCGGTGACCCCTGTTCCGGACAGTCTGTCGGAATATCAGTTTGCCGGGCTTCTACGCGGCTCGCGGACTGAGGTAACCAAGGCGATCGGAAGCAATTTGTCCGTACCCGCCTATGCGGAGATAGTCCTGGAAGGACACATATTGCCTTCCTCTGACCCGCGCGCGGTAAAACCCACGGTGGAATCCGGCAATGCCGGCCCGCAAGACGCCAGCTATGAGATGGCGCTCGAAGGGCCCTATGGCGACCATACCGGATACTACAACGAGAAAGACTGGTTTCCGGTGTTCACGGTCGACCGCATCACCATGCGCCGCAATCCGATCTATCACAGCACTTACACCGGCAAGCCGCCCGACGAACCGGCCATACTTGGCGTGGCGCTGAATGAGGTGTTCATTCCCATATTGAAGCGCACTTTCCCGGAAATCGTTGATTTCTATCTTCCCCCGGAGGGCTGCAGCTATCGTCTCGCCGTGGTATCGATACGCAAGCAATACGCCGGCCACGCCAAGCGAGTCATGTTCGGGATCTGGAGCGTTCTACGGCAGTTCATGTATACGAAATTCATTGTCGTGGTTGATCACGACATCGATACCCGGGACTGGAAGGAAGTTATCTGGGCCATGACCACCCGCATGGACCCGGTACGCGACACCTTGCTGGTCGAGAACACGCCCATCGACTACCTGGACTTTGCCTCGCCGGTTTCGGGCCTGGGCGGAAAAATGGGTATGGATGCAACCAACAAGTGGCCGGGCGAAACGCAGCGTGAATGGGGCACACCCATACAAATGGATGTCGACGTCAAAGCACGTGTCGACGCCATGTGGCAGGGACTGGGATTGTAGAAACCGGGCTCGCCGCAGAGGCGGGCCGCACTATTTTTTCATGGCGCGGGCGACTTGCCAGGAAAGCAGCAAACCGGCGGCGATGCGCCATAAGCGGCGTCGTTTGCCGACGCGGCTGAAAGCCGCCGAAGCGACTGATGCAAGCAAAGGGTATTGCCGACCGAGCGTCAAAGCCTTGAAAAGCCAGTCAGAAGGCTTTCTGGAGGTAAGTCGTGGAAAGAAACTGTTCATGAGCGCCGAGGGTGTGAGCGAATGGCTCAGTTCACTGACGCCGCGACCCAGACTTTGTCGCTCAAGCGCTGCACGCGCCCGGACTAGTTCAATTTGCATGGCCCTGTCGGCCGGCGACATCGACTTTTTCATGGAAAATCCTTGCGCGCTGGAATATCGGGAGACCGAACCGATGTCGATGGCTCGCGAAGGCGCTCGAGCAGGCTGAGGTCGCGGCGAAGTTCGTCGACGGTAGCAGCGAAAGGCATGGGCGCGAACAACAGTTTGCTGCGAACGGCCAGAAAAAGGCCGATACCGAGCAATCCATAGAAAAGCGCAAGAAGCCCTAAAGCCACATATCGTTGCTCTGTCGGCCAGAAATACAGGGCCACGGCAATCGAAAAAACGAGAACCGCCAAGGTAAGAAAGAGCAGCGCTCCAAACGCCATACCGAGAATTGCTATGAGATGCACCTTCTGCCCTGCGGCTTCCAGCGATAGCAATTCAAGGCGTGTACGCACAATTGACAATAGAGTACATGCCAGTTCGCCAACGGATTGTCGGAGCGCCATAATTTGCCCTTTATTAGTGTGTTAGCGACGGCAGATCAGGGCGCCAATCAATACACCGGCCAAACCGGCCATGCCGATGGCCTGCCACGGGTTATCGTGAACGTAGTCATCGGTGACCCGCGCCGCGCGACGGCCACGTTCCATCAGGACGTCTTGTGTGTCGTACAGAGCTTCGCGTGTACGGCGCAGGGACTGCATGGCGCTTTCACGCATTTCGGTTGCCTTGTCGCCCGTTGCTGAAGCAGCTTCCCTAAGGAGCTTCTCGGCATCGTCAAGGCTTTCCTTTACGCTGTCGATGAATTGCTCTTCTTTGTTGGATAGATCTTGCTTTGTCACCATGGTAAGGCTCCTAATCGAGAGTGGATGAATGAAACTAATACTGCAATCAATCAGTTCTTGTACATACTAGCGGAGTTTGGTGACTTCCACCACAGACGCCACTCCACCTTGCTGGCTTTCCTGCTTCATGACCATGTGCGAATCTGGGCAGAACCAGTCCGTCACAGCAGATGTCATGCCCGGAATGGGAAGTACCAACCCGCTGAACGAAGCCTGGGTGGGATCCGTAATCCGCGTATATCGGATAGGCCAGCAAGATTGATGCCCGGAGGCGGTTTGTATGGTCTGGCGTTCGCCTACCGTCTTGACACCGGTATTGACCACCACCGGCTGTGCCTGCACGGCCTTCTGGTCGACATTGATCTGAAAACGCATCGCTGGAAAGGTTTGACCAGCTTTGGAGATCGGTTCGCCATAAGAAAACAGACCCAACATGCGAAGATCGAATTTCCCGCTTACCGGTTCGCGTTTTCCCTGGGCGTCCTGGCGTTCGAAAGTCGCCTTGCCGTTGCTGATCGACATCCAGTAGTCCAGCGCCGACTTGCCGGGCGGAAGTCCTGCAAGCCCGTACGTGGCCGTGCCCTGAACGCGCGCCTGGCAAGCGTTGCCATCTTGGTTGCGCACTTCGGAAAAAGTCAGGTCGGCGCCCAATTGCATGCCTCCCGATCCGCTAAGTTGCACTTCTCCGCCATCGTGCATGAAGGGCGCTTCGCACAGACCGGCGTATGCGCCGGCGGGCGCCAGCGCCATCATCAGCGCGGCAAAGCTCGTATACCGTATAAAACGCATGGACATCGCCTGTGGTGATTGAGTCGATACCATACTACCGTATTTGCCATGGCCGTCCTCAACAAAACACAAGCGCTGGTAAGCAAACATTAGAAATGTTTGCGTCAAGCGCTGCGCCGATCAGGCGTCTTTCTGTCGTGTACCGAAAATACGATCGCCCGCATCCCCGAGCCCGGGAATGATGTAGCCCTTATCGTCCAAATGGCTATCGATGGATGCCGTATATATGTGTACATCGGGATGACGTTGCTCGACCGCCCGAATGCCCTCCGGTGCAGCCACCAGCACCAGCGCACGGACATTGACACACCCGGCCTTCTTGAGGAGGTCGATCGTGGCTACCATCGATCCGCCGGTCGCCAGCATGGGATCCACGATCAGGGCAAGGCGCTGGTCTAGCTGGCCCACCAGCCGTTCCAAGTAAGCTTGCGCCTGCAGCGTTTCTTCGTTGCGTGCGATACCCACCGCGCTGACCTTGGCGCCGGGTATCAGGCTGAGTACGCCATCGAGCATGCCTATTCCGGCGCGCAAAATGGGTACCACAGTCACTTTCTTGCCTGCCAGCTTCTCGACTTCGACGGCGCCGCACCAGCCTTCGATGGTCGCGGGTTCGAGAGGCAGATCCTTGGAGGCTTCGTAGGTCAGCAAGGCGGCAATTTCTTGCGCCATTTCACGGAAGTTTTTTGTGCTGAGGTCGGCACGGCGCATCAGGCCAAGCTTGTGGCGGATGAGGGGGTGACGGATTTCATGTATGGGCATGGCACTTCCTGCAAAAATTACGTGTAATGAGGCACTACCGCGCGGCCAGCCAACTGACCAGCGTATCGTCGAAGGCGCGCACCGCGGTAGAACGCTCATCATTGACAATACTCACGAGGATATACCGTTTGCCGCTGGCTCCCAGAACGTAGCCTGCCAGGGCGCGCACATTGCGCAAGGTGCCCGTCTTAAGGTGCGCCATGCCTTTGACCTCATCGGCGCGCAGGCGGCGACGCACGGTGCCGTCGATGCCGGAGATGGCCAGCGATGAAACGAATTCCGGCATGAGCGGAGAACGCCAGGCGGCGTTGAGCATGTCGGACAATCCTTCAGCGGTCAGACGCCCTTCGCGTGAGAGTCCGGCTCCATTGTCCAGGACCCATCCCCGCGTATTGACATTCTGCTCGTTCAAAACAGCAAGCGCGGCGGCCGCACCCGTCGCAGGCGTGGCGCCCGCGCCTGTGCGCTCGGCACCCAAAGTCAGAAGCAGCGTCCGCGCCATGACGTTATTGCTTTGCTTATTGATCCGCCGAATGGTGTCGGCCAGGCTTTCCGAATCGTGCCATACGACGGGTTCGGCGTTTGACGGCACCTTGCCCTCGATTATTCCCTTTGCGAGGGTGCCGCCGAGCTCCTTCCAGAGCATCTGAAACAAAGCGGCGAAGTATTCCGGTTGCGACAATGCCAGACGATAGACGCTGAATTCCCCGCAAGAACCCGCTGCCGTCCCGCTGACATTGACGACCATATTTCCACCAGCGGGTACCACTTGTGTGGCAATCGATGGCGACCCAGGACACGCTACATTGCTCCACTTGATATCGCCATTGATGCGTATGCCTTGCAACGGTGGATCGATGATAGGCACCCATTTGCGTGCTTGCCGGTCGGGCTGGAACAAGAGGCGTACGGCACCGAGCCCCACCATCATGGCATCCGGGCTTGCGTTGTAAGGTCGATCGGGCGCTGCGTCGAACTCACCCGGGTCCGTGGTGACACGGCCGAACCGCGAGCGATCGACGACGACCTGGCCAAGGTTTTTTATGCCTCGCAGCCGCAATTCGCGCAGCAAGCCCCAAAGTTCTTCGATGGTAAGCAAGGGGTCTCCCCCCGCCTTCAGGTATAGTGGTCCGATCAGGCTGCCCTGCGCATCCACCTGGCCGCCTCCTTTTGCATGGAACGCGGTGCGCCAGGTATAGTCTGGTCCGAGGCCCGAAAGGGCGGCCCACGTGGTCACCATCTTCATTACGGAAGCCGGGTTGCGCGGCTCGGACGCATTCAGGGAAATCAGGCGCGGCCCATTGATCTCTTGCACGACCAACGAGATCGCGCTGTCAGGCAATCGAGTGGCGCGCCAGGATTTCTCGAGGTCGGCGGGCAAGCTGCTTTGGGCCGATGCCTGCACGGTGAACAGGCCGGCGATAATCCCGATCATTGCCCTCGTGTATTGCGACCGGCCGATCTTCAGGCAGGATAGCCACTGCCGCGACGCCAACATGGACATGATGCTTCGTTCCCCGAAAAAGCACCAGCATAACCAAAGAAGCCGTACTCGACATGACCTTCGGGCATAAATCTGGCGCAACAGCTTAAAATATTGCAAGAAACTCACCCGGGTGCCAAACATCGCACCCTATTCAAAGACCCCACGCGTGAATCCTAGCCTTGACCTTTCCCAGTTCGATTACGAACTGCCACAGGAACTTATTGCCCAATCCCCCACATCCAGACGGGTCGAAAGTCGACTGCTGCATCTGGATCGGGCCAGCGCCCTGCATGATCGCCACTTCATCGACCTGCCGCAGCTATTGCGCCCCAACGACCTGCTCGTGTTCAACAACACGCGCGTCATCAAGGCCCGCTTGCTTGGACAGAAGGCAAGCGGCGGCAAGGTGGAGGTCCTGGTCGAACGCATTACCGGCGAAAATACTGCCTTGGTCCATATCAGGGCGAGCAAATCGCCCAAGCCCGCCAGCAAGCTGATTCTGGCCGACGCGTTCACCGCGACAGTCCGTGGCCGTGAAGGAGAGCTCTTCGACGTCGAATTTCCCGATCGCGTACTGGATCTGCTGGACAGGCATGGCGCTACGCCGCTACCACCGTATATCGAGCACGCGGCCCTTCAGCAGGACGATGAGCGCTATCAAACCGTATATGCGCGCGAGCCTGGCGCCGTTGCGGCTCCCACGGCGGGCCTCCACTTCGACGAAGCCATGCTGGCACAACTGACCGCGCAGGGTATCGCTCAGGCGTTTGTCACGCTGCATGTGGGCGCGGGCACCTTCCAACCCGTCCGCAGCAAAAACCTGAACGACCATGTCATGCACGCCGAACGCTATAGTGTTCCACCCGAGACCGTCGCACTGATCAAGGCGACCCGTGACGCGGGAGGCCGCGTGGTGGCCGTCGGCACGACCAGCGTGCGCGCGCTGGAGTCCGCCGCATTGCAGGCCGACGCCACGACGCCGGCAGCTCCGGTCGAAGGAGATACCCGCCTCTTTATCACACCGGGCTATCGCTTCCTGTGGGTAGACGCCCTGCTCACCAATTTCCACTTGCCTCAATCGACATTACTTATGCTGGTGTCGGCCCTTGCCGGCATGGAACCCATCCAGCGCGCCTATGCGCACGCTGTTCAATCCCGGTATCGCTTTTTCAGTTACGGCGATGCCATGTTCATAGAAACCCCTTAAAGCAATGACCGGTTTACAGTTCAAGCTGCTGGCCACCGATGGCGCGGCGCGCCGCGGCCAAATCACGCTAAACCATGGCGTGGTACAGACTCCGATATTCATGCCGGTAGGCACGTACGGCAGCGTCAAGGCGATGCTGCCCCACGAACTTGAGGAGGTCGGCGCGCAAATCGTGCTGGGTAATACCTTCCATTTATGGCTACGTCCGGGCACCGACGTCATGGAAAAGCACGGCGGCCTGCACGGCTTCATGCAATGGAACAAGCCCATTCTGACCGATTCGGGCGGTTTCCAGGTGTTCAGCCTGCACGGCATGCGCAAGATCACCGAAGAAGGCGTCAAGTTCGCCTCGCCCATCGACGGAGCCCGACTGTTTCTGACCCCTGAAGAGTCCATGCGCATCCAGCGCGCGCTGAATTCGGATATCGCCATGGTCTTTGACGAATGCACGCCCTACACCATAGAAGGGCGTCCCGCGACCAGTGCAGAGGCAGCGACGTCCATGCGCATGTCGCTGCGCTGGGCCAAGCGCTCGCGCGTGGCCTTCCACGAGCAGGAGAATCCGAACGCGCTATTTGGCATCGTGCAGGGCGGCATGTTCGAAGACCTGCGCGACGAATCACTGGCAGGCCTTGTTGACATAGGTTTCGAAGGCTACGCCATCGGTGGATTATCGGTGGGCGAACCCAAGGAAGACATGATGCGGGTGCTGGCCCACGTCGCACCGCGCCTGCCCGCCGATGCTCCCCGCTACCTGATGGGTGTCGGCACGCCCGAAGATCTGGTGGAAGGCGTCAGCCGCGGCGTGGACATGTTCGACTGCGTCATGCCGACCCGCAATGCGCGCAATGGCTGGCTGTTTACGCGCTTCGGCGACATCAAGATGCGCAACGCACGCTACCGCGACGACACGCGCCCGCTTGATCCATCCTGCTCTTGCCACACCTGTCGTCATTTTTCGCGCTCTTATTTGCATCATCTGCAGCGCGCCAATGAAATCACTGGTTCACGCCTGAACACGCTCCATAACCTGCATTTTTACCTGACCATCATGCAAGAGATGCGCGATGCCATTGCCGGGGGCAACTTCGAATCATGGCGCGAGCAATTTGCCCGAGACCGGGCACATGGTATCGAATAGACAAGATATCGCTACAATGCGAAGTTACCCAAACACCTCAGGAGCACCCGATGTCCGTAATTGACACCTTGAATCTCGTCACTGCCCAAGCTGCTGCAGGCGGTAGTGAGAACGCCCTGATGGGCATGTTGCCCATCATCCTTATGTTCGTCATTCTTTACTTCCTGATGATACGTCCGCAGATGAAGCGTCAGAAAGAACACCGCAATATGGTGGCGGCGCTTGCCAAGGGCGACGAAGTCATCACCACGGGCGGTCTGCTGGGCAAGGTCACCAAAGTCAGCGACAGCTATGTCACCATCGAAATCAGCACCGTGGCCGATAAGCCTATCGAAACCGTCTTGCAACGCACAGCGGTAACGTCGATTTTGCCCAAGGGCACAATCAAGGCGCTCTGATTCAATCTGCGTACCCCGGACGATAGTCCGGGGCTCCATTCCCGCTTTAGTTGTTGACCGACGATGAACCGTTATCCTCTCTGGAAATACCTCACCGTAGCAGTCGCCTTGGTAATTGGCATTCTGTATACGCTACCCAACTTTTTCGGGGAATCCCCCGCAGTGCAGGTGGCCGGAGCCAAGTCAACTGTCAAGATCGACACAACAGTGCTGCAGCGGGTTGAAGACATACTGAAATCCAGCAATATCACGCCTACCAGCGCCTATTTCGAACAGAACGGTCCGGTAGGTACGGTGCGCGCCCGTTTCGAATCCACCGATGTCCAGCTCAAAGCCAAAGACCTGATCGAAAAGACGCTCAATCCCGACCCTTCCAATCCCGACTATACGGTGGCGTTGAACCTGCTGCCCGCGTCACCCAATTGGTTGACGGCATTGGGTGCGCATCCCATGTACCTCGGCCTCGATCTTCGCGGCGGCGTCCATTTCCTGCTCCAGGTCGATATGCACGGCGCCCTCACCGGTCGTTACGACTCGATCGCCAACGATGCTCGCAGTACCTTGCGCGAAGCGAAATCCCCCGTCAGCAGCATCGATCGCAATGATCTGTCCATCGTGTCGACCTTCGAAAGTGCCGACGCCCGCAGCGCTGCTGCCAGTGAGCTGCGTCGCGCCATGCCCGACATGGTCTTTACCAACAGCGGCGACAGCGGCGGTAAATTCTTCCTGACCGGTAAATTGACCGATACTGCTATGGCGCAGGTGCAAACCAATGCCTTGAAACAGAACATCACGACCCTGCATAATCGGATCAACGAACTGGGCGTGGCCGAGCCCATCATCCAGCAACAGGGCGTAGACCGTATTGTGGTGCAATTGCCCGGCGTGCAGGATGTGGCCAAGGCCAAGGAAATCCTGGGCCGCACCGCAACGCTCGAAATCCGCATGGTGGATGATTCACCCACTGCCATGGCCGCACTCAACGCCGGAACGGTACCCTTCGGACTCGAACGCTATACCGACCGCGATGGGCGTCCCTTGCTATTGCGGCGCCAGGTCATATTGACCGGCGAGAACCTTCAAGATGCGCAGCCTGGACGCGACCAGCAAACCCAGCAGCCATCGGTAAACCTGACACTGGACTCCAAAGGCTCGCGAATTTTCCGCGACGTCACGCGCAACAACATCAACAAGCGCATGGCCATCGTCCTGTTTGAGCAAGGCAAAGGCCAGGTCGTTACCGCCCCAGTGATACGCAGCGAAATCCCGGGTGGTCAGGTCCAGATTACAGGCAGCATGAGCGCACAGGAAGCCGCCGATACATCGCTGCTTTTGCGTGCCGGTGCGCTGGCAGCGCCGATGGAAATCATCGAAGAACGCACCATAGGCCCAAGCCTGGGCGCCGACAACATTGCCAAGGGTTTCTACTCGACCCTTTACGGCTTTATCGCCATCGCCGTGTTCATCATTGTCTACTACCGCCTCTTCGGCGTTTTCTCGACGCTAGGACTGGCATTCAATGTGCTACTGCTGCTGGCCGTGCTCTCCATGCTGCAGGCCACCCTGACTCTGCCCGGCATTGCCGCCATCGCATTGACCCTCGGCATGGCTATTGACTCCAACGTACTGATCAACGAGCGAATACGTGAGGAACTTCGGGCAGGCTTGCCCCCACAACAGGCAATCCACCTTGGTTTCGAGCGCGCCTGGGGCACGATTCTGGACTCGAACCTGACCACATTGATCGTCGGCCTCTCGCTCCTGGCTTTCGGTACGGGACCTGTGCGAGGTTTCGCGGTCGTGCATTGCATCGGCATACTGACTTCGATGTTCTCTTCCATCGTGGGCGTACGCGCCCTGGTGAATCTATGGTACGGGCGCAAACGTAAACTGCAAACGGTCTCCATTGGCCAGATATGGAAACCCGAGCAAGATTAAGCCTCAACGCGGCGCCCTGAGCGCCGCCCATTTACCCCCATTCAGGCAAGAAAGAACATGGAATTTTTCCGCATCCACCGCACCATTCCGTTTATGCGCCACGCGCTGGTGCTTAACCTGATCAGCCTTCTTACATTTGTTGCAGCGGTCTTTTTTATCGCCACGCGTGGATTCCACCTATCCATCGAGTTCACTGGCGGAACGGTAATGGAGGCCCACTACGCGCAAACTGCGCAAGTGGAGGAAATCCGCAGCGCCGTCGACTCACTCGGCTATTCCGACTTCCAGGTACAGAACTTCGGCACCTCACAAGATGTCTTGATCCGACTGCCTTTGCGCGCCGGAGAAACATCAAGCACCCAAAGTGAAGCTGTCCTTGGCGCGTTGAAGGCCCAGCATCCCGATGTGGAGCTGCGCCGGGTAGAGTTCGTGGGTCCGCAAGTGGGGCAGGAACTGGTGCACAATGGCCTGATGGCGTTGCTCAGTGTCGTCATCGGGATCATGCTTTACTTGGGCTTTCGTTTCGAATGGAAGTTCGCTGTGGCCGGCGTGTTGGCCAACTTGCACGACGTGGTGATTATCCTTGGCTTTTTCGCGTTCTTCCAGTGGGAGTTCTCGCTGCCTGTGCTGGCGGGTGTCCTTGCCGTGCTGGGCTACTCGGTGAACGAGTCGGTGGTCATCATGGACCGGATTCGCGAAAACTTCCGCAAGCAGCGCAAGGCAAGCGTGAAGGAGGTGATCAACAGCGCGATCACGCAAACGATTTCGCGTACGGTGATCACTCACGGTTCAACGCAGATGATGGTGCTGGCCATGCTGTTCTTCGGCGGCCCGTCGCTGCACTATTTCGCACTGGCGCTGACCATCGGTATCTGGTTCGGAATTTATTCCTCGGTGTTCGTTGCCGCAGCAATCGCGATGTGGCTGGGCGTGACACGCGAAGACATGATCAAGACGCCTAAGAAGGATGACCCGAGCGCTGAGTTAGGTTAATTTGGTGTTGGCCTGCGGCCAACGGGGGTATGCTGCCGATGGGTCGATCTTCGATCCTTCGGCAGTTTTCGTTTGGGTTGGGGAGTTCGCGCCTACGCGGGCGTCCTTCGCATCCGGCTCGCCCGAGTGCCCCGAACGTCCCTGCCTCACCCGCGGCGTCAACGGAATATACAGCGATGCCCAAGAGAACCGCCACGTTCCTGATGCCTTGCAGAAAACCAGCAGATAGCAAAATCAAAGCCAAAACGCCCAGTAAAGGTACAATCTAGGGTTTAAATTTCAGCCCCCGGGATCTACACCCGTCACGGCACTATCATGCAAGAAACCACCATCAAACGCGTTACCTCCGTAAGCGCAGAAACCCCTGTCGCCTCGATCCAGTTCCTGACTCCCACCGAGCCCACCTTCGTATCCGGCCAGTTCCTGATTCCCACGGAACCCGAATCGGAGCCTGAAGCCGCCGAAGACATCAGCCGGGCGACGGCTCCCGCCGCCGAAACCCGCAAGCTCTTCATCCGTACCTTCGGCTGCCAGATGAACGAGTACGACTCGGACAAAATGGTGGACGTGCTGCACGAAGACCAGGGAATCGAGGTGACCCAGAACGTCGAAGAAGCCGACATTATTCTGTTCAACACGTGCTCGGTGCGCGAAAAAGCCCAGGAAAAAGTTTTTTCCGACCTTGGTCGGGTGCAACATCTGAAGCAGCTGAATCCCAATCTGATCATAGGCGTAGGAGGATGCGTGGCCAGCCAGGAAGGTGAAGCCATTGTCAAGCGGGCCCCCTACGTGGACATCGTTTTTGGGCCGCAAACCCTGCACCGCCTGCCCGCCCTTATCGCCCAGCGGCGCAAATCCGGCCGTTCGCAGGTGGATATCAGCTTTCCAGAAATCGAAAAATTCGATGCCATGCCTCCAGCCCGTGTGGACGGACCGACGGCGTTCGTCTCCATCATGGAGGGCTGTAGCAAATACTGCAGCTTCTGCGTTGTGCCCTACACTCGCGGCGCCGAGGTCTCACGTCCATTCGATGACGTATTGGTGGAAGTCGCCGACCTTGCCGACCAAGGCGTAAAGGAAGTGACCTTGCTCGGCCAGAATGTGAACGCCTACCGCGGTCCCATGAACGAAGGCGCAAGCATTGCCGACTTTGCCATGCTGCTGGAGTATGTACACGAAATTCCGGGCATCGAGCGCATACGCTATACGACATCACATCCCAAAGAAATGACAACCCGCCTGATCGAGGCGCATGGCAGATTGCCCAAGCTGGTTCCTTTCCTGCACCTGCCGGTCCAGGCGGGAAGCGACCAGATTCTATCGGCAATGAAGCGCGGCTATACCACCCTGGAATTCAAGTCCATCGTGCGCCGGCTGCGCGCCGCGCGGCCGGGCTTGACCTTATCCTCGGACTTTATCGTCGGCTTTCCCGGCGAGACCGAAGCAGATTTTGAAAAAACCATGACGCTGATTCGCGATGTCGGGTTCGACCAGTCATTTTCTTTCGTGTATTCACGTCGGCCGGGGACGCCCGCCGCCGATCTGCAGGATGACACCTCCAAGGAAACCAAGCTTGAACGTCTCTACCGTTTGCAGGCGCTGATCAATGACCAGGCGGCACAAATCAGCGCTTCCATGGTGGGATCGATCCAGCGCATACTAGTCGAAAAACCATCCAAACGTGACCCCAACGAATTGTCCGGGCGCACCGAGAACAACCGCATCGTCAACTTCGCCGGGCAGCCGCGTCTTATTGGACAAATGGTGGACGTGCGCATCGTACAGACCATGGCCAATACACTCAAGGGCGAAATCGTCACGATCGCGCCGCAGGAGCAATGATAAGCATGACTCGAGCCGCACGCAGCAAAGGGCCGATGACCGTATGGCTGGATGGTGATAACACGCATTTGGCGAATCTGTGCGGTCCACTGGACGAAAATCTGCGCCAGATCGCCGAGGGCTGGAATGTCGTTCTGAATCGCCGCGGCGACCGCGTCTCCATAACCGGCGAACAAGCCAAGGCGGCGGCAAAGGCACTGGAGTGGTTCCATCAGCGCGCCGTTCATAAAGCCTTGTCAATCGATGACATCCAGCTGGGCATGGTTGAATTGGGCGCCGGGCTTCCCCAGAGAGTCGCCGAGAACCTCGCTCCCTCGCCAGCAGTGGCTGAACCCGCAACGCCGGAAGATCGCAGCCTGAGCCTGCGCACCCGCAAAACGGACCTGCGCCCGCGTACGCCGCGCCAGCGCGAATACCTCAATCAGATCCTACAGCACGACATCACGTTCGGCATAGGACCGGCCGGGACGGGCAAGACGTGGCTCGCCGTGGCCTGCGCCATCGATGCGCTTGAACGCGAAACCGTGCAACGCTTGGTCCTGACGCGTCCGGCCGTGGAAGCCGGTGAACGATTGGGCTTCCTGCCTGGTGATCTGGTGCAGAAGGTCGACCCGTACTTGCGTCCCCTGTATGACGCCTTGTACGATCTAATGGGCTATGAACGCGTCCAGCGTCTTTTTGAAAAACAGACTATCGAAATTGCTCCCCTGGCCTATATGCGCGGCCGCACACTGAACCATGCCTTCATTATTCTGGATGAAGCCCAGAACACGACCCCCGAACAAATGAAAATGTTCCTGACCCGCATCGGTTTCGGCAGCAAGGCGGTTATCAATGGGGATCCATCGCAGGTCGACCTGCCGCGCGGGCAACTCAGCGGTCTGGCCAATGCCGTTGAGGTACTGGAATCGGTACAAGGCATAGCCACCACCCGATTCACCAGCCGCGATGTCGTGCGACACCCACTGGTCGCGCGTATCGTCGACGCCTATGAAAAGGCCGGCGACCATGTCGCCTGATCCACTGCTGTCCCTCGCAATCCAGTATGGCACCCAAGCTCCAGAGCTGCCACGCTGGCGGCTGCGTCGGTGGGTCCGGCAGGCCGTCAATGGCGTGGCGCGAACAATTGCCGGCACGGGCAATTCCGGCAACCAGGGGTACCTGCCGCCCACCTTTACAGCGGCAGTGCTCACCTTGCGTCTGGTCGATCTGGAAGAGGGCCAGACATTGAATCGTGACTACCGTGACCGCGACTATGCCACAAACGTCCTTACTTTCGAATATGGCGTCGACCCATCCGGAACCGCCAGCGGCGACATCGTGCTGTGCGTGCCCGTACTGCACCGTGAGGCCGTTGAACAAAACAAGGAATTGCTGAGCCATGCCGCGCACCTGACCGTGCACGGTGTACTGCATGCCCTGGGCTACGACCACATTGACGCCATTGATGCCGAGAAAATGGAGGCGCTGGAAATCGATATCCTCGGCAGGATAGGCATATCCGACCCCTACCGGCCATAAGGCCTTGCGCCTCAAACTACAATTTCGGTTATGCTAAACCTCCGTATAACCAGTCCCTTGGACAATGTCAGAACCTAGCTCACCCGACGCCGAGCCTCGACCGGCTAAAACCTCATCAAAATCCCTGTTTGGACGTCTCACTGCGTTCATGAGGCCATCCGAGCCCGAAGACCGCGACGATATCAAGACTCTGCTTGAAGCGGCACACGACCGTCACGTACTCGATGGCGAATCCTATGCCATGATTTCGGGTGCCCTTGAAGTCGCCAACCAGACCGTTGCCGACATCATGGTTCCCCGCTCGAAAATGGATATGCTGGATGTCAGCAAGCCACTGGCTGAAGTCCTTCCGGATATCATCGAAACCGGGCATTCACGCTTTCCCGTCTACGAAGATGACCGCGACAATATTGTCGGCATATTGCTAGCCAAAGACCTGCTGCTGTCCATCACCAACCCAGCGATCGACTTGCGTCCTCTGGTGCGGCCCGCCGTGTTCGTTCCAGAAACCAAACGCCTCAATGTACTGCTGCACGACTTTCGCAGCAGCCGCAACCATTTGGCGATTGTGGTCGATGAGCACGGCGGCACCTCGGGTCTTGTCACCATGGAAGACGTGCTGGAACAGATCGTCGGCGAAATCGAAGACGAGTACGATGAGGACGCGGAGAAAACCATTTTTCAGACCGGCACCAATAGCTGGCGCGCCATGGGGATAACGGAAATATCGGTATTCAATCGCAGCTTCAATACCGACTTGCCGCACGACGACTATGACACTCTGGGCGGCTGGCTGGCAGCCGAACTTGGTCGCATACCGCGGCGCGGCGACAGCATCAATCACCAGGGGCTCAATATCACTGTCGTGGGTGCCGATGCCAAGCGCGCCTTGTGGCTGCATATCCAGCTCGATAACCCTGACCCCATCGCGCCCTCCAACGCCAACGAGTAAGCACTTGAATTCACTACGTTTTTTCGGCCGGCAATATGCCTGGCTGCTGCTTCTTGGCGCCATTCATGCGCTGTCATTCGCGCCTGTGCCACTGCCGGCGTGGTCCCTGCCTTTTGTTCAGATATTCAGCCTTGCCTTCCTGGCGTACCGTGTATTCAAATCCGGGTCGCCGGGACAGGCGGCCCTCAGTGGATTCCTATTCGGACTGGCGAACTTTGCGCTGGGCTTCTACTGGCTGTATATCAGCATGCATGAATACGGCGGCATGGCCGCCTGGCTGGCGGGTACGGCCGTAGTACTGCTGGCCGCGGTGGAGGCGCTGTTTATCGCGGGCGCGGCAGCGTTCTCGCGATGGCTCTCCGGCCGGCATTTGCATGCAACATCCAGCTACGCATGGCAATTGTTAATCGCCGCCGTCTGGGCATCCAGTTGGGCTTTCGCCGAATGGCTGCGCGGTACGCTGTTTACCGGCTTTCCCTGGCTCAACGTGGGTTATGCGCACGTGGAAGGCGTGCTGGCTGGGTGGGCACCGCTGTTGGGCGTCTATGGGCTGGCATGGTTTGCGTCATTCGCCTCGGCCGCCATTGCCTTGCTGGCCTGCGCCAAAGATACCGGCAATGACGCCCGGGCCGCCGTAGGCGTGGGCTGCGCAATCATCATTGGGCTGCTGGGAATCGCACTGGGCCACATCGCCTGGGCAAGGCCACACGGAGCGCCAATCATCGTGCGCTTGGTGCAAGGCGGCGTTCCACAATCGGAAAAATTTGATCCGCAGCTGATCCAACGCGGCCTTGATACCTATATGGAGCTGGCCAGGCTTCCCCCCAAGGAAGCCGACAGCGCCCCCCACTTGATCGTGCTTCCGGAAACCGTCGTGCCGCTGTTCCAGGATAGGGTAGCGCCACGCCTGTGGCAGCAATGGCTCGATATTTCCCGCGAACAAAATGCCCGGATCCTCATGGGTGTGCCATTGCATGATCAGCGCCAGGGTCTGGACCGTTATACGAACAGCGCCATTGGTTTTGACGCTCAAACGCCCATTGAGACCCTGCTGGCGGGCAACCCAGACATGCGCTATGACAAACACCACCTGGTTCCATTCGGCGAATTCGTACCGCCAGGTTTTCGCTGGTTTGTCGATACGATGCAGATTCCCCTGGGAGACTTCAATCGCGGTGCTGTTCGACAGGCCTTGTTCCCCATTGAAGGTCAAATGATCTCGCCGGACATCTGCTATGAGGATGTCTTCGGAGAAGAAATCCTCCAGACGGTACGTGACAGCGACACCCACGGTCCCGGTGCCACGATACTGGTCAATATAAGCAATCTGGGGTGGTTCGGGAACTCATGGGCCCTACGCCAGCACCTGCAAATATCGCGCATGCGAGCCATGGAAACGGCACGCCCAATGCTACGGGCCACCAACACCGGCATGACAGCGGCGATCGACCCCAAGGGCGTAGTGCGCGCCGCCCTCCTGCCCATGACTCCGGGCGTCCTTGACGTGGAAGTCCAGGGCATGTCGGGCTATACGCCCTATGTGCGCTGGGGCAATGTGCCAGTCCTGACCTGGATTGGTCTGATACTGTTGCTGGGTTTCGTATTGCGACAGCGAGCAACCGCGTCGAAGTCTCTGCACGTATAATGATGCACGCTATACTTCGATCGGTCTTTTTTTTCGCCCAATTGAACCTGCAAGTAGTAAAGCCAGGGCCTGACTTGCACACATTAAAAATATAGTGCATAATCTCGCTTCTTCGCTAGACAAGCCAGTACGGGGGTATAGCTCAGCTGGGAGAGCGCTTGCATGGCATGCAAGAGGTCAGCGGTTCGATCCCGCTTACCTCCACCAGTCTTAACGAAGAAAGTAGTGAAAACAGCGGTACATGCGCTTTTATATGCTATACTGCGCAGCTTGTTTTGTCCGGTCCCCATCGTCTAGAGGCCTAGGACACCACCCTTTCACGGTGGGTACAGGGGTTCGAATCCCCTTGGGGACGCCAGATTTCTAATTTGGCATCAGTAGTACACCGTTGCGGAGCGGTAGTTCAGTTGGTTAGAATACCGGCCTGTCACGCCGGGGGTCGCGGGTTCGAGTCCCGTCCGCTCCGCCAAAGAATTCAGGCTCTTCCCCATTATCGGGGGATGGGCATCCATCAGACACGGTTGATCACACCGTTCCAACCGCATTGAGCCAAGACTCGCATGCGGTAATTCTCGAAGTTCCTGAAACCATATGCACGGCGTGA